>NZ_LFRI01000386.1 GCF_001447195.1 Aquabacterium parvum | reverse complement strand
CCGAGCGCACCGGCTTTGCCTGCCAGTTCCAGGCCGTTCGCCGCGACGTGCCCTGGCGCCCCGTGCTCATGGACGACACCGGCCTGCGACCCCGCCCACGCCCGACCGCGCTGGGGCCGCAAACGGCCATCGTCGTCGGCCCCGATGGCAGCGAACACCCCAATGGCGCCCACGAGCTGCACACCGACAAGATGGGCCGCGTGAAGGTGCGCTTTCACTGGCAAAACATCGACTCGCCGCAACGGCGCCCCAGCGACCACAGCTGCTGGTTGCGCGTGGTCCAGCGCCTGTCGGGCCCCGGCATGGGCCACCAGTTCATCCCGCGCATCGGGCAGGAGGTGCTGGTCACCTTCCTGGGCAGGGACATCGACCGCCCCGTGGTCATGGCCGCGCTCTACAACGGCCAGGGCGAGTCGGGCATCGTGCCCACGCCGGGCGGCAGGGCTGCTGAAGCCTCGCTCGATGCCTTGGCGCAGTCCACTGACCACACCCCCGCCTCACAAGGTAACCTGATCGGCTCGGGCGCAGGCGGCCACAGCCCCGCCTGGCACGGCGCGGCCAGCGCAGCGGCCAGCCCAGGCGCACAAGGCCAGGCCAACGCAGCTGCGCTGAGCGGCATCAAGAGCAAGGAGTTCGGCGGCAGCGGCCACAGCCAACTGGTGTGGGACGACACGCCCGAGCAGTTGCGCACCCAGTTGCACACCACCCAGGCGCAGACCTGGCTGCAAATGGGCCACCTGCTGCACCAGGCCGACAACCACCGGGGCAGCTTCCGGGGCCTGGGCTTTGAGTTGCGATCGGATGCCTGGGGCGGTGTGCGAGCTGCACGGGGCGTGATGCTCAGCACCTTCAGCCTGCGCAATGGCTTGGGCCAGACCGCCGAGCCCCCAGGAGACAACGCTGCCGGCATCGCTCTCGCGCGCCAGATGCAGCAACTGGCCGAGACCTTCCACCAAGCCGCCACCACGCATCAGACCGTGGGCCTGGCCACGGCCGCTGGCAGCCGCGCGGCAAAACAAAGCACGCTCGACGACACCCTCGCACCGGCGGCCGCCCTCACCAAGAGCCTGATGGGCACCGTCAGCACCACGAGCCTGCCCAACGCCCTCGCCGATGCGGCCGACAAGGCCACCGGCACCGGCGCTGACAAGCTGCCCCACATGGCCGACCCCAACATCGCGCTGGTGGGCAAGGCCGGCATCGGCCTCACCGCAGGCCAGGACTGGCACCTCAGCAGCCAGGACACCACCCAGATCGCCAGCGGGCAAGACAGCCACTGGGCCGTGGGTGGGCAGCTGCGCGTGCAGACCGCGCAAGGCATCGGTGTGCTGGCAGGGGCGATTCAGCCGGGCGCAGAAGCGGCAGGCAAAGGCATCACGGTGATCGCCGCGCAAGGGCCGATCGACATGCAAGCGCAAGCTGGCCCCGCGCAGATCGCTGCCAAGCAGACGCTGGAGCTCAAGACGGCCAGTGGGGTGGTCAACATCGCGGCGGCCAAGCGCGTGGTGCTGTCGGTAGCAGGCGGCGCGAGCATCACGATCGAGGGCGGACAGTTCACCGCACAGTGCCCGGGCAAGATCACGGTCAAGGCGGGGCAAAAGTCGATGGTGGGGCCAGGCCGCGCCACATGGACCATGCCGCAGATGCCCAACTCAGAAGGCGTGTGCATCACCTGCCTGATGAATGCGCTGCGGTCGGGTTCGCCCCTTGCTGCGGTGTGAGGTAAGGCTGTGTACTTTGCGCTGAACACCGGGGCCTTGCCCGATCTGGCCGAGCAACTTGCTTTGCTCGTTCAAGAATCACCCGCTGACTGCCGTTGGTTCATCCTCTATGACCAGGCGTTCGATCACGAACAACGCCAACCGCTGAACTGGCGGCACCCGGTCACACTGCTGTACACAGAACCACAATGGGCCGAGCTGTCGCCCACCTTGCTTCATTTGCCCAAGGGCAACACAGCTGAGCTGAAACGGGACCTGCTGCGGGTGCTGCGGCATGCCAGTGGGCGCCCGATGATCAGCCTAGTTCAAGCGCACGCCGATGCAGACAACCTCGCTCGATCCTGGCGATCCATCAAGTGGGTGCAGACCTCGGACGGCCTGCGCTTGCTGCTCCGGATAGCGGATGTCAGAACCTTGCTGAACCTGCCCGACAGCTTGAGCCCCTTGAATTGGGCCAGGGTCGCAGGCATGGTCAGCGGTTGGCACATCATCAACCGAAGTGGTCAATTGCAGGCCCTGCCCATGCCCGATGAGACGCTTCGGGCCGCTTCCTTGCCCGATGCGCCCCTGATGCTCACCGACACAGAGCTGAACGCACTGACGCACGCCGCCCAGCCAGACGCCTTGATCCAAGCCTTGCACGAACAACTCCCTGAATCATTGCCGCCAGATGTACCGCCAGGGCAGGTGCACGACTGGGTGCGACGGGCGCATGACATGGCCGTGGCCCAAGGCTTGGACGGCTCCAGCGACCAACTGGCCCTGGCCGCTGCGGCATGCTGGACCCAAGGCGAGGTGCTCAACCACCCCGCCTTGCCAGGTTTGCTGGCGGACCACGCCAGCCACGCAGACGCGGCCACCTCGCTGACCGATGCCCTGATTGAGCTGCTCCCTGCTGAACCCGAGACGGCAGACTGAAGCCATGAGCAGAACTCACCATTCAGGCAGGCCCACCGCTTCACGCGCCACACGTGATTGGACCACGGCCGCTCTATCTGCCACCGCCCTGCTGCTGTGCCTGCCCTTGTCTGCTTGCTTTGAAGAGGAAACCGTGGCGCTGTCTTACCTCGGCGTCAACCACACCGATCAATGGGTCTCGTCTTTCCTCATCAACGGTGAGGGGGGCGTGATCAACGTTTCACCTCAAGGTGGTGGAGGCAAAACTGCATGTTGCGTGGTCTTGCCCAGGCGCTGGCGTCCGAACTTGAAAGTCACGATCAAGTGGCAAGGCGGCGGCAAGTGGCTCACTGATGCCAACGGCAAGGAAGTACTCAGGGATGGTCAGCAAGTGCTGGTGGAAGACCCGTGGATTGAACGGACTGAGACCGTGCCCGAGTACACAGAAAAGGATTTGGCTCACTTTGACGTTCACTTCCTTCCCGACGATCAGGTGCGGGTCAAAGTCAGTTTCTACTACCCAGAACACGCAGACTACCGTCCGGCATACCCGACACAAAGATCATCGCAACCATGAGCACCACTTCGCCAAAGCCCATGCAAGAGGGTGGCCTGCGAACTTTGTCCCCAAGCGAAGGCATGCAGCGACCAAAGGCCATTTCTTGCGCGACGACAGGTTTCAGCATGCACTGGCGCCTCGGACTGATTGCCGCAACCGTGCTGCTGTGCCTGCCTTTGTCTGCCTGTCTGGAAGAGGAAACGATTGGGCTGTCATACCAAGCCGTCAACCACACCGATCAATGGGTCTCGTCTTTTCTCATCAACGGTGAGGGTGGCGTCATCAACGTGCCTCCGCAGGGTGGAGGAGGTGCCACAACATGTTGTGTGACGTTGCCCAGGCGCTGGAACCCGGACATGAAAGTCACGATCAAGTGGCAAGGCGGCGGCAAGTGGCTCACCGACGCCGATGGAAAAGAGGTGATCCGCGATGGCAGGCAGGTGCTGGTAGAGGACCCATGGATTGAACGCACCGTGCCTGTGCCCGAGTACACAGCACAAGACCTGGGGCACTTCACGGTTCACTTCATGCCCAACAACCAGGTACAGGTCAAGGTCAGCGTTCTTTACCCAGAACACCCAGAATACCTGCCGGCCTATCCTAAGCAGGGAGCGAATCAACCATGAGCACCACTTCGCCACGGCCGATACCCGAAGGAGGGCTGCGCCCCCTGTCGCCTCGCGAAGGCATGCAGCGTTTGAGGGCCCTATCTTGCACGACGGCGAACATTGGCGAGCAACGTTGCAGCGGTCAAGTGCACATCGGTGTGTTCTTCGATGGCACAGGCAACAACAAGCAGCAAGACTACGACTCTCTACCACCAGAGAAGCGCAAGCACACGAACGTGGTCAGGCTCTTTCAAGCTCATCACGATTCACCTGAGAGGGGCTACTTCAAACACTACGTACCAGGAGTCGGCACACCGTTCCCGGAGATTGGCGATGTCAACCGAACACTGCCATTGGGAAAGCCAACGGGCGAAAAAGGCGAGCACCGCATCATTTGGGCCTTGCTCCAATTGATTAACTCCGTGCATCGTTATGTGCACAGGGGTCTGTTGATCCTGCCAGACCAACAAAACTCCATCGTCAACAACATCGCCTCTCTGGCGTCCCCCGCCGCGCAACGCCGCTCCGCTCTCCGCCACTGGCAAACCAAGCTCCAAGCCGCTTTGACCGGTGCCAAGCCCACGGTCGAGCAGATCAACATCTCGGTGTTCGGCTTCTCGCGCGGCGCAGCCGAGTCCCGCGCCTTTTGCAACTGGCTGTTCGAGGCCTGCCAACCCGAGGGTGGCGGCTGGACTTTCGCCGGCATCCCCTTGCGCGTGAGCTTCATGGGGGTGTTCGACACCGTGGCCTCGGTGGGTCAGGCCAACCTCTTCGACAACGGCATCTTGCGCGGCCACGCCTCCTGGGCCGACAACAACCTCGAAATCCACCCTGCGGTGGAGCGGTGCGTGCACTTCGTTGCCGGTCACGAGGTGCGTGCCTGCTTCCCGCTCGACTCGGTTCGGGTCAGGTCTCGCTACCCTGGCAACGCGCTGGAGGTGATGTACCCGGGGGCCCACTCCGACGTCGGCGGCGGCTACGCACCAGGCGCGCTGGGCATTGCCTCACAGCCTGGGGAGCTCTACAGCCTCATCCCGGCTGCCAACATGTACCGAGAGGCCCGCCTGAGTGGCGTGCCGCTCAAGCCACTGACCGAGTTGCCGCCGCAAGACAGGGCCGCGCTGCAACCTGCCGCCGAAACCATCCGCCGCTTCAACAACTACGTTCGGCACGCCAAAGTCGGCGCCTCTGCGGTCGAAAACATGCTCAAGCAACACATGGCGCTGTACTTCAGCTACCGCTTCAAGCATCGCCATGCGTTCGAGTCCACCGCCTTGTTTCAACGCGCCACAGCTGCCGACAAAAGCAGCCTGCGCCGCACCCAGGCCACCTTGATTCGGCGCCTGGCCGCACTCGGTCAAGGTGACCCGATGGCGACCGACTTCAACCCCAGGGAGGCTGCCAGGCGAGTGCGTGCCATGTACGCTGCCAGCGGCATGTCCCACCATGCAGACCACCGGCTGTGCGACGTGGCCGAGTCGATCGACCTGAGCCGCCTCACCCCAGAGGTCGAGGCGTTCCTGGAGTCATGCGTTCACGACTCCATGGCTGGGGCCATCGGCGAAGGCATCGACGAGTTCACACTCAACGGCATCGGTCTGGCGAAATTCAGAACCGTGTTCAAGGGGAACGATTGATGGACATTGCACCGAGCCGGGCGGCCGGCCCCTGCAGCGCACAAGACAGCATGCCCAAGCCCCCCAACACCCCACCACTCGGCGACCTGGATCGCCTTTGGTTCATGCCCACCCCGGGGCTGGGGAGTTGGCGCGTGTCCCTGCGCTGTCGTGGCACGAACCACGCCAAAGGGTTCCCGGTTTTGCGGCACGGCTCAGTGGAGGCCGCCCTGCAAGCGGCCCAGGCATGGCGCGACCAAATCGCGCGTTCGCTGCAGCCTTACACCCAGCAGGAACTGGTGCAAAAGCTGCGCACCAACAACACATCCGGGACCCCTGGGGTGTTCAAGATGAAAACCAGCCGCCGGCGTTCGGACGGCAGCGTGGCGGTCTACGTGCATTGGGAGGCGCGCACACCGGAAGGCGTCAAGCCCGCGCGCAAAAAAGCCTTCTCAATCTCGAGATATGGTGAAGAAAAAGCCTACGAACTGGCCGTGGCCGCACGCGCTGCGTTCGTGCAGGCACTGGCTGACAGCCATCAGGGCGGCTGACTCAGCCCTGCCGCAACCGCCCGATCAAGGCCGCGCTCGACGCATCCAACCCAGCCGTGTCACCCGACTGCAGGCGCGGCAGCAGTTGCTGGCACAGCGCCTTACCCAGCTCCACGCCCCACTGGTCGAAGCTGTTGATGCCCCACACCGCGCCCGACACGAAGGTGCGGTGCTCGAACAGGGCGATCAGCGCGCCCAGCGAGCGGGGCGAGACCTCGTCGAGCACCAGGGTCAGGCTGGGACGGTTGCCCGGGAAGGTTCGGTGGCGGGCGATGACCTCGGGGGCCAGCGCCGGCGACGCGGTGGGTGCCTGCTCGGTCAAGGCTTCGGCCTCGGTCTTGCCCCACATCAGCGCCTGGGCC
This sequence comes from Aquabacterium parvum, assembly GCF_001447195.1. GTDB lineage: Bacteria > Pseudomonadota > Gammaproteobacteria > Burkholderiales > Burkholderiaceae_C > Aquabacterium > Aquabacterium parvum. Next base: position 459,789 of record NZ_LFRI01000386.1, on the reverse strand, counting down.
TGGGCCAAGCCGTTGGCCAGCAGGGCCTCGTGCTGTTGCTTGAGCGCCGCCTGCAGGGCTGGTGAGGCCTGCAACACAGCGGGGTAGCTGGGGCGCGCCACGAGGATGAACTCCACCGGCACCACGTCGCTGCCCTGATGCAGCATCTGGAAGAAAGCGTGCTGGCCATTGGTGCCAGGCTCGCCCCACAGCACGTCGCTGGTGGCGTAAGGCAGCGGCTGCCCCTGGGCGTCCACCGACTTGCCGTTGCTCTCCATCACCAACTGCTGCAGGTAGGCAGGCAGGCTGCGCAGGCCTTGCGCATAAGGCGCCACGCAGCGGCTGGTGTAGCCCTTGAAGTTGCGGTACCAGACGTCGAGCAGGCCCAGTTGCACCGGCAGGTTGGCTTCAAAGGGCGCTTCGGCGAAATGGCGGTCCATGGCGTGGGCGCCGGCCAGCAGTTCGCGGAAACCGTCGGCCCCGATGCCCAAGGCGATCGGCAGGCCAATGGTCGACCACATCGAGAAGCGCCCGCCCACCCAGTCCCAGAAGGCAAAAACCTCGGAGATGCCGAAGGCGCGCACGCGCTCGACCGCCGTGCTCACGGCCACGAAGTGCCGGTCGATTTCGGTGCCACCAGCATCGAGGAACCACTGCCGCGCCGTGTTGGCGTTGGCCAGCGTTTCCTGGGTGGTGAAGGTCTTGGAGGCGACAACGAAGAGCGTGTGTGCCGGGTTCAGCCTGGGCAGCAGTGCGCCCAGGTCCTGGCCGTCGACGTTGGAGATGGAGTGCAGGCGCAGACCCGGGTGCAGCCGGTGGGCCAGCGCCGCGATCACCATGCGCGGGCCCAGGTCGGAGCCGCCGATGCCGATGTGCACCACGTCGTGGATGTCGCCGGGCTGCTCGCCCCCTGCCCTGGCTCGGATGCGCTCGGCAAAGGCCAGCATGCGGTCGAGCTCGGCGTGCACCGCTTCAGAGTGCGGCCCCTGCCCCTTCGGTGCGCGCAGGGCCGTGTGCAGCACCGCGCGCCCCTCAGTGGTGTTGACGGCCGCACCCGCCAGCAGGGCGTCGCGGCGGTCGGCCAGCAGGCATTCGCGGGCCAGGTCCAGCAGGTGGCGCTGGGTGGCCACGTCCCAGTGCGAGCGCGACAGATCGGCCCACACCTCGGGCGCCTGCAGGCTCAGGCGCTGCACGCGGTCGGGGTCATCCTGGAAGAGCTGCCTCAGGTCCAGCTCGCGCCCATGCACCTGCGCGTGACCGGCCAGGGCCGACCAGGCCACGGTCTCATCACAGCGGGGTGCGCTCAGGGGCATGGCGGGGTCTCTGGGCGACATGATCGGGGTCGGGGGCAAGGGGCTCAGGCAGCCAGGGCCGCGTCGATGAGGGTGTCGAGCTTGCCCGCGTCCACCGCGAAGAGGCGGATGCCTTCGGCCAGTTTCTCGGTGGCCATGGCGTCTTCGTTGAGCTGGTAGCGGAACTCGGCTTCGGTCAGCGCGGCCTCGGGGGGCAGCACCTGAGCCGGAGCAAGCAATTGCGGTGCCACGGGCGCGTCAGAGGCCTGCAGCTGCGCCAGCAGGTCGGGGCTGATGGTCAGCAGGTCGCAGCCGGCCAGCGCCAGGATCTGGCCCACGTTGCGAAAGCTCGCGCCCATCACCTCGGTGCGCACGCCGTGTTGCTTGTAGTGCTGCCAGATGCGCGCCACGGACTGCACGCCTGGGTCGTTCACACCGGCGCGGGCGGCTTCATCCCACTGGGCGCCAGCCGACTTCTTGTGCCAGTCGTAGATGCGGCCGACGAAAGGCGAAATCAGCTGCACGCTGGCGTCGGCGCAGGCGCGAGCTTGCGCAAACGCGAACAGCAACGTCAGGTTGCAGTGGATGCCTTCGGCTTCGAGCTCGCGCGCGGCCTGGATGCCCTCCCAGGTGGCAGCCACCTTGATGAGCACGCGCGAGCGCGGCACGCCAGCGGCTTCGTACAGCGCCATGATGCGGCGCGCGCGCGACAGCGTGGCGGCGGTGTCGAAGCTCAGGCGGGCATCGACTTCGGTCGAGACGCGGCCCGGCACCACCTTCAAAATCTCCAGGCCGAAACGCACCAGCACGTGGTCGACGATCTCGTCGCGTGCGGCGCTGCGGTGCGCGGCCACGGTCTCGGCCAGCAGGGGCGCGTACTCGGGCTTCTGGACGGCCTTGAGGATCAGCGAGGGGTTGGTCGTCGCGTCCTGGGGGGCAAATTGAGCGAGTTGGCGGAAGTCGCCGGTGTCGGCCACCACGGTGGTGTGGGCCCTGAGTTGGTCGAGTTGAGACGTCATGCTGGCAATGATCGGCCTGTTTCCTTGATTCTGATCCCAAAACGGTGCGAAAGTGGGTGCCATCCCGCCAAAACGCGACTTCAGACGCCCCCTCATTCCCATGTCTTCGCAGACTTTCGACCTGGTCTTCTTCGGTGGCACCGGTGACCTCACCTGGCGCAAGCTCATGCCGGCCCTCTTCCAGGCCTGGCGCCACGGCAAGCTGCCGGCCGGCGGTCGCATCCTGGCGGTGGCCCGCGACGAGCAGGACGACGCGCAGTACCGCCACTGGCTGCACGAGCGCCTGCTGGCCGCCGACAGCGCCAAGCGCCCCACCGAAGACGAGTACGCGCGCTTTTCGCAACTGGTGCGCTACCTGCGCATGGACCTGTCGCAGCCGAGCGACTACCTGCGCCTGCAGGCCTGGTTGGGCAACCGTCACGCGGACACCGTGGTCATGTACCTGGCCACCAGCCCTCACCTGTTCCCGGTCATCTGCGAACAACTCGGCGCCATCGGCCTGAACGACGAGCGCGTGCGCGTGGTGCTGGAAAAGCCACTGGGCCACGACCTGGCCAGCGCGCGAGCCATCAACCAGGCCGTGGGCGCGGTGTTCACCGAGCGGCAGGCGCTGCGCATCGACCACTACCTGGGCAAGCCTTCGGTGCAGAACCTCATGGCCCTGCGCTTTGGCAACGCCCTGTTCGAGCCGCTGTGGCGGCGCGAGAGCATCGCGCACATCCAGATCACGCTGGGCGAGTCACTGGGGGTGGGCACGCGGGGCGACTTCTACGACCGAACCGGCGCGCTGCGCGACATGGTGCAGAACCACGCGCTGCAGTTGCTGACGATGATCGCGATGGAGCCGCCCTCCAGCTCGGACGCCGACGCCATCCGCGACGAAAAACTCAAGGTGCTGCGCTCGCTCAAGCCATTCGACGCGGCCTCGGTGGCGCGCGACGTGGTGCGTGGGCAGTACCGCGCCGGCACCGTCGCCGGGGAGTCGGTCTGCGGCTACCGCGAAGAGGCCAAGGTGCCCGCCAACAGCCAGACCGAGACCTTCGTGGCCCTGCGCTGCGAGGTGCAGAACTGGCGCTGGGCGGGCGTGCCCTTCTACCTGCGCACCGGCAAGCGCATGACGCACTACCACGCTGAAATCGTCGTGACCTTCCGGCCGACGCCGCACGCCATTTTCCCCGGGGCGCAAACGCCCAACCAGCTGGTGATCAAGCTGCAGCCGGAAGACGGCTTGGAGCTGCGACTGATGGCCGCGCGTGGCGAGGTGGACGCGGTGGGCGCCGGATCCGGGCAGGAGAGCCTGTCTCCGGTTTCGCTCGACCTGGACTTTCACAAAGCGTTTTCCAGCGAGCGGGTGGGCGCCTACGAGCGGATGTTGCTCGACGCGCTGGCGGGCCGGCTCAACCTGTTCGTGCGCTCGGACGAGCAGGAGCAGGCCTGGCGCTGGGTGGAGCCCATCCTGGAGGCCTGGCGGCACGACAGCGTGGGGCCACGCCCTTACTCGGCTGGCACCTGGGGCCCGGCTGCGGCCAGTGCCCTGGTGGCCCGCGACGGGTTCGCGTGGGCCGAAGAGGCCTGATTCAGGCCAGCTTCACGCGGACTGAAGCAGGCCGTCCACGCCGTACAAGCGGGCCAACTCGGTCAACTTGGGCGGCAGGCCCTGCACCGAAAACGCCCGGCCGCTGCCGCGAGCCATGCGCTGGCACTCCAGCAACACCGCCAGCGCGCTGGAGTCGAACTGCTGGAGGTCGGAGCCATCGACCGTCAGCATGGCCGCCTGGGTGTCACCCTGAGCGGCCGCCTGGTCCAAAGTCTGGCGAAACAGGCTGAGCACATGCGGCACTTCCGCATGCGTGATCACGGGCGGCAGCAGCAGCATCTCAGCCCGCCACCTTGCGCGTCGCCAGTTGCTTGTTGCGCTCGACCAGCTTGGCGATCAGGCCATCGATGCCCGAAGCGCTGACCTCTTGCGCGAAGCTGCTCTGGTAGGTCTGCACCAACCACGCGCCCAGCACGTTGACGTCGTAGATTTTCCAGCCGGCATCGGCCTTCTCCAGGCGGTAGTCGAGCTGGATGGCCTCGCCCTTGTTGCGCACCAGCGTGCGCACGATGACCTCGGTGTCTTCCGGGCGGCTGCGCATCGGGCGGTACTCGATGGTCTGGTCCTTGATCTGGGCTGCGGCACCGGCGTAGGTGTAGATCAGCAGGGTCTTGAACTCTTCCTGCAGGCGCTGCTTCTGTTCGGGCGTGGCCTGGCGCCAGGGGCGGCCCACGGCGGCCGAGGTCATGCGCTGCAGGTTCACGTTCGGCAAGATCTTGCTCTCGACCATGGCCTGCACGCGGCGCAGGTCACCCTGCTGGATGCCCTTGTCGGCCTTGACGGTGGCAAACACCTCGTCGGTGATGCGCTTGATGAAGGCATCGGGGGTGGCGGCCTGCGCGGTGGCGGCTGCGGTGGCGGTGGCGGGCGTGGACTGGGCCAGCGCCGACGTCACCGGCAAGGCGAGACCCAGGCCGAGCGCCGAGGCGATCACCCAGCGGGCGGTGTTCTGACGGAATGGGGCGTTCATGTTGGCAAGCTCCTGGATGTCATGGCCACCTCTTGGCGGGCGGCACCGTTGTTTCAACGCGCAAAGACCAGCTCGGGCAGACCCTGGCGCGGAACTTCACCTGCGTTCACACGCGAAGCGTCGGCCGTGGCGGTGCCTGCAGAGGCGGCCTCGGCGAAAGCTGGCGAAAACGCCCACTCCGGATCGGCCACCGACAGCATCTCCCGACGCACCGAAACGTTTGCCGGCGTGGCGAGCACCGGGCCTGCCACCACGGTGGCCAGGGCCGACTCAGGCAGCCCCACAGGCAAAACGCTGGCACCGGGCGAGCCGGCCGCTGGCGCTTCGGGCTCCTTCGACTCATCGACGAAGGGCTCTTCTTCATCGTCATCGGCGTCGGGCGGCTCGCCGTTGTGGATCAGGTTCTGGCGGCGCTGTAGGTAGGCATCGCGGATGAAGGCGTACTTGTCGAGCGCGATGTCGTTGACCAGGTCGCCTGCGGCCAGCAGGTCGGCGCGAAGGCTGATCAGGTTCACGCCCGTGATGGCCAACTCGGCCTTCCAGCCATCGGCCAGCATGGTGCCGCCGAACGCGAAGGTGGGCGGGATGTCGAACGAGTCACGCGCTGTTGACGGGCCCAGGAAAGGCCAGACGATGTAGGCGCCGGGGCCCATGCCCCACACGCCCAGGGTCTGGCCCAGGTCTTCGTTGGGGCGCTCCAGCCGCATCGGCGTGGCGATGTCGATCAAACCCGCCAGGCCGAAGGTCGTGTTCATGCTCACGCGCATGATGGCCGTGGCGCCTTCGCCGAAGCGGCCTTGCAGGAACAGGTTGACCGTGGACCAGACGTCGCGCAGGTTGTTGAAGAAATTGCGCACGCCGATGCGCACAGGCTCGGGCGTGACGTTCACGTAGCCCCGCGCCACCGGCTGCAGGACGTTCTCGTCGACCGTTTCGTTGAACGCGAACACCTCGCGGTTCAGGTTCTCGAAGGGGTCTGGCTGCTGGCGCGTGGCACAGCCCTGGAGCAAGCTCGCGCACACCAGGGCGACCACCACGGCCGATCGGCGCATGGCGAAGCGGTTGATCACTTGCTGCCTCCCTTTTCGGTGTCGCCATCGGCGGCCTTGCTGAAGAGGAACTGCGAGATCAGGTTTTCCAGCACGATGGCCGATTGCGTGGCCTTGATGGCGTCGCCCTGGGCCAGGTTGCTTTCTTCGAAACCCGGCTCCAGGCCGATGTACTGCTCACCCAGCAGACCGGAGGTCAGGATCTTGGCGGATGAGTCTTTCGGGAAGACCACGTCCTTGTTGAGCTTGAGCTCGACCACGGCCTGGTAGCCCTGGGTGTCGAAGGTGATCTTGCCGACACGGCCCACCACCACACCAGCGCTGCGCACCGCTGCCTTGGGCTTGAGGCCACCGATGTTGTCAAAGCGCGCGTTGACGGTGTAGCCCTGCTCGAAGTTCAGGGTCAGCAGGTTGCCGGCCTGCAAGGCCAGGAACAGGATGGCGCCAGCGCCCAACAGCACGAACAGCCCCACCCAGACGTCATGTTTCCACTTTTGCATCTTGTTCTTCCTTCTTGTCAGCCTGCCTCGATCAGATCGAGAACATCATGGCCGTCAGCACGAAATCCAGCCCCAGCACAGCGAGCGACGCCATCACGACCGTGCGCGTGGTGGCCCGCGACACACCTTCGGGCGTGGGCTGGCATTCAAAACCTTGCAACAGGGCCACGAAGGTGACGGTCAGGCCGAACACCAGGCTCTTGAGCATGCCGTTGCCAACATCGGCGAACACCTCGACACCACCCTGCATCTGAGACCAGAACGCGCCCGGGTCAACCCCGATCATCACCACGCCCACGACCCAGCCGCCCAGCACGCCAACCGCCGAGAACACCGCCGCCAGCAAAGGCATGGCGATGACGCCGCCCCAAAAGCGTGGCGCCAGCACCCGACGGATCGGGTCGACCCCCATCATCTCCATGGCGGCGAGCTGCTCGCCCGCCTTCATCAGGCCGATGCCTGCGGTCAGCGCCGTGCCAGCCCGCCCGGCGAACAGCAGCGCCGAGACCACCGGCCCCAACTCGCGCACCAGCGACAAGGCCACCATCATGCCCAGGGCCTCGCTCGAGCCGTAGCGTTGCAGCACATAGTAGCCCTGCAGCCCGAGCACGAATCCGACGAACAGGCCGGAAACCACGATGATCGCGAGCGAATAGTTGCCCAGGAAAAACACCTGCTCGACCAGCAGGCGGGGCCGCCGGAAGGTGTCACCCAGCATGCTCAGCAGGGTCAGGAACAGGCGCGCGGCGTAGCCCATGTCGGCCAGCTTGCTGCGCACGGACATGCCGACGCGCGCGGGAGACAGCCAGCGCATCATCCGCGCACCCCGAAGTCGACGCCGGCGTCAACGGCCGGCTGGTGGAACCGCACCGGGCCGTCGGCCTCGGCATGAACGAATTGCTTGACCAGCGGGTCTTCGCTGGCCGACATCTCGGCAGGCGAGCCCTGGGCCACGATGCGGCCGTTGGCCACCAGCACGACGTGGTCGGCGATCATGAACGTTTCGTGCACGTCATGGGAGACGACCACCGAGGTCAGGCCCATGGTGTCGTTGAGCTCGCGGATCAGCCGCGCGGCCACGCCCATGGAGATGGGGTCGAGCCCGGCGAAGGGCTCGTCGTACAGCATGAGCTCGGGGTCGAGCGCCATGGCGCGCGCGAGGGCCACGCGGCGGGCCATGCCACCGGAGATCTCGCTGGGCAACAGGTCGCGCGAGCCGCGCAGGCCGACCGCGTTGAGCTTCATGAGCACCAGGTCGCGCAGGATGGATTCGGGCAGCTTGGTGTGCTCGCGCAGCGGGAACGCCACGTTCTCGAACACCGTCAGGTCGGTGAACAGTGCGCCTTGCTGAAAGAGCATGCCCATGCGCCGGCGCAGGGCCATGAGCTCGTCGCCCTGCAGGCGAGAGATGTCCTGGCCGCCGATCAGCACCTCGCCCTTCATGGGCTGGATCTGGCGACCGATCAGGCGCAGCACCGTGGTCTTGCCACCGCCGGAGGTGCCCATGAGCGCCACCACCTTGCCGCGAGGCACCACCAGGTTGATGTCGGACAGGATGATCCGGTCGCCGTAACCGCAGGTGACGTTGCGCAGCTCGATCATGGCGGGCGCCTGGGCCTCGCCGTTCGCTGCGGCATCGGAGGTGGGGGACACGGGTGGGGTCATGGGCCAAGAAAAAAGAGCCGGTGACACTTCACCGGCTCCTTGATCATAGGGGATTCACCGCAGGCGTGCAGGCCGGGGCGCGACCTGCACACAACATGGGGAGCAAAACCCCGTTTTCACCCCGTTTCTCCGGGGGTTCAACGATGTCAGCGCGCCACTTCAGCGCGGCAGCGTGGTCGAGCCCATCAGGAAGGCATCGACTTCGCGGGCGGCCTGACGGCCTTCGCGGATGGCCCACACCACCAGCGACTGGCCACGGCGCACGTCGCCTGCAGCGAACACCTTGGCGGCGTTGGTCTTGTAGCCGCCGACGTCGGTCGAGGCCTTCGCGTTGCCGCGAGCGTCCTTCTCGACGCCGAAGCCTTCGAGCAGCGTGTTCACAGGGTTGGTGAAGCCCATGGCCAGCAGCACCAGGTCGGCCTTGTAGGTCTTCTCGGTGCCGGCGATTTCAACGAACTTGCCGTCCTTGAACTCGACGTGCACGGTCTTCAGGCCGGTGACCTTGCCGTTTTCGCCGAAGAATTCCTTCGTGGCGATGGCGAACTCGCGGGCGCAGCCTTCTTCGTGGCTCGAAGAGGTGCGCAGCTTGATCGGCCAGTAGGGCCAGGTCAGCTCCTTGTTCTCCTGCTCGGGCGGCATGGGCATCACTTCGAACTGGGTCACGCTCTTGGCGCCGTGGCGGTTCGAGGTGCCCACGCAGTCGGAGCCGGTGTCACCGCCACCGATGACGATGACGTCCTTGCCCGTGGCCATGATCTGGTCCTTGACCTTGCCACCGGCGTTGACGCGGTTCTGCTGGGGCAGGAACTCCATCGCGAAGTGGATGCCGGCCAGGTCGCGGCCCGGCACAGGCAGGTCACGCGACTGCTCGGCGCCACCGGCCAGGATCACGGCGTCGAACTCCTTGTTGAGTTGTTCGGGCGTGATGGTGGTCTTGGCCCAGTTGGTGACCTTGGAACCGGCACCCGCGGCAGGCATGTCACCGACGATGGTGTTGGTCTTGAAGACCACGCCTTCGGCTTCCATTTGCTTCACACGACGGTCGATGTGCGACTTGTCGAACTTGAAGTCGGGGATGCCGAAGCGCAGCAGGCCACCGATGGTGTCGTTCTTCTCGAAGACGGTCACGTCGTGGCCGACGCGGGCCAGCTGCTGGGCAGCGGCCATGCCGGCGGGGCCGGAGCCCACGATGGCGACCTTCTTGCCAGTCTTGACCTTGGCGGGCTGGGGCTTGACCCAACCTTCGGCCCAGGCGCGGTCGATGATCGCGTGCTCGATCGACTTGATGCCGATGGGGTCGTTGTTGATGTTCAGCACGCAGGCGGCTTCACAGGGCGCCGGGCAGACGCGGCCGGTGAAGTCGGGGAAGTTGTTGGTGCTGTGCAGGACCTCGATCGCCGCCTTCCAGTCCTGTTGGTACACCAGGTCGTTGAAGTCGGGGATGATGTTGTTGACCGGGCAGCCGTTGTTGCAGAAAGGCGTGCCGCAGTCCATGCAGCGCGCACCTTGTTGCTTGGCCTGCTCGGGCGTCAGACCGATGACGAACTCTTTGTAGTTCTTGACGCGCTTCTCGACGGGCTCGTAGCCCTCTTCCAGGCGCTCAAATTCCAGAAAGCCAGTGACTTTTCCCATTTCAAACTCCTAACGCGCTATCTCAGGCCTTGGCCTTGGTGGCGGACTTGGCCTTGGCGACAGCGGCCGTGGCTTCTTGCTTGGCACCCATCTCGGTCAGGGCGCGACGGTATTCGTGCGGGAAGACCTTGACGAACTTGGTGACCGAGGTCGACCAGTTGTCCAGGATCTCGCGGGCACGCAGCGAACCGGTCCAGCGGTGGTGGTCTTCCACCAGCTTCTTGAGCAGGGCCTCGTCGGCCAGGCCCTTGTGCATCGGGATGCCGGCGTCGGCTTGCTCGGCTGCGGGCAGCACCTTCTCCAGGGAGACCTGGGCGGTGTTGACGCGCTTGCCGAACTGGCCGTCTTCGTCGAAGACGTAGGCCACGCCACCGGACATGCCGGCCGCGAAGTTGCGCCCCGTCTTGCCCAGCACGACCACGGTGCCGCCGGTCATGTATTCGCAACCGTGGTCACCCGTGCCTTCGACCACCGCGGTGGCGCCGGACAGACGCACGCCGAAGCGCTCGCCGCCCACACCACGGAAGAAGGCCTCACCGCTGGTGGCACCGTAGAGCACGGTGTTGCCGACGATGATGTTGTCGGCGGCGTTGCCACGGAAGTCGATGCTGGGGCGAACCACGATGCGGCCGCCCGACATGCCCTTGCCGGTGTAGTCGTTGGCTTCACCGATCATGTACAGCGTGATGCCCTTGGCCAGGAAGGCGCCGAAGGACTGACCGCCCGTGCCTTCCATCTGGATGAACACGGTGTCGTCGGGCAGGCCATCGGGGTGGTGCTTGATCAGCTCGCCCGACAACATGGCGCCGACGGTGCGGTTGACGTTCTTGGCCACTTCCATGAACTTGACCGACTCGCCGCGCTCGATGGCGGGCTTGGACTTCTCGATCAGGCGCACGTCCAGGGCCTTGTCCAGGCCGTGGTCTTGCGTGTCGACGTGCAGGCGGGGCACGTCGGCGGGCACCGGGGGCAGCGCGAAGACGCGGCTGAAGTCCAGGCCCTGGGCCTTCCAGTGCTCGATGCCCTTCTTCATGTCCAGCAGGTCGGCACGGCCGATCAGGTCGTCGAACTTGCGGATGCCCAGCTGGGCCATGATCTGGCGGGCTTCTTCGGCGACGAAGAAGAAGTAGTTCACGACGTGCTCGGGCTTGCCGGAGAACTTCTGGCGCAGCACCGGGTCTTGCGTGGCCACGCCCACCGGGCAGGTGTTGAGGTGGCACTTGCGCATCATGATGCAACCCTCGACCACCAGCGGCGCGGTGGCGAAGCCGAACTCGTCGGCACCCAGCAGGGCGCCCACGATCACGTCGCGGCCGGTCTTGATCTGACCATCGGTCTGCACGCGCACGCGGCCACGCAGGCGGTTCAGGACCAGGGTCTGCTGGGTTTCAGCCAGGCCCAGCTCCCAAGGCGTGCCGCAGTGCTTGATGGACGACCAGGGCGAAGCGCCCGTGCCGCCGTCGTGACCGGCGATCACGATGTGGTCGGCCTTGGCCTTGGCCACACCCGCGGCCACGGTGCCGACGCCCACTTCCGACACCAGCTTGACCGAGATGTCGGCCTTGGGGTTGACGTTCTTGAGGTCGTGGATCAGCTGGGCCAGGTCTTCGATCGAGTAGATGTCGTGGTGCGGCGGGGGCGAGATCAGGCCCACGCCCGGCACGGAGTGACGCAGCTTGCCGATGTATTGCGAGACCTTGCCGCCAGGCAGCTGTCCGCCCTCACCGGGCTTGGCGCCCTGGGCCATCTTGATCTGGATCTGGTCGGCAGAAGTCAGGTACTCGGTGGTCACGCCAAAGCGGCCGGAGGCCACCTGCTTGATCTTCGAGCGCAGGCTGTCGCCTTCCTTCATCTCGTAGTCGACTTCGACGACTTCCTTGCCGATCACGTCAGAGACCTTGGTGCCCTGCTTGATGGGGATGCCCTTGAGTTCCTGGCGATAGCGGCGCTCGTCTTCACCACCTTCACCGGTGTTGGACTTGCCGCCGATGCGGTTCATGGCCAGGGCCAGGGTGCTGTGGGCTTCGGTAGAGATCGAACCCAGCGACATGGCGCCGGTGGCAAAACGCTTGACGATCTCGGATGCGGGCTCGACTTCCTCGACCGGGATGGCTTTGGTGGGGTCGACCTTGAACTCGAACAGACCGCGCAGCGTCAGGTGGCGCTTGCTCTGGTCGTTGATGATCTGGGCGTATTCCTTGTAGGTGTCGAACTTGCCCGAGCGCGTGCTGTGCTGCAGCTTGGCGATGGCGTCCGGCGTCCACATGTGCTCTTCACCGCGGGTGCGCCAGGCGTACTCGCCGCCAGCGTCCAGGGCGTTGGCCAGCACCGGGTCGGTGCCGAAGGCAGCCAGGTGGTTGCGGATGGCTTCTTCAGCCACTTCGAAGACACCGATGCCGCCGACTTGCGTGGGCGTGCCACGGAAGTATTTGTCGACCAGCTCCTTGTTCAGGCCGATGGCTTCGAAGATCTGGGCGCCGCAGTACGACATGTACGTGCTGATGCCCATCTTCGACATGATCTTCGAGAGACCCTTGCCGATGGCCTTGGTGTAGTTGTAGATGGCCTTGTCGGCCGACAGCTCGCCCGGCAGGTCCTTGGCCATCTGGGCCAGGGTCTCCATGGCCACATACGGGTGCACGGCTTCGGCGCCATAGCCAGCCAGCACGGCGAAGTGGTGCACTTCGCGGGCGGTGCCGGTTTCCACGACCAAACCGGTCGAGGTGCGCAGGCCCTTGCGAACCAGGTGATGGTGGATGGCCGACAGGGCCAGCAGCGCCGGGATGGCGATGTTGGCGCGGTCCATCTTGCGATCGGTGATGATCAGGATGTTGTGGCCGCTCTGGATGGCTTCCACGGCTTCGGCGCACAGCGAGGCCAGGCGCGCTTCCACGCCTTCGTGGCCCCAGGCCGCCGGGTAGGTGATGTCCACCTCATAGGGCTTGAACTTGCCGCCGGTGTGCTTCTCGATGTTGCGCAGACGGGCCATGTCGTCGAAGTCCAGCACGGGCTGGGAGACTTCGAGGCGCATCGGCGGGTTCACGGCGTTGATGTCCAGCAGGTTCGGCTTGGGGCCGATGAAGGACACCAGCGACATCACCACGGCTTCGCGGATCGGGTCGATGGGTGGGTTCGTGACCTGGGCGAACAGCTGCTTGAAGTAGTTGTACAGCGGCTTGTTCTTGTCCGACAGCACGGCCAGGGGCGAGTCGTTGCCCATGGAGCCGGTGGCTTCTTCGCCGTTGAGGGCCATCGGTGCCATCAGGAACTTGATGTCTTCCTGGGTGAAGCCGAAGGCCTGCTGGCGGTCGAGCAGCGACTCGTTGAACTCGCCCACGCTGCCCTTGGCATCGATGGTGTCGAGCTTGATGCGCACGTTCTCGATCCACTGACGGTAGGGCTTGGCCGAGGCGTACTGGGCCTTGAGCTCTTCGTCGTCGATGATGCGGCCTTGCTCGAAGTCGATCAGCAGCATCTTGCCGGGCTGCAGGCGCCACTTCTTGACGATCTTGTTCTCGGGGATGGGCAGCACGCCCGACTCCGAGGCCAGCACCACGAGGTCGTCGTCGGTGATGATGAAGCGGGCGGGGCGCAGGCCGTTGCGGTCCAGCGTGGCACCGATCTGGCGACCGTCGGTGAAGACCATGGCGGCGGGGCCGTCCCACGGCTCCATCATGGCGGCGTGGTACTCGTAGAAGGCGCGGCGGCGCTCGTCCATGGTGGCGTGCTGTTCCCAGGCTTCCGGGATCATCATCATGGCGGCGTGGGCCAGCGGGTAGCCGGACATCGTCAGCAGCTCGAGCGCGTTGTCGAACGTGGCGGTGTCGGACTGGCCGTCCAGGCTGATGGGGTACAGCTTCTTGAGGTCGTCGCCGAGCACGGGCGACTTCATCACGCCTTCGCGGGCGCGCATCCAGTTGAAGTTGCCCTTGACGGTGTTGATTTCACCGTTGTGGGCGACCATGCGGTACGGGTGAGCCAGCGGCCACTCGGGGAAGGTGTTGGTCGAGAAGCGCTGGTGCACCAGGGCCAGGGCCGAGGTCACGCGTTCGTCGCGCAGGTCGATGTAGTACTTGCCGACCTGGTCGGCCAGCAGCAGACCCTTGTAAATGATGGTGCGGCACGACATGCTGGGCACGTAGTACTCGCTGCCGTGGGTCAGGTTCAGGCTCTGGATCTTGGAGGACGCCGTCTTGCGGATGACGTAGAGCTTGCGCTCCAGGGCATCGGGCACGAGGATGTCGGTGCCACGGCCAACGAAGACCTGGCGGATCACGGGCTCCTTTTCACGCACCAGGGGCGACATGGGCATGTCGCGGTCCACGGGCACGTCACGCCAGCCCAGCAGCACCTGGCCTTCGGCCTTGATGGCGCGCTCCATCTCCTGCTCGCAGGCCTGGCGCGACGCGCTTTCCTTGGGCAGGAAGATCATGCCGACGCCGTACTCGCCGGGGGGAGGCAGGACGACGCCCTGCTTGGCCATCTCGGCGCGGTAGAACTCGTCGGGGATCTGGATCAGCAGGCCCGCGCCGTCACCCATCAGCGGGTCGGCACCGACGGCGCCGCGGTGGTCGATGTTTTCCAGGATCTTCAGGCCCTGCTGCACGATGCTGTGCGCCTTGACGCCCTTGATGTGCGCAACGAAGCCCACACCGCACGCATCGTGCTCAACGTTGGCGTACATGCCGAGCTCGGCGGCCGCCTGGATTTCCTGGCGGGTGGCCACCAAAGAGGTGGCGGCGTCGGACACGGGGGTGATGGGGAACGTGGTTCCCGAAGTCGCCTGGGTCATGAGGGGCGCTCCAGAGTGAAGTGTGGAAAAACAACGCGGGGAACCACGGAGGATACTGCTGTCACGGGGTGGACACAAGCACAACTAAATGGGGTCAGATCGATTTATGGCAACGCCATGCTGCGCGCCACATTAAAAATGGGGTCAGATTGATTTACGAGGACGCCCGCGAGGTCGGGGCGACAAAGGCCGACCGATGGATGCCTCCATCGCCCGCTGCTGCTCGGGGGGCATCAGCGCCCAACCTTTGTGCATGGCCTCGGCCAGTTCACGGCGTTGGGACGCCCCCAGCCCTTCTTGCAAACGCTGCCGCCAAGCCGCCTGGCGCTCGAAGGGTGTGTTGCCCAAGGCCCAGAAACCAGGGGCGTCGGTCACCAGCGGGTCGGTTCGCAGGCCCAGGTGGTGGGGCGCACTGGACCAATCGGACCAAGCCGCCCCGCCAGGCAGCGCATCAGGCCCCGCTTCGCGCGTTTCGGTGAACACCATGGCATCAAGCAGGTAACGTGCCGGCTCGAGCACGGTGCCCCGGAAGCGCCCCGACCACAGCCCACCCTGGCGACCGTGTCGGCGGTTGTGGTTGGCCACGTAACGTCGCCCGACGGCCTGCATGAACAGGCTGGTCGAGTCGGCGCGCTCGGGGGTCACGAGCAAGACCAGGGCCGAAGCCCCAATCTGATAGGCGTGCACAGCCACCCCATGCTGGCGCGCGGCCTCCCGCAGGGCATCGAGCAGGTCCTGTCGGTCGGTGTCGTCGCGGGCGAGCAATTGGCCATCGTGCACCTGCTGAATGAGCAAGTGAGGCCAACCTGCCACGCCAAGTCGAGGGAGTCGGGCCATGGATCGGAGCCTGAGGGCTGGGTCGGGTGATCTGTCCCCATTATCACCTCGTGCGCCTGCCCGCGCTCCAACGGCCGATTCGGGCACCAGCGTTGCCCCATTCAGACGCCCGTTTGATTTCGAACAGGCTTTAACGCCCCCCGTTTGAGGGGAATGCACGGTCTGGCGGGGAGTTCCCCCGTTGTGAGGCCAACGGCCCGGTCCTTACCCTCCAGGGCATCTGCTGTCGCACCCGAGTTCCTGGAGCCTCCTCATGTCCGCATCCCCCAACCTGCCCTTGCCTGCTGTCGCCGCCCGG
The DNA here is from genome assembly GCF_001447195.1 of Aquabacterium parvum. GTDB lineage: Bacteria > Pseudomonadota > Gammaproteobacteria > Burkholderiales > Burkholderiaceae_C > Aquabacterium > Aquabacterium parvum. The sequence continues at coordinate 444,159 of NZ_LFRI01000386.1, read as the reverse complement.
CGCCTGTCTGGCTGGCTGACCCACCTGGGCGTCAGCCGGGATGCCTTTGACGACACCGTGGGCCTGCTCAGCCCGCTGCTGCGCGTGCACAGCCTGCAAGCGCGCCTGATTGAACGCCGCGCCGAAACGCCCAGCGCCACGTCGCTGTACCTGCAAACGGGAGCGGCCTTTCCGGCGCTGCGCCCGGGGCAGTACGTCATCATCGGCGTGACGATCCGGGGCGTGCGCCACCGCCGCGCCTACTCGCCACGCGCTGTGCCTGGTCAACCGGGCCACATCGCCATCACGGTTCAGCGCCAGCCGGGTGGGCTGGTGTCCCAGCACCTCAAGGAACATGCCCAGGTGGGTGACGTCTTCGACATCGAAGCCCCAGCCGGTGATTTCGTGCTGCCCTCGCCCCCGCCGGCGGAGCTGCTGCTGATCGCGGGCGGATCGGGCATCACACCGGGCATGGCCATGCTGCGCCACCTGCACGAAACCGCACCCCAGACGCGCGTGACGCTGATCTACTTCGCTCGAAGCGAGCGCGATCGCATCTTCGCCGACAAGCTCAACGACCTGGCCAAACGCTGGAACCTGCTGCGCTACGTGCCGTTGGACAGCAGCGCCCACACACCCACCGGTCACGAGCCCGGTCGCGACGCCGCCCAAGCCAGCGCCCGCGTGCTGGACATCGCCCTGCTCGACGAGGTCGCACCGGGTTGGTCGCAACTGCCCACCTGGTGCTGCGGCCCCGCCCCGCTGATGGACGCCGCGCGCCAGCTTTGGCAGGAGGCCGGTGCCTTCGATCGCCTGCGCCTGGAGGCCTTCGCGCCCCCGCAAGCCAGCGGTGACCCCAACGCTCGCCACGCCGTCGCGCTGCGCCGCGACCGCCAAACCGCCAACTTCGAAGCCGCCGGCAACCTGACGCTGCTCGCAGCGGGCGAACAAGCCGGCCTGCAGATCAAGCACGGTTGCCGCCAGGGCATCTGCCACGAATGCACCTGCCGACTGCACCGGGGCTCGGTGCAGGACCTGAGCACCGGCCAGCGCATCGATGGTGAAGGCCAGCCGATCCGCCTGTGCGTGAGCGCCGCCCTCAGCGACGTCGACCTCGAATCCCTGAATTGAAGTTTGAAGTGAGCCCGACCATGTCCACCCGCATCCACATCGGCCCGCGCACCGCCGAAGAACTCAAGGCTTTCGAGCGCGAACTCGAGGCCATCGGTGAAGAAACCCGCCGCACCCTGGGTGAAAAAGACGCCCGCTACATCCGCCGCATCCAGCGCATCGTGCGCGTGACCGAGGTGCTGGGTCGCGCGCTGCTCATGTTCGGCTGGTTCCCGCCGACGTGGCTTTTGGGCGCGGGCCTGCTGGGCATCAGCAAAATCATCGACAACATGGAGTTGGGCCACAACGTGATGCACGGGCAGTTCAACTTCATGAACGACCCGCAGTTCCACGGCGACACCTTCGACTGGGACAACACCTGCCCGAAGGAAGAATGGCGTCACTCGCACAACTACGTGCATCACACTTTCACCAACGTCATCGGCAAGGACCGCGACTTCGGCTACGGCATGCTGCGCCTGTCCAACGACCTGCGCTGGAGCTGGCTGCACCCCTTCCAGTTGCTGTTGACGATGCTGCTGGCGGCCTACTTCCAGTGGTTCGTGGCCATCCACGACATGCAGATGGACAAGGTGGTGATCGGCCGCCGCAAGTGGTCCGACGTGCGCCCGCAGTGGCTGCTGGTGCGCGCCAAGATGTGGAAGATCGTCAAGCGCGACTACGTGGTGTGGCCGCTGGTGGCCGCGCTGGTGGGCCTGCCCTTTGACGCCTCCGTGGACATGGCCCTGGCCGTGCTGGCCGGCAACGCCGTGGGCAACCTGATCCGCAACATCTGGGCGTGGGCCATCATCTTCTGCGGTCACTTCACAGAAGAGATCTACACCTTCAGCCGCGAGTCGATCGAAGGTGAAACCAAGGGCCAGTGGTACCTGCGTCAGATCCTGGGTTCGAGCAACATCAGCGGCGGCAAGCTGCTGCACCTGATGAGCGGCAACCTGTCGCACCAGGTCGAGCACCACCTCTTCCCGGACATCCCGGCCAACCGCTACAGCGAGATGGCGCCCAAGGTGCAGGGCGTCTGCCGCAAGTACGAAGTGCCTTACAACACCGGCGCTTTCATTCCACAGCTGTGGACGGTGTTCAAGCGCATCGCGCGCTACAGCTTGCCCGGCGGAACGCAAAAAGCGGTGCACCTGGAAGTCACGCCCGTGATGCAGCGCCAGCTCTGAGGCAAGCCGTCTCACCGAAAGCGCTTTGATGTCAGCTGCCTCATCGACGGGCCCCGCCGCGCGGGCGCCCGGCCCCTCAACGCCCGAGGGCCTGGCGGCTTTCGCATCCGAACTCGACGCCATCCGCGACCGCGCCCGCGCCCAGGTGGGCGAGGTGGACGCGCGCTACATCGTGCGCTTGCTGTGGGCCATCCGTGGCATGGAAGCTGCCGGCCGCATCGGGCTGCTCGCAGCCGGCATGGGCATCGCCCTGGCTGGCGCTTTTGCCATGGCGCCCTGGGGCTGGGTCGCGCTGACCTCGCTGATCAGCCTGGGGCTGTCCAAGTGCCTGCAGAACATGGAGTTCGGCCACAACGTGATACACGGGCAATACGAGTGGATGAACGACCCGCGCTTCGAGGGCAAGGCCCATGAGTGGGACAGCGCCTGCAGCAAGGAAGACTGGCGGGACTTTCACAACCACATGCACCACCACTACACGAACGTGGATAGCATCGATCGGGACTTCGGCTACGGCATGTTGCGCCTGTCGGCCGAGATGAAGTGGGAGCCGCGTCACCTGATGCAGGCGCCCTACACCGTGATCGTGGCGCTGCTGTTCGAGTGGGCGATCGCCATCCACAACCTGGAGTTCGAGCGCCTGTGCACCGACCGCGAGGCGACGAAGGCGCGCATGCAGCGACTGTGGCCCCGGGCGCGGGCCAAGATGGGTGCACAGCTGCGCAAGGACGCGCTGTGGTGGCCGTTGGTGGCGGCGGTGCTCGGCGCGGCCCTCGGCGGGTTGAGCGGCGCCTGGCTGGCGGGCGCCACCGTCTTCGTTGGCAATGCCCTGGCCGGCGTCATTCGCAACCTCTGGACCTTCGTGGTCATCTTCTGCGGGCACTTCACCGGCGGGGTGCACCTGTTCCCTGCCGACGCCGTGGCTGGCGAAGCACGTGGGCACTGGTACCTGCGCCAGGTGCTCGGGTCAAGCAACTCAGCGGTGGCCGCATCTTTCACCTGATGACCGGCAACCTGAGCCACCAGATCGAACACCACCTCTTCCCCGACCTGCCGGCGCGTCGCTACGCCGAGGTGGCGCCTGCGGTGCGCGAGGTCTGCCGCCGCCATGGCGTGCCCTACAACACGGGCTCGTTGTTCGCGCAGTTCCTGACGGTGGCTCGGCGCATCGTGCGCCACAGCTTCCCGGGTGGCGAGCACCTGCTGAGCGCCCTGCCAGGCCGGGAAACGCGACATCCGTCACGAACCTGAGGCCATGGGCCCCGAGTCCGTTGCGCAAAGTGAGACTGGCCCGGTTCGACCGGGCTTTTTTCTGGGCGTGGTTTGCCCCTCTCCTGCCCGCACAAAAAGGCGTTTGTCGGATTTTTTCTGACACGCCGCTCAGCGGGGGGCCGACATGCCTTACAGCGGGCTGCCTATTCAGAAAAACAAGGGTGATCCACAGAATTCAACCCATGCCAGCGACAAACCTCGCTGACCAGCGAAACAGAGCCGACAAGCACGCCTTCCAGATCGTTTCAACCGAACCGCCGCACTTCCAAAGGAGCCCACCATGAACGCCGACCAGATCCTTGCCGAAATCCGCGAAGTCAACCTGTCCTACCTGATGCTGGCCCAGAGCCTCATCCGCAGCGACCGCGAACAGGCCCTGTTCCGCCTTGGCATCTCCGAAGAAGCCGCCGAACGCCTGGCCTCCCTGTCGCCCGCCCAAGTGCTCAAGATCGCCTCGGGCAACACCCTGCTGTGCCGCATGCGCATCGACGACGACCTGGTCTGGAGCCTGCTGACCAGCCACTCCAAGTCCAACAACGACTCCGTCACCCGCCTGCACGCTTCCATCCTGATGGCCGGTCGCCACCAGGAAGCCGCCTGATCAGCGCCCGACGCCGACGCCTCAAGACGACGCCACCTTCCACGCGATTCCCCCAGGAGAGACACCATGCGCACCAAGAGCCTGTTGACCGAAGCCAAGCAGATCGACCGCGCCATCACGCTGATCCACCTGGGCGCCCGCCTGCAAGTGCTGGAGTCGGAAACCGACATGTCGTATGAGCGCCTGCTGCGCCTGTACAAGGAAGTCTCGGGCAAGTCGCCTTCGAAGGGCCAGCTGCCTTTCTCGACCGACTGGTTCATGACCTGGCAGCCCAACATCCACGCCAGCCTGTTCCTGAACATGCACGAGTACCTGAACAAGGCCTCGGAAATGGACGAGATCGACGTGGTCATCAAGGCGTATCAGCTGTACCTCGAACAAACCCAGTCACAAGGCCTGGAGCCCCTGTTGTCCGTGACCCGCGCCTGGCGCCTGGTCAAGTTCATCGACAACGGCATGCTGACCATGACCAAGTGCAACAAGTGCGGTGGCCACTTCGTCACCCACCCCCACGAGATCGCCCGTCACTTCACCTGCGGCCTGTGCAACCCCCCGGCACGCGCCGGCAAGGGCAAGGCCGCCGGCTCGCTGCAGCTTCATTGATTTCACGCGGCCTTCAAAAAAAGGGCTCAAGTTGCGGCGCAGCTCGCCGATACAACAACTGAGCGTCTTTTTGGAAGGAAGGCGTTCTTGCTTGTCTCCTCCTGGCACGAATCCGTGCTTTCCTGCGGACCCTGATCGGGTCCGCCTTTTTTTGGGGCGCCCGCTTGCCTGGGGATTCCATGTGCTGGAAGTTGATCCGAAATAGCGGCGTCTGCGCGGCGTTGTTCACGGGTTCCCGGCGGGGCAAGTGGGAACAAGATCACGCCATGACCCGAAACAGCACCTGAGCGAGACCCCATGTTTGTCGCAATCGGCTACATCCTTTGCCTTGGCTGCATCTTTGGCGCCTACGCCATCCACGGCGGCAACATGCAGGTCATCATCAAGGCCCTGCCCACCGAGATGATGGCCATCGCGGGCGGTGCCATCGGTGCATTCCTGGTGAACAACCAGCCCAAGACCGTCAAGGCGGTGATCGCGCAATTCGGCCCGCTGTTCAAGGGCTCCAAGTACACGAAAGACCGGTACATGGAGCTGATGGCGATGATGTTCGAGATCCTGCAGAAGGTGCGCAAGGAAGGCCTGATGTCCATCGAAAAGGACGTCGAAGACCCGCACAACTCGGCCCTGTTCAAGAAGTACCCGACCATGGGCAGCGACCACCACGTCGTCGAGTTCATCACCGACTACCTGCGCATGATGGTCTCGGGCAACCTCAACGCCCACGAGATCGAGACCCTCATGGACAACGAGATCGACACCCACCACCACGAAGGCCATGGCGCCGTGGCGGCCGTGGCCCGCCTGGCCGGCGCCCTGCCCGCCTTCGGCATCGTGGCCGCCGTGCTCGGCGTGGTCAACACCATGGGCTCGGTGGGCCAGCCGCCCGCCGTGCTGGGCGGCATGATCGGCTCGGCGCTGGTCGGCACCTTCCTGGGCATCTTGCTGGCCTACGGCGTGGTCGAACCCCTGGGCGGCCTGATGGAGCAAAAGCTCGACGAAGGCACCAAGGAATTCCAGGTCGTCAAGACCGTGCTGCTGGCCTCGATGCAGGGCTACGCCCCGCAGGTGGCCATCGAGTTCGGCCGCAAGGTGCTGTACTCGACCGAGCGACCGACCTTCGCCGAGCTCGAAGCCCACGTCAAGAAGAAGTGAGCGTTCGCTTGAACGCACACACCCGAGGAACCCGACATGGCCGGTGATTCGAAGAAGGTCCAGCCGATCATCATCAAGCGCATCAAGAAGGGCGGCCATGCCGCTCACGGTGGTGCGTGGAAGATCGCCTATGCCGACTTCGTGACGGCCATGATGGCCTTCTTCCTGCTGATGTGGCTGCTGGGCTCGACCACCGAAGGCGACAAAAAGGGCATCGCCGACTACTTCAACAGCCCGCTCAAAGTCGCCATGTTTGGCGGCTCGGGCGCGGGGGATGCCTCGTCCATCATCAAGGGCGGTGGCAACAGCCTGTCGGAGTCAACCGGTCAGGTCAAGAAAGGCCAGTCCGAAACCGCCGATGAAAAGCGCCGCAAAAAGGCGCTGAAGATGGAACAGGCCCGCGCCGAGGCCGAGCGGCTGCGCGTGCTCAAGGCCAAGGTGGAAGAGGTGATCGCCAACGACGAACGGCTGGCCAAGTACAAAAGTCAGATCCAGCTCGACATGACGGCCGAGGGCCTGCGCATCCAGATCGTGGACGACCAGCAAAGGCCGATGTTCGAAAGCGGCGACGCCCAGGTTCAGGGCTACATGCGCGACATCCTCCGGGCGATCGGCGGGGTGCTCGACGAGGTGCCCAACCGACTGACCATCGAAGGACACACCGACGCCAAACCATTCAGCGCAGGCGACATCGGCTACAGCAACTGGGAGCTGTCGGCCGACCGGGCCAATGCGTCTCGACGCGAGCTCATTGTTGGAGGCCTCAGCGGCAGCAAGGTCTTGCGCGTGCAAGGGCTGGCTGCGAGCATGCTGTTCGAGAAGGGCAACCCGGAAAGCCCCTTGAACCGGCGCATCAGCGTGATCGTGATGAACCGCGAGGCCGAGGACCGGTTCTTCCAGGCATCGAAGATCGAAGCGATCGACGAAGAAGATGACGAAGCACCGCCCGAAGAGGAGCCGGCGCCCGACATCAAACCCTCAAGGCCCAGCCTCACCGGCCGATAACCCTGTGTACCCGAGGGCAACCACACACAGCCCGCGTTTGAAAAAGGACGAGTCATGAGCAACCCCGCGGACATGAAATTTCTCATCGTGGACGACTTTTCCACCATGCGCCGGATCGTCCGGGGCCTGCTCAAGGAAAGCGGCTACAACAACGCAGAAGAGGCCGAAGACGGCGCCGTCGCCCTGAACATGCTCAAGAACGGCAAGTTCGACTTCGTGGTCAGCGACATCAACATGCCCAACATGAATGGCTTCGAGCTGCTCAAGGCCATCAAGGCCGACGACAGCCTCAAGCACCTGCCGGTGCTGATGGTGACCGCTGAAGCCCGCAAGGAAGACATCGTGCTGGCTGCCCAGACTGGCGCCGCCGGCTACATCGTCAAGCCCTTCACCAAGGCCACCTTGGAAGAGAAGGTCCAGAAGATCATGCAGAAACTGGCCGCCACGGCCTGAAACACTGGGAGCACGCCATGAAGGTGGATTTGCCAGACAACATGGTGATGCCAGCGGCCTCGCCCGAGATCTTCCAGCAACTGGGCACCCTGACGCGCCAGCTGCACGACACGATGAACATGCTGGGCGTGCTGCCCGGCCTGAAGAACACGGTGGACGACCTGCCCGATGCGCGCAGCCGCCTGACCTACATCGCGACCAAGACCGCCGACGCAGCCGAAAAGGTGCTCAACCTGGTGGACACCGCCAAGGCGGACCAGGAGCACATCGCGGACGAAACCCGCAAACTGGCCGCCCTGATCACGGCAGACCCCGTGAAGGCCGTGGCCAGCGGTGCGGTGTTCAACTTCGTTCAAGACGTCGAGACCGTCACCAAGCGCGTGGACGGGCACCTGACCGACATCATGATGGCCCAGGACTTCCATGACCTCACCGGTCAGGTCGTGGCCAAGGTGGTGAAACTGGCCAACGACCTTGAAGGCCAACTGGTCAAGTTGCTGGTGCAGGCCGCGCCGCCCGAGCAGGCTCAAAAGGTGGAGGCCGCGCTCACCGCGCACCACCACCCCGATCCGGACAACATCGTGCTCGAGGGCCCCGTCGTCAATGCGGAAGGTCGCTCCGACGTGGTTGCCAATCAGAGCGAAGTCGACGACCTGTTGGCCAGCCTGGGCTTCTGAGGCCACTCGGCTCAGCGACACCACACAGCGCCGCCAGCCAACCCTCTCGCACCCGACAAGCCAGGCCACAGGCCTGGCTTTTTCACGTCCGCCTGGCGCTGCGGGGTGTCACTGAGCCATGGCTTCGCGCACCGCGCTGACCTGCCGGCGCGAAACCGCCAGCCACTCCTGCGTGGGCAGCACCTGCACAGCCCAGGCCTCACCGCCATCGGGGTCGTCAGCGCGGCGCTCCAGCGCTTTCATGGCCTGGCGCGAGACCAGCGCATTGCGGTGCACGCGGATGAAGCGCGCCCCGACCCGACCTTCCAGCTCGGTCAGCGAGTCGTCGATCAGTCGGCTGTCATCCAGGGTGCGCACCAGCACCTGCTTTTGCTCGGCCTTGAAATACAGCACCTCGGCCAGGCGGATGCGCTCGACGCGACCACGCTCTTGCACCACCAGCACCTCGGTGTCGTCCACCAAGGGCTCGGCAACAGGCATCAGCGCGGCGCGCAGCTTGCGCACCCGCTCCAGCGAGGCATCGAGCCGCTCCAGGCGAACGGGTTTGGTCAGGTAGTCGGCGGCGGCCAGGTCGAAGGCGCGCAGGGCGTGTTCGGCGTGGGCCGTGACGAACACCACCGATGGCGGTCGACGCAGGTCGCGCAGGCGAGCGGCCAACACCATGCCGTCGAGCCCGGGCATCTGGATGTCGAGCACAACCATGTCTGGCGACTGACCTGCCTGGTCCTGCTCCTGCAGCCACAACAGCGCGCTGACCGACTCCCCGAACTCACCCACCACCTCGTTGGGCGTGGCAGTTTGGCTCAGCAAGGTTCGGATGCGCATGCGGGCCAGCGGCTCGTCGTCGACGATGGCAACTTTCAGGGACATGTTGGGCGCGTTCATGCGGGGGCAGTTCCTTTGGCAGAGGCCGGCAGCGGCACGGCGATGCGCACCACGTAGATCGGCGGCTGGGCGCCCTCGCCTTTTTGCAAGCCGGCCTCGAAATCGGCTTCGACGTCGTGCATGAGCTTGAGCCGCTGACGCACGTTGCGCAGGGCGATGCCATGCCCAGCCGTGGCCACCGTGGGGCCTTGCGTGGGCACCGAGTTGCTGACGGTGAGCACGGCCTGACCGGCCTGCACGCGGGTGCGCACCACGATCCAGCCGCCCAGGGGGTTGGCCTCGATGCCATGGCGAACGGCGTTCTCCACCAAGGGCTGCAGCACGAGTGCGGGCACCTCTGCACTGGAGACGGCATCGTCGAGCTCCCAGCGCACGGTGACACGCTCGCCAAAGCGCAGTTGTTCGATGCTGAGGTAACGCCGCGCCAGCTCCACCTCGTCGGCCAGCGTGCTGCGCAGCGATGGCGAAGAAAGCGCCTGGCGGAACAACTCAGCCAGGTCTTCGAGCACGGACTCGGCGCGCTGCGGGTCGATCTGCACCAGGGCGATCGCCGTGTTGAGCGTGTTGAACAAAAAGTGTGGCCGGATGCGGGCCTGAAGCTCGGCCAGGCGGGCAGCGGCATGGGCCGGCAGCTGGCTGTGTGCCCGCTGTTTGAGCCAGGCCAGGGTGGCGCCCGCCAAGGCCGCGCCCGTCAACAAGGGTGGAACGAAGCTCCATTCCAGGGCCATGGCCTGCCCGGTGACCCATTGCTCCAGCCAGCGGGCCTGCCAGTGCGCCAAGCCACCGACGATGGCCCCGAGGCTGCAAGCGCCCAACCATTGACCCCACTCCGGCGCCTGACCCAGCGCCCGGCGCACGCTGCAAGCCACCACCAGCCACAACAGGCTGGCCGGCAGCGACACCATGGCGGACTGGGCCCAGCGGTCCAGCGCGTCCGACGGCCCGGAGGCCGCGAAACTCACCCCCAGTCCCACCACCACCTGCACGCCCAGCACCACGCGCAGCACCACCCCGACGTGGCAAACATCAAAGGGCGAGGGGGCAAGGGACGCCTTCGGGGCATGGGCCACGCCACCCGTCGCATCGCCCTGCGGCAGCGCGAACTGGGTCGACACCGCCCAGGCCGGGGTGGACTGGGGCTGCGTGGAAGCGACAGGGTCTTTAGAATCCATGGTTTGCACATTCTGCGTGAAGCCAGCCCCCCGGCGGCCACCACCCCAGCGAACACCGCCATGAGCACCAACCAACTCGACAAAAAGTCCCAGGCCTGGTCGGCCCTGTTTTCCGAGCCCATGAGCGAGCTGGTCAAGCGCTACACCGCCAGCGTCTTCTTCGACAAGCGCCTGTGGCAGGCCGACATCCAGGGCTCGCTGGCCCACGCCGACATGCTGTGCGCCCAGGGCCTGATCTCCGCCGCTGACCTGGCCGCCATCCAGAAGGGCATGGCGCAGATCACCGAAGAGATCCAGTCCGGTCAGTTCGAGTGGAAGCTCGACCTTGAAGACGTGCACCTGAACATCGAGGCCCGCCTGACCCAGCTGGTCGGCGACGCCGGCAAGCGCCTGCACACCGGCCGCTCGCGCAACGACCAGGTCGCCACCGACGTGCGCCTGTGGCTGCGCGGCGAGGTGGATGAAATCGGTGTGCTGCTCAATGAACTGCAAAAAGCCCTGGTCGACGTGGCCGAGCAGAACGCCGACGTCATCCTGCCCGGCTTCACCCACCTGCAGGTGGCCCAGCCCGTGGCCTTTGGCCACCACCTGCTGGCTTATGTAGAGATGTTCGCGCGCGACGCCGAGCGCATGACCGACCTGCGCCGCCGCATCAACCGCCTGCCGCTGGGCTCGGCCGCGCTGGCCGGCACCAGCTACCCGCTGGACCGCGAGCGCGTGGCCCGCACGCTGGGCTTCGAAGGCGTTAGCCAGAACAGCCTGGACGCTGTGAGCGACCGCGACTTCGCGATCGAGTTCACCGCCGCCGCTTCGCTGGTGATGGTGCACGTCTCGCGCCTGTCGGAAGAACTCATCCTGTGGATGAGCCAGAGCTTCGGCTTCATCGACCTGGCCGATCGCTTCTGCACCGGCTCGTCGATCATGCCGCAGAAGAAGAACCCCGACGTGCCCGAGCTGGCGCGCGGCAAGACCGGCCGCGTGGTCGGTCACCTGATGGGCCTGATCACCCTGATGAAGGGCCAGCCCCTGGCCTACAACAAGGACAACCAGGAGGACAAGGAACCCTTGTTCGACACGGTCGACACCTTGAAAGACACGCTGCGCATCTTCGCCGAGATGGCCGCCGGCATCACCGTCAAGCCCGAAGCGATGGAGCGCGCCGCCAAGAAAGGCTACGCCACCGCCACCGACCTGGCCGACTACCTGGTCAAGAAGGGCCTGCCCTTCCGCGATGCGCACGAGGTGGTGGCCCACGCCGTCAAGGACGCCATCGCCGCGGGCGTGGACCTGTCCGAGCTGTCGCTGGCGCAACTGCAGGCCTACAACCCAGCCATCGAGCAGGACGTGTTCGAGGTGCTGAGCCTGCGCGGCTCGCTCAACGCCCGCAACCTGCTGGGCGGCACCGCCCCGGCCCAGGTGCGCGCCCAGGTGGCCCGCCACCGCACCCGCCTGGCCTGAGGAGGCTGCGCCGGACACGATCCCGGACGGCACGCCATCGCTCGCGCCCCGCAAAACGCGGGGCTGCGTGCAGCGCAGCGCAGCACGCACGGGCTTCATCCCGAGCCAATCCCGCAGCACCTTGCGCCACCGCAAGGTGCCGGCGCCGCATGACCGCTAACCTCGCGGCCATGCCTGAAGCTGCCACCGCCCCGACCACGTCCGACGCCCCGAATGCCCTGCCGCACACCACCCCGGTGGCGCCCGAGCTGATCTGGTCCGACGCCCTCAGCCTGTCCATGCCCGTCATGGACCAGACCCACGTCGAGTTCGTCGACCTGTTGGCCCTGGTTCAGCAGGCCGAAGACGCCGCCCTGGTTTCGCGCTGGCAAGCCCTGGTGGAACACACCGAAGAACACTTCGCCCAGGAAGACCGCTGGATGCTGGCCACCGGCTTCGCGCCGGGCAGCTGCCACCTCACCCAACACGCGGTCGTGCTCAAGGTGCTCAAGGAAGGCCTGGACCTGGGCCGGCAGGGGCAATTGCAGCCCATCCGCCAGATGGCGCACGAGCTCACGATCTGGTTCCCGCACCACGCCCAGACCATGGACTCGGGCCTGTCGCTGCACCTGAAAAGCGTGGGCTATGACCCGGTCACCGGTGAAGTCGCCCAGCCCGAAGCCTTGCCCGCAGAGGCCATCAGCGGCTGTGGGGGCTCATGCAGCAGCGAGGGCGGGGCGAGCCCGGCCGGCATCGACGAACAAAAAGAAGCCGCCTGAGCAGAGGCGGCCAGGGTCTGCCATCGAGGCGGGTCACCGAAGCACGTCACCGACGTGCGTCATCGAAGAAGAAACGGAGACGCGGCGCGGGCATCGAGCCCGGCCATCCCCCGACGGGTTCAGGCGGTCGCCGCCAGCCGGTCGCGGATGGCCTGCTCGATGCCTGCCGCGTCCAGCCCGCACAGGCTCAGCAGCTTGGCCGGGTCCCCGTGTTCGATGAACTGATCGGGCAGACCCAGCATCAGCATGGGCTTGGCGATGCCCGCTGCAGCGAGCGCCTCGGCCACCGCAGAACCGGCGCCGCCCTGCACGCAACCTTCTTCCACCGTCACGATCAGGTCATTGGCCTCGGCCAGTTGCTTGACCAGCTCGACGTCGAGCGGCTTGACGAAGCGCATGTTGGCCACGGTGGCGTCCAAAGCCTCACCGGCCTTCAAGGCCGGGTACAGCAAGGTGCCAAAGGCCAGGATGGCCACGCGCTGGCCTGCGGGCTGGGCATACGAAGCGCTGCGGCGCACCTCGCCCTTGCCCCAGGGCATGGGATCGAGGTCGGTGGGCACCGGCACGCCAGCGCCTGCGCCACGCGGGTAGCGCACGGCCACCGGGTGGTTCTGCGCATAGGCGGCGCTCAGCGCCTGGCGGGTCTCGGCCTCGTCGGCCGGGGTCAGCATGCTCAAGTTGGGGATGCAGCGCACGAAGGCGATGTCGAAGGCCCCCATGTGCGTGGCGCCGTCGGCCCCCACGATGCCGGCGCGGTCGAGCGCGAACACCACCGGCAGGTTCTGGATGGCCACATCGTGAATGAGCTGATCGTAGGCGCGCTGCAGGAAGGTCGAGTAGATGGCGACCACAGGCTTCAAGCCCTCGCAAGCCAGGCCACCCGCGAAGGTGACGGCGTGCTGTTCGGCGATGCCGACGTCGAAGTAGCGCCCCGGGAACTTCTGGTGGAACTCGACCATGCCCGAGCCCTCGCGCATGGCCGGGGTGATGCCGACCAGGCGCGGATCGGCCGCGGCCATGTCGCACAGCCACTGGCCGAACACCTGCGTGAAGGTGGGCTTGGGCGGGGTGTCAGTGGGCGCGGGCTTCTTCAGGCCCACGGCAGGGTCGAACTTACCCGGCCCGTGGTAGGCAATGGGGTCGGCCTCGGCCAGCTTGTAGCCATAGCCCTTCTTGGTGACCACGTGCAGGAACTGCGGGCCTTCGAGGTCACGCAGGTTCTCCAGCGTGGGGATCAGGCTGTCGAGGTCATGCCCGTCGATGGGGCCGACGTAGTTGAAGCCGAACTCCTCGAAGATGGTGGCCGGCACGACCAGGCCCTTGGCGTGTTCTTCGAGCTTCTTGGCCAGCTCGAACAGCGGCGGCACGTTGCTGAGCACGTGCTTGGCGCTCTCGCGGGCGGTCATGTAGAAGCGGCCCGACATCAGGCGCGCCAGGTAGCGGTTGAGCGCCCCCACCGGCGGCGAGATCGACATGTCGTTGTCGTTGAGCACCACCAGCACGTTGGGCATCTTGCCGGCGTGCGGCACGCCGGCGTTGTTCAGCGCCTCGAAGGCCATGCCGGCCGTCATGGCGCCGTCGCCGATGATGGCCACCGATCGACGCGACTCACCACGGATCTGCGCACCTTGCGCCATGCCCAAGGCAGCAGAGATCGAGGTCGACGAGTGGGCCGTGCCGAAGGTGTCGTACTCGCTCTCGTCACGGCGCGGGAAGCCGCTCATGCCGCCGAACTGGCGCAGCGTGGGCATGCGGTCGCGGCGGCCGGTCAGGATCTTGTGCGGGTAGGTCTGGTGACCCACGTCCCAGACCAGCCGGTCGTGCGGCGTGTTGAAGACGTGGTGCAGCGCGATGGTCAGCTCCACCGTGCCGAGGTTGGACGACAGGTGCCCCCCGGTGCGCGCCACGCTTTCGAGCAGGTAGGACCGCAGCTCGGTGGCGAGCTGTTTGAGCTCCGTTCGCGACAGGTGCCGCAGGTCTGCGGGCGAGTCGACGCGCGACAGCAGGGGGTGGGTCATGTTGCTCATCCTGGTGGGGATTTGTTCTGATTCAGTGGTCGCGGTGGACGATGCGGTGCGCCAGGGCCGCCAGGGCCCCGGTGGCTTCGGCGCTCAAGCCACTGCGAGCCAGTGCGGCCAGGGCCTGGGCCAGCAGCTCATCGGCTTCGCGGCGGGCCCCGTCCAGGCCCAGCAGGCTCACGTAGGTGGGCTTGTTGGCGTCGGCGTCCTTGCCGGCGGTCTTGCCCAGGGTGTCGGAGGGCTGGGTGGCGTCCAGCACATCGTCGACGATCTGGAAAGCCAGGCCCATGGTGTGGCCGTAATCGGTCAGGGCCTGCCAGGCGGGTGAGTCCGCGCCCAGCTCTGCGCAGGCAGCACCCATCTGCACGCTGGCGCGCAACAAGGCGCCCGTCTTGCGGCGATGCATGTCGCGCAGGGTGGCCTCATCGAGCGCCCGGCCCACGCTGGCCAGGTCGATGGCCTGGCCACCGGCCATGCCGGACTGCCCCGAGGCACGCGCCAGCAAGCGCACCAGCCTTGCCTGCAAGACGGGCGACACCCCGGCGCCCTCGCCCACATCGGGCGTGAGCACCTCGAAGGCCAAGGCCTGCATGGCGTCACCGGCCAGCATGGCCTGGGCTTCGCCAAAGGCCACGTGCACCGTGGGCTTGCCACGGCGCAACACGTCGTTGTCCATGCAGGGCATGTCGTCGTGCACCAGCGAGTACGCGTGGATCAGCTCGACGGCACAGGCGGCACGCAAAGCGGCTTCGCGGCCCGTCGCGGCGTTGAGCGCGCCCACCGCCTCGGCAGCGGCCTCGACGAGCAAGGCCCGCAAACGCTTGCCACCGTCGAGCACGCCATAGCGCATGGCATCGCCCAGCCCAGCCGGCGCCGACCGGGGCACCCATTCGTCCAGGGCCGCTTCCACACGGGCCAGCGCCTGGGCCGACCAGCTTTGCAGTTGTTCAGGGCTCATGCCGCGTCCCAGGGCTTGAGCTGCCCGCCTTCGAGTTGCTTGACCTGGTCCTCAACGGCTTGCAGGCGCTCGCGACAAAAGCCCAGCAGCGAGGCCCCACGTTGGTAGGCCACCAGCAACTGCTCCAGGGGCAAGGCGCCCGACTCCATGCGCGCGACGAGCTGTTCCAGCTCGGCCATCGCGTCTTCGTAGCTGTCGGGCAGGGCCTCGGCGCCTGGGGCGCTCGACGCGGCTGCGGAGGAGGCCGCAGCGGGGGTGGAGGGTGGTCGGGCCATGGGGAGGGTGGGAAATCCGGCTCTGCGGGCAAACGCGTATTCTATTTCGACTGCCCTGCCTCGAACGCCCCGCCCCTGAGGGTGGGCGGGCCTTGACATCGGGCCTGGCGCGCTGGTTTGCGCCGGAGCAAACCCACAGGCTTGCCCCACCCCACCCCCCCGGCTAGAATCTCGGGTTCCCCGGATTGCACCGGGATGCCGTCCCCGGTTTGGTTTTTTGACTTCAAGCCGGGTTTCACATGTCTTCGCGAAGCCAACGCCTGATCCGTGCCTTGATTTCATGGTCGGCAGACAGCTCTCGCGGAGCGGGTTGACATTGGTTTTTGGAGATCCTGGGGATCATGTCCGACCTGAGTCCTGCGCTCAACGCCCTTCGCCGCAGCTCCCACACCCAGCTGCCAGTTCACGTCTACTTCGACGAACAACTGTACAAGGAGGAGCAAGCGCGCATCTTTCAGTCAGGTCCCCGCTACCTTGGCCACGCCGTCAGCGTGCCCGAGGTGGGCGACTACCTCGCGCTGCCTCAGGAAAAAGAAGGCCGCGTGCTGGTGCGCACGAAAGACGGCATCGAGTTGATCTCCAACGTCTGCCGCCACCGGCAGGCGCTCATGCTGCGCGGCCGCGGCAACACCAAGCACAACATCGTCTGCCCGCTGCACCGCTGGACGTACTCCCACCAGGGTGAGCTGATCGGCGCCCCCCACTTCGACCACGACCCCTGCCTGAACCTGAACAACTACAAGGTTCGCAACTGGAACGGGCTGCTGTTCGAAGACAACGGGCGTGACATCGCTGCCGACCTGGCCGGCCTGGACGCGCGCTTCAAGCCGGGTGGCGACCTCGACTTCACCGGCTACGTGCTCGACCACGTCGAGCTGCACGAGTGCAACTACAACTGGAAGACCTTCATCGAGGTCTACCTTGAGGACTACCACGTCGGTCCTTTCCACCCCGGCCTGGGCAACTTCGTGACCTGCGACGACCTGAGCTGGGACATGGCCGACGCCTACTCGGTGCAGACCGTGGGCGTCTCCAAGGGCTTCGACAAGCCGGGCTCGGACGTCTACAAAAAGTGGCGCGAGGTGCTGATGAACTACCGCGGCGGCGAAAAGCCTTCGCAGGGCGCCGTGTGGCTGACCTACTACCCGACCATGATGGTCGAGTGGTACCCGCACGTGCTGGTGGTCTCCAACATGTACCCGCAAGGGCCTCAGAAAACGCTCAACGTGGTGGAGTTCTACTACCCCGAAGAAATCGCCGCCTTCGAGCGCGAGTTCATCGAGGCCCAGCGCGCCGCCTACATGGAGACTTGCATCGAGGACGACGAGATCGGCGAGCGCATGGACGCCGGCCGCCGTGCCCTGATGGAGCGCGGTGACAACGAAGTCGGTCCTTATCAAAGCCCGATGGAAGACGGCATGCAGCACTTCCACGAGTGGTATCGCCGGACGATGGCCTACAAGGGCTGACAGCCCCTCGTGCACAGGCCGCCTGCGGGCGGCCTTTTCCTTTGCAGCCCCGATGCCCATTCGACATTCACCCTACTTGCAGATGGTGGCCGCCACCGTGCTGTTCGCCTGCATGGGCGTGTGCGTGAAGCTGGCGTCTGCGCATTTCGGCACCGCGGCCGTGGTGAGCGCTCGAGGGCTGGTGGGTGCGCTCATCATGGCGGCCATCGCCTGGCAGACGGCCACGCCGCTGCGCACGACGGTGCCCCGCCTGCACGCGCAGCGAGGCGTCTCTGGCGTGCTGGCCCTGTCGCTGTGGTTCTACTGCATCGGCCACCTGCCCCTGGCGACGGCCGTGACGCTGAACTACATGTCCTCGGTGTGGATCGCGGTGTTCCTGCTGTTGCGCGCGGCCTTTCAGCGCAGCGCGCGTGTGGACCTGCGGCTGGTGGGCGCCATCGCCGTCGGCTTCCTGGGCGTGGCCCTGGTGCTGCAGCCAACCCTGGCGCAAGACCAGCTCTTCGCCGGCATGTTGGGCGTGGGCTCCGGCATGCTGGCCGCCACGGCTTATGTGCAGGTCACGGCCTTGGGGCGTGCAGGCGAGCCCGAGGTGCGGGTGGTGTTCTGGTTCTCGGTCATGGGCACGCTGCTGGGCGCCTTGATCTGGTTGATCCCAGGTCAGGGCAACCCCAGCTCGCTGCCCGACATCCCCTGGCACGCCTGGCTGGAGCTCTTCGGTGTGGGGGCCTTCGCCACCATCGCGCAGCTGCTGATGACACGGGCCTATGCGCGCGGCACCATGCTGGTCAACGCCAGCTTGCAGTACCTGGGCATCGTGCACGCCTTCGTTTTCGGCATCGTGTTGTTCGACGACCCTTTGCTCGCCTCGGCGGTAACAGGGGCGGCCTTGATCGTGCTCTCGGGGTTGTACGCGACGCGGCACAACTCGTCGGCTGCTGCCGGCAGGGCAGCACGCTGAGTCGAACAGGCGCCCGGCCGGGAATCGGCCATGGGCACCCGCCGTTCAGCGCAGCCGAGCCAACCCGTCCAGCATGCCCGTCACCTGCTCTGGCGCAGGAAAATCCACGGTTCTCAGGGCCAGGCGACCACGCCGGTCGAACAGGTAGACCTGGCCCGTGTGCCGATCAGGCCCAGGTTGTGCCGACTTCAGGAAGTCGACCCAGGCATTGAGCGCCCGGATGTCCGGGCTGCCGGCCAGCCAGCGCCCTCGCCCTTCACCATGGCGCTTGAGCCACTCGCCCAGCGCCTTGGGGGTGTCCACCAAGGGCTCCAGGCTCAGCGAAATCAACTGCACATCAGGGCGCGCCGAACCCAGGCGATCTCGCAACGACGCGAACAAGGCACCCTGGATGGGGCAGGTTGCGCTGCAGGTGGTGAACATCATCTGCAAGGCGGTGACCCGGCCCTCCAGCACATCGGCCAGTGGGCGCTGGCTGCCGTCTTGCCAGCGGACCGGCAGCGCAGGGGGCGCCAGGGGCGGGTCAAGCCGGCCAGCGACCTGGTGCGCACACGCCAGCCCGCCCAAAGCGGAGCCTGCGGCGCCTGCGAGCAGACCGCGCATCAGCTGGCGGCGACCATGGTTCATGTCATCGCCCGGCATCGGGCCTCCCAGCTTGAATCAGGTGCATCCACAAAGCCCGGCATTGCAGGCCGGTGACCTCGTAGCGCGGCATGGTCTGGTTGACGACGACCCAGGCGGGGTCGATGCCTTCGCGCAGCACACGGCAAAAGCTGGTCGCGTCGTAGCGGGACAGAGGCCCACCGCGACGCGCCTGCGGCTGAGTGAGCCAGTTGCGGTTCAGGGCCACCGCAAAGCGCTCGCTGGATGCACCGGCACCGTGGCAGTTGATGCAGGCCGCAGCGGCGGCAGGCAGGTCTTGAGCGTGACCCACCATGCGTGCCTGCAAGGGCGCCTCGCCGTTGAACCAGCGCTGCCCGAGCTGGCGCAACTGCTCCTGGGGCGCCAGGCCGCAGGCCGTCAGCAACGCCCCCCCCATCAGGACACAGGCCACGCTCATCCAGCGGGCTGGGCGACGCGACCGATGCATGGCAGCCCCCATCGTCACGGCAGGTAAAGCCGGTTGGTCGGGATGGCCGTGAAGGCCGTGGCACCCGGCTTCTGCCAGCTCAGGCGCAGCACCGCGCCACCCGTTTGCTCGTAGTAGTCGATGACGATGGTGTAGCGCTTGCCCGCCTCCAGGGTGATGGCGGCACTGGTGTCCGCCGTGGGCCCGTGTGCCGTCCAGTTGTTGATGACCTGCTGGCCGTTGACCGACACGCGCACGCCGTCGTCGGACAGGGTCTGGAAGCGGTAGACGCCACCCTCTTCGGCCTGCACCGTACCGGTCCACTTCACGACGAAGTTGTCGGCGTTGACGTTGCTGGCGGGGCGAGCGGTGCCCCAGTCGAAGTTGGGGTTCTCGGTGCGGGTGAGCACGAGCGAGGTGGTGCCGAACCAACCCTTGTTGTAGTACTGCCCACGCAGGCCGGTGCCGGTGCCTGCGGGCACCAAGGGTGTGACGGCTGGCTCGGTGCCACCGATCTGGCGCACGAACTCGCTGACGTTGGCCAGGTCCGCCGCCGTGAGCGTCAGGCCCGAGTGGGCGCGCACCGCGTCGTCCACCGTCGCGGCGGAGCCATCGTGCAGGTAAGGCGCGGTGGCCCAAACGTCACGCAGGGTGGGCGTGTCCAGGCCACTGAGCGTGGCGTTCAGGCGTTTGCCGCTGCTGGGTTTGATCGTGCCGACGTTGCGCAACTGCCCTGCTGCGCTGTCCGTGAAGTCGGCACCGCCGTGGCAACTCACGCACTGGGCCGCGAAGACCGTGCGCCCCGCCGATGCCGATGCCGTCAGCTGCCCACCTGCTGCGCGCAAGGGGCTGGCGTCAAAGGTGTTGAGCGAAGACACGTAGGCCGCCAGCGCATCCAGGTCGGTGCTGACGCCGCTCTTGCGATCGCCCAGCGGCTGCGCACGCGTGCCGGTGTTGAACTGCGCATCGGTCATCAGGCCGGTGCCTTGCGCCAGAGAGCGGATCTGCCCCTCGAAGTCCTGAACCTCGTCGAAGTTGCCGCTCCAGTGCAGGCGCCCTTGCGCCCCGGCGCGGCCGCGCAGGCTGATGGTGTTGCGCAGACCTTCGCCCTGACCCGTGAGGTCCCAGGTGCGGCCATCGTGCCCGCCATCGTTGTGGCAGCTCGCGCAACTCATGTAGGCGTCTCGCGCCAGGCGCGGATCGCGTGCGTCATAGAACAGCTGCTTGCCCTTGAGCACCGTGGCGCTGAGCTTCTCGGTGCCGACGGCCGCCAGCAGGGCCACCTGTTCCGCCGTCGACTCACCCCGGCGCAGCAGGCCTTCCAGCGAATGAACACCCACCGTGCGGTCCATGAAGTTGAGCACGAACAGGCGCAGGCCATCGGGCGAGAGCACCAGCGCCTGCGGTGCGCGGCCGGTGTCGAAGCGGAACAGCTCGCGTCGGCCCACAGGGTCCAGCACGGCCACCTGGCGACTCGTCTCCAGGGCCACGAACACCAGGGCGCCCGTCGGATGGTAGAGCGCCGCACTGGCCACCGACGCGTTGTCGTGGTCCACCCGCGCGGCGGCGTCTTCGGCCTGCGTCGTCAGGTCGATGCGCGACGAGATGGCGCGCACCGTGTTCTCGAAGTTCAGGTTCTGGCCATCGCGCAGGCTGCCGCGCAGGATGTTGTCCTGCTTGGAGGGCACCCAGGCCGAGCGGCCATCGGGCGACATCGCCGGAGCGGCCAGGTAGTTGGGCACGCCTCGGGCCGACACGGTGGTGTCGGGCTTGTCGCTGTGCTGCAGCACGATGGTGCGCAGCACGCCCATCGATGCGGGCGAGAGCACGTGCACCTCGGCGCCCTGCCGCGCGCCGCTGACCACGGTCTGAATCACGGCGGTGCCTTCGCCAGGCTGGGCCCGGGTGATGAAGCGCGTGACCAGCAACTGCGAGCGATCGGCCGACAAGGCCAGGTGACGAGGCGATCCGCCCACGTTGGCGGTGGCCAGGGTGGCGCCCGTCGCCGAGAGCTTGAGCACCTGCCCCACGGCCTCCAGGGTCACGTAGGCCTGCCCGTCGTCATCGAACACGATGCCGTGAGGCGCCGAAGCCGTGGGCAAGGCGATGGTGCGAACCAGCGCACGGCTGCTGCCGTCGAGCACGGTGATGCTGGCGCTGCCACGGTTGACGACCCACACCTGTCCCGATGGCGCGATGGCCAGCGCGCGCGGCTGTGCGCCCACGGCCACCTCGGCCTGTCGCGACCAGGTCGTGCCATCGAACACCGACACGCTGTCGTTGTCAGGGTTGACGGCCCACAGGCGGCCGTCGCGCGGCGCCCAGGCCAGCGCACCCGAGCCCCTGGCTTGTGGCGCAGAAGGGTCACCCCCCACCACCTGCCAGAACTTCTTCGCGGCGGCGGACACACCATCGCCGCCGAGCACCGTCAGCGTCACCTCGTAGACGCCCGCTTCAGCGTAACGATGGCTGACGCTGGCCTGATCGCTGTAGGCGGTCTCGCCCGAGCCATCGCCAAACGACCACTTGTACTGGAAAGGACCCTGCCCGGTCACGGACGCGGTGAAGTCCGCCGAAGTGCCAGACACCACAGGCGCAACAGGCACCGAGGTGATCACGGGCGGCGCACCCAGCACCGACCAGCTGAAGACCACTTGGCTGCTGGCACCACGGTTGTCTTGCGCCGTGACCGTCACCTCGTAGTTGCCCAGGCGGCTGGCCACACCACTGATCACGCCTGAGTTGGCGTTGATGGACATGCCGGGCGGCAGGCCGCTGGCGCTGAAGGTGATGGCGTCGCCATCGGGGTCGGAGCCCGTCACGGTCAGCATCGCCGCGTCGCCTTCGCGCACGGGCGGTGCCACGGGCGCGACCAGCGTGGGCGCGCGGTTGACCGTGGACAGGGCATTGAACCTCAGCTCCTTGGTCGCGGCCCAGTCACCGAGGTCACCCAGGTTGCCCTCGGACACGGGCGAGCCCCAGCTCACGCCATCCTGGCTCAGGTACACGCGGTAGCGCGCGACGGTGCCATTGCCCCCGCCCGAGCGAGGTGTGTAGCGCAAGCCCGTGACGCGCTGAGCCGAGCCCATGTCGACCACGATCCAGTGCGGGTGCACCGGGTTGGCGGCCTGCCATTGCGTGTGCCAGATGGTGCCCTCGTTGCCGTCGATGGCGTTGCCCACGGCCCCGTTTTCACCGGCCAGCTCCTGGCTGTCTGCCGACACCTTCCAACCCGTGCGTGGCATGACCTGCCCCGACTCGTTGAGCAAGTTGAGTTCGGCTATCGAAGTCCATGCGTTGCCATTGCGCTCGGACAGGGCCTCGAACTTGAGGTAGCGCGCAGCCTGGATGCTGCCCACGCTCCACAGGAACTCGGTGCTGACGCTCGCGGCCCCCTTGCTGGCAAAGAGCTTGACGTGCGAGCGCCCAACCGCCGTGGCCGTGCCGCTGATGCGACCGGTGGCCGCATCGATGCTCACGCCTTCCGGCAGCCCTGTGGCGCGGTAGGTGACGGTGCCGCCACCGTCCACCGTGACAGCGGGCTGCAGGCTCACCGCCGCACCCAGCAGGGTGGTCTGGTCTGCGATCGGGGTGATCACCGGCGCACCCGTGCCATGAACACGAACGACCTTGGCCACCGAGGGCACACCGTCGTCATTGAGCGCGAACAGCATCCAGTAGCCGGGCAGCGCCCAGCCAGGGTTGGAGGGCACGTCCACTTCGTAGAGCTGCCCAACCATGGGCCGGAAGTTCAGCGACAGGCGTCGCTGGTCGTTGTTGACCGTGTGCGTGGTCGAGCTCATGCGCACCAGGGCGAACGAACTCACGTCGCTGTCGAGCTGAACCTGGATGCGCGTGCCGTACACCACCTCGTCGGGCGCACTGCGGATGACCGGGCGCACGGCGGGCTGGCCGTCGCGGGTGAACAGGTAGTTGGGGCTGAGGATCTGGTAGTCGGCGTGGTTGGCCGCGCAGCCCTGGCCACACAGGCCACCACCGGCCGACAACACGCGCGCGTCGGGCAGCAACAAGGCCACGCTGTGGTAGTTGCGGGGCACGCTCATCGCCGGCAACGGCGTGAAGGTTTCCGTGACCGGGTCGAACAGCTCTGGCACCAGCACCGAGTTGTTGTCGGAGATGCCCACCGCGTAGGCCTGCCCACCGATGATCACCACCTGCCCATTGGGCAGCACCACCGAGTTGTGAAAGGCCCGTCGATAGGCCATGGGCGCGAGCTTGCGCACCGACACACCCGCGTTGATGTCGATGACGTAGCTGTTGGCGTTGGCGTTGACCGCGTCGTAACCCGGCCCGCCGCCCACTTTGAGGATGCGGCCCGTGTCGAACATCACCGCGTTGCCGCTGACGCTGAACTCGTCGTCGCCCCGGCTTGCGGCGAACGTCACGCTGCCATTGCCCTGGGTGTCGATCCAGTGCATGTCCACGCCCGTGCCGGCATGGAAGACCTTGCCGTTGCCGGCCGGCAGCAGCCAGAAATGGCTGTCACCGCCGAAAGCCCGCGACGCATCGGTCGACAGAAAGGGGTCGATCGGCACACCCGTCAGGCGGCGCCAGCCCTGCCCGTCCTTCCAGACCTCACCATGCTTGCCGCCCGTGCCACCGCTCCAGGAGCCGCCCAAGGTGAACACCGAGCCATCGGCCAGCAGCGTGTTGGCGTTGTAGCCGCGCGGAATGACCATGGCCGGGCCACGCGTCCAGCTGTTGGTGCGGCTGTCGTAGATGCTGGTGGCCTGGGTGCTGATGCCACCGTTGATCAGCAGGCGCCCGTCGGCCAGGTTGGTGGTGCCAGGGCAGAACATGTCGTGCTGCGTTTCGGTGACCAGGCGCTCGGTGGCCTGTCCCGTCACCGGGTCCAGCAAGGCCGTGTAGGTCTGCGAGCCGCTGGAAAAGCCAAAGCGGTCTTCAGCAGACCACAGCAGCACCTTGCCGTCAGGCAGGTTGGCCGCCGACACCGGAACGATGGGCAAGGTCTGCACCGCATCCCAACGCGCCACCGACACGGGCGAGACCGCCAGGATGGACGCCCGCTCTTTGGGCACCGCCTGCAACTGCCCGCCCGATTGAGCAGACGGGGCGTCGCTGTTGCCGCCACCACCACACCCTGCGAGCAACGCGACCAACGCCACCGAGCCCAAATGCCATGCTGTTTTCATTTGCGATTTGCGGGCCCGCGCAAATCGCCGCGACCAGCCCATGAGTCAACCAAGTTGCCGCATGGCAGGCATCGGTTCACAAATGGAAACACCCCTTGACCCCAGGTTCAAGGGGCGCGTCGCCCAAAACCCCTGCATGCCGGGGGGGCAAAGTCAGTGCTCGTGATGGAGCCCGTTTACCAGCAGGGCGATCATGATCAGGCCCACGGCCAGCCAGACCAGCTGCAGCACGGTGTCGCGCGCGGTCAAGCGCTTCTGCAATTGCGGGATCAGGTCGGCCACCGCCACGTACACAAAGCTGCTCGCGGCGATCACCATCAGGTACGGCAGCAGGTTTTGCCAAGGCTCGATGAGGAAGTAACCCAGCACGCCGCCCACCACGGCCGCCAGACCCGAGAGCAGGTTGTAGACCAGCGCACGGGTGCGCGAAAAACCCGCGTTGATCAGCACGATGTAGTCACCCACTTCTTGCGGGATCTCGTGCGCGATGATCGCCATGGCCGTGACCGCACCGACGTGCGTGTCCACCAGGAAGGCCGCCGCGATCAGCACGCCATCGCAGAAGTTGTGGATGCTGTCGCCCACCAGCACGCTCCAGCCCCCGCGGCCCGCCTGCTCGGCATCGAAGCCGTGGTGATGGTGGTGGTCATCGTGCTCGTGGTGGTGCCCGTGGCGGTACAGCTCGGCCTTCTCCAGCAGGAAGAAGAACATCAGGCCACCCAGCAAGGTCAGGAACAGCGCATGCGGCTCGACGTGCGACTCGAATGCCTCGGGCAGCACGTGCAACAGGGCCGTGCCCAGCAGCACGCCGGTGGACAGGCTCACGAGGTGGCGAACGATCAGGCCCAGCAGGGGTGCCGACAGGGCCGCAGCGAGCAACACGGAGGTCAGGCCGCCGAACAACGTGGCGGCCATGATGTAGGTCAGGGTCATGCGTTCATCTTAGCAACCGTGTCAAACCCACCCGGGCTGTCATCGGGCGATGCGAGATAAGCGGCCACATAAGCGGCCACAATAGGGCCCCATGAACCTCGCACCGCGCAACGTGGCCAGCAAGAGCCAGGCCAAAGCCACCACCGGGACCAGCCCGGTCAGCCGCCCCACTGACCTGCTCGCGGCCATCGACATGGGCTCGAACAGCTTCCGCCTGGAGATCGCCCAGGTCAGCAAAGGCAAGTACAAGCGCATCGACTACCTCAAGGAGACGGTGCGCCTGGGCGCCGGCCTGGACAGCCGCGGCATGCTGACCGAAGAAGCCACCCAGCGCGGCCTGGCCTGCCTGGCCACCTTCGCCCAGCGCCTCAAAGGCTTCGAGCCCTGGCAAGTGCGCGCCGTGGCCACGCAAACACTGCGCGAAGCCCGCAACCGCGACGCCTTCCTGCAGCGTGGCAACCGCGTGCTGGGCAGTCCGATCGAGGTCATCTCCGGTCGCGAAGAAGCCCGCCTGATCTACCAGGGCGTCTCGCGCCTGCAACCCAGCGAACTGCCGCGCCTGGTCATCGACATCGGCGGGCGCTCGACCGAGATGATCCTGGGCACAGGCCGCAGCGCACGCCAGGTCGAGTCCTTCGCGGTGGGCAGCGTCAGCCTGTCGATGCAGCACTTCCCGCAAGGCAACTACACCGCCGAGAACTTCCGTGCGGCCCAGATCGTTGCTGGCGCCGAACTCGAAGAAGCGCTCACCCTGTTCCCGCGCGAGGCCTGGACCGAGGCCCTGGGTTCGTCCGGCACGGTGGGCGCCGTGGCGCAGATCCTGGCGGCCAATGGCATCACCGACGGCAGCATCACACCCGAAGGCCTGCGCTGGTGCATCGAGCGCTGCCTGGAAGCGGGCAACGCCGAGAGCCTCACCCTGCCCGGCCTCAAGCCCGAGCGCAAGGCTGTGCTCGGTGGCGGCCTGAGCATCCTCTACACGCTCTCGCAGCACTTCGACATCGAGGTCATGCGCCCTGCACGTGGCGCCTTGCGCCAGGGCGTCATCTTCGACCTCGACGACCGCATCGAGGCCACGCGAGACCACCGCCAGCCCGACCCGCGCGACACCTCGGTGCGCGAGCTGCAGCGGCGCTTTCAGGTCGATGCGGCCCAGGCTGCGCGCGTGAGCCAGCGAGCGTTGTCCCTCTGGCAAGGCCTGGCCGAGCCGCAAGCCAGCGCCGATGGCGAGCACACGCGCGAGCTCGCGTGGGCCGCCGCCCTGCACGAGATCGGCATGATGGTCTCTCACCACGACCACCACCGCCACAGCGCCTACCTGCTCGGTCATGTCGACGCGTCGGGCTACTCGCAGTCGCAGTTGCGTCGCCTGGCCACCCTGGCCCTGGGACAGCGCGGTGAGCTGATCAAGCTGGCCGAGCACAAGCACGACACGGTGCTGATGTCGCAGGTGCTGTGCCTGCGCCTGGCCATCATCCTGCACCACGCGCGCATGGAGCTGCCCGAGCAGGTGGCATCGCTGCAGCCGGCCCGCTCCGGCAAGGTCAAGCTGGTGCTGGCGCGCAGCTGGGCCCTGCAACACCCGCGCACCTTGCACCTGCTCGACGACGAGGTCAGGCGCTGGGCCGGTCAGGGCGACCGGGCGCTGGAAGTGACCCTGGGCAAAGGCTGAGGCTGACGCTGGGCCAAACCCCGGCACGCGGACCGAGGCGCTTGTTCGCACGAGCCCTCGCCGCAGTGACCACTCAGTGCCCGCGCGAACCCGTCAGAAACACGCCGGCCAGCGCCACGACCAGGCCGATGAAGCTGAGCGCCAGCAGCCACACCAGGGGCTGGCGCCACAACGCAGGCCGCTGCGCATGGCGCGGAGCAGCCGCCTCGGAGGCCACAGGCCGGCTGCCATCGACGCCATCCAACCAGTCGCGCAGCGCGTGCGACAGGCGGCGCGCAGAACGAAAGCGCTGATCGATGTCGCGGTGCATCGCATGGGCCACGATGTCCGACAGCTCGCGCGGAATCTCGGGGTTGACCTCGTGCACCGGCTTGACGGGCTGGTGCAACACCGCGTCGGCGATCTCGTCGAGCGAGCCGCCTGTGAAGGCTCGCCGCCCGGCCAGCAACTCGTAGAGCACCACGCCCAGGGCGTACACGTCCACGCGCTGGTCGCCAGGCTCTCGGCGCACCAACTCGGGCGCCATGTAGAAGGGCGAGCCGCCGATGAGCTCCTGGAAGCGGCTGGTCTCGTCGTCACGCTGCGCCAAGGCCTCGACCTGGCGGATGCGCGCGATGCCGAAATCCAGCACGCGCGGCTGCGTGCGCCCGACCATGAAGATGTTGGCCGGCTTGATGTCGCGGTGGGTCACGCCCTTGTGGTGGGCGTAGGACAGCGCATCAGCCACCCGCCGCACGATCAGCGCAGCCTGCTCGGGCGTGGGCTTCCAGCCCATGGACAAGAGGTGGCGCAGGTCACGCCCCTTGAGCAGCTCCATGGCGATGTAGCTGCCCTGCTCGCTCGTGCCCGCGTCGTGCACGGTGACGATGTAGGAGTGGTTCAGGCCTGCTGAAGCGCGCGCCTCGTGCAGCACCAGCTTGTCGAACTGCTCGCGCTCGGACGCGGGCAGGTTCACGTTCAGCGTCTTGATGGCGATCAGGCGCGACAGCAAGGTGTCATGCGCTGCGTAGACGGTGCCCAGCCCACCTTCGCCGATCACGTACTTCAGCGCATAGCGGCCGATGTGCCCGATCGTGGGCAGCGACTCGGGACGCACGCGACGCAACTCGGCCGGGTCTGGCTCGGGCAGTGGCCTGGTCTCGGAGATCGTGTCGACGTCATCGACCACGAGCCGATCCGCCTCCACCTCGTGAGGCTGGGTGACGGCGGGTTGCGTAGGGGGCGTGGACACAGCAGAGAGAAGGCTCAACGCTGTTTCGAACGATAGGCCTTGACTTCGTCGGGACGCAGACCAGGAGCGAGGTGGTCCAGCACGCCATTGACGAACTTGTGGCCATCGGTGCCACCAAAGGACTTGGCCAGCTCGACGGCCTCGTTGATCGCGACCTTGTAAGGCACGTCCAGGCAGTGGGTGAGCTCGTAAGCCCCGATCCACAACACGGCATGTTCGACGGGCGAGAGCTCCTGCACCGAGCGATCCAGGTACTTCAGGAGCACCGCATCGAGCTGTGCGGACTGCTCGATGCAGCCGTGCAGCAGGGCGTCGTAGTGGCCACGATCACACTTGGCGAACTCGGGGGCATCGCGCAAATCAGCGTCGATGGCACCCGGGTCGCGCGGGTTGAGTTGCCACTCATAGAGGCCTTGCAGCGCGTACTCGCGAGCGCGGCGGCGAGAGGATTTGGCGCGGTCGCGCGGAGGCTGCGATGCTGCGGCACCGCGTTCGCTGCGGGCACCCTCGGAGGGGCCGCCGGGAGGGGTCGAGGTGGCGTCGCTCACAGCAGGTCGTCCAGCAGGTTGGCCATTTCGACGGCAACGCGGGCCGCGTCACGGCCCTTCTCTTGAACGCGGGCCTCGGCCTGCTCCTGGTTCTCGACCGTGAGGATGCAGTTGGCGATCGGCACGTGGTGGTCCAGGCTGACGCGGGTCACACCGGCGCCGCTCTCGTTGGCCACCAGCTCGAAGTGGTAGGTCTCGCCACGGATGATGCAGCCCAGGGCCACCAGGGCGTCGTAGCGTTCGCTGTCGGCCATGGCCTGCAGGGCAACGGGCACCTCGAGTGCGCCGGGCACGGTCACGTGGGTGATGTGCTTGCGTTGCACGCCCAGGGCCAGCAGCTCGTCGATGCAGACGGTGGCGAGGCGACCGGTGAGGTCATCGTTGAAACGGGCCTGAACGAGCCCGACCCGCAGGTCGTTGCCGTCGAGGCGGTTGGCGGTACCTTTGTCAGCGCCTTGCATGGGACATCCAATCTAAAGAGCGAAGTGAAAAGAACGAATCAAAGAACAATCGGCGGGCAAGCCGTCAGGCGTGAGGCACCGGCAGGCTCTGGCCATCGGCGGTCAGGAAACCGCTGACTTCCAGGCCATAGCCGACCATGCTGGGCAGGCGTTGCTGGTTGCCCATCAGGCGCATGCGCTGCACGCCCAGGGTTTTGAGGATCTGGGCGCCCACACCGTAGGTGCGCAGGTCAGCCGGGGTCTTGGGGACGGCTTGCGGGTCAGCAGGCAGCACGCGATCGAGCAGGCGATCGGGGTCATCGCCCACGTTGAGCAGCACCACCACGCCACGGCCGGCTTCGCGCACGGCAGCCAGGGCCTTGGGCAGCGGCCAGGAGTGACTGCGGCTGCCGGCGTCCAGCCAGTCGAGCACCGAGAAGGGCTCGTGCACGCGCACCAACACCTCGTCTTCGCGACCGGGCTTGGCGCCTTCGAGGCCCAGGCTCAGGGCCATGTGAACGGCGCCCGTGCGGTCCTTGAAAACGCGGGTCTCGAAAGGGCCTTCGGGCGTCTGCATGGTGCGACGGCCAACGGACTCGATCAGGCTCTCGTTGCGGCTGCGGTACTGGATCAGGTCGGCGATGGTGCCGATCTTCAAGCCATGTTCTTTGGCGAAGACCTCCAGGTCGGGCAGGCGGGCCATGGTGCCGTCGTCGTTCATGATCTCGCAGATCACGGACGATGGCGTGAGGCCTGCCATGCCGGCGAGGTCGCAACCGGCTTCGGTGTGGCCAGCGCGCATGAGCACGCCGCCGTCCTTGGCCTGCAGCGGGAAGATGTGGCCGGGCTGCACCAGGTCGGTGGGCTTGGCGTCGGCGGCGACGGCGGCCTGCACGGTGCGCGCGCGGTCGGCGGCCGAGATGCCGGTGGTCACCCCTTCGACGGCCTCGATGGACACCGTGAAGGCGGTGCCATGCTTGGTGCCGTTGCGCGTGGCCATGGGCGGCAGTTGCAGGCGCTCGCAGTGCTCGCGGTTGAGCGTCAGGCAGATCAGGCCACGGCCGTACTTGGCCATGAAATTGATGGCTTCGGGCGTGACGTGGTCGGAAGCCAGGACGAGGTCGCCCTCGTTCTCGCGGTCTTCTTCGTCAACCAGGATGACCATGCGGCCAGCGGCCAGCTCGGCGATCAGCTCGGGGATGGGTGAAATCGGCATCCCGCGATTGTAGGCGGGCGGCGCACCCCAACGGGGGCAAACCCCAGCTTGAGCCCCCTTGGAGAGCGGAAATGCGCCGGGATTTCACCACGCAAGAGGCGCTCAGCCCGGCAGGCGCCCCTCGGCCGACAGCATGCGCTCCACGTAGCGGGCGATCAGGTCGACCTCGAGGTTGACCTGGGTGCCCGCCTTGATCTCGCCCAGCGCCGTGTTGTCAATGGTGTGCGGGATGAGGTTGATGTCGAACTCGGTGCTGCCGTCGTCGGCGTCCTGCACGCGGTTGACGGTCAGGCTCACGCCGTTGACGGTGATCGAGCCCTTGTAAGCCAGGAAACGCGCCAGGGCCTTGGGCGCACGGATGCGCAGCAGCCACGACTCGCCCACCGGCTCGAACACGGACACATCGCCCACGCCATCGACGTGGCCGGTGACGATGTGGCCGCCCAGGCGGTCGTGCGAGCGCAGGGCCTGCTCCAGGTTGACCCGGTGACCCGTGCCAGCCAGACCGACCGTGCGCGCCAGGCTTTCGGCCGAGACGTCGATGGTGAAGCGGCTGGCGGCCACGTCGAAGGTGGTGACCGTCATGCAAGCGCCGTTGATGGCGATGCTGTCGCCCAGGCCGACGCCCTCGAGGTAACCAGCCGGGGCCTGGATGGTCAGGCGGCGGCCGTGGGTGGGCAGCTCGCCCAGGGGTTGGTTGTCGGTGACCTGGCCAACGCCAGTGATGATGCCGGTGAACATGGACTTCTCGACGACGTGGATTGGGAGGGAAGAAGGCACAGAGAGAGCTTGGTACCGATCACGGGCGCGCGCAGGCGCCCGCGAAACCGATGCCACGGGCCAGGGCGATCGCCCCAGCCGACCTCAGAAACGTTCGCGACCGGGCGGGCGCACGATCAGGCGGGCATCCGGGCCGACCAGGCAGAGGTCGCGGACCTCGCCTTGCCAGCACCCATCCAGCCCCCTGAGCGGAGACAGCGCGGCCAGCGCCCGTCCGGGGCCCAGCAGCTTGGGCGCAAGATACACCAGGATCTCGTCGACCCACCCCTGCTCGATCAAATGGCCATTCAGGCGGGCGCCAGCCTCGACGTGCAGCTCGTTGACACCACGGCGGGCGAGCTCGGAAAGCAGCCAGGCCAGGTCGACCTGGGGTGTGCGTTGGGTCGCCTGGGCGGACACGGCCGTGGCACTGGCCTGTCCGCCATTCGCTTGCGCCTTGGCTTGCACTGAAACACCTGGGAGCACCCAGGCACCCAGAGAGTCCCCGGCCTCGGAAGGTCGGCCCACCACGCTTGGCGGCGCCTCCAGCACCTCGGCACCAGCCGCCAGCAACGCAGATTGGCGGTTCTTCGCGTCTTCATCGATGGGCGTCAAGCCCACCACGAGCAAACCACCCTGCGTGCCCAGCATGGCCGAATCGGGCGGCATGCGCCAGCGGCTGTCGAGCACCACGCGCAGGGGCTGGCGAAGCACCTCGAACGCACGCACGTCGAGGCGCGGGTTGTCGTCCAGCACGGTGCCGATGCCCGTGAGCACGGCCGACGCGCGGGCGCGCCAGTGCTGCCCGTCTTCGCGCGCGCCCGGCGAGGTGATCCATTTGCTGACGCCGTTGTCCAGCGCCGTTCGGCCATCCAGCGACGCAGCCACCTTCAGGCGCACCCAAGGACGCTGACGCACCATGCGAGACAGGAAGCCGATCTTGATCTCGCGCGCTTCGAGGGCGGCGGGGTGATCGGGCGGAAGCTCGTCAACGGTGATGCCCGCTGCACGCAACCTGGCAACGCCCTGCCCCGCCACCAGCGGATTGGGGTCGTGCAGGGCCACGACCACGCGTGCGACACCCTCGCGGATCAGAGCGTCGGCGCAAGGGGGCGTGCGGCCATGGTGAGAGCAAGGCTCGAGGGTGACGTAAGCGGTGGCGCCTTGGAGGCGTTCGCCCCGCGCTTGCGCGTCACGCATGGCCATGACCTCGGCGTGCGGACCGCCCGCCAGCTGGGTGTGGCCCTGGCCAATGAGGCGGTCGTCGCGCACGATCACGCAGCCGACCGGGGGGTTGGGGGTGGAGATGGGGAGGGCCAGGCGGGCCTGGGTGAGGGCGGCTTGCATCCAGGTGAGGTGGGATGCGTGCGAACTGTCGTCTGACATGGAGCGTGCGATCGGCTGCTAGCCCCCGTGGGCAGGAAGCGTTCAGCGAAAGGTTTCGAGGTCGGCGACGAGTTCTACCACGATGCTCGATGCCACCGCGTGCCCGGCCCGCTCGCCAGGCCGCATACGGGTCTTTGGCAAGGGGCGGATGGCGCGATCGACCCAGCCCCCCCCGGGCTCGGCACGCAGCACGTCCACACGGTCGATGTGGCCTTGGGCCGACACCCAGAGGCGCAAGACCATGCGGGCCGAGCCGACCTCGCTGAAAGCGTCCTCGTCCAGGATCCAACCGGGCTCGGGCGACGGGGCAAGGTCGAGCTGATCGGCCTGCACGTAGCGCTCAGCCAACGTCGCCTGGTCAGGCGTCAGCTGGGCGACCACCGCCGGGTTGACCGGCGCCTCAGAGGCGGGCTGTTGCGCCCGATCAATGGGGGCCTCAGGGCTCAGAGGCCCTGCGCCCGGCGCGTCCAGCGCAGGCGACTCGGCGAGCGACAAGCGGCCCCTCAAGACCCGGCTTGCTCGCGCTTCAACTGGGCCTTCGTGGGCGTCAACCACGGCCCCCGACGTCCGCTTCGGCCACCCTCCTGCGCCCAACAACCAGGTGCCGAAACCGTGCAGGGCGACTGCCATGGCGATGGCCAACCAGGGGGCGCGGGCTCGGCTCACGTTCACTTCTAGCTCTCAACGAATCACCGCCAGCAGTTCGCAATCGCGTCGGCCACATCGCCCTTGTAGCGACCGTCGTTCAGGCTGTCTTCCACGACACCCTTGACGCCCAGATTGTCGACCGTCGGGTCGCCACACTGGTCATTGGCCATGGTTCCCGTGTCAACGCGCTCGGCTGTGATGACGTATCCCTGGCCGGTGCCGTTGATCGTGACGCTCAGGCTGTAGCGAGCAGCCCCTTCGCCAGCCGGCGGGCTGGACGCGAACAATTGATCCGCGAAAGCCGCGGGAGCATCGTTGGTGTTCGCAGCGTTGCCGTAGAAGTAACGCTCGCTGTAGCGGCGCTCCATCCAATGCTGGGCGGCCTGCATCTGTGTCTTCAACTGGGTGCGGTGCCCCCGGGCCACGTACTCGGTGTAGGACGGGTAGGCCACGGCCGCGAGGATGGCCACGATCACCACGGTGATCATCACCTCGATGAGCGTGAACCCCCTGGAGGTGATGGCGTGGGGCCGACGCGAGGCCCAAGTGTCACGCGCGATCATGGTTCTGACCTTCATGGTGTGGGCGCCTTATCTTCATCGGCCGTGGCGGCAGGACGGGTGCGCATGCCCATGATTTCGCGCCATTGCAGGCGCAGGTTCGAAGCCGAAAAGTTGATGTCCTCGTCCGTGCCCTTGCCCAGCGCACGCCCCTTGCCTTCCCCGCCAGTGTTGACGGACGTACCCGTCGACGCGTCCGTGACAGCGACGACCTTTTGATCCGCGATGTCCTTGCCGATGAGCAGAGAGGTGGTGGACAGGAGACGGGTGATGGGCAAACCAGACACCGGGCTGAACGCGTACAGCGCGCCTTGTGGCTCCATCGAGCACGAGACCTCCCGCTCCGTGCCAGACTTCGGCCGCACGGTGGTGAAAAGCACGAAGTTCTGACGCCGGGTGAGCGAGCTGATGACCGCCTCCCCCGCGACCGGGAACTCGAAGTACCAACCGTCGTGTTCGGCCGGCTTGAACTCCTGGGTGGTGGTGCCATCGGCCAGGCGTACCTCTGCACCATTCTTGATCACCACGTCACCCTGGTCGTCGGTCTGGACCTGGTAGACGCTGCCGTCCGTGTCGCGACGCAAGACGCGGCGCACGAAGGTCTTGACGGTGCGCGCCGCCTCACCCTGTCCGATCGTTCGCGTGGCGCCGACACGCGGCAAGGCGTTCTCGAAGGTGACCTCACCCGAGGCGTTGGTGAGAGGCGGGTTGATCCGGTCACCCGGGTAGCGGCCTTTGTCCCACACCGTGAAGAAAGCCTGCGTTGTGGAGGAATCGGGGAAGTCGACCGATTCGATGGCGCGACCGGTGCCAAACGAGATCATCGCGCCCCCGAAGTTCGGGAAGAACACCACCGGCGCCGTCGTGATCGGCAGCGTGCGCCCGCCGACGCTGGCGGTGAACAGGGGCTGCGCCACCTCGTTGGTGGTGGCCTGGGTGCCCACCGTGGTCGTCACCGAGGTGACCAGGGCCGACTGCCATTCCAGCGGGTTTGACGAGCGCAGGTCGAACTTCCAGAGCTGGCCCCGCAGGTCGGTGGCGTACACGACGTCGGCGGTGCCGTTGTTGTCCAGGTCCACCCAGGTCGCGCCCATCAGCCCGTTTTGCGAGTCGTCGTCACGCGACACCACGATCTTGCGGAACGAGCCCCCCGAGCCGGCACCCACTGGCTGCCAGCCGGCAGAAGTCGGGCCATTGACCGCGAGGATGAACAAAGCCGCCTTGCCACGGTCGGAACCGTAGCCGTTGGGCACCAACAGGCCGAAATCACCGCTGTTGAGGTAGACCACCTGCGAGGCCTGCCCCGAACCCGGGTGGCGCACCGGGTCCTGCAGCTGGTAGCCCAGGTCACCGTCGACGCTCGACGAAAACACCCACTTGAAGGCAGCCGGCGCGGTCAGCGTGGAGGACAGCGAGTCGGGGCTGGTGACGTCGAGCGCGAACACGGCCCGGCCACCTCGGCCCAACGAGCTGAACAGGTAGGTGGCCCAGGCCGGCTTGACGGAACCCGTCGAACCCGTGCCGGTGCGGAAACCGGTGCCAGGGGCCGCCAGCACGTCGGCCGCGAAGGGGCTGCCGTCCATCAGGGCCACGGGAGAGACATTGCCCGCCGAAAGGGCCGACTCCAGGCGCCCGACCAGGGGGCTGGGCACGTAGGACACCAGGGGCTCACCCGTCTGGGCATGGATGCCGTGCAACATGCCGTCGTTGGCGCCCGCCCACAGCACCGGCTTCGCCTTCAGCTTGCCGTTGGCGAAGGTGCGGTACGAGGGGCCGTCGCCGAACACCGCATCGGTGTAGCGACCGGCAACCAAGCCACTCTGTAGCCAGGGAGTCGAGTTGACGATCGGGCCCATGACGCCATTGCTGCGAACGCGGAAGCTCGCGCCCTCTTTGCTGTCATCGCCGCGCATGTACAGGATCAGGTTTTCGGCACGACTCGCTTGGGCCGATAGCGCCTCGCGCTCGGCCTGCGTCGGCTGCTGACTCAGGCTCAACCCCAGCATCGCGGCGCGATAGGGCGCCTGGGAGTCCACATTGAGCGACGCCCAGTCGAACACCAGACCGGTGTCGCCGTTGTCCGTGATGATCGTGCGGGAGGTTCCGGCCTTGGTCATCAGATCGGTCGCGCTCCAGCCAGGCTGGCTGTTGAAGGCGCCGTCTTTGTCGAGCGTGTACGCCTTGATCGTGCCGCCAAACCCCGTGGGGCTGAACTCGGCCGTGTACTTGATGCTGTCGGACAGCAATTGAGACGAGGACACCGCAGGCGCCGAGTTGCTTCCCTGGGTGATGGCCTTCAGGAGGTTGCGCAGGCGCTCCTCGAGCAACTCCGGCCGACGCGCCAGGAAGTAGCCGTCGGGTTCGCCGTCGGCGCAGCCGCCGAGCCCGCACGCCTTGCCGTTGTTGTTCTGGCTGTCCCAGTTGACGGCGGCCGCACCCGAGCGAGCTTCAGGGCTGGCGTTCGAGCTGACCGCGAACTCGGTTTCGCCGGTGCTGAAGCTGCCGTACTTCGCCACGTACCAGAGCGGGTCGCGCAGGGTGACGTCTGCAGCGCCATTGGTGACCGTGAAGTCCTTGGCCACCGTGGTGGTCAGGGGCGCGCTGCTGCCGAAGAAGTCAACGCGTTGGCCTCCGTAGCTGCTCGGCCAGGCGTAGCCATCGCCGCTGTTCGGAGCACCCGTGTTCATCCCCCTGTCCGTGAACCCACAGCGCAGGTTGAATTGTGTGCCGCCCAAGCCCGCACAATCGGAGCCAGGTGCAGCGTAGCCCACCCCACCGTGTGTCAGGTAGCGCTTGTCAAGCTCGGGGTTCTCTGTCCCCATGATGCTGAAGCCGTGCGAGCCCCGGGCACCTGCGTCGTGGTTGAGGATGTCGGTCATCACCCTGAGCTCGTACACCCCCGGGCGGCTTGCACTTTCTTTGCGCTCCCAACGCAGAAAGCCGACGATGTCCATGTCGTAGTCACCGCCGAACTGCGCGTCGTTCCAGGTGACCACGTACGACGCAGAGTTCGCATCGCCATAGATCGATCGGAAGGTGAGCATGGCACCCGGCATCAACTGGCCGTTGGTGGTTTTGTAGTCCACGAAGTCCCACGAACTCTCGGGCGTGATGTACACCACACCCGCCTTGCCCGGAATCGGCACCTCGATGCGGGCCACGCCGCCTGACAAGGTGGCCGCATAAGACTTCACGCGCAGGGCGTGGGCAGGGAGCCTGCTGGTCGACACCGACTTACCGTTCTCATTGACCAAGTCGGCCAGCGCGCGAACCGCCTGGGTGTTGGCAATGAAGGCCGCGCCCGCAGCCAGGTACGAGCCCTTGACAGCAGGGGCCTCCGGACACACGCCCGCAACCCGTGCGAGGCCCTCGGTTACCACGGTGCCGATCTGCTTGGCGGTGCAATCCGAGCCGAAGTCGGCATCCGCCGACCCCACGGAACGACGGCTGTTGTTGATGTCCTCGATTTGGCCAACCCGGTCGGTCGCCTTCTGGATGGTTTCGGTGGCCTTGTTCTTGCCGATGAACGCCGCGGCATCGCCATACACATCTTCGGATGCGCCCGGCTCGTCGGTGTCGTGGGTGACCGCCCCGCTGGACAGGGCCAGCATGTGCATGGGGCGGCAGATCGCCCGACCAAACAGGTCACGGCGCGGCACACCGGCGACGGGGTCGTTGTCAGTGTCGCGAAGGGGGTCGCGTGGGGTGATCGAAACGGGCAGGCCCACCGAGGCATCGCGGGTGATCTTGGTCGCATCGGCGCCCATGGGCAGGTTGGCGAAATAGGCCAGTGCCTGCGTGATCATCTCCGACATGGGGTTGCCCCAGGACGGGAAGCTGCCGTTCGGAACTTGAGACGGGAAGGCGAACGTGTCCGCTCGGCCGCCGATCACCGGGGCATCAGCGTTGTAGTTGCCAGCGTTGAACAGCCGCAAGCTATCAAAGGAACGGATGATGCCCGCGATGGTGGAACCCCGACCATTCGAAAAGGAATCGGCCGTGACCTTGCAGTTGCTGTTACTGTCGGTCTCCGTCAGCATGTGGCAAAAACGCCCCGTGCCCAGGTCAACCTCGTCGTTGACCGAGCCCACGTTCTTGCGCAACTGACCGCCGCGCAGGTTGTCGTCGAAGCTGCCCGTGATCAGGCCGAACTCGGCGCGGACCGCTTGGCTCGTCCGCTCGCTGGTGCCGAACTCCTGCAACAACCCGATGGGCTTGTAGGTGGTCTGCACCACGTTGTTGACGGTGCGGCGGTAGCCTCGGCAGCGTTCGTTGCCCTGGCCGATGAACTTTCCAACGCATGACTGAACACGAACGATCAGCTCGGGGCCAACTGTTCCATACTTGGCACCATTCTGGTCATACGACGGCAAATCGGGTCGATGGACCTGCTCAACGTGGTAGGGGTTGACCTTGGCCGGCGGCCCGTACTCCTTATAGAAGGCCTGGGCCTTCGCGCCAAAGGCGAAGTTAGGCTGGAACTCGGACCAGTTGCACACTGTCCCGGGCGTCGTGGCCCAAAGGCTGTAGTTGCCCTTGGCCAAACGAAGCTGCGGCAGACCTTGACCGTTGGCGTCTGTGCCACGGCTGCACATCGTCAAGCCTGCGCTGCCCAGCTCGGCAAACGTGAATGGGGTGTAGTCACGGATGTCTGCGCCACCGTAGTACTTGACGAAGGCGTGCGCGTCGTGCCCGAGCGCCGCCATCTGGAGCGTGGTGTCACCGCCAGCGTTGTCCACTGTGTCGATCACCCTTCGACCGCCATACAAGGTCTTGCGCACCACGTCCAGGCGGGTCATCGTGGCCCAGTTAAGGAAGTTGCCGCTCCACAAGGGCTCCCTCGAAGGGCAGGTCAGTCGACCGCCCACCTCGGTGGCCACGTCCGAGGGCACGAAACGCCCTGGGTTGCCGGTCGAATAGCTATAGCAGAGCTTGGCGTCGAAGTAGCCGTAGTAGACGAACGTCGGCTTGAAGGTGTAGTCAACCGTGCCGTCGCCATCGATGTCTTCGTAGTCGGTGTAGATGGGTGCGAACAGCGTGTGGTCACGCGACGCCGTGAGCATCATCATGGGCCCGCCAACCCCTTCGCTGATGTTTGGCGGGTAGGCGGCGAGGCTGGTGGATGAGAACTGGGGGCTCACGCCCGTCTGCGCCCAGACGGTCAGCGTCAGGGACAGCAGCGACGCTGCAGCCAGCGCGAGGCGAGGCAGGTGAAGGTTCATGGCACGGCCTCAGGATTCGGGAACCAAGAAGTAAGACTGGAGCACCACCTCTGTGCCGGCACGGTAGCCGAACCCGCGGGCGGTGATGCGAAAGAAATAATCGGTGCCGCGTGGGATGAGTTCAATCAGGTACTCGGGCTGGAAAGCCACACCCTGGACGGCGCGCGCCCCAGTGAACGATCCCAACGGGACGGCGCCCGTGAACGTTTGGCAAGGGCCTGCGTTGCCTGCGCCAGGCTTGTCTTCGCCTGGGGCGCCCCAGCGCCCACCTCGATCCTCTGGCCACCAGGCTTCGGCAAGCTCCGGATCGCCCTCGGCTTTTGAGAAATCGACCTTGGCGCGCTTCTTCGGATCGAAGAGGCACTGGCCGCGCAGGCAATCCTCCGTGAACTCGGTGATCTGATTCAGGACTGGGCGCTGGACGTTGCGCTTGCAAACGGCTCCCGGAAAGTCGAGCTCCCCATTGGCAATCATCAGGTCCTTTTCGGCGTCTCGCAGCGCGGCTTCGGCAGCCTGCCGGGCCACCTGCAAGTCAAGCTGGTTGCGAGCCAGGCCCTCACCCAGCAAGGCCAGGCGGGCGCTGACGATGGCGATGCCAGTCAAGGCAAGGGTGAACACAAGCACGACCAACATCGCCACCCCACGCTGGCGGGCAGGCACAACGCGCATCATGGCTGGGCCTCCGGATCGGGCGCCTGCCCGCCCGCCACTGCCAACTTCAAGGGCACCGTGTTGCCCTGGCGGTTCTTGACGCTGAAGACCTGCTCGAAGCGCTGGACTTGGACGCCGTTAGCACGGCTGACGGATTCGCCCCGGCAATCGGTCACGTCGGGCGCGTCACGCAAGGTGGTGGATTGGGCCGAACGCACGAGCATGCACACCCGGATGGACGTGACCAGCTGCCAGCCACGCTGAAGTTCGCCGTCGATGTTGGCAGACTGGGTACCCACCACGCCTGCAGACACATAACGCACCGGCCGGCGAGAGGCGTCGTTGGCCAGACCGTAGCTGACGACGAACTGCTCGACGCCCTGCACCAGCGGTTGACGGCTGCCGCTGCCATTGCCCCAGCACGTCAGGGTGGATGATGGTACCTCGCGCCCGTCGTCGAGCACCAAGGTGTCTTTGATCAACTCGTAGGCATTGATCACGAGCAGGGGCGCGTCGGGCAAGGGCCCCAGGTCTGGCTTGACCTTGTCGGCCGTGAGCTTGCTGGCGCCTTTGTCGTCCGCACCACTGCCGGAGCCTGAACCCGACATGTCGGTCAAATAGGTGGCCCGCTTGTCGTTCTTCGCAACGGTCGTGTCCGTGATCACATCGGACCGGGTGCAATCACCACGTTGACCGGCGCCCAGCGAGAAGGCGTCTTCGGTGAAATACGACAGCACCAGGGAGTCCGAACCCTCGGGCAACTTGTCTGAATCGACGCAGGCACGGGTCTTGGAGTCGAAAGACTTGCCCGCACAACCGAACACACCGTTCGCGTACGCCTCATCGGTCAACCCCATGCCTGCCACCGCCGTGTCGTACGTAAAGCGCACACCGTCCGTGGGCACGGCAGAGGTCTCGTTGGGTTTCTCGATGGCTGCGGCCGGGTAGAAACCGGCGGAGTTGATATCGCGAGCCAGCAGGCCCATGGCGAACTGCCCGGTCTCGTAGACAGCACTTCGTTCGTTGACTTCGCGCTGGGTGCTGCGGGTGTTGAGGTACAGCAAGGTGGCTGCCAGCACGAGGACAAGGTTGATGGCGATGGTCACCATCAGCTCGACCAGCGTCACCCCGCTTTGCCGACGTGCGCCTCTTGATGAAA
This sequence comes from Aquabacterium parvum, assembly GCF_001447195.1. Classification (GTDB taxonomy): domain Bacteria; phylum Pseudomonadota; class Gammaproteobacteria; order Burkholderiales; family Burkholderiaceae_C; genus Aquabacterium; species Aquabacterium parvum. The sequence continues at coordinate 403,495 of NZ_LFRI01000386.1, read as the reverse complement.
TGCGTTCGCGGTGCATCGTGTATTCAGGGGGTGAGAGAAAAGGTGGCGCAGCGGACCCCGGCAGGCACCTTGGCATCTGCTGGACAACAGGTTTGCTGCGCCAGGCCGGTGTCATTGGCGCTGCAGGAAGCCGCTTGCACCAGGTTGCCAGCCGCTGCGCTGTCGACGTTTTCTTTGTCGGCCCACATGAAGGTCACGGTCATGCCCTGGACGGCATCCCCCGCCACCCAGACAGAGCCACGCGGCAACTCGCGACGCACGCGAGCGCGCCATTGATCTTTGTCTGCATTGGCAAGGGCGTCCGCAGCGCAGACGCTTTCACCCGTGCATGAGACAGATGCCGACGCCTCGTCAGGCACGCTGGCCTGATCCGCCCAGGTCTTCAGGTATGCATAGGGCGCGTCCTCTGGCTTGACAGGAGCCACCCCGGGAGCCTGGGAAAGGTTGGAACGCACACGCTCGGCGTAATCGGACAACAAACCGGAGAGCTGCGCCCGGTGCACCGACCCCAGTTGGTATCGCAAGGTGTAGTTCTGCAGCGCAGCCAAGCTCACCAAACCCAGGGCCATGATCACCATGGACACCAGGACCTCCACGAGCGTAACGCCAGATTGACGGGGTTTCACTGTTTCACCTCTGGTAACTCGTCAGTCTTTCAGCGCAACCGACACGCGGCCTTGCCGACTGACTTTGATCGCTCGCGCATGCACGCTGTCTTCCTCCTGGGCGTCCTGGGTGACACCCGAGAAGTTCTGGCCCAGCTGCGTGCCGCGAGGGTCGAACGTCACGATTCCCGTCGGGTTTTTTTGTATGAGCTGAAACCGTGGGTCGGACGCCTGACGCACCGCCACGATGTTTTCCCGAGGCAGGGCCTCATCAGGCAAGGCCGCAGAGCAGGCCTGGTTGGTGAACACGATCCACCCGCCGGCCCATGATGCCGTCGCGTTAGCTTGGCAGGTATTGGACGTACCCGCCTCAAGCTGACAAATCGAGACGCACGTGTTCCTGCTGATCGCATCCAAGCGCGCACGCTGCAGCGCAATCGAAAAGTCGTCCCGGATGGCGTTCATGCCCGAGCGAGTCGTGAACGACTGCAAGCCCGGCACCGCAATGCTGGCCAAAATGACAAGCACAGCGATCGTGACCATCATCTCGACCAGAGTGAAGCCACGCTGAATGTGGAGGATTCCCGCTTTTTGCATGCGGCGAATGTAGCGCGCCCACCCGGCAGCGCAACACCGCTGAGCGGCGCATGCCGACCGCTCGTCCGCAGGCCTGCGGGTTCCCCCTCGAATCGACGCCGTTTCAGGGGCGTCGCCCCCGCAAGCGAGGGATCATGGAAAACGACAGGAGAGCGTCCCGTCAGCCCTCGTCGGCCGATCCCTTGCGGGCTTTGCCCGTCTCCTTGATCGCCGCCACGAACTCGTTGACGTCGTCAAAACTGCGGTAGACCGACGCAAAGCGCACGTAGGCCACCTTGTCGAGCTTGCGCAGCTCGCGCATCACGGCCTCGCCCAGCCAAGTCGAGTCCACTTCCTTCTCACCAGACTGACGCAAGCGCGCCTCGATGGCTTCAAGCGCCGTCTCCAGCGCCTCGGCGCTGACCGGCCGCTTGCGCAGCGCGAGCATCATCGAGCCCTTGAGCTTGGCGCGCTCGTAGTCGGTGCGCCGGCCATCGCGTTTGACGATGGCCGGCAGCTCGATTTCGGCGCGCTCGTAGGTGGTGAAGCGCTTGTCGCAACTGCCGCACTTGCGCCGGCGACGGATGCTGTCGCCTTCGTCGGAGTCCCGGGTTTCGACAACCTGGGTTTCGAGGTGCCCGCAGAAGGGACAGCGCATCGACGGCTCAGCGGTAGACCGGGAACTGGCGGGTCAGGGCCGAGACCTGCTCGCGCACACGGGCCAGGTTGGCTTCGTCGTGCGGGTTGTCCAGCACGTCGGCGATCAGGTTGCCGACGATGACGGCCTGCTCTTCCTTGAAGCCACGCGTGGTCATGGCCGGCGAGCCCAGGCGGATGCCCGAGGTCACCATCGGCTTTTGCGGGTCGTTGGGGATGCCGTTCTTGTTGCAGGTGATGTGCGCGGCGCCCAGGATGGCCTCGGCTTCCTTGCCTGTCAGGTTCTTGGGGCGCAGGTCGACCAGCATCACGTGGCTCTCGGTGCGACCGCTGACGATGCGCAGGCCGCGCTTGGTGAGCGTGTCGGCCAGGGCCGCCGCGTTCTTGACGACTTGCTGCTGGTAGGCCTTGAACTCGGGCGACAGGGCTTCCTTGAAGGCCACGGCCTTGCCGGCGATGACGTGCATCAGCGGGCCGCCCTGGATGCCGGGGAAGATGGCCGAGTTGATCTTCTTGGCGATCTCTTCGTTGTTGCTCAGCACGATGCCGCCACGCGGGCCGCGCAGGCTCTTGTGGGTGGTCGAGGTGACCACGTCAGCGAACGGCACGGGGTTGGGGTACACACCCGCGGCGATCAGGCCAGCGTAGTGGGCCATGTCGACCATGAAGAAGGCGCCGACTTCCTTGGCGATCTTGGCGAAACGCTCGAAGTCGATGCGCAAGGCAAAGGCCGAGGCGCCAGCGATGATCAGCTTGGGCTTGTGCTCACGCGCCAGGGCTTCCATCTTGTCGTAGTCGATGTTTTCCTGGGCGTCCAGGCCGTAGGACACGACCTTGAACCACTTGCCGGACATGTTGAGCTGCATGCCGTGGGTCAGGTGACCGCCCTCGGCCAGGCTCATGCCCATGATGGTGTCGCCAGGCTGCAGCAGCGCGAAGAACACCGACTGGTTGGCTTGCGAGCCCGAGTTGGCCTGCACGTTGGCGAAGTTGGCACCGAACAGCTGCTTGAGGCGGTCGATGGCCAGTTGCTCGACGACATCGACGTTCTCGCAACCACCGTAGTAGCGCTTGCCGGGATAGCCCTCGGCGTACTTGTTGGTCAGCTGGGAGCCCTGAGCTTCCATGACGGCCGGCGAGGTGTAGTTCTCGGAGGCGATCAGCTCGATGTGATCTTCCTGGCGCTGGTTCTCGGCCTGGATGGCGGCGAACAACTCGGGGTCGACGTTGGCGATGGTGGATTGAGCGCGAACGAACATGGGCAGTCTCTTCAAGACGGTTGATGACCTGCCACCCACCAGGGACGGTGGGTGAAAAAGGCTGCCCAGGCGAACGGCTGAAACGACCTCGTCTCAAGCTTCGGCCTGGACGAAATCGGCTGCGCTTCCCGGTGGTTCACCACCTCAGGCCGCTGAATGCAGCCATCTATCGCCAGTCGCGCAGGCTTCGAATTGTAGCGGAGGCCGCAAAGGCCTGCATGACAGCTGCGAGGCCAACGCCATGACCGGACCCAGCCGTCAATTGGGTCAACGGCCAGGCAGCGGCTGGGTCAGCAGCGCCACCTGTTCGGTCGAGCGAGCAGGGGCATGGTGAGGGGCGGCCTCGCCAGCCGAAGGCACGGTCTGGGCAGGCTCGGCGGCTTCCAGGGTGTGACCACCCGCGGCCGCACCCGATGCGGCCTGAGGCGCCGCAACCTGAACGGCACTCGGCACACCGGCCTGAGGCAAGCTGGCGTTGAAAGCCACCTTCTGGCCCGAAGCCACTTGGCGCAGGTAGGCAGCTTCGGCCAGCACCTTGGCACCGTAACCACCGTCATCGGCCAGGTTGGCGGCTCCCACGTAATGCTTCAAGCCGCCAGCAACGCTGCCGGCGCGGCGGATGCAGTCTTGCAACACCTGCACGCCCACGCGCAGGTTGGTCACGGGGTCAAAGGCGGCGTTCTGGCCACCAAAGATGGCGTACTTGTCATGGTGCACACGCGTCATGACCTGCATCAGGCCCTGCGCACCCACATGGCTTTGCGCAAAGGGGTTGAAGCTGGACTCAACGGCCATCACGGCCAGCAAAAGCGTCGGGTCCAGGCCAGCACGCTGCCCCAGGACCCAGGCCTCCTGCACCAGGCGGCTGACGGGCTCGGGGGCCACGCTGTAGCGACGAGCGATCCAGTGGGCCACAGCGGCTTGCTGTCGGCTGAGCTCGGCGGGGTTGGTGGCGGTGGCGCGCTGAATGGCCTCAGGCTCGGCCATGGCCAGCAGGATGTCGGGTGCGGCGTCCACGCCCCCTTCGGCGCGCTGGATGGCGCGGGCAGACAACCATGAGAGGGCCTGGTCTTCCAGTCCATGGCGCAAGTCCGGGCGACCAGCCAGGAAGCCAACCACCACGACAGCGACCAGGCCCACGGCAGCCAGGACATGGTGACTCGCATGGCGCAGACCGCCCAGGACGTCCGAGGCGACAACACCCAGGACTTCGCCGATTCGGCTGGCGGGGTTCGACGCGGTCGGGGCAACCAGGGGCGCCTCGGCAGCACGTTCAAACGTAGACATGACTATCCTTTCCTCACCCCGCTGACCGCATGGGCAGGCTGCCTTGAAGCAGCCTGCGCAACCAGGTCGGCGGTGATAATCGCCCCGGCTTCGAGGCTGCAGGCGGTCGCTTGGCGACCATGGGCCTGACCTCGAAAAGGGTGCCAAGCCACTTGGGCCACACCCGGCAATCTCAAGGACCGGAGCTGACGAGGATGCCCAGAGGCACCCAGGGTTAACCCGGAAAAAATCGGTTCCGGGATCGACGGGGCGGATTCTAGGCAGCCTTGAAATAACCAGTCAAGCATAAAGAACCAACTCTTTATTACTCTCAGAGCATGAAATACCGAGATTTGCGGGACTTTGTGGCAGGCCTCACCCGAGAGGGGGAACTCAAGCGCATCAGCGACCCGGTGTCCGTCCACCTGGACATGACCGCCCTTTGCGACCGCGTTCTGAGGGCTGGCGGCCCTGCGCTGTGGTTTGAAAAGCCCGTCGGCAAGCTCGATCCAAACGGACGCCCGGGGCGCACGCACACCACCCCGGTGCTCGCCAACCTCTTTGGCACCCCCAAACGAGTGGCGTTGGGCATGGGTGCATCTGACGTCAGCGAGCTGCGCGACATCGGTCGGCTGCTCGCCAGCCTGAAAGAACCCGAGCCGCCCAAAGGGTTGAAGGACGCCGGCAAGCTGCTGCACATGGCCAAGGCCCTGTGGGACATGAAGCCAGCCTCCGTTCGCCGGGCCGACTGCCAGGCGGTGGTGCGCGAAGGCAGCGACATCGACCTGACCGAGTTGCCCATCCAGCATTGCTGGCCCGACGACGCCGCCCCGCTGCTGACTTGGGGGCTGGTGGTCACCCGCGGCCCGCAAGGCGTGCCCAACCCGCGCCGACGCCAGAACCTGGGCATCTACCGCCAGCAACTCATCGGCAAGCGCCAATTGATCATGCGATGGCTGGCCCACCGAGGCGGCGCGCTCGATTTCCGCGAGTTCGCGCTCGCCAACCCGGGCCAACCCTTCCCCATCGCCGTGGCCTGCGGGGCCGATCCGGCCACCATCCTGGGCGCCGTCACCCCGGTGCCCGACACCCTGGGCGAGTACCAGTTCGCCGGCCTGCTGCGCGGCAGCCGCACCGAGGTCACCGACACATCCGTGGGCGAAGGCGAGCACCGCCTGCAGGTGCCGGCCTCGGCCGAGTTCGTGCTGGAGGGCCACATCCCGACGGCACCAGCGGGTTACCAGGGCGTCAGCGAGCATGGTGTGCCACTCAAAGAGAAGAACGGCTACCTGCACGCGCTGGAAGGCCCCTACGGCGACCACACCGGCTACTACAACGAGCAGGACTGGTTCCCCGTCTTCGAAGTCAGCCGCCTGACGAACCGCGAAGACCCGGTCTACCACTCCACCTACACCGGCAAGCCGCCCGACGAGCCCGCCGTGCTGGGCGTGGCGCTCAACGAGGTCTTCGTGCCGATCCTGCAAAAGCAGTTCCCCGAGATCGTCGACTTCTACCTGCCGCCCGAGGGCTGCAGCTACCGCATGGCCATCATCAGCATGAAGAAGGCCTACGCGGGGCACAGCAAGCGGCTGATGTTCGGCCTTTGGAGCTTCCTGCGCCAGTTCATGTACACCAAGTTCATCGTCATCGTCGACGACGACGTGGACATCCGCAATTGGCAAGAAGTGATCTGGGCCATCACCACCCGCATGGACCCGGTGCGCGACACCACCCTGGTCGACCACACCCCGATCGACTACCTGGACTTCGCCTCTCCGGTCAGCGGCCTGGGCGGCAAGATGGGACTGGACGCCACCAACAAGTGGCCCGGCGAGACCGACCGCGAATGGGGGCGCGTCATCACCATGCCCAAGGATGTGACCGACCGCATCGAGGGCCTGGTGGCGCGCGTCCTGAGCACCTGAACCCCAAAGCGCCCCATTCGGGGCGTTGTGTGGCGTCGTGGGGCTTTGTGAGACTTTGTTTGACCCTGCTCACATCTCGGCGCGATCGGCCACTTGCCCCCAGACCATTCCTGATTTAACCTGCAGTTGCCTGCCGAGAGCAGGTACCTCAAGCAGACGCAGTCCCTGCGTCTCGGGAAGTGCCAGACCTTGATCTCTGACGCTTTCCTGCGCGGCCCCTGAGTCGCGTCGCCCCCGGCTCATGCCGGGGGTTTTCGTTTCTGCGAGACTCTCAGCCATCGCCCTGGTGGGCTTGAACTGGATAAGTCCCCATGAGCGACGCAGCCACCGACACCCAAGCTTCGGCTCAAGAGGCCACCTTCGCAGGCGGCTGTTTCTGGTGCCTGGAAGCGGCCTTCAACCGCTTGCAGGGCGTGCTGCATGCCGAATCAGGCTACAGCAATGGCGAACACCCCCAACCTGACTATGAGTCTGTGTGCAGCGGCCGAACCGGTCATGCGGAAGTCGTGCGTGTGCGCTTCGACCCGGCACGCGTGTCCTACCAGCAATTGCTGGAGGTGTTCTTCTTTCTGCACGACCCGACCACACTGAACCGCCAAGGCAACGACGTCGGCACCCAGTACCGATCTGGCATCTACACGCACTTGGCCGAGCAGGCCGCGCAAGCGCGTGCATTGATCGAACAACTCACGGCCAGCGGCGTGCACGCCTCGCCCATCGTGACCGAGGTGACACCGGTGGTGAACTACCACCCTGCAGAGGCCTATCACCAAGGCTACGCGGCGCGGAACCCCTACCAGGGCTACTGCGCGGTCGTCGTCGCACCCAAGCTGGAGAAGTTCCGGCGCACCTTCAGCGAGCTGCTCAAAACCGAGGACTGAGCGCCATCGGCCGCTGCCCCACAATGTGGGCCCATGACACACAGCCCGCCGCCCTTCTCTGCCCAGGACGCCAATCAGCTCATTGCCCTGTTCAGTTCGGGGCGTCACGCGGAGCTCGAGTCACGCACCCGTGAGCTCACCCGCTTGCACCCTGAGGTGGGGTTCATCTGGAAGGTCCTGGGGGTCGCGCTGCTGGCCCAAAATAAAGACGGTGTGGCGGCCCTGAGCAAGGCCGCAAACTTGATGCCGCAGGACGCCGAGACTTGGAGCAACCTGGGCAACGCTCAGCGTGCCCAAGGCCTGCTGAGCCAGGCAGAAGAGAGCCACCGGCATGCCATCGCACTGGCCCCCACTCAAGCCAGCCACGCCTACAACCTGGCGATCGTGCTCACCGACCAGCACAAGCTGCCCGAAGCAGCAAAAGCCTACCGCCAAGCCATCGCTGCGAACCCCGCTTTCGCCGATGCGCATTTCAACCTGGGCATCTTGCAACAAAAGCTGCAGGAGCTCGACGCCGCCGAGGACAGCTTCAAGGCCGCCGTCCAGGTGGAACCCGCCCACGCTCAGGCCTGGTGCAACCTGGGTGCCCTGCACGCCCGACGGGGCAGGCTGGACGAAGCACATGCGGCGCTCAAACAGGCGATCAGGCTCGCCCCCGACATGGCCGACGCCCACCACAACCTGGGCAACGTCCACAAGGACGCCCTGCGCATGCCGCAGGCACTGCAAGCGTTTGGAGAAGCCCTCCGGCTGCAACCCAGCCATGTCGATGCACAACAGGGAATGGGCCAAGTGCTGGGCAAGCTGCGCCAGTACCAGGCCGCGATCGTCGCCTTGAAGCGCGCCATCGAGCTCGATCCCAAGCACGTCGATGCCTGGATCGACCTGGGCAATGTGCACAAGGAGGTCGGAGACCTTGAAGAGGCCCTGGCCTGTTTCGAACACGCGGACCAGTTCGCGCCAGATCGCCTCGACGTGCTGAGCAACTGGCTGATGCTCAGCAACTACGCCAGCAGCGTGCCCCGTCAACGACGCATCGAGCGCGCCCGCCAATACGGCGAGCGCATGCGTGCCAAGGTCACCGACGCGCCCGTTCGACCGCATCGCTGGGACCCGGAAAAACCGCTCAGGGTCGGCCTGGTGTCCGGTGACCTGCGGCGCCACCCCGTGGGCTACTTCCTGGACACCGTGCTGCAAGCCATCCGAGCGCAATCTGGCAACAACCTTGCGCTGATCGGTTACCCCACGCAAGCCCTGAGCGACGCCTTGACCCATCGCCTCAAGGCCTGCTGCACCGCCTGGCACCCCTTGGTCGGGCTGGACGACGCCACCGCCGCACGGCGCATCTGCGACGACGACATCGACATCCTGATCGACCTCTCGGGCCACACCGCTCACACGCGGCTGTCTGTCTTCGCCTGGCGCCCTGCGCCTGTTCAGGTCAGCTGGCTCGGCTATTTCGCCACCACAGGCCTTCAGGAAATGGACCACTTCCTGTCCGACCCCTGGAGCACACCGGCCGAGGTGCAGCGCGACTTCACCGAGCGGCTGTGGCTGCTGCCCGAAACACGCCTGTGCTTCAGCCCGCCGGAGTCGGCCCCGCCGGTGTCCGAACTGCCTGCGACACAACAGGGGCACGTCACGTTCGGTTGCTTCAACAACCTCACCAAACTCAACGACGAAGTGCTGAAACTCTGGGCGGCCATCGTCCAGGGTGTGGCGGGCAGCCGGCTGTTCCTCAAGGCCCCCCAGCTCGATGACCCGCAGGTCCACGACCTCACGGCGCGGAGGCTGCAGGCGATGGGCATCGGCTGCGACCGGCTGATCCTGGAAGGCAACTCGCCGCGCGAAGAGTACCTGCGCGCCTACCACCGCGTGGACATCGGGCTCGACCCGTTTCCCTTCACCGGCGGCACCACCACCGCAGAAAGCTTGTGGATGGGCGTGCCTGTGTTGACCCTGCAAGGCGACTGCCTGGTGGCCCGACAGGGCGTCAGCATGATGATGAACGTCGGGCTCGCCGACTGGGTTGCCAATGACGCGCAGGCATACCGACAAAAAGCCATCGCCTTCGCGAACGACCTGCCAGCCCTGAGCCGGCTGCGCGCTGCGCTGCGCGAGCAAGCCGCCCAGTCACCGCTGTTCGATGCCCCCAGGTTCGCCCAACATTTTCAGGAAGCCCTGCGAGGGATGTGGCGACAACGCTGCAGCGAAGCAGCCAAGCCAAGCCCCTGAGGCCCCCTCTGTTTCAAGGCGCCAGCCGTTGGCGCAGCCAAGACCCGTCGGCCTGAAGCAGGTACTCGATGCGGTCGTGCAGGCGTGACGGACGCCCTTGCCAGAACTCCCAGCGATCGGGCAGCAAGCGATGCCCCCCCCAATGAGCCGGGCGCGGTGGGTGCTCGCCCCAGCGGGCCTGTTGCTCCGCCCAGGCCTGCTGCAGCGCCGCCCTGGAAGGCAACACGCTGCTCTGCGGCGACGCCCAGGCACCGATCCGGGAGCCCAGGGGGCGCGCCATGAAGTAAGCGTCCGACTCCTGCTCGCTGACCAGCTCCACCCGGCCTTCCACCCGAACCACCCGCTCCAGTTCAGGCCAGAAGAACTGCACGGCAGCCACAGGGTGCCGTGCCAGTTCCAGGCCCTTGCGGCTCTGGTAGTTGGTGAACCAGACCAACCCTTGCGCATCGGCGCCCTTGAGCAAGATGACACGGGTTGACGGACGCCCGTCCTGGCCCACCGTTGCCAGGGTCATGGCATTGGGCTCCAGGGCCTTGGCCTTCACCGCCTCATCGAACCAATGGTGGAACTGCGCAACCGGGTCAGCCAAAACCTGGCCTTCGTCCAGCTCTGCCTGTTCATAGCTCTTGCGCATCTGCGCCAAATCATGAGGTGTTTTGTCCATGGTTCGAGTATCGGTGCTTTGGATTGATGCCTGAAATGACTCAAATCAATTCAGCACACGGGTATGCCCCTAAGTGAAGCTTCCCTGGTTGCTGCGGCGCACCAGTTTCACACTTGGGAAAGGGAAGAACAAATGGAAACCGCCGTCACCGCCATCATCACACCTGCCCCGTCTGATCGACCAGACGGTGGTGGCGCTGTCACAGGCTTGCCCTCGTTCCTGGACGGCACGCAGCACCTGGTGCAGAGCTGCCAGATGTGCGGCATGGACGTTGTCCTGCTTGGCTCCCCCCCCGTTCTGAAAGAGGCCTCGCGCTGGCAGGTGCAGACTCCGATTCAACTGACGCCCCTGCACGAGCCGCACCCGGCCCATCGGCTGTCATCGGCCATCAGGGCAGGCGTTCAGCTCAGCGCACAGGCGTCGGGCTGGGTCTTGTTGCCCAGCAGCCTGACCCCACCCAGACCGCAAACGCTGACCCGACTGCGGCAGGCATTGAGACAGCACCTGCTCGTCTACCCCTGCCATGGAGGTCGGGTCGGCATGCCGATGGGTTTTGGGCAAGAGTTGTTCTCCGAGCTCATCCGCTTGAACTCCGACCGGGAACTGCTCCGCCTGATGAACCGATACCCGGCCCATGCACTGGAGCTGGACGACCCGACGGTGCTGATGCAGACGTGGGACCTCCTGTTCACCCAGGTGTTGCTGTTCAAGCAACCCACGGCTGCACAAGACCCACTGCGCGGATGAAGCGGGCCTCAAGCCCGGTCGCTGCAGGAAGCAAAAAGGGCCCTCGGATGAGGGCCCTTTGGCTTTGAGTTGGCTCGGGGCAGCCGCAGCCGCCCCTCCCAATCACTTGGCGACGTACAGAGCCGAAGAGATCGACTTCTTGCGCAGGTTGGTGCTCACGTCTTGGGTCAGGGTGCCGTAGTCGAACTTCAGGGCGTCCTGAGCGATTTCGGGCAGCAGCAGGGCGCTGTTCAGGGCATCCTGAGCACCTTGGGACAGGCGCAGGTTTTTCAGCACTTCGTGGCCGGTGACGGTCAGGGGGAACTTGTACTTCAGGGCCAGCTTGGTGTCGACTTCGAAGGTGTACAGGTGCTGCTGGGTAGCCGTGGTGCCGCCCTTGGGGGTGATGTCGGCCAGCACCTTCTGGGCGGCGTAGTCGATGGTGAAGTTGGCCAGGGTCAGGCCGTACACCAGACCGGTGTCGTCGTCGGTGCGGTCGAAGTACAGGGCCGAGCCAGCGGCTTGACCGGACTTGATCGACAGGTTGCTGCCGATGACGATCTTGGTGATCGGGAAGCTGTAGGACTGGTAGTTCACCGAGCCGGAACCACCGTTAACGGGTTCGCCCTTGGCCGAGGCGTTGCCCTTGGCAACCACCGACAGGTGAACCAGGTCAAAGCTGTCCAGGTTGTCCTGGGTGAAGGTTTGCACCGAGTTCGATTCGGTCCAGGCGAAGGGGATGGTCAGGTCGGCGTGAGCGGCCGAGACAGCGAACAGGGCGACGGCGGCAGCGGTGGCGCGGAGGGAAACAGCGGCGAGTTTCATGTGTTCTCCAGAAGGTGATCTTGGGTTCAGGGGCTGCGATCAATTGCGTTGATCGGTGAGTTCATGATGGCAACAAGCCGCTTTGCCGTGGCCCCGTGAATGCGGGAGAGGGCCAGGGGAATCCCCGCACAAATCAGCCCATTTCAAGGGCTATCCCTCAGCGTTAAATGACGCCACGATGCAGGGTAATCACCATTCGGCGCAAATTGAACCAATTTGACCCAACCACCCTTCATCGGCCGCCTTCCAATGAAAAAAGCGACCCGAAGGTCGCTTTTGCTGTCTGCCACCGGGCGATCAAATCACCCGGATGAAGCAGGCCATCACTTGGCCGTGTAAGGCGTGGTGCTGACGGCCTTGGAGCGCAGCTTCGTGGTCACGTCCTGGGTCAGGGTGCCGAACGAGGCACGCAGGGACTCGTCAACGATGTCGGCGTTGAGTTCCATGGTCGTCAGGATCACGTTCCGAGCCTGATCCGTCAGGCGCAGGTCACCCAGTTGCTCGTGCAGCGTGATCTTCAGCGGGAAGCTGTACTTCAGGCCCAGGGGGGTGTTCACCGTGAAGTTGTACAGCGGCATCATCTTCAGGGTGCTGCCACCCTTGGGAGTGGTGTCGGCCAGCACCTGATGCTTGACGTAGTCAATGGTGAAGTTGGCCAGGGTCAGGCCCAGGATGGCGCCGGTGTCTTCGTTCATGCGATCGAAGTACAGGGCGGAGCCCGAGGCGGTACCGGAGGCGATCTTCAGGCCAGAGCCGATGACGATCTTGGTGATCGGGAAGCTGAAGGCAGCTGGCGTGCCGTAGGGGCCTGCCTTGACAGCCGAAGCCGTGCCGCGAGCGGCGATCGTCATGCCGACGAGGTCAAGGGCGTCCAGGTTGTCGGACGTGAACTCCTGAACCGAGTCGGCCACCAGGAAGTTGGTGGGCAGGGTCAGGGCCTGGGCCGACATGGCGGACAGGCTGACGATGGCGGCGACGGCGCTCAGACGGAGGGAGAATTGTTGCATGGTGGCTCCTGAGTGGCGGTCACCCAACCCATCCGGGTGACCATGGCTCAAATCATCGGGGCAGGGCTCAAAACAGTGCCCCCCCGATTTGAGTGAGCGAGCCTCTGGACACGTGCGATACCGCACAAATTGAAGCACCCGAACTTCAAATGAAGTACGGGTTAGCCCGATTCACTCAAAAGTTGTAGCCCACGCTGACCGTGACGATCGTGTTGGTGATCTTCATCTTTTGCTCGCGCACGAAGGTGCCGAGGTTGGCCTGGCCTTTGTTGCGGGCAACCAATTCGGTGATCAGGGTGGTGCCACCAACAGTGTTATCCCCCGTGTCGCCCTGAAGCAGGGAGTCGCCATTCGCAACCGCTTCAGACAGATTCCTGGAAAGGTCCGTCAGCACAGCAGCGCCAGAGGTGATCGTGGTGTTAGAAGTCACCAAGCGGGAGTTGGCGCGCAACCCAACTTGTCCAACCGAAATGTTGAAATGCAACGAATCGTTCAGCGGGGCCTGCAATCCAACGAAAGGACCGGCGCCAAAGACGTTCTTGGTAGAGATGGTGGTCTTGCCGCCAACGTAAGAATCGAAGAACGGCGTGGTCTTGGCACCAAAAAAGATGGCATACATCACACCAACGCCAACATACGGTCGAACCGGCCAAGTCTTCGCGTCACCAAAGCTGTAGCTGCCAATGACCAAAGGCGGCAGCAGCTTGGTGGTTGCAATGTGCTTGCCGTTGACGCTGTTGGGCGAACCATCCCAGCGGGTACCTTCCCCGTGAATCTTGACGCTCATGGGCATGGCCAGCACAAAACCTTCCAACAACCACTTGCGATCGTCATCCAGCCAGTAACCGACCGACACCGTCGGTGTTCCAAGGTTCTTCTGCGCTCGGGCCTTGATGCCTGCAGGGGTGCCAATGCCATCAACTCCATCAGCAACAAAAGCGTCCTCCAAGACTGCGCGAGCCAGGGTATCCCAAGTAAAACCGTTACTACCATCGGCATAGCGCGCACAGTCAGCTCCGGTCCGAGAGCCCGCGTCGCATTCGTCAGTGATGGTTTTGCCAAGGTCCAGGGCGGCATTGATGTCTGCACGCGAAGTTGCGAAACCCGTGACATCCTTCGCATCCTCAGACTTCGTCCGCGTGAAGGCCGACGTGTAGCCGATGCGCATGAACAAGCGGCTGCGGACGCTGCTGTCCCAGCCGGTCGGGAAAATCGAGTTCGTCTGCTGTTGCGCAGAAACGGGCATGGCCGCACAGGCGGCCAGGGCGATCACCGCGAGCTGCGGGAAACCGAATCGGATGGAAGGCATGCTGTCTGTCTCCTGGCAGCTCAGGGGGCCGCCTCAGGGATGATTTCTCGGTGCAATAAAAAAGCCGCTCACGACAGCGAGCGGCTGGTCGCACACAGGGCCGAAGCCCCGTGTGACCTCAATGTGCTCAGCGAGCAGCGCGGCGGCGGCCGAACAGACCCAGGCCAACCAGGCCGGCAGCCATCAGGGCGTAGGTGCTGGGCTCAGGGATCGGGGTGGCGATCACGGAGATGTTCGAGGTGATCGAACCGAAACCAGCGGTGTTGGTGGCGGTGCGGTTGTTCACGGCGTTGATGCCCGAGCGACCGGTGTTGTTCAGGTTCAGCGACTTGACGAAGATGGCGTCGATGTCAGTGGCCTTGACCAGGAACAGGCCCGACAGGACGTTGGTCGACGACAGGGTCGAAGCGCCAGCGCTGGCGGGAGCGCCAGGGGTCAGGTCGAACGTGGTGGGGCCGCTGATGGTGTCGTACGTCCACAGGGCGTAGTCGTTCAGGGTGCCCACGCCATTGGCGCCAACGATGTCGGCGTAGATGGTCTTGGTGGTCAGGTCAACCTTCAGGTCGCTGATGCTCAGCGAGCCAGCACCGTTGGTGGCGCTGTTCTTGACCGTGGTCTGCAGCGAGCCGCCTTGGGTTTGCACAGCGGTCACGGTGACGGTGGCGCCGTCAAAGGTGCTGGTCAGGCCGGTGACGGGGGCGGCAGCGGCGGCGCTCACGTACTTCACGGCGCCGGAGGCGTTCGTGGAAGTCGAGATTTGCAGCGTGGCGGCAGGCACGGCTTGCATGCCGACCGAAGCCAGGTTCAGGGCGGTGATGAGCAGCTTGGAGAAGCTCAGGGTGCCACTGCCGGACAGGTCGCTGAAGGTGTAGCCGTTGCTGGCGTACGAACCGCCCACTTCGAGGGTGCCGGTTTCGAGGGCAGCTTGGGCTGCGCCAGCGAACATCGTGATGGCGGTAGCGGCGATCAGGCTTTTGTTGAATTTCATCGATTTCTCCACAGAAGGGTGTCGATTGAAGCAAGCTTGGTTTGTTTTCCAAGGTCTTGCTGACATGTGTTCACTTTAAGAGGGAGCCCACCTTGAAGCATCGGGGAACTCCCTGTCGAACTGTGCAAAGCACCACGGACAGGGGGGATGCTTGCCGACTTTCCCCTCGCATGAGGGGGCGGGGCATCCCTTGCCCAGGGCTCAGCGTGCAGCGCGGCGGCGAGCGAACAGGCCCAGGCCCACCAGGCCAACACCCATCAGGGCGTAGGCAGAGGGTTCAGGCACAGCCGACACCGAGATGGTGATGTTGGAGGTGATCGAGCCGAAGCCGGTGGCACCGTTGTTCACGCCAGCCAGGGCGGGGGCGCCCAGGTCAGCATTCAGGTTGGTGGCTTGCACCAGCAGGGCCAGAGCGTCGTCATAGATCTGCAGGTTGGTCAGCGTGTTGCTCACGGTGACGGTGCCGCCAGCGGCGATGATCGCGTCCAGGTCGAACGTGGTCGGGCCGGAGATCTCGGCGAACGACCAGATCTTCTGGTTGGTGACGGTGCCAACGCCATTGCCACCGATCAGGGTGCCGTAGACGTCCTTGTTCACCAGGTCAACGCGCAGGTCGGTGATGGTGATGAAACCCGTGCCATTGGCCACGCCGGCGTCAACGCCAGCTTCGGTCAGGGTTTGGGTGGCGCCGCCGGAGGTGCCGACTTCCGTGATGGCCACGGTGCTGGCGCTGGTGGGCGTGCCGGTCAGCGAGGTCACCGGGGCAGCAGCGCTGACAGCGGTGTAGCCGCCAGGAACGCCGTCGATGGTCGAGTTGGCGCGACCGAAGTTGGTCACTTCAACGACGCCCAGGTTCAGGGTGTCGAGCAGGTCTTGCGAGAAGGTCAGGGAGCCGGAACCGGTCAGGCCGCTGATCAGGTAGCCGCCGACCGTCAGGTCGCCGCCTTCGTTGACGGTGAAGGAGGCAGCGTTGGCGCCACCAGCGGCCACGAAGGCTGCGGCCACGACCAGGCTCTTCAGATTGAATTTCATTGTGATCTCCACTCTCTAATGCGGACGTGCTTGTTGAGAGAACTTCTGGCTTGGCCGGGGCGTCCGCAAGCTCCCCGGCTGCCGGCAGGCTTTGCTCGCCTGCTTCGTTGACATCTTGACCCACGCACCATGGCGGTTCAAGTTAGCTTTCCCGAAGATTGCAACAATCCGTCAACCCGCGCTCCCCTGCAAGGCACCCGCCCCCTCAGCCAAGGGTAGGGGAAACGCGCATTCGTGGAAATTCACGCTTTTTGACGCCCCGATGGGATCAATAGGCGCCACAAATCACGTTTGCGCCAGGCTCACGCGAGCGAACTTGCGCTTGCCCACCTGCACGACGTACACCCCGGCGGGCAGCTTCAGGCCCTTGTCGGACACCGACTGCCCATCGACCTTCACGCCGCCCTGCTCGACCATGCGGCTGGCCTCGCTGGTGGATGGCACCAGGCCCGCCTGCTTGAGCAAGGCTCCGATGCCCAGGCCGTCTGCTGGGGCGGTCAGCGACACCTCGGGGATGTCGTCGGGCACGCCACCCTTGGAGCGGTTGACAAAGTCCTGCAGCGCCGATTCAGCGGCCGCAGCACCATGGAAGCGCGTGACGATTTCCTGGCCCAGCATGACCTTGGCGTCGCGCGGGTTGCGGCCCGCGGCGCACTCGGCCTTCAGTTGCTCGATTTCAGCCAGCGAACGAAAGCTCAACAGCGTGAAATACGCCCACATCAGGTCGTCGCTGACGCTCATGAGTTTGCCGAACATGTCGTTCGGTGCTTCGCTGATGCCGATGTAGTTGTTCTTGGACTTGGACATCTTCTCGACGCCGTCCAGGCCCACCAGCAAGGGCATGGTCAGGATGCACTGGGCCTCCTGGCCGTATTCGGCCTGCAGGTGGCGGCCCATCAGCAGGTTGAACTTCTGGTCGGTGCCACCGAGTTCCAGGTCGGACTTCAGCGCCACCGAGTCGTAGCCCTGCATCAGCGGGTAGAGGAACTCATGCACGCTGATGGAAGTGCCCGCGTGGAAGCGGTCGTGGAAGTCGTTGCGCTCCATCATGCGCGCCACGGTGTAGCGGCTGGCGAGCTGGATCATGCCGCGCGCGCCCAGGGCGTCGCACCACTCGCTGTTGTAGCGAATTTCGGTGCGGCCCGGGTCGAGCACCAGACTGGCCTGTTTGTAATACGTCTCGGCATTGGCCTTGACCTGCTCGGGCGTCAACGGCGGGCGCGTGGTGTTGCGGCCGGACGGGTCACCAATCAGCGATGTGAAATCGCCGATCAAGAAGATCACCTGGTGGCCGATATCCTGTAACTGGCGCAGTTTGTTCAAGACCACGGTGTGGCCCAGGTGGATGTCGGGCGCGGTCGGATCCAGACCGAGCTTGATGCGCAGGGGCACCCCGGTGGCTTCCGAGCGGGCCAGCTTTCGCAGCCATTCGGCCTCGGGCAGCAGTTCGTCCACGCCACGGCGCGTGATGGCCAGGGCCTCCTTCACCCGGTCGGTGATGGGATGTTCAGGCAGGGCTTCGGGCGCTTTTTCGGGGTGAGACATGGTGAACCAACAGGTGAAAATCAGCAGGCGGGAAGGCAGCTCGTGCCCGCTATACTCCGCGCAACGCGCGCGCAGGCACACAGCTTGCGTAGCCAGGGAGCTCATTTTAAGGGGGGTGGCATGAACACCCCTTTGCACGCTGACAGGAATCCCGTTTTGGCATCTTCCCGATTGTTCGATCGCGTGATCGACGTGCTGCAGTCCCTGCGACTGGCACCCATCGCCGCCGCTGCCCAGGCCTTTCAGAACGCAGCCCATCGCCACCCCCGTCGCGTCAGCGCCGCTGTGTTGACCCTGCTGGCAGGCTCCGCCGTCACCGCCTTTGGCGTGGCCCCGCTGAGCAACCTGCCCGAAGGCCCCACCCCGGTCATCACCCAGCTCACAGAGTCCATCGAGCCTGCGGACCTGTCCGTGCAGTTGCAGCGCCTGGACCTGCAGGCCCTGCGGCTGTACCGCAGCGAGGTCACGCGCTCGGCCGACACCGCCGACAGCCTGCTCAAGCGCCTGGGTGTTGACGACATGGAAGCGGCCCAATTCGTGCGCAACGACCCGTTGGCCGCCACGATCCTGCAAGGCCGGCTGGGCAAGTCGGTCAAGGCGATCGTTGAAGATGGCAAGCTGATCGAGCTCGTGGTGCGCGGTCCGGCCGACACCAGCGCCGACATCGACATCCATTTCACCAAGGTGCTGATCAGCCGCCTGCCGCAGGGCGGCTTTTCGGTGCAGCGCGCCGTGCTGCCGCTGGAGCGCACACCGCAAATGGCGTCGGCCACGATCCAGTCTTCGCTGTTTGCGGCGGCCGACGACGCCCGCATCCCGGACGCCGTCACCAACCAGATCGCCGAAATCTTCGGCAACGACATCGACTTCCGTCGCGAGCTGCGCAAGGGTGATGCCTTCAGCGTGCTCTACGAGGCCCACCTGGCCGAAGGCGAGCCCGTGACCTGGGGCAACCCGGCCGGTCGCGTGCTGGCCGCGCGCTTCATCAACAAGGGCGAGGTGCACGACGCCGTCTGGCACCAGGAGCCAGGCCGCAAAGGCGCCTACTTCGACATGACGGGGCGCAGCAAGGTGCGCGCCTTCCTGTCCTCGCCGCTGGCTTTCTCGCGCGTGACCTCCGGGTTCGCGATGCGCTTTCACCCCATCCACAAGACCTGGCGTGCACACCTGGGCGTCGACTTCGGCGCCCCCACAGGCACCCCCGTGCGCACCGTGGGCGAAGGCGTGGTCACGTTCTCGGGCTGGCAGAACGGCTACGGCAACGTGGTGCAGGTTCAGCACAGCGGCAACCGCAGCACCGTCTATGCCCACCTCAGCCGCGTTGACGTGCGGCGCGGTGAGCGCGTCGAACAAGGCGCACGCATCGGCGCTGTGGGCGCAACCGGTTGGGCCACGGGCCCGCACCTGCACTTCGAGTTCAAGGTGGGCGGCCAGCAGGTCGACCCAATGACCATCGCCCGGGCCTCCGAAAGCCTTCAGCTGTCGGCGCAATCGCTGGCGCAGTTCCGCAGCAAGGCCGTGGACATCGCCGAACGCCTCAAGATGGCTGGCGAATGGCAGGCAGCAGGCGCGCAGTCCGGCCCCCGCTTCGAATGAACAAGGCCGCCAGCGACGGCCAAACCATCGCCCCTCGGGCACCTTTGCCCCCCCAGGGCGCGGAGCTCTACATCGGGCTGATGTCCGGCACCTCGCTGGATGGGGTCGACGGCGTGCTCAGCAAGGCAGAGGGCGGCCGGTGGCACACGGTGGCACATGCGCACCTGCCTTTTCCGACCGCCCTGCGTCAAACCATGCTGGCGTTGAACACGCCGGGCCCAGACGAGCTGCATCACGCAGCGATCGCCTCACAGGCGCTGGCTGTGGTGTACGCCGACGTCGTGCAAGCCGTGTGCGAGCAGGCTCAGGTGCTTCCCGCCGAGGTGCGTGCCATCGGCGCCCATGGCCAGACGGTGCGCCACCGGCCTGAGCTGGGCTACACGCTGCAACTCAACCAGCCCGCCTTGCTGGCCGAACTCACCGGCATCAACGTGGTGGCGGATCTGCGCTCGCGCGATGTGGCCGCAGGCGGTCAGGGTGCGCCCCTGGTGCCGGCTTTTCACGAGGCCGTTTTTGCTCAGCCCGACCACACCGTGGTCGTCCTCAACATCGGCGGCATGGCCAACCTGAGCATCTTGAGACCGGGGCAAGGGCCGCTTGGCTTCGACTGCGGCCCAGGCAACGCCCTGCTGGACATGTGGTGCAGCAGGCAAACCGGTCAGGCGTTCGACGCCAATGGCGATTGGGGTGCTGGTGGCCAGGTCCGCGAAGACTGGCTGGCCGCAGCCCTGAGTGACCCCTTCTTTGCCTTGCCCCCGCCCAAGAGCACGGGGCGAGACCTGTTCAACGCCGAATGGCTTGAGCGCTGGCTGGCTCCGCACGGACTGACCGCCCATGCGCAGCCACCCTCCGCCGCCCGGACCGCACCCCAAGACGTGCAAGCCACGCTTTGCGAATTGACCGCCCGCTCCGCAGCCCAAGCCGTGCGAGACCACGCCACCGATGCGACCGAAGTCATCGTGTGTGGGGGTGGCGCCCTCAATGGGGACCTGATGCAGCGCCTGATGCGGCAACTGCCAGGTGTGCGCGTGTGCCGCTCAGACGAGCGCGGCCTGGACGTGATGCAGGTGGAGGCTGCCGCGTTTGCGTGGCTGGCCTGGGCGCACGTGAACCGCCTGCCGGGCAACCTGCCTGCGGTGACCGGGGCACGTGGGCCACGCGTGCTGGGTGCGCTCTACCCGGCCTGACACGAAAAACGGCCCCGAGGGGCCGTTTGAACGGTTGTGTCTGGCCTGACAGGCCAGACAGGCTCAGACCGAAAAGCTCGAGCCGCAGCCGCAGGTGGTCGTGGCGTTCGGGTTGCGGATGACGAACTGGCTGCCTTCCAGATCGTCCTTGTAGTCGATCTCGGCACCCACCAGGTACTGCAGGCTCATCGCGTCGATCAGCAGCGTGACACCGTTCTTGTTCATCTGGGTGTCGTCTTCGTTGGTGATCTCGTCGAAGGTGAAACCGTACTGGAAGCCGGAGCAGCCACCACCCTGCACGAACACGCGCAGCTTGAGGTCGGGGTTGCCTTCTTCTGCCACGAGCTCGGCCACCTTGGAGGCGGCGGCGTCGGTGAAGACGATGGGCGCAGGAGGCGCATCAGCGGCTTGGGTGTCAACGATGTCTTGGGCGACGGCGGTCATGGTGGGGAGACTCCAGGAACAGAAAATCAGGATGCGGCGCGTTCACCGCCGCCGGCACCGGTTGCGCTGGCGGCAAGCTTCAAACCCGGCTTGGCTTCGGACTTCAGGGCACGCAATTCACCATCGATGGTGGCACCTTGGTGCATTTCAAGCGTTTCGTACTTGACGTCGCCGACGATGCGGGCTTTGGGCTGCAACTCAAGCAGGTCGTCGGCAATGACGGGGCCTTCAACGCTGCCATTGATGATGACATGACCAGCCCTGACCTTGCCATGCACACGGGCTTTGTCGCTGATGACCAGCAGGGTGCGGCCATCGCCGATGGCCTGGACGTCGCCTCGGAGCTCGCCGTCGATGCGCAAACCGTCGGCGAAGCGGATCTCGCCCGTGATGACGGTGCCTTCACCGATCAGGGTGCGGATGGGGGGCGTTTTTTTCCAACCGAACATCGCAGGCTTCCTCACAGGTCAAGGGCAATGACAAAAGACAAGGGCCGAGAAGCGCCCAAACCCCCGAGGGTACACCGAAGGCCATCGAGATCAAGGCCCTGACCAGGGGCTGGCGTGGGGTGCGTCACAGGCGGTGCACCTGCGTGGCCTTGACGGCCCCCGTTTCGTCCAGCACACGGATCTGGATCTGGCGCACGACCACCCCTGCGGGCGGTTGCAACAACCCCTCCAGGCGGCGGTACTGCTTGAACTGAACCGCCTGACGCACCATGGGACCGCTGGTCGACCAGGGTGCGGCATCGCGTGTGCCGGTTGCAAAGACCTCGATCGTGCCGCGGAAATCGGCCTGCCCCCGGACACCCTGCTGCATCACCAGCAACTGGTAGCGAACCGGCCCGGTGGCCGAGGCCTCGACCTGCAGGCCGCGGATGGCAATGGGCTCGCCCGACGTGGGCAACAGGCGCTCGAAAAAGCCCAGGTCGGCCTTGAGGGCCTGGTTTTCGGTCTCCAGCGCGCGAACCTGGTCGGCGAGCTTTTGCTGGGTCACGCGCTCGGCCTTGAGCAGGCTGTCCGCCGAATTGGCGATGGAGCGGGCCTGATCGCGGTCGGTGCGCAAACCCTCCAGCTGAGCACGCAACTCGGTGACCTGAGCCTGGGCAGAACGGCTGCCCTGCCCCAGCCCCGCCAGCCCGCGTCCGAACTCGAAGGCCCACAGCGCCAGCGCCCCGGAAAAGCCCAGCGCGATGGCCACCACGGCCCAACGCAAGGGCCATGGCAAGTGGCTGCGAACGGCCATGCGCGGTGAGCTGATCGACAGCCGCCGGCGCAGCAGGCGCCAGCGCATCAGGGCAGCACCGGCACGCCGGTCAGGCCCAGGTGCTCATCGAGGCCGCACATCAGGTTCATGCACTGCACGGCCTGGCCCGAAGCGCCCTTGGTCAGGTTGTCTTCCACCACCAGCACCATGACGGTGTCGGGCAGCGGGCGGTGCACCGCGATGCGCACGTTGTTGGAGGCGCGCACGCTGCGGGTCTCGGGCGCGCTGCCAGCGGGCAGCACATCGACGAAACGCTCGCTGCGGTAGGTGTCCTCGAACACCTGCTGCAGATCGGCGGCCTGGCCTGCGCTGTTCAGCCGTGCGTACAGCGTCGAGTGGATGCCGCGGATGATGGGCAGCAGGTGCGGCACGAACAGGCAGTTCACGCTCGCGTCACCGGCGATGGCGCGCAGCTGCTGGTTGATTTCGGGGCCATGGCGGTGACCCTTGACTCCATAGGCCTTGAAGTTGTCGGAGGCTTCGGCGTGCAGGGTGTGCACCTCGGCCTTGCGGCCTGCGCCCGAGATGCCCGAGGCGCAGTTGGCGATCAGGCCGGTGGTCTCGATCAGCTTGTTGCGCAGCAGCGGGGCGTAGCCCAGCTGAACAGAGGTTGGGTAGCAGCCCGGGTTGCCGATGACGCGCGCGCGCTTGATGGCGTCGCGGTTGATTTCGGGCAAGCCGTAGACGGCTTCTTCGAGCAGGTCGGGGCAGGTGTGGGCCATGCCGTACCACTTCTCGAACTCGGCGGTGTCTTTCAGGCGGAAGTCAGCGGCCAGGTCGATGACCTTGACGCCGGCGTTCAGCAGCTCGCGCGCCTGGGCCATGGCCACGCCGTGCGGGGTGGCGAAGAAGACGACGTCGCACTCGGTGAGCTTGGCTTCATCGGGCGTGACGAAGGCCAGGTCGACGTGACCGCGCAAGCTCGGGTACATGTCGGACACGGGCATGCCGGCCTCCTTGCGGGAGGTGATGGCCTTGATCTCGACTTGGGGGTGCTGCGACAGCAGGCGCAGCAGCTCGACCCCGGTGTAGCCGGTGCCACCGACGATGCCGACCTTGATCATCTTCGATCCTTTCAAGAAAGAGGCGCCATTGTAGGAACAATGGCCAACAGGATGCAGTCCATGAATGACAAACCCGCCCGGGGCCGAGGCCAGGGGCGGGTTGGCTGGACTGGCGTGGCCCACAAGGGGCCAGCCAGCCAGGAGGCTCGATCAGCGCTTGCTGAACTGCTTACGACGACGAGCGCCGTGCAGACCGACCTTCTTACGCTCGACTTCGCGGGCGTCGCGGGTGACGAAACCAGCGCGGCTCAGTTCGGGCTTCAGGGCGGCGTCGAAATCGATCAGGGCGCGGGTCACACCGTGACGGACGGCACCGGCTTGACCGGATTCGCCACCACCGTGGACGTTGACCTTGATGTCGAACGCTTCAGCGTTGTTGGTCAGCACCAGGGGCTGCTTGACCACCATGATGGAGGTCTGACGGCCGAAGTACTGCTCAACGGGCTTGCCGTTGATGATGATCTGGCCGGTGCCCTTCTTGATGAAGACGCGGGCGACGGAAGACTTGCGACGGCCGGTGCCGTAGTTCCAGTTACCAATCATGTGGCCGCTCCTCAGATTTCCAGGGCCTTGGGCTGCTGGGCTGCGTGCGGATGCTCGCTGCCTGCGTAGACCTTCAGCTTCTTGATCATGGCGTAGCCCAGGGGACCCTTGGGCAGCATGCCCTTGACGGCCTTTTCGATGGCGCGGCCAGGGTGCTTGGCTTGCATGTCCTTGAACTTCGTGGCGTAGATGCCGCCGGGGAAGCCCGAGTGACGGTAGTAAACCTTGTCGGTGGCCTTGGTGCCAGTGACGCGGATCTTGTCGGCGTTGACGATGACGATGAAATCGCCGGTGTCCACGTGAGGCGTGTAAATGGCCTTGTGCTTGCCGCGCAGACGGAGAGCGACTTCGCTGGCCACTCGTCCGAGCACCTTGTCGGTGGCGTCGATCACAAACCACTCGTGCGTCACTTCGGCCGGCTTGGCGCTGAAGGTCTTCATGGGTGTTTCCTTAGATTAGGAAGTAAAACAGTTGTCTGTCAGCTTTGGCACCACTTCTTAGGAACGGGGTGGCCTCGCAACCGACTGTCGTGTCGCCCCAGGTGCCGCTTCACAGAGGAAGCAAACTCGAAAACCTGGCGGGGCAACAACCCTGGCGCACCGCCCAAACAGCTTAGGCACGCGCACCATTCCCGGCAACCGCATCGGGAATCCGACATTCTAGCCCAGGTTCCGGCCCTTGCACAAGGTGCGGCAACACCCTGGCGCTGGCGGGCGCGGCAGCCATCATCGGACCCCGGATGACGTGAAGTAGTTGACACGTCGCAAGGTGGACGCAGGGGACGCCTTGCGACACCAAGGGTTTTCACCTACATTGCCAAGCAATCCGGTGACGACAGTCCAAAGAGGAGGCCGCAGCCTCCCCACCGGTCACGCAAAAGGGGTCAGCCATGACCAAGATCCGCTCTCGTCCGCCCATCGACCGTTTCGGCATGCGCACGCCAACTCAAGCTCCGGCGAACCCCGGTTCGTCGTCCGCCCGCCCCGTTGAGGGCTGGGTGCCCATCCGCGACCTGCACGCCCGCCACCGCCGCCGCATCCTGGCTCACCTGATGGAGCTGGATGAGAAAGACCGCTACCTGCGCTTCGGCTACAAGGCGACCACCGAGCAGATCCAGCAGTACGTGGCCTCCATCGACTTCAAGCGCGACGAGGTGTTCGGTATTTTCAACAGCAAGCTGCACCTGGTGGCGATGGCCCACCTTGCCGCCATGCCCGGCAAGGGCCCGGCAGGCGATGGCTCGTCGCGCGGCCGCGCGATGGAGTTCGGTGTGTCGGTGCTTGAAGCGGGCCGCGGCAAAGGCCTGGGCCTGCGCCTGTTCGTGCACGCGATCATGCACGCGCGCAATCAGCACGCCAGCCACATGATGATCCACGCGCTCAGCGAGAACGGCCCGATGCTGCGGATCGCCGCCAAGGCCGGCGCCGTGATCGAACGCGACGGCCCCGATGCCGAGGCCTGGCTCAAGCTGCCGCCCGACACCGTGGGCACGCACATCGACAGCTCGCTGCAGTCGATCGCGGCCGAGGCGCTCTACCGCATCCGCTACAACGCGATGCACGCCAGCGACTGGCTGAAGATGCTGGTGAACCCGATCTGATCGGAGCGCCTCAGGCGCCAGAAAAAAGGCCCCGCACGCGGTGACGCGTCGGGGCCGGTTTGTTTCCGGGCTTGAGGCCGCCCGGCGGGCCTTGCCTGGTCAGACGGCGGCCGTCACGAGCAGGGCGTTGATGCGCCGAACGTAGGCAGCGGGGTCGTCGAGCTGACCGCCTTCGGCCAGCAGGGCCTGATCGAACAGGATGTGTGCCAACTCGTCGAAGTGCTCGCTGGCTTCGAGCTTCTTGACCAGCGCGTGCTCCGGGTTGAGTTCGAGCACGGGCTTGACCTCGGGCGCGGCCTGGCCCGCTTGTTTGAGCAGGCGCGCCAGGTGGCCGCTGATCTCGCCGTCTTCCGTCACCAGGCAGGCGGGCGAGTCGACCAGGCGGGTGGTGATGCGAACGTCCTTGGCGCGATCAGACAGCGCGGTCTTCAGGCGCTCGAGCACGGGCTTGAAGGCTTCCGCGGCTTCTTCGGCCTGCTTCTTTTCGGCCTCATCTTGCAGGGAGCCCAGGTCCACGGCGCCCTTGGTGACGTTGTGCAAGGGCTTGCCTTCGAACTCGTGCAGGTGCGAGAGCAGCCACTCGTCGACGCGGTCGGTCAGCAGCAGCACCTCGATGCCCTTCTTCTTGAAGAGCTCGAGCTGCGGGCTGTTCTTGGCGGCTGCCAGGGTGTCGGCGGTGATGACGTAGATGCCCTCCTGGCCTTCCTTCATGCGCCCGATGTAGTCGGCCAGGCTCACCGACTGGGTGGTGCCGTCATCAACCGTGGTGGAGGCGAAACGCATCAGCTTGGCGATGCGGTCGCGGTTGGCGAAGTCCTCACCGATGCCTTCCTTGAGCACCTGGCCGAACTCGCCCCAGAAGGCGGCGTACTGGTCGCGCTTGGCCTGGTCTTCGTTGCCCGCCAGGTCTTCGAGCATGGACAGCACGCGCTTGGTGCAGCCCTCGCGGATGACCTTGACGTCGCGGCTCTCCTGCAGGATCTCGCGGCTGACGTTGAGTGGCAGGTCGGCCGAGTCAACCACACCCTTGACGAAACGCAGGTAGCTGGGCAACAGGGCCTCGGCGTCGTCCATGATGAAGACGCGCTTGACGTAGAGCTTGAGGCCACCCTTCTTGTCGCGGTTCCACAGGTCATACGGGGCCTTGGCCGGGATGTAGAGCAGCTGGGTGTATTCGCTGCGGCCTTCGACGCGGTTGTGCGTGTGGGCCAGCGGGTCTTCGCTGTCGTGACTGAGTTGTTTGTAGAACTCGGCGTATTGCTCGGGGGTGATGTCGGACTTGCTGCGCGTCCACAGGGCGGCGGCCTGGTTGATGGTTTCCCATTCGTCCCGGCGCACGTACTCGCCCTTGTCGGCATCCCACTCTTCCTTTTGCATGAGGATGGGCAGGGAGATGTGGTCGGAGTACTTGCCGACGATGCTGCGCAGCTTCCAGGCGGTGAGGTACTCGTCTTCGCCCTCGCGCAGGTGCAGGATGATGTCGGTGCCGCGAGTGGGCTTGGTGATGGCATCGACCTCGAAGTCGCCGGTGCCTTCGCTGCTCCAGCGCACGCCTTCGTCGGCGCTCAGGCCCGCGCGGCGGGACTCGACGATGATGCGGTCGGCCACGATGTAGCCGCTGTAGAAGCCCACGCCGAACTGGCCGATGAGCTGAGCGTCCTTTTGCTGGTCGCCCGAGAGGCGCCCCATGAAGTCCTTGGTGCCGGACTTGGCGATGGTGCCGAGGTGATCGATGGCCTCTTGCGCGCTCATGCCAATGCCGTTGTCGCGGATGGTGAGCGTGCGCGCCTCTTTGTCGACGATCAGGCGCACGTCGAGGTTGGGCGCGTCTTCGTAGAGCGCCGAGTTGTCGAGGGCTTCGAAGCGAAGCTTGTCACAGGCGTCCGACGCGTTGGAGATCAGCTCGCGCAGGAAGATCTCCTTGTTGGAGTACAGCGCGTGGGTGACGAGGTGCAGCAGTTGCTTGACTTCGGCCTGGAAGGAAAGGGTTTGCTTGCTCATGGGATGTCAAGTGTGAGAGCCCGCCTGCAGGGGCGACGGGCAGGTTGGTTGGACGGGGCGCGCGTTTGAATACCGCCATTGCGCCAGCGGCGCGCAGATGGGGACAGCCCAGTGACTTTCAAGGGGGCCAAGGCGGCATGATGCGTTCGCCACACGCTCGCGGACCGGATTGCGCCGGGGGCTTGCAAACGGCTTGAATTTCGGTGTATAGTTCAAGGCTTGATGGCGCTTTAGCTCAGCCGGTTAGAGCGACGGAATCATAATCCGCAGGTCCGGGGTTCGAATCCCTGAAGCGCCACCAAAAAAACACCAAAGGCCCAGCAGCAGTGCTGGGCCTTTTTCGTTGGCGCAGCGGTTGCACCCTTGGCCCTGCGCCCCACTGGCCACTGGCAACCCCCAGCGCACAGGCCTGCCTGTCGCAGCTATATTGGGTTGACCAATCGTCCACCCAAGCATGAAACCGCCTGTTCTGCCTGTTTCACGGAGCAGCCTCCCTGCGCCGCCGGGAAGGTGTCGATGAGCTGGGTGCCCTTCGTCGCCTCGGCGTGCCTGGGCGCAGGGCTCGCGTCGCTGTGGCACCTGCATCGCGCGCGGCAGCAGCGAAGGCAGGCGCAAAGCGTCAACCAGCAAATGCGCGAGTACCGCGCCATGGTCGAGAACACCAACGACGCCGTGCTGTTGATGGAGGCCGGCCGCATCGTCGAATGCAACCCGGCGGCAGAGCGGATGTTCGGCATGCCGCACACGGCCTTGATCGGTGCCCACCCTGCGTCGCTCTCGCCGCAGTTGCAGCCCGGTGGCGGGCGATCGCAGGACCTGGCCAACGCCAACATCGAGCGCGCCTTGGGCGGCGAGCCGCAGCGCTTTTTGTGGGAGCACCTGCGCTGCTCAGGCGAGGCGTTCACGGCAGAGGTGGCGTTGGCGCCAGCGTTCCAGCGCGGAGAAGTCCAGGTGCCGCGCTTCGTGGCGGTGTTGCGCGACGTCACCCAGGCTCGGCGTGCGGCCGAGGCGCTGCAGGTCAGCGAGCAGCAGTTCCGCCGCCTGTTTGAGCTGGCGCCGGTGCCCCTGGCCCTGACCACCCAGCAGGGGCAGTTGATCGACTTCAACCGGCAATGGATCCAGGTGCTGGGCTACGACCGCAACGACGTGCCGACCATGTCGCAATGGTGGCAAAAGGCCTACCCGGATCCCAACTACCGCCAGGCCGTGCAGGACATCTGGAACAAGGCCATCGGCCGCGTCGTTCACGAGGGCCGCGAGTTGCAGCAAACGCAGGTGCAACTGACCTGCAAAAGTGGCGAGGTGCGCACGATGCGCGTGGGTGGCGCCCTGGTGGGCGACGCCATCCTGACCAGCTACATCGATGTGACCGAATTGCGCCAAGCCCAGCAGGCGCTGCAGACCCTCAACGCAGAGCTGGAACAGCGCGTCAGCGAACGCACCCGGGAACTCGAATCCGCCATCGATCACCTGCATCGCACCCAGGACGAACTTGTGCGCTCGGAAAAACTCGCCGGGCTGGGCTCGCTCGTCGCGGGCGTGGCGCACGAGCTCAACACCCCGATCGGCAACGCCGTCATCGTCGCCAGCACGCTGGCCGACCAGCAGCGCCGCTTCGCCGACGAGGTCGAGACGGGCCTGCGGCGGGCCTCGCTGACGCGCTTCGTCAGCGAGGTGCAAGAAGGGGTCGACGTGATGGAGCGCAACTTGCGCCGCGCCGCCGAGCTCATCAGCGGGTTCAAGCAGGTGGCGGTCGATCAGTCCAGCCATCAAAGGCGGCGCTTCGACCTCAAGGAGATCGTGCACGAGCTCACGCTGGCCCTCAGCCCGACCCTGCGCCGCGCTGGCGTCGCGTTCACACACGATGTGCTCCCGGATGTGACGCTGGACAGCTACCCCGGCCCGCTGGGGCAGGTGATCATGAACGTGGTCAACAACGCCGTGGTGCATGCGTTCGGGCAGCAAGCTCAACCGAGCATCGCGGCATCGGGGCAGGTCAGCGGCGGTGTGCTCACGCTGGCCCTGACAGACAACGGCTGCGGCATCCCCCCCGATCACCTGCCTCGGGTGTTCGACCCCTTCTTCACCACCCGGCTCGGCAAGGGTGGCTCGGGGCTGGGCATGCACATCGTCTACTCACTGGTGACGGAGCTGCTTGGCGGCTCGGTCCACATCGACAGCACCGTGGGGCTTGGCACCACCGTGACGCTGCGCATCCCGCTGCAAGCCCCGTCAACCGAAGCACCCGAAAGCGCTGCCCATGCGTGACCAGCCCCCTTCTACTTCGAGCACCCACCGCGACGACGACTTCGTTCCTTTTGTCGAGGACGATGGCGACGACGCAGCGGCCACATCCGCGATGCCGCCCTGGCAGGTGCTCATCGTCGACGACGATGCCGACGTGCACCGCGCCACCGAGATGGCGCTGCGCGACCTGAGCATCGAGGGCCGGCCCATGCAGCTGCTGCACGCCTACTCGCGGCAGGAAGCCATGACCGTGGTGGCGCAACACGAGGACCTGGCCGTCATCCTGCTGGATGTGGTGATGGAGTCGGACGACGCCGGGCTCAAACTCGTGCACGACGTGCGCAACACGCTCAAGCGCGAATCGCTGCGCATCATCCTGCGCACCGGTCAGCCAGGCTACGCGCCCGAGCTCGACACCATCCGCCATTACGACATCAACGACTACCGCACCAAGTCGGAGCTGACGCGGGTGCGGCTTTTCACCAGCCTGACGGTGGCCGTTCGCGTCTACCGCCAGATGCGTGCGCACGAGCAGACGCGTCGGGGCCTGGAGATGGTGGTGCGCGCCAGCACCGACCTGAGCAAGTTGCACGGCATGCACCTGTTCGCACAAGGCGTGGTCAGCCAGTTGTGCGCGCTGCTGGGCATCGAGCCAGAAGGACTGATCTGCGCGCAAGCAGGCTTGCAGGGGCAAGGCGAGCCCGCGCGCGTGATCGCGGCAGCCGGGCGTTATGGCGACCTCATCCAGCGCCCCGTGAGCGAGCTGGGCCTGCCTCGTGTGCAAGCCGCCTTGCAGCGCTGCCTGGATGAGCGCCACAGCCACTTCGACGACGGCCTGGCCCTGTATTTCGCCACATCGGACGGCCGGGGCCTGGCTGCTTACGTGGACCACCCCGCGCCCCTGCTGGCGCTCGATCGCCACCTCGTCGAGGTGTTCTGCTCGAGCATGTCCGCTGGCTTCGAGAACGTGCTGCTCTACGGTCAGCTGGTGGACCAGGCCTATGTGGACCCGCTGCTGCACATCCCCAACCTCAACCAGATGCTGCAGACGTTGAGCAGCACACCCGCGCGACACACCCCCGCGACGCTGGCCGTGCTGGACGTCGATGGCTTCGCCGACATCAACGACATGCTCGGCCATGGCTTCGGCGACACGGTGCTGCGCGCGGTGTCGAACCGCTTGCGGGAACAGACGAGCGCCGCCTGCAGCCTGGCCCGACTGGGCGCCGACGTGTTCGGCGTGCTGGGTCCGGCCGACGAGGTGACGGCCGAGCGTTTGCAAAACCTCTTCGCCGTGCCCTTCATGATCCAGCAGCAGTCGGTGCGCCTGTCGGCCACGATGGGCCTGGTGCGGCTAGACGAACACGCCGATCGCGGCGCCGACCTGCTCAAGGACGCGCACCTCGCGCTCAAGCGCGCCAAGGGCCAAAGGCGCGGCACGGCCTGCTACTTCTCAGCCGAGATGGGCCAGGAAGCCCGCGCCCGCATGCAGCTGCTCGACAGCCTGCGCACCGCCACTGGCTCCAGCCAGCTCTTTGCGGTCTACCAACCCAAGGTGTGCCTCAAGACCTCGCGCGTGCTGGGGCTCGAGGCCCTGCTGCGTTGGCGTCGTCCCGATGGGGAAATGGTGCCGCCAGACCGCTTCATCCCGCTGGCCGAGCAGGCTGGCCTGATGATGGTGCTGGGCAGCTTCGTGACACACACCGCCTGCGCCACCTTGCGCCGCCTGCATGAGGCCGGGCACACCACACTGACCATGGCCATCAACGTGTCGCACGCGCAGCTTCGAGAGCCCGACTTCGTGCCCTTGCTGGCGCACACGCTTCAGGAAACCGGCGTGGCGACTGGCGCCATCGAGCTCGAGATCACGGAGTCGATGGCCGCCGACGACCTCACCCTGATCCAGCAACGCCTGCAGGACATCCGGGCCCTGGGCCTGAGCGTGGCCATCGACGACTTCGGCACGGGTTTTTCTTCGCTGAGCGTGCTGCGCCACCTCCAGGCCCAGCGCCTGAAGATCGACCGCAGCTTCATCGCCGAGATCGAACACGACAGCCGCATCGCGCGCATGGTGGTGCAGCTGGGGCAGCTGCTGGGCATGCAGGTGATCGCCGAAGGCGTGGAAACACAGGCCCAACAAGCCATGCTGCAGGCCATGGGGTGCGACGAAGGCCAAGGCTGGCTGTTCGCGCACCCGATGGAAGAAGACGCTTTGCTGACGTGGTTGTCTTCGCCGGGCGGTTGAGCCGAGGTGCATAGAATCCGGCCCGATGCCATCGCCCACCCTGCCCTCACCGTCTTCGCTCACCGCCCGCATCCCTGCGGCCTATGCGCTGTCCCTGTTGACGCTGATGCTCGAGCGCGGCCATGCGCAGGAGGCCATGTTGTCCGGCACACGCCTGACCGAGGACGAGCTGCGTGGTCAGCACGCGCAGATCGACGCATGGCAGTACGCCGTGCTGCTGGTCAACGCCATGCGCGCCGACCCCGACCATGGCCTGGCCTATGAGCTGGGCCTGCGCAGCCAGGTCACCAAACACGGCTTCGTGGGCTTCGGGCTGATCAGTTGCGCCACCTTGCGCGAAGCCATCGAGTTCAGCGAGCGCTACTTCCGCGCCCGCGTGCCCATTTTCAGCAACGAGATGACGGTGCGCGGCGACGAGGTCGTCATCGAGCTGCGCGAAACCCAGCCCCTGGGGCCTTATCGCGCCTTCGTGATGGACCTGGCCGTGGTCGAGTTGTGCAGCCTGTTTGCCAAGGTGCGGGGGCAGGACCCGGCCACCTTCGGCTGGACCAGCCGCATCCACGTGCCGCATGCCGAGCCCGAGGCCTACGCGCGCTACCGTGACCGGCTGCCGCCCTTCAGCTTCAACCAGCGCGCCATCGAAATCCACTTCCCCGCGCGCATGCTCGACGAGCCGATCGCCACGGCCGACCCGGTCAGTGTGCAACTGGCCATCGAACGCTGCGAGCAGGAAATGTCTCGCCAGGCAGCGGCCCATGGCACGCGCGGCCAGGTGATCGAACGCCTGCGTTGCGAGGGCGGCCGCTACCCCGAGCTGGCCGAGGTCGCCGAGCGACTGCACATGTCCGAGCGCACCCTCAAGCGCCGCTCGCAGGCCGAAGGCTGCTCCTTCCAGGGGCTGCTGGATGAGGTGCGCCAACGCGACGCCGAGCGCTTGCTGGCCGACCCGCAACTCGCCATCAAGCAGGTGGCCGATGCCGTGGGTTACGCCGATCCGGCCAACTTTGCACGCGCCTTCGGCAAGTGGACGGGCCTGTCGCCCAAGGCCTGGCGAGACAAGTTGGCGGCTGGGGGTGGCCCGAAATGACAGATTTCAGGCCTGCGCGCCCCTCACGCTGACAACGCCGGCTCCTTACGCTTGAGCCTCGTCAAGGAAACGCTGCGCCGCGCCCACGACACGTTCGTGACGAGGCCCAAGCAAGCGCCAAAAAGGCGCCCACGAGGAGCACATGAGCAAGAAGTTGTCCCCCAAGTCGCTGGAGCCGCGCCGCATGAGCGACGCTCAAAAGTCCGAGCACATCCGCACGGTGGTGCTCAAAGCCGGTGAAGACCTGCGCGCGCGCCACCCCTGGCTGCGCCACCAGGACGCCATTGGCGCGGCCATCATGGTCGGCTCCCTGCTGGGCATGGTCGCCAGCGGCTGGGCCTACATCGACGGCCTGATCCCCTGGTGGGTCTGCGTGCCGGCCGTGGCCATCTTCGCGTCCTTCATCCACGAGCTCGAACACGACCTCATCCACCAGATGTACTTTCGCAGCAAGCCCTGGGCGAACAGCCTGATGCTGCTGGTGGGGTGGCTGGCGCGGGCCTCGACCGTGAGCCCCTTCGTGCGCCGCAAGCTGCACCTGCACCACCACAAGTTCTCGGGCACCGAGTCCGACCTGGAAGAGCGTGGCATCACCAACGGCACGCCCTGGGGCCTGCGCCGCCTCTTGATGACCGGCGACAACATGCTGGCCGTGGCCCTGCGACCCTTCGAAATGCGCCGCGCCACCGCGAAGTTCATCAAGGCGCAAAAGCCCGCCAACGCCGGTGAAGCACGCCGCCTGGCGCTGGAGCAAGCCATGGCCTACATGCCCGTCGGCCACGTCTACTACATCAGCTTTCACGCCTGGGTGGTGCTGCACGCTTTGCAGTTCGCCGCGCCACTGCTGGGTGTCGACATCGCCTGGCCGCAATGGATGCCGCAGCTGATGGCCGGCCTGGACATCTTCGGTGTGGTCTACGCCCTGCCCTGCCTGTTGCGCACCTTCTGCTTGCACTTCATCAGCTCGAACATGCACTACTACGGTGACGTCGAGGGCCGCAACCCCATGCAGCAGTGCCAGGTGCTCAACCCCTGGTGGCTGGTGCCGATGCAGCTGTTCTGCTTCAACTTCGGCAGCACCCACGCCATCCACCACTTCGCGGTGAAAGAGCCCTTCTACATCCGCCAATGGAACGCCGGCATCGCCCACCAGGTGATGCGCGAGATGGGCGTGCGCTTCAACGACTTCGGCACCTTCCGCCGGGCCAACCGGTTCAGCCTGAAGGCTGCTTGACGGCAGATCGGGTTCAAGCCGAGGTCAGCTTGACTGGCGGGCCCAACATGGGCGAACAAGACCCGCCGACTTGCCGGATATCAATGCGAATCATTCTCGCTATCGTGTAAGCTCGCGAGCCGTCGGCCTTGTTGCCGGCCCCGGCCCGCGGGCTTTTTCACATCCACGAATCAGGAATGCGCTCCATGGTTACCTTGCTGCCTCGCCTCAGTTTGCTCGCCCTCGCTGCCTTGGCCTTCTCGACTTCCATGGCCCAGGCCGACGACAAGGTCCTCAACATTTACTCGGCCCGCCACTACCAGACCGACGAGGCCCTGTACGCCAACTTCACCAAGCAGACCGGCATCAAGGTCAATCGCCTGGACGGCAAGGAAGACGAGCTGCTCGAGCGCATCAAGAACGAAGGCGCCAAGTCGCCCGCTGACATCCTGATCACGGTCGATGCCGCGCGCCTGGAAGTCGCCGACCAGGCCGGCCTGTTCGCGCCCATCCAGTCGAAGGTGCTGGATCAGCGCATCCCCGCCAAGCTGCGCACCCCGAACTGGATCGCGTTTTCGACGCGCGCTCGCCTCATCGCCTACAACAAGCAGGCCGTCAAGGCCGAGTGGGTGCAGAGCTACGGCGACCTCGCCCACCCGCGCCTGAAGGGCCGGGTGTGCGTGCGCTCGGGCTCGCACCCCTACAACCTCTCGCTGGGCGGCGCCTTCATCGCCCACCAGGGTGAGCAACAAGCCGAAGCCTGGGCCCGTGGCCTGGTGCAGAACTTCGCGCGCGCTCCCAAGGGCGGCGACACCGACCAACTCAAGGCCGTGGCCGCCGGCGAATGCGGTGTGACGATCTCCAACAGCTACTACCTGGCACGCCTAATGCGCTCGTCCAAGCCCGAAGACCGCAAGGTGGTCGAGGCCCTGGGCGTGGTCTGGCCCAACCAGCAGACCTGGGGCACGCACATCAACGTCTCGGGCGCCGGCATCATCAAGACGGCGCCGAACAAGGCCGCAGCCGTCAAGTTCCTGGAGTACCTCAGCAGCGACCAGGCCCAGGCCTACTTTGCGGACGGCAACAACGAGTGGCCGGCGGTGGCTTCGGTCAAGCTGAGCAACCCGGCGCTGACCGCGCTGGGCAGCTTCAAGCCCGACGACATCAACGTGGGTGAGCTGGCCAAGAACGCGGCCAAGGCCCAGAAGCTGTACGACCGCGCCGGCTGGCGTTGAAGCGCTGGGCAGGCCTGGGCCAGCCTGGCTCAGGCCATCGGTTCACGCGCTGACCTGCTGCATGAACCAGGCTCAGCGCCCGCCCCCGGGCAAGCGGCTGCGCGCGATCTCTCGGGAGAGCACGATCAGCGGCAGCAGCCCGACCACCACGATGGTCAGCGCTGCGGTTGAGGCTTCGGCCAGGCGCTCGTCGGACGCCAGCGTGTAGGCCTGCGTGGCCAGCGTGTCGAAGTTGAAGGGCCGCATCACCAGCGTGGCGGGCAGCTCCTTCATGACGTCGATGAACACGAGCAGCAGCGCCGTCAGCAGGCTTCCCCGCAGCAGCGGGAAGTGAACCCGGCGCAAGGCCGCCGCAGGCGACAGGCCAAGGCTGCGCGCCGCGTGGTCCATGTTGGGCGTGACCTTGAGCAAACCGGCATCGATCGACTGCACCGCCGGCGTCAGGAAACGCACCACGCAGGCGTACACCAAGCCCGCGATGCCGCCCGTGAGCACCAGGCCGCCTTCCCAGCCCACGCTCTGCTCCAGCCAGGTGGTGAGCACGTTGTCCACCCGGGTGACAGGGATCAGCACCCCCACCGCGATGACGGTGCCCGGCAAGGCATAACCCAGCCCGCCCAGGCGGTGGGTGAGCTGCACCAGCCAGTGCGGCTGCAGGCGCGCGGCATAAGCCAGCAACACCGCCAGCATCACCGCGATGAGCGCCGTCAAGCCCGACACGGTGACGCTGTTGCGCGCCAGTTCGATGAAGCGCGGGCCGAACTGGGCGTCGCCCTGGCTGAGCGACATGTGCAGCAGGATGCCCGCCGGCAGCAGGAAGCCCGCGAACACCGGCAGCACGCAGGCCAGCACCGCCAGGGCCGCCCTCCAGCCCCCGACGCGGATGCCGCTCAGGCGCGAGCGGCGCAGGGTGGTGTCGTGAAAACGGGCCCGCCCCCGAGACATGCGCTCGAACGCCAGCACCAGGATGACGAAGCCCAGCAGGGCCGACGCCAGCTGGGCTGCCGCCACCCGGTCACCCAGCGAGAACCAGGCCCGGTAGATGCCGGTGGTGAAGGTCTGCACGCCGAAGTAGGACACGGCGCCGAAATCGGCCAGGGTCTCCATCAGGGCCAGCGACACCCCGGCAGCAATGGCCGGCCGGGCCAGCGGCAGCGACACCCGAAAGAAGCTGCCCCAGGGGCCCAGTCCCAGCACGCGCCCGACCTCGAGCATGCCCCCGGCGCGCTCCAGGAAGGCAGTGCGAGCCAGCATGTACACATACGGGTAGAGCACCAGCGAGAACAGCACCACCGCGCCGCCCAGCGAGCGCACATCGGGGAACCAGTAGTCGGCGCGGGTCCAGCCGAAAGCCTCGCGCAGGGCGGTCTGCACCGGCCCCACGAACTGGAACAGGTCGGTGTAGGTGTAGGCCATCACGTAGCCGGGCACAGCCAGCGGCAGCACCAGCGCCCACTCGAGCGCCCCACGCAAGGGGAAGTCGTAACGGGTGACCAGCCAGGCCGCCCCCACGCCCATGCTTGCGGTGCCCAGCCCCACACCCAGGCACAGCCACAGGGTGGACCAGAGGTAATCGGGCAGCACGGTGGAGGCCAGGTGCGACCAGGTGTCGCCCGTGTCGCTGGGCGACAGCACCTGGGCCAGCACCGCCAGGACAGGCAGCGCGACCAGGGCGCCCACCAGCAGGGCCAGGCCCACCAGCCAGCGGGAGGCCCCGCGGCGGCGAACAGACGATGAGATGGAAGCGGCCAGGGTCATGGTGTGAGTGAGAATTATCATCGCTGCCTGCACCGCGGCCTGCTCCGTGCCGACACTTTGTTGACACCCGCGCGCGGCAGACCGGCCCGCCCCCACCCAGCCCTCCATGTCCCACTCGCCCGAACCGCGTCACACGCCCGCCCCGCCCGAAGGCCCCCCCTGGCTGGTCGTCGAGGACCTGGCCCTGCGCTACGGCAACCGCGCCATCGTCGAGCAGCTGTCGTTTTCGCTGCCGCGGGGCGCCATCGCCTGCCTGCTGGGGCCCTCGGGCTGCGGCAAGACTTCGGTGCTGCGGGCCCTCGCCGGCTTCGAGCCGGTCACCGCCGGGCGCATCTCACTGGATGGCCGCAGCCTCAGCCAGCCGGGTCGCATCGTGCCGCCCGAACAGCGTCGGGTCGGCATGGTCTTCCAGGACTACGCCCTGTTCCCGCACCTGACCGTGGCGCAGAACGTCGGCTTCGGCCTGCGGGGCCGCAGCGATGCCCCCGCCCGCATCAACGAGATGCTGCAGACCGTTGGTCTGGCCCACGCGGCACAGCGCTACCCACACGAGCTGTCGGGCGGCCAGCAACAACGCGTGGCCCTGGCCCGTGCCCTGGCGCCCCAGCCGGCCGTGCTGCTGCTCGACGAGCCCTTCTCCAACCTCGACGTGGCGCTGCGCGAACGCCTGGCCGGCGAGGTGCGGGACATCCTCAAAGCCACGCAGACCACCGCCGTGCTGGTCACGCACGACCAGCACGAGGCCTTCGCCATGGCCGACGTGGTGGGCGTGCTGGCCGACGGTCGCCTGCAGCAGTGGGACACCGCCTACGCGCTCTACCACCGGCCCGCCAACCGGCGCGTGGCCGACTTCGTGGGCCAGGGGGCCTTCGTGCCGGCCAGCGTTCTCGACGAACGTCGGCTCCAGCTGCTGGTCGGTGAGGTGCAGGGTGACCAAGCCACCTTCTTCACCGACGAGCGCATGCCCTTTGCCACCGGCACCCGGGTGAGCGTGCTGCTGCGCCCCGACGACGTGGTCCACGACGACGCCAGCCCCATCCAGGCGCGCGTGGTGCACAAGGCCTTCAAGGGCGCCGAATTCCTCTACACCCTGGCCCTGGCCGATGGCACCGAGGTGCTGTCGATGGTGCCCTCTCACCACGACCACGCCATCGGCGAAGCCATCGGCATCCGGCTGGACATGAGCCACGTGGTGGCTTTCGAAGACACGCCTGAATGAGCACCCCGCGCAACGCCCGCAACCTGCCCGCCCTCATCCTCGCCGCCGGTCGTGGCGAGCGCATGAGGCCCCTGACCGACACCTGCCCCAAGCCGTTGTTGGCCGTGCGCGGCAAGCCGCTCATCGTGTGGCACCTCGAAGCCCTGGCCCGCGACGGCGTGCGCGACGTCGTCATCAACACCGCCTACCTCGAAGAACAGTTCGAGCCCGCGCTGGGCGACGGCAGCCGCTGGGGCCTGCGCATCCGCTACTCGCACGAGCGCGCCGACCACGGGGGTGCGCTGGAGACCGCGGGCGGCATCGCCAAGGCCCTGCCGCTGCTGGCCGAAGCGCCCGGCGGCGATCGCGCGTTCTGGGTGCTGGCCGGCGACGTCTTCGTGCCCGGCTTCCAATTCGACCCGCAGGTGGCGCAGGCCTTCGCCGACGAGGCGGTGGCAGCGCCCACCGGCCAACCCGACCTGGCCCACCTCTGGCTGGTGCCCAATCCGGCCCACGTGCCCCAGGGCGACTTCGCGCTGGACGCCGCCGGCCGCATCCACCACAAGGGCAGCGCGCCGGAAGGCACGCCCACCTTCACCTACTCGACCATCGGGCTGTACCGCCCAGGCATGGTCGATGGCGTGACGGTGGGCGAGAAGGCCGCGCTGCGGCCCTGCTTCGACCGCGCCATCGACAGCGACCGGCTGAGCGGGCGGGTTCACACCGGCGAATGGACGGACGTGGGTACGCCGGAGCGACTGGCCGCCCTGAACGGGCGATCATGATGGACGCCTCGCCCTTGCCCGCGCTGGCCGGACATCACCTCACAGCAGACCTCTCAGGCTGCGAGCCCACCCAGGCCTGGATGCAGGACAGCGACGCCCTGCGCGACGCCTGCCTCCGGCACGTGGCCGCCGTGGGCCTCACCGCAGTCGCCGACCGCTTCCACCGCTTCCCGCCTCGCCAGGTCGGCGAGCCCGCAGGCGTGACCGGCGTGGTGCTGCTGGCCGAATCGCACCTGGCCGTGCACACCTGGCCCGAGCAAGGCGTCGTGACCCTGGACGTCTTCGTGTGCAACCTGGTGGGCGACAACCGTGCGCGCGCACAAGCCCTGATCGACGGCCTGATCGAGGGCTTTCGCCCCCGAGGCGTCCACCGTCAGGCGGTTCGCCGCGAAATCCCCGACGCGAGCGCCACCGCCTGAGCGGCGCGCAAGCCGTGGCTGAACGCCTCTTCGAACACGGAGTAGGCGGACAGGTCGCTGTGCGCAAAGTGCACGCGCCCCTGCGGGCGCCACAAGGCCGCCAGCGCGGGGTGGCTGCGCAAGCCCGGCACGGGCGTCGCCATCGCGTGCCCCCAACGCATGAGGTCCATGCGCTCGATGAGGGCCGGCCACTCGGGGTGCACCCGCGCCAGATCGGCCGCCACCCGAGTCGCCCACACGCGCCAGTCATCGGCCAGCAGCGCGCGTCGCATGGCCAAGGTCTGCTCGGCGGACTGGCCACCCAGGGCCCAGTAATGGGTCAGGACCTGCGAGCCATGGGGCTGAGACAGCTCCTGGTGGCGGGCGCTGACGTATCCCAGCGAAGGCATGGGCACGCCCGCCCCGCCATCGTGGCTGAAGGGCACGTTGTCCCAGGCCAGGGGCACGCCACCCCGGTCAGGCAAGTTCGAGCCGAGCACGATGTTGCTGACCAACCAGGGGGCAGGCATCAGCAGCGGCTTGAGGGCCTCGAGCGCCGGCAACGACGGTGACAACAGGCGCCGCGACATCGTCAAGGGCAGCGCCAGGATCACGTGGCGGGCCTGCCATCGCCAACTCCGCCCCTCGCGAGCCGACACGGCGCTCACTGCCACGTCGTGGCGCCCTGGCTCCACGCGCGTGGCGATCAGACCGCCCTGCCAGCGCGCGCTCAACGGTTGGGCCAGCTGCCTCACCAACCAGGCGTTGCCCTCCGGCCAGGTCAGCACGCCCCCGCCATGGGCCGCGTCCTCATGGGGCACAGGGCCCTCGCCCCCTCCGAGTCCGTGGCGGCTGCCCAGGTACTGCAAGCCCGCCCAGGCGGACACGCGCGACAAGCCGGCGCCATAGTCGTCCCGGCAGCCATAGTCCAGCCACCACAGCACTTCGCGCGTGCGCACCCCATGGCGGGCCAGCCAGTCGGCAAAGGTGAGGCCATCGAGGGCGCTCAGCCCTGGGCTCCAGGGCGTGCGCCAGGTGGGCAGGCCCAGCCGAACCCCGCCCAGGCTGGACTGGATCGCCGAGCGCAAACGCCGCAGATCGGCCTGCACCGACGGGTCATCGGCGCGAGGCAACAGCCCCTCCTGCCAGTGCCCCGACCAGAAGCCCCGATCGCCGGAAGAAGCCTCATCGCCCTCGGGCACAAACAGCCGCTCGTGCGGGCTGTGCACCAGGTGGCGTTCATCGCCCACCCAGCGCCCCGCTTGCCGCCGGATCAAGCCCAGCTCGGCCAACCACGCCGCGACCTCTTCGGCCCCATCGTCGGGCACCGGCAGGTAGTGCGCCCCCAAGGGGCAGGGCAGGCCCTGGATGCGGTGGCCGCGCGCATTGCCGCCCGGCTCGTCCTCGAGGTCGATCACGGCGAAATCGTCGATGCCCGCCTGCATCAGCCCTCGCGCCGCCGACAAACCGGCCACGCCCGCCCCGACGATGAGGGTGTGCACGCGCCGCACCGGCTCGCTCACGGCAGACGCCGGCAAGCGCCCGTCGCGCCAGGCATGGCCCCGTTCGACCTGGGGCCCGACCCAGCCACCCGCCAGGTCCGCGCGCAGGGACGTGACCCCGCTGTCGCGGCAACCCGTCAGCGCGGAGGCGCCCAGGCACCAGGCCGCGCCCT
The DNA here is from genome assembly GCF_001447195.1 of Aquabacterium parvum. Classification (GTDB taxonomy): domain Bacteria; phylum Pseudomonadota; class Gammaproteobacteria; order Burkholderiales; family Burkholderiaceae_C; genus Aquabacterium; species Aquabacterium parvum. The sequence goes on along the minus strand of NZ_LFRI01000386.1, from coordinate 362,453 downwards.
GTCGCATCAGATCGCGACGCCCCCGGTTCATTGGTGGATCCGCCCCCACTCTTCCTCGAAGGTGTGCACCAGCGACTGGTTGCTCAGCCGATTCGGCTCGGCCGGCACCCGAGCCATGTCCGGCGGGAAATCGAACAGGGCCGGCAGGCCCTTCGGCGTCAGGAAGCGAAGCCCCTCGGGCAGTCGCTCCGGCATGCGCCAGGGCCGGCGGTGCGCGAGCACGAACCCCCACTCGCCGAAACTCGGCACGTGGGCGTGGTACGGCGTGGCCTGCAGGCCCACCGCTTCGATGGTGCGGACCACCGTCCAGAAACTCTTGCGCGCGATCAGCGGTGACGTGGTCTGGATCACTGCAAAGCCCCCCGCGGCCAGATGCTGGTCGAGCAGGGCATAGAACGTGGTCGAGTACAGCTTGCCGATGGCGTGGTTGGTCGGATCGGGGAAGTCCACCACGATGGCGTCGAAGACCTCGTCGTTCGCGCTCAGCCACACGAAGGCATCGGCGTTGATCACGCGCACCCGGGGCTGCTGCAGAGCGCCCCTGTTGAGCGCGACCAGCCGGGCTTGCTGGCTGAACAGCTGCGTCATGGCCGGGTCCAGCTCCACCAGGGTGACCTGCTCGACGCTGGGATGGCGCAGCACCTCGCGCACCGCCATGCCGTCACCGCCGCCCAGAACCAGCACACGACGGGGCGCGCCCTGCGCCGACAGCGCCGGGTGCACCAGGGCCTCGTGATAGCGGTACTCGTCGCGGGAAGAGAACTGCAGGTTGCCGTTGAGGAACAACCGCGTGTGCCCCCCACCATGCGTCAGCACGATGCGCTGGTAGCGCGTGTCCTGGCGGATGACGATGTGGTCACCGTAGAAACGGTCTTCGGCCCAGGTCGTCAGCGGCTGCCCCCCCAGCATCGCCAGCGACAGCACCACGAGAGACAGGAGGCAGGCCGCCGCATGCTGGCGCCAGGCGCGCAACTCGGCGCGGAACTGCCAACACACCCACACCGCCACCAGCACGTTGAGCAAGCCGAAGAAGATGCCGGTGCGGACCACGCCCAACTGCGGCACCATGATCAGCGGGAAGGCCAGGGACACGACCAGGGCCCCCAGGTAGTCGAAGGTCAGCACCTGCGAGACCAGGTCCTTGAGGGCGTAGCGCTCGCGAAAACGCCGCTGCAGGATCCGCATGACCAGCGGGATCTCCAGGCCGACCAGGGTGCCGATGAGCAGCACCATGCCGTAGAGCAGCGCCCGGAACTCGGTCACCGCCCCCACGGGCAGCACGCTGTGGGCCGCAAACAAGCCCGCAGGCATCAGCCCGCCGATGACCCCGACCAGCAGCTCGATGCGCAGGAAGTTCGCCACCAGCTGGCGCTCGATGTGACGAGACAGCCACGAGCCCACGCCCATGGCAAACAGGTAGGTGCCGATGACCGTGGAGAACTGCAGGACCGAGTCACCCAGCAGGTAACTCGCCAGGGCGCCAGCCGCCAGCTCGTAGACCAGCCCGCAGGCCGCCACGACGAAGACCGACACCAGCAGCGCCAGCTCCGCCGGCTCGATGCGCGGCCGACCTTCGGCGAGCCCCTCGTCGGCCTCGCCCGAGACCGAATCAGCCATGGATGGCGGCGGCGACGATCTGCCCGATCGCCAGGCACATGGCCCCCACCACGATGGCTAGGGCGACGTTCTTCTTCTCGACGATCTCACCCCAGAGGTCGTACGGGGTGAGCTTGTCGACCACGATGAAGCAGATCCAGAACAGGGCCACGCCGATCAGGGCGTAGCTGATGGATGCCACGAAGATGCTCAGTTTGAACCACTCAAGTTCCATGATGTGCCAGTCCTTTCTTCATTTGTGGAAGCCGCCACTGCTGTAGCCGCCATGGGAGCTGCCCCAACTGCTGCGGCCGCTGGAGCCGCCAGAGCTGTGGCGGCACTGCCGGTACTCCGCGCTCTGGTCGCCATACCTGTCTTTGACGTCGTCGCAATCGTCGGAGCATTGCGCCAGCAGGATCACGATCAGCACGAACAGGATGAGCAACCAGGCCCACGTCGGCAGCCCCCAGAACACGCCATCGCCCGTCGGACGCGTGTCGCGCTTGAACGCCGCCACCGGCTGCTTGCTCAGGCCGAAGGCCCGCATCACCATCTGATGGTCGATGGTCTCGCCGGCCGACCACACCACTTCCGAGCCCGAAGACTCGCGGTTGAGCAAGTGGTTCTTGCCCCCCTCTCGGCAGGCATAGTCGGTGTTGCGCGTGCGCTGTCCCTTGCGAACAGGCCAATAGAACTCGCCCAGCACATAGGTGGTGACCGCGCCGTAGCTGTACTGGAGCGAGTACTGCCGCCCGCGCCACTTCACCCCGTGGCCTGACACCTTCGGCGCACCGGTGATCGGCGAGACCACGCTCCAGCCCTCTTCCGAATCGACGAGGAAGGCGAACCCGCGGGTGCGTTCGTACAGCACGTACTCGCGCCAGAAGGTCTGCTCGTCATCGGGCGACTCGGCTTCTTCACAACGCTCCTGGTAGCCGACCACCTGCCACTTGCTCGTACGCCCGCCCACCGAAATCTGTCCCACCAGCCCGAGCGGGATCAGGGGCTCCAGGGCGTTGTTCTGCTGGTAATGATCGAGGTCGGCCCCCAGCCCCTTGCTGATGTCGATGACCGAGCGGCAGCTGTCGCAGACCACCGTCTTGGACTGGGACAGCCGGGGCGTGACCGATGCGCCGCAATGCGGGCACTCCAGGGCCTGCGCCTTCACCTGGGCTTCGGACGGCGCCCCCGCATCGAAACTGCCCCCGAGCTGGAGGTCGTCGAGTTGCACCGATCGCCCTTTGTCTGCGCGCCGCCCACCCGGGGCGTCTTCGACGCTCAGCACCTCGCCATCGGCATTGCGCCACTCCCAGACCGTGAACGGCCCGGACACCTGCGGCGCGTGGAACACCTCGCCCTCCAGCGCGTGCACACTGGCCTCCACCCGGGACGACAGCGTCCAGCGCTGCCCGCCGATGTAGCGGTCTGTGCCCACCAGGGTGTCCGGGATGGCCGCAAGCTGCTGGGCATCGAGGTCAAACGGGAAGCACAAGACGTGGCCACCGTTGTCCTCGCTCAGGGTGGCGGGTCGACCGTTGTCGAACACGACCTGCCACTCGCTCCAGCGACCGATCTGGCCGCCTTCGTCTGGGTAGCTCAGCTGGATGCGACCGACCAGGGCGAAGCCCTCGCCCTGCCAGCGCCCCTGCGTGCCGAGCTTCAGCGGACTGTGGTCGTCGAACAGCACGCCACTGCGCCCGGTTCGGCGCAAGGTCTCGCCATCGCGCACCAGGGTGCTGCGACAGAAGCTGCACACCGCCATCGGCGAGATCGGCGACTGGAACGTCACCTTCGCACCGCAGAACGTGCAGGCCGCCTGCCAGCCGCGCGGTGCGTCTTTGGAAGACGAAGGCTCAGCCATGGCGGGTCACCCCGCCCTGCTCACACAGAGACCGCAAAACCGACTCCTCAGACCAGCTTCTTGAGCAGTTCGGCCTTCTTGGCGCTGAACTCGTCGGCAGTCAGGATGCCCTTGGCATGCAGCTCGGCGAGCTTTTCGAGAGTGGCCATGACCTGGTCGGGTGACATCCCTGCGGGTGCGGCGGCGGCGGGCGCCTGGCCGACGCCCTGCAGCCCCTGCTGGATGGACTGGGCCATGACCTGACCCAGCGCCAAGCCGGCGCCGAGCGACGCGGCATCGCCCGCCACGCCCGAGCCCTGCCCGGCCGACGCCGCCACCTGCGGCAAGGCCTGGGCCGCCTGGTACTGCACGAACTGGCCCATGTTCTGGCCCACCATGCCCATGCCGATCTTCTGGTCGAGCACCTTCTGCAGCTCTTCGGGCAAGGACACGTTCTGCACGGTCAGGCTGTCGAGCTGCAGACCGAGTTGCTCGAAAGCCGGCGTGACCGCTTTCTGCAAGGCCTGGGCAAAGGCCACCTGGTTGGCCGCCAGATCGAGAAAGGGGATGCCGCTTTGCGCGACGGCATCGCTCAGATGCTGCAGCAGCACGCCGCGCAGTTGCCCGTCGAGGTCCTCGACGCTGTAGCGCTCGCGGGTGCCGGAGACATTGACATGGAAGTGGCGAGGGTCTTTCAGGCGCACGGCATAGTTGCCGAAGGCGCGCAGGCGAACGGCGCCGAAGTCCTTGTCACGCAGGGTGATGGGCTGGCTGGTGCCCCAGCGCAGGTCCAGCTGTTGCCGCGTGCTGAAAAAATAGACGTCGCTCTTGAACGGGGAGGCGAACAGCTTGTCCCAGTTCTTGAGGTTGGTCAGCACCGGCAAGGTCTGGGTGGTGAGCCGGTGGGTGCCCGGCCCGAACAGGTCGGCCACCTGCCCTTCGTTGACGAACAGGGCGAGTTGCGACTCGCGCACGACCAGGGTGGCACCGTTCTGGATTTCGCGGTCTTCAAACGGAAACCGCCACGCCAGCACGCCATCTTCGGACTCGTTCCATTCGATGACGTCGATGAACTGCTTCTTGATGAAATCAACCAGACCCATGGTCTCTCCCTTTGATCCTTTGTTTGGCCAACGAGGCGGGTGCGCAAAGCCCCACCTTCTGAGCACGCCATCTTATCGTCGCCCGCGGTGCCGATCGGCATGGGCATGCCCTAAAATCGTGCCTCTCACACAGCCCCTGGATCTACACCATGCCCCGCTGTCTCCCCACCCGCCGCGCCTGCCTCGGCACCCTGCTCGGCTCGGCCGGCGCGCTGCTGACCGCGCCCCTGCTGGCCAGCCTCGTCTCGCTGACGCCCTCTGAGGCGCACGCCCAGGCCGCCCGGCCCGTGCCCATCCCTGCCAACACGCTGCGTGGCGAGATCACCTTCGGTCTGCCGCCCGAGATCGTGCTCAACGGCAAGGTGGCCACGCGCCTGTCGCCCGCCTCGCGCATCCGCGGCCAGAGCAACACCCTGGTGATGTCCGGCACGCTGGGCGGCCAGACCCACGTTGTCAACTACAGCGTCGACGGCCAGTCCGGCCTCATCCAGGACGTCTGGCTGCTGACCGCGCAGGAAGCATCGCGCACCTGGCCCACGACGCCCGAAGAAGCGGCCAAGTGGGTGTTCGACCCCATCTCGCAGAGTTGGTCCAAGCCCTGAGCGGCTGACCACCGGCCTGAGCTTTCCTGCGCACCAGGCACCTCAGGGTGCCCGCCACCGCGTCCCCCATTTCCCTTTTTGAAGCAGGCACGACGCCGTCGCCCAGACGGCCCCTGAATCGCCATGTCCATCGACACCTCCACCACGCCCCAAGCCGCGCCCGATCAGCCCCAAAAGAAGGTCTACATCAAGACCTACGGCTGCCAGATGAACGAGTACGACTCGGACAAGATGTCCGACGTCATGAACGCGGCCAAGGGCTACGTGCCCACCAACGACCCCGAAGAAGCCGACCTCATCCTCTTCAACACCTGCTCCATCCGGGAGAAGGCGCAAGAGAAGGTCTTCTCCGACCTGGGCCGCGTCAAGCACCTGAAAGAAAAGGGCGTGATGATCGGCGTGGGCGGCTGCGTGGCCAGCCAGGAAGGCGCCTCGATCATCGAGCGCGCGCCTTACGTGGACGTGGTCTTCGGCCCGCAGACCCTGCACCGCCTGCCCGCCATGCTGGAAAAGCGGCAGCAGCAGCAACGCCCGCAGGTCGACATCAGCTTCCCCGAGATCGAGAAGTTCGACCACCTGCCGCCGCCGCGCAAGGAAGGCGCCTCGGCCTTCGTGTCGATCATGGAAGGCTGCTCGAAGTACTGCAGCTACTGCGTGGTGCCCTACACGCGCGGCGAAGAGGTCTCGCGCCCGTTTGACGACGTGCTGACCGAAGTCGCCGACCTGGCCGACCAGGGCGTCAAAGAGGTCACCCTGCTGGGCCAGAATGTCAACGGCTTCCGTGGTCGCATGGGGGACACCACCGAGGTCGCCGACTTCGCCATGCTGCTCGAGTACGTCGCCGAGATCCCCGGCATCGAGCGCATCCGCTTCACCACCAGCCACCCCAACGAGTTCAGCCAGCGCCTGATCGACGTCTACGGCAAGACCAACAAGCTGGTCAACCACGTGCACCTGCCCGTGCAGCACGGCTCGGACCGCATCCTCATGGCCATGAAGCGCGGCTACACCGTGCTCGAATACAAGAGCACCATCCGCAAGCTGCGCGCCGTGCGCCCCGACATCCGCCTGTCCACCGACTTCATCGTCGGCTTCCCGGGCGAGACCGACGAGGACTTCGACAAGCTCATGAAGCTGGCCACCGACATCGAGTTCGACGCCTCCTTCAGCTTCATCTTCAGCGCCCGCCCCGGCACCCCGGCAGCCTCCTTGCAGGACGACACCCCGCACGAGGTCAAGCTCAAGCGCCTGCAAACCCTGCAGGCCTACCTGGAGTCCAACGTGCAGCGCTACAGCCAGATGCTGGTGGGCACCACGCAGAAGATCCTGGTCGAAGGCCCCAGCCGCAAGGACCCGTCCGAATTGATGGGTCGAACCGAGTGCAACCGCATCGTCAACTTCGCCGCCGGCCCCACGCAGGCCCTGCGCGACAGGCTGGTCGGTCAGCTGATTGACGTCCACATCACGCAGGCCTATCCCCACTCGCTGCGCGCCGAACTGTTGCTCGACCAGCACGCCTGAGGCAGGGCGACACGCCTGGGCGCAACGAACGTCACGCAAACGTGGCGCACCTGCACGCACCCTGGCAACATGGACGGCCATGAGCAACACCTCGTGGCATGACCCGGCCGCGCCGGACCCCTTCTCGGTCTGGCACGGCATGCATGACCGCGTCGCGCGCCTGCTGAGGCAGCCTCTGGCGCCCGGCTTCGCGCAAGAGCTCGACGCGGTCACCGAGGTGATCCTGCAGACCGTTGATGCCTCCCCCGAGGCCAGCCTCTTCGAGATGATTTACGGCGAGGAGATCGCAGGCTACGCGATCGCGCACGCCCTGCAGACGGCCTTCACCACGGCATGGGTGGCACAACGGATGGGCTGGTCCATCCTCGATCGACAGACCCTGGTCAAGGCCTCGCTGACCATGAACATCGCCATGCTGGACCTGCAGGACGCCCTCGTCAGGCAACCCACGCCGCCCTCGATCCGCCAACGCCAGGACATCGACACCCATGCTCAGCGCGGCCGGGCCATGCTCGAGGCGGCCGGCATTGGCGACGCCGTCCTGCTGCACACCGTGGCGCACCACCACGTGACCGATGGTGGCCGAACCCTGCCCGCCGACCGCAGCAACTTGAGCCCCCTGGCCTGCCTGGTTCACTACGCCGATGTCTACCTGGCCAGGCTCAGCCCCCGCGCAACGCGGGCCGCACTGGCCATCAACGTCGCGGCCAGAGAACTGCATGCCAGCGCAGGTGGCAACGCCAACCCCTACGCCACAGCCATCGTCCAGGAGATGGGCAACTACCCGCCGGGCACCTTCGTGAAGCTGCGCAACGGCGACACCGCCATCGTGCTGCGCCGAGGCACAGCGCCCGACACGCCCCTGGTCAGCACGTTGCTGCGCGCCGACGGCACGCCCTACCTGATGACCCAGCTGACCGACACGAGCGAGCCTGACCACAAGGTCGTGGCCGCCTTGCCACGCGGCCAGGTGATGCTGACGCTCAACCGACGGCGCCTGTACGACCAGGCCCAGGGTTGACCCGATGGCTCATGGCTAACCCGCAGAGGACCGGCTGCCCGGCGTGAAGGCGGCTGCGCATTGCGTCGCACTTTGCCCCGCCGCGCATCGGCCAAACAGCCGAGGCCAAACGGATCAAAGGGAAGAATCAACGGCCCTGCCCTTTGCCGTTGAAACCAGCCCATGAAACTCCTGCGACTGTGCGCCCACCAGATACGCCTGAACGAGCCCCTGCCCTGGAACGTGCGCAATGAGCCTGGTCACCTGCTGCTGGGCAAAGGCTTCCTGCTGACCGACGCCGAGCAAATCGAGAGCCTGCTGGAGCGCGGTGTCTACGTCGACGCCGACGAGTACGAGGCCCACCTTCGCGAGCAGCAGGCGGCTCAGGCTCGTCGAACACCGTTCGAGTTGTGGGCGCAACTGCTGCGGCGTGCCGGAACCCTGCTGCGCAACCACGCCACCAACCCGCACTTTGCCCAGGACATGACCGCCTTGTCCGACCAGATCGGCTCGGCCATGCGCGAAGACGTGGCGGCAGGCACCTTCGAGATGATCCAGGGTGAGCCCCTGGGCTATGCCGTCACCCACTCCATGCAAACGGCCTTCGTGGCCTCGTTGGCCGCCGAACGGCTGGGTTGGAGCGAGGCCGAACGTGCCACGCTCGTGCGGGCTGCGCTCACCATGAACATCGCCATGCTCGACCTGCAGAACACCTTGTCCAAGCAGGCCACACCGCTGTCCGCGCAACAACGCGCTGCGATCGACGCCCACTCACACCAGGGCCGCCAGGTGCTGGAGCGCGCCAAAGTGCCCTGCAACGACTGGCTGCTCACGGTTGAACAGCACCACGTCACCGAGAACGGTGGCGGCTTGCCGCAAGACCGCAGCTCGCTGAGCCAGCTGGCCTGCATGGTTCACTACGCCGACGTCTACCTCGCCAAGATCAGCCCGAGGGCCAACCGCGCCGCCATCCCCATCAACGTCGCAGCACGAGAGCTTTATGTGAAGGCCGGCGGCGCTGACAACCCCTACGTCGGGGCCATCATCAAGCAGATGGGCATCTTCCCGCCGGGCGCATTCGTCAAGCTTGCCAACGGCGACACCGGCATCGTGGTGCGCCCGGGCGAAACCGCCAACACGCCCGAGGTGCACAGCCTCATCAGCGCCGATGGCTGGGTCTTCCCAGACCCGGTGCCGCGCGACACGCGCCGCGCTGAATTCAAGGTGACCACGGCCGTCGCCCAAGGCAACGTGCTGGTGCAGCTCAATCGGCGCAAGCTCTTCGGCTACGCCCACTGAAGCCAGGGCCTTTCAAGCCGCCCGAGCCAGCGCGTCCAGCAAACGATCGATGTGCTCGCTCGTGTGCGCCGCCGACAGCGAGATCCGCAACCTCGCTGTGCCTTCGGGCACCGTCGGGGGCCGGATCGCTGGCACCCACACACCCTGCTCGTCGAGGCGAGCCATCACGGCCAGCGCATCGGCGTTGCTGCCGATCACCAAGGGCTGGATGGCGGTGTCAGACGGCATCAGCGTCCAAGGCAGGCGCGCCGACTGCACGCCCTCGCGCAGGCGCTGCTGCAGCGCGCGCAAGTGCGCACGCCGGTGAGGTTCATCAGCCATCACCTGCAAGGCCGCGCGCAGGGGCGCAGCCACCATGGCCGGAGCAGCGGTGGCGAACATGTAGGTGCGGGCCTTTTGCATCACCCACTCGACCACCGACGGTTCACCCGCCACGAATGCACCGGCCACGCCCGCGGCCTTGCCCAAGGTGGCCATGTAGATCAGTCGATCCAGGCGACCTCGCCAAGCCTTGCTCGGACCGCCGATGCCAGCGATGCCGTGGTGCGCGAGCGTGCCCTCGCCCTGTGAGCCCAAGACGCCAAAGCCATGGGCGTCGTCGATCATGAGCCAGGCGTCGTGGCGCTCGCAGAGCTCGAGCAGGGTCGGCACATCGGCCACGTTGCCATCCATGCTGAACACGGCGTCGGTCACCACCAGTTTGCGCCGGGCCATGCTGGCTTGGAGGGCCTGCTCCAGCGCGCCCAGGTCGGCGTGCGGCATCACGTGCAGCTCGGCCCTGGACAAACGGATGCCGTCGATCAGGCAGGCATGGTTGAGCGCGTCAGAGAACACGGCATCACCCCGGCCCACCAGCGCAGGCAAGGCGCCCACGTTGGCGGCGTACCCCGCATAGAAATACAGCGCGCGGGGCAGGCCCACGCGCGCAGCGAGCTCGCGCTCCAGCGCTTCGTGCTCCGGGCTGTGGCCGCACACCAGCGGCGAGGCGGTGGCGCCCACGCCGTAGCGGTTGATGGCCTCGTGCGCAGCGCTCAGCAATGCGGGGTGTTGAGACAGCCCCAGGTAGTCGTTGCTGCCAAATGACAGGCGGGTTTGCCCGTCGATCACGTAAGTGGTGGCGCGCAGGGCTTCTTGATGCGGGGCCAGGTCAGCGGGCGCCACAGCGGGCTGCACCTGGCGGCGGTGTCGAGCCAGGTGCGCAGCCTGCAGCTGCCCCAGCTCCCGGTCAAACAATCCAGTCATGCCGCGAGGTTAACAGGCGCGCTCCGGCAAGCCCGAAAGCCTGTTCGCGGTCTGCACTCAGCGATTCCAGGCCGCGAACAGGCCCTTGCGCGCCGCCTCGGCCACGGCCGCCACGCCGGGGTGGGTGATGCGGCGCTCCACCGTGATCAGGTAGAACTCTTCGATCAGATCGGGCGCCTCTCCCACCAGCTCGGCGCCGTACTGCTGGCGCACCTCCTCGTCGAGCACCATGGGCGCCATGAAGACCCCATGGCCGAACTTGCCCAGCGCCTTGGCCAGGGCGCCGTCGTCCAGCTCGGCAATGGGCCTGGGGTGCAGCTTGTGGCGGCCCAACCACTGCGCGAAGCGCTGCCCCAGGGCCGAGTCGCTGCCCGGCATCAGCATGGGTGCGTCGTCCAGGCAATTCGGAAAGCCGCCCTTCAAGCTCGCGGCCAGCTCAGGCTTGGCGTAAAAGCCCACCGAAGAGCCGCCCAGGCGATGGTTGAAAGCGTTGACGCTGAGCGCGGGTGGCAGAGGCGTGTCCGACAGCACCAGGTCAAGCCGGTGCACGGCCAGCTCGGCCAGCAGGCTGTCGAGCTTCCACTCGCGGCAGACCACTTTGAAGGGCTGCTCGCGCTGCAGGGCCGGCTCCAGCAGGCGGCAGGTCACCATCTTGGGCACGGCATCGGCCACGCCCACGCGAAGCTCCAGCGGGCGGTGCGCACCACGTGGCTGGCGCACCACCTGGTCCAGCTCCGAACCCAGGGTGAAGATGTCCTGTGCGTAGCTGAAGGCCAGCTCACCGGTTTCGGTCAGCGCGAGCTGGCGGCCCTTCTTTTTGAACAAGGGCCGCCCGAAATGCTCTTCCAGCAGCTGAACCTGCCCGCTGATGGTCTGCGGCGTCACGTGCAAGTGCTCGCCAGCCTTGACGACACCCCCCAGGCGGGCCACGGTCCAGAAGTAGAGCAAATGCTTGTAGTTCATATCGGTTTTACCGAATCATTCGGATCAATATTTCGAATTTACATGATTCAAAAATCGCATCAAGATGCCACGCGTGTTCGTCTCTTTTCCCACGAGGAAATCACCATGTCTGATCATTCGCACCCGACCCGCACGCTGAGCCCGGTGGCCGGCACCGCTGTTTCGACCTCGCTGTCGGACAGCAGCCGTCGCGTGCTCCGCAACACCTACGCCCTGCTGGGCCTGACGCTGGCCTTCAGCGCGGGCATGGCAGGCCTGGCCATGGCCCTGAACGTGCCCTCGCTGGGCCTGATCGTCACCCTGGTGGGCTTTTTCGGCCTGAGCTTCTGGGTGCAGAAAACCGCGCACAAGGCTCAGGGCCTGCTGGCCGTCTTCGCCTTCACCGGCTTCCTGGGCTTCACCATGGGCCCGCTGCTCAACGCGGTGCTGAACCTGCCCCACGGCCCGGCCGTGGTCACGCAGGCGCTGGGCACCACGGCGGTGGCGTTCCTGGGTCTGTCGGCCATCGCCCTGACCACCAAGCGTGACTTCAGCTTCATGGGCAGCTTCCTGATGATCGGCTGCCTGGTCGCCTTCGCGCTGGGCCTGGGTGCCATCTTCTTCGAGATGCCCGCCCTGAGTCTGGCGGTGTCGGGCCTGGTCGTCCTGCTGATGAGCGGCATGATCCTGTTCGAGACCAGCCGCATCGTCAACGGCGGCGAGACCAACTACATCCTGGCCACCACCAGCCTGTACCTGTCGGTCTACAACCTGTTCAGCGCATTGCTGGCCTTGTTCGGCATGGGTGGCAACAGCGACGAGTGAGTGATTCGGCCCGGCGCCTGACGCCGGACGAAAAGAAGCCCGAGCCGGTCACCGGCCGGGCTTCTTGCTTTTCTGAGGGCCCATGATGGCCTCGGACGAAGCGCCCTTCAAAGCGCCTGCAAGCGCGCCCGCACCTCGGCCGCTTCGCGCATCACGCGCGCCACGATCTCGGCCACCGGCAGCACATCGTGCACCAGCCCCTGGGACTGCCCGATGAGCTGCACGCCATCGTCGTGGTTGCCCTCGTGGATGGCCTTGCGCATCGCCAGCGTCGCGGCGCCGAAGTAGGCCACCTTCACCGCCCCCACCACGCCTTGCTGCATGGCTTCGCGGGCCAGGTGGTGCAAGGGCGTGTTGAGCTCGCGCGCGGCCTTGAGCGAACGCGTGATCGCCACCGGCGGGCTCAGCCGATGGGCCGTGTAGCGCTTGCCACCCGGGGTCTTCATCACGCGGCAGGGCCAGGTGTCGAAGTTCGGCGAGTAAATGGTCTCCTCCGCCTCTTTGGACACGATGAGCCGCTTGGTGTCCGCGTGCACGGGGCTCTCGGCCGAGCTGGCAAAGCGCGTGCCCATGGCCACAGCGTCGGCGCCCAGCGCCAGGGCCGCCACGAGGCCACGCCCATCGGCCACGCCACCGGCGGCGATCAGGGGCTTGTCTGTCATGTCGCGCACGGCGGGGATCAGCACCATCGACGTCACCGCGCCACCGTGGGCCGCGGCCTCGTGCCCGGTCACGATCAGGCCGTCGGCGCCGGCATCCAGGGCCGAGCGTGCGTGCGCCTCGCTGGAGATCGTGGCGATCACCTTGCCACCATAAGCGCGCACGCCTTCGATCACCCACTCGCCTTTGCCCATGGACACGTTGACCATGGGCACCCGCTCTTCAATGGCCACGCGTGCGCACTCGGCCGCGCCGGGCAGGCCCAGGCTGCAACCCACGCCGAAGGGTTTGTCGGTCAGGCGGCGCACCTCGCATATGGCCTCGCGGCAGCCTTCGGGCGTGAGCGCACCGGCCGCCAGGACGCCCAAGCCGCCTGCGTTCGAGACGGCGGCCACGAGAGACGGCACGGCGATGTAGGTCATGCCGGGCAGGACGATGGGGTGAGCGATGCCGAGCAGCTCGGTCAGGCGGGTGCGCATGGGGACAACAGCGAAGTGAAAGTGCTCAGGCTGCCGAGGCCGATGCCAGTTGGCTGTCGGCCCGCTTGCGCAGCCAGTGCAACAAAGTGGTGTACATCAACCCCGTGTCGAGGGGCTTGCCCAAGTGGGCGTTCATGCCGGCAGCGTAACAGGCCTCGCGCTCGTCTTGCAGCACGCTGGCGGTCATCGCGATGATGGGCAGTTCGGCCAGCCCAGGCATCTCGCGGATGCGGCGCGTGGCGGTCAAGCCATCCATGTCAGGCATGTGGATGTCCATGAGCACCAGGTCGCAAGGGTGGGTCTGCAGGTGCTCGATGGCCTGGGCACCGGTCTCGGCCACATCGGGCGTGATGCCGACCATGTCGAGCAACTCGGTGACCAGGAGGCGGTTGATGGCGTTGTCGTCGGCCAGCAGGATGTGAGCGCCGCTGAAACGCTGGCGCAACTCGGCCAGGGCGTCGGCGGTTGTGTCTGCAACCCGGGGTGCGCGAATGGGCAAGCCGGCCTGTGCACCCAAGCCAGGTTCTGCGCCCGAGGGCCCGAGCGGTTGCGCAAGTGGGGCACTCGTCGCCAGCACCGGCATGGCCGGCAAGCGCACCGTGCACCAGAAGGTGCTGCCTTCGCCCAGGCGACTCTCGACCCCGATGCGCCCGCCCATGAGCTCGACCAGGCTGCGCGTGATGGCCAGGCCCAGGCCCGTGCCGCCATGACGACGGGTGGACGATTCGTCGGCCTGCACAAAGGCATTGAACAGGCGCTGTGCGTCGGCCGATGAAATGCCGATGCCCGAGTCCGTGACCTCGATGCGCAACATGCCGGCCTGATCGAGCGGGTGCACGCTCAAGCGCACCGATCCGCGGTCGGTGAACTTGACCGCGTTGCTCAGCAAGTTGAGCAGGACCTGCGACACGCGGATGGCGTCGCCACGCACCCAGCTGGGCATGCCGGTGGTGTCCAGCTGCAGCCGCACGCCTTTGTCGGCGGCTCTGAGGGCCACCAGGTCGAGCGCCTGCTGCACCGTCGCATGCAGGTCGAAAGGCTCGTCCACGAGGGTGAACATGCCGGCCTCGATCTTCGAGAGGTCGAGCACGTTGTTGATGATGTCGAGCAGGTGATCTGCGGCCTGCTGCACCGTGCCCAGGCGGTCGAGCTGCTCGGGGTCGCGCACGGCCTGCCTGAGCAGGTAGGTCATGCCCATGATGGCGTTCATGGGCGTGCGGATTTCGTGGCTCATGTTGGCGATGAAGGCGCTCTTGGCGCGGTTGGCCGACTCGGCCCGATCACGGGCTTGCTGCAGCTCCTGCGTGCGCTCGGCGATCATCTCCTCGAGGTGATCGCGGTAGGCCGCGAGCTCGCCCACGCGCGCCTGCACGCCAGCTTGCAGCTCGGCCAGTGCGGTCGACAGCAAGGCCACCTCGTCGCCGACGTCACCCGGCTCATCGAAGCGGGCTGGCTTGCCAGCACGCAGGTCGCGAGCGGTGCGAGCCAGTTGGTCGATGGGACGCACGATGCGCCCGGTCAACCACCAGATCAGCAGCATGAAGGCCAGCGCGCCCACCATGCCGCCCATCACCAGGCGCCGCTGCAGTGCCTGAATGGGACCAAAGACGCGCTCGGGGTCCTGGCGCAGCACCAGTGTCCAAGGGCCCTGGGCGGCATCCGGTGACCAGCGCAAAGGCACGACGGAGGTGAGTTGCTCTCCCATGTCAGGCCAGGCCAGCACACGCGAGCGGCCATCGGCTCGGACCTGCTCGAAGCCGGCGGGCCGCGCGAGGCGACCGCTGAGCGCAGGCGGGCCGATGGAGACCGAGTCGTCTGGCGACAGCAGCACCGTGTGACCCGGTCCATCCAGGCCGTCGGTCAAGGGATGGTGGCGCTCGCTCACCCGTCGCCAATTCAAGCGCCCGACGATCACCCCGATCAGTTGGCCTTCCGGGTCGATGACGGGGGCGGCGACGTCGATGAGCTGTGGCACCTGCCCGTCCGGGTCGACGGGCAAAAATCGCGCGAGTCGGCCAGCGGCTTGGGGGCGTCCGACCCAGGCCTGCTTGCCACCTTCCTGGAACCAGTTCTCTGCCGAGGCATCGGTTTGCTCCAGCCTGGCCCCCGTGGCCGAAATGATCAGCCCGCCTGCGTCGGTCAGGGCCAACCACTCGAATTCGGGCGCGTGCTCACGCAATTGCTCGAGCTGCAGCCGCGTGCTGCCCAGGTCCTGCAAGCCGCTGGCGACTTCGGGCCTGGCGGCCAGGCGCTGCACCCGCTCGACATGCCGCCGCAGGGCCTCGGCCATGCCATCACCCACGACCTGCGCCTCACGGCGCACGGACCGGTCCACCGCATCGAGCAACTGGGCACGCTGGCCATGAGCCACCCACCAAGCCAGGATCAGGGCAAACACCACCCCGCCGGTGCCTGCCAGCAAGGTGAACCGGGCACGCAGGCTGCGCCTGGGGGACAAGGTGGCCAGCAGGCCGGAGAAGGTGGAAGGCACGTTGGGACCGATGTGAGCGCCCACGCAAAGCGTGTCCGGAGATCTGAAGTATCCTGAGGGACGAGTCCTTCGTCACCCGGGCATGCCCCCGGTGATCGATCGGGTCAGTGGCCCAGACAGCGGCCTGCCTCCATTCTGACGGAAGCTGCTCATGAACCTGCATCGATGTGAGTGCCCCCTGAAGGTCAGGGCGGCTTTGACGCTGGCGGCCCTGCTGCCGGCCCTGTGTGCGCAGGCGATTGCACAGGAGTTGGTGGTCGCCACGGTCAACAACGGGCACATGCTGACCTTGCAGAAGCTCACGCCCCATTTCGAGCAGGCCCACCCCGGGGTGCGCATCCGCTGGGTGGTGCTGGAAGAAGATCAGTTGCGCCAGCAGGTGACGCGGGACGTGGCCACGAAGGCCGGCCGATTCGACATCCTGACCGTGGGGGGTTACGAGGCCCAGGTCTGGAGCGGCCGAGGCTGGCTGCGCGCACTCCAACCCAGCGCTCGCTACCAGGTCGACGACCTGCTCTCGCCCATCCGCGACGCCCTCACGCACCAGGGCCAGCTCTACGCCCTGCCTTTCTACGGCGAAAGCACCATGACCCTGGTGCGCCGCGACCTGCTCAAGCAAGCCGGCATCCAACTGCCTGCGCAACCCACCTGGGAGCAGGTGGCCCATGCCGCGCGCAAGCTGCACGAGCCCGGCAAAGGCCAATTCGGCATCTGCCTGCGCGGCAAACCGGGCTGGGGCCAGAACATCTCGCTGCTCACCACCATGGTCAACACCCACGGTGGGCAGTGGTTCGACATGGCCTGGCGACCGCAGTTGCAAAGCCCTGCCTGGCGGCAAGCGCTGACACTGTATGCATCGCTGCTGCGCGAGGCAGGCCCGCCCGGTGCCATCGCCAACGGCTACAACGAAAACCTGGCGCTGTTCTCGGCGGGGCGATGCGCGATCTGGGTCGACGCCACGGTGGCCGGCGCCTTCGTCAACCGCCCTGCGGAGTCCCAGGTGGTCGATCGCGTTGACTTCCTGCAGGCGCCTGTGGCCAGCACGCCCAGGGGTGCCCACTGGTTGTGGACCTGGTCGCTGGCCATCCCGGCAGGCTCGAGTCAGCCGGCGGCGGCGCAGTCGTTCATCGAGTGGGCAACCTCCCGCGAGTACACCGAACTGGTGGCGCGCGAGGTGGGCTGGCACGCTGTGCCAGGCGGCACCCGCCGCTCCACGTACGCAGCGGCGCCCTTCCGGCGCGCCAACCCGCACGCCGAGGTCGAACTGCAGGCCATTTTGTCGGCCGACCAGGCGCGCCCCACCCTGCCCGCGTCGCCCTACGTCGGCATCCAGTGGGTGGGCATCCCGGAGTTCCAGGCCATTGGCTCGGCCGTGGCCCAGGAGGTTGCGCGGGTGCTGGCCCCCAGTCCGCCGAGCATCGACGAGGTGCTCGCGCGCTCGCAGAAGCTGACCGAGCGCAAGGTGCGAGAAGCCGGCTACCTCAAGCGCTGAGCACGGTCGCACCCCGGCACAGCGTCGATCCGGGACAAGGCTCGGCCCGGCCACGCTGCATGGCTCAAGCGACGGGCGATTCGGTCGAAAAGCTGGAAGGCCCGTCGATGAACCTCGGGTCGAATCCCTTGCCCACCGCTCGGAGCGACCACGGCCCAGGCCCCCATGCAGCCATCGATTCCCACGTCAGCCCACCGCAAAAGCGGCCTGGGCGCCAAGCACATGCGCCGGGTGGCCTTGTTGCTGACCGTGTGCGGGTGGCTCACGGCCGTCATGACGCTGGGCTGGGCGCTGGCTCTGCTGCACCTGGTTGGCTGGCAAGCCGCGCTGATCCCCGCCCCGGGCGTGCTGGCCGGAGGGCTCGCCGTCTGGTTTGCCAGCCGGGGGCGCCCTTACCTGGGCGGCGCCATCCAGTGCGGTGCGCTGTACGTCGTCGTCTGCCTGACCTGCGTGTTCCTGGACCAGACCACCGCCCAGATGCCACGCACGGCCCACCTGTTCCTGGTGCCACTGGCCACCGGCATGTACATGGGACTGCGCGGTGCACCCAAGGTCTGGCGCCATGGCATCGTCGCGTTCATCTTCCTGACTTTTGTGGTGCTGGGCTGCACCACCCTGGTCGGCCAACCCGCCCACAACCTGTCAGATGAGCTGCGCACCATCGGCGGCAAGGTCAACACCCTGGCGGCCGCCCTGGCCATGTACCTGGCGATGCACATCATGCAAGCCGATGTGGAGGCTCGCAACGCCTACGAGGCCGACTTGCGCGAGGCCATCCGCCTGGGGCAGCTGGCGCTGCACTACCAACCGCAGGTCGACCAGGACGGCCAGATGCTGGGCACCGAAGCCCTGCTGCGTTGGCCTCACCCGCGGCGCGGCATGATTTCGCCGGCGGAGTTCATCCCGTTGGCAGAAAAGACGGGGCTGATCCTGCCCATGGGCGACTGGGTGCTGGACACGGCCTGCCGCCACCTCGCCGAGCTGGCCAGCGAGCCCACCACCGCACAACTGACGATCTCGGTCAACATCAGCGTGCACCAGGTCCGCGAGCCGGACTTCGTGGTCAAGGCCGTGGCGGCCATCGAGCGGCACAAAGTGGCCCCGCAGCGCCTGAAAATGGAGCTGACCGAGAGCGTGTTCGCCCGCGACATGGACGACCTCATCGGCAAGATGAAGGCACTCAAGCAGTACGGTGTGTCCTTCTCGCTGGACGACTTCGGCACGGGTTACTCGTCGCTGTCCTACCTCAAGCGCCTGCCGCTGGACCAGCTCAAGATCGACCAGGCCTTTGTGCGCGACCTGCTCACGCAACCGCGTGACCTGGCGATCGCCAAGACGATCGTGGACCTGGGCACCACGCTGAACATGGCGGTGATGGCCGAAGGGGTGGAGACCCGCGAGCAATTGCAGATCCTGCAAACCATGGGCTGCCGGCAGTTCCAGGGCTACCTGTTTGGCAAACCGATGCCCATAGAGGCCCTGCGCGAGCACGTCCTGCGCACCCACT
The DNA here is from genome assembly GCF_001447195.1 of Aquabacterium parvum. Lineage (GTDB taxonomy): Bacteria > Pseudomonadota > Gammaproteobacteria > Burkholderiales > Burkholderiaceae_C > Aquabacterium > Aquabacterium parvum. The sequence continues at coordinate 343,854 of NZ_LFRI01000386.1, read as the reverse complement.
CGCTCACGCCGCTGCTCACCCCGGCCCCGCCCGCCGGCGAGGTGAACACTTTAGACGAGCCGTGCTCAGGGGCACCGGTGCGCGCCTGAAACCTTCAGCCCGGCAGGCACAGGCTGGCCGCGAGTTCTGCCGCGCTGGCCTGTGGCGCCCAAGCCAGGCGCGCCAGCATAGGTGCCTGCAGGCGCCGCCGCAGCGTGTCCACGTTCTCGTCCTGAGCCGCCATGTCAGGGTCGACGTGGTTGGCAACCCAGCCGGCCAGCTTGAGCCCGCGCGATGCGATGGCCTCTTGCGTGAGCAGTGCGTGATTGAGGCAGCCCAGGCGCATGCCCACCACGAGGACGATCGGCAGTCGCAGGCGCACGGCCAGGTCGGCACTGGTGGCCCACGACCCTTCGGCGGTGATCGGATCGGGCTCGCTCAGGGGCACGATGAACCCCCCTGCGCCTTCGACCACCACCGCATCGGCGTGCTGGCGCAGGGCGTGAAAACTCGCCTCGATGTGATCGAGGTCGATGGCTTCACCGGCGCGGCGCGCAGCCAGGTGCGGCGAGAGCGCATCGGGCAGCGCGTAGGGGTTGTCGAACACCGGGGGCACAACCAGGGTGCCGGCTGCACGCAAGGCGGCCACGTCCTCGTTGAGCCACTGACCATGGGCCGCGCCTTGGGCGTCTTCACAGGTCACCCAGTCGCAGCCCGCCGCCACCGGTTTCATGCCGACGACGCGTGCATGACCCGCCTGGTGAAGGGCCCGCAGCAAGGCCGCGCTGACGCGGGTCTTGCCCACGCCCGTGTCGGTGCCGGTGACGAAGTAAGCGACCATCTCGGCCTCCTGTTGATGAGATCGGGGCGAAGGCTTGTGAACGGGGGCCGAGGCGCTCAGGCCAGCGGGTGGGCGCGCTCGCCAGCTGGGGGCAAGGCATCGACTTCGGCCAGCACCAGGTCGAGCACGCGCAGCAAACCCTCGGCGAGGTGGCGCTGGTCATCGGGCGTGAGCACGTAGGGCGGCATGGCGTAAAGGGTCGAGCCGATGGGGCGCAGCAACAGTCCGGCGTTCAGCGCGGCGCGGTGGTAGCGCGCGGCGAACGTGGGCTCGTTGGTGTCGATGTCCCAAGCCCAGATCATGCCCAGGTGACGGCTGGCCTTGACGCGCGGGTGACGGCGCAGCGGCTCGGTCAGGGCGTTGAAATGCGCGGCGGCTTCGCGGTTGCGGGCCAGCACGTCGTGGCCCTGCTCGTCGCGCGCCTCGAAGGCATCGAGCACGGCCAGCGCAGCGCGGCAGGCCAGCGGGTTGCCGGTGTACGAATGCGAATGCAAAAAGCCGTGCGCGCTGCGGTCGTCCCAGAACGCTTCATACACCGCGTCGGTGGTCAGCACGGCCGACAGCGGCATCACGCCCCCGGTCAAGCCCTTGCTCAGGCAGATGAAGTCAGGACGCACCGCCTGGCCGCCTTCGCCAATGGCCTGCTGATGCGCGAACAAGGTGCCCGTGCGGCCAAAGCCCACGGCGATTTCATCGGCGATCCAGTGGACCTCGTGCTGGTCGCACAGGCGGCGCACGGCCACCAGGTAGGCCGCATCGTGCATGGCCATGCCTGCGGCACCTTGCACCAGGGGCTCGAGGATGAGCGCGGCGGTTTCGTGTGCGTGCGCTTGCAGGTAGGCCGCCAGCGCGTCGATGCAGTGCTGCAGGTGCTGCTCAGCCGACACGCCAGGCGGGGCTCGGCGCGGGTCGGGCGAAGGCAGCGTGGCGCTCAGGCGCAGCAACGGCGCGTAGGCCTCGCGGAACAGCGGGATGTCGGTGACGGACAAGGCGCCGGCGGTTTCGCCGTGGTAGCCGCCTTCGAGGCCAATGAAGCGGTGCTTGCCCGCACAGCCTCGGTTGCGCCAGCTGTGCGCGCTCATCTTCAGCGCGATCTCGGTGGCGCTGGCGCCGTCGCTGGCATAGAAGGCGTGGCCCAGGCCCGTGAGCCGGCCCAGCCGCTCGGAGAGCTCGACCACCGGCGCGTGCGTGAGCCCGGCCAGCATGATGTGGTCAACGCGGTTGAACTGATCGGCGATCGCTTCGCCTATCGGCGCGAAACCGTGCCCGAACAGGTTCACCCACCACGAGCTGACCGCGTCCAGGATGCGGTGCCCCTGATCGTCAACCAGCCAGGGCCCTTGCGCCTGCACGATCGGGCGCGGCGGCAGGTGCTCGTGCACCTTCATCTGCGTGCACGGGTGCCAGACGGCCTGGCGGCTGCGCTCAGCCCAGCTCATGGCTCAGGCCTGCGGCCGGTAGACGCAGCGGTCACCCGCCGCGCGCGACACCGCCACGGCCGAGACCTGCGGGATCTGCTGGTGCACCTGCGCAAAGATGAACACGCACAGGTTTTCCAGCGTGGGCGCGCCCAGGCCAGCCACCTCGTCGAGGAAGTGGTGGTCGAGCTGGTTGCGGATGCCGGCGATCACCCCGCGCAGCACGGCCAGGTCCACCACCATGCCGCTGTCAGGCTGGCGCTCACCGCGCACCATGACCTCGGCCGTGTAGGTGTGCCCGTGGATGCGGCGGCTGCCTGCGGCCTCTTCGGGCGAGACCTGGCGCTTGAGCGTGTGCGCGGCATCAAAGGAAAAGGTCTGGCTCAACTCGAACATCTCGGGAATCCTTCAGCGGGAGGGCGCCTGGTGCATCGCGCGTTTCAGCGGATGCCCAGCGTCTTGTGGGTCTGGACACTCAGGCTCCAGCGCGGGTGGTCCAGGCACCACTGCACGGCCCATTGCATGGCCTCGCGTCGGGCCTTCGGGTCGGCGCTGTCCATGGCCTGCACACGCAGCTGCTCAAAGCCCAGCTTCTCGAACGCGAGCAAGTCATCTTCGGTGAAACCGGCTTGCGGCACCACCACCTTGAGCTCGTGCCCGCCAGTCTGCACCAGGGTCGATCCCGCCTTGGGGCTGATGCACACCCAGTCGATGCCGGCAGGCGCGGCGATCGTGCCGTTGGACTCGACGGCGATTTCAAACCCCTGCGCATGCAGCGCATCGACCAACGCCGCGTCCAGCTGCAGCATGGGCTCGCCACCGGTGATCACGACGAAACGCTGCCCCTGGGCTCCGGCTTGCGACGCGGGCCAGAACGAGGCGATGCGTTCGGCCAAGGCAGCCGCCGTGTCGAACTTGCCCCCGCCCAGGCCGTCGGTGCCCACGAAATCGGTGTCACAAAAGCGGCAGACGGCGGTGGCACGGTCGGCCTCGCGGCCCGACCACAGGTTGCAGCCGGCAAAGCGACAGAACACCGCCGGGCGACCGGCGTGGCTGCCTTCGCCTTGCAGGGTGTAGAAGATTTCCTTGACGCTGTAGCTCATGAGATGCCGATGTGGCTGCCAGGATTCGTGCGCAGGAGCGCGCGGTTGAATGAGATGGACGAGGGAATGTCGAACGATGCTCAGCTCAGCGCAGACCGGTCCACCACACCGAGAGGGCCGAAGCCAGCACCAGGCCGGCGTAAGTCCACATGGCGCCATCGCGCCCCAACACCAGCAGCCCCAACACCAGCACCACCAGGTTGACAGCAGCCGCCAGCTTCACCTGGCGCCACCAGCCTGCCGACGCCAGCGATTTCCACCAGACGAGACGCGCCAGCGAAGGCACCAGCAGGGCCATGGCCACCGCCGGCAACAGAAAATTCACGACGTGGCTGAGAAATTGGACCAACACTTGCACCCCACCACGACCTTCGCCCAGGATCATTTCCCCGCGCGAGCCCGAAAGCAAACCAGCGATTTTATAATCTTTGCCCATGACTGTCCTGACCCTGGGCTTGAACCACCACACGGCCGCCGTAGACCTGCGCGGCCGATTTGCTTTTGCGGTGGACCAACTCGCCCCGGCGCTCAAGCACCTGCACGAGCGCCTGACCGGCTCGCCACAGTCCGCCCAGCCTGAAGTCGCGCTGCTGTCGACCTGCAACCGCACCGAGCTTTATTGCGCCGCCGGTGGCGTGGGCGCCTCGCCCGAAGCCCTGCGCCACATCGCGGTCGACTGGCTGGCCCAGATCGGCCGCGTCGGCCCCGACGAGCTGCTGCGCCACACCTACCTGCTCGAAAACAGCCAGGCCGCGCGCCATGCTTTCCGCGTCGCCAGCGGGCTCGACTCCATGGTGCTGGGCGAGCCCCAGATCCTCGGCCAGATGAAGCAGGCCGTGCGCGAGGCCGACACCGCTGGCACCCTGGGCACCACGCTGCACCAGCTCTTTCAGCGCAGCTTCGCCGTCGCCAAAGAGGTGCGCACCTCCACCGAGATCGGCGCGCATTCCATCAGCATGGCCGCCGCCGCCGTGCGCCTGGCCGCCGAGCTCTTCGAAGACCTGGGCCGCACCAAGGTGCTCTTCGTGGGCGCCGGCGAGATGATCGAGCTCACTGCCACGCACTTCGCGGCGCGCAACCCGCGCGCCATGGCCGTGGCCAACCGCACGCTCGAGCGCGGTGAAAAGCTCGCCACCCACCTGGGTGCCCAGGCCATCCGCCTGGCCGACCTGCCCGATCGCCTGCACGAGTTCGACATCGTCGTCTCCTGCACCGCCAGCACCCTGCCCATCATCGGCCTGGGCGCGGTCGAGCGCGCCCTCAAGGCCCGCAAGCGCCGCCCCATGTTCATGGTCGACCTGGCCGTGCCGCGCGACATCGAACCCGAGGTCGCGCGCCTGGGTGACGTCTACCTATACACCGTCGACGACCTCTCCGCCCTGGTGCAAACGGCTGGCGAAAAACGCCAGGCCGCCGTCGCCCAGGCCGAAGCCATCATCGAGACTGGTGTGCAAGGCTTCGTGAGCTGGCTCGACCAGCGCACCACCGTGCCCCTGATCCAGGCCCTGCAGGCCCAGGCCGACGACTGGCGCGCCACCGAGATCGCGCGCGCCCGCAAGCTGCTGGCCAAGGGCGAAGACATCGAGGCCGTGATGGAAGCCCTCTCGCGCGGCCTCACGCAAAAGATGCTGCACGGCGCCCTGGCCGAGCTGCACAGCGCCGACGCGCGGCACCGGCCACAGGTGGCGGCTTCGCTGTCGCGCCTGTTCCTGCGCGGTGAGCCCCCCCGCGTTCCTCCTGTGGGCCCAACCGCCACCGGCCAACGCTCACCCAGCGACCCCACGTCCACGCCAGCCTCCACAGGTCACCTCCGTCCGCCCGGCCCCAGCGCGGAGCCCGACGCGTGAGCCGCTCGCTCGCGCCCGCCCTGGCCTCATCGCTCGACCGCCTGGCCCGCCGCCTGCAGGAACTCGACGCGGCCCTGGCCGACCCCGCCGTCGCCGCCGACAACCGCCGCTTTCGCGACCTCTCGCGCGAGCACGCCGAGGTCAGCGCCGTGTGCGACCTGGCCCAGCGCCACACCCGCCGCCAGCAGGACCTGGTCGAGGCCAGCGAGATGCTGCAAGGCGCCGGCGACGACGCCGACCTGCGCACCATGGCGCAAGAAGAAGTCACCCAGGCCGAAGCCGACCTCGAGCAGCTCATCGACCAGTTGCAAACCGCCCTGCTGCCCCGCGACCCCGACGACGCTCGCCCCGCCTTCCTCGAAATCCGCGCCGGCACCGGTGGCGAAGAATCGGCCCTGTTCGCCGCCGACCTGGCCCGCATGTACACCCGCTTCGCCGAACGCAAGGGCTGGCGCTGCGAGGTGATGTCGGCCAGCGACTCCGACCTGGGCGGATACAAGGAAATCGTGCTGCGCTTGGAGGCCGAACGCCCCGACCCCACGGTGCTCACCGGCGTCTACGGCCAGTTGAAATTCGAGTCCGGCGGCCACCGCGTGCAGCGCGTGCCCGCCACCGAATCACAAGGCCGCATCCACACCAGCGCCTGCACCGTGGCCGTGCTGCCCGAGCCCGACGAGGCCCAAGAGGTGCAGATCAACCCGGCCGACCTGCGCATCGACACCTACCGCGCCAGCGGCGCCGGCGGCCAGCACATCAACAAGACGGACTCGGCCGTGCGCATCACGCACATCCCCACCGGCATCGTCGCCGAGTGCCAGGACGACCGCAGCCAGCACCGCAACAAGGCCAAGGCCCTGGCGGTGCTCGCCGCGCGCATCCGCGACCAGGAGCGCATCGCCCGCCAGGCCAAAGAAGCCGCCACCCGCAAGGGCCTCGTGGGCAGCGGCGACCGCTCCGACCGCATCCGCACCTACAACTTCCCGCAGGGCCGCCTGACCGACCACCGAATCAACCTCACGCTCTACAAGCTGGGCGCGGTGATGGAGGGCGAGCTCGGCGAGGTGATCGCCGCGCTGCTGTCGGCCCAGGCCGCGGAGCAACTCGCCGAGCTGGAGGCCGCGCATGGCACCTGAGCACGCCCCGCTGCCGCCGGGCGCCACCGTCGCGCTGCCCACGAGCGCCACGCCAGCCGACGCCTTCTCCCCGGCCCCACTCACCGTCGCAGACGCCCTGAACCAGGCCCGCGATGCCGGCCTCGATCGCCTCGACGCCCAGCTCATCGTCGGCACCGTGCTGGGCGTCTCGCGCAGCTGGGTGCTGGCGCACGACCGCGACCCGCTGCCCACAGAGCACCTGCCGCGCCTGCTCGACTGGCTGCGCCGTCGCGCCGCAGGCGAGCCCTTCGCCTACCTGCAAGGCGAAAAGGAATTCTTCGGCCTGCTGTTGCGCGTCACGCCCGACACCCTCATCCCCCGCCCCGACACCGAAACCCTGGTGCACTGGGCGCTGGAGTTGCTGCCAGGTGACCAGGCGCGCACCGTCGCAGACCTGGGCACCGGCAGCGGTGCCATCGCCCTGGCGATCGCCAGCCAGCGCCCCCAGGTCCAGGTCACTGCGGTCGACTTTTCGGCAGGCGCCCTGGCCGTGGCCCTGGGCAACGCCGAGCGCCTGGGCCTGCGCCAGGTGACAGGGCGACAAGGCAGCTGGTTCGAGCCCCTGGCCGGCCAACGCTTCGACCTGATCGCCAGCAACCCGCCCTACATCGCCGAAGGCGACCACCACCTGGCCGCCCTTCACCACGAACCCCGCACCGCCCTGACCGCCGGTCCGGATGGCCTGGACGACCTGCGTCACATCACCCGCCAGTCACCCACCCACCTGAAACCAGGCGGCTGGTTGCTGTTGGAGCACGGCCACGACCAGGCGCCACAAGTGCAACAGTTGTTGCAAGCGGCCGGTTTCACCGACGTGAGCACCCGCTTCGACCTGGGGGAGCGACCCCGCTGCACCGGAGGCAGGTGGCCTGGGGCCCTCCAGACCACGGGTTAAACCCATGCACGACCAGGAGCGCGCTCGCTAGCCTTGTCCTCCCACCGCGCCCAACCCATCAGGCAAAAAGGCCCCAACAAGGGCACACAACTCGGGCCCACAAACCGGGCTCGCCTGCCTAGCATGGGATGTCATGGACGTGGTCCCCAGGAGTGCCGCATGCGCCAAGCCCAACACCGTCGTCGCCCCATCGCCGACCAGCCCGACCCCGCATCGGCCTGGTCCGCGCGCGCGCTCGCTGTGCTGGCAGGCACCCTGCTGCTGACCAGCGCCCTGCACCACCCTGCGCAGGCCCAGATGGTGCCCCGCGGCGCCCACATCCTCAGCCAGGGGGGCACGGGTGACGGGATCACCACCGCCCGCCTGCCCTGGCCCGCGCGCCTGGGCTCACCTGCCTCCGCCGAGCGTGCGACAGGCGGCATCGACGGTGGTGGCCTCGCCCTGCGCGACAGCGGCCCCTGGCCCGACTGGGAAGGGCGCATCGGCGCCGTCATCGAGCGCCCTGTCAACCCCGTTCGCGACAGCTTCGTGCTGGCCCAACCCGTCGAAGGCGGCCTGCGCATGCGCAGCCTGCACGTCCTGGCCGACCACTACGTCGAAGGCGGCTTTCGCGCCACCGTCGGCCTGGTCAGCGGCGAAGCCGGTCAGGCCTGGTGGTCCAGTGGCGAACACGGTGGCGGCTTGAACCTGAGCCTGCAGCAACTCGACACCCTCGGCTCACCCCTTGGCCTGAGGCGCCGCAACCTGCTGCCCCAGGCCCAGGCCTACGTGGGCGCAGGCTACAGCACCCGCACCGAATCCATCGGGCAGGCCAGCACCTGGCGCTTCAACGCCGATTTAGGCCTGCTCAACACAGACCCGGACAGCACCGACCGCTTCACCGGCTTGCTGCAGGGCGACCGCTCGGTGAGCGACCTGGTGCGCGGCCTGCGCATGCGCCCGGTGGTCAAGGTCTCGGTCGGCTACGCCTTCTGAAGCGCCAACGAGGGTCCGAGCCCCTGCAAGCCGGGTGTCCCTGCGCCACGCTCAGGTGAACAGGCCTGATATAACCGGGCCTGTTTTCGATTTCCCCCGAGAGAAGCACCCATGAGCGACGTTCAACAACGCATCGATGCCCTGGTCAAAGGCCACAAGGTGGTCCTGTTCATGAAGGGCACCGCCCAGTTCCCGCAATGCGGTTTTTCCGGTCGCGCCGTGCAGATCCTCAAGGCCTGCGGCGTCCAAGACCTGCAGACCGTCAACGTCCTGGAAGACGAAGCCATCCGCCAGGGCATCAAGGAATACGCCAACTGGCCCACCATCCCGCAGCTCTACGTCAACGGTGAGTTCGTTGGCGGCTCCGACATCATGATGGAGATGTACCAGTCCGGCGAGCTGCAGCAGGAACTGGCCAAGTGAGCCCCAGGGTGCCGCGCCTGATCGTCGGCATCACCGGCGCGAGCGGCGCGGCCTACGGGGTGCGCCTGCTTGAGCGCGCCCGCGACATCGGCGTGCAGACCCACCTGGTGGCCACACCGGCTGGCATCCTCAACGTGCACCACGAGCTGGGGCTTGACCGAAGCTCGCTCGAAGCCCTGGCCACCCAGGCCCACGCGCCCGGCGACGTCGGTGCCTGCATCGCCAGCGGCAGCTTCACCACCGACGCGATGGTGATCGCTCCGTGCTCCATGAAGACGCTGGCCTGCGTGGCGCATGGCTTCGGCGACAACCTGCTCACGCGCGCGGCCGATGTCACCCTCAAGGAACGCAGGCGCCTGGTGCTGATGGTGCGCGAAACGCCCTTCAACCTGGCCCACCTGCGCAACATGACGGCCGTCACCGAGATGGGCGGCATCGTCTTTCCGCCGCTTCCGGCCTTCTACAACAAGCCGCAGACCATTGCACAGCTGATCGACGACACCGTCGAGCGGGTGCTGCAACTGGTGGGCATCGAAGGCGCTCGGCCCAGCGAGTGGCAGGGGCTTTGAGGGGCAACCTGGCGAAGCCGTCGCCGAGCGACGGCGTCCAACGGCCAGCCCTGCCCGATCAGCGCTGAGGCGCCTCGCTGACCAGCCTCACCCCTGCACCGGTGTTCTCGGCGCCGGCCATGCGGGTGGTGCCCAGCACGTCATCGGCGCCCTTCCAGGTGCGCCACGCCGCCGTGACCATGTTCGGGTACTCGGCCCGACCTCGGCTGCCGTTGTAACGACCCAGGGCCATGAAGAGGTTGCCCTTTTCGCGGTCGAGGTAGTGACGCAGGATCACGCATCCAAAGCGCAGGTTGGTCTGCATGTGAAACAGGCTGGCCGGGTCGCCCGTGCCGATCAGGCGCGACCAGAAGGGCATGACCTGCATGTAGCCCCGAGCGCCCACCGACGAGATCGCGTATTTGCGGAAACCGCTCTCGACCTGGATCAGGCCCAGCACCAGACTGGGCTCCAGCCCTGCGCGCTTGGCCTCGTAGCAGACGGTGACCAGGAACTCCTTGCGCACCAGCTCATCGGGCTTGCGTTTGAGGAGCTTGCTCTCCAGCGACGCGGCCCAGGTTTCGCACTGCTGACGCTGGCGGGCATCGGCAAAACTCAGGGCTGGCGCGCTGCGTCCGATGGCCGCAGAAAGCGCGGTGCGCACCGAGTCTGCAAGGGGCTCTTCGGCCTGGGCACCAGCTTGAGCCAGTCGCGGCGCCATCGCCAGGCACAGCACCGCCAAACCAAGCCGGCTGCGCCTCACCCAGCCACGCGCCTCCTGCAACGCAGGCAACGCAGGCAACGCAGGCAAGGCAGGTGACCACGAGAAAAGGCGCAAAGGCGGCAGCATGACAAAGACAACCTTAACCCAGCGACATCGCCCCGATCAGCCGATCTGCAAGCGAGAAAGCAGCTGACTCAGGACTTCGTTCACGGGCAGCTTGGTCGCTTCCGTGTCCTGGCGGCCCTGGTACTCGGCCACGCCGTCCTTCAAGCCCTTGTCGCCGAAGACCACGCGGTGCGGCACACCGATCAGCTCCCAGTCGGCGAACATGGCGCCCGGGCGCTCGCCGCGATCATCGAGGATGACGTCCACACCCTTGGCCAGCAGCTGCGCATGCAGCTCGTCGGCGGCGGCCTTGACGGCCTCGGAGCGGTCGTAGCCCACCGGACAGATCACCACGGTGAACGGGGCGATGCTGTCCGGCCAGATGATGCCGCGCTCGTCGTGCTTTTGCTCGATGGCCGCGCCCAGGATGCGCGTCACGCCGATGCCGTAGCACCCCATCTCGAAGTGCTTGGGCTTGCCGTCCACATCGAGGAAGGTGGCGTTCATCGCCTTGGAGTACTTGGTGCCCAGGTAGAACACGTGGCCCACCTCGATGCCGCGCTGGATGGCCAGCACACCCTTGCCGTCGGGCGAGGGGTTGCCTTCGACAACGTTGCGGATGTCGGCGATCAGGTCGGGCTCGGGCAGGTCACGGCCCCAGTTCACACCACGGATGTGGAAGCCCGCCTCGTTGGCGCCACACACCCAGTCGGCCATGTGGGCCACGGTGCGGTCGGCGATGACCTTGACGGGCTTCTTCAGGTTGATGGGACCGAGGAAGCCGGGCTTGGTGCCGAAGTGCTCGACGATTTCGGATTCGGTGGCGAAGCGGAAGCCTGCCTTCAGGCCCGTGGTCTGGCCGCTGCCATCGGTCAGCTCGATCTTGCCGGCCTTGACTTCGTTGAGGTCGTGGTCGCCGCGCACCAGCAGCAGCCAGATGGTGGACTTGACGATCTCGCCCTGGTCGTTGGTCTCGTCGGTGGCCAGCACCAGCGACTTGACGGTCTGGCTCAGCGGCAGGCCCAGCAGCTCGGCCACGTCGGGGCAGGTGCTCTTGCCCGGCGTGGCAACCTTCTCCATCGCTTGCGTTGCGGCCCCACGGGTGGCGATCAGCGCGACGCCCTCGGCCAGCTCGATGTTGGCAGCGTAGTCGCTCGTGGGGCAGTAAACGATGGCGTCCTCGCCCGTGTCGGCGATCACCTGGAACTCGTGCGAGCGGTCGCCCCCGATGGCGCCCGTGTCGGCGGCCACGGCGCGGAATTGCAGACCCAGGCGCTCGAAGATGCGCGAGTAGGCCGCGTACATCGCGTCGTAGGTCTTGCCAGCGCCTTCCACGTCGCGGTCGAAGGAATAGGCGTCCTTCATCGTGAACTCGCGGCCACGCATCACGCCGAAGCGCGGGCGGCGCTCGTCGCGGAACTTGGTCTGGATCTGGTAGAAGTTCTTGGGCAGCTGGCGGTAGCTGCGCAGCTCCTGGCGCGCGATGTCGGTGATCACCTCTTCAGCCGTGGGCTGGATGACGAAGTCGCGGCCATGGCGGTCCTTGAAGCGCAGCAGCTCGTCGCCCATCTTGTCGAAGCGGCCGGTTTCTTGCCACAGCTCGGAGGGCTGTACCACGGGCATGACCAGCTCGACGCAACCTGCCTTGTTCAGCTCCTCGCGGATGATGTTCTCGACCTTGCGGATCGAGCGCAGCCCCATGGGCATGTAGTTGTACAGGCCCGCCCCCAGCTTCTTGATCAGGCCCGCGCGCATCATCAACTTGTGGCTGACGATCTCGGCATCAGCCGGGGCTTCTTTCAGGGTGGAGATGAAGAACTGAGAGGCTTTCATGGCAGAAAAAAAGAGCACCGCTCGATTGAGGCCTTGACAAACGCTCTAGGCGTTTCGGCTCAGCGGTGCAATAATGAAACCAGTTGAAAATTCGGAGTTGATTATGCTCGACCGTGAAGGCTTTCGGCCCAACGTCGGCATCATCCTGCTCAACCACCGGAACCAGGTATTTTGGGGCAAGCGGATCCGCACCCACTCCTGGCAATTCCCTCAAGGCGGCATCAAGCATGGTGAGTCGCCTGAGCAGGCGATGTTCCGCGAACTCCACGAAGAGGTGGGTTTGCTGCCCGAGCACGTGCGCATCGTGGCGCGCACGCGGGACTGGCTCCGCTATGAGGTGCCTCAGCACTTCATCCGCAAAGACGCGCGCGGGCACTACAAGGGCCAGAAACAAATCTGGTTCTTGTTGCAACTCATGGGTCGCGACTGCGACATGAACCTGCGGGCCAGCACCCACCCTGAATTCGACGCCTGGCGCTGGCACGAGTACTGGGTGCCGCTGGAGACGGTCATCGAGTTCAAGCGTGACGTCTACCAGTTGGCGCTGTCCGAGCTGGCTCGCTTCCTGCCAAAGCCTCTCAATGGCGGCGGTGGTGGCAACCGCTACCTGCGCGGCAGCATGCGCGGCGCACAGGCCAGCCGGGCAGATTTCGCGGAGGCATGCGAAGACCTGGGTTGGCCCCACGCCAGCAACGCGGCCGACGCCGAATTGGCGAGCGACGAACCAGGTGGGCTGAATTCAATCGGTGCCAAGTGAGCTGCAAGTGATCCACTGACAGGCCACCAACGGGCCGCACCTGGCCTCAAAGGGCGCCACCGTTGAGCCAGGCGCGGGCGGCGCGAGCCGCCCACCGTTGATCAGTCGATCTCGGTCTTGCTGACGCACTCGGCGTCGCCCGGGTTGATGCCGCAGCGCACGCGCTTGATGATGTTCAAGCCCTGCTTGTTGTAGTGGCCGGCCTTGGCGATGTCGATGCGCGACTCGCGGAACATGATCACGTACCTGGGCACGGCTTCAGCGGGCAGTTCATCCCAGTACTGCGCGGGGATGCCGGACTCTGCAGCCTTGATCAGCTTGAGCGCGTGGTCGAACTTGGTCAGCCAGTACTCGCGCGAGACCTGACCGAAGGTGTCAGGGAACTTGCTGCGGTTGATGACCATCTGCACGGTCGGGATCATGATGGGCAGCTTGCCGATGCCGCCCGTCTTGCCCAGGCCCTTGTGCAGCTCGAACGGCTTGAAGGCCACGGCCGGCAGGGTCACCATGTCGACGTTGCCGTTGTTGAACTTCGGTCCGATGTTGGTCACGTCCACCGACACGGGCTGGGCGCCGATGCGCTGGATCATCACGCTTTGGGCCTTGTCGTAGTCGAAAGCGGCGATCTTCTTGCCCGACAGGGCTTCAACGGAATTGACCTTGCGGTCGCGCACCATCGGGTAGGCGGCGCCCAGGGGGAAGATGCCAGCGACTTCGTAGTTGCCATCGACCATCAGCTTGGAGGCCTTCGGGTCGGCGAACACCTGGATGACCTTGCGCACGACTTCGTACGAGGCGTCGATGTCGACCTTGCCGCCCTTGACGATGGTGGTCGAGCCGATGGAGTCGATCGAGGTCGAGACCTGGTTGAACTGACGCAGGCGCAGGGCGGTGGAGATGACGGCATCGCACTGACCGGCACGGAAGTCTTCGACCGCCACGCGTTCGTCGACATAGCCCTTGAGCTCGATGTCCACCTTCTGCTTCTGCATGGAGATGGCGTAGTCGGTGGCCTGGGCATAGACATCACCGGTCTTGCCGGCGACGTCCCAGACACAGACCAGGGTTTTGGCCTGCGCTGCGGGGGCAACGCCCAGGGCAGCGATGGTGGCGGATGCGGCCAGGGCCAGGGGCTTGGAACGCGAGATTGCGCGAGAGAACAAGGACATGGAACAGGACTCCAAGGTGGGGGCGGAAACCGATCGGGTACAGCGTTGTAACGCCCCGCGTGGGGGTGTGTCCGACAGTGACAACCCTTGGTCCGTCCTTCTGGGGGAACCGGGTGCCCCGTGCGGCACCCGATCATCATGCCGTCAATTCAACCCTGCAATTGTCACCAGCCGGAAAGTGACCACAGCAGCGGTCAAAAATGCCCCCGCCCCCCTCACCCACAGGCCGGGGATAACCCTGATTTCACCCTGGCGCGAGCCGTCAAGCCAGGACGAGGTTATCCCGGTGGATGATCTCCGCTTCGTTGACGAAACCCAGGCGGGCCTCGATCTCGACAGAGGGCCGGCGCACCAGCAGGCGCGCTTCGGAACTGGCGTAATTGGCCAAGCCGCGCGCGATGTCTTCGCCCCTCAGGTTGCGCACGGCGATGACGTCGCCGCGGTGGAAATCACCCAGCACCTCGACCATGCCGATGGGCAGCAGGCTGGCACCGCCCTCGAGCAGGCGGGTGGCCGCGCCTTCGTCGACCACGACGGCGCCGCGCAGTTGCAGGTGGTCGGCCATCCACTGCTTGCGGGCGGTGACCTTCTGCGTGGCCGCCACAAACAGCGAACCGATGGACTCGCCTTGAGCCAGCCGCACGAGCACGTCGCTCTCGCGGCCCCAGGCAATGACGGTGGAGGCCCCGCTGCGCGCGGCGCGCTTGGCTGCCAGCACCTTGGTGATCATGCCGCCCGTGCCCACGCTGGAGCCGGCACCACCGGCCATGCGCTCAAGCTCCGGGTCGCCCGCGGTGCACACGTCGATGAAACGGGCGGCTGGGTCCTTGCGCGGGTCGGCGCTGTACAGGCCCTTCTGGTCGGTCAGGATGACCAGCGCATCGGCTTCGACCAGGTTGGCCACCAGGGCACCCAGGGTGTCGTTGTCGCCGAACTTGATCTCGTCGGTGACGACCGTGTCGTTCTCGTTGATGACCGGCACCACCTTGTGCGACAGCAACGTCAGCAGCGTCGAGCGGGCGTTGAGGTAGCGCTCGCGGTCGGCCAGGTCGGCGTGGGTGAGCAGCACCTGGGCGCTGCCCATGCCATGCGAGCGCAGCTGCGTCTCGTACATCTGCGCCAGGCCCATCTGGCCGACGGCGGCAGCGGCTTGCAACTCGTGCAGCTCTTTCGGGCGAGTGGTCCAACCCAGGCGCTTCATGCCTTCGGCGATCGCGCCGCTGGATACCATGATGACTTCGCGACCGTCGGCGGCCAGCGCTGCCATCTGGCGGCACCAGTTGCCAATGGCTTCGGCGTCAACGCCCTTGCCTTCGTTCGTGACCAGGCTGGAGCCCACCTTCACGACGATGCGGCGGGCGTTTTTCAGGGTGTCGCTCATGAGCGCTTGGCCTTCTTGGCGGCGGCCACTTTCTTCGCAGGTGCAGCCTTCTTCGCAGGTGCAGCCTTCTTCGCAGGTGCAGCCTTCTTCGCAGGTGCAGCCTTCTTGGCGGGTGCAGCCTTCTTCTTGGCGGCCGACTTGGGCTTGACCAGCGCCTCGATGTCGGCGTCGTACTTCACGCCGTGCTGGGCCAGCAGCTCTGCACCCGTGGGCAGCGACGCCTCGACGTCAAAGCGCACGTCGGACTCTTCGTGGTGCTCCTGCATGCTGGCAACATGCTGGTAGATGGTCTGCACCAGCTTTTCGCAGCCTTCACGCGTGAGCGCCGAAATCTGGAAAACGGGACCCTTCCAGCCGTAGCGACGCACGAAGTCCACCACGCGGCCGACGCGCTCTTCTTCCGGGATCATGTCCAGCTTGTTGAGCACCAGCCAGCGTGGCTTGTTGAACAGCTCTTCGTCGTAGATCTTGAGTTCGTTGACGATGGCGCGGGCCTGCTTGACCGGATCGACATCGTCGTCGAACGGTGCCAGGTCGACCACGTGCAGCAGCACGCGGGTGCGCTGCAGGTGGCGCAGGAAGAGGTGCCCCAGGCCAGCGCCTTCCGAGGCGCCTTCGATCAGGCCGGGGATGTCGGCGACCACGAAGCTCTTTTCAGGGCCGACGCGCACCACGCCCAGGTTGGGGTGCAGCGTGGTGAAGGGGTAGTCGGCGATCTTGGGGCGGGCGTTCGAGATGGCGGTGATCAGCGTCGACTTGCCGGCGTTGGGCATGCCCAGCAGGCCCACGTCGGCCAGCACGCGCAGCTCGAGCTTGAGCTTGAAGAGCTCGCCAGGCCAGCCCAGCGTCTTCTTGCGCGGGGCGCGGTTGGTGGCCGTCTTGTAGTGCAGGTTGCCGAAGCCACCATCACCGCCCTTGGCCAGCAGGCGCTTTTCACCGTGCTCGAGCAACTCGATCATCACCTCGTCGGTTTCGGCGTTGCGGATGATGGTGCCCACCGGCATGCGCAGGGTGATGTCCGGGCCGGCCGCGCCGAACTGGTCGGAGCCGCGGCCCTGCTCGCCGTTGCGCGCCTCGTGGCGGCGGGCGTAGCGGTAGTCGATCAGGGTGTTGATGTTGCGGTCGGCCTCGACGTAGACGTGGCCGCCGCGCCCCCCGTTGCCGCCGTTGGGGCCGCCGAAGGGGATGAACTTTTCGCGACGGAAGCTGATGCAACCGCTGCCACCGTTGCCGGCGGCCACATCAATGGTGGCTTCATCGACGAATTTCATGGACGTGTCCTGATCGTTTCGGGTTGGGTGCGGCGATTATCGACGCAGGGCGCATGGTGCGCGCAGGGCCCCGTCGTGGACGGAGCCTGAGAATGACAAAAGCCCCGGCGGACCGGGGCTTCGGGGTGTCGCCAGCGCCACCAGGGCACCAAGCGACAGGGACTGAACATCAGACCGGGGTGACGACCACGGTCTTGCGGTTCAGGGGGCCCTTCACGGCGAAGGACACGGTGCCATCGACCAGCGCGAACAGGCTGTGGTCGCGACCGGTGCCGACGTTGGGGCCAGCGTGAAAGCGCGTGCCGCGTTGACGAACGATGATCGAGCCAGCGGAGATCACTTGACCGCCGTAGACCTTCACACCCAGCATCTTCGGTTGGGAATCACGGCCGTTCCGCGTGGAACCGCCGCCTTTTTTCTGTGCCATGGAATTGCTCCTTCAGCTTTGGGCAGTGGGACGGGACGGATCAGCCGTTCACGGAGCTGATTTCCAGCTCGGTGAAGTTCTGACGGTGACCTTGGCGCTTCTGGTAGTGCTTGCGGCGACGCATCTTGAAGATGCGGACCTTGTCGTGGCGGCCGTGGGAAACCACGGTTGCCTTGACGGTTGCGCCAGCCACCAGGGGCGTGCCGACCTTGAGTTCAGCGCCGGTGCCGACTGCCAGAACTTGATCGATCACGATCTCTTGGCCAACGTCCGCAGCAATCTGTTCTACTTTGATCTTTTCGCCAGCAGCAACTTTGTATTGCTTGCCGCCGGTTTTTATGACCGCGTACATGTTGAGACCTTTCAGGAAAAGAGCTTGGATCTTCGCGCGATGTGAAACCGCATGACATTGCGATCCCAGCGCCGCATTCAACGTCAAGGGAACACCCAAAGGCGCACCCCATGGCTTTGACGGGCAAATTACGCGAAGCTCGCGACTCTACCCTGGGCTGGGTTGGCTGTCAAGTCAGCGGGGTCGAGGTCGCCCCAGGCGCTGGGGGATGCGTCAGCGCCCCCCTCCTGCGTGCCAGCACCCTGCCCCCAGCCGAAGAAGTTGACCACCTCGTCGCGCTTGGCCAGCGCGTCGGTGAACCCCAGGTGGATGAGCTCGCGGGTGAAGGACGACTCGAACAGCAGGTAGCTGGCCAGGGCCGTGCCCCGGGCGCTGCGGCCGGTGCCGTACACACCCACGGCGCGCAGCATGGCGCGCACCGCGGGCGGCAGCGCCCACAGGTGGCGCGCGGCGATGTCGTCGATGCGCTGGCTGGGCGCGATCACCAGGATGTCGACCGGGCGCAGCTGGGTCTGCTCGCGCTGCTCGGGCGTGAGCAGCTTGAGGGTGCTGTTGACGCGCTGCATGCGCTCGATGTCCACGGCCAACGCGTCCAGGAAGATGCTGGACATGGCGTGGCCGGCGATCTGCGCCAGGTTGGGGTACTCGCTGGCCATCGGGCGCTCGGCCTGGGGCTCGTGCAGGCGACCGGCGCCCACCACGAGGATGCGATCGGCGCCCAGGTGGATGGCTGGGGAGATGGGTGCGGCCTGGCGCATGGAGCCGTCGCCCAGGTAGTGCGGACGGCCCTGCACGCCGAGCTTGACGGCTGGGAAGACGAAGGGGATGGCCGACGAGGCCATGAGGTGGTCGAGCGTGAGCCGCTCGCGCACGGCCAGGCGCTGCGAACGGGTCCAGGGCTCGATGGGCTCGGCGCTGTCGTAGTAAGTGACGTGTTCGCCGCTGGTGTAGCTTGAGCCCGTGACCGCCACCGCGTCCAGGTGCCCTTTGGCCATCAGATCCGGCAAGCGGCCCATGTCGAACAGATGCGGCAGCAACTCGCGCAGGGGCTCGTTGTCGAGCAGCGAGCGCGGACGGGCGCGGCGCCAGCGGGCCACGGCCCAGCCCAGTGAGAACAGGGTCAGCCACTTGGCGCCGCTCTGGATGACGCCGAAGGAGTCGGAGCGGTAGACCTGCTCGGTGCGGAAGTCGCGCCAGACCTCGACCATGGCGCGCAAGGCGAGGTCGTAGTGGTCGGCCCGGCTGGCCAGGGCCATGGCGTTGAGTGCACCCGCCGAGGTGCCACAGATGATGCGAAAGGGGCTGGTGCGCCGCTTCTCGCCCGCGTCGCGGCGGATCAGCTGCAAGGCCTGGAGCACGCCCACCTGGTAGGCAGCTCGCGCGCCACCCCCGGTCAGGATCAGTGCGGTCTTGTCAGGCTTGCTCATGGCTGCTGCGTTGGACGAGGTCGGTGCGCCTGACTGCAAGTTAGCAGGATCGCTGGGTTGAGGTGCGCTGGTGGACATCTCTGGGCACCGCGAAACGGCAATCCTTGGCAGGGCCTCACCAGCCGCAGGCCGAGTCGGCCCCGGGTTGCCCCAGGCCATAGAGCTGCTGCAGGGTGGTCCAGGCTTCGTCGGCGGTTTCGACGAAGCGGAACAGGTGCACGTCTTCGGGGCTGATCATGCCGGTCTCGACCAGGTGGTCGAAGTTGATGAGCTTGGTCCAGAACTCGCGCCCGAACAGCAACACGGGGCGCTTGCGGCACTTGCCGGTCTGGATCAGGGTGAGCGTCTCGAAGAGTTCGTCGAGCGTGCCGAAGCCGCCCGGGAAGCACACCAGCGCCACCGAGCGCATCAGGAAGTGCATCTTGCGCAGCGCGAAGTAGTGGAACTGGAAGCACAGCTTGGGCGTGATGTAGGGGTTGGGCTCTTGCTCGTGAGGCAGCACGATGTTCAGGCCGATGCTCTTGCCGCCGACCTCGTGCGCGCCCCGGTTGCCCGCTTCCATGATGCCGGGGCCACCACCGGTGACGACGTAGATCGGGTGCGCCAGGCGGGCCGAGTGCTCGGTGACCAGGCTGGCGAAACGGCGGGCCTCTTCGTAGAAGCGCGACATGCCGAGCTGGCTTTTGGCCGCGCGGATGGCCTGCTCACGGGCGCTGCCGGGCGGCAGGGCTTCGGCCTCGTCCAGGCGTTCGCGGGCCACGTCGGCGGGCTGGATGCGGGCACTGCCGAACACGACGATGGTCGACTCGATGTTCTCTTCGCGCTGGATGAGCTCGGGCTTGAGCAGCTCGAGCTGCATGCGCACCGGGCGCATTTCGGGGTCGAGCAGGAAGTCGGTGTCGGTGAAGGCCAGCGCGTAGCTGCTGTCCGGGCCGCCGTACAGCGGTGACTTCGCGGCGGCCTGAGCGTCCTGGCCGGCGGTGGGGAAATTGCGTTCGCGCAGTTCCGTGGGGTTGTTCATGCTCGGCGATCCTGGTCTCGCCCCTTCACGGGGCCTGGAGGTCAGTATGGTGCGATGTCTTCGGGCTCAGGCGCAGAAAAGGCCGATCAAGCGGGCAGAGTTGCGGCGACGCGACTGCCTCGCGAGCCGTGTGGGCCGCGTGAGCCAGGCCGGCCCGGGTGATCAGGCAGAGGCCGAGACCGAGACCGAAGGCGTCGTCGGGTGATCGCCCCCGCAGACGGGGCAAGCGGGCTGGCGCTTGACGCGCAGGCGGGTGACGCTGCCGTCGCGGCCATCGACCATCTGCAAGATGCCGGTGAGCGAGCGGTGCCCCGAGGCCGAGCCGTCAACCCCTGTCAGACCCGCCAGCAGGCGGATGGCTTCGCCGGCTTGCATGACCCCCATCTGACCGACCAGCGGCGCGAACACGCCCATGAGCGCACAACGTGTTTCTTCGGGCGCAGGCTCGGGAGGGAAAAGGCAGGCGTAGCAGGGGCTGCCGGGGTCACGCGGGTCGAACACGCTGATCTGGCCGTCCCAGCGCAGGGCCGAAGCCGAGACCAGGGGCACGCCGGCGGCCCAGGCTGCGCGGTTGATGCGCTGGCGCGTGGCGAAGGCGTCGGTGCAGTCGAGCACGACATCGGCACCGGGCAGGTGGCTGGCGAGCCAGTCCTCATCGGCGGCTTGCGCGAAGGTGTGCACGCGCACGTCGGGGTTGAGCGCGGCGAGGGTTCGGGCGGCGGACGCGACCTTGGGCTCACCGATGCTGGCCGTGGTGTGCGCGACCTGGCGCTGCAGGTTGCTGAGCTCGACGGTGTCGGGGTCGACCAAGGTGATGCGGCCAACGCCGGCCGCGGCCAGGTACATGAGGGCGGGCGCTCCGAGCCCGCCCGCCCCGATGACCACGGCATGGGCACGCAGCAGCCGCTCCTGGGCTGCTTCGGACCATTCGTCGAGCAGCAGGTGGCGGCTGTAGCGGAGTTCCTGATCGTCCTGCACGGTGAGCAAACCTGGCGCCCGACCGTGGTCGAGTGCGCAGGCAGAGGGGTCAGCGAGCGCTGGCGGGTGAGGAAGCGGGCACAGGCGCCGGGGCAGCAGGGGCGACCGGGGCAGAGGCAGCCGCTGCACCAGACGCCGCGGCCGCAGCGCCTTCGGCTTTGCGCTCGGTCATGGTCTTGGAGACCGTCACGGGCTTGCCTTGCAGCTTGTTGAGGGCCTGCCGCAGCGGGAAGTCTTCGGGGCTGCCGAACTCGGGCAGCGGCTTGGGCGCGTCGGCCTTCTTGCCGTTGCCGTTGCCATTGCTGGCCTCTTCGAGCTTCTTGATGGCTTCTTCGCGGGCCTTCTCGCGGGCGGCGTCTTTTTCTTCCTTGCCCTGGCCGGAGGTGATGTGCTTTTCCAGGTCGGCTTCGCGCACACGCAGCGCGGCGTAGACGTTGCCGTCTTCGGTCTCGTCGATCATGACGTCGGGCACGATGCCGCGGGCCTGGATCGAGCGGCCGCTCGGGGTGTAGTAGCGCGCGGTGGTGATCTTCAGCGCGGTTTCAGCGGTGAGCTGTCGCACGGTCTGCACCGAGCCCTTGCCGAAGGTCTGGCCACCCAGGATGGCGGCGCGGTTGTGGTCCTGCAAGGCGCCGGCAACGATTTCAGAAGCCGAGGCCGAGCCTTCGTTGACCAGCACCACCAGGGGCACGGTCTTGATCGCGACCGGCAGCTTGGCCAGCGGGTCAGAGCCGAAGCGGCGGGTGTAGTCCTCCGGACGGGCCTTGAAGATGGCCTTGGATTCGGGCAGCTGGCCATTGGTCGAGACCACGGTCACGTCCTTGGGCAGGAAGGCCGCCGAGATGGCGATGGCGCCTTCGAGCAGGCCACCCGGGTCGTTGCGCAAGTCGAGCACCAGGCCCTTGAGCTTGGGGTCTTCTTTGTAGAGCGCGTTGACCTTGGTGACGAAGTCTTCGACGGTGCGGTCCTGGAACTGGCTGACGCGAACCCAACCGTAGCCCGGCTCGACGATCTTGGCGCGCACCGACTGCACGCGGATTTCTTCGCGCACGATGGTGACGGGGAAGCTGCGGTTCTCGGACTTGCGGAACACCGTCAGCACGACCTTGGTGCTGGGCTCGCCGCGCATGCGCTTGACGGCCTGGTCCATGGTCAGGCCCTTGACGAAGGTGTCGTCGATCTTGGTGATGAGGTCACCGCTCTTGAGGCCGGCGCGGAAGGCGGGCGAGCCTTCGATCGGGGAGACGATCTTGACCAGGCCGTCTTCCATGCCGATCTCGATGCCCACGCCGACGAACTTGCCGGTGGTGCCTTCGCGGAATTCCTTGAACGTGGTCTTGTCGAAGTAGACCGAGTGCGGGTCCAGCCCCGAAACCATGCCGCCGATGGCGTCGCTGATGAGCTTTTTCTCGTCAACCTGCTCGACGTAATCGGTCTTGATCATGCCGAAGACCGCCGCGAGCTGCTGCATTTCTTCCAGGGGCAGGGGCGAGACCGTGTTGCGTGCGGTGGCACCGAATTGCAGGGTGGTCAGGCCGCCGGCGAGCGCGCCCAGCGCAACCCAGCCGGCAATCTTGAGTTTGGAAGTCATGGCAGGAGTGAGGCCCACGTTCACAGTGTGGGAGGCAGTATAGGGTGTGGCAAGTGCCTTGCGCAGGCGATCAGGCGGCTTGTCATGGCCCAGATGCAGGGATTGCCCGCGATTGAATCGAATCGACGACAGACGGCAGAGGTCGCAGGCGCCGAAGTGCGTTGGCCCAGGGGCTCAGCGTGGCGCGTATTCGGGCACCAGCTGGTGCAGCCTGGCTCGCAGCACCGACGGTGTGCCGGCGGCCTCGTCTTGCGCCAGGGCCAGCAGGCGCTCGATCCAGTCGGCGGGCAACTCGCCGTTGAGGCGGGCCAGGCGCAGACGCGGGTGCGGCGTGGGCAGGGTCGTGTCGGCGTCGGCGAGCAGCTCTTCGTAGAGCTTTTCGCCCGGGCGCAGGCCGCTGAAGACGATGGGGATCTCGGCTTCGGTGTGTCCGCTCAAGCGGATGAGCTCGCGCGCCAGGTCGGCGATCTTGACCGACTGGCCCATGTCCATCACGAACACCTGACCGGTGTCGGCCAGCGAGGCGGCCTGCAGCACGAGCTGGGCGGCCTCGGGGATGGTCATGAAAAACCGCGTGATCTCGGGGTGGGTGACGGTGACCGGCCCGCCCCGGGCGATCTGCTCCTTGAACTTGGGGATGACGCTGCCGCTGGAGCCCAGCACGTTGCCGAAGCGCACGACCATGAAGCGAGTGCCCGGGGCCTGCGCCGCCCAGTGCGAGACCACCATCTCGGCGGCGCGCTTGGTGGCACCCATGACGTTGGTCGGGTTGACGGCTTTGTCGGTGGAGATGAGCACGAAACGCTGCACGCCGGCTTCGGCCGCGGCCTGGGCGCACAAGTAGGTGCCCAGGGTGTTGTTGCGCAGCGCGATCCAGGCGTTGTCGTCTTCCATCAGGGGCACGTGCTTGTAGGCGGCGGCGTGGAAGACCAGGTCGGGGCGGTGCTGGGCCATGGCGCGCTGCAGGGCGCCCAGGTCTTTGACGTCGCCGACCAGGCGCACCAACGGCAGGTGCGGGAAGTGCTCGCCCAGCTCCTGCTCGACCTGGTAAAGCGCGAACTCGCTGAGCTCGAACAGCACGATGCGGCTGGGGCCGAAGCGGGCGATCTGGCGGCAGAGTTCGGAGCCGATCGAGCCCCCTGCCCCGGTCACGAACACGGTCTGGCCACTGATGAGGCCTGACACGGCGCTCTCGTCGAGCTTGACGGGCTGGCGGCCCAGCAGGTCTTCGGGCTCGATGTCGCGCACGCGGTCGATGCGCGAGCGGCCCTCGCGCAGTTCATCGGCCGAGGGCACGGTGGCCACGGGCAGACCGGTGGCCGCAGCCAGGTCGAGGGCGCGCTTGCGCTCTTCCTGGCTGGCAGAGGGCATGGCCAGGATAAGGTGGGTGACGTCGCGCAGGGTGTCCGGGTCCTGCAGCAGCTCGAGGCCGCCCCAGACGGTGACGCCCGAGATGGTGCTGCCGTGCTTGCGCCGTTCATCGTCGAGCAGACCGACCACGGTCCAGCCCCGGTGCTGGATGCCGGCGATCAGCAGCTTGGCAGCGGCCCCGGCGCCGAGCACCAGCGCCTGCTGCCCGTTGGGCGAGGCCCCGGCGCGACGCGCGCGGGACGATTCACTGAGCATGCGCACGGCCATGCGCCCGATGGCCAGCAGCGTCAGGGCGAGCAGCGGATGCAGCGCCAGCACGGCTCGCGGCACTTCAACCAGTTGCGCCATGAGCACGATGACGGCGCTGGTCAGGCCAGCCCCCAGGCAAACCCAGCCCAGGCGGCTGATGTCATGGAAGCTCACGTAGCGCCAGGTGGCGCGCGGCACGCCCAGTGCCCAGGACAGCACGCTGTAGATGGCGATGACGCCCAGGATCACGGCCCAGTCGTACGACGGACGCTCGTGCAACCAGCGCTCGACCCCCATTCGGAAGAGGTAGGTGAGGTGCCAGGCCAGCAGGATCAGGCAGGCGTCCGCCAGCAGGACGACCGCCTGGCGCTGTGGGCGCAGGCGGTCGAGTTGTCGGTTCAGGGAGGACCAGAGCATGGGCGCGGGCAGCAGGATGTCAGGCGAACACATCGGCCATGCGCTGGCGCGCGCGGCCAAAGCCTGTCATTGTGCCTGCGCCACAGGCTCGGGCCGGTCACTTGGCGGCAGATGCGGCCGGGGCGGCCGAAGCAGCGTGGTGCGCGGCATGAGCGGCTTTGTGCTGTTCCTTGCGGTCGTGACGGGCCTCGCGCTTTTCGCGGCGTTCTTCGCGCACATCGCGGCGCTCCTTGCGCAACTCGTGGCCAGCCTTGTGGGCACCGGATGCAGCCGGGGCAGCGGTGACGGCGGGCGCTGCCGGAACAGCCGGGGCGGCCGGGGCAGCAGGCGCCTGGGCAAAAGCCGAAGCCGAAGCGGCGGCGACCAGGGCAGCAGCGATCAGGCGGATGTTCATGGTGGTGTCCTTGATTCGAGGTTGAGGGGTCAGGGCATGCGCCCTTGGCTTGTTCAACGCCAACTTGCCCCGCACCGTGGACAATCGCGCCCGTAACGGCCCGTAAAGGCCATGTAAAGCCCAACCGCCATGCGCAACGACGACGACCTCACGCCCCTGCCCACCCTCCCCACCGGCCTTTACACCCATTACAAGGGCGGCCAATACGAGGTGTTTGGCGTGGCCCGCCACAGCGAAACACACGAAGCACTGGTGGTCTATCGCCCGCTGTACGGCGAAGGCGCGCTGTGGGTGCGGCCCTTCGAGATGTTCACCGGCGAGGTGGTGATCGAAGGCAAGCGCCAGGCCCGCTTCAGGTGGACACCTGACGCGCCAGTGGCTGGTTGAGCGTGACGTCGCCATCGGGCAGCGCCACGCAAGGCAAAACCTCCCCTGCATCGTGCTCATCCGGGCTCAGGCCCGGCCACTCGGTGCGGTAACGAACGCGGCCTTGCGTCATCCGGCAACGGCAGGCTCGGCAGGTGCCGTTGCGGCAGGAGCGGGGCATGTCCACGCCGGCAGCCAAGGCGGCCTCCAGCAGGCTCTGTCCAGGGCGAACGGGCACGCGCAAACCCAAAGGCTGCAAGGTCAGCCAGGTGCCGCCAGTCACGGGCGGGTGGGTGTCAAGGGGCGTGGTCGGTGGGGACATGGCCTCGCACCCTGCCAGCTCAGCGGCTGGCTGGCCAATCCGGGGCCTGCCAGTTTCGCTGGGGCGCAGCGGGTGTTGCAGGGG
This sequence comes from Aquabacterium parvum, assembly GCF_001447195.1. Lineage (GTDB taxonomy): Bacteria > Pseudomonadota > Gammaproteobacteria > Burkholderiales > Burkholderiaceae_C > Aquabacterium > Aquabacterium parvum. The sequence goes on along the minus strand of NZ_LFRI01000386.1, from coordinate 318,432 downwards.
CATCCGGCGCGGGCTCACGGCGCTGCTCGGCGCCTTGTTTGTCATCGGCCTTGCCGCCCTCTCCCGCCTTCTGGTCCTTGTCCTCCGCAGTGACCGCGCGCACACCCGCGGCAGCCACGTCCACCGTGGTCTCGACCACCGTGGCGGTCACGCTGACAGCGGTGGCGGCCACCGTGACCGCTGCATCGGCCACGGCCAGCACGCTGCAACCTGACATCGACACGAGCAAGGCCGTGGCGGCGGTCGTGCGAATCAGCGAGCGGGCAACGACGAGGCGGTCGATGGAAAACATGGACATGGTGTGGACTGCAAAAAAAGATTCGGAACCGGTCAGGCTGGTGCCGCGTCGGTCTGATCGAACAAAGGCAAGGATTGCGGCACGGCTTCGCGCTGCGGGGGCTCCCCCCCGTCGCCAGGCACCAGGGACGCCATTTTCACGCCAATCAGGCGCAGGCGCTGATCAAGCGGCACGGTCTTGAGGCAACGGCCCGCCCATTGCCGGATGACGGCGGCGTCGCGCGTCGCATGGGGCAAGGTGAGGCTGCGGGTGACGATGCGGAAATCGTCGTAGCGCAGCTTGACCCCGATGCTGTGGCCAGCGTAGCCCTTGCGCTGCAGGTCGGCGGCGAGTTGTTCGCACAGCCGCGTGAAGATGGGCGTGAGCGCGGCGCGGTCTTCGCGCGGGTGCAGGTCGCGCTCGAAGGTGGTTTCGCGGCTGATGGACTTGGGCTCGCGCCAGGTGACGACCGGGCGATTGTCGATGCCGTGAGCGGCTTCATGCAGCCAATGGCCATAGCTTCGCCCAAAGGTCTCGATGAGTTGTGCCGGGTCGGCGGCAGCGAGCTCGCCGATCGTGTGGATGCCGCGCTCGGCCAGTCGCGCATTGGCTTTCGGGCCGATGCCGTTGATGCGCGCGGCAGGCAAAGGCCACACGCGCGAGGGCACGTCGGCGTGGGTGAGCAGGGTCAGGCCATCCGGCTTGTCGAGGTCGGAGGCGAGTTTGCTGAGCAGCTTGTTGGGCGTGACACCGATCGAGCAACTCAACCCGGTGGCGCGGCGCACCGCGTGCTTGATGCGCTCGGCCAGCTCGCGCACGCCGGACAGCGGGTCTTCGGGGGTTCGATCGCGCGCGCCGGGCACGTCACCGAGGTCCATGTAGATCTCGTCGATGCCGCGGTCTTCGATGACCGGCGCGATCTCGGCCACCGCCGCCTTGAACAGGCGCGAGCAGCGGCGGTACTCATCGAAATCGACGGGCAGCAGCACGGCATCGGGGGCCAGCGCTGCGGCCTTCATCAGGCCCATGCCGGAGTGCACGCCGAAAGCGCGGGCGGCGTAGGTGGCGGTGGTGACGACGCCTCGGCCCGCGTAGTCGCGAAGCCGCGCAAAGCGGTGCGCGCCATCGACCAAGGCCTCTGGTTGGTGGCGTCGACCACCGCCAATCACCACCGGCTGCCCCTGCAGTTGCGGGTAACGCAGCAGTTCGACCGACGCGTAGAAAGCGTCCATGTCGAGGTGGGCGATGAGGCGATCAGTTTGGGGCTCGGTCACGTTGGAGCGCCCAAGCAAGCAAGGTGCTGGGCAACCAACGCATTGTCGCGCGAGCCGGCGACCGACGCAGGCGCCGTGCCCTCAGACCGCCTGCGCCATCCGGCTCAGCCAGTTGCTCAGCTCAGGCCTGCATGTCGAGCAGGCTGCCGGTCATGCGCTTTTCCGCCTCGATGGTGCGCAGGTTGGCGCGAAAGGCGTAGGTGGCCTGCATCTGTTCAACCAGGTCGGCGGCCAGATCGGGGCCCACTTCCTGGGCCTTGCCGACCACGGTGAGCACGCCTTCTTGCTCCTGGGTCTGCTGCATGACCTGATCGCGCCGGAAGCCCGGCGTCTGGCTGTTGGCGATGTTGTTGGCTGCGGCGTCGAGGCGGGTGGACGCCGCCTGCACGCCGCTCAAGGCAATGGATGTGACGTTCATGGCGCCCTCCTGGTGTGCACAGTGTGCCGCGCCAGTTGGGCCGCGTCACCCGCCTGCCTCGATTCAGAGCCCGTGATCGTGCGGATTGCTCGGCATCTGCCCAGCTGACGGCCCGAACGCCCAGGCGCACACCTCTTCGGGCGCGAGCCGACCACCCAGCTCGGTCAGGCTGCGCAGCACCGATGGCTCCAGCTCATCTTCCACCGCGGCGCGCACCCGGGTCCGGGCGTAGACACCCAAGACATCGCCGGCCCCCCATTGCGCGCGCTGCCGCTCGGCGTGGCCCAGCAAGCGCGCCGCGGTTTCCATGCGCCCTTCCTGCGAAGCCAACAGGGCCAACAAGACCGAGTAGCGGCCAAACCATTCCCAACTGCGGCTGCGCGAAGCCTCAGCGAATGCCAGCAGGCTGGCCCGGGCCTGTGCCAAGTCGCCCCGCACAAAGGCCACGCAAGCCACGGTGGCCAGCGCATGGGCCACGAAATGGTCACGCCGGTGGCGGCTGCGCGCCAGGACCTGCTGGCTCACGCGCCAGGCACCATCGGTGTCGCCCAAAGCCAGGCAGATGGCAGCCAGGTCGCTCAGCGCAGCCGACAGCACACCATCAAGCCCCGCAGCCTGGGCTTGCACGATGAGTCCCTGGCAGGTGCGGCGTGCATCGGCCATGCGCTCTTGCGCGCGCAGCACCCCCACCTCGGCCAGCAGGCGTTGGCTGAGCAGGCGCGGGGGCCAGGTGGACGACTCCAGGCGGGCCATCTCGCGCAGCGCCTGATGAGCCTGCTCGCCGCTCAGCAGGCCGCTGCTCAACTGGCCGTGCAGGCCAAGGAAGATGCCTCGCTGGTCTCGGCCCTGGCGCGCGCCTTCGGTGGCACGCTGGGACCAGGCCAGCATGCGGTCGTTGTCAACGCCCCATTGCATGCGACCGCATTCAAGCCAGAAGCGAGTGGCTTCGGGCACCGCCCCCTGCGCCAACGCCGACGCCGCCAACGTGTCGCTCCGGCGGCGCGCCTCGGGCGCCAGCCCCAGCAGCGCAAAGAGCGGCCCCGCCGAGCCGAGGAGTCGAACGCCGAGGGGGGGCGCGTGCTCGGTCGCCCAATCGAGCGCCAACCGCACGTTGTCGATGTCGGCCGCGTGGCGCCCCAACCAGTCGACATCGGAAGACGACCAATGGGTGTCATAGGCCACTTCGAGCAAGTCGGCCACCGCCAAGGCGTGGTGGCGCTGAAGACCTGCCTGCTCGCCGCTGGCCTGCAGCTTGAGCAAGGCGTGCTCACGCACGCTGTCGAGCAGGCGATAACGCGGCTGCTCACCGCCTTCGACCACGACCAGGGATCGCTCGGCCAGCGCACCCAGGGTGTCGAGCACGCGCCACTCGTCGAGCGCTTCGCCCTTGGGCCCAGGATGCCCGAGGATCGACGCCAGCGACAGCGGGAAGCTGCCCGCGAACACCGCCAGGCGACGGAACATGGCCTGCTCGGGCGGCTCCAGCAAACCGTGGCTCCAGTCGAGTGCGGCCTGCAGGGTCTGGTGGCGCTCTGGCGAGCCGACCTGACTTTGGGCGAGCAGCTCGAAGCGTTCGTCCAGGCGCTTGAGAACCCCGCTCAAGCCCAGCAAGGGGACCCGGGCGGCCGCGAGCTTGATGGCCAGGGGCATCCCATCGAGTCGCCGGCACAGCTGCGTCGCTTCGGCGACCTGGTTGGCCTGCAGCTCGAAATGCCGATCGACCGCACGCACCTGATCCAGCAGCAGCTCGAGGGCACCATGGGTCATGGCCTCATGCGAGCTGGCCTCGGGTGGTGGCACCGCCAGGGGGCCGAGGCGAAACACGCGCTCGCCAGCCACCTTCAACGGCACCTGGCTGGTCACCAGCAGCCGCACCCCAGTGGCGCCGCTCAGGATGGCGGCAGCCAGTTCAGCCACGGCGCCCCCCACCTGCTCCGCGTTGTCGAGCACGATCAGGACCTTCAGGGGCCGCAAGGCTTCCACCAAGGTCGAGAGCCCTCGCTCGGGATCGATGACCACACCCAGTCCCAATGCCTGGCTCACCGAGCTCACGACTTGGGCGGGGTCGTGCAGGGCAGACAGGTCGATCCAGGCCGATCCATCGGGGCGATCCGCCCGCCAGCGGTGGGCAGCGGCCAAAGCCAAAGCGGTTTTGCCCATGCCGGACGGACCCACCACGGTGATCAGGGCGGCTGGCAGGCAGGCATCCAGTGCGGACAGGTCGCTGTCGCGCCCCAAGAGGCGGGTCGTTGGCTCGGGGAGCACCGAGAGGGCGTCGGCGGCAGCGTGGGTGTGCCAGGCTCGGTTTGGCCTGGCAGTGAGCCTGGTGGCCTGTGTCGTGTCAGCGTTCGGTGGACCGGGTGCCACGGTGTGCACAGCGTGAACGGCCTGCACAAATCGGTAACCCCGACCCGGCACGGTGACGATCGTGTGCGCACCCAGCACCTTGCGCAGCGCCGAAACCTGCACCTGCAGGTTGTTTTCTTCGACCACCAGCCCGGGCCAGACACGGTCCAGCAGCTCGGCTTTGGTCAACAGCCGGCCTGGGCGTCCCAACAACGCGGTGAGCAGGGCAATGGCCCTCGCGCCCAGTCCGACCGGCTGGCCCTCGCGGTACAGCAGCCTCTCGGAGGTGTCGAGCTCGAAGCCATCGAACCGGTAACGTTGTGCCAAGGGTTCCTCGGACGTGCCTCGATCGGCTGCAGCACCGGCGTCCTGCCGGCGGGGAAGAAACGGGGGCGCTTCAGGAGTTTTTCAGACTCTCTTCAGGACGGCGCAGCGCATCAACCTGACAATCTGTTTCATTCTAAAGAAATTCAGCACACAGCCTTCATGACGCCCAAGGCAGCAAGCCGGGTGTGAGGTCTGTGTCTCGGCGCTGTCATCGACCCGAACGACGCGAACGCTTCGGGTTCAAAAGGGTTTACCCGCTGTCCTGGTCACCAGGCAGCGGGTTTTCCATTTTCAGCGGCCTTCAAAGGCCCGCACCAGCCGCCGCTTCAGCGCAGCTGGAACTGCACGCTGCTGTCACCCGATTTTTCATCGACCTTGCCTTCGGCCCCGACGCGAGAGGCCGTCAGGCGCACGCGCTCCGGGTCCAGCCGGTCGCTGAGGTAGGCCTTGACCTCGCCGGCACGGTCGTCGGCCAAGGCCTTGAGGACGGCCGCGTCGACCACGGCGCTGGCTTTGAGCAAAGCCGTCATCTGCTCGTCGGGCAGGCTCTGAGCCATGCCGATCAGGTTGCGCGGCTTCTTGATGTCGGCGGCTTGGTAGGCGGCCTTCAGCCAGGTGCCGCGCTCGCCAGACTCGACCACCACCTCGTCCACATCCAACCCCTTGGCTTTGGCCTTGGCTCGCCGCATGAGCAGCTCCACATGGGCCTGACGCAGGCCTTCGCGGTCCAGGTCGGCATCGGCCCAGCCGGTGGCTTCGAGTTTGAGGGACGGCCGGTCCTTGAGCTTGTCGGCAAGCTTGTCCAGGCGCGTGCGAGCGGCCTCGTCCAGTTGGGCCACGCCGGGTTGAAAAGGCACGTTGCCCAGCTCACCGCCGTCGTCACCGGCGAGCAGCGAGAACGGCGCGGTCACGGCTTTGGTCAGCAGGTTGACGATCACGCGCCAGACGATGCCGCCCACCGAGAACTGCGGGTCGTCGAGCGAGCCGGAGACGGGCAGGCTGACGTCGATTTCGCCACGCGAGTTCTTCAGCAAGGACACCGCCAGCAGCACCGGCAGCGAGGTGGCATCCGGGCTGTCGACGCGTTCGCCAAAGGTCAGTTGGTCCAGGAAGACCTGGTTGTCGGCCTGCAGCTTGCCGCCATCGATTCGGTAGTGCACGTTCACCGACAGGGTGCCCTTCTCGATGGGGTAGCCGGCGTAGCGGGCCGCGTACGGGGTCAGGCGGGTGAGCTCGATGCCCTTGGCCACACCCTGGATGTCGGTCAGCAGCCTGGGGCCCAGTGGGTGCAATTGCCCGCTGATGCGCACGGGCGCGCTGTCGTCGAGCGTGGCGTTGACCTCGACCTTGGCGGGCTCGGGCTGGGTCGATGAGACCGCGGAGATGTCACCGGCCAGGCGGGTGAGGTGCGCCGAGTAGTTGGGCTGGATGAAGGTGTCGGTGAAATCGACCTCGCCCTTTTCGAGGTGGATGCCCTGCCAACGCAGGCGGGGGGGCGTGGAGGCGACCTGGTCAGGGCTCGACGCCGCGGTGGCGTTGGCCGCCGAAGCGCTTGCTTCGGGCGCCGGCAACGAGGCAGGCGCAGCCTGGGGTGCGGCCACGGCCGGCTTGCCACCTGGCTGGGGTGTGGTCACCGAGGTGCCCTCGGCATCGCCCGCTTTTCGAACGACGCTGGCCAGGTTCAGGCTGCCGTCGCGGTTGACGATGACGCGCCCGTAAAAGTCTTTCAGCGCGATGAACCCGAGGTCGGCGTCGATGGCGCCCTCCCGCCAGGCCAGGTCGGCCCGGTCCAGCGTGAAGCTGGCCCAACGCAGCAGCAGGGCGTCGTTGACGCGGTCGCGCAGTCGCAGGTCCTGCAGGCCCAATCGCCCCTGGTAGCGGACGTTGAGCGCATCGCTGCCCCGCTGGCGCACCGTGTCGACGTTTACGCGCCCCTGGGCCAGCGCGGCGGCACCGGCCAGGGTCACGTTGACGTGCGGATCAAGGTAGGGCTGCAGCGCGCGCAACTCCAGCGCGGCCACGGACACCTGCCCCTTGAGTTGCAAGGGCTCGGGCCGCACCTCACCCTGGAACCCCAGCTGCCCCCGTCCCTGGGCGCGGGTGCGCAGGTCGACCTTCAACACCTGGTCAAGCCGCTGGGACACGCCCTGCACGCTCAGATCGGTTTGCTGCAGCGCGAAGCGGGCAGCGGGCTGCACGCTGTGGTCGGTGAAGCGCACGGCGCAGCCACGGCACTGCACGGTGTCGACGGAGATGGCGGGTTGGTTGGCAGCAGGCGAGCCGGCTCGCGATGGCGCAGGGGCTCGCCGGCCAGGCTGCTCGGTCGATGACTGGGCGCTCAGTCCAGCCAGCACACGGCCCTGGGCGTCGCGCGAAATCGATGCGTCCAGCGCGTCCAGGGTGACTGCGCCCACCTTCAGGCGCTGCAGGCCTGATGCACTTGATGCGCCCGCCCCACCCGATCCGCCGGTGGCCAGACCCACATCGGCCTCGATGCCATCGAGGCTCAACAACTGCCACTTGGCCTGGTCGGCATCGGAGCGGGAAGATGGCGCTGCGTTGGATTTGACCGAGCCTTTGCTCACCGGCGGTGCCCCCAGCGAGACCTGCGCACCCTGGACGGCCAGGTCGGTGCCCTCGATGCGCAGCGCAGGCGGCTGGCCTGCTGCCGTGGGCAGGGCATTGAGGCGCATGCGGGTGTGCAGGCTCAACAGACCCTGGCTCACCGTGACCGGCAGCAGGCCACTTTGCTGAACCGGCGCCAGCCAAGGCGGCAGGCTCCACTTGTCAACCTGCAGGTCGAGCTCAGCGGTTTGCGCGGCCACCTGCACCTGCCCTTGGGCAGACACCAGGCCCTCGTGTTCGTCGCGCAGCGACAGCGTCCACTTGGCAGCCTGTGCGCGCTCGCTGCTGTCCAGGCCCTGCACCTCGACCAGGCCCTGCGTCAGGCGCGGCCAGGGCGAAGCAAAGGTCTGCACGTCGATGTCCCGCAGACCGATGCGGACTTGGCCGACAGACCAGCTCCAGGGTGCGGCGGGCTTGGTGCTCGACCCCGCAGGCGCGGATGCCCCCGACGCGGCTGCACCCGACACCGATGCACCATTCGCCGGCGATGCGTCGCGCTCAGGAGCCCTGGCCTGCAACGCGGCGCCCGCGTCCGACGGACGCAGCTTCACGCTCAATCCATCGAGCTGCAACTTGGCCAAGGCAGCCCGGCGGTTCAGGGGTTGCAGGTCAAGGCCACTGAGCTCGAGCTGCTGCCAGCCAGCGTCCAGCGCCCCCGCGCCCGGCACCGCCGGCAAAGACAAGTCAAGCGCCTTCACCCCCAGCCGGCCCTGCACCGCCAGCACAGGCATGGCGGGCGAGGGTCGCTGCTCGAACACAACCTTCAGGTCGGTGTCGAGTCGACCGCTGCGCGCCTGCGGTCGCCATGGCGGTGGCAGCAAAGGGCGCGCGGCCTCCAGCCAATGGGCCAGGTCCACGTCCTGCCAGCGCACGTCCACCTCGCTGCGCAGGCCCGCATGGAAGGGCAGCGTGCGCCCGGCCACGCGCAAGGCGCTGCCGTCGATGCGGGCCTCCAGCAGCGGTTGCACCGTCACTTCGACGTGGCTGGGCAGGCTGCTGAGGAAGGGCACCTCCAGCCGGATGCCATCGACCAGGTGCGACTGGTCGAGCACGCGGTCGGCATAGCGCACCACCCCATCGCGCAGGCTGATGTTGAAGACGGCGAAGCGCGCTGGCTCGGCATCGGCCTGGGCATCGGGCGATGGCTGGCTCAGCTTGTCGAGCAGCGGCGAGAAGTTGAAGCGGTCGGCGCTCACTCGCTCGACATCGAGCTGGGGGGCATGCAGGTCCACGCGCTTGATCACGGGGGCAAAGCGCCACAGCGACTCCAGCGACAGCCCGACCTCGGCCTGCTTGAGCCTCAGCCAGGGTCGCTCGGTGGGGCCCACCGCGAGGTCGGATGCGGTGACCTCCAGTCGCCATGGCGCGATGGCCAGGGCCCCCAGCTTCACCGGGGTGCCCAGGGCCTCGGTCGCTGCGGCCTCCACGCGTGGGCGCAGCCAGCCGGGCAGCCAATGCCCAACCAGGCCTGTCCAGGTCAGGGCCACCAGCGCCACGCCCACGAGCACGCGGGTGAGGCTGCGCAGGGGGCTGCGTTGGGCGGAGGTCGTCTTGGTTCGGGCGTCAGCGTCGGACATGGCAAGGCGGGAGTGCACCGCAGGCAAGCAAAAGGTGATCGGACCAAGCCGGACTGCAGCCGCGCTGCAGAGAGCCTGGACGGGATGTTAGCCGCCCAGGTCGCCAGGTGTGTCGATGTCGACGAGGATGCCAGCGTCGGGCACATCGACCCGCGTGGCCAAGGACCAGTCCAGCCGCTGACGCGCCCCCTCGTCGCCCTGCAGGTCGAGCAAAGCGGGCCAGCTCGAGCGGGGCAGCAGGCGTGGGTGGCCCGGCCGGCCCGCGTACCAGGGCCAGGCCAGTCGGCCGTCTCGGTGAAAGGCCTCGATCAGGGCGCGCACGGTGTCGGGCTGCACGGCGGGCATGTCGGCCAGCGCCACAAGGGCAGCGTCGAAGCGACGGGCGCCGTGGGCTGCGCACTGGGCATCACCGTGGTCGCCGCCAGTGCCCACCACCTCCTCGGTCACGAGCGCACGCAGTCCGGCCGCAAGGGTGTGCCCCATGCCCTGGTCGGCATCGGGGACCACCTGCCACGCCGCACCCCACTGCGCGCACAAGGCCTGGCCCCAGTCGTCGCCCTCGCGCAGCAGCACACGCACATCGCTGCAGGCTTGCAGCTGCGTCTGCAGCACGGCTTGCAACAGGCTGCGGCCATCGGGCAGGCAGGCCTGCCTCTTGTCAGAGCCAAAGCGGCGAGCGCGACCGGCGGCCAGCACCAGGGCCACGACCCGAGGTGCGGGAGGCGATGCGGGGTTCACCAACATGCGGACTCAGGACACCGCCGTGACGTCGCCCCTGGCTTGGGGGCGCAAAGGCAAGCTGCGCAGTCGCTCGCCGGTCAGGGCAAACAGCGCGTTGGCCAGGGCAGGCGCCAGCGGCGGGACGCCCGGCTCGCCCACGCCACCGGGTGGGTGAGCGCTGGGCATCAGGTGCACATCGACCCGCGGCATGCGCGCCATGGGCAGCAGTGGCTGGTCAGGGAAGCTGCTTTGTTGCACCCGCCCTTGCGCCACGGTGATTTCGCCATGCGAAGCCGCCGTCAGCGCGAACGCGACACTGCCTTGCATCTGCGCCACCACCGTGTCGGGGTGCACCACCACGCCGCAATCGATGACGCAGGTGACGCGGTGCACGCGCACCTCGCCGCCCTCGAGCGAGGCCTCGACCACCTGCGCGCAAATGGAGCCGAAGCTGCCTTGCAAGGCGATGCCCCGGGCGCGCCCGGCGGGCAAAGGCGTGCCCCATCCCGAGCGACGCGCGACCTCGTCGAGCACCGCGCGGTGACGGGGTTGAGAGCCCAGACGCGCGCGCCGCCAGGCCAACGGGTCGGCGCCTTCGGCGTGCGCCAGTTCGTCGGCAAAACATTCGGTGAAAAAGGCGTTGTACGAGTGCCCCACGCTGCGCCAGAAGCCCACGGGCACGGGCGACTCCAGCTGCAGCTGCTGCACCTTCATGTGCTCGATGGCATAGGGCACATCAAAGGCACCTTCGATCTGACTCTTGTCTGGCAGCTTGCTCGACGCCCAGGGCAACAGGCGCACCGTGGCCATGTTGGTGGGCGGCTGGGCCGCGACCCGGTTGTGCCAGGCGATGACGCGCCCCTGCTCGTCGAGCGCAGCCCGGAAATCGGCCCAGGCCGCGGGTCGGTAGAAGTCGTGCTGGGTGTCTTCCTCGCGCGTCCATACCATCTTGACGGGCTTGCCTTGCGTCTGCATGGCCAGTTGCACCGCTTGCTCGACCATGTCGACCTCCAGGCGACGACCGAAGCCACCGCCCACCAGCGCCAGGTGCAGCGTGACCTGCTCGGTGTCGACACCGGCCACCTGGGCCGCCCGCCAGCGCGCCAGCGAAGCCACCTGGGTCGACACCCACAGCTCGACACGGCCCTCGTGCACGCGGGCCGTGCAGTTGATCGGCTCCAGTGCAGCGTGAGCCAGGTGCGGCGCGTGATACCGCGCTTCGAGCACGCGAGGTCCGGCGCCCTTTGCCGGAGTGCCATCCTGCGCTCGCCCTGCCCCGCTGTGTCGCGCCTGCTCGATGCGCCCTTCGGCATCACCACGCATGACATACGGCATGCCGAAACCATCGCGCAGCGCTTCGTCGGCCGCGCGAGCCAGGTCCTGCGAGGTGTAGGCGTCGTGGGGCGTGGCCGTCCACTGCACCTTGACCCTCTCGCGTGCTTGCTTGGCACGCCACCAGTTGTCGGCGATCACCGCCACCGCGTGCGGGATGCGGACCACCTGCAGGATGCCGCGCTGCTTGAGGGCCTCGCTGCCATCGAAGGACACGACATCGGCGCCGAAGACCGGCGCCTGGATCAAGGCGGCGTAGACCATGCCGGGCACGCGCACATCGACGCCGAACACGGCCGAGCCATTGACCTTGGCGGGGATGTCCTGGCGAGGCGCAGCGCGGCCGATCAGTCGGAACTGCTTGGGGTCCTTCAAGCGGACGCGCTCGGGCGGGGCGAGCACGGCGGCGTCTGCGGCCAGTTCGCCATAGCCCAGCTTGCGCTGACCATCGGGGTGGATGACGCGGCCCGCCTCGGTGCGACAAGTGCTGGCGTCGACCTGCCAGCGCTTGGCAGCGACCTGCACGAGCATGGCGCGTGCGGTGGCACCGGCCACGCGCAGTGGGCCCCAGGCGTCGCGGATGCTGCTGGAGCCGCCGGTGGCCTGCAGCGACAGCACGCTGCCCAGGCGCTCGAGCGCGGCCGACCCGGCGCGCACCATCCAGCCTTCTTCTTCGACACCGAAGGGCAAGGCGTTGAGCATCATGGCCTGGTTGGCGTAGATGCGGTCGACCGGGGCGGGCTCGGAACGCACGTCGTCCCAGTCGGCATCGAGCTCTTCGGCCAGCAGCAGGGGCAAAGCGGTGAACACGCCCTGCCCCATCTCGGCGCGCGGCACGGCCACCGTCACGGTGCCATCGGTGGCGATGCGCACCCAGCCATTGAGGGCGACGTGGCCTTCGCGCACGGGCAGCACATCGGGGCTGCCCAGGCGGTCTTCGGGCGTGGGGGCACTGCAGCCGACCAGCAGGCCGCCGCCCAGCGCGGCACCCGCGAGCAGGAAGCGGCGGCGGCTGGCGTCAACACGCGGCTTCATGCGATCTCCGTCTTCGGCGGAGCGGGCGTCTCGGCCGCCGTGTGGATGGCGGCACGAACGCGCACGTAGGTGCCGCAGCGGCACAGGTTGGTCATGGCCGCGTCGATGTCGACATCGCTCGGGTGCGGGTTCTGGCGCAGCAGCGAGGCTGCGGCCATCAGCATGCCGCTTTGGCAGTAGCCACATTGCGGCACCTGGTGCTGGACCCAGGCCGCCTGCAGGCGCTCCAGCACCGCATCGCCTTCGGCCTCGATGGTCTGCACCGACTGGCCGGCCACCGCCACCACCGGTATCACGCACGAGCGGATGGCCGCGCCCTGCAGGTGCACCGTGCAAGCGCCACAGGCGCCCACCCCGCAGCCGAACTTCGTGCCGGTGTGGCCGAGTTCATCGCGCAGCACCCACAGCAGGGGCATGTCGGGTTCGACGTCGGCCTGCACGGGGCGGCCATTGAGCTGGAACTGAATCATGGTGGACAGCGTACACTTTGCACAACGCATCCGTCAACCCGGGTACATTCGCCCGCATGTCCTACCCCCGCAAGCTCAGCCAAGAAGCCATCCTGGAGGTGGCCCTGGGCGTGCTCGAGCGCGAGGGCTCGCAGGCCCTGTCGATGCGCGCCGTGGCCGCCGAGTTGCAGGTGGCACCCAACGCGCTGTACCGTTACTACCCCGGTAAAGCCGAGCTGGTGGCGGCGCTGGCCGAGGCCGGCAGCAGCATCTTGCTGGCCGCCTTGCGCCAAGCCAGCGAAGGCCAGCCCCCGCTGCTCGCGCTGCGCGCACTGGCCCGCGCCTACCTGGACTTCGCCCGCTCGCGGCCCGCGCTCTACCAGGTCAAGATGGCCGAGGTGCGCTGCGGCGAACACACCTCGCCCAGCCACGACGCCATCTGGGCCTTCGTGCTGGAGCTGTCTGGCGCCCTGCCCTTGGCCCACGATCCACAAGACGTCGGCATGGCCCTGTGGGCGGGGCTGCATGGGCTGGTCGAACTCGATCGGCTCAACCTGCTCGATGGCCGCGACCCAGGCCACACCCTGGACGTCATGCTGGACCTGACGGTGGCCGGGCTGGTTGCCGGCCTGCTGCCCTCAAGCACTCAGCCCTGAGCCTGCTCCACGTTGAACGGAGGCAGCCCCAACAGGCACCACAGAGGCAACCACGAAGCGGGGGCCTCCCAGTGCGTCAACGGCAATGTCGTGCTCACGTGCATGAGGCGGGCTTGCTGCGACTCCTCGAAGGGCTCGAGGGTGTGGGCCAGTTGGTGCAAGAGCACCCTGCCATCGGCCTCGGAGGCATCGCCCTGCCTGGCAGCCAGGCGGGCCAGCATCACTTCGACCGGGGCTTCGCACTGCACCCAGGCCCAGGGCACCTGCAGGCGCTCGGCCAGCTCCTGCACACGCTGGCGCTGATCGGCGCGCAGGAAGGTGGCGTCCAGCACCACGCGCTGCCCGGCCCTCAACAGTCCCTCGGCCCGGTCGAACAGGGTGTCGTAGACCTCGTCTCGTGCATGCGGGGCGTAATCGGCGGGCTCGCCAGGCCGAGCCAGGCGGTGGCGTTCGACATCGGAGCGCAAGCGGATCGCGCCCAGCCAGGCCAGCAGGCGCTGCGAGATCGCCGACTTGCCACTGCCCGAGACCCCCTGCATGGCGACCAGCACCGGCTGGCGCGGCGCCAGCAGGCGCAGCGCCCCGGACAGGTAACGCTCGGCCCAGGCATCGGCCTGCGGATCGCCCTTGAGCCGCTCCACCTTGAAGCGCACCAGCGCGCGCCAGGCCATGGCCGACGCCAGCAGCGGGATGCCCGCGTGGTCACCCGTGGCATCGAGGTAGCGCGACAAGGCACGCCAGGCCAGTTGCGGCTGCCCGCGCACCAGCAGGTCCATCATCAGGAAGGCCAGGTCGTTCATCACGTCCAGCGTGCGCAGGGGCTCGCAGAAGTCGATGGCATCGAACACCGTGACGCGGCCTTCGAACACGCAGACGTTGCCCAGGTGCAGGTCACCATGGCACTCGCGCACGAAGCCGTCGGTGCGACGCTGGCGCAGCAAGGCGTCGAGCGCCTGCTCGCGCTGCGCGATGTCGTGCAGCACGCTGTCCACGCGGCCCCATTGTTCGGGGCTGGCGCACACCGAGCGCCAGGTCTCCGCAGACTCGTGGGTGGCGCGGCGCAAATCATCGGGCAAGCCACCGTGCGTGACGTGGCGGGCCTGCGCGTGCATGGCCACGACCTGGTCGATGAGTTGGTCGATGCAACCTTCGGCCACACCCGCATCCAGGCCCTGACCGGGCAACAACAGGTGATCGAGCGTGGCCGCCGGGTCGAAGCGACGCATGTGCACGGCGTGGTCCACAGCTTGGCGATCGTCGGGCAGCACCCACTGCCCCGTGGCATCGATGCCGCGCACCCCGAGGTACAGCGAAGGCGCTGTGCGTCGGTTGAGGCGCACCTCGTTTTCGCAAGCCTGGCGACGCGCCTCGCGACCCCGCTGGTCCACAAAACCCAGGTCCACCGCCTTCTTGACCTTGAAAGCCTCGGTGGGCGTGACCAGCACCCAGCTCAGGTGCGTCTCGATGCGCGCCACGCCATGGCCATGCGCCTGCTCCAGCAGCCGCTCATGCAGGCGGTCAACGAGTCGACGCTGGGCGTCCGGCACGGTCACGCTCACGGCTGGGACACCTCCACCGCATCGCGGTCGGCGCGATCGGCGCGGGGCACAGGCAGGCCGGGACGCCAGCCAGGCGGCATCACGACGTAGCCCATCGCCTCGCGCAGGCTGCGCGCCGAGGCCAGGTCACGCAGCAGGTCGAGCCAGCCGGTGAACCACACCTTCAACGGGTTGTTGCTCAGGATGGGCTTGACCAGGCCGTAGCGCAGTTTGACGTCGTCTCGCTCGGGCACGTAGGTGCCGAACAGGCGGTCGAAGATCAGCAGCACGCCGCCGTAATTGGCGTCGATGTACTGCGGGTTGCAAGCGTGGTGCACCCGGTGTGCAGAAGGCGTGTTGAGGATGCCCTCCAGCCAGCCCAGCCTGGGCAACCAGGTGGCGTGGATCCAGAACTGATACAGCAGGTTCACCGTCAGCGCCAGGCCCACCAGCTTGGCGTCAAAGCCCAGCCACACCAGCGGCACGAAGAACACGAAAGTGCCCGTGACCTTGCCGAAGATGCCGATGCGAACGGCCGCCGCCAGGTTGAGCTGGTTGGGCGAGTGGTGAATGGAGTGGTTGACCCAGAACCATCGCATGCGGTGCGAGGCGCGGTGGAACCAGTAGTAGCAAAACTCCAGCCCGAAAAAGAGCAGCAGGAAGGCCTGCCAGCCATCGAGCTGCAGGTCGGCCAGGCGGTGCTCGCGCGCCCAGTTGGTCACCGGGGTGGACAAGGCAAAAGGCACGTAAAGGTTGACCAGCAGGCGCGTGACCAGGTCGAGCACCGACATGCCGGGGCGCCCCAGTCGTAGGCCTCGCCGGCCCCGGTGCGGGCGCGTCGGGACAGCCACCAGCCTTCCAGCACGGTGATGAGGGCGACGAGGGGGACGACCCCGAAGAGGAGGAATCGATCGAAAGCGGTCATGTGGGTTCGGCCGAGGGTGACGGGGCCCCGCACAGCAGCCCGCGAACGGCGCAGTGTGTCACAGCGCTTGCCACCATCTGGGAACAGGCCTCAGGCAGGCGCGTAGCCCGCTTGCACGGCCAGGCCGACCGTGTCCTGCACGAACCGGCGGATGAGCGCGTGATCCGGTTGCGGCAGCATGTCCATGGGCGAGCCAAAGGCACCGGTGGGCTCGGCGATCAACGCACGTGGTCCGGCGACAGCGCCTGCAGCCGCCACCAGTCGATGCCGGGCACCGCAGACCGGGCAATGCAGGTGCTCGCCGATGCGGTGCTCGCGCCTTTGCACCATGGTCGGGCCACAGGTGGCGCAGTGCTGAAGCGGCATGCCTTCGTCGCTGTGCCCGATGATGCCCTGCAGGGCGCCTTCACGGGCCAGGGCCAGGAAATGCCGGCCCAGGAAGTCATCGAACTGGCGACCGAGTTGCACCTCGATGGCCGACAGGGCCTCGTCCACGCTCATGGCGTCGCGCCAGGCTCGGCGGGTGGTCATGGCGTCGAACGCGTCACACAGGCCCACGATGCGCGCCCCGGTGGGGATGGTCGGACCGCTCAGCCCGCGGGGGTAGCCCTGGCCATCGGGGGTTTCGTGGTGCAGCAACACGATGTCGTGCACCAAGGGGCCATAGGGGTGACCGGCCAGCAGGCGCGCGCCCATTTCGGGATGGGTGCGCATGACGGCGTGATCGGCTTCGCTCAGGGGTTCGCGCTGGCGCAACAGGGCGTCCGGCACAGCAAGCTTGCCCAGGTCGTGCACGAAAGCGGCCAGCGCCACCTGCGCGCGCTCCTGGGGCGCCATGCCGGCGCGGTCGGCCAGCAACTCGGTGTAGCGGGCCACGCGCCAGAGGTGGCCGCCTGTCCAGGGGTCACGGGCTTCGACGGCCCAGGCCCAGGCCAGCAGGCTGCCAACGATGGCCTCGCGCTGCGTTTCCGGGCGCATGGCCCACGCCGCCGGATCCCGACGGGTGAAAAACGCCATCATGCCCATGAACCCTCCTTGTGCACAAAAAAGCCGCGACAGGCTGGTGAACCCACAGCCTACGCCCGTGACGGGCTATCGACAAGCGCGATGTGAAACTTGAGCCGGGTCAGGGGCTCAACAAGGGGTCCAAGCCGGCGCAATTCAATAGTGCGGCGGGAGCTCGTCCCGCAGGCTGCGAAAGCCAGGCTGTGCCGAATCGGCCTGGTCACGCAACTGCAGCAGCTCGCGCACCAGCAAGTCGATCTGCTGTTGCTGGCGCACGATGGTGCGGTTGAGTTCTTCCACCAGGTCTTCGGTGAAGGCGGCCTTGATCTCCAGCTCGGTCAGGCGTTGATCGACCTGCTCGTTCAGCGAGGGGATGGAGGCGGCAGAGGGCATGTCAGGGGCTCGGGGCATGACCCGATTGGACCCCAAAACCCGGGCTCGCAAGCGACCGGCGACAACGCCCCAGGCGACCCAAACACCACGCAGCAGCAAGCAAATACCCAGGGCGCCAACAACGTCACTCGGCATCTGCACGCGTCATGTTGTGAGGTTTTGTGAACCAAGGCGCCCATGTCATTGACGGCATTTCGCATCGCAATAAGATCAGGCTCATCTGACTAACCGAGGCGTCACATTGAAGACGTTTTCCTGCCCCCACTGCCAGCAAACGGTCTTCTTCGAGAACAACCGTTGCGAAAACTGCGGACAAGCCATCGGCTACAGCCCGCAAACAGGCGAGATGCAGCTCGTCGGTTCAGGGTGGCGGGCATGCACCCACGCGGCCACCGAGCTGGCGGGCCTGGCGGCGTGCAACTGGCTGCAGCCCGAGGGCGCCGACCAGGGCTTGTGCCTGAGCTGTCAGCACACGGCCGTGGTCCCTGACCTGGGAGACCCCGAGCAACTTCGGCTCTGGATGAAGCTTGAAGCGGCCAAGCGGCGGCTGTTCCACACGCTGCTGAGCTGGGGCCTGCCCCTTGACGAGCCCGGCACCCCGGGTGCCCTGACCTTCGAGTTCAAAGCCGACATGGCCGGTGAGCAGCCGGTGATGACAGGGCACCTGCACGGCCGCATCACGCTCAACCTCGCCGAGGCCGATGACGCCGTGCGCGAAGCGGTGCGAGCGCAAATGGGCGAGCCCTACCGCACGCTCACCGGGCACCTGCGTCACGAGGTCGGACACCATTACTGGGATCGGCTGGTGGCCAACGGCCCGCACCTGGCGGGTTTTCGCGCCCTGTTTGGCGACGAGCGAAGCGACTATGGCCAGAGCCTGGCCAGGCACCACGAACAGGGCCCGCCTGCCGGTTGGACAGCACATTGGGTGAGCGCCTACGCATCGGCCCACCCCTGGGAGGATTGGGCCGAGACCTGGGCGCACTGGCTGCACATCGTCGATGCCATGGACACGGCGGCGCATTGGGGTCTGGCCCTCGGCCAGGGCAGCGGCTCGGCTTACGGCCACGCCACGCCCTCCCCTCCCACGCCTGCCATGTCCCTGGCCTCGCGCGTACCCGCCGGTTTGCCCGATGATCCGCAGGCCTTCCGCCAGGTCCTCATCGACGCCTGGCTGCCGCTGTCGCAATGCCTCAACAGCCTGGGTCGCAGCCTGGGACATGGCGACGCCTACCCCTTTGTGCTGAGCGAGACCGTGCTGGACAAGCTGTGTTTTGTCCATGGCGTGGCTGCACGGTCCACACCCCACCAGCCTTGAGCCCATGTGCTCGCAACCAGGAAGTCACGACATGCCAAACCACACCGCTCGACGCCTCCTGCCAGGTCGCACCCTGGCGGGGGCCCTCGCCATCGTCTGCCTGCTCGCCAACCAGGCCCACGCCGACTCGATCGGCGAGGTCGACACCGTCTTCAAGCTGATCGGCCCGGACCACAAGATCGTGGTGGACGCGCACGACGACCCCAAGGTGCAGGGCGTGACCTGCTACGTCTCGCGAGCCAAGACCGGGGGCGTCAAAGGCGCGCTCGGCCTGGCCGAAGACCGCTCCGAGGCGTCCATCGCCTGCCGCCAGACGGGACCGATCAGCGTCAAAGGCAAGCTGCCCCGGCAAGAAGAGGTCTTCACCGAGCGCACCTCGCTGGTCTTCAAGCGCCTGCGCATCGTGCGCATGCTCGACCCCGAGCGCCAGACCCTGGTCTACCTGAGCTACTCCGACCGCCTCATCGAAGGCTCGCCGGACAACAGCATCTCGGTGGTGCCGGCGCCGGGCGTGCCCATGCCCAAAGACTGAACCGCTGCGGGGCCCACCCCGCAAACAGTAACAATTTGCCCCGGATGGGGGGACGAGGCTGGGGCCCCTGCCCGCTTAAAGTCGCGCCTGCACGGGCAACGCACCCGCGCGCCACACGAATCACCCAGAGAGCACCCGACCCCATGTCCCGGCCCTTCATCGTCATCGGCGACCGCACCGACCACGGCGGCGTCGTCATCGGCTCCTCGCAAACCACCGACACCCACGGCAAGCGCATCGCCCGCGTCGGCGACCAGGTCACGTGCCCGAAAAAGGGCCATGGCGGCACCACCGTCATCGTCTCGGGTGACCCGACGATGATCATCGACGGCCAGCCGGCTGCACGCCATGGCGACAAGTGCGCGTGTGGGGCGACGTTGATCTCAGGGCAGGCCGTCAGCTCGACGGTCTGATCACACGCTGCGCGCAGCGCTCAACCCTGGAGCCACTTCATCAACGCAGGCAACACCAGGGCGGTGAGCAGCCCGTTGAGCCCCATCGACAGGGCAGCGAAAGCGCCGCAGGCCTCGCTGAGCTGGATGGCCCGCGAGGTGCCGATGGCGTGTGCGCAGGTGCCCAGGGCGGTGCCCAGGGCCGCATCGTCACCCGGCCGCAGGCGCGCAAACAGCCACGGCCCGACCACGGCGCCCAACAGGCCGGTGACCAACACGATGGTCGCCGCGATGGCCGGGTTGGAACCAATCTCGTGCGCCAGCACGGTGGCCAGCGCGGTGGTGACCGACTTGGTGCTCAAGGCCAGCAGCAGACCCTGGCTGCCGCCCAAAGCCCAGGCCACCAGCACGGCCGAACCCGTGGCCACGACGCTGCCCACCAGCAGCGCCGCCAGCGTGCTGCGCCAGCGCGCCTTGAGTTGAGTGAGTTCGCCGTACAGCGGGATGGCCAGCGCCACGATGGCCGGCCCCAGCATCCAGTGCAGAAAGCGCGTGCCCTCGAAGTAAGTGGCGTAGGGCATGCCGATGGCCTTGAGCGCCACGATGACGATGGCCACGGCCAGGATCAGCGGGTGAAAAAAGGGCGACTGCCCGGCGCGGCGGTGCAGCCAGGTGCCCGCCGCGTAAGCCGACAGCGTCAGGCCCAGGGGGAAAATCGGGTGGGCGAGGACGGCATGGGTGGCCTGGGCCGCCAGGGCGGGAGCCAGCATGGGCTCACTCATGAGCGCCCCCTCGATCACCTTGCTGCATTGAATCCGCTGCACCGACCGGTGCTTCGGCCCCATCGAATCGGCTGAACCAGCGCACGGCCAGCCCGGTGGCCGCCATGCCCAGCACGATGCTCACGCACAGCGCGGCGGTCAGGGGCCAGGCGTCGGCACGCAAAGCATCGAACTGCGCCATGATGCCCACGCTCACCGGCACCAAAAACAGCGGCACCAGCATCAGCAGCGTGTGCCCGGCGCGCTTGACCTCGGGCATCTGCCCTTTGCGCGCCAGCAACGCGGCCAGAACAAGCACCATGCCGACCACGGCAGATGGCACGGGCAGGCCGGTCACCGTGACCACGGCCTCGCCGACCAGCTGGCCGGCCACCAGCAGCACCAGGCCCTGGATCATGATGGGAAAGCGAAAGAGGACTTCATCGGGACTGGATTGTCGCCGACGACGTCCCCTTGAGGTGAACAGCGGGGGGCACCCTGTCCACCCCGCCCTGCGATCAAGCTTGCGAGCGCCCCACCGAAGCAGCGGGCTCAACCGTGTGTTCAGCGTGGTGGCCGCCGCTCTGGGCCAACGCAACCGATGCCACCGCCCCCGCCAGGCTGCCACCGCTGAGTTCCCGGTCCAGGGCCTCGCGGTCAAGTTGGCCTTCCCAGCGGGCGACGACGATGGTGGCCACGCTGTTGCCGATGAAGTTCGTCAGCGCGCGGGCTTCGGACATGAACCGGTCCACGCCCAGGATCAGGGCCAGGCCGGCCACCGGCACCTCGGGCACCACGGCCAGCGTGGCAGCCAGGGTGATGAAGCCGGCACCCGTCACACCCGAGGCCCCCTTGGAGGTCAGCATGGCAACGGCCAAGAGCGAGAGCTGCTGCATCAGCGTGAGCTCGATGTTCAAGGCCTGGGCCACGAACAACGCCGCCATGGTCAGGTAGATGTTGGTGCCGTCCAGGTTGAAGGAATAGCCCGATGGCACGACCAGGCCCACCACCGGCTTGGCGCACCCGAGGCGCTCGAGCTTGTGCATCAGCGGCACCAGCGCCGACTCGGATGACGAGGTGCCCAGCACGGTCAGCAGCTCTTCCTTGAGGTAGGCGATCAGCTTGAAGATGTTGAAGCCGGTGAGCGCCGCGATGGTGCCCAGCACGCCGACCACGAACAGCAGGCAGCACAGGTAGAAGCTGGCCATCAGGAACATCAGCGGCTTGAGCGAATCGACACCGTACTTGCCCAGCGTGAAGGCCATGGCGCCACCCGCGCCAATCGGGGCGAGCTTCATGATCACGTTCATCATCGCGAAGAAGATGTGCGAGCACTCTTCGATGAAGGTGTGCACCGCCTTGCTGCGACCGCCCATGCGCTGCATGGCATAGCCGAACAGCAGCGCCAAGAGCAGCACCTGCAGCAGGTCACCCGAGCCGGTGAAGGCGTCGGTGAAGGTCTTGGGGATGATGTGCAGGATGAAGTCCACCGTGCTCTGTTCACCGGCCTTCTTGGCGAAAGCGGCCACGGCCTTGCCGTCAAGCGTGTGCGGGTCGGCATTGAAGCCGGCACCCGGCTTGAGCACATTGGCCACCAGCAGGCCGATGCCCAGCGCCAGGGTCGAGACCACCTCGAAGTAGGTGAAGGCCTTGACGCCCACGCGGCCGACCTGTTTCATGTCGCTGCCATTGGCGATGCCCAGCACCACGGTGCAGAAGATGATCGGTGCGATCAGCATCTTGACCAGCGAGATGAAGCCATCGCCCAGCGGCTTGAGCTGCACGCCGAGCTGCGGGTTGACGATGCCGATGCAGGCGCCAGCGACGATGGCGAGCACGACCCAGAAGTAGAGGCTGGAGGCGATGCGTTTCATGTTGGGAGGCCGGAAAACATGAAACGAAGGTTATCGAGCGCAGGTCAGAAATAAACTGTGGGACGCCACATGGCCCTGACCGCGAGCCCCCCGATCTGCGTGCCCTCCGTCAATGCCGCTTCAGCTCGTCGGGCACCAGGTACACAAACGCCTTCGGGTCGAAGACGATCTTCCAGCTCTTTTCAGGCAGGGGCTGCCCATCGAGCATGCCGCTTTGGCGAACATGCAAGGGAGTGAAGGCCCCTCCCTCGCGGATCGGGTCGGTGCGGTAGGTCCAGGTGGCTGCATCGCAGCGGGCAGGCGGCTCGGCGTCGGGCACCGTCTCGGCGTCTTCCGGCTCTTCTTGCGGCTCTTCTTGCGACGAGGCGGCACCGCTGGCCGAAGAGGCCGCCGACGCAGCCTCCTCGGCAGCCTCTTCGGCCTCCATGACTTCCTTCTCCATGCGGGCTTGCCACTTCGCGTAGCGCTCATCCGCCTGCGCGCAGCTCACGCTGGGCTTGGTCGTCGCGGCAGCACGAAAGCGCGCCAGCTCGACGATGGCGGCATCGCGCGGGGCCAGCACCACGTTGGTGACGTTCACGGTGATGTCGGGGGCTTCCTGCTCGCTCTGCTGCTTGAGGACCCAGCCCCACACCACGTCGCTCAAAGCTTCGAAGCGCACGCGCTCCGGCGTGAGCGGCACACCCCAGTCAGAGCGCTCGGACAACGCCACCTGCTCCAGCTCACCGGTCTGGGCATTGCGTGTGACCTGGAAGACGCCATACAGGTGCCCTGGCTGCCCATCCAGCGGCGTGCCACTGGCCACGAAGTAAAGGCCATCACCCGGCCGTTTGTCCTGCAACTGGACCTGGTGCACCACGCGCACCACGTAGCTGCGCTTGTCGTTGCCCACGTACAGCCAGCCCTTTTGCTCTTCGTCGTAGCGACCGTAGGTCGCGCCCATGATCGATTCGATGGTTTCGGCCTCGGGGATCGGGGCTTGCCGCTCGCGCCAGCTGTCGAACGCGAACCAGCCAATGAGCACGAAGAACAGCAAGCCCACAACGGCGAATGCTCGCACCACGTGCTTGCGAACAGGAGAAACGACGGTCTTGGCAGGCTCTTGCATGGCGACACCGAGCAGGGACGCCGCATCGAGGCGCCTCACCCGAGGCGCCTGAACTTCCCTGCTTGCTTGTTGATTTGTGAGGCGCGCATTGTCCTTCACCGCTGCTGCGGGCTTCGAGCCGATACATCTGGTGACACCAGAGTCGGGGAGCGTGCTGCGCGGTGGGGCCTTGCGCGCGGCTGCGCACCGCTTGTGCGCCCTATAGTGCCGGTCCGCTCTGCAAGGCTTCCCATGTCCGTCTCGCGCATTCCCTGGCTCTCCCTGACCTGCTACCTGATGGCGCTGGGCATCGCTGTGATGGTGCCCTGGCAGCCCGAGCTGAGCCAAAGCTGGTGGCGGGGCTGGCACGCGGCTGTGCCCCTGATCGCAGCAGGTGCGGCATGGCTGGGTGGCGTGTCCGCCGACCCCGACCGTGCCCCCGAACGCCGCATGCAGGTCATCGGCGCGCTGGTGCTGCTGCTGACCGTCTGGCTGGCGCCGATCGCGGCCGATCGCTGGCAAGCCAGTGCCCCGATCGTGCAGGAGGCATGCTGGTGGCTGAGCAGCTTGAGCCAGTCGATGCAGTCGAGCACGGTGGCGCTGCCACTGTCGGTCATCGCAAGCCTGAGCCTTTTCACGCTGGCCAATCACCCGGTCATGCCGCGCCCCGCGAGCTGGCTGGCCTGGCTGGGCAGCGCCTCCTTCGCGCTGGCCTTGTTGCACCAGGTGGGCGCCCTGGTGGTCGCGAACAGCTTCGACGCCCCGGTGTGGGTGTTCGCCATCGGCTTCGTGGCGCTGCCGTTTCAGATGCGCGAGAACGCGATCTACGTCGCTGGCCCGCTCTGGCTGGTCTGTGTCAGCGCGCTGACCCACCTCGGGCTGAACACGGTCATGCCCGAGGTCGCGCCGCTGGGCTGGTGGCTGCTGGGCTCGCTGGCCATCGGCCTGCCCGTTTGGTTCGTGTGGCTGCAACGCCTGGATGCGATCGCCCGCTTCGACCGACAGCAAGAAGCCACGCGCGAACTCAAGGCCCACGAAGACGAGCTGGCCTCAGAAGAGGCTCAAGCGGCCGCAGCGGCCTTGGCCGACATCCTGGGCGCAGCGGAAGACGCCACCGAGCCCGAACCGCACGAGACCCCTCTCGCCCGCAAGCGCCGCTTGCGCCGAGAAGCCCGCGCCCGTCAACACGCCCTGGAGGCGCACCTGGACAGCCCCGAGGCCCAGGAAGGCGCCGACAAGTACACCCGCGAGTGAGCCCGTGCACGCGCCGGTCCCGTCCTCGACCTCGGCTGACTGGCAGGCCCTGACCTTGCCGCGCCGGCTGCCTGGCTTGAGCGCTCACGGGCAGGCCATGCTGCGGCGGCTTCGCGAGCACCCAGCGGCCCCTTGCTTCCGAGACATGAGCGGTCACCGACTCGGCGCCAGCCTGCGTTGGCAGGCCCTTTGCCGACAGCCGTGGCTGCTGCATGCCCCGGTGTCCAGCGGCACGCCCCCTGCCTGGGTCTGGCCCTGGCTGCTGGCCAACCGGCACAACGTGGCCGACTGGCCCGATTGGCGCACCCTGTCACGCGGCTGGCACCAGGTCCGCACCACCTGCCGCGCCGACCTGTCGAGCCACCTGATCCGACATGTCTCGCGTCGGCATGTGCAGCGGCCCGGCGCCGACTCGCCCCTGCTGTGTTTCAGCACCAGCGGCACCACCGGCCACCCTTTGCGGGTGCCGTCGAGCCCGCTGGCTGCGGCCGCCTACGCCGTCCTGCACGAGCGGGCGCTGCGTCTGCACGGTGTTCGCACGCAGGCCGGTCGCGGCGACGTCGGCATCGTGCTGGTCGGGTTTCAGCAACGCTGTTTCACCTATGTGTCGGTCAACCCCATGCGGGGCGAATGCGGCCTGGCGAAGGTGAACCTCCACCCCGGTGAATGGCGCCAACCCGCCGACCGAGCCGCCTACCTCGATGCCATGGCCCCCGAGCTCATCTCGGGCGACCCGGTCTCGCTCAGCGAGTTGGCGACCCTGGCGCTGCGGCATCGCCCCCGAGCGATGCTGTCGACGTCGATGGCGATGAGCGAGGGCCTGCGGTCCCGCCTGTCCGCGCACTTCGGCTGCCCCGTCGTCGACCTGTACTCCATGAACGAAGCCGGGCCCATCGCGGCACACGTGCCCGAGGTCGATGCCTTCGTGTTGCTGCAACCTGGCCTGCACTTGGAGGTGCTCGACGACGAAGGCCGACCGGTGCCAACAGGCGAGCGCGGCGAGGTCACGCTCACCGGCGGCATCAACCCCTGCCTGCCGCTGCTGCGCTACCGAACCGGCGACCACGCGCGGCTGGTGTGGACGCCCCTGGGCCCGGCCCTGCGCGACCTGCAGGGTCGCCCACCGGTCAGCTTTCAGCATGCCGACGGGAGCTGGGTCAACAACGTGGAGTTGAGCCAGCGCCTGCGCCACCTCGACCTGCAGCGCCACGCCCTGCACCAGCACAGCGACCGATCGCTGGTGCTGAGACTGCAAAGCGGTGCCCCCGACATCGCCGCGGTGCACGCCACCATCCGGCAGATCCTGTGGGAGCTGCTGGGCGAGCTGCCTTTGCGCATCGAAGCCCTCGAGGCTGATGACAAAGTCCGCCAGTACACCAGCGACCTGAAGCCGCCCCATGTCCTGGCCTGACTCGCTCGCCCTGCTGGAATGGTCGGCCACGCTGACGACCGCGCTGTGCGTGGTGCTGGCCGCCAGGCGGCACATCGCCACCTGGCCCGTGGGCATCGTGGGCAGCGCCTTGTACATGCGGCTGTTCCACGACACCCAGCTCTACGCTGACGCCACGCTGCAGCTATTTTTCATCGGCACGGGTCTTTGGGGCTGGCGAGCCTGGCTCAGGCAGGCGCATGCCAGCGCCGCGCACGCCCCGCACGCCACACCTCGGCTGGACCTGAGTCATTGGCTGATGCTGCTGGTGCTGGGCCTGGGCGTGACGATCGCCTACGGTGCGCTGCTGGCGCACTGGACCCAGGCCTACGCGCCCTTCTGGGACTCGGCCGTGCTGGCCACCAGCGTGATCGCGCAATGGCTGCTCATGCAGGGCCGGCGCGAAACATGGCCCTGCTGGATCCTGGTCAACACCCTCTCGGTGCCGCTCTACCTGAGCCGAGGGCTGCACATCACCGCCGTGTTCTACGCCTTGCTGTGGCTCAACGCCTGGCATGGCTGGTGGGTGTGGCGCAGGCCAAGCTCATGAACACCTCGGCAAGCCACCGACTGGGCCTCGTGGTCGGCAAGTTCTCGCCCCTGCACCTGGGCCATGAGCACGTCATCGGCCGGGCGCAGCAGGCCTGCGAGCAGGTGCTCGTGCTCGGCTACAGCCAACCCAGCTTCCCGGGTTGCGAACGCGCGCGCCGCGAGGCCTGGGTGCAGCGGCGCTTTCCGGGCGTCATCAACCTCCAGATCGATGACGACTGGGTGCGAGCGCGCTGCGCCGAGCGCGGACTGCCCTGGCGCCCCATGCCCGACAACCTCGCCAGCGACGAGGCCCAACAGGACTGGTTGGCCTGGCTGCTCGACGGCCCCATCGGCCTGCGCCCTGACGCCATGTTCGCCAGCGAGCCCTACCTCGGGCCCACGTGCGAACGGCTGGCACGCACCTGGGCTCAGCCCGTCACGCCGGTGAGCGTCGACCCCCATCGGGCGCGCCACCCCATCAGCGCGCGCACATTGCGCCAGGACGTCCACGCCCACCGCACATGGCTGCACGCCGACGTCTACCGCGACTTCGTGCAGCGCGTGGTCCTGCTGGGTGGCGAGTCCAGCGGCAAGACCACCCTGGCCGAGGCGCTGGCCCACGCCGAAGGCACGGTGTGGGTGCCAGAGCACGGTCGCGATCGTTGGCTGGCCTGCGGTGGCCAACTCACGCTGCAAGACCTCGTTGACATCGCCCATACCCAGGTCGCACACGAAGAAGCTCGGCTGTCCCAGGCACACCGCTGGCTGGTGTGCGACACCTCACCGTTGACAACATGGGGCTATGCGGGCTGGATGTTCCAGCAGCAGCCGCCCGAGCTGACCCAGGCGGCCATGCGCCGCTACGACCTGATCGTGCTGTGCGAGCCCGACTTCGGCTTCGTGCAGGACGGCACGCGACGCGGTGCCGACTTCCAGCGCGAGCAACACGCCTGGTACGAAGCGCAACTGCTCGAACGAAGCGAGCCCGTGCTGCGGGTGGGCGGACCCCTGGCTCAGCGGGTGGCACAGGTTCAGGCTGCCCTGGCAGAACTGAGCCAGCGTGGTGTTCAGCCCGGCGACCCGGCAGAGCCGCCAGACCCGCCAGACCCGCCAGAACCGTCCTGATCCGGTGGGTCATCGGGGCGCATCAGCCGATCTCGGTGCGCCGAGAGGATGTCGTCGAGCGCGCGGTCGTTGCGCTCGAAAGCCCGGCATCGCCTGCAGGCCAAGCGGTGCTGCCCGGCCTGCAGGCGCGTGAGCCAACCCGAATCGTCCAGCTCTCCTGATGCCACCAGGTCCGTGAAACGGCGACAACTGATCATCGCTCGCCCCCGTCGAACCAGTTCTGCGTCAGGCACACCTGCAGCTGCTTGCGCGCACGGCTCATGCACTGCCAGTAGTCGGTCTTGCTCATGCCCAGCGTGGCGCAGATTTCATCGGCCTCGCACTCGAGCAGCTCTTTCATGCTGAAAACACGCGCCGGCTTGCTGGGCAACTTGTGCACGCAGGCGTCGACCACCGCGAAGAACTGGTCCGACGCCAGCATGCCTTCGGGGGACTGCCACAGCGAGGGCTCGACCCCAGGGTGCCAGTGCCCCTTGTCGTCGAACAGGGCCTCGTCCAGGTCGCTCGACACCAACTCGCTGACGGGCTGCTCACGCCGATAACGCTGGCGCAGCCGATCGGTGATCTTGTGCTTGAGGATGCCGAACAGGTAGCTGCGAGGATCGAGCACCGGGGGCGCATCGGCCGAAGCCGCCAGCGCAGCAGCCAGGGCCTCCTGCACGGCGTCCTCGGCGTCTTCCTTGGGCTGGATGTGGAGTTGTGCGAAGCGCAGCATGGGCGTGCGCCACCGACGGGCCCAATCAGCCACGTTGTCGGCCACGTTGTCCGCCACATGGGCGGCCACGGGATCGCTGCGACGCTGGGAGGGGGGCTGTGCCATGCGCGGATTCAACCACGAACTGCCGCACCAGGCTTCTTGATCGGGCCCCACAATCGCCCCCCATGCCACCCTCACTGCCCTTCATCGCGCTCGGACTTGCCGGTCTGGCCTGGTGGTTTCAAGCACCCAGGCCCGATGCGCTGGGCCACCTTGCGCCGAGCCCGGCTCTGCCAAGTTGGTGGGGCCGCATCGGCCTGCCCACCTGGGCGCTGTGCTGGGTGGCTGCCGCGATCCTGGGCGGGTGCAGCGGTTTGCTGGATGCCTTGGGCGTGACCGCCGTGGCCGCCTGCATCGGCCTGTCCTGCTGGGGGGCGCACACCGCGATGCACGGGCCTGAGGGCGCTGCGCCGCGCTGGATGCCCTGGGCCGTTGGGGCCTTCGCGCTGGCCCTGGCGCTGCACGCCGTGCCAGGCTTTCACAACCCGCTGGTGCTCGACGGCGTCCGATGGCGGCCGGGTGATCCGGCCTTTGCACTGACGGCATCCTTCGACAAAGCCAATGCGGGATTGATGCTGCTGGTGACGGTGGTACCGCGTGGGCGACCGCTGGTTTGGCGTGGGGGCCCCTCGCTCACCACCTTGTCGATCGCCAGCCTGACCCCGGCTCTGACGCTGGGACTGGGCTGGGCCTGGGGCCTGACCGAGCCAGCGTGGCGCTGGCCCCGCGTGCCCGGCCATGCCATGGCGCTGCCACTTTTCCTGCTCCTCAACCTGCTGGTCACCTGCCTGGCCGAAGAGGCATTTTTCAGGGGGCTGCTGCAGGCCGCCTTGATGAAACGGTTGTCGCCGAGCGGCTGGGGTGGCCGCTGGTGCGCCGTGGCACTGCCCGCCACGCTGTTTGGCCTGGTCCACCTGGCGGGCGGGCCGAAGATGGCCGCCCTGGCCACGATCGTCGGCCTGGGCAGCGGCTGGGTTTTCGCTCGCACCGGCCGCATCGAAGCCGCGGTGTTGACCCATTTCAGCGTCAACGCGGTGCACCTGCTGGCCTTCAGCTACCCCGCTGGCCCGGGCTGAGCCCCACCACGCCTGCGGCTCGGTACACTGTCGCCCTTCGCGCAGGCGCCCTCGGGCGCCGCCTTGCCCTCACCACGCCCTGCCCGGCGCCGAACACCATGAGCCAGACCGAACGCCCCGAACTGCCCGACCGCCTCTCGATCGACCCGCGCAGCCCGCACCACGTCGCTGCCGTGTTCCAGCATGACATCGGCATCCGCTTCAACGACAAGGAGCGCAACGACGTCGAGGAATACTGCGTCAGCGAAGGCTGGGTCAAGGTGCCCGCTGGCAAGACGCTGGACCGCAAGGGCCGCCCCATGTGCATCAAGCTCAAGGGCAAGGTCGAAGCCTTCTACCGCTGATGCACCTTCAGCGTGCCTGGCTGCCTCACACCCGGGGCAGCACGGCCGCAAAAGCACCGCAATGGTGCAAAACGCCTGTTCATGAACCTGCTCCGCCTGCCAAAACAGACCGGCACGGCCCTTGCATGAGCTGACGCATCCGACCCGGTGGTGAAGTCGCCCCGGTCATGCACGACTCCCGCTGACGACGGCGGACTCAGTCGGCACCTGCGCTTTGCGCCGGTCCCCACCTGCACGTCCTCGTCTTCTCTGGAGCAATCATGAAAATCGTCGTTGTTGGCCACGGCATGGTCGGCCACAAATTCCTGGAAAGCCTCGCCGAATCCGGCTTGACTGGCGCCCAGGTGACCGTGCTCTGCGAAGAGCCCCGCCCCGCCTACGACCGCGTCCACCTGTCGGCCTACTTCTCGGGCACGACGGCAGAAGAACTCTCCGTGGTCGAGCCCGGCTTCTTCGAGCGCACCGGCTTCGACCTGCGCCTGGCCGCCCGCGCCGCCAAGATCGAGCGCCGCACCAACACCGTCACCACCGTCGACGGCGAAGAAATCGTCTACGACAAACTCGTGCTGGCCACCGGCTCGAACCCGTTCGTGCCGCCCATCCCCGGCCGCGACCGCGAACACTGCTTCGTCTACCGCACCATCGAAGACCTCGACCAGATGAAGGCCTCGGGCGCCAAGTCCAAGTCCGGCGTCGTGGTCGGTGGTGGCCTGCTCGGCCTGGAATGCGCCAAGGCCCTGCGCGACATGGGCCTGGACACCCACGTCGTCGAGTTCGCCCCGCGCCTGATGGCCGTGCAGGTCGATGACGGCGGTGGCCGCATCCTGCGCAAGAAGATCGAAGAACTGGGCGTGCACGTGCACACCAGCCACAGCACCGTCAAGATCGTCGACGGCGCCGAGCACCGCCACCGCATGGTCTTCGAAGACGGCAGCCACCTCGACACCGACATGATCGTGTTCTCGGCCGGCATCCGCCCGCGCGACGAACTCGGCCGCCAGAGCGTGCTGGCCATCGGCGCGCGCGGTGGCGTCGCCATCGACGACCACTGCCGCACCAGCGACCACCACATCTACGCCGTGGGTGAATGCGCCGCCTGGCACGACCAGACCTTCGGCCTCGTGGCCCCCGGCTACGACATGGCCCGCGTGGCCGCCAAGCACATCGCGGGCGACGCGCAAGCCGCCTTCACCGGCGCCGACATGAGCACCAAGCTCAAGCTGATGGGCGTGGACGTGGCCTCCATCGGCGACGCTCAAGGCCGCACCCCAGGCTGCCGCTCGTTCCAGTACGTGGACGAGGTCAAGCAGGTCTACAAGAAGATCGTCGTCAGCGCCGATGGCACCAAGCTGCTGGGCGCCGTGCTGGTCGGCAACGCCGATGAATACGGCACCCTGCTGCAGATGGCGCTCAACGGCATCGCCCTGCCCGCCGACCCCGAGTTCCTGATCCTGCCTTCGAGCGACGGCAAGGCCAAGCCCGGCCTGGGCGTCGAAGCCCTGCCCGACAGCGCCCAGATCTGCTCGTGCAACAGCGTCACCAAGGGTCAGATCTGTGCCGCCGTTTGCGACGGCGCCACCGACATCGCCAAGCTCAAGGCCTGCACCAAGGCCGGTGCCACCTGCGGTGGCTGCGTTCCGCTCGTCACCCAGGTGATGAAGTTCGAGATGAAGAAGCAGGGGATGGAGGTCAACAACCACCTCTGCGAGCACTTCGCCTACTCGCGCCAGGAGCTGTATCACCTCATCCGCGTCGGCCAGATCAAGACCTTCGACGAGCTGCTGGCCAAGCATGGCAAGGGCCTGGGCTGCGACGTCTGCAAGCCCACCGCCGCCAGCGTGCTCGCATCGGTCTGGAACGACTTCGTGCTCAAGCCCGAGCTGGCCAAGCTGCAAGACAGCAACGACTACTTTCTGGGCAACATCCAGAAGGACGGCACCTACTCGGTCGTGCCTCGCATGCCCGGTGGCGAGGTCACGCCCGATGGCCTGATCGCCGTCGGCCAGGTCGCCAAGAAGTACGGCCTGTACACCAAGGTGACCGGTGGCGCGCGCGTGGACATGTTCGGCGCCCGCCTGGAGCAGCTGCCCCTGATCTGGGAAGAGCTGATCGCCGCCGGCTTCGAGTCGGGCCACGCGTACGGCAAGTCGCTGCGCACGGTGAAGTCCTGCGTGGGCTCGACCTGGTGCCGCTACGGTGTGGATGATTCGGTCGGCCTGGCGGTGGAACTGGAAAACCGCTACAAGGGCCTGCGTGCGCCGCACAAAATCAAGTTCGGTGTCTCCGGCTGCACGCGTGAATGCGCCGAAGCCCAAGGCAAGGACGTGGGCGTGATCGCCACCGAAAAGGGCTGGAACCTCTACGTGTGCGGCAACGGCGGCATGAAGCCCCGCCACGCCGAGCTGATCGCCTCCGACCTGACCAAGCCGCAGCTGATCGCCATGATCGACCGCTTCCTGATGTTCTACGTCAAGACGGCCGACCGCCTGCAGCGCACCAGCACCTGGCGCGACAACCTCGAAGGCGGCCTGGACTACCTCAAGTCCGTGCTGATCGACGACTCGCTGGGCCTGGGCGCCGAGCTCGAAGCGCAGATGCAGCACGTGGTGAGCACCTACCAGTGCGAATGGAAGACGGCGGTGACCAACCCCGAGGTGCGCAAGCGCTTCCGCTCCTTCGTCAACAGCGAAGCCAAGGACGAGCGCATCGTCTTCGTCAAGGAACGCGGTCAGATCCGGCCGGCGCGCCCTGAAGAACGCGACGCCGCCACGACCGAGACCGCCTGAGCCGAGGCCAGAGAACCATCATGAACGCTGTCATCTCTCCCACCATGTCTGCTTCCACTTCGACTTGGACCGACGTCTGCCCGACCGACGACATCCTGCCCGACACCGGCGTCTGCGCCCTGGTCGAGGGCCGCCACGTCGCGGTCTTCCGCGTGGGCGCTGATCGTTTCTTCGCCATCGACAACGTCGACCCCAAGTCCGGCGCCAGCGTGCTCTCGCGCGGGCTGGTGGGCAGCCTGGGCGATCGCATCGTCGTGGCCTCGCCGCTCTACAAGCAGCACATCGACCTGCAGAGTGGCGAATGCATCGAGCAGCCCGAACTTTCGGTGAGCGCCCACGCGGTGCGCACCGAGGGCGGCCTCGTGCAGGTCAGCCTGCGCTGACCGCTCCCTGATCCAGACCGTACCGAAGAGACAGACCGCGAAAGCAGAGGGCGGCCCACCGCCCCGCTCGCCTGACGACGACCCGACAGAGGCGCGCAGGCCCACTCCCCCGCTGACAACAGGAACACACACATGGCTTACCTCGCACCAGCCGAATTCGTCACCAAGATGGTCGACGCAGGCGAATCGAAACTGCTGATGTCCACCCGTGACACGCTCATCCGCTCGTACATGGCGGGCGCCATCCTGGCGCTGGCCGCGGCCT
This sequence comes from Aquabacterium parvum, assembly GCF_001447195.1. GTDB lineage: Bacteria > Pseudomonadota > Gammaproteobacteria > Burkholderiales > Burkholderiaceae_C > Aquabacterium > Aquabacterium parvum. The sequence goes on along the minus strand of NZ_LFRI01000386.1, from coordinate 285,621 downwards.
TCGCGGTGTCCGTCTCGGTGAACACCGGAAACCCGCTCATCGGCGCCCTGCTCTTCCCGACTGGCTTTTGCATGCTTTATCTGCTGGGCTTCGACCTGCTGACCGGTGTGTTCACCCTGGCCCCGCTGGCCGTGTTTGACCGCCGCCCGGGCGCCACCTGGTCCGGCGTGCTGCGCAACTGGGGCCTGGTCTTCACCGGCAACTTCGCCGGTGCGATGACGGTGGCGGTGTTCATGGCCATCATCTTCACCAACGGCTTTTCCGAAGCGCCCAACGCCATCGGTCAGAAGATCGGCCACATCGGCGAAGGCCGCACGGTGGGCTACGCCGCACACGGCGCGGCCGGCATGCTCACGTTGTTCGTGCGCGCCGTGATGTGCAACTGGATGGTCTCCACCGGCGTGGTGGCGGCCATGATGTCCACCAGTGTCTCCGGCAAGGTCATCGCCATGTGGATGCCCATCCTCATGTTCTTCTACATGGGTTTCGAACACTCCATCGTGAACATGTACCTGTTCCCCTCCGGCCTGATGCTGGGCGGCAACTTCACCTTCATGGACTACCTGATCTGGAACGAGATCCCGACCGTGCTCGGCAACCTCGTGGGCGGCCTGACCTTCGTGGGCGCCACGCTCTACTCGACCCACTACAAGACCGCGCCCAAGCGCGCATCGGCCTGATGCTGCGGGTCTCGCTCGGCCAGCACACGCGGGCCGGGCGCAAGGAAATCAACCAGGATTTCCACGGCGCGGCCATCCCGAAAGAGCCCTTGCTGAGCAACAAGGGCATCGCGCTGGCCATCGCCGACGGCATCGGCAGCAGCCCGGTCAGCCAGCTCGCCAGCGCGGCGGCCGTGCGGGGCTTCCTGGACGACTACCTCTGCACCACGGAAGCCTGGAGCGTGCAGCGGTCGGGCCAGCGCGTGCTGCAGGCCACGAACTCGTGGCTGCATGCGCAGAACCAGCGCAGCGATGCCCGCTTCGACCGCGACCGAGGGCAGGTCTGCACCTTCAGCGCCCTGATCCTCAAAGGCAACGCGGGGCACGTGCTGCACGTGGGCGACACCCGCGTGTGCCAGTTCCACGCCAAGGCGCTGGAGCCGCTCACGCAAGACCACCGCGTGCAGGTCAGCGCCTCGGAAACCTACCTGGGCCGCGCCCTGGGTGTGGGCCCCTCGGTAGAAGTCGACCACCGCACCTGGACGCTGAACGTCGGCGATGTGTACCTGCTGAGCACCGACGGCGTGCACGAGTTCATCGATGCTGCGGACGTGCACCAGGCCCTGGCCGCGCACCCTGCTGACCTCGACGCCGCGGCCTCCGCGCTCGCGGACATGGCTTTTGAGCGGGGCAGCCCGGACAACCTGACGCTGCAGATCGTTCGCGTGCAAGAGCTGGGCGAGGCGGCCGTTCACACCCTGCACCAGCAACGCGCCGAGCTGACGCTGCCGCCACCCTTGCAGGCGCGCATGAGCTTCGAGGGCTACACCATCGTGCGTCCGCTGCATGCCAGCTCGCGCAGCCACGTGCACCTGGCCATCGACGAACTCAGCGGCCAGCACGTCGCGCTCAAGACCCCGTCGGTGGACATGCGCGAGCAGCCCGACTACCTCGATCGTTTCCTGCTTGAAGAATGGGTGGCCCGCCGGCTCGACAGCCCGCACGTGCTCAAACCCTGTGGCCTGCCCCGCCCGCGCCAGCATCTGTTCGTCGCCATGGAGTACATCGAAGGCCAGACGCTGGCGCAGTGGATGAACGACCACCGGCACCCCGACCTCGACAGCGTGCGCCAGGTGATCGACCAGGTCGCCAAAGGGCTGCAGGCCTTTCATCGCCGCGAGATGCTGCACCAGGACCTGCGCCCGGAGAACATCATGATCGACCGCACTGGCACGGTGCGCATCATCGATTTCGCCTCGGTGCACGTGGCCGGCCTGGCCGAAGGCAGCGAGCACGCCCGTGCCGATGCCCTGCTGGGCTCGCTCCAGTACACCGCGCCCGAATACATGCTGGGCCACGGCGGCACGGCAGCCTCCGACCTGTTCTCGCTGGCCGTGTTGACCTACCAGATGCTCACCGGCCAGTTGCCCTACGGCTTGCAGGTCGCCCGGCTGCGCGAGCCCGCCGAGGTCAAGAAGCTGCGCTATGTGCCGCTGCGCGACCACCGCCCTGACCTGCCGGCCTGGCTGGACATCGTCCTGCGCAGGGCGCTGCACCCTGATCCGCATCGGCGCCACGAAGCGCTTTCGGAGTTCATGCACGAATTGACAGCGCGCGGCTCCGCCGCTCACCACCACCGGGGCACGCCGCTCATCGAGCGCAACCCGGTGGCCTTCTGGCGTGGCCTGAGCCTGTTGCTCGCTGTGGGCTGCCTGGTTTTGCTGGGCCTGCGCCTGACGGGACGCTGACCTCACCCATTGCCATGCCAACTTCCGCATCGCCCCCCTCGCCAGACCGGAGCAAAGCAGGGACAATCAGGCTTGTCCGACGCCCCTTGCCCCAAGCCATGTCCCTGTCCGTCTCCAGCCTCGTCCTGCGCGCCAAGCAATTGGAGCTGGAGGGCATCCGGCACCTCGCCGGCCGCATCGAGCTGGTCGATGTCATCGGGCAGCTGATCCACGCCTTGCAGCGCGAGCGCGGGGCCACCAGCATCTACCTGGCCTCCAGCGGGCAGCGTTTCGCCAGCGAACGCCAGGCCACGCTCGAGTCGGTCACGCCCATCGAGGCTCGCCTGCGCGAGCTGTTCGAGGCGCAACTCGCCCCCGAGGCGGGCGCGTCTGCGCGCATGCTCTCGCTGATGGCCTGGGTGGTGCTGGACCTCGACGCCCTCACCAGCCTGCGCGCCCAGACTGTGCAACACACGGTCACCGCCCACGCTGCGGTGACGGCTTACAGCCGCCTGATCGCCGGCTTGGTGGAGCTCATCTTCCACGTGGCCGATGCCACGCTGCACCCTGGCATCTCGCGCCTGTTGGTGGCCTTTGTTCACCTGGTTCAGGGCAAAGAGGCCGCCGGTCAGGAGCGCGCTGTCGGCGCCCAGCTCTTCGCCTCCGGGCAGTGCAGCGAGGCCGAGCAGCAGCGCGTCATCCACCTCATCGACGCGCAGGAGCGCAGCCTGCACGTCTTCGAAGAATTCACCGACCCGACCTTGCGCGGACGCTGGCAGCAGTCGCAGCTCACGCCCAACATGGCACAGCTCGAACGCTTGCGCCGCAGCCTGTGCACGGCACGCGCCGGCGCCAAGCTCGACACCGCTTTGAGCGAAAGCTGGTTCGAGGTCACCAGCGCGCGCATCGGTGAGATGGAAAACATGCTCGTGGCCCTGGTGCACGCCGTTCGCCACGACTGCGACGCCCAGATCCGCGCCACCGAGCAAGACCTGCAAGACTCCGAGGGCCTGCTCGAGCGCCTGCGCCAGAACCCGCCGCGACACAGCCACGCGGTCGACCGCTTCTTCAACGACGCCGAACAATCCGAAGCACCCGTGCTGTCGAACCTGCCCGATGGCCTGAAAGACGCGCCGGGCGCAGGGGCGGGTTCGGCCCTGGTCGAGCTGCTGCAGGATCAGTCCGCCCGGCTCAGCCGCATGGAGTCCGAGCTCGACACCGCGCGCCGCGCCCTGCACGAGCGCAAGGTCATCGAGCGGGCGAAAGGCGCGCTGATGTCGCGCCTGGGCCTGAGCGAAGAAGAGGCCTTTCGCGCATTGCAAAAGGCCTCGATGGACCACAACAAGCGGCTGCTGGATGTGGCCGAGGCCACGCTGGCCCTCCCTGATTTCGCCTTCGCTTCACAGGTTCGCCCCCCCGAGCGCTGAGCCAGAGAAGGCTGGCAGCGCCTGTCAGCCGCCGCCGCTGTCGCGTCCGTTGCGCTCCGCCAGCAAGCGCGCCTGCGCACGCATGGCCCGCTCTTCGAGGGGCGTCTCCACCAGGGTGTCCTGCCTCATCAGCTCGATGAGCCGGGCGGTCACGGCCTCCTGGTCACCGAACATCAGCAAAGCGGCCTGAGCGCCGAAGTGATCGTGGCGCATCACCTGCAGGGCTTGCAGGTCACGGGCCATGTCGTCCACCGTGGTGGGCGCCTGCTCCGACTGGATGCGCTGACGAACGGCCTCCTGGTAGCGGTCGAACCGTTGCGCCAGCTCCAGCGCCTGTGCCTGCAAGCCGGGCGACAAGCCAGCGGCGGCTTCGCGGGCCAGGGCTGTCAGCTGATCGGGGGTGCTGAAGGCCACCAGTTGCTCCAGCGTCACCACCGTGTCGGCATCCAGCATCAAGGCACCCGAGGCATCGGTGCGAAAGGGCTTGACCGTGCCAATGCGCACCGGGCCCTCATCACCAACAGACACCCCGGAAGAAAAGCCGCTTTGCTGCCCTGGCACCGGCACCTCAGGCTGGATCCAGCGATCCGGACCAGGCGGCTGGACCAGGGGTGCTTTCGCCGCGGGTGGAGCGCCGCCCGAAAACACCCCCAGCCAGCCAGCCAGGGCCAGGGTCGCCAGGCCGACCAGCGCCAACAGCGCGAGGGCAGGCCCGGACCATGGCCGGCGGCGCGACGTGATCGAGATGACCATGGCGCGCCTCCGATCAGTAAGGACAGTTCTGGTTGTAGCGATCGAAGACCAGCGCCGTCGCGTATCGCGTGTGCTCGGTGCCGCACAGGAAGGTCGAGTAGCGGGTGTCGCCATCGAGGAAGCGCTTCATCCAGGCCACGCCATAGCGACCGATCGGTGTGTTGGTCGAGTTCGGCGAGAAATGCGTGGCGCCGTTGAGTTCGCCATAGGCCTTCGAGGTGGCGCCGGGCAACGCCGCATAGAAAGGCCGCGCATGGGTGCCCACGGGCGCGATGGTGTCGCCATCGGCCCCGACGATCATCGTCGGCACACGCACGGTCGTGAAGGCCGAGTTGATGTTCCAGGGCGTCAGCGGGTAGGAGGCCTTGAGCGTGGGGTTGTCGCGCGCGGCGATCAGCGCACCGCCGCCACCCATCGAGTGCCCCGCCACGGCCAGGCGGCTGGTGTCGATGCGCGCCTTGACGGCCGAGCTCGACGAGTTGATGACGTGGTTGAGCGCGGCCATCAGCTGGTTGGCCCGGCTGTCGGGTTGGTCGAGCGTGGTCAGGGTGTTGAGGGTGATGACCACGAAGCCGTGTGTGGCGATGCGGCGGCCCAGCCAGGCGATGCTGATCTGGGTGGCGGTGAAGCCAGGGCTGATGGCGATGACGCCGTAGCGCGCCTGGGTGGTCGGGTAGTAGATGGTGCCGCCACCGAAACCGCGCGGCGCGGTGACGGAAGCGGTGCTCACGCTGAGCGGGCCGGCCGAGGCATTGAGGGATGCGGAGGTCGGCGCCGTGGTCTGAGCCAAGGCGCTGGCAGCGGCGGCCACCAGGCAGGTGGCCAAAACAGAGCGGATGGGTGCGTTCTTCATGTGTCCTCTTGTGGGTCGGTTGGGTGCATCGTTGACGGAGCCCGCTGCGGCGGCCGAAGCCGACTCAACGGGGCCCATGCACTGTGCTTGCCGACATCAGGACCGTGAAGAAACACCACGGACAAAAAGCAGACCCAAAGGGACAGTGGGGGATCAGGAAAACCCGGTCACTGCAGGTGCAAACGAGCGCCGTCCTGTGCCATGCGGTACTCGCGCGGTGTCAGGCCCGTCCAGCGCTTGAAGGCGTGGCGAAAGCTCACCACGTCGCTGAAGCCCAGCGCCTCGGCGATGTCTTCGGTGCTCAAGCGCGTGCCCACCAGGTAGTCGATCGCCAGGCGCTTGCGCACCGCAGCGAGCAGCTCGGAGAAGCCGGCGCCCTCGGCCTCCAGCCGGCGACGCAGGGTGCGCGAGGTCATGCACAGGCGACTGGCCACCTCTTCGATGGAGGGAAAGCGGCCGCCGTGCCGGGTGAGTTCTTCGTAGACGCGTCGGGTCATGCCCGCGCCCCAGCTGGCCTCTTCCAGCAACCGAGCGCATTGCACCGACAGGTGAGAAGCCGTGATCGGGTGGGCGAGTTGGGGCGCACGCGTGAGCAAGTTGGCGTCAAAGCGCAGGGTGTTGGTCGACTGGCCGAACACGACGGGGGCGTGCAGCACGCGCTCCCAGTGGCTGACGTCTGCTGGCGCCTGCCCGATGTAGCCCGCTTGCTTGGGGACAAAGGACTCGCCCATCACGTCCTGGCCGATGCGCACATGGGCCGCCAGTTGCAGGTCGATCATGAAACGGTAGAGCGCTTCATCGACATCGGGCCAGGGAAAGGCCGCGCGGTCAGGGAAGGTCCACACCGCTTCATCGCCCTGCACCTCCCAGCGCAAGGGCAGCATGCCGCCCGAGAGCGGGTGATAGCGGATGGCGCGCTCCCAGACCTGGCGCAGCGACTCCGAGCACAGCAGCGCGTAGCCATACATGCCGTAGTGCGTCACGCCCAGGCGCTCACCCACGCGCAGGCCGAGGTCGGCACGGGGCAAGAGGCGCACCGCGTTGCGGCTGGCGCGCAAGAACTGCGCACACGAGGTCATGGTGAAAGGGTTGCCGACGTTCTCCGGCAGCAGGCCGGTGCCCGCGAGCACCTCGTGCGGGTCGGCGCCCAGCTCGGTCATCACCCCCAGCAGCACCGACAGCTTGGAAGGCGGGAAGCGCCGGTCGCCGGCGCGGGCCAGCAGCAGCGCGGTGCCGCGGCCGTCGGTGGAGGCGCGCAAAGGTGGCGCCGGATCGGTGTCGATGAGCTGCATGGTGAGGACCTCCTGAATGCCTGATCGCGGCGATTCTGTCAGCGGCCTGCTCACTCGCCTCTCCGGGACGCCCCGGGTATGCGGCATCGCATCTGGACACCGATGTCCGATCCGATCACCCCCTTGTCCGATCCGATCACCCGTGGGCCAGGAGCACGCGTGCAGCCTCGATGCGCAGGGCCATGTCCACACTGGGGTCGTTCATCACGGACAGCAGGAAAGCGCGTGGGCCGTCGGCCGCCACCGCACCGATCGAAGGCGACGCTGGTGCGCCCAAGGAACCCGGCGGGACCCCGAGGTGCGGAGCGGGCTGGCCAGGCACGTCGCCAACGCTGTTCGTTTCTGCGAGCGCGTCGGCCGCATCCCGGGACGACGCAGCCAGCCAGCGCGCCCATGGCTCGGCGGGAATGGGCAATAGCCTGCTCAGCAGCGTGGCCTGCCCGTCTTCGCTGGGTGCGCAATCGAGCCAGGGGGATTCGGCGAACACGGGAACGAGGTCAGGGGCGACGAACGCCGACCACCGGTCGGGCGCGACCTCGCGGGGCACGGGCCAGGCGTCTTGGTGGGCATCGGTTGACGAATCGGCCGGCCAGCACGTGAAACGCCAGGCAGCGGCATCGGCGGGTGACACGGTCACGCCAACCTGCTGCAACCCCTCTCGGATCAACTGGCGCAGCACCAATCGGGCCTCGTCCACCGACCGGGTCGATGGCAGGGCGAAGCACAGCAGCCAGCCCTCGGTGCCATCGACCGCGATGGCAGGCGCGGACAAACCAGCCTGGGCTTGCACCCAGGTCCAGACCCGGCTCACCCATTCGCTTTCGGCCGCACGCACGTGCCAGGCCACGACCAGCGAGCCCTGCCCCGCACCCAGCAGGCGCTCCCATTGCTTCGACAGCGCAACGCCCATGCTCGCCCCGCCCTTCAGTTCAGCGCCGCGGTCACGATGACCTCGATGCGCCATGCGGGGTTCACCAGCGGCGCCTGGAAGGTGGCGCGGGGCGGCGCGGTCACGCCGTCGAACCAGGCCTCCCAGACTTCGTTCATGGCCGGCACCTCGGCGATGTCACGCACGATGACCTGGGCCATGAGGATGCGACCGCGCGAGCTGCCAGCTTCCAGCAGCAGGGCGTCGATCTGCTCGAGCACCTGACGGGTCTGGCCCGCCATGTCGGCATCCGGGTCGGTGGGCACCTGGCCGGCCAGCCACACCACGCTGCCGTGGATGGCGGCGTCGGAGTAGCGGCGCTCGGGGTTGAGGTAACGAATGGCTGGGCTCATGTCTCGGGTTCCGGTTCGGTCTCTGCGCGAGACCACCCCCGATCATCGCCCGAACTTCACTGCGTGCGCGTCCAGACCTGGGTGCGACCGAAAGCCGGCACACCCCGGTAGCCGCGCACCTTGAGCTGCTGGCCATGCTCCAGCACGGTGATCTCGACCTTGTAAACCTTGCCCGAACCCGGGTCGAGCACCTGCCCACCGGCCCACTTGTCGGTGTTGTCGGGGTCACCCTTGAGGTTGCTCAGGATCTCCAGCCCGGCCAGTGGGGCGCCCTTGCGCTCGTCGTCGCACAGGTCGCAGCGCAGGTCCTTGGCCGAGCGGCCATCGAGCAGGCGAACGATGCGCCCCGACAGCACGCCATCTCGCTCGGTGATGACGATCTCGGCCTTGCGCTGCTTGCCGCCGTCGTCAAAGCTCCACCACGTGCCCACGGGGCTGCCGTCGGCGTGGGCCATGGGCACCCAGCTCAACCAGGGCAGGCAGATCAGGGCCAGGCGGGCGAGGTTCACGGGCTTCAAACGGCTCTCCGGTTTGGGGTTTGTCATGAAAAACCCCTTACTGTCCCACCCGGATGCCTGCCCGTCAAGGTAATTTGCACGCATCTGGCGATGAATCGACACGTTGCCACCATTTGACCGACGTTGACCACTCATGTTGTCAAAATAGGGGCCGCCAACGACAAATGAGGCAAGGCGGGGAACTTCGCTAGACTGACAGCGTCCTACCCGGACCCCTTCGCATTCCCCTCGCGGCCGCCCAAGATGATCCAACGCCTGTGCTGGTTGATGCTGCTGTGCAGCCAGCTCCTTTGCGGCAGCGCCTTGGCCGGCGCGCTGCGCATCACCCCCGCACAAGCTTCACAGAACGTGCACGCCGCCGCCGACGTGCTCGAAGACGCGTCCGGCCAACTCAACCTGCAGGACCTGCTGTCAGGGGGCGCGGCCGATGGCTTTCGGCCGGCGGGCTCGGCGCTGTCCAGCTTTGGCTTCACGCGCTCGGCGCATTGGTATCGCTTCACGCTGGACAACCCTGGCAACACGCCACAGCGCAGGCTGCTGGTGCTGCGCACGCCCTGGCTGGACACGGTTCACCTGTACTCGGCCGACGCCCAAGGCGGCTTCCAGGAGCGCCTGGTGGGCGACGACCTGCCTTTCTCGGCCAGAGACCACCTCACGCCCGCCTTCGTGCTGGACGTGACCGTCGCACCCGGGCGCCACACCCACTACCTGCGCGTGAGCAGCCGCCAGGCATTCATGACGCCGATCGAGCTGTGGCAGCCCGAGGCCTTCGCAGCCGAACAGGAGCGCTGGGCCGCTTACTACGGCATGTTCTACGGCATCTTGCTCGTGATGGTGCTCTACAACGGGCTCATCTGGCTGTGGACCCGCGAGCCCAACTACGCCTGGTACTGCCTGTACCTGCTGGCCTTCAGCGCCATGAACGCGTCCTACAGCGGCTTTGCTTTCCAGTTCTTCTGGCCCGACTCGCCCACCTGGAGCAACCTGGGGCACACCGTCTTCATCTTCGTTTTCCAGGTCACGGCCACGCTGTTTTCCATGACCTTCCTGGAGTCCAGGAAACGCCTGCCCCGCCTGCACCGGGTGCTGCAAGGCTTCCTGGTGCTGCTGCTGGCCTGCTGGCTGGGCGTGACCTGGTGGGGCAACCCGGTGGCCTACAACGCGGCACCCGTGAACTTCATCTTCCTGGGCACGCCACTGATCCTGGCTGCGGGCCTGGCCGCATGGTGGAATGGCTACCGCGCCGCGCGCTTTTTCGTGCTCGCGACCATGGTCAGCCTGAGCGGCGCCCTGTGCACCGCGCTGACGGTCAGCGGCTGGCTGCCCTACACCTTTGCCACCTTCCATGCGGCGGAGTTCGGCATCCTCATCGACGTGGTGCTGCTGTCGCTGGCGCTGGGCGACCGCATCAAGCTGCTGCGCGATCAGCACCACGCCACGCAGCAAGCCATGCTCGAGCAAAAGCTGCACGCCAGCGACATGCTGGCCCAGGTCAATGCAGACCTGGAGCGCACGGTGCAAGAGCGCACCGCCGAGCTGGCCCGAGCACGCGACGAGGCCGAGCGCCAGGCCCGCACCGACGGCCTGACCGGCGTGGCCAACCGGCGCTGCTTCGAAGAGGTCGCGGCAAGAGAGGTGGCCCGCGCCCAACGCTATCAGCAGCCGCTGTCGATCATCCTGTTCGACATCGACCTGTTCAAGCAGGTCAACGACCTGCACGGCCACGCCGCTGGTGACGCGGTCATCAGAACAGCGGCCAGCGTGGTCCGAGAAGCCATTCGAGAAGTGGACTTCGTGGCCCGCGTGGGCGGCGAAGAATTCGCCATCTTGCTGCCAGGCATCCACCAGGCGCAGGCGGTGACCACGGCCGAGCGGCTGCGCGAACTCATCGCCGAGCGCGAAGCCGTGCACCAGGACCTCAGGCTTCGGCTGACCGCCAGCCTGGGCGTGAGCGAGTGCCGCGCCGACGACCCAGGCTTTGGCGCCTTGTTGCACCGCGCCGACCAGGCCATGTACGTGGCCAAACAGCGCGGGCGCAACCGGGTGGCAGTGGCGCCCGATGCGCCTGGTGCGCCCGACGTGCCCGAGGCACCGGCGGCCTGATCCTCAGCGAGCGTTGCTGCGCGGCTTGAGGCGATCGAGCTGGAAACGCTTGCGCAGGATGCCGTCGAGCGTGCGCACTGGCATCCATTGCTTGAGAAACGGCATCAGCCGGCTCTTCTTGCCAAGCCTGACCACGGGCGGGCAGTCCGGCCGCGCGAGCTGCGCGACCAGCAAGCTGGCAAAGGTGTCGGCCGGCATGGCGTCGGACTGGCTCTCGTTGGCGCGGGCCAGCACGCCGTCGCGCACCGCCTGGTAGGGCGAGTCGGGCGCCAGGCTGACCTGGTTGGCCGCGCTGCTGCCAAAGGCCGACTGGATGCCACCCGGCTGCACCGTCACCACGCGGATGCCGAGCGGCTCGGCCTCCATGCGCAAGGCATCGGTGGCGGCGTTGAAGGCGGCCTTGCTGGCGCAATAAGGCCCAGCGAACGGCGTGGTCAGCACGCCCGAGACGCTGCTGATGTTGACCACCAGGCCGCGGCCGCGCTCGACCATGCCGGGCATCACCGCGCGCACCAGGGCGATGGGCGCGAACAGGTTGACCTCGAACTGGCGCTGCCACTCGGACTGGGGCACGTCCAGCATCGGCCCCATGGCGCCATAGCCGGCGTTGTTGACCAGGGTGCCCACGCCGAAGCCCTCGGCCTTCAGGGAAGCGAGCAAATCTGCGGTGCCTTGGGCGTCGGTCACGTCCAGGGCGCGCACCAGCATGCCTTCGGCCGCCAGCGGCGCCAGGGTGTCGAGTCGGCGGGCGGTGGCGCACACGCGCTGACCGCTGCGGTGAAAGGCTCGGGCCAGGGCCTGGCCAATGCCGGAACCGCAACCCGTGATCAAGACCAATTCCTGCGGCTGTTGCATGGGTGCATTCATGAGGTTGAAGGGGCTTGCGCCGAATCGCGCGAAGTTGGCATTTTGCCGATCCCTGCGGGAGCTGAGCAGACCATGTTGCGGGACCGGGTCGGCATCGGCTTGACACATGCACTCCCTACAGTGAGCCCACACCTTTGTCACCCCAGGAGTAGCCCCATGCGTCGCATCCCATTCGCCACCTCCTTCGGCCTGTGCTTGCTGAGCTTGCTGGGCAGCCCCGCTCAGGCGGCCGATTGGTCCCTGAGCTACATCGGTCAGCAGATCGTGGCCTCGGGCACCAGCTTCCAGGGCACGACCGTGGGTGGCCTGTCGGGCATCGACTTCGACGCCAGCACCGGCACCTACTACGCCATCAGCGACGACCGCAGCGGTCTGAACGCCGCGCGCTTCTACAACCTCAGCCTGGACATCGATCGCTTCGCTCGCTCGGCCACCCCTGGTGCGGCCGGTGTGGCCTTCAACAGCGTGACCACGCTGCAAACGCCCACCGGCGCGGCTTTCGCCACCAACACGGTTGACCCGGAAGGCATCCGCTACAACGCCGCCACCCAGACCCTGGTGTGGAGCAACGAAGGCCAGCGCAGCGCCGCCGGCCTGCAAGACCCCACCGTGCGCGAGATGCGCCTGGACGGCTCGCACGTTCGCGCGTTCGGTGTGCCGACCGCATACAAGCCCCTGGGCAGCGCAGCAGGCACCGCTGCGGGAGACCGGGGCATCGTCAACAACCTGGCCTTCGAGAGCCTGACCTTCTCCACCGACGGCCGCACGCTCTACACCGCCACCGAGAACGCCCTGGTGCAAGACGGCCCCACGGCTTCTGTGAGCCGGGGCTCGCGCAGCCGCATCCTGTCCTTCGACGTGGCCAGCGGCCAGGCTGGCGCCGAGTACGCCTACGACGTCTCGCCCGTGGCCATCGCGCCCAACCCGAGCGGCGCCTTCGCCACCAACGGCCTGACCGACCTGCTGGCCATCGGTGACCGCCAGTTCATCGGCATCGAGCGCTCGTTCGCCACCGGCGCGCAAACACCTGGCACGCCGGTGACCGGCAACACCATCCGCCTGTTCCACATCGACGCCCGCCACGCCACCGACATCTCCGGCCGCGAGAGCATCGATGGCGACGACAGCGTCGTGGCCGCCAAAAAGGAGCTGCTGCTCGACCTTTCCGACTTGCGCAACGACGATGGCTCGGCGCTGGCCCTGGACAACATCGAAGGCCTGACGCTGGGCCCGGTGATCGGTGGCAAGCAAACGCTGATGCTGGTGTCGGACAACAACTTCAGCGGCACCCAGTTCACGCAGTTCGTGGCCCTGCAGATCTCGCAGGTGCCCGAGCCCAAGACCTGGGCGATGCTGTTGGGCGGCCTGTGTGCCATCCTGGGCCTGGGGCGCAAGCCGGGACGCTGATGCGGCAAAGGCCCTAAGATCGCGGGCGGTCGAACCCAGGAACCGCCCCATGAAACTGCTCATCGTTCACGCCCACAACGAACCCCAGTCCTTCGTCACCTCGATGAAGGACCTCACCGTCCGCCACTTCGAGCAGGCGGGCTGGCAGGTGCAGGTCTCCGACCTGTACGCCATGGGCTTCAACCCGGTGGCTTCGGCGGCCGACTTCGGCGCCCGCCAGAACCCCGACTACCTCACCTACGCGCTGGAGCAGCGCCAGGGCTGGCAGAACAAGACGCTGGCGCCGGACATCGTGACCGAGGTCGAGAAGGTGCAGTGGGCCGACCTGATCATCTTCAGCTTCCCCGTTTACTGGTACAGCATGCCGGCCATCCTCAAAGGCTGGGTTGACCGAGTCTTCATCTCGGGTGTCTGCTACGGCGGCACCCGCATCTACGACCGTGGTGGCCTCAAGGGCAAGCGCGCCATGCTCGCCACTTCCCTGGGTGGCCAGCCCCACATGTTCGGCCCTGGCGCCGTGCACGGCGAGCTCGAAACCCTGCTCAAGCCCATCCAGCAAGGCATGCTGGGCTACGTGGGCCTGACGGTGCTGCCACCCTTTGTGGCCTACCACGTGCCATACCTGAAGCAGCCGGAACGCGAAGCCATCATGCAGGCCTACCAGGCGCACCTGAACCAGCTGGACTCGCTCAAGCCTTTGACGATGCCTTCGCTCAACGACTACGACGCGACGATGCACCCGCTGCGACCCACCGCGGGTTGACCCCGAGGGGCTCGCGCGTGGCCTGAGGGCGGGCCACCGGCACTGGCGGAAAAAGCCAATCAGGTGGCGGCTCACGCCATGGCGCTGGCGGGCACGGCTGCCTACCATGGGTCATCCCACATGACTCGTCCAGCCCGAACCATGGTCAAGCCCTCTCCCCAGGCACCCCACGCCACCCGAGCCGCCCACATCAAGCAGGTCGCCGAGGCCGCAGGCGCCGCGCTGCGTCAGCGCCACCCCGTCCTGCAGCACCAGGACGCCATCGGCGCGGGCATCCTGGCCTTCGCGCTGGTGGGCATGCTGGCGTCAGGCTGGCTGTACCTGCAAGGCACCTGGCCTGCGTGGCTGACCATCGTGGTCACGGCCATGTTCGCCTCGCTCACCCACGAGCTCGAACACGACCTCATCCACAAGATGTACTTCAGGAAGACGCCCTGGGCGCACAACCTGATGATGGGCCTGGTGTGGCTGGCGCGGCCCAGCACCGTCAACCCCTGGGTGCGGCGCGAGCTGCACTTTCACCACCACAAGACCTCGGGTCAGGCGGTGGACCTGGAAGAACGCGCCATCACCAATGGCGAGCCGTGGGGGCTGCGCCGCCTGGTCATGCTGGGTGACAACGCGTTGTCGGTGCTGCTGCGCGCTCACCGCGCACCGTCGATGCTCAACATCCTCAAGCGCTCGTTCATGGCTTACTTCCCGCTGGGGGTGATGTTCTGGGCCAGCTGGCACGCCTTCCTGGCCTTTCATGCGGTCGACGCTGTTGCGGCTGCGCTGGGTTCACCCATCGCGTGGTCGGCCAACACGCTGTCGTTCATGCACACGCTGGGCGCGTGGGTGGTGGTGCTGATCGCGCCCAACGTGCTGCGCAGCTTCTGCCTGCACTTCGTCAGCAGCAACATGCACTACCACGGTGACGTCGAGGCGGGCAACCAGATCGAGGAGTGCCAGGTGCTGGACTCGTGGCTCATGCTGCCGTTTCACCTGTTCTGCTTCAACTTCGGCTCGACCCACGCCATCCACCACTTCCTGGTCAAAGAGCCCTTCTACGTTCGGCAGATGACTGCCTCGCAGATCAAACCGGTGATGCGGGAGATGGGCGTGCGCTTCAACGACTTCGGCACCTTTGCGCGCGCCAACCGGCTGGGTGTCGCCGCATAATCGTCGCGCCCCATGAGGCGCCCCGACATGCACCGCTCCCCCACCTCCCTGGCCAGCTGGGTCGGCGTCATCCACCGCACCCTGGTCTCGTGTGGTTGTGACGCCGATGGCATCTTGCTGCAAGCCGGCATCTCGCCAGCGTCGCTGCGCACGCCTCAGGCGCGCATCCCCATCGAGCAAACCAGCCTGCTCTGGCGCCTGGCCACGGCCGCTTCGGGCGACGCGGGCTTCGGCATCCGCGTGGCCAGCCACGTTCGGGCCAACACCTTCCACGCCTTGGGCCTGTCGCTGGCGGCCAGCCCCACGCTGCGCGACGCCTTTGCGCGGCTGCTGCGTTACTTCCGCATCGTCTCGGACGCGGGCGAGCTCCACTTCACGGTCGATGGCGAATGGGCCCGCTTCGAGCTGATGGCCCCCGATGGCTATGGCATCTCGCACGAGTCGGTCGACGCTTTCATGTCCTGCATGGTGCGCATGTGCCGCGCGCTGGCCAGCCCGCTGCCCGCTGAGCCAGCCGAGGTCCAGCTCAAGCGCCCCCGCCCCCAGGACACCCAGGCTTTCGACGCCGCCTTCCGCTGCCCGATCCACTACGGCAGCGACCGCAACGAGCTGCGGTTTCGCCTCAGCGAGCTCGATGCCCCCTTGCGCGACGGCGACGCTCACCTGGCGCGACACCACGACCCCATCCTGGTGAAGATGCTCGCCGACGTCGAGAAGGACAACCTGCAACACCGCGTGCTGGGCTTGCTGGTCGATTTGCTGCCGCGCGGTGGCGCCACGCAGGAGCGGGTGGCCGAGCGCCTGGGCCTGAGCCTTCGCACGCTCCAGCGCAGGCTGCAGGAGCAGGGCACGTCTTACTGCGACATCCTCGACCGGGCGCGGCTGGCCGTGGCCCGGCGCCTGCTGAGCCAGGAGGTCCACGCGCTCAGCGAAATCGCCTACCTGCTGGGTTTTTCCGACCTGTCGGGCTTCAGCCGCTTTTTCAAGCGGGCAACGGGCGAGGCACCCGGGGCGCACCGGCATCGGCTGCTCGGAGCCGATGAGCAGATCCCGTCCAAGGTGCAACTCAAGTTTGACCAAAAGTTGTCGACATCCTCCGCAGGGCTCGACGTCAACACGGGCCCGCAACACAAAAACTGAAGAACACCTTCAGGTGCAGCCATGCTCGTTTTGGCGCTGCACACGCTGCGGAGCGCTCATGGACTCAGACGCCAATTTCCGGGCCGCCCAGGCCTCCTGGCAAGCCCACTCAGGCCTTGACCGCCTGGCGGGGGCCGACAGCCGCGCACTCAACCAGGCGTTTGTCGTCGTCACCTACTCACCCGACGGCAAGATCCAGTCGACCAACTTCCAGTTCCTGCGCCTGTTCGGCTGCAACCTCAGCGAAGTGATCGGCCAGGACGTCAATCGATTCCTGTCCAAATCCAACCAGCGCGGCAGCATGAACGAGCTGTGGGCGAGGCTGGCGGGCGGCAAGCGCCACACCGAAATCGGCCTTTGGATCACGCAAGGCGGCAAGGAAGTGTGGCTGGAGTCACGCTTCGTGCCGATCATGAATGCATCGGGGCAGGCCGAAGCCATCGTTCAGATCGCCGAGGACATCACGCACCGCCTGGCCCGAGAGTCCGAAGAGCACGGACAGATTTCGGCCATCCAGGCCACGCACGCCGTGGCGCACCTCTCGCTGGACGGCCGCGTGCAGTGGGTCAACGAGCTGTTCCTGGAAGCAACGGGCTACCAGCGCTCCGAAGTGCTGGACGCCAACCACTCGCAATTCCTGCCAGCCCAGGAAAGGGAATCGGCAGCCGAGAAGGCATTCTGGCAATCGCTCAAAAACGGTGCGCCACAGTCGGGCGAGTTCCAACGCGTTCGCAAGGATGGCAGCGACCTGTGGCTGCAAGCCGTCTACAGCCCCATCCTCGACCCGGCCGCGCGCGTGGTCAAGATCGTGATGTACGCCACGGACATCACGCAGGAGAAGATGCGTCAGTCCGACTACCAGTGGCAGGTCACGGCCATCCACAAGTCGAACTGCGTCGTCACCTTCGACATGAGCGGCGCGATCCTGGACGCGAACGAGCTGTTCCTGTCGGAGACCGGCTACTCGCTCGACGAGGTGCGCGGCTGCCACCACCGGGTCTTCGTGGACCCGGCCCAGGCGCACAGCAGCGACTACGCCAGCTTCTGGCACGACCTGCGTCGAGGACAGCACCGCTCGGGCCTTTACAAACGCCTGGCCAAGGACGGCAGCGAGATCTGGCTGCAGGCCACCTACAACCCCATCTTCGACGCAGGTGGCAAGCCGGTGAAGGTGGTCAAGTACGCCGCCGTGGTCACCGACGAGCGGCTGTTGCAAGCAGAGCACCAGGGTCAGATCGCCGCCATCAACAGCGCCCAGTGCGTCATCGCCTTCGAACTCGACGGCCGCATCATCGACGCCAACGAGAACTTCCTGAACGCCATGGGCTACCGCTTCGCCGAGGTCAGGGGCCAGCACCACGGCATGTTCGTGACCCCCCAGGTGCGCAACAGCGAGGGCTACCGCAGGTTCTGGCATGAGCTGGCGCTGGGTCACCACCGATCCGGCGAGTACAAGCGCATCGCCAAGGACGGTCGCGAGGTCTGGCTGCAGGCGACCTACAACCCCATCCTCGACATGAACGGCCGCGTCTTCAAGGTGATGAAGTACGCCACCGACATCACGGCCGAGAAGCTGCGGCAGGCCGACTACCAGGGGCAGATCGAGGCCATCAACAAGTCGCAGGACGTCGTGGTGTTCGACCTTGGCGGCCACATCACCGACGCCAACGAGCGCTTCCTGCAGACCGTGGGCTACGAACGCAGCGAGCTGGTCGGGCAGCACCACTCGATGCTGGTTGACCCTGACACCGCCGCCAGCGAAGAGTACGCGCGCTTTTGGCAAACCCTGCGCTCGGGCCAGCACCACGCGGGCTTGTACAAGCGCCAGGGCAAGGGTGGCAAGGAAGTCTGGATCCAGGCGTCCTACAACCCCATCCTCGACCTCAACGGCCGCCCGTTCAAGGTGGTGAAGTTCGCCACCGACGTCAGCGCCAACGTGGCCATGGCCGAAGCCTATGACGAGGCCAAGCGCCAGGCCCACCTGGACGCCGCCACCTCGCTGCCCAACCGCGCCAAGCTGAGCAGCTTCCTGAGCACGCACCTGGCCAACTCGGCCGGCACCCTCGCGCTCTTCTACGTTGACCTGGACCACTTCGGCCAGGTCAACGAACTGCACGGGCACCGAACCGGGGACCGGGTCCTTGGCGAGGTCGCCGATCGCCTGCGTCGCCTGCTGCGCGAGGATCAGATGGTGGCTCGCGTGGGCGGGGACGAGTTCGTCATCGCCGCACCTGGCATGGGTGCCGACGTGGTCGAGCGCTTCTGCCAGACCATGATGGAAAAGATCGCCAGCCCGATCCTGGGCGGTGAAGGCGAAGAAGTGTGCGTGGGCATGTCCATCGGCATCGCCATGGCACCAACCGACGGCAGCACAGCCGACGAACTGCTGCGCGCCGCCGACGCCGCCCTGACGGTTCCCAAGAAAAACGGCGGCGGCACCCGCAGCTACTTCTCGGACGAGCTCAACGCCAGGCTGCATGGCCAGCGCAAGCTCATCGAAGACATGCGCAACAGCTTCACCGCTGGCGACTTCTACATCGAGTACCAACCCCGCTTCGAGGCCCAAGGCCTGCACATGCGCAGCGTCGAAGCCCTGGCGCGCTGGTTCCACCCCGAACGCGGCCGCGTCAGCCCGGCAGAGTTCATCCCCTTGGCAGAGCAAAGCGGGCTCATCGTGACACTGGGCGAGTGGATCCTGCGCAAGGCATGCGAGCAAGCCGCGAGCTGGCATGGCATCGGCGTGTCGGTCAACCTCTCGCCGGTTCAGTTCAACGACGACGACATCGTGCTCAAGGTGAGCCAGGCGCTGGAGCTCAGCGGCCTGCCCGCCCACCTGCTCGAGCTGGAAGTCACCGAAGGGGTGCTGCTGACCGATGCTCGCCGCGCGCTGGACGTGCTCAACGCCCTCAAGGCCATCGGCGTGAAACTGGCCATCGACGACTTCGGCACCGGCTACTCCTCGCTGAGCTACCTGCGCAACTTCCCCTTCGACGTCATCAAGATCGACCGAAGCTTCGTGCGTGACCTCGATGCCCAGAACAGCTCGCGCCCCATCGTGCAAGCCATCCTGGCGCTGGGCAAAGCCATCGGGCTGTCGGTGACGGCCGAGGGCGTGGAAACGCAGTCCCAGCTCGATCAGCTCACCGCCGATGGTTGCGACGAGATCCAGGGCTTCTTGCTGGCGATGCCCTCGGCGGTCTCGGAGATCGATGCCATCGTGGCCCGGCAGGCCGCGAACACCGAAGCGGCTTCGGCGTCGTCGGCAGAGGGCTGAAAACCGGGCTCAGCTCGATGCAGACTGACGTGGCTGGCAACACGCCGCCAGCCAGATCAGCACGAAGGCCGCCAACCACACGAAGTACCCCGGCTGACTCAGGATGCCTGGCAAGGGCACCTGTCCTTCGGGGCTGAGCGTGCGCCAACCCACGTGCACATGAGACAGCACCAGGGCGCCCATCGTCCACGCAGGCCAGACCGGGCATCGGCCCTGCCAACGCGGCAGCAAGGCCAGCAACTCGCGCAGGAACACCACGTTGCCCGCCAGGCTGATCAGGTGCAGCGGGTACTGGATGGACTGGGGCAGGTACAGCGCCATGACCAGGCTCTTGGCCAGCAGGTAGGCCCCCGGCAACGGGGTGCCGGGCGTGGCCCCGATGGCTGGTGTTGGCAAGGTGGGCAGCCAAAGGCTGAGCAGCCACAGGCCCAATGCTGCGCAACGTAGCCAGTGCGTTGACTGGTGCCTGTTGGGCCATCCACTCACACCGCCACCTCGCTCAATCCGTCGACCCCACCGAACCGGCCCGCCTGAGCAACTGCTTGCAACGCGGCGACAGGTGCACCACCCGCAGGTGCTTGCCCGCGCGCTCGTAGCGCTGGCGCAAGGTGTGCAGCGCCTCGATGGCCGAGTAGTCGACGAAGCTCAGGTGCTGCGCGTCCAGCGTCACCTGGGCGGGGTCATCGGCCACCTTGAACGCATCGAGGAAGGCCGTGGTGGAGGCAAAAAACAGGGTCCCATGCAAGCGGTAGGTTCGCGAACCATCGGGCTGATCCACCCCCTCGGCGCGCAGCTCCCGCGCGTGCTGCCACGCGAAGTGCAAGGCCGAGATCACGACCCCGCAAAGCACCGCCGCAGCGAGGTCGGTGAACACCGTCACCACCGTGACCAGCGCGATGAGGAAAACGTCCTGGCGCGGCACCTTGCCGATCACCTGCAGCGAGCCCCAGGCGAAGGTCTGTTGCGCCACCACGAACATCACGCCCACCAGCGCGGCCAGCGGGATCTGCTCGATCAGCGGCGACAGCCACAGCACGAACATCAGCACCATCACCCCCGCCACCACGCCCGACAGGCGCCCTCGCCCGCCCGAGTTCAGGTTGATCATGGTCTGGCCGATCATGGCGCAGCCCCCCATGCCACCGGCCAGGCCGGAAGCGATGTTGGCCGCGCCCAAAGCCACGCACTCGCGGTTGGTGCGGCCTCGGCTCTGGGTGATCTCGTCGGTGAGGTTGAGGGTCAGCAAGGTCTCCAGCAGGCCGACCATGGCCATCAGCACGGCATAAGGCGCGATGACCCGGAGCGTGTCGAGGCTCCATGTCACCTGCGGCCAGGCCAGCGTGGGCCAGCCGCCCACGATGTGGGCCATGTCGCCCAGGGTGCGGGTGGGCAGGCTCAAGCCCCAGGTCAACAGGCCGACGCCCAGGATGGCCACGAGCGCAGGCGGCACGGCTCGGGTGAGCCGAGGCACCAGGTAGGTCACGGCCATCGTCAGGGCCACCAGGCCCGCCATGAGCCACAACGCATCACCCTGCAACCAATGGCCATCGGCCTGAAAATGCTCCAGCTGCGCCAGCGCGATCACGATGGCCAGGCCGTTGACGAAGCCCAGCATCACCGGGTGGGGCACCATGCGCACCAGCTTGCCCAGACGCAGGGCTCCGAACAACACCATGATCAGGCCGCTGAGCAGCACGGTGGCCAGCAGGTGCTGCACGCCGTGCTGCACCACCAGGGCCACGATGACCACCGCCATCGAGCCCGCTGCGCCCGAGACCATGCCCGGCCGTCCTCCGAACAAGGCCGTGATCGTGCAGACGATGAAGGCGCCATACAGGCCCATCAACGGGTTGAGCTGGGCCACCAGCGCGAAGGCGATGCATTCGGGCACCAGGGCAAAAGACGTCGTGATGCCCGCGAGCACGTCGCGGCGGATCGAAGCAGCGCTCATGGATCAGACTTCAAAGGCCTCTTGAACGCCGCCAGGTGTGCACGTACAGCGCCTCGACCTTCTCACGCGCCCAAGGTGTCTTGCGCAGGAACTTCAGGCTCGACGACACACTGGGGTCGTGCGTGAAACAGCGGATGGGGATCAGCCGGCCCAAGCCATCCCAGCCATGGTAGTCCACCAGGCATTCAACGATGTGCTGCAAGGTCGCACCGTGCAAAGGGTCGTTTTGCTGTGGTGCCATCAAGCCGCCCCCACCATCCACAAGCCACCAGGACCCCACTGATCAGACTCAGCCATCAGCTCCGCGCCATGCAGCCACAGCCCGCCGGCGGCATGCGCCGTCGCTGCGGGACGTGTCAGCCCCAGGATCCGCCCCTTGAGGTCCGACACGCCCTTGGCGACGGGGTGAGGGCTGCTGTTGCGTCCGTCGAGCGAAGCCATTGGGTTCACCACTTTCGACAGCCTGCAAAACCGCATGGCGCGGCGGCGCATCAAATGGTTGATGACCCGCGCCTGCGTCAAGCGCCGGGGTTCTGCGGTGTCGTAAAAGATCTGTGTCGGCATGGAAACGTACTATCGGGCCAGTTGGTGACTTGGTGACCGCTCAGAATGGGCTTGTGAACACCTGACCAGGGTGTGAATGGAACTCGTGCGCAAAGCGGCTTGTGTCGTCGGCACAGCCCGTCTGGCGATCGCTGCGCACCGAGCAGGCCTTGTGCCACTGCGGCTTGACAGCCCTTGTTGAGGCGATGAAAGCGAGGGGTCGGACGGCTGACCGATGCGAGGCTGACCGGGCAATTGTTTCCCGCAGCCGCAGGGCAACGCAAGCCACGCTGCGTCCAACCACCCAATTCGCCAACAATACAACGACTGACGATGACGCCGCCACATGGAGCAGGCGAGCGCCTTTCATCACACCCGACTCAAGCCTTGACCAAGGCCTGCCAACTCAAGCCAAACCTGGCCAGGTACTTGCGCAACCTGTCGGCGTCATTCACAGCCGAGCGCTGCTCACGCGATCGATCAAACAAGCGCCGCCCCGCGTCCGACAGGCTTTTCGCGCTCAGGCACACACCCACCACAGCCTGGAGCTGCAGTCGGTCAAACAGGTCCATCTCGGCCAGAGATTCGGACTCGATCCACTGCCCGAGGTCCACCACGTCTGCGCTGGCATCTCGGCCCGAACCAGCGCGATGCCACATCCACCGCAAGCGCTGCAGCTCAGCGGCCACCAGATCGGTGGTGATGCGCCCCCCCTCGGCCAACGTGGCCATGCGCGTGACACTTGCCGTGAGGTCACGGAAGTTGCCAAGCCAGGCCGCCTCGGAAGATTGCGCAAAGCGCATGTACATGGCTTTCGCTTCGGCGTTGAAGCGAACCGCGCGCCCTACCTCCGCACCGCTCTTGGCCAGCAGGTGGTCCACATTGGGTTCGATGTCTTCGGTGCGGCCAGACAAGCCTGGCAGCTCGTATGACCAGATGTTCACACGGGCGTACAAGTCTTCGCGGAAGCGGCCAGCTGCCACATCCAGCCGCAGGTCACGGTTGGTGCCCGCGATCAACTGAAAGTCGCTGGCGACCTCCTTGTCGCTGCCCACCGGATAGTAGCGCTTTTCCTCGACGGCTTTGAGCAGCATGGCCTGCTCATCCATCCCCAGCTCACCGATTTCATCCAGGAACAATACGCCTTCGTGGGCGGTGCGCAGCAATCCGGATCGATCGATCACGGCGCCAGTGAACGCGCCCTTCTTGTGCCCGAAGAGCGTCGAGGCAGCGCCATCTCCTTTCAAGGTGGCGCAGTTCACTTCCACGAAGGGACCCTGGACCTGGTGGCGCGCCCTCTTCAGTTCATACATGCGCCGCGCCAGGTGCGACTTGCCGGCGCCGGTGGGCCCGGTCAGCAAAATGGGCGCGGTGGACCGCACTGCCACGCGCTCGATCTCGTCGATCAGGGCGTTGAAGCGCTTGTTGCGCGTGGGGATGCCGCTTTTGAGGAAGGCCTGCGCATCGCGGTGCTCTTGCTCGAAACGTTGAGCCAGGACGTCATATCGCGAGAGATCGAGGTCGATCAGCGTCAAGGTGCCCGGGTTCTCGTGGGTCTGTTTTCGCGGGGGCGACGTCTGCAACAGCACACCGGGGATGAAACCGGCCTCCACCAACAAGAACATGCAGATCTGCACCACATGGGTCCCGGTCGTGATGTGCGCCCAATACTGCTCCTGCCCGGGCTTGAAGGGATAGGCCTTCACCCAGTCGTACAAGGCGGCGTACACCTCGCCGAAGTCCCATGGGTCAACCAGCGCCATCTCGATCAGTTGGACCTCGGTATCGGGGGACACCGAGCCGAGGTCTTCCTTCACGCGTTCGGCCAGGCGCTTGTGCTGCGGGGAGTGAAGCAATTCGATGCGATGGATCAGCTTGTCCTCGTGCTGCCCCAAGGACACCGTGGGGCGCCACTTTTCCCAGCGCCCCGCGCCTTGCCCCGCATCCAGCTGCGACCCCAGGAACCCGATGACGACCGTCTTTTTAGTCATATCTGCTCAGATAATTTTTTATCCATTGATCTATTTTATGAGCAACATCGCAACAACCTGATCGCAGACAGGATCACCAAAAACCTCGAAAAACCTTTGTGAATCAATGAGATGAAAAAACAACCGGCGCCTTCATGCGAGCTGGCACATGCATTGCGTTGGAGAAGCTGCACAGAACAAACCATTGATCAAAAGGTGAGAACACCATGAACCACAACGTCGAACAGCCAGAAGGCGCTCTGCCCATCAAGATGTGGACCCGAGGCGTCCCCGTGGAGGACGACGCACGCCGCCAACTGGCCAACGCAGCCCGCCTGCCCATCGTGTTCAAACACATCGCTGCCATGCCGGACGTTCACCTCGGCATCGGCGCGACGGTGGGCTCGGTGATCCCGACCATCAAGGCCATCATCCCTGCCGCAGTGGGGGTGGACATCGGCTGCGGGATGATGGCCTGCAAGACCACGCTGCGCGCCGAGGACCTGCCCGACAACCTGGGCCCGCTGCGCGCCGCCATCGAGAAAGCCGTTCCGCACGGCATGACGCCCATCAGGCAGCGCGGACGCGACCACGGCAGCTGGGAGAACCCGCCGGAACTGGTGGACCAGGCCTGGGCCACGCTGGTCGATGAGTTCGAAGCCATCTGCGAGAAGTACCCTCGCCTGCGCAACACCAACAACCGCAAGCACCTGGGAACCCTCGGCACGGGCAACCACTTCATCGAAGTCTGCCTGGACGAGGCTGGCGCCGTGTGGTTCATGCTGCACTCAGGTTCGCGCGGCGTGGGCAACGCCATCGGCACGACCTTCATCGAGCTGGCCAAGAAGGACGCAGAGCAGCATCAACGCAACCTGCCCGACAAGGACCTGGCTTACTTCGAGGAAGGTGCCCAGTACTTCGGTGACTATGTGCGCGGCGTGAGCTGGGCACAGAAGTTCGCCAGGCTCAACCGCGAGGTGATGATGAGGAACCTCGTCGCCACCGTGCGCAAGGTCATCACCAAGCCATTCGAGGCCCACGTGGAGGCTGTGAACTGTCACCACAACTACGTGCAGAAGGAAACGCACTTCGGTGAAGAAGTCTTCGTGACCCGCAAGGGTGCGGTGAGCGCCAAGAAGGGCGAGCTGGGGATCATCCCGGGGAGCATGGGCGCGCGCAGCTACATCGTGCGCGGCCTGGGTAACCCGGAAAGCTTCGAGAGCTGCAGCCATGGCGCAGGCCGCGTGATGAGCCGCACCAAGGCCAAGAAGATGTTCACGGTAGACGATCAGGTCAAGGCAACCGAAGGCGTGGAGTGCCGCAAGGACGAAGCCGTGATCGACGAGATCCCGATGGCCTACAAGGACATCGACGCCGTGATGGCAGCGCAAAAGGACCTGGTGGAGGTGGTTTACACCCTCAAGCAGGTGCTGTGCGTCAAAGGGTAGACCGCCCCTGACACCTGACAACGCGCGGCCCGTGGGCATGACGCTCACGGCCGCGCGCGATCCATGTGGAGGAGAAGAAAAATGAACGCAATTGACATCGACGGCTCACAAGGCGAAGGCGGGGGTCAGATCCTGCGCACGGCCTTGTCTCTGTCCATGTGCACGGGCAAGCCGGTGCACATCAGCCAGATTCGGGCCAAACGCCCCAAGCCAGGCTTGATGCGCCAGCACCTCGTTTGCGTGCAGGCTGCCCAAGCCATCTGTGGCGCAACGGTTGACGGCGCCGAACTGGGCTCGACTTCTTTGCGCTTCGTGCCGGGCGCCACACGGGCGGGCGAACACCGCTTTGCCATTGGCACAGCTGGCAGCTGCATGCTGGTTTTTCAAACAGTTCTGCCTGCATTGATGCTGACCCAGGCACCAAGCGTGTTGAAGCTGTCTGGCGGCACGCACAACCCGATGGCGCCGACCTGGCACTTCATCGAGCGGGCCTTTGCGCCCCTGTTGGCACGCATGGGTGTGAAGGTGGAGGGCCAACTGCTGCGCATGGGTTTCTACCCTGCAGGTGGAGGCGAGGTCGAGCTGGTCATCAGCCCCGCGCGCGAAGGCCTGTCACCCTTCGATCTGCTGGAGCGTGGCGCGCACCGGTCAGCCTTTGGCGAATGCCTGGTGCCAGGCTTGTCTCTGCGCATTGCGGACCGTGAGCTCGACACCTTGGGGCGCACGCTGGGCTGGACCGCAGCGCAGTTGCGCGTCATGCCGTCGCGTCAGAACGAAGGCCCCGGCAACGCGCTCATGGCCACGCTGGAACATGAGCACGTGACCGAAGTGTTCACCAGCTTCGGCGAAAAGGAGGTCACCTCTGAAAAGGTGGCCAGGCTCCTGGCCAAGGAAGTGGCCGCCTACATGGCAAGCCAGGCGCCTGTGGGCCCTCACCTGGCCGATCAGCTGGCGCTGCCGATGGCCTTGGCCGTGCAAGCCAGCGCGAAGCCAGGTGCCTATGCGGCCAGCGAGATGACCGAGCACGCTTGGACCAACCTGGATGTGATCCGTCGCTTCTTGCCAGTCCAGATCGAGGTGTCCGAGCAGCCTGACAGGCGTGCAGGCTGGCTGGTCCGCTTTGCACCCGAGGCCACTTGAGGTGCGCACCCCGCTTGCCAACTCACCCGGACATCCATATCATTGCCGCCGACTGCTGAAGGCGCCCACGACAGCGCCCGCATTGACGGAGATCCCCCTTATGTCCTCCTTGTTCACATCGACCCACGACTGAACACGGTTCCCAAGCCCCGGCTGAACCGTGTCTGCTCACAGATACGGCCTCAGACCGCGCGGCTCGCAAAGCCCCGCTGCCATCGAGCCGGGGCTTTTGCTTTTTGGAAACCGAATGAGTGCACAACTCCGCTCCCGCGCCCTCCAGGAGGGGCGGGTCAAGGCCCTGCGCCGCCAGAAACAACCCATGACGCTGGTGCTCGAAGCCAGCCCCGGTGCGCGCGACCCCGTGGCGCGCGCTCTGGGCCAACGTGGCATGCGTGGCGCAGGTCAGCACATCCAAAGTCGCGGCGCTCAACGCCGCGCCGATCGCATGGCGCTGCAAGCGCTGGTGCGCCGAAAGGATTGGGATGAATGACACCCCCACCTTGCGCGACAGGCTCGCGCAAAGAAACCAGCAACTGCAAGAGGTCGCTGCCCAGCTCAAGACCGAGCTGTTCGGCATCGACGCGGTGATCGACCGCGTGATCGATTCGGTGCGCGCGTGGTACGTGCTGCCCGAGCTCGTCACGCGGCCCGTGATCGTCTGCCTTTGGGGCCTGACGGGCACAGGCAAGACACAACTCGTGCGTCGACTGGCGCAGTTGCTCGGCTTCTATGACCGCTTCGTCGAAGTGCAGATGGACGGCTTCTCCAACGGCGCAAGCTGGCGAGGCTCGCAAAGCATCTCCGGCATGCTGGCGCAATCCGGTGTGCGCGAGGGCGAACCCGGGATCCTGGTGCTCGATGAGTTCCAACGCTTTCGCACCATCGACAACAAGCGGGCAGACGTGCGCGTCGAGCGCTATCAGGATGTCTGGGCCCTGCTCTCCGATGGCCGGCTGCCGCCTGCCCTCTCCCTGTTGGGCGACATCGAGTCCTCCATCGCGGAGGCCGCCTACGATGCCGAGCGCGCCGATGCCGACGACACCAAGCGGCGCTTCAAGCTCAACAGCTGGGAAGCACAGGAGCTGCGGCGCAACCTCAAACTCGATGAGTCGCTCATGGAGATCATGGCTTGGACACCTGATCAAATCCAGGAGCGCCTGCGCGCCTTCCGCGAAACGGGGCAGCAACGCTGGGAGACCGATCACAGCCAGTTGCTCATCTTCGTCTGCGGCAACCTCGACGAAATGTACGAGGGCATCGCCACCAGCGTGGACGACTGCGACAGCGATGCAGACACCTTCCATGGCTTGACCACCAAGCTGAGCGTGATCGACGTCAAGCAAGCGCTCAACCAACGCTTCAAGCCCGAGCAGGTTGCACGCCTGGGCAACGAGCATGTGATCTACCCCTCGCTCAGCCGCCAAGCCTACGAGCAACTGATCCAGCAAGTCTGCAGCCGTTACGCGCGTGAAACGGCGACGCGCTGCGGTCTGCATTGCCATGTGGACACCAGCGTGCACGAGCAGATCTACGCCAACGCGGTCTTTCCCGCTCAGGGCACGAGGCCGCTGTTTTCTTCGCTGCACGCCATCCTGGGCACCGGCCTGGCGAAAGCCTCGCTGTGGGCGCTGGAGCTGGGCGCCACCGCCGGCGACACCGTTGGCCTCACGGCCGACAGCCGAAACCTGATTGCGCATTGGCACGGTCGGTCTCAGGCCATTGCGAGCCCTTTCGAGATCAACCGCCTGCGCCAGCGCAACAACCCGGACTTTCGCGCCCTGCTGGCCGTTCATGAGGCAGGCCATGGCCTGGTTCACGCTTTGCTCTTTGGCCGCGCCCCGCAGGAAATCAAGATCCATGTGGCCAGCTTCGAAGGCGGCTACAACGCCTACATGTCCCGCAAGGTCTGGTCACGCCAGAACCTGCTCGACTCGGTCTGCACCAGCCTGGCTGGCAGGGCGGCAGAACTGCTGGTGTTTGGCGCTGACTCGAGTTCCAGCGGCGCAGAGAGCGATCTGCGCAAGGCCACCGAAACAGCGGCCCGCCTGGTCCGCCACCTGGGGCACGGCGATCGCATCGGTCGCGTCGATGTGTCCGTCAACAGCGAGGACAACCTCTGCACGGATGTGGACGCGAGCAATGCGCCAATCGAAGCGTTGCTGCAATCCGAGCACGCGCGGGCGACCCGGATGCTTGACGGGCATCGAGGTGCCTTGCTGGCCTTGGTGGACGAGCTGATGGCACATGGGCAGGTCACGCCTGCGCGATTCGCCCAGGTCGTGGGCCTGCCTCTGAGGGCGGCAGAGGACGCCCTGGACCCCTATGCGGCGAAACTGGCCGCATTTCGGCAGACGAGGCTCGAGCAGCTGAGTGCGTGAGCCTGTGACGCCACGGTGACTTCAACAAACAAAGTCCGTCGAGAACTGCATTGGTAAGTGCTTGATTTCATTCAGGGGTCACAACGTCCGAAAGTCCGTCGGATTCAGGCAGGCCAACGCCTCACGTCGCGCCCTGCCCAAGAAAGTCCGTCGAAGCTCTGTCACATCGGGTGGGCACAAGCAGTCCTTGGAGGATGAATGGGCCTTGCTCGACTCCCCCATGCATCTTCCAATTCTTGCCGTGTCATCAAGGCCATCAAGAATTGATGCCCCGCGTGACCAGCGAGAGTTCCCGTCTGAACTCTTTTCGCAGCCGGTACACCTGAGCTGGCCGATGCGCGCCTCCAGACTCCATTTCTCCCTCGATGGGCTCCAGGATCCCCATCTCATCCATCTTCCGCCGAAAGCTGACCTTGTTGATCGGCTCGCCCAGAACAGCCTCGTAAACGGACTGCAAGCGCGGCAGGGTTACATGCTCTCCACAAAGATAGACCGGCAATGACGAATACTGGCTCTTGGATCGAACCCGGGAAACCGCCAGTTCAACGATGCTTTTGTGATCGAACGGCAGCTTGGGCAACCGGCTGACAGGTGCCAAAGCCAGGCCGTCATGGTCCACCTCCAGCACCTCAGCTGGAACCAGGGCGTAGTAGATGATCGACACCGACCATCCCCGAGGATCACGGTCCGCCCCTGAATACGTCGCCAGTTGCTCCAGGTAGGGGCTGACGATCCCCGTCTTGTCCTTCAGCACCCTGGCTGCGGCATCCCACGCGGTTTTGTCTTCCTGAGAGTGGATGTAGCCACCAGGCAGCGCCGGCATTCCCGCGAACGGTTCGTTCTTGCGCTTGAGCAGGACCACATGCAGTGCATCATCCTTGAGTGTCAACAACACCACGTCAACGGTGCAGATCACCGGTGGGAAGTCCGATTCAGTGGGAGTCTTTGCCATGGCTGTGCCCGCTCGCTTGTCTTTGTTCAATTCAGCAACGAAGTAGCTTACCAAGTCGGTGCCCTCTAAGCGGGTCTGCCCGACAAATTTTCACACCATGTTAGTTGCACCGTTAATCTAAGTGATGTACAGTGCATTCACTGACACAAGTGGAGGCCCAAATGAAGCAACAGATTCAACTGCTGATCATCGACCCGCAGAACGATTTCTGCGATCTGCCAGAGAGCTGGCAGGGCTCTGATCCACTGACCGGGCACCGTGTCAGGCCAGCTTTGCCCGTTACCGGCGCACACGCTGACATGCAAAGGCTGGCCGGCTTGATCCGATCTGGAAAAAGCGGCATCTCGAACATTATCGTGACGCTCGACTCTCACCACAGGGTTGATGTGGCACACCCCCCGTTTTGGGTGCAAGCGGACGGCTCAACCGTCAGCCCTTTCACCACGATCTCGGCCCAACAGGTTCGCGATGGCGTGTTCCGTCCCCGAGATGCCGCTGCGCTTCCCCGCGTCCTGAGCTATCTCGATGAACTGGAGGCCCAGGCGCGCTACACGCTGATGGTCTGGCCGATCCACTGCGAGATCGGAACCTGGGGGCACAACGTTCACGCCGATGTGCAAGCCGCGTGCAACACATGGGAAGAAGAGCGCCTGAGCACGGTCCAGCAAGTCTACAAAGGCGCCAACCCCTGGACAGAGCACTACAGCGCCATGCAAGCAGAGGTTCCCGATGCAGAAGATCCTGACACCTTGCTGAACAAGAAGCTGATTGCGCAATTGGACCAAGCCGACATGCTCTTGATTGCTGGCGAGGCAAGCAGCCACTGCGTGAAGGCCACCACCGAGCACATCGTGGACAACCTGCCCAGCAAACAGTTGAGCAAGATCGTTCTGGTTACCGACTGCATGAGCCCGGTGGGTGGCTTCGAACAGCAGGCCGATGGCTTCCTGTCTGCCATGCGTGCAAGGGGCGTGCAACTGGTGACCAGCCAGGATGTTCTGCCCCGTTTGCTGGCCAACGCCTGACACCGCAACCAGAACCCAATCAGGGGGGCCGATCCATTCGGCCTCCCATCAGAAAGCTCACCATGAACGCTGTCATCACCAGCCTCCTTGAGACCGATCTCTACAAGTTCACCATGTGGCAGGCCATGCTGCACAGGCACCCTGAAACACAGGCCGAGTACACCTTCGTTTGCCGCAACGAGAGCGCTTTTCCTCTGGCCGAGCTGGCCAATGAGGTCAACCGCGAACTCGACCACCTTTGCGCCCTGAGCTTCAAAAGCGAAGAGCTCGCTTACCTGCGCGGCCTGCGCTACATGAAGTCGGACTTCGTCGATTTCCTGCGCATCTTCCGCTTCCAGCGCGACTTCATTGAAGTCACGGCGAACGGTCACAAACTCGAGATCGTGGCCCGAGGCCCGCAAGTCCATGTCATGGGTTTCGAGATCTATGTGCTGGCAATCGTCAACGAGTTGTACTTCCGTCGCTTCGATGCCGCCACGGCGCAAGCTGAAGGACGCCGCCGACTGGCCGACAAGATCGCTCTGCTCAAGCAATTCGGCTCAGAGCCAGCACGCGCCAATCCTTTCGAGTTCTTTGACTTTGGTGTTCGTCGACGCTTCAGCGGCACCTGGCAGCGCGAGGTGGTCACCACACTCAAGGAAAGCGTACCGGAATACTTCAAGGGCACATCCAACGTGCTGCTGGCCAAGGATCTGGGCCTGGTCGCCATCGGCACCATGGCGCACGAGTACCTGCAGACCTATCAGGCCCTGGGCGTGCGACTGCGTGACTTCCAGAAAGCCGCCCTGGAAGATTGGGTGCAGGAATACCGTGGTGACCTGGGCGTGGCTTTGACCGATGTCGTGGGCATGGATGCATTCCTGGCGGACTTCGACCTTTACTTCGCCAAGCTCTTTGATGGCCTGCGTCACGACTCAGGGGATCCCATCGAGTGGGGAGAAAAGGCCCTGGCTCACTATGCCAAGCTGCGCATTGATCCGCGCTCCAAGCGCCTGGTGTTCTCTGATGGCCTGGATGTACCCACGGCCTTGTCCATCTACCGCCACTTCGCTGACCGCGTTCAGTTGGGCTTCGGCATCGGCACCAACCTCAGCAACGATGTGGGCATCAAGCCGCTGAACATCGTGATGAAGCTGACCGAAGCCAATGGCCAGTCCGTGGCCAAGCTCTCCGACACACCGGGCAAGACCTTGTGCCAGAACGAAACCTTCCTGGCCTATCTGCGCCAAGTCTTTCAGGTCAAGGAGGCATGATGCTGAAGATCACTGCCGCCCAGTTGAACTACATGGTCGGTGACATCGAGGGCAACGTGGCCAGAATGGTTCAGGCGGCTCAACAAGCCTGGGCAGATGGCTCCGAGATCATCGTGTTTTCGGAGTTGTCTCTCACTGGCTACTACCCTGGTGACCTGCTGGATGACTCCGCCTTCCTGGAGCGCGTGGCAAAGGGCCTGGACTCGCTGCGCCAGGCATCAAGGCAGTTGCGTCAATTGGTCTGGGTCGTCGGCGCACCGATTGCACACGAAGGCCCAGGCAAGCGACTCAGCAACGCGCTGCTCGCCATCAGGGGTGGCGAAGTGCTGCTGACCTACGCCAAACAACTGCTCCCTACCTACAACATCTTTGACGAGCGCCGCCATTTTGAGCCAGGGCCAGATGTGGCACCTGTTCTGCGGGTTGGCGATGCACGCATCGGCTTCATGGTGTGTGAAGACGGCTGGAACGATGCGGGCCAAGACTACGAGGTCAACCCCTTCCAGCGCATGCGCGATGCCGCCCCGGATTTGATCGTCTCGATCAACGCCAGCCCGTCCGACATTGGCAAGCGCGACTTGCGCCAGCGCGTCTTTGCCGAGGCCAGCAAGCGCCATGGCCTGCCCTTGTTGTACGTGAACCAGGTCGGCGGCCAAGACCAGATCGTGTTCGATGGTGCTTCGTTCGCCGTCGAGCCGCAAGCCGGCGTCGTGTATGAGGCGCAGCGCTTCACGGAAGACATCACCACCTTGTGTTTCGACAACGGTCGCTTTCTGACCTTGCAAGGGCAACTGCCTGCCAAGGTATCGGCCGATGGCTTGCCCACCATGGCGTTCTACAAGGCGCAGATCATCCTGGGCCTGCGCGACTACGCTCGCCGTTGTGGCTTCAAGCAAGCGGTGGTGGGCTCGTCCGGTGGCATCGACAGTGCACTCACGCTGGCGCTGGCGGTTGAAGCGCTCGGCGCCAGCAATGTGGCGGGTGTGACCATGCCTTCGCGCTACTCATCTTCGGGGTCAGTCGATGATTCCGTCACCTTGTGCCGCAACCTCGGCATCGAGTTGTTCACCTATCCGATCGCGGAGACCGTGCAAACCTACAGCGCCCAGTTCGACAAGACCTATGCGCAGCCCCTGCAAGGTCTCGCCCTGGAAAACCTGCAGGCTCGCATCCGGGGCACCGTGCTGATGGCGCACTCCAACACCTTTGGCCACCTCTTGCTGACCACCGGCAACAAGTCCGAGATCGCCGTGGGCTACTGCACGCTGTACGGCGACACCAACGGCGGCCTGGGCCTCATTGGCGATCTCTACAAAACGGAAGTGTTTGCTCTGTCTCGCTACGTCAATGAAGCGGCTGGCAAGGAGCGCATCCCGATGGCCATCATCGACAAGGAGCCTTCAGCAGAGCTGGCCCCCGATCAGAAGGACACCGATAGCCTGCCGCCTTATCCAGTGTTGGATGAGATCCTCAAGTACGTGGTTGAGGGCGAACGGCTATCCCGCCATGAATACGAGCAAGCAAAAGCTTTCGTCGAGTCACTGAAGCTCCAAACTGAAGGCGCAGCCCTGATTGAGCGCGTACGCCAGATGGTCGCGCGCAATGAATACAAGCGCAGGCAAGCACCGCCCATCATTCGGGTGAGATCACGTGCCTTCGGCTCTGGCCGCCAGATGCCCATCGCGGCCAAACACCTTTGAACGGACCTATCGCCATGCCAACTGATGTCAAGCCTGAACTGGCAGTCCTGATCGGCCGCTTCCAGCCCTTCCACAATGGCCACGCGGCCCTGCTTCAACAGGCCTTGGACGCCGCGCCACGCGTGGTGGTGGTCATCGGTTCGGCGTTTCAGGCACGCACGCCCAAGAACCCGTTCACATGGCAAGAGCGTGCCGACATGATTCGCCAGTCTCTATCGGCTGCTGATCAGGAACGCACCACCTTTCTGCCGATTCGGGATTACTACGATGAAGAGAAGTGGCTGCAAGCAGTGCGCCGTGGCGTGGCGTCTCATTCAGGTCAATCCTCAAGCATCTGCCTGGTTGGGCATTTCAAAGACGCCACCAGCGAATACCTCGCGCACTTCGACGGTTGGCAACTGATTTCGGCCGATGGAAGCGGCTCAGTTGACGCAACCCACATTCGGGATGCCTATCTGGGGGGTGCAACCGAAGCGTTGGCCGCGAATCTGGCTGCGCTGAGCGAATCAGTTCCCCCAATCACGCTGGAGTTCCTGCGTACTTGGGCAAGGACGCCCTTCTACCCATCACTGTGCCAAGAGTGGCGCATGCTGAAGAAGTACAGGGAAGCTTGGTCGGCAGCACCTTACCCACCGGTCTTTGTGACCGTTGATGCGGTCGTGCGTTGCGCCAACAAGGTTCTTCTCATCAAGCGGGGCCAGCCACCTGGCGTCGGGTTGCATGCCGTACCCGGCGGCTTCATCGAGCAAAGAGAGACGGCCTATCAATCTGCGATTCGGGAGTTGCGAGAAGAATCACAACTGGACCTGGCTCCTGCCACCTTCAAGGCGGCACTCAGGGGAAGCGCCGTCTTTGATCATCCAGACAGAAGCCAGCGAGGGCGCACCATCACGCACGCGTTTTACTTCGATCTCGGTGAAGGGCCGCCACCGAAAGTGCGCGCCGATGATGATGCGCAGTCGGCCGAGTGGGTAGACGTTGCCCAGATCCCGAAGATGGAAGACCAGTTTCACGACGACCACTTCCACATGCTTGATCATTTCTTGGGTATCACAAGCGGCTTAGCGTCCGCTTGAGACTTGGTCTAGTAGAAGTGCACCAAGCGTTGTGCTCGGCTTCTTCCTTACCAATTTAGGAGCTTACGGGCGTGTACACCGCCTCGAAGGGTGTCCGCAACTTGCCATCACTGCTCAACGCCAACGGTCGTTGCTCGGCCACAAAGGAGGTCATGTCGATCACCTCCAAGAGTTCCTGGTCTGCAAATGCCTCCAGCGTCTTGCCGCGCAAGCCAAGTTGAACCGCACGGCGCGCCAGCTTGCCACCTTGTGGGTCGTGATCGGGATCCAGCCTTTTGCGGTCCGAGGCGACTATTTGCTTACCGCTCGAACCTCGGCAATCTTTGGTGCCGAAAGCAAAATGCCAGCACCTCGCAATGAGGTGCTGGCTTCATTGTTTACGACTTTGGAAACGGTGCCCGCAACACCGTTCTCCTAGGTGAGTTGTTTACGACTTTATTTGCGCGTTTACGACTTTAATTGCCAGAAACAACACCACTGCCCTAAAAAAGCCGCCTCACTCCACCGTCACACTCTTGGCCAGGTTGCGCGGCTTGTCCACGTCCGTGCCCTTCGCGCACGCCGTGTGATACGCCAGCAACTGCAGCGGCACCACGTGCAGGATGGGGCTCAGCGCGCCATAGTGCTCCGGCATGCGGATCACGTGGATGCCCGGCTCGGCCTGGATCTGCGTGTCGCCGTCGGCGCACACGTACAGCTCGCCACCGCGCGCCTTGACCTCCTGCATGTTGCTCTTGAGCTTTTCGAGCAGCACGTCGTTGGGGGCCACGACCACCACAGGCATCTCGGCCGTCACCAGCGCCAGCGGGCCGTGTTTGAGCTCGCCAGCCGGGTAGGCCTCTGCGTGGATGTAGCTGATCTCTTTGAGCTTCAAGGCGCCTTCCAGGCCGATGGGGTAGTGCAGCCCACGGCCCAGGAACAGGGCGTTGTCCTTGCGCGCGAAGGCATCGGCCCAGGCCACGACCTGCGGCTCCAGCGCCAGCACGGCCTGCAGCGCGGCCGGCAGGTGGCGCATGGCCTTGAGGTGCTCGGCTTCCGCCTCGGGGCTCAGGTGCCCGCGCAGCTTGGCCAGCGTCAGCGTCAGCAGGAACAGGCCCGCCAGCTGCGTGGTGAAGGCCTTGGTCGAGGCCACCCCGATCTCCACGCCGGCGCGCGTCACATACGCGAGCTTGCACTCGCGCACCATGGCGCTCGTGCTCACGTTGCAGATGGTCAGCGTCTGCTCCATGCCCAGGCCACGCGCGTGCTTGAGCGCAGCGATGGTGTCGGCCGTCTCGCCAGACTGGCTGATGGTGACGATGAGCGTGCGCGGATCGGGCACGCTGTCGCGGTAGCGGTACTCGCTGGCGATCTCGACGCTGGTCGGGATCTTGGCGATGGATTCGAGCCAGTACTTGGCGGTGGAGCCCGAGTAGTAGCTGGTGCCGCAAGCCAGGATCAGCACGCGGTCGATCTGACCAAACACGGCCTCGGCCTGCTCGCCGAACAGCGTGGGCGTGATCGCCTCGACACCTTCGAGCGTGTCCGCGATGGCGCGCGGCTGCTCGAAGATTTCCTTTTGCATGTAGTGGCGATAGGGGCCCAACTCGACCGCGCCGCTGTGGGCGGTGACGGTGCGCACCGGGCGCTCGGTCGGGTCCACGCGCACGTGTTCGGCGGCGCCAGGCGCGATGTGCTCGATCCAGTGGCGACCGGGCTGCAGGTCAACCACGTCGCCTTCTTCCAGGTAGACGATCTGGTCGGTGACACCC
Source organism: Aquabacterium parvum (assembly GCF_001447195.1). Classification (GTDB taxonomy): domain Bacteria; phylum Pseudomonadota; class Gammaproteobacteria; order Burkholderiales; family Burkholderiaceae_C; genus Aquabacterium; species Aquabacterium parvum. The sequence continues at coordinate 249,209 of NZ_LFRI01000386.1, read as the reverse complement.
GCCAGCGCCATGGCGTCGGACGCCAGGAAGCGCTCGGTGGCGTCGGCGCCGCCCACGCCCATCACCAGGGGCGAGCCCTGGCGCGCGCCGACGATGCGCTGCGGCTCGTCGCGATGGAAGACGGCGATGGCGTAGGCCCCATGCAGGCGCCGGGTGGCGGCCTTGACCGCGGCCAGCAGGTCGCCGTCGTAGAGCTGGTCGACCAGGTGGCAGATGACCTCGGTGTCGGTCTGGCTCAGGAAGACGTAGCCCTTGGCCTGCAGCTCGCGACGCAGCTCTTCGTGGTTCTCGATGATGCCGTTGTGCACCAAGGCCACGCGGCCCGGCTTGGCGGTGGCGGCGTCGGCGCCCGGGCCGTGCGAGAAGTGCGGGTGGGCGTTGTGCACCGCCGGCGCGCCGTGCGTGGCCCAACGGGTGTGCGCGATGCCCAGGTTGCTGTGGATGCCGTCAGAGTCAGCCTGCGCCTGCAACTCGGCCACGCGCTGGGTGGAGCGGCTGCGGCGCAGCGCGCCGTCTTGCAACACGGCCACGCCGCAGGAGTCGTAGCCGCGGTACTCCAGGCGCTTGAGGCCTTCGACCAGGACCGGGGTGATGTTGCGTGCGCCGATGGCGCCAACGATGCCGCACATGAGGGGGGACTCCCGCTGTTGGTGGTGGTGATGCAGCGCGGATGCTAGGGCAATCAATGCGGAATGTTCTTCCAAATTTCGATTGAAATTGAACGAATCATCGCAGCGTGACAAAATTACGGGATAAACATCAACCATTCCTCTGCAAATGAAAGATTCCACCATGCCTGGCGATGCATCCCCTCAACTGGATGCCCACGACTGGCGGATCTTGTCGTTGTTGCAGGCCGACGCCAGCCTGACCAACCAGGCGCTGGCCGAAGCCGTGAACCTGTCCCCTGCCACCTGTCACCGCCGCGTGCAACGGCTGACCCAAGCCGGCGTGATCGAAAAACGCGTGGCCATCCTGTCGCCCACCAAACTGGCCGCCTGGACGGGCTGGGGCCTGAGCGCCCTGGTGGAAGTGAGCCTGGACGTGCAGACCCACGAGGCGCTGGATGCTTTCGAGGCCCGCGCGGTGGACGAGCCCAGCGTGCAGCAATGCTGGCGGGTCTCGCCCGGACCGGACTTCGTGCTGGTGATCCAGGTCGCCGACATGCCCGCCTACCAGGACGTGGCGCGACGCCTGCTCAACGAGGACGCACGGGTGCGCAATGTGCGCGCCTTTTTCGGCGTGAAACGGGCGAAATTCGGCACCGCCGTGCCCTTGCCGGCCGCGCCAGGCGCTGCAGCGAGCAACACCTCCAGCCGTTGACGATCAGTCTGCGGCCTTGGGGGCGGCCACGCGCTCGGCGGCCGGTCGGGCGCTGAGCAACAAGGACTCGGACCTCAGCTCGATGCTGGGCCCGTCCAGTGGATGCATGCTGGGGAAGACGCTTGCCAACGGGCGCGCCACCGCGCCACTCAGCGGGTCGATCGCCACGTTGCTTTGCTCACCGATCTGCTTGACGACAGCAGCGTCCATCGCAGGAGCAGAGGCCCCCGAGCGCGTGAAGTACCACGCGAAGCCCAGCACGATCAACAGCAAGGCGATGAAGGTGCCCAGCATGACCTGGTTGGGCTCAGGTGCGAACGCCGACTCCTGGGCCATCAGGCCAGGGACGGCGGCATCCGGCGCAGCAGGGGCCATCGCACCGCCCTCACCGGGCGCCGCGTCGTCATCGTCGCCTCCAACCGGCTTTTGCCACCCTTGGCCGGGCGCCAGGCTGGCGTCGTAGTCACGGCGCAGCATCGGATCGATCAGGGTTTCGTACGCCGCGTTCAACCCCATCATCTCTTCCTGGGCGGCATCGGCCGCAGCGCCAGGCGCCGGCGGGTGTGCCTGCAGGCGGTTGGCCAGCGCTCGGTAAGCAGCCCGGATGACCTCGGGCGGGGCATCCTGGGTGACCTTCAGTCGTTCGTAGTGATTCACGGCGTGCGGCTCGGGACCGGTTCGATGGATGCCGAATGTTAACGGCAGGCGTCCCACCAACTGAAGGGGCAATGACCCGGCCCTGCCCCTCAGGGAATCAAGGGCGTTGTTTTTGTGGCCGCTGCCAGCCCGGCAGCGACACCTGTTTGGCCCGCGCCACGGTCAGCGAGCCCGCAGGCGCGTCCTTGCTGATGGTGCTGCCGCCGCCGATCGTGGCGCCCGCGCCCAGGGTCACGGGTGCGATCAGCACGCAGTTCGAGCCCACGTGCACGTCGGCCTCGATGACGGTGCGGTGCTTGTTGGCGCCGTCGTAGTTGGCGGTGATGGCGCCGGCGCCATAGTTCACTCGCTCGCCCACGGTGGCGTCGCCCAGGTAGGCCAGGTGGTTGGCCTTGGCGCCCTTGGCCATCGTGCTGTTCTTGACCTCGACGAAGTTGCCGATGTGCACCTCGGGGCCCAGTTGGGCGCCAGGGCGCAGGCGGGCGAAGGGCCCGATCAGCGAGCCTGCGCCCACGGTGGCGCCGTCCTTGTCGCCATCGATGTGAGTGAACGGGTGGATGACCGCGCCGGCTTCGATGCGCGCATTGCGGATGAAGCAGTTGGCGCCGATCTGCACCTCGTCGCCGAGCGTGACGCTGCCCTCGAAGACGCAGTTGACGTCGATGTCGACGTCGCGGCCTGCCTGCAGGCTGCCGCGCAGGTCGAAACGCGCCGGGTCGGCCAGGCGCACGCCCTGCTCCATCAGGCGCTCAGCCTGGGCACGCTGATGACGGCGCTCGAGCTCGGCCAGCTGCGCCGGGCTGTTGACACCCAGCACCTCGACCTCGTCCTGGGGCTGGGCTGCCACCACGCTCACGCCCTCGGCCTGGGCCATGGCCACGACGTCGGTCAGGTAGTACTCGCCTTGGGCGTTGTTGTTGGTCAGGCCAGCCAGCCAGCGCTTGAGGTGCGCGGTGGGCGCGGCCATCATGCCGGTGTAGACCTCGCGGATGGCGCGCTGTTCAGGCGAAGCGTCCTTGTGCTCGACGATGGCCAGCACGCGCTCGCCCGAGGCGTCACGCACGATGCGGCCGTAGCCGATGGGGTCGGCGAGCTCGATGGTCAGCAGGGCCAGCTTGCCGCCAGCACAGGCATCGACCAGTGCCTGCGCGGTGCTGGCCCGGATCAGCGGCGTGTCGCCATTGAGGATGAGGGTGATGCCTTCGTCGGGCAGCACGGGCACGGCCTGCTGCACGGCGTGGCCGGTGCCCAGTTGCGGCTCCTGGCGCACGAAGCTCAGCGGGGCCTGCGGGAAGGCTGCGCTCATCGCCGGCTCGACCAGCTCGGCGCCATGGCCCGTGATGACGATCTGCTGCGCCGCTTGCAGGGTGGCCGTGGTGCCGATGACATGAGCCAACATGGGCCGGCCGGCCAGTTTGTGCAGCACCTTCGGGCGCGCAGACTTCATGCGGGTGCCTTTGCCCGCGGCCATGATGACGATGGAAAGCGACATGGGGGTCCTGCTTGAATGGATGAGGCTGAAGGGGGATGGGTGCTGCGCCAGCGCGGGGTCAGCGGCGGGCATCCGGCAGCGGCACGGTCACGACGCGCCGGCCCCTGGGTGGTTGCGGAAAGCCGTCTAGCGCGGCTTCGAAGACGTAAGGCAGCACCGACTCGTCGAGTGCCCCCACCCGATCGTGGGCGGCCTGGGTTTCGTACAACACCCGACCGTCGCGGCGGTCGCGGATGAGCAGGCGCAACTCCAGCGTGACCCAGGGCGGCTCCAGCGCCAGCGAGAAGCTCAGGCTCGATCCACCGCTGCCCCACCAGCCGCCCACGCCTGGGCGCCAAAAATGGGGGTGCGCGGGACCGAGGTGGCCAGGGTGCATGCCATAAGGAGCCAACAGCGGGTCGTAGCGGGTGCGGGGTTCGGTGCGCACGCTGGCGTCGATCTGCACCGTGTAGTCGGCCAGTTCAGGCTGCTCGACGCGGTGAAAGCCCCGCTTGAGCAAGGCTGGCTCGGCGGCGGACTCCAGTCGGGACTGATCGGCGGCCTGCACCGCTTGCGAGGGCAGGCGCTCGAAGGCGTAAGCGCCAGGCTTGCTCGCCTCAGGCCAGGGGCCGTAGGCAGACACCTGGCTGACCACGTGGGTGGCGGCGCAACCAGTCAGCAAAGCGAGCAGGCTCAACAGGGCCAGCAGCCCAAGGCGGCCCAGGTGATGGAGACCCAACATGGCACCAGGCAGTTGAGCGCGACCGCCGTGCACCTCAGTCCGCCTTGCGCAGCTTGAGGCTGGCCAGCGAGATGCTGGCTTCGCCGGGCAGGCCGTTGCCTGCGGGTTTGTCGCCACAAGACTCGTCTTCGTCCTCGTCGAAGGCGATGTCGCCGCCCTTGACCGGCGCGCCGGTGGCCTTGATGGTGGTGAAGGGGTAGAGGTTCTTGTCCATCATGTGCGAGGGCACGATGTTGGCCAGCGCGGTGAACATGTTGTCGACGCGGCCGGGGAACTTCTCGTCCCACTCGTTGATCATCTCGCGCATCTGCTGGCGCTGCAGGCCTTCCTGGCTGCCGCACAGGTTGCACGGGATGATGGGGAACTCGCGGTGCTCGGCGTATTTGGCGAGGTCCTTCTCGCGGCAGTAGGCCAGCGGGCGGATGACCACGTGTTCGCCGTTGTCGGTCACCAGCTTCGGCGGCATGCCCTTGAGCTTGGAGCCGAAAAACATGTTCATGAACATGGTCTGCAGGATGTCGTCGCGGTGGTGGCCCAGGGCGATCTTGGTGCAGCCCAGTTCGGTGGCCACGCGGTAGAGGATGCCGCGACGCAGGCGCGAGCACAGCGAGCAAGTGGTCTTGCCTTCGGGCACCACGCGCTTGACCACGCTGTAGGTGTCCTGCTCTTCGATTCGGAAGGGCACGCCCACTTTGGTGAGGTACTCGGGCAGCACGTGCTCTGGAAAGCCGGGCTGCTTCTGGTCAAGGTTGACGGCGACGATCTCGAAGTTGATGGGCGCGCGCTTTTGCAGGTTCATCAGGATGTCGAGCAAGGAGTAGCTGTCCTTGCCACCGGACATGCACACCATGACTTTGTCGCCGTCTTCGATCATGTTGAAGTCGGTGATGGCCTCGCCCACCTCGCGGTGCAGGCGCTTGCTGAGCTTGTTCATCTCGAAGGCGTGGCGCTTGGCGGCCTTGTCGGCTGCGGCCTCGGCTTGCGATTGCTCGGCGCGCTCGGCGGCGGCCACGGTGGCTTCGGCCACGGGCAGGCCCGCAGCGGCCTCGACCGCCAGGGCGGCGTGGGCAAAGAGCTGGGCGTCCGTGGCGCGGCGGGTGTCGTCACCCGCGGTGACATCGCGGGCATCGCTGAAGAAGGACGGCAGGGCGGAAGAAGCGGCTTGACTCATAACCTTCCATTTTCGCCGATGCGACCGGGTTTGTCTTGCGTTCGTGTCCCGCGCACCCGGGCTTGGGTGGGGCCAGGGTGAAAAACGACCGCCGAGGGGGGCCTGAGACCTGTCCGGCCAGCTGTTGACATGCTCGGTTGTGCTTCAGCCGCCCGTCAACCTTCTGCGGAACTCCCCAGGCGACTGGCCGCTCCAGCGCTTGAAGGCGTGCTGGAAGGCGCTCTGGTCGGCAAACCCCAATCGGGCCGCCACGGTGGCCAATGGCAACCCCAGGTTGCCCAGGTGGTGCTCGGCCATGCGGTGCCTGACGCGATCGAGCACTTCGCGAAAGCTCAGGCCTTGTGCTTCAAGGCGGGCCTGCAGGGTGCGCGGCGCCAGGTTCACCGTCTCGGCCGTTTGCTGCAGCGTGACACGGCCCTGCGTCAGGCCTTGCGCCAGCACCCATTCCAGGTGCGTGAGGAAGCCGAGCTCTTCGCCCAACAGGCGCGAGAGTTCGCTGTCTGCCTGCAGGCGCAGCGAGGCGTGCACTTCGCGGTTGCGCTGAGCCACCGGCAGCATCAACAAGCGAGCCTCGCCATGCATCTGGTGCAGCGGCTGGTCGAACAGCACCTCACCCCCGAAGGCCTGCCGCAAGGCCTCGACCAGTTCAGCCGAGGCTGGACGCGGAAAGGCAAAGCGCACGTCGGCCACCAGGTCCGGTCGCTCGGACAGCCAGCGCGCATGGTGCGCCCACAGCGACATCGACAGCAGCACCAACTCCATCGGCGGCTGCTCGACCAGCGGCCGCCAGGTCAGGCTGAAGCGATCGCCCTCGACGTGGAATTCAGCCGCATTGAAGTTGTCGTGCAGGCGCTCGTAGCGCTGCAAAATCAGCGCCGCCTCGGCCAGCGACTCGCACGACATCAGCAAGAATCCCAGCATGCCCAGGTGGCGGCCGCGGATGTGCCCCGCCAGCTTGACCACGAAGGATGCGTCGCCCGAGGCCTCGGTGGCACGGCGCAGCAGCGTCAGCCATTCGTCGAGCGTCAGGCGGATCTGGCCGCCTGGCTGGCGCACGCGGGCCACCCAGTCGGGGCCGAACACGGGCACCGGATCGATGCCGCGCGATTCGAGGTTCTCGAGCACGGCCAGCCCGTAGCCCGGGCTGACCAGCGGCGTCACCACTGACCGGTCTCCATGCGGATGGCGACCTCGCAGTCGTCGAAGATCTCCAGCTTGGCGATCTTCACGCGCACGCCCAGCACGCCAGGCATGTCCATCAGGCGGTTGCACAGCTTGCCGATCATGGTCTCGAGCAGGTTCACGTGCACCGCGTTGCACTCCTCGATGATGGCCTGGCGCACCTTGCGGTAGTCCAGCACGTTGAGGATCTCGTCGTCGTGCGGCAGCAAGGGCTGGCTGCCCATGTTGAGCTCGGCGTCCACCATGATGGGTTGCGGCGAATCGATTTCGTGGTCGAGCACGCCCAGGCTGGCTGTGAAGCGCAGGCCGGTGAGGGTGAGGGTCTGGTTGCCTTTGGTCAGGGACATGTCCGGTCTTTCGCGTCTCGTCACATCATCGAAAAATCGCGCTCGAAGCGCTGCAGGTGCTGGCCCCCGTCGACCAGCAGCGTGGTACCGGTCATCGAGCGATTGGCCAGCGCGAAGGCCACGGTGGCGGCCACGTCTTCGGGCGTGGACGAGCGCCCCAGCGGCGAGAGCTGGTGCAACTGCTCGAACTTCTCGCCTTGGAGCCACTCGCTGGTCAGCGTCAGGCCCGGGGCCACGCCGACCACGCGCACGGTGGGAGCCAGGGCCAGGGTCAGCAGTTGCGTGGCCGATTCCAGCGCCGCCTTCGAGAGCGTGTAGCTCAGGAAATCGGGATTGGGGTTCCACAGCTTCTGGTCAAGCAGGTTGACCACGGCGCCTTCGCACTGCCTCGACCGCACATGCGCCGCCAGCGCCTGAGCCAGCACGATGGCCGGCGCGGTGTTGGCGCGCAGGTGCTTTTCCAGCATGGCGTAGGTGAAGGAGTCGGCGCGGTCGTACTCGAAGGTCGAGGCGCTGTTGACCACGGCGTCGAGCTGCCCGAGGGCCGAGGTGATGCGCGGCACCAGCTCGCGGGTGGCCTGCTCGTCGGACAGGTCGGCGGTGAACACCTCGGCGCGACGGCCCATGGCGCGGATCTCGTCCACGGTGGCCACGGCCTCGACGCGCGAGATGCGGCAGTGCACGGCCACGTCCCAGCCCTGGCGGGCCAGGGTCAGGGCGATCTCGCGGCCAAGGCGGCGGGCCGCCCCCGTGACGAGCACAACGCGGCCTGTCTGGGCGGCATGGGCGGGCGAATCGGGGGATGAGGTCATGGCAAGGCGCGTTGGAACGGCAGATACGGCTGAAACGGTGGGTGCGCGAGGGTGGAGGGCGCGGTGTCCGACAGCAGAACACGGCCGCCGCCTTCCTACAATCAGGGCATGAACCGCCCCACGTCCAGCCCCGACGCTCGCCGACAGGCGCCCAGTGTAGTGGCCGCCCCCCTGCCCGCGTCCCCCCTGCTGCACCTGATCAGAGACGAAATCCGGACGCAAGGCGGTTGGATGGGCTTTGACCGTTTCATGGAGCTGGCGCTCTACGCGCCGGGCCTGGGCTACTACAGTGGTGGCCGGCGCGTGCTGGGCCACCGCCCTCAGGACGGCAGTGACTTCGTGACCGCCCCCGAGCTCACGCCCCTGTTCGGCGAGGTGCTGGCGCGCCAGCTGGCGCAGGCGCTGAAAGAGACCGGCACCCGCGAAATCTGGGAGTTCGGCGCCGGCACAGGGGCCCTGGCCGAGCAACTGCTGGGCGAGCTCGGCGACCAGATCGACCGCTACGTCATCGTCGACCTGTCTGGCGCGCTGCGCGAGCGCCAGCACCAGCGCTTGCTCAAGGCACACCCCGAACTGGTCAACAAAGTCATCTGGGCCGACAGCCTGCCCGACGAGTTGAGCGGCGTGGTCATCGGCAACGAGGTGCTCGATGCCATGCCTGTGCAACTGCTGAGCTGGGACGGCCAGCGCTGGCTGGAGCGCGGCGTGTCGCTGGCCGAGTTGCCCCCCACCCAAGACGTGCTCGGCACCCCAAGCGCCCCGACGCAGCCCACCCTGTGCTGGGCCGACCGCCCAGCCCCGGAAGGCGTGCGCCCCCCCACCGAACACCCCGATGCCGCCTACGCCCCCGGCACCGTCACCGAGACCCACGGCCAGGCCGAAGCCTTCGTGACCACCCTGGCCCAACGCATGACCCAAGGCGCGGCCTTTTTCCTGGACTACGGCTTCCCCGAGCGCGAGTACTACCTGCCCGACCGACGTGGCGGCACCCTGATGTGCCACCACGCGCACACCGCCGACCCGGATCCGCTGGCCATGGTCGGCGACAAGGACATCACCACGCACGTGAACTTCACCGGCATCGCGCTGGCGGGTCAGGAGACGGGTTGGGAGGTGCTGGGCTACACCAGCCAGGGGCGCTTTTTGACCAACTGCGGCCTGGGCGAAGCCATGGCGCGCTGCGGCCAGGCGTCGACAGCGGCCGAGGTCAAGGCCCGTGCCGCCCTGCAGATGCTGGTGGCCGAGCACGAAATGGGCGAGCTCTTCAAGGTCATCGGCTTCGTCAAAGGCCCGTGGTTCGACGCCATCGGCTTTCAGCACGGCGATCGCACGCACACGCTTTGAACCCATCTGAGCTCGCTGCGCCCCGGGGCTGGCGCAATGGCGTTTTTCAATCGGCGGGATAGGCGGACGGGGTGTGCACATTTGCTGCATCGCAGCGATAATCCAGCCCCATGCTGCAACAACGCACCCTCAAGTCCCTGACCCGCGCCGTCGGCGTCGGCCTGCACAGCGGCCAGCGCGTCGAATTGACGCTGCGCCCCGCAGCGCCCGACACCGGCATCGTCTTTCGGCGGGTGGACCTGGCCCAGCCGGTGGACATCCCCGTCAAGGCCGAGTCGGTGTGCGACTGCCGCATGGCCACCACCATCTCGCCCGGCGGTGACCCTGGCGCGCCCAAGGTCAACACCATCGAGCACCTGATGTCGGCCTGCGCCGGACTGGGCCTGGACAACGTCTACATCGACATCACCGCCGAAGAGGTGCCCATCCTCGACGGCTCATCGGCTGCTTTCGTGTACCTGCTGCAAAGCGCCGGCATCGAACTGCAGAAGGCGCCCAAGAAGTTCGTGCGCGTGCTCAAGCCCGTCGAGGTGCGCGAAGGCGAAGGCCGCAACCTGAAATGGGCTCGCCTGGAGCCTTATCACGGCTACAAGCTCGCTTTCGAGATCGACTTCGACCACCCCGCCGTCGACCAGACCGGCCAGCGCGTCGAGTTCGACTTCAGCTCCGGCAAGTACAAGCAGGACATCGCCCGCGCCCGCACCTTCGGCTTCACCAAGGACGTCGAGATGATGCGCTCGCGCGGCCTGGGCCTGGGCGCCTCGATGGACAACGCCATCGTGGTCGATCGCTACCGCGTGCTCAACAGCGATGGCCTTCGCTACGACGACGAGTTCGTCAAGCACAAGATCCTCGACGCGATCGGCGACCTGTACGTGGTTGGGCACCCCCTGCTGGCCTCGTACACGGCCTTCCGCTCGGGCCACGCGCTCAACAACCAGTTGCTGCGCGCCCTGCTCGAGCAGCCCGACGCCTACGAGATCACCAGCTTCGCCGACGAGAAGCAGGCACCCCGCGGCATGGCCGAACTGGCCCCGGCCTGGTAAGGCCGGCCATGGTGCTCTTTCGTTTCCTGGCGGTGGCCTTGGCCCTGGGCTTTTTGCTCAACATGGCCGTCTTCACCGTCACCAAACAGGTCGTCTGGCGACAGCGCGCCATGCTGTGCCTGAAATGGGGCGTGGTGCTCGGCCTGTGCTTCTTCGGTTTGATCATCCTCAGGCGCGCAGCGGTTTTCATCTGAACGGCCGATGCCGGTGAGGCGCACTGGGTGTGAACGCGGGGTATCCCCCCTGTTCATGGGGGGATTCGTGACACTAGCATGTCCACAAATCCAAATAAAAACCGCTTTTACCCTGCGAGCGCGCCCCATGACCTACGCAGACCTGCACCAACGGTCCTTGCACGATCGCGACGCCTACTGGCGTGAACAGGCCCAGCGAATCGACTGGCACCGCCCCTTCCACAAGGTTTGCGACACCTGCCACCCACCTTTTGCGAGGTGGTTCGTCGGAGGGCAACTCAACCTGTGCCACAACGCCGTCGACCGGCACGTGCCACACCGCCCCGACCAGCCCGCGCTGATCGCCATTTCCAGCGAAACCAACACCGAGCGCACGCTGAGCTACGGCCAGCTCTACGTCGAGGTGCAGCGCATGGCCGCCGTGCTGCGCCAGCAAGGCGTGGGCAAAGGCGACCGCGTGCTCATCTACATGCCCATGATCGCGGAAGCGGTCATCGCGATGCTGGCGACGGTGCGCCTGGGCGCCATCCATTCGGTGGTGTTCGGCGGTTTCGCGGCCCACTCCCTGGCCAGTCGCATCGAAGACGCCACCCCGAAGGTCATCGTCTCGGCCGATGCAGGCTCGCGTGGCGGCAAGGTCATCCCCTACAAGCCTTTGCTCGATGAGGCCCTGCACCTGAGCCGGCACAAGGCCGACAAGGTGGTGATGGTGCTCCGCGGCCTGGCCCCGGCCGGCATGGTCAAGGACCGCGACATCGACTACCGGGCTGCGCGGCTGGAGGTCATGGACGAGGTCGTGCCCTGCACCTGGGTCGACGCCAACCACCCCAGCTACACGCTCTACACCTCGGGCACCACAGGCAAGCCCAAAGGCGTGCAGCGTGACACCGGCGGCCACGCCGTGGCCCTGGCTGCGTCCATGGACCAGCTGTTTTGCGGCAAGCCCGGCGAGACCTTCTTCTGCACCAGCGACATCGGTTGGGTGGTCGGCCACAGCTACATCGTCTACGGCCCGCTGCTGGCCGGCATGAGCACCATCGTCTACGAGGGCCTGCCCATCCGCCCGGACGCTGCCATCTGGTGGAAGCTGGTCGAGCAGCACCAGGTCAGCGTCATGTTCTCGGCGCCCACGGCCGTGCGCGTGCTCAAGAAGCAGGACCCGGACTGCCTCAAGCGCCACGACCTGTCCAGCCTCAAGCACCTGTTCCTGGCCGGAGAGCCGCTGGACGAGCCCACGGCGAAGTGGATCAGCGACGCCATCGGCAAGCCCATCATCGACAACTACTGGCAGACCGAAACGGGCTGGCCCATCCTGAGCGTGCCGCGCGGCATCGACCCGTCGCTGCAGACGCGCTTCGGCTCACCTGGTTTCGCCATGCCCGGCTACGACGTGCGCCTGCTTGACGACCAAACGGGCGAGGTGCTCACCCAGCCCGACCAGAAGGGCGTGCTCACACTCGGCTACCCCTTGCCGCCCGGCTGTCTGCAGACCGTGTGGGGCGACGACCAGCGCTTCGTCAAAACCTACTGGAGCAGCTTCGCCAACCAGCAGGTCTACAACACCTTCGACTGGGGCATCCGAGACGCCGACGGCTACCACTTCATCCTCGGGCGCACCGACGACGTCATCAACGTGGCCGGGCACCGCCTGGGCACACGCGAGATCGAAGAGGCCGTCAGCGCTCACCCGGCCGTCGCCGAGGTGGCGGTGGTGGGCGTGGCCGATGAGCTCAAGGGCCAGGTGGCACGTGCCTTCGTGGTCTGCCGAGACCAGGCCCGGGTGGCCGACGAGGCTGGCCGCCAAACCCTGGAAGCCGAGGTCATGCAGACGGTCGATCAGCAGATCGGCGCCGTGGGCCGGCCCGCGCGCGTGCACTTCGTGAACGTGCTGCCCAAGACCCGCTCGGGCAAGCTGCTGCGCCGTGCCATCCAGGCCGTGTGCGAGGGCCGCGCCACGGGCGACCTCACCACCATCGAGGACCCGGCCGCCATCCAGGCCCTGCTCGAAGCCGTCCAGCGCTGACCCCCTGGTTCACGTGGAGTCAGCCATCTGACCCCTTCTTGAAACACTTGTTGCGTTTTACAGTCCCGCCTGTTTCGCGAACAAGATTCGAAAAGGGAGTTCCAGATGAGCCGTCACCCGACGCGCTGGCTGCTTGGCGGCCTGTTGACCGTGTCCGCATTGTTGTACGCATGCGGCGGTGGCGGTGACGACAGCGAACGAAGCAATGTGCTCACCGTGGACCAGGGCACTGCCCGGGTGCCAGCCGGCAACTATGCCTTGGACATGAGCGACGCGGCGGCCGCTCCCGCGCGCATCGCCACGGCGGGCCAGCTGATCGAGGGCCTCACCCCGGAGCACGCCGATTTCGATTTCTTTGTCTTGTTCCGCGTGGACGACCCCAGCAAATTCGCCGTCTTCTTCTACCCGGGCATGGACTCCGCCGGCACGACGACCTACGGCTGCCACAGCGCCAACTGGGCCTTGAGCGACCTGCAGGCGATCGACGCGGCCCCCGAAATCGACCTCGACCTGGGGGCCATGGGTGGCGCCGTGCCAGTCTGTCCGTCGAACGTCGAGATCGACGCCAACGCGCACCGCATCCGCATCCGCCAGCTGGCGCTGCAGCGCGTCTCGGCGCCTGCCGAGAGCATCGTCATCAGCACCACGCTGCAGTACAAACTGCCCTGAGGCTCACACCGAGGTCTGGTGGATCAGGTCGCGCACGCGCGGGTAAATCTCGCGCTGCCAGCGCCGACCGCTGAACACGCCGTAGTGGCCCACGCCCGTCTGCACGTGGTGCTGGCGCCAGTACGGGCGCACCGCGCTGCACAGGTCCTGCGCGGCCACGGTCTGGCCCACCGAGCAGATGTCGTCGCGCTCGCCCTCGACGGTGAGCAGCGCCGTGCGGCGGATGGCCTGCGGCTCCACCTTCGTGCCGCGCCAGCTCAGCTCGCCGCGCGGCAGGTCGTAGGTCTGAAAAACCTTGCCCACGGTTTCCAGGTAGAACTCGGCCGGCAGGTCGGCCACGGCGAAGTACTCTTCGTAGAAGGTCTGCGTGGGCAGGGCCTCGGTGCGCAGGCCTTGCGCCAGGCGCTTGTAGAGCTCTTCAAAGGCGCCACGGTGGCGGTCCTGGTTCATGCTCATGAAAGCCATGAGCTGCACAAAGCCAGGGTAGACCTTGCGCCCCGCGCCCTTGAGGTGCCAAGGCACGGTGTGAACCAGGTTCTCTTCGAACCAGCTCAGCGGTTTGCTCGTGGCCAGGTCGTTCACCGTGGTCGGGTTGACGCGGCAATCGATGGGGCCAGCCATCAGCGTCAGGCTGCGCGGCTGCGCCGGGTGACCGTCCTGCGACATCAGCGCGGTGGCGGCCAGCGCGGCCACGCAGGGCTGGCAGATGCCCATCAGGTGCGAACCCGGCCCCATGCGGTCAAGGAAGCGGATGAGGTGCTCGGTGTAGTCGTCCAGGCCAAAGACCCCGTGCTTCAAAGGCACGTCGCGTGCGTTGTGCCAGTCGGTGATGTAGACGTCGTGGTCCTGCAGCAGGGTGCGCACGGTGTCGCGCAGCAGCGTGGCGAAGTGGCCGGACATGGGCGCCACCAGCAGCACGCGGGGCTGCTCGGGCGCGCCCTCCTTGCGAAAACGCAGCAAGGTGGCGAAGGGCGTGCGCATCACGGCCTCTTCGGTGATGTCGTAGGCCACGCCCAGGCTTTCAACCGGGCCGATGCCGAAAGACGGGCGGTGGTGGGTCAGGCCCAGGCGGGCGAACACGTCGCTGGCGGCGGCCACGCTGCGCGCGATGGCACCACCGGACATCAGCTCGTGGGCGGTCGATTCGGCCGGACCGTCGGGCAGCACGTGGTGCAACCAGTCGGACAGCCCACGCGCTGCCGCACGCCAGGGACCAAGCATCGCGTGTTGGGTTTCGTAGGCGGCATACAGCATGTGGTGCTCGGCTGGTTCAGGTGAAGGTGACTCAGCAAGTTGCGAGCCACCCCGGCGGCTACCGCCGTCCACAACCGGCGTTTGAGACACCAAAAGCGGCCAACAGCCCCGGGTGGCATGCGCTTTGCTCGCGTTCACCACCACACGATGAGGAGACACCATGGCCCCCACAGCCCAGGCCCCCGCACGCCCTTCTGCGGCCAAGAAGGCCGCCGCCAAGAAGAGCCCTGCGCCCAAGGCCATGAAAACGGCACCCGCCGCCACCGCCGAGCTGACCATCACCAGCAAGAACTACTCTTCTTGGTCATTGCGGGGATGGCTGCTGGCCCGCTTCTCAGGCCTGCCCTTTGACGAAAAGGTGCTGCCCCCCGACGACCCCAGCACCCGCGCGGAGATCCTGCTGCTGGCCTCGTCCATCCGCGTGCCCAGCCTGGTGCACGCGGGAACGCACGTCTGGGACACCCTGGCGATCGCCGAATACCTCAACGAGGTGTGCCCCGATGCGCGACTGCTGCCGGCCGACCGCGCCGCGCGCGCACACTGCCGCGCCATCAGCGGCGAGATGCACTCGGGCTTCTCGGCCCTGCGCTCTTCACTGCCCATGAACCTGCGCGCCCACTTCCCCAAGTTCAAGGTGTGGTCTCGTGCGCAAGCCGACATCGACCGCATCTGCGACATCTGGCGCGAATGCCTGAGCACCTACGGCGGCCCCTACCTGTTCGGCCCGCACCGCACCGTGGCAGATGCCATGTACGCGCCCGTGTGCACGCGCTTTGCCACCTACGACGTGCCGCTCGACAAGGTCTGCGCGGCCTACCGAGACCTCATGCTCGGCCAGCCCGAGATGAAGGAGTGGCTGCGCGACGCCAAGGCCGAGCCCATCGACATCGACGAGCTCGACGTGGAGTTCTGATCGCGCCGCCGCAGGCTCAGCGCGATGAAACCGCCGCTTCCGGCCAGCAGCCCGAAGGCGCCGGCACCGCGCACACCGGCTCCACGTCGATGGACGTGAAATCGGCCGGGCTGACGATCTCCAGGTACTCCATGTCCGGCGAGTAGTCGAACAGGAAGTGGCGCACGCCGGGGCGCTGGTGCACGCAGTCACCGGCCTTGACCAGGGTCTCCTGGTCCTCGTACATGAACTTCGCCCAGCCCTTGGTCATGATGACGATGTGAAAGTCCGCCTCATGACGGTGCCAGCCCGTGCCCTTTTCCGGCGCGTGGTGGGCCTTCACAAGGTGCGCAACCACCTTGCCGTTGGTGGCCGCCGAGATGCCCAGGTCCTTGTAGAGGAAGAAGTCTCGCAGCCCGTCGCCGCGCCACTCGGCGTCTTCCGCCCTGGTGTGGGCGAACTTGGTGGAGGTGTCCAGCATGATCGAGTCCCTTTCTGCGCCCTCATGGCGCCCAGCCCATGACACCGGGCGCCACGCAGGTTTCGTTCCCGGCACACATTCCCGGCACAATGCGACTTTCGAGTGCACGACCGCGACGCCACCATGAAGACCACGCCCCCCCTGACCGACTCCGAGATCAACGAACTCGACGAGCTGCTGGCCGCTGTGCCCGCCCCTTACGAGACCGTTGACGCGGTCATCCTCGACGGCTACCTGGCCGGCGTGCTGGTGCAACCCGTGCAGCTCGAGCCCGAGCAGTGGCTCTCGCCCGTTTTCGGCACCGAAGGCATGCCCGAGCCCGGCATCGAGGGCTGGAGCGAGAAACAGCACACCCGCCTGGTGACGCTGATCACGCGCCGCAAGGACGAGATCCTGCGCGGCATCCTCGAAGAAGGCTGGTTCGACCCGATCATCCCCATGATCGAAGAAGAAGACGGCCAACCGGCCAAGGGCGAAGCCGCCTTCGAAGGCCTGGGTTACTGGGCCGCCGGCTTCGAGTGGGCGCTGGCCAACTTCCCGCAGCTCGAAGAAGCCGCCCTGCCCGGCGTGCCCGACCTGCTCGACTCCATCTGGCGCCACCTGCCCGAGCAAGACGAGGCCCAGCAGGCCATCACCAAAGCCCTGAACGAAGACCACCCGCTCAAGAACCTGGACGAGGCCATCGAAGCCCTGGTGTTCGACATCGTCGACCTGGCCCAGATCGGCATCGAGCAACGCCACAAGGTCGAGACCGTGGTGCGCGACGGCCCCAAGGTCGGTCGCAACGACCCCTGCCCCTGTGGCAGCGGTCGCAAGTACAAGCAGTGCCACGGCGCCAACTGAGCGCGCCGAGCACCCGGCCCCCAAGCCCCCTCGCCCGCCGATGAGCGCCGACACCTCGGCCTGCACGCCTGCCTTGCGCATCCAGGTCGCCTCCGACCTGCACCTGGAGCGCTACCCCGACTTCACCCCGCAAGCGGCCCCCGACGCCGACGTGCTGGTGCTGGCCGGCGACATCGGCTCCTACCAGCCGGGCTCGCTGCTGCCTTCGGCAGACTTCGCGCTCACGCGCTTCTCACCCAAGGCACCCGGAGCGCCCTGGCGGCGCGTGCTCTTCGTGCCCGGCAACCACGAGTACGACGGCCTGGAGCTGGGCCCCACTCGCGAGCGACTGCGCGCACTCTGCGCAGACCTGGGCATCACCTGGCTGGACCGCGAGGTGGTGGAGATCGACGGTGTGCGCTTCCTGGGCACCACCTTGTGGTCCGATTTCGAGGCCCTGGCAGCCACCGAGCGCACCGAGACCAAGCGCCAGCAGGCGCTGTCGAAGGCCTTTCGCGCGGCCAACTTCTACCTGCGCAAGAACACCACCCGGCGCAACGACCAACCCATGCTGGCCGAAGACCTGCGCGAAGAAGGCCTGAGCTGCCAGCAATGGCTGCGCGAAGCCCTGGCCCAGCCGCACGACGGTGCCACCGTGGTCGTCACCCACTTCGCGCCCACGCTGCACAGCGCCGACCCACGCTACGGCCTGGTGCCGGGCACGGCGGGTTTCTGCAATGGGCTCGACGACCTGCTGCCGCACGCAGACCTCTGGGTCCACGGCCACCTGCACTGCCCGGTGGACCACACCGTGCGCGGCCGCACCGGCCCCGACGCCGCCACCGGCCGCGACTGGGCCTGCCGCATCGTGGCCAACCCGCGCGGCTACTTCAGCAAGGGCGAGCAGACGGGGTTCGTGGAACGTCACGTGGTGACGGTGCCGCTTGGTCGCAAAACTGAGCTGGATCAAGAACAGCGCCATCAACCGGCCTAAACTGAAGCTTTGACACCAACCGCCCGAGGAACCGAACCATGAAGATCCTGCTCCCCGTTGACGGCAGCCCCTACACCAAGCGCATGCTGGCCTGGCTGGTCACGCACGACGAATGGCTCAAGGCCGACCACGAGTACACCGTGCTCACCGTGGTGCCCATGATCCCGCCTCACGCTGCGGCCATGTTCCCGGCCGACCAGCTCAAGTCCTATTACGAGGACACCGCCGAGGGCATCTTCAAGCCCATCCGCAAGTTCGTGGCCAAACACAACCTGGCCACCAACTTCGTGGCCAAGACGGGCCACGCCCCCGACGTCATCGCCAAGCTGGCCGACAAGGGCAAGCACGACCTGATCGTCATGGGCTCGCACGGCCACGGCAACCTGATGAACCTGGTGATGGGCTCGGTCACCAACCAGGTGCTGGCGCGCAGCAAGGCGCCCGTGCTGCTGGTGCGCTGAGCGTGTGCCCTGGCCGCCGGAAGGCGGCTCAGGGGGCCGACGCAGCCGACGCGGGATGCGCCGGCTGGATCACCACCCCGGGCGACAGGGAGATGTCGTCCACCGGGATCACCTTGGTCACGTAGTAACGCGTCTCACCGAAGCAGCTGGTGGGCAAGCCCACCTTCTGCTCGTAGTGCAGGGACACGCGTTTGCCCATGTGGCGGTTGATGTCGGCAGCCACATCGTCTGCGAACACCGTGAAGTTGAACTTCTCGACCGGTGCGCCAGGCATCGAGACCAGGGCCAGCTCGCCTTCCCAGGTCTTGCACAGCCAACCTTTGTGCGAAATCTTTTGCACCCAGCCCGCGCGGTCGCCGGTGGAGTAGCTCCAGCTGAGCATGGCGTAGAAATAGGCCGCCACCAGGGCGATCAGGATGACGAGGGGCAAAAGGACGCGCTTGATCATGGTGGGGCGAAGCTGAAGGTGCCAGGGGCGGCACGCACAGCGCCGATCTTGTCACAGCTGTGGGCCGGCCCGCGTGCGCCGGCCGCCACACCCCCCGGGTTTCAGGCCAGGCGGAAGGTGCCGACGGCCGCTTGCAGGCGCTCGGCCTGGTCGCGCAAGCTGCTGGCTGCAGCGCTCGACTCTTCGACCAGCGCGGCGTTTTGCTGCGTGGCCTGGTCCAGCAAGGTGACGGCCTGGTTCACCTGGGCAATGCCCTGGCTCTGCTCGCTGCTGCCCGAGGCCACCTCGCCCATCAACTGGCTGACACGCTGCACCTGCACGATGACCTCGTCGATGGAGCGGGCGGTGGCTTCTGCCAGGTCGTAACCCTCGTCGACCTGTGCCACGCTGTCGGCGATCAAGGCCTTGATTTCACGCGCGGCCTGGGCGCTGCGCTGAGCCAGCGAGCGCACCTCGGCCGCCACCACCGCAAAGCCTCGACCTTGCTCCCCCGCGCGGGCCGCTTCCACCGCCGCGTTCAGCGCCAGGATGTTGGTCTGAAAAGCGATGCCATCGATGACCGAGTTGATGTCGGCGATGCGCGCACTGGTCTGTTTGATGGCTTCCATCTTCTGGCGCACCTGCGCGAAGTTGCGCCCACTCTCGGCGGCGCCGCCCGCGACCTGGGACGACAGGCGATTGGCCTCCAGCGCCGTGTCGGCGTTGTGCCGCACCGTGGCAGACATTTCTTCCATCGAGGAGGCCGTCTGCTGCAGCGATGAGGCCTGCGTCTCGGTGCGCGAACTCAGGTCCAGGTTGCCTTGTTCGATCTGGCTCGACGCGGTGGCCACCGACTCGCTGGCGGCACGGATGCCGCCCATCGTGTCGCGCAGTTGCGCCACGGCGCGGGAGATGGCACGTTGAACCTGGCCGATTTCATCGCGTTGACTCGAGCTGGCGCGCAGGGTCAGGTCGCCGCGAGACAGGGCCTCGGCCGCATCCACCACGTTTTGCATGCCTTGCGCCGTGTTGCGCGTGATGGCCACGGCCAGCATGCCGCCCAGACCCGACATCAGCAGGACCACCAGCAAGGTCGCGATGATCTCGCTGCGCTGAGCCTCGGCCCGCTGGGTCAGCAGGACATCGAGTTCGTCAACCACGGCATCGCTCAAGGCGAACTGGGGCAGGATGGCCTGCGTGGTGGCGTCGAAGTACTGCGGCCCGGTCATCTCGTGCGTGTCGGCGCCTTTGACCACGGACAGCGCCAGCGCCTGCATTCGGCCATGAGCGGCCACGGCTTTTTCAACGGAGCCGGCCAGCACCCGCTCGACGCTGGGGTTGGCCGCACGGGCCTTGGCCAGGGAGCGCTCCAGGTCGTCGAAGTGCGTGCGCGAAGCGTCGACCAAGGTGGCAAGCTTGCTGCGCTCGTCCGGGTCGGCGCTGCGCTTGACCAGCATGCCGGTGCCTCGGGCGCGCGCCAGGCCCATCTTCTCGGAGAGGCGGGGCAGGTCGCGGAAGGCTGCGGTGATCAGGTAGTAGCAGGCCATGTCGGCGTCCAGGGCCATGCCGCTGGCACCGGTTTCGTCTTCCAGCAAGTAAAGCATGCGGTTGACGAGGGCGGTGTGCGCCTTGAGGCTGTCGGGCGGCGCGATGCCCGCCTGGCTGACCCGGCTGGCAACGTCTTGCCAGGCCGCCTTCATGGCTTTGAGTTCGGGCTGCAGGGCCTCGCGCGGCAGCTCGGTGTAGAGCTGCTCGAGCTCTGCAAAGACCTGGTCGATGGCCTGCTGACGGGCCTGGCGGTCGGCTGATTTGCTGGCTTCACCGTTGAGCACCGCGTTGCTCAAGCCCCGGTGCTCCTGCGTCAGGCGCACCATTTTGAGCAGCAACTTCACAGGCGGCAGGCCCGCCCGCTCGTCCTCCAGTGCACGGTACAAGCCCCAGGAGGTGCTGATCACCGACAGCGTGGGGGCGGCCACCATGACCAGGGCCACCAGGGACAAAACCAGGAACTTGCGCCCGATGGGCAAGTGATGGATCCAGCCGAACATGGCTCGCACTCCCGTGCGCAGGTGGGATCGGTCCCCCGAGGCCGCTGGCGTGCGCACGGACGCCACGACGTCGCACCACCCGACTTTGGATGGTGCTCACCTCTCTTCGGCAGCCAAGCGCCCCGCTTGAGACCGACTGAACGCAAATTGTTCGGTGCAGCAAAAAAAAGGGCGGTCAGCCGTCCCTAGAATGTTTGCGCCCCACCCTTTCGAAGGCCACCCGCATGTCCGACATCCGCATCCGCGGCGCCCGCCAGCACAACCTCAAGAACCTTGACCTGGACATCCGCACAGGTGAGCTCACCGTGGTCACCGGCCCCAGCGGCTCGGGCAAGTCCTCGCTGGTGTTCGACACCCTGTATGCAGAGGGGCAGCGGCGCTACGTCGAGACCTTCAGCGCCTACGCCCGCCAGTTCCTCGACCGCATGGACCGCCCGGCGGTGGACCGCGTCGAAGGCGTGCCCCCGGCGATCGCCATCGACCAGACCAACCCGGTGCGCACGTCGCGCTCAACGGTGGGCACGATGACCGAGCTCAACGACCACCTCAAGCTGCTGTTCGCGCGTGCGGCCCAGTTGTTCGATCAGTCCACGGGCCTGCCGGTGCGCGAGGACACGCCTCAGTCGGTGTTCGAGGAGCTGCTGCGCCGCTGCGCACAAACGGAAGGCGGCCGCCGCGTGGTCGTCACCTTCGGCGCCGAGCTGCCGGCCAACACCTCGCCCGAGCAGATGGAGGAATGGCTGTCGGCCAGCGGCTTCTCGCGCATCCAGGCGCAGCGGGTGGTGAAGGTGGAGGCCGCTGCTGGCGCCGCCCCGGTGGCCAAGAAGTCCGCCAAGAAAGCCGCCGCCAAGAAGACCACGAAAAAGTCAGCCGCCAGCTCTGAAACCACCCTGGCCGAGGACGAGCGCCTGGTGCTCGACGTCGTCGTCGACCGCTTTCGCATGGGCGCAGACGCCAGCGGCGCCGACCTCGACCGCCCGCGCGTCATCGAAGCACTCGAAGTCGCCTTCAAGCGCGGCAACGGCCATGTCACCGTCTACGCGCTCAGCAACGACGAAGGCGAGCCCGAGCTCTGGCGCTTCTCCAGCGGCCTGCACTGCCCCGAAAGCCACCGCCGCTACAGCACGCCCACGCCGGGCATGTTCTCGTTCAACTCGGCGGCGGGCGCCTGCCCCACCTGCCGGGGCTTCGGCCGCGTCATCGGCGTGGACTGGGGCCTGGTCATCCCCGACGCCAAGAAGACGCTGCGCGGTGGCGCCATCAAGCCGCTGCAAACACCCGCCTGGGCCGAGTGCCAGGCCGACCTCGTCAAGTACGCGGGCGACGCCGCCATCCCGCGCGACACGCCCTGGTCGCAACTCACGGCCGAGCAGAAGCACTGGGTGCTCGAAGGCGACCCCGACTGGAAGGGCAACTGGAACAAGCAGTGGTACGGCATCCGCCGCTTTTTCGAGTACCTCGAGAGCAAGGCCTACAAGATGCACATCCGCGTGCTCTTGTCCAAGTACCGCAGCTACACGCCCTGCCCCGATTGCGAAGGCGCTCGATTGCAGACCGAGTCGCTGTTGTGGCGCCTGGGCTCGCAGGCCGATGCCGACGCGGTGCTGCCGCCTGCGCAGCGCTTCAAGCCCAAGGGCGTGGCGCTCGACGCGGCGGCCTTCGGTGCCCTGCCCGGCCTGAACGTGCACGACCTGATGCTGCTGCCCATCTCGCAGCTGCAGCGTTTCTTCGGCTTCGTCACGCTGCCCAAACAAGGTGATCAGGAAGCCTTGCAGCTGCTGCTGGATGAAATCCGCACGCGGCTGAAGTACCTGGTCGACGTGGGCCTCGGTTACCTCACGCTCGACCGCCAGAGCCGCACGCTCTCGGGCGGCGAGGTGCAGCGCATCAACCTGACCACGGCCCTGGGCACCTCGCTGGTCAACACGCTGTTCGTGCTCGATGAGCCCTCCATCGGCCTGCACCCGCGCGACATGGACCGCATCAACCTGGCCATGCAGCGCCTGGTGGACGCGGGCAACACGCTGGTGGTGGTCGAGCACGACCCCGCCGTCATGCTGGCCGCCGACCGCGTCATCGACATGGGCCCAGGCCCCGGATCGCAAGGCGGGCGCATCGTCTTCGATGGTACGCCCGACGACCTCAAGCAGGCCGAGACACTGACCGGCGCCTACCTGGGTGCCCGCCGCCGCATCGGGATCGGACAACGCCGTCCTGTGCAGGACAGCACGCCCAAGCTGATCTTGCAGGGCGCGCGGCAACACAACCTGAAGAACCTGAACGTAGACTTTCCCCTGCAGCGGTTGGTGGGCGTGACGGGCGTCAGTGGCTCGGGTAAATCCACCCTGATCCAGGACATCCTGCACCCCGCCCTGCTGCGCCACTTCGGCGAGGCCACCGAGAGCCCCGGCGAGCACGACGACCTGCTCGGCGCCGACTGGCTCAGCGCGGTCAGCTTCGTCGACCAGTCCCCCATTGGCAAGACCGCACGCTCGAACCCGGCCAGCTACGTGGGCGCCTTCGACGCGGTGCGCACGCTGTTTGCCGTCACCCCGCTGTCGCGTGAACGCGGCTACACGGCGGGCACCTTCAGCTTCAACGCGGGCAACGGGCGCTGCCCGACCTGCGGTGGCTCGGGCTTCGAACACGTCGAGATGCAGTTCCTCTCCGACGTGTACCTGCGCTGCCCCGATTGCGACGGCACGCGTTTCCGCGCCGAGGTGCGCGAGGTGCAGATCGAGCGCTTGAACAAGAAGCTCAGCATCTCGGATGTGCTCGAACTCACGGTGGCCGAAGCCGTCAGGCTCTTCGCGCAAGACGTGGACGTGGTGCGCGCGCTGCAACCGCTGTCCGACGTGGGCCTGGACTACGTCAAGCTGGGCCAGCCCGTGCCGACACTGTCAGGCGGTGAAGCACAGCGTCTCAAGCTCGCCGGCCACCTGGTCGAGGCCGCCACGCAACTGAGCAAAAGCGGCCAGCGCACCGCGCGCAAGGGCACGCTGTTCATGTTCGACGAGCCCACCACCGGCCTGCACTTCGACGACATCGCCAAGCTGATGCGCGCCTTCGGCAAGCTGCTGGACGCGGGCAACAGCATCATCCTGATCGAGCACAACCTCGACGTCATCCGCGCCTGCGACTGGCTGATCGAACTCGGCCCCGAGGGCGGTGACGCCGGCGGTCAGATCGTGGCGCAAGGCGCACCGGAAGACCTCAAGCTTGGCCACACGCACACGGCCCTGGCCCTGCGGGAGTACGAGCAGGCGCTGGGCCTGGCCGACGAAGCGACCTCCGCCACGGTGGTCAAGGCCGAGGAAGACGGTCGATCGCTCCAGGCGCTCATCAAGGCCCGACGTGATCAACGCCGAGCCGCTGCCGCCAAGGCCCCGGGCCACGACGCCATCGAGGTCGTCAACGCGCACGAGAACAACCTGCGCGGCATGAGCGTGAACATCCCGCGCGGCAAGTTCAACGTCATCACCGGCGTGTCGGGCTCCGGCAAGTCCACGCTGGCCTTCGACATCCTCTTCAACGAAGGGCAGCGCCGCTACCTCGAATCGCTCAACGCGTATGCGCGCTCGCTGGTGCAACCGGCTGGTCGGCCCGAGGTCGATGCGGTGTATGGCATCCCGCCCACCGTGGCCATCGAGCAGCGCCTGTCGCGCGGCGGTCGCAAGTCCACCGTGGGCACCACCACCGAGGTGCACCACTTCCTGCGCCTGCTCTACGTCAAGCTGGGCACCCAGCACTGCACCACCTGTGTCGATGCCGATGGCCACCCCATCCCAGTGCTGCCGCAAACGCCCGAGGCCATCGCCGCGCAGTGGCTGCGCGAGTACCGCGGCCAGCACATCGGCCTGATGGCGCCGCTGGTGGTCAACCGCAAGGGCGTCTACACCGAGCTGGCCAAGTGGGCCTCGGCGCGCGGCTTCGACCACCTGCGCGTGGACGGCGAGTTCCTGCCCGTGGCGGGTTGGGGCACGGCCAAGGGCCCCAAGATCGACCGCTACCGCGAACACACCATCGAGCTGCCCGTGGGCGACGTGGTCGTGACCCCTGAGAACGAAGCCCGCCTGCGCGAACTGCTCGCCTCGACGCTGGAACACGGCAAGGGCGTGGTGCACCTCATCACCGGGCTGGAAGGCCTGGCCGATGCGCTGGCCAATGGCAAATCGACCCTGCACATGGGCCGCGTGAAGGTGTTCAGCACCGAGCGTGCCTGCCCGAGTTGCGGCACCAGCTACCCCGAGCTGGACCCGCGCCTGTTCAGCTACAACAGCAAACACGGCTGGTGCCCCGACTGCGTGGGCACGGGCCTGGCGCTCACGCGCGAGCAGCGCAAGGTGCTCGACGACTCCCAACAAGACGACAACAAGGGGCGCGAACAAACCTTCGCCGAGCCCGATGTGGAAGACGTGGAAGACGCCGAATGCGGCACCTGCCACGGCGCACGCCTGAACCCCGTCGCACGGGCCGTGAAGATGCGTGGCCAGTCGATCGCCGATGTGTCGGCGCTGTCGGTGAAGGACTCGCGCAAGTGGAGCGAAAAGCTCAAGCTCGACGGCCGCGAGGCCACCATCGCGCGCGACATCGTCAGCGAGATCAAGTCGCGCCTGGCCTTCATGGAACAGGTGGGCCTGGGCTACCTCAGCCTGGACCGCGCCGCGCCGACCTTGTCCGGCGGTGAAGCCCAGCGCATCCGCCTGGCCGCGCAGCTCGGCAGCAACCTGCAAGGCGTTTGCTACGTGCTCGACGAGCCCACCATCGGCCTGCACCCGCGCGACAACCAGCTGCTGCTCGACGCCCTGCACACGCTGGGCCAGTCGGGCAACACGCTGGTGGTGGTCGAGCACGACGAGGACACCATCCGCCGCGCCGAGCACGTCATCGACATCGGCCCCGGCGCCGGCGTGCGCGGTGGCACCGTGGTGGCCGAAGGCACGGTGGCCGACGTGATGGCCAGCGAAGCATCGGTCACCGGCCGCTGCCTGCGCTCACCCATGCAGCACCCGCTGCGCGTGGACGACGATGGCAAGCCCATTGGCCGACGCAAGGTGGACAAGAACACGCCACAGCTGCAATTGCAAGGCGCGAAGCTGCACAACCTGCAGGGCGTCAACGTCAAGGTGCCGCTGCAAAGGCTGGTGGGCGTGACCGGCGTGTCGGGCTCGGGCAAGTCCACGCTGGCGCGCGACGTGCTGCTGGCCAACGTGCAGGCGGCCGTGGCCATCCCGTTCAAGGAACGCGCCAACACCACGCCCAGTTGGCATGGCTGCGAAAGCCTCGAAGGCTGGGGCGCCGTCGATCGCGTGCTCGAAGTCGACCAGACGCCCATCGGCAAGACGCCGCGCTCGTGCCCGGCCACCTACATCGGCTTTTGGGACACCATCCGCAAGCTGTTCGCCGACACGCTTGAAGCCCGTGCGCGCGGCTGGGGCGCAGGCCGCTTCAGCTTCAACACCGGCGAAGGCCGCTGCCCCGAGTGCGAAGGCCAGGGCATCCGCACCATCGAGATGGCCTTCCTGCCGGATGTGAAGGTGCACTGCGACGCCTGCAACGGCATGCGCTTCAACCGCGAGACGCTGGCCGCCACCTGGCGCGGCAAGCACATCGGCGACGTGCTCAAGATGGAGATCGACGAAGCCGTCGAGTTCTTCGGCTCCATGCCCTCCATCGCGCACCCGCTGCAACTGCTGCAGGACGTCGGCCTGGGCTACCTCACGCTCGGCCAGCCATCGCCGACGCTGTCGGGTGGTGAAGCGCAACGCATCAAGCTGGTGACCGAACTCAGCAAGGTGCGCGACGACATCACCCGCCGCGGCCAGAAGGCCCCGCACACGCTGTACGTGCTCGACGAGCCCACCGTGGGCCTGCACCTGGCCGACGTCGAAAAGCTCATCCGCGTGCTGCACCGCCTGGTCGATGGTGGCCACAGCGTCGTCGTCATCGAGCACGACCTCGACCTCATCGCCGAGTCCGACTGGGTCATCGACATGGGGCCGGAAGGCGGCTCGGGCGGTGGCAAGGTGGTGGCCGAAGGCCCGCCCGAGAAGCTGGTGGAAAAGGGCACGCACACCGGCGTGGCCTTGAAGGGCGTGCTGACACGATGAAACAAATCGTTCCTGTCGGCCGCTGATACGGCGGGGTCGCAGCCCAGCAAGGCACGGCGAGCAGCATGCGGTGACCAACACCGCTCGCGACCCAGCTCGCCGACCGCCATGCCCCACGACACCCAAGACACCCACCACGCCGATCACCCCCATCACCTGGGCGACACCGATTTCGGCAGCGCAGGCCTGCAGGCCGACGCCCAGCGCATGGTTGAACAACAGCGCACCGACCGCCGCCGCACCCTCGGCTGGCTCGGTGCCCTGGGCGGCAGCGCCCTGTTCGGCACCACCGGCCTGGCCGCTTGCGGAGGCGGTGGCGACGCCGCCACCTCCAGCAGCACCAACGGCAGCAGCACCGTGACGGCCACCAGCTCCAGCGGCGAGGTCTGCAGCGTCATCCCCACAGAAACACAAGGCCCCTACCCCGGCGACGGCTCCAACAGCGCCAACGGCAGCATCGTCAACGCGCTGATGCTCTCGGGCATCGTGCGCAGCGACATCCGCACCAGCGTGGGCTCGGCGTCGGGCACCGCGGCCGGCGTGCCGCTCACCTTGCGCGTGCGCCTGGTCAACGTCAACGCCAGCTGCGCCACGCTGGAGGGCTGGGCCATCTACCTGTGGCACTGCACGCGCGACGGCAAGTACTCGCTCTACTCCAGCGGCGTCACCGGCGAGAACTACTTGCGCGGTGTGCAGGCCACCGACAGCAGCGGCACGGCCACCTTCACCACCATCTTCCCGGGGTGCTACAGCGGGCGCATGCCGCACATCCACTTCGAGGTCTACCGCAGCGTCAACACGGCGACCAGCGCCGACAACAAGCTGCTGACCTCGCAGATGGCCTTCCCCACCGAGGTGTGCGAGGCGGTCTACGACACGGCCGGCGGCTACAGCGCCAGCGTCAACAATCTGGCGCAGATCAGCTTCGCCAGCGACAACGTCTTCTCCGATGGCCACGACTCGCAGATGCTGAGCATCACCGGCGACGTCGGCAGCGGCTACGTGGCCACCATCACGGTGGGCATGTCGGTCTGATCAGCCCGAGGCGGGCAGCGCGGCACCACGCCAAGCGGCCCAGGCCGCCAGCGTGAGCCAGGAGAGCGCCGTCGTCCACATGATCAGGCGCGCCACGCGCGTGGTGTCGGCGCCTTCGCGCTCGGCCAGCATCGACACGTTGCTCGCCGATGGCAGGGCCGCGGCCATCACCAGCGTGCTCAAGCCCAGGCCAGAAAGTGGCCAGCCCAGGGCGTGGACCAGCTCGCCCGCCGCCAGCACCAGCAACGGGTGCAGCAGCAGCTTGGCCACGACCAGGACGGACAGCGACCCGTGCCCAGCACCGTGCGCGACACCGGGGCTGGCGCCTTGCGCAGCAAGGGGTGAACCACCTGCCACCCTTGCCCCCGCCTTCAACTGCGCCCGCGCCAGGATGGCCCCCAGCGTGAACAGCGCCGCCGGTGACGCGGCCAAGGCCAGCAGCCGCAGCGTGTCATCGAACGCACGCACCATCTGCCAGCCACTGGCCCACCACGCCACGCCCAAGGCCATCGACCACAGCAGCGGGTTGCGCAAGGCGCCTTTGAGCGGCGCCACCCACAGCCCCCACCACGAGCCCGACGCACCCCGGTGCGCCCAGGCCAGGCACAGCGAGCTCAGCAGCAGCACGTCGATGATGAGCGTGGCCGCCACCGGCCCGGCCGCCTGCGCGCCCAGCAAGCCCGTCAGCAAGGGCAGCCCCAAAAAGCCCGTGTTCGGAAAAGCCGCCGCCAGCGCCACCAGCCCCGTGTCGCGGTGCGACCAGCGCGAGCGCCGCCCCAGCCACAGCGCCAGCGCCGTGACGGTGGCGCCACCCACGCCATAGGCCAGCAGCAGGCCCGGCAAACCCGGCTGCACCAGCGCCCCGCTGGCCCCAAGCCGAAACAGCATCGCCGGCAGCCCGAAGAACAGCACGAAGCCATTGAGCGCGCCGATGCCGCCCGGGTCCACCAGGCCGGCGCGCACCGCTCCCCAGCCACACAGCACCAGCAGGAAAAAGGGAACAAACAGCCACAACAGATCGGTCATGGGACGGGATTCTCGCCCCGGGACGCCGTTGCCGCGAACGGGCCGCGCAAACGGGTAAGCACGGGGCCCGCGTCTTGAGAACGCCCCGTGGTTTACCCGGTGGGGTGCGCGTTCGGACAACAAAGTGGTCAGTGCTGCCAATCCTCATTTGGACGCCGCTGCCTACGATGGCCCGCACCGCTCCCCCCATTCCAAACACCCGGAGACACCGATGTCCACGCTCACCTTGCCCCACCGCCTCCACCGCATGGCCCCATGCGCCGTGGCCATCGGCCTGGCCCTGACCACCTTCGGCGCCGCCCACGCCCAGACCACCACGCTGGGCACGCGCGGCCTGACCAGCCAGCCCAACCCGGCCATCACCAGCAATGGCGACGCCACCTGGCAGGCCTACACCCGCGCAGAGCGGTACGCAGGCGCGAAGACCCTGCCACTTCAATTCATCACCCTGAGCAGCGGCAAGAAGCTGGGCGTGTACGTCTCGCTGCCGGCCAACGCCCTGGGCATGGCGGCCTCGGGCAAGTTCCCCGTCGTGCTCACGCAGACCGCCTACCGCATCGACATGTCGCAGCTCATGGGCGTGGTCTCGCCGGGTGACACCACCTTGCTCATCGGCGGCCTGGACAAGTTCATGGTCAAGCGCGGCTACATCACCGTGGCCGTTGACTCGTACGGCACCGGCATGTCCGAGGGCGTGACCGAGCTGCTCGGCGAAGAGGAGCAAAAGGCCTACGGCGAAACCGTCAACTGGATCACCAAGCAGCCCTGGTTCAACGGCAGCATCGGCGTGGCCGGCACCTCGTACCTGGGCATCACCTCGCTGCTGACCGCCGGCCAGGGCCACCCCGCCATCAAGGCCGCGTTCGCCGAGGTGCCGATGGGCGATGCCTTCCGCGGCACCGTGGGCACGGGCGGTCTGCTCAACGCGCAGTTCCTGGCCACCTGGCTGCCGCTGACGCAGACGCTGTCGGTCACCAACCAGCCCGCCCAACTGCTGCACCCGCAGCACGCCACGCAAATCGGCAAGGCCACCAAGGACCACGTCGCCGCCATCAACGCCTGGTACTTCCCGACCATCGACGCGGGCCTGGCCGGCAAGGTCGGCATCGCCACCGACGACGGCAGCTTCTGGTCGGTGCGCTCGCCCATCGAGAAGACGCCGCAGATCAAGGTGCCCACCTTCGTGATCGGCGCCAGCGCCGACATCTTCCAGCGGGACGAGCCGCTGATCTACGAGCAGCTCAAGCGCAACGTCGCCACCAAGCTGGTCGTGCTCCCCGGCTACCACCTGCAGTCGGTGCTGACAGCCACCAAGGACCACAACAACGCCACCGAACAGGGCTCGCCCGGATCGGCCGCCCTGCTGCTTCAGTGGTTCGATCAGCACGTGATGGGCCTGCCCGCCGGCGCCGACAATCTGCCCAACGTGACCCAGCACGTCGATGGCTACGGCGAGAACGGCAAGTCGCGCTACGCCATCTCGACCGACTGGCCCCACCCGCAGATGAACCCGCAGCGCTGGTACCTGCGTGGCGACCGCGTGCTGCGCCAGGATGCCCCGGCTGCTGCAGACCAGAACCAGATCGTCATCGAGCCGCCGGCGCCCACGGTCACCAAATCCACCATCCTGGGCGGCACCGTGGCCCAGGCCAAGGTCACGCTGCGCGACAGCACCGACTGCTCCAACAGCCATGCACAGTGGACGCTGGGCATCAGCGGCCTGCTGCCCAAGGACTGCCAAAAGGACAGCCGCCAGGTCGAAGATGCCCAGGGCTCGATCGTCTACGAGAGCGCCCCGCTGACCAGCGACATGTACCTCAACGGCCCCATCCAGGCCGATGTGTGGATGCGCGCCTCGAAGACGCAAGCCGCCGTGTCGGTGCGCGTGGACGTGGTGGACCCGTCGGCCGGCACGGTCAAGCCGCTGACCAACGGCCTGCAGTCGGCCGCCTTCCGCGCGGTGGACACGAGCCGATCGCGGTATGTCAACGGCGTGATGATCCAGCCTTGGCACCCGTTCACCCAGGCGTCGATCCAGCCTGTGGTGCCCGGCCAGCCCATGCTGGTGCCGGTGGAGGTGTTCCCGACCGCTGCGCTGATCCGCGCCGGCCAGAAGCTGCGCGTGGCCATCAGCGCCAGCAACCAGGCCCAAGGCATCTGGTCGCTCGACCGCCAGGCCGAAGCCGATGGCAACGTCAGCACCATCCTGAGCAGCCAGGCCTACCCCAGCAGCATCGTGCTGCCGGTGGTGCCGCGCAGTGCGCTCAAGTGATGAGCTCGGGCAGCGGGGGGCGACGCCTTCCCTGCCCGACAGGCAAACCACAAGTGCTCAGCGCACCCGCAGCATCGCCAACACCCCGCCCTTGCGCATGACGCGCCAACCCAGCAAAGCCGCCAGGATGGCCGCGTAAACGCCAACCTCCGCCAGGTCGTTCTTGGCGGCCTTCTTCAGGTAGAAGTGCAACAGGCCCAGCAAAGCCACGGCGTAGACCAGCTTGTGCAGCGCCTGCCAGCGGCGCCCGCCGATGGCCCTGATCGCTGCGTTGAACGAAGTCAGCGCCAGCGGCAACATCACCACCAAGGCAATGAAGCCCACGAGGATGAAGTTGCGCTTGAGCACATCGGCCACGATGTCGTCGATCACCCAGCCCTGATCCAGCCACGCGTAAGTCAACGCATGCACCAGCGCATAGGTGAAGGCGGTGACACCCAGCGCACGCCGGTGCTTGAGCAAGCCTGGCAACCCGGCCAGGTCTCGCAAGGGCGTGATCACCAGCGTCAGCCACAGGAAACGCAAGGACCACTCGCCGGTCTCCTTGATGAAGTGATCGACCGGGTTGGCGCCCAGCCTGTCCGCCGCTGCAGCGGCCACCAACACCAGCAGCGGCACCGAGCACACCAACCAGGACAGGGGCTTGGCCCAAGGCTTCATCAGCCAGCTGTTGAGGGTGTTGGCGAGATCGGATGCGGTGCTCATGGGTGTTGTGGTTCAGAAAAACTTGCGCAGGTCCATGCCTGCATAGAGTTGCCCCACCTGGGCCTCATAGCCGTTGAACATCAGGGTGGGCTTTTTGGGCGCGAAGAACCCGCCTTCGCCAATGCGGCGCTCGGTGGCCTGGCTCCAGCGCGGGTGGTCCACCTTCGGGTTCACATTGGAAAAGTAGCCGTATTCCTGCGGCCCCGCCTTGACCCAGCTCGGGGTGTTGGGCTTTTCCAGCAGGCGAATGCGCACGATGGACTTGGCGCTCTTGAAGCCGTACTTCCAGGGCACCACCAGGCGCAGCGGCGCGCCGTTCTGGTTGGGCAACACCTCGCCGTACAGCCCAAAGGCCATCAGCGTGAGCGGGTGCATGGCCTCGTCCAGTCGCAGGCCTTCCACATAGGGCCAGTCGAGCACCGACGAGCGCACGCCGGGCATCTGCTTGGGGTCGGCCAGGGAGACGAACTCGACGTACTTGGCCTTGCCTGTGGGCTCGGCCCGCTTGATCAGGGCCGAGAGCGAACAGCCCACCCACGGGATCACCATCGACCAGCCTTCGACGCAACGCATCCGGTAGATGCGCTCTTCCATTGGCGCCACCTTGAGCAGGTCATCGAGGCCCAGCTTCTGAGGCTTGCCAACCTCGCCATCGATCACCAGCGTCCAGGGGCGGGGTTTGAGCGTGTGGGCGTTTTCGGCCGGGTCCGACTTGTCGGTGCCGAACTCGTAGAAGTTGTTGTACGTGGTCACGTCACCGTAGGGCGTGAGCTTGTCCATCACGTAGGCGCCAGGCACCGTGCTGCGCGTGGCGGGCAGGGCTGCGAGCTTGCCAGGGCGCTGCACCAGGCCTGCCTGTTGGCTGGGCTGGGCAAATGCCAACCCATGGCCCAGGCCTGTGGCGGCCAGACCGGCGGCACCCGTTGCCAGGCCCTTGAGCAGGTTGCGGCGGTCCTCGTACACGGCCCGAGGGGTGACCTCGTGCTCCGGCAGGATCAAACCGCTGTCGGGGTGAAGCGTGTGGCGAGAAGTGCGGATGAAGGCCATGTCGGGCTCCGTGGGGCTGAGTGCCCTTGTGTCGCATCAGGCTGGTGGAACCTGACAGGTTCCAAAGCAAAGATTTTGCGGGAGCCCGCCTGCCCCGTGGGCGAAGCAGGTCATTCTGGGAGCCAGCTCAGGGCTGGCCGGCGGGAGCTGCCGGTGCACCCGAGGCCTCCGAAGCCTCGGTCACGAAAGCGATGCGCGTCAGCCCCGCCTTCTGCAGAACACCGATCAGCTGCGCCACGCGCTCATAAGGCACGACCCGGTCGGCACGCAGCTGCACCTCGGTGTCGGGCTTGGACTTGGCTTGCGCCTGGACCTGTGCCTCAAGCGCGGCCGCGTCCACAGCAAGGTCGTCCAGGTGCGTGCGCCCATCGGCCGTCAGCGCGATCGTGATCACCGCAGGCGGCACCGGCGGAGGGGCCTGGGTTTCGGCGCGCGGCAGGTCGAGCTTCAAGCGCGAGGTCATCATCGGCGCCGTGATCATGAAAATGATCAGCAACACCAGCATGACGTCGATCAGCGGCGTCATGTTGATGTCGCTCATGGGCTCGCTGCCCTGTGGACGCTCCAGCCGACCAAACGCCATCGTGCTGCCTCAGCCTTCCTGGTGGTCGCGCTGACCACGCGACTCAGGCGATCGCGCACCCATCAGCGCCTCACGCAGGTCGTGCGCAAAACCCTCGAGGTCGGCTTCACAGGCCGACACCAGCTTGCCGAACACGTTGTAGGCCAGCACCGCCGGTATGGCCACGGCCAGGCCAGCGGCCGTCATGATCAGCGCCTCGCCCACCGGGCCGGCCACCTTGTCGATGCTCACCGAGCCTTCGTTGGCGATGCCCATCATCGCGTGGTAGATGCCCCAGACGGTGCCGAACAGGCCCACGAAAGGCGAGACCGAGCCCACCGACGCCAGCAACACCTGCCCTGCCTTGAGCCGCTGCATGACTTCGTGCAGGCTGTCGCGCAGGCGGCGCGTGAGCTGGGCCTCGGGCAAGGCGCGTGCCTCCATCGTGCCAGCGGCCACGGGCTCGGCTGCGGCTTCGACCAGGGGCAGCAGCACCTGCTCGCGGTCCACGTCCTTGAGCGCCAGACGCGCAGAGGGCAGGTCGGCGGCACGCCAGAAAGCCTGCGCGCCCAGCACCAGGTCACGCCTGGCTCGCGTGAGCATCCAGCCCTTCCAGAAGATGACCACCCAGGCGCCGATCGACATGATCAGCAGCATGACGGCCACCGCACGACCGATGGCGTCGCCTTGCACCCAGTACTGAATCAGGCTGTCCATGGTGCTTCAGCGGCTCACTTCAGACCCAGCACGTCGTCCATGCCGAACAGCCCGTGCGGCTGACGCGCCAGGAAACGCGCGGCACGCAGGCTGCCCTGCGCGTAGTGCACGCGGCTGGAAGACTTGTGCGTGATCTCGATGCGCTCACCGATGCCGGCGAACAGCACCGTGTGGTCGCCCACCACGTCGCCGCCGCGCACGGTGGCGAAACCGATGGTGTTGGGGTCGCGCTCGCCTGTCACGCCTTCTCGGCCGTAGACGGCGCAGGTCTTGAGGTCACGCCCGACGGCCTCGGCCACCACCTCGCCCATCTTCAGGGCGGTGCCGCTGGGGGCATCGACCTTGTGGCGGTGGTGGGCCTCGATGATCTCGATGTCGTAGCCGTCCTTGAGGGCCTTGGCGGCCTGGGCCAGCAGCTTGAAGACGACGTTCACGCCCACGGCCATGTTGGGCGACAGGACGATGGCGATGTCGCGCGCGGCGTCTTCGATCTCGGCCTTCTGCTCGGGCGTGAAACCGGTGGTGCCGATGATGGCCTTGACACCGAGCTCGCGGCAGACCTTCAGGTGCGCCAGCGTGCCCTCAGGGCGGGTGAAATCGATCAGGTACTTCGCGTCCTTCAGGCCGACATGCAGGTCATCGGTGATGACCACGCCGCTGCGCGAACCCATGTAGGCCGTGGCATCGATGCCCAGTGCAGGGCTGCCCGCGATGTCGAGCGCGCCCGCGAGGCGGGTATCGGGCGACTGCAGGACCGCCTCGATCAGCATGCGGCCCATGCGGCCGGATGCCCCGGCGATGGCGATGGCAAGGGGCTCGGAGGCGGAAGTCGGGGTGGCGCTCATGCAGAAATCCAGTGGCAGAAGTTCAGGTTCGGTGACAAGGCCAGCCGCTCGGGCGGGCAAGCGGGCAGGCGGGCTCAGCGGCTGCCAGCTTCCAGCGGGGGGTAGTCGCGGGCGGCGCCTTGAGGTGCTTTGCGAATCACCTCGGTCTTGGGCGGCACAGGCAGCGCAGCGACCTGCTCGGGCGTCATTTGCAGCTTGGGCTCGTTGCCACCCAGGGGGCGGTCGATGGCCGCGACGAATTCGCGCTCGGAGGGCAAGGCATCGGTTTCAAAGCGCTCGACCACGTCATTGCGGAAGAACACCGTCACGCGGCGCTGCTGATCCGGCACACCCTGGCGGCGGATGGTGAAAGCGTAGTCCCAGCGATCGGCGTGAAACGGATCGGCCAGCAACGGCGTGCCCAGGATCTCGCGCACCTGCAGCCGGCCCAGGCCAGGCTGGACCTGCGCCATCACCTCCTGGGTGACGACGTTGCCCTGGACCACGTCGATGCGGTAAGGCGTCAGCAGGCCAAAAAGCGTTTCCGGGTTGCTCAGGCTGCCGCAGCCCGACAGCAAGGTTGCGGAGGCCAGGACCAGGGCAGCACGGCGAATCGGGGTCGGCATCATGGGCAGAGGTTGAACACCACGGAGGTGTCGGGTCGTTGAACAGAGCGCGAGCTCGGGTTTGGCGTCAGTGGCGTCAGGAATGGGCCGCCAGACAGCAGGGGTGTACCCCCGGTCAGGTGCGATCAAGGCGCCAACTCATTATCATTGGGCATTCTAGCGGCGGCCGCACGAGCCTGTTCGCACTGTGGAGCCTCCATGACCAATGTCGAAGAACTCAAAAGCAGCGGGCTCAAGGCCACCCTGCCACGCATCAAGATCCTGGAGCTGTTCCAGCAGTCTACCCAGCGCCACCTGACGGCTGAAGACGTCTACAAGCTGCTGCTGACCGAAGGATCGGACATCGGCCTGGCCACCGTCTACCGCGTCCTGATGCAGTTCGAGCAGGCGGGCATCCTGGCGCGCAACCATTTCGAGGCAGGCAAGGCCGTCTTCGAGCTCAACGAAGGCAAGCACCACGACCACCTGGTGTGCATCAGCTGTGGCCGGGTGGAAGAGTTCTTTGACGCCGAAATCGAGAAGCGCCAGCAACAGATCGCCGCCGAGCGCGGCTACAAGCTGCACGATCACGCGCTGTCGCTGTACGTGGTGTGCAACCGCGAGGGCTGCTCAGGCAAGGCTGCAGGGCACAAGGGCTGACCGCAAGCCTGCGCGCCGTTCGGCGCTCGGCGCCCACCCAACAAGCCGGCTTACCGAAGCCGGCTTTTGTTTTCAGTGCCCGCCGCCGCGTTCCATCGCGCGCTGGTGGCGTTCGATGAACTCGCGGTAGGTGTCGATGCCGCGCAGCTGCAGCACGGTGTTGCGCACGGCGGCTTCGACCAGCACGGCCAGGTTGCGGCCGGCGTCCACCGCGATCACCGCCTTGCGAATCGGCACGCCCATGACCTCTTCGAACAGGGGCTCGTAGGGCAGGCGCTCGAACTCGCGCTCCATGGTTTCCTTGCGCACCAGGTGCACGATGAGCTTGAGGCGCATCTTGCGTCGCACGGCCGTCTCGCCAAAGATGGCCTTGATGTCGAGCAGACCGATGCCGCGCACTTCCAGCAGGTTCTGCAGCAGCTCGGGGCAGCGGCCTTCGATGGCCGTGCGCGAGACGCGGTACAGATCGACCGCGTCATCGGCCACCAGGCCATGGCCCCGTGAAATCAGCTCCAGGCCGAGTTCGCTCTTGCCCAGGCCCGACTCGCCCGTCAGCAGCACGCCCAGCCCCAGGATGTCCATGAACACGCCGTGGCGGGTGATGCGCTCGGCGAAGTGCTGCGTCAGGTAGCTGCGCAGCACGTCGATGACGTGGCCGGCCGATTCGGCCGTCACGAACAGCGGGATGCCGGCGCGGCCGCACATGGCCACCAGCTTGTCCGAAGGCGGCACGCCATCGGCGACCACCACCACCGGCGGCTCCAGCGTCACGATGCGCTGGATGCGGCGCTCCTGGTCCTCGGGCGTCGAGTTGGTGAAATAGGCCGACTCGCGGCGCCCCACGATCTGCACCCGGTAGGGGTGGATGTAGTTCAGGTAGCCCACCAGGTCGGCAGCCGACTGAGCCGACTTGACGGCCTCTTCGTCGAAATGGCGCTCGGGGTTGGCGTGGCCGGCGATCCATTCCCAGCGCAAAGCAGCGCGGTTGGACTCGAACAGCGCTTCGGCGCTGATGATGGCGAGGTCTTTGAGGCTCACAGACGGTGCGGCAGCAGGTGCGGTGGCAGGCGATTTCCGGACATCATGCCTGAAGGCGGAACCGCCCTGGCGCTCAAGCCACCGACTTCAGTGGCTGCCAGCGCTCGATCAACTCGTGGACCTCGGCGGCCGAGCCTTCGGTCTTGAGCCGCTCGCGCAATTCGCGGTCGGACAGCAACTCGGCGATCTCGGAGAGGATTTCGAGGTGGCGCTGGGTGGCTGCTTCGGGCACCAGCAGGAAGATGAGCAGGCCGACGGGCTCTTCGTCGGGCGCATCGAAGGGGATGGGCTGGCTCAGGCGGATGACCGCAGCCAGCGGGTTCTTCAAACCCTTGATGCGGCCATGGGGAATGGCCACGCCATGCCCCAGGCCGGTGGAGCCGAGCCGCTCACGCGCGAAGAGGTTGTCCGTCACCGTGGCGCGCGCGATGGCGTGGTGGTTCTCGAACAGCAAACCCGCGTGCTCGAAGACGCGCTTCTTGCTGCTGGCGTCCACGTCCACCAGCACCTGGCTGGCGGGAAGGATGGCTGAGAGACGGTTCATGGTGTGACGCAAAGCGACTGTCGGGACGCCACCCACCGGGCGGGCAGAGGGCGGATTATAGGGACCTTCGGAGATTCTGCACCCTCTGCTGCACCGCAGCAAGACCCTGAATGACCGATGCCTCGCTGGCGCGCCACACAAAGGGGCATGGCGCCAACTTTCGCCGATCAGGCGGCATTTGTTCCCATGAAAAACGGCCCCGAAGGGCCGTCAACTCGGTTTTGCCTGCGCTGGCGACCCGCAATCAGGATCGACCGAGGGGCTTCGGTGCCGAGTGCACCGACGCGGTTTGCTGGCGAGGGACTTCAGGACGCCATGTCCCAGGCGCCCGAGGCACGCTTGAGTGAGTCATGTTGGTGGTTCTGCACGCGGTCCTTGTGGCGGCAGACTTGTCGATCGAGCTTGTCCATCAGTTGATCGATGGCGGCGTAAAGGTCTTCGTGGGAGGTTTCAACGAAGATGTCCTTGCCCTTGACGTGGAGGTTGACTTCGGCCTTCTGGCGACGGTCCTTTTCCTTTTGCTTTTCAACGCTGAGCAAGACCGTGATGTCCACGACCTGATCAAAATGGCGGGTGATTCGCTCCAGCTTTGTGAGCACATACTCACGCAGCGAGGGGGTCACTTCCAGGTGATGGCCACTGATCGTCACATTCATACTGCCTCCTTTCGAGAGCAGAAACGTTGCACACACTTCAAGCACATCCGGTGGGCGCAAGGGACACTCGCTGCTGGCTGTCTGAGACGGGGCACCGAGGCCTCCAAAATCGTCAACCGGAAGACCAGTGTGCGCCCATCCGGCCGATGTGACAAGGGCGTGACACCAGCTTTTACATCGGGCTTCCACGGGGTGTGAACAAAGCTTTGAAACAGGTCAGAATTTCGCCGATCAGCCTGTTGTCAAACGCCGTTGTTGCACCCTGAGCCACCTCTGGGCGCCCGGCCGAATGCGCGCCCTTGATGGCACGACAATACGAGCCATGACAACGATTTCCCCTGCCCGCAACGTGGGCACCTGGCCGGTGGGTGGTTGGGCCCTGGCCCTGCTGGCCCTGGCGGCCCCGACACTCGTCGCACCGCACGACCCGCCCTCCGTGACCTTCTACAACCAGGCGCTGGCCGTGCTCGGCTGGGGCCTGTGGCTGAGCTGGCTGGGCGGACGCCCGAATGCCCCGCTGCAGGGGCCAGGTCGCACCGCTTTACAAGCACTCTGTGCGGTGCTGCTCACCCAGGCAGGCATGGCGTTGTGGGCGGGCGTGTTCAGCCCCTTGCCCTTGGGACTGGGTCTGATGGGCGGCGGCATGGCCTTGGCCGCGGCCTTGGCGGCCTGGTCAGGCTGGCGGGCCGGCGGCAGCCCCGAGCGCGACACGCTGTCGGCCTTCTTCTTTGGCGGCTTGGCCGTGGCCGGCGTCGCTGGCACCTTGCTGGCGCTGGTGCAGGTCTTTCACCCGGGTTGGGCAGACGGCCGCTGGGTCGCCATCCCGACCATGGCCGGCCGCGCGGTGGGCAACCTGAGGCAACCCAACCACTTCAGCACCCTGATGGTTTTCGCCTGTGTCGGCGTGGCCTGGCTGGGCGCGCGGGGGCGCTTGTCAGTGGGCCTGGCCAGCGCCGGGCTGGCGGCCTTCATCGGCGTGATCGTGCTCACGGCGTCGCGCACCGGCATGCTGGCCATGCTGCTGCTGAGCGCCTGGGGCGTGTTCGATCGGCGGCTGCCCACGCGCTTGCGCCTGACCCTGGTGGGCGCTCCCGTGTTGTACGGCCTGGCTTGGGGCGGCATGTGGCTGTGGTCGCACGCCGATCAGTCGGTGGCGTTCGCGGCCGAGGCCCGCCTGCATGACGGCAGCGACATCTCCAGCTCGCGCTTCGGGATCTGGTCGAACGTGCTGAGCCTGATCGCGCAGCAACCGTGGAGCGGCGTGGGCTACGGGCGCTTCAACTTCGCCTGGACGATGACGCCCTTCCCTGGCCGACCGGTGGCCTTCTTCGATCACACCCACAACATCCTGCTGCAGTGGGCGGTGGAGTTCGGTCTGCCGCTGGCCGTTTTGCTGTTGCTGCTGAGCCTGGCGGCCTTCGTGACGCTGGTGCGCCCAAACCGAGCTGTGGCTGACGACCAGGTGGGGCTGGCTGGGGCCGCGGCGGTGATGGTGGCAGCGGCCGGCCTGCACAGCCTGCTGGAGTACCCGCTTTGGTACGCCTATTTTCTGCTGCCGACGGCCTTTGCTTTCGGGCTGGGGCTGTCGACTCGGGCCGAGCCTGCGAGCTCGGGGGCCTCCGCGTCGATCGAATCCAGCTCGGGCACAAACCAACCCTCGTCCGTTGGCGCACTGGCGGGCCTGCTCATGGCCGCGCTGGGCATTTGGTGTGCCCTGGACTACCAGTCGGCAGCCAACATCTACGCGCCCAGGCCGTGCGCCCAGGCCTCGGCGAACCAACCCCAATGGCTGAGCCGCATCTGCCCGGCGGGCCTGCGCGAACGCATCGATTTCGGTCGGCAAATGCCATGGTGGGGACACCAGGCCGACTACGCCTGGGTGAACCTGCCCGACGACGACGAGCCCAGCCTGCCGCCCGAAGCCTTCCGCCGAACCACGCACGTCCTGCTCGACGCCCGGCTGATGATGGCGTATGCGCGCTCGCTGGCCGAGCACGGTCGCGTG
The DNA here is from genome assembly GCF_001447195.1 of Aquabacterium parvum. Classification (GTDB taxonomy): domain Bacteria; phylum Pseudomonadota; class Gammaproteobacteria; order Burkholderiales; family Burkholderiaceae_C; genus Aquabacterium; species Aquabacterium parvum. The sequence continues at coordinate 209,043 of NZ_LFRI01000386.1, read as the reverse complement.
GACCACGCGCGTTACGTGGCGCAGCGCCTGAGCGAGTTCCGCAACGCCCGAGCCAAACCGTGGTTCCAGGTGTGCGAGGCGGAAGCGACCAAGGGCGAGCCACTGCCCTTCCAGTGCGATGCGCCACAAGGTCGCTACACCTGGCGGGACATGGAGCCCTGAGCCACTCGCGCGCGAAAGAAGGCCGCTGCCAGCCGGCGTTGTCAGGCGGCCTGGTCAGTCAGCGGCATCGGCGCGCCAGGGGCCGGACTTGCCGCCCAGCTTTTCCAGCAGACGCACGTCCGTGATGCGCATGCCTTTTTCAGCGGCCTTGCACATGTCGTAGATGGTCAGCAGGCCCACCTGCACAGCGGTCAGGGCCTCCATTTCGACACCGGTGGGTCCCAGGGTCTGCACTGTCACCTGGCACCGCACGGCGGATGCAGCCTCTTCGAGTTCGAACTCGACAGCCACCTTCGACAGCGGCAGAGGGTGGCACAAGGGGATGAGGTCCGAGGTGCGCTTGGCGCCCTGGATGGCCGCGATGCGGGCCACGCCCAGCACATCGCCCTTGCCAGCACGCCCTTCTTTGATGAGGGCCAGGGTACCGGGCTGCATCCGGATTCGGCCTTCGGCCACCGCCACGCGCACGGTGGGCACCTTGGCTGAGACATCGACCATGTGGGCCTGGCCGTGGGCATCGAAGTGGGTGAGTTCGCTCATGGGGTCGGGGCCTGACAGGTGACGAGGCGGTGACAGGGGTGTCAAGTTGGGTGAAGGCGCCGGGCTGGCGCGCGCACGGACGCATACTGTGCGCCTCGCTCACCGTGATCTTGAGAGACCGTGCGATTGTCCCCGAAGCCCTCGCGCTCGAAGGCCGCCCCGAAGGCCTTTTCAACTTGGTCGGCCCATGGCCGTCGGCTGATCCTTTCGGCGGTGTGCGCCAGCCTGCTCGCGCCCCCCCCCGGATTCGCCCACACCGAGCCTTACACGCCAGCCCCCGTCATCTCGCTGCCAGCGCTGGGTGACAGCAGCGCGCAGGCGCTCTCGCCTGCGGCCGAACGCAAACTGGGTGATCGCATCATGCGCGCCATCCTGGGCGACCCGGCGGTGATCGACGATCCGCTGGTGCTCGAGTACATCGACCAGGTCTGGCAGCGCTTGCTGCTGGCCGCTCGGCAGCGGGGCGAGATCACAGCCGAGCTCGATCAGGTGCTGGCCTGGGACGCGTTCCTGGTCAAGGACCGAAGCGTCAACGCCTTCGCGCTGCCGGGCGGCTACATCGGGGTGCACCTGGGCCTGTTGGCCGTCACGCGCACGCCGGACGAGCTCGCATCGGTGCTGGCGCACGAGCTGTCGCACGTGACGCAGCGGCACATCGCGCGCATGATCGGGCAACAAAGCCGCACCTCCTGGATCGGCATCGCCAGCTTGTTGCTCGGCGTGCTGGCCGCCAGTGCCAACCCGGCCGCAGCGCAAGCGCTGATCTACGGGGGACAGGCGGCAGCCATCCAGGGCCAGCTCAACTTCTCGCGGGACATGGAGCGCGAGGCCGACCGCGTTGGTTTTGGCCTGCTGTCGGAGGCCGGCTTTCGCGACAGCGGCATGGCTTTGATGTTCGAGACGCTGCAGCAAGCCTCGCGCCTCAATGACGACGGCAGTTTTCCCTACCTGCGAACCCACCCCCTGACCACCGAGCGCATCGGCGAGGCGCGCGCCCGCCTGGGGGCGAAATCATGGGACACGCGTGCTGCGCTGCGACCCGACGCCAGCGAACAATGGGCCTGGCATGTGCTAATGGCGGCGCGCGCCAGGGTCCTGATGGACACGCGCAGCGTGGCGCTGGAGGCACTCGGCAACCTGCGCCCGCCTCCTGACGCCTCACCGCTCGATGCCATCGCCGCCCACTACACGCGCGCCGTGACCTGGCAGCGCAGCAACGGTCATGCGCGAGCGGCTCAAGCGCTGAGTGAAGCCCGCTCGCTGCTGCCGCAGCTGCCCGCTGGTCAACAGGCTCTGGCGCAACGCGTGCTGCTCATCAGCGCCATCGAAGGTCAATTGCTGGCCCAGCAGCACGACGCTGCGGCCGCCAGCCTGCGTGAGCTGATGGGCCCAGGTCGGCCATCGGTCGTGAAGCTGTCGGCGCGCCCGGAACTCATCTACGCGTCGCGCCTGGCGCTGGCCTTGCCACCATCGAGCGAACGCAACGCCGCCTGGTCAGACGCCGCCGCTCGCCTGCAGACGCACCTGAGCGTGCACCCGCACGACAGCACGGCCTGGTCGCTGCTGGCCAGCCTGTGGCAACAACTCGGCCAGCCGATTCGCGCGGTGCGCGCCGAAGCCGAGGCCGCCGCAGCGGAGGGCGACCTGCCCGGCGCCATCGACCGAGCAGAAGGCGGGCGCAAACGTTTCCGCCAACCGGATGCGGCGGCCATCGTCGAGCTGAGCGTGCTCGACGCGCGGCTCAAGGATTGGCAGCGCCAGTTGCGCGAGGACATGCGCGAAGACGGCGGCCGCTGAGTCGACGCGGCACCTGGCGGTGCAGTCGGCCCTGCAGAACCGATCAGGCGGCAAGCCCCCGGGTTTGAAGGGGGCATCATTCATTTGCGAATAATTCTCATTAAGATGCTGACTGTCGCAAACGAAAAGCCTCCATGTCCGATCGCAGCCCTTCTACCCCGTCCGTTGCCCCCGTCAAGGCCCGCCTGCTCCAGTTGCTGGACGAGGTGATCGCCCACGATGGCTACGGCTCGATCAAGGTGGATGTGCGGCTGCTCAAGAAAGGCCAGAAAGAGGTCATCGTCGATTGCGGCAAGCAGTACCGCTTCGTGGTGAACCACCCGGGTTCGAGCCCGGGCGCGCACGAAGCTGCCTGAGGACAAGGCGTCCTGGGTGGGGCCCGTCCCCGACTGAATCATCGCCATCCTGACGTGTTGCCTTCGTGGGGAAGGAACGCTGTTGATTTCCTCCCTCCGAGGTTGACATGCACCTTTCTCACTTCTCCCAGTCCATCCCTTCGTCCTTGCGCTCGCTGGCCCTCGCCGCCATGGCCTTGATGGCCGCACAAGGCAGCGCCCACGCCACCGCTGGTGTCTGGGACTCCGCCGCATTGGGTCACAGCGGCAACGGCAGCAACAGCGCCAACGCCTGGATCGCCACCCCCGACGCCGGCAGCAGCTACGCCGAGTGGAACGTGATCCTGAGCTACCCGACGGACAACACGCCCGACATCGCCGGCGCTGGCACGCTGACCGAGCTGACCGGCGGCGCCTTCCCGACCAGCGGCGGCAACATCTATGGCCTGGGCGGCCCGACCAGCTTCCAGGTTGACCTGGCTGGCTCGACCACCGGCCTGTGGGAGGTCTACCTGCGCGTGGGCACCCAAGGCTCGATCGCGTTGGAAGAGGCCACGCTCAACGGCGTGAGCGCCACCCGCGTGCTGACCTACGACAACGCCATCACCGGCGGCTTTGGTGGCGCCGAGCAGGAAAGCCTGTGGAAGTGGACCCTGGCCGGCACAGGCGACTGGGTCTTCAACTTCGGTGCCACGGCCGCTCACATGAGCCTGGACCAGGTGGCGGTTTACGCGGTGCAGACCGCCGTGCCCGAACCCCAGGCCTGGGCCTTGCTCGGCGCCGGCCTGGGTGCCATGGCCATGGTTCGCCGCCGCCGTCAGGTCCGCTGACCACGTGACACAGCAATGAAGGACACAGGTCGCGCCGACGCGGCCTGTGATTGGCCATGCCTTGCAGTACCCCCCGTTCCTGGCGCCAGCGCCGGTCGGCGGTCGCCGCCACCGGTTGCTGGTTGCTCGCCTTGTGCGGCGCGGCCCTCGCAGCCGAGGACGGCGCCGCGCCCGCGCCCCCTGCGCCCGCCCAACTCCCTGAGCCCAAGTTCGAGTCCGACATGACCGTGTTGCCCGAAGTGCGCGTGCAAGCCACGCGTCAGCGGCCCGCTGTGCAGGCCGACACCACGCGATCGACAACGACGATCGGGGAGTCGGTGCTGCGCCAGCGCCAGCCTGATTCGGTGTTCGAGGTGCTCGACGAGGTGCCCGGCGTGGCCGTGCAAGGCGGGCCGCGCAGCAGCGGCATGGGCTTCAACATCCGCGGCTACACCGACGGCGAGGACGTGCGCATCGAGCTCGACGGCGTCGGCAAAGGCTTCGAGAAATACCGCTTCGGCGGCACCTTCATCGAGCCGGAGCTGCTCAAGTCCATCGAGGTCCGCCGAGGCGCCCAGGTCGAGAGCCCGGCAGGCGCTCTGGGCGGCACCGTGAGCGCTCAGACGCGAGATGCCGCCGACCTGCTTCGACCCGGCCAGCGATGGGGCGCACGCACGCGCATCGGCCACGCCAGCAACAACGACGAGACGCAGGCCTTCGTGGCCGTCTATGGTCGCCCCAGCGAACGCACCGACCTCGTGGTCGCGCAATCGCGCCGCCAGAGCAACGACATCCGCCGCCCTGATGGCGAGCGGCTTGAACTCTCCGACACCGATGCCGGCAGCAGCCTCGTCAAAAGCAGCTGGTGGCTGACCGACCAGTGGAAGGCCGCGCTGAGCTGGGTTCGCTACCAGGATCAGGGTCTGCAACCTTATGACACAACGGGCGGCGACCCGGGCGCATTCGGCAAGGTGCAACGCCGCATCGACGACGACACCATCTCTGTGCAGACGAAGTGGGCCGACGAAGCCAGTGGCGCTCAATGGCAGGCCACCTTGGGCCGCAGCCAGACACGCGTGCGCGATCACATGGAGGAAAAGTGGTCCGTCTTCAGCGCTTTGGGCACGGTCGATGACGACGTCGATCACCAGCACACCACCTACGACACGCGCGCCACCCTGCCTTTGATGGGCCCGCCCCTGTCAGGCGATGCGGCATCCGCTGCGGGGACTGATTCCACCGACACGAACCCATGGCGCATGAGCCTGCACATGGGCTTGCAAGGTGGCAACAGCGAACGCACCTCGCGCCGCGCCACCAGCAACGCCAACCCTCAGTACGCCGATGGCTACAACCCCGCCCAGCCGTCCGGCTCACAAGATCGCATCGGTGGCTACCTGCAGCTCGACGTGAAACGAGGCGGTTGGCAAGCCTTGCCAGGCATCCGCTGGGACCGCTTCACGACCCGCGTGGTCGGCGCCAACGCCACGGCCTTGCTCGCGGCAGGGCAGCCCGACACGATCACCGCGCAGAGGGCTTCGCCCAGTTTCACCCTCTCGCACAGCTGGGCCCCGCAAGGCTGGACCGTGTTCGGCACGGTGGCTCGCGCATTCCGCCCGCCCTTGCTCGACGAGGCCTTCGCCAAATCCAGCTATGGCCGTTGCAACAACCTCAGCCTGTTGCGCACAAACGGAGACGGGGTCCGCGTTCCCGGCTACAGCGCCACCGCCCGCGTGGCCCCCAGCAGCGGCATCTGCGCCAACTTCTACGAGCCAGAGCTGTCTCGCTCCGTTCAAGCAGGCGTGCAGACCCACCAGCGCGGTGTGCTCGGGCTGGGTGCCCGCAGTGCCTTCGACGCCAAGCTCACGGCCTTCAACGACCGAACCGAGCAATTGCTCGAAACCCTGATGGCCTCGACCGACGGCAGTGGTGAGCTCGTGCAACCCGGCACCGAGCACCGTTGGGGCCTGGAGCTCGAGGGTGGCCTGCAATGGCACGACTGGCAGGCCCGTTTCAGCGGCCACCGCATGCAAGGCCGCACCTTCAACGGCCTGAGCGAACGCGACCTGCTGACCGTTCCCGCCGACCGCCTGCAACTCAGCCTGGGCTGGCGTCAGACCTGGGGCGAGATCGGTCTGCGGTGGCAACAAGTCTGGGCACGCAAGTACTTCCAAGACAACACGCATACCCGCACGGGCCGTCAACCCAGCCACCGACTGCTGGGTGCCTGGGCGCAATGGCGCATCAACCAGCACATCACCCTCGACCTCGCGGCCGAGAACCTGGCCAACGAAACCTACCGACTGGACAACGGCTTCGCCAGCGAAGGCGTCGAAGGTGCTGGCCGCAACCTGCGCGTGTCCATCTCGGCACGCCACTGAAACCACCCTCCCCTGCAACCGACATGGAGCCCAAAGATGACCAAGACCTCTCTCAACCCCTTGCGCTCGTCCTTCGCCGAGCTTCGCGCTCAAGGCTTGCGGGCACGCGACGCCGCGGCACGCCTCAAACTCTCGGAAGGCGAGGTGCTGGCTGCCCATGCTGTGAGCCAGATGTCGCCACAGGCCGGCGCCGACAGCCTGCTCGCCACCGTGCCACTGAACGGTGACTGGGTCGCCATCCTGCAAGGCCTCGAAGCCGTGGGCCCGGTCATGGCCCTCACGCGCAACGAGCACATCGTGCATGAGAAGGTCGGCGTGTACCGCAACGTCAGTGCCAGGGGCCCGGTGGGCCTGGCCATCGGGCCCGAGATCGACCTGCGCCTGTTCCTGAACCACTGGCATGCCGGCTTTCACGTCGTCGAGCGCACGGACAAGGGCGAACAGCACAGCCTGCAGTTCTTCGACCGCCATGGCCAGGCCGTTCACAAGGTCCATGCCCGAGCGCAAACATCTCTGCCCGCCCTCGAAGACCTGGTGCAGCGCCACGCCGACCCAGCGCGCGACGTGAGCTTCACACCCGGCCGCGTCACGCCGCCCACCGACCGACCCGACAGCGAGATCGACTGCCTGGGCCTGGGTGAAGCCTGGTCGGCCATGCACGACACGCACGAGTTCTTCGAGCTGCTCAAGCGCTTTCAGGTCGGTCGCCGCCAGGCCCTGCGCCTGATGGAAGGCGTGCACACGCGCCGCACGCCGCTGCTGGCGGTGGACTGGCTGCTCAACGAAGCAGCCACCTCGGGCCTGCCGATCATGGTCTTCGTGGGCAACCCGGGCTGCATCCAGATCCACACCGGCGCGGTGCAACGCATCGAGCCCATGGGTCCTTGGCTGAACGTGCTCGACGAAGGCTTCAACCTGCACCTGCGCGGCGACGCCGTGCACGAAAGCTGGCTGGTGAGCAAACCAACGGACGACGGCCCGGTGACTTCGATCGAGCTGTTCGATGAAAGCGGCGAACTCATCGCCATGTTCTTTGGCGAACGCAAACCGGGCAAGCCTGAGCTGCCAGCCTGGCGCGAGCTGGCGCATTCGCTGGTGGGGGGCACGCCACCCAACACGCAACGCCCACTGGGCTCGGCCGGCTCGCACAAGGAAGCCGCATGAACCACCGCGACGACCAACCATCTCGTGTGGAGGAAGGCATGCACCGTCGCCGCCTGCTGCAAGCCATCGGTGGGCTGGGCGGGATCGCGACACTGCCCATGCCTTGGGGCGTGACGGGACAGGCCTTCGCGGCAACACCACCACGTGAGGCATCCGCCGAGCCGCGCCTGGTCTGCATCCACGGCAGCCTGACCGAGGTGGTCTACCTGCTGGGAGCCCAGCACATGCTGGTGGGCACCGACACCACGAGCACCCACCCGGCTGCAGCCAGCCAAACACCCAAGGTCGGCTACCTGCGCCAACTCTCGGCCGAGGGCCTGCTGTCGCTCAAGCCGAACGCCGTGCTCGGCACCGACGAGGCCGGCCCACCTGCGGTGCTGGCGCAGCTGCGACAGGCCGGGGTGCCGCTGCAGCTGGTGAGCGTCAAGCACCGATTCGAGGACCTGATCGAGAAGGTCAAGCTGGTGGGTGAAGCCACGCGGCGGCCATCTGCTGCGCAAGCCTTGACGGCCGACCTGCAAAACCGCTGGCAGGCAACGCAGCAAAGGGTCGCGCGTCGCAATGCCGCAGCTTCCGGCAGCACCGGTCCGCGTGTGCTGTTCATCATGGCCCACGGACCGGCTGCGATGCTGGCGGGAGCCGACACCGGTGCCCACGCCATGCTGGCCTACGCCGGCGCTCGCAACACCATGGCCGAGGTGCAAGGCTGGCGCTCACTCAACGCCGAAAGCGCCGTGCAGGCGCGCCCGGACTGGATCGTGACCACGCAGGAATCGGTGAGCGCATTGGGTGGCCTGCAAAAATTCTGGCAACTGCCCGGCCTGGCCCTGACACCGGCCGGCCGCCAGCAACGCGTGCTCAGCTTCGACACCATGGCGCTGCTGGGCTTCGGGCCGCGCATGCCTGAAACGCTGCAAGCGTTGCAGCAGGGGTTGGCATGAGCGCCGTGCTGCCGTCGACACCCGCCAGCGCGCCTTCGGCAACCGGGCAAGTGGCCCGGCGCTGGCGTGCGGCACCGGGCCGTTTGCTGTCCGCCCACATGACGCTGTTGAGCGCGGGCACGCTGCTCTTGATCAGCCTGCTCGTGGCCGCCAGCAACGGCCCCTTTGCACTGGGCTGGCGCGACGCGCTGCAGTGGGGCAGCGGCCAGGTGGGCGATGTCTCGGGTACCGAGGTGTTCTGGCACATCCGCGCCCCGCGCCTGGCCATGGGCCTGCTGGCCGGCGCGGCGCTGGGCGTCTCGGGCGCCATGGTGCAGGGCCTGTTCCGCAACCCGCTGGCCGACCCGGGCCTCATCGGTGTGCAGGCCGGTGCCGCGCTGGGGGCCGCCGCTTTCATCGTGCTGCTGCCGCTGGCAGGCTGGACGGTGGCGGGCTTTCACACGGGCTGGTTGGGCGTGAGCGGCACCATGCTGGGCGCCTTCGCGCTGGCCCTGCTGACCACCGCCATCGTCTGGCGGCTGGCACGCCAGCATGGCCATGTCGCCGTCACGCGCTTGCTGCTGGTGGGTGTGGCCGTCAACGCCCTGGCGGGCTCGGCGCTGGGCCTGCTGACCCACTTCGCCACCGACACCCAATTGCGCGCCCTGACCTTCTGGATGCTGGGCAGCCTGGCGCCCAGCCACTGGCTGGCCGTGGCCTGCGTGCTGCCGGCGGTGCTGGGGGCATGTGTGCTGGCTCCCCGCCTGGCCGCACCGCTCGACGCGCTGTCGCTCGGTGAAGCGCAGGCCACGCTGTCGGGCGTCAACGTGGCCTCGCTGCAGCGCCGCTGCGTGACCCTGGCCGCGCTGGCCGTGGCCGCCGTCACCGCGGTCATCGGCATGGTGGGCTTCATCGGGCTGCTCGCGCCGCACCTGGTGCGGCTGCTGTGCGGCCCATCGCACCGCGCGGTGCTGCCGGGCTCGGCCTTGCTGGGTGCCAGCCTGGTGCTGCTGGCCGACACCGCCGCGCGCACGGCGCTGGCGCCGGCCGAGATGCCACTGGGCGTGCTCACCGGCTTGATTGGTGCGCCCACCTTCCTGTGGTTGCTGCGGGGGCGCGCCCACCGTTCTGCTTCGTTTTGAAATCGCCTGACACAAGGAGCCTGAGATGAGCCTGTCTGCCCACGACCTGCTGGTGCGCCACGGCGATCGCCGCGTGCTCGACGTGCCCTTCGTGCAACTGCAAGCCGGCCTGGTGCACGCCGTGCTCGGCCCCAATGGCGCGGGCAAGTCCACCTTCATGCACGCCCTTTGCGGGCTGGAAGGCGGCAGCGCCAGGCGCGTGCACCTGAACGGCCGGCTGCTGTCCGAATGGGACACGGTCGAGCTCGCCCGCCACCGCGCCTTGCTCTCTCAAGAGCTTCAGGTGCCTTTTGACTTCAGCGTGCGTGACATCGTGCGCATGGGCCGCCACCCGCATGCCCATTGCCCGCATCCGCTCGAAGGCGAGCTGGTCGAGCAATGCCTGGACACCGTCGGTGCCCTGCACCTGATCGACCGCCTGCACGCGGGCCTGTCTGGCGGCGAAAAGGCGCGTGTGCAGCTGGCACGCGTGCTGGCCCAGGTCACGCCGCACCCAGATGACAACACGCCCCGCTGGCTGATGCTGGATGAACCCACCGCCGCGCTCGACCTGGCCCACCAGCACAGCGTGATGAGGCTGATGCGTCAGCTGGCAGCACAGGGACACGGCGTGCTCGTCGTGCTGCACGACCTCAACCTGGCCGAGGCCTACGCCGACCAGGCCCTGGTGCTGCGCGACGGCCGACTCGACACCATGGGGCGCTGCGACGAGGTGCTGCAACCCACGCTGATCCAGCGCATTTGGGGCGTGCTGTGCGAACGCCTGCCCCGCCCCGGTCAGCCTGGCAGCTGGCTGGCGCTGTCCGCCATGGCCTCGGCCGTGACGGATTGAGCACGATCGCCTCTCCCTTCACCTCAATGCCCACAAAACTCGCCAGGGCTTGCTCGGCCTGTGTAAACTTCGCAGGTCCGAAGGGGGAGTAGCTCTCCGCTCACCCGGTTGGTGTCGACCCGTCAGTACGGCGGGGGCCGCAATGGTCCCTGACCCGGGTGACACGGCAGGCCGCCAGGCCCGCCTCGCAAGACCTTTCGGTGCACAGGCGCGCGGCCCTCGTCCAGGGCCGCGTGATGTTTGTTCACCGGAGTCAACTGCATGTTCAGCACCGTTCCCACCTGGCTGTGGGTCATCTTTGTCGCCATCGTCATCGTGGCGCTCTTCGTCGACTTCGTCGTCCTGAAAAAACAGGGCGCCCACGAGGTCACCGTCCCCGAAGCCATCAAGTGGTCCGCCATCTGGGTGGCCTTGTCGTTCGCCTTCAACGGCCTGCTGTGGTGGGCCTACCAGCAAGAGCTGGGCACGGCGGTGGCCAACACCAAGGCGCTCGAGTTCCTCACAGGCTACCTCATCGAGAAGTCGCTGGCGGTGGACAACATCTTCGTCTTCCTGATGATCTTCACGTACTTCGCGGTGCCCCCGGCCTACCAGAAGCGCGTGCTGATGATCGGCATCATCGGCGCCATCGTGCTGCGCACGGTGATGATCCTGGTGGGCGGCTGGCTGATCAGCCAGTTCCACTGGATCCTCTACGTCTTCGGCGCATTCCTGTTCTTCACCGGCGTCAAGATGTGGTGGGCGGCTGACAAGGAGCCCGACCTCGAAGGCAACCCGGCCCTGAAGTTCCTGCGCAAGGTCATGCCCGTGAGCAAGAACTTCGACGGCGAGAACTTCTGGACCGTGCAGAACGGCGTGAAGGTCGCCACCCCGCTGCTGCTGGTCGTCGCCCTGGTGGGCTTCACCGACGTGATCTTCGCGGTCGACTCCATCCCCGCCATCTACGCCATCACGTCCGACCCCTTCATCGTGCTGACGTCGAACATCTTCGCCATCCTGGGCCTGCGTGCGATGTACTTCCTGCTCGCTGCCATGGCCGCCAAGTTCCACCTGCTGAGCTACGGCCTGGCCGTGATCCTGGTGTTCATCGGCACGAAGATGATGCTGATCGACATCTACAAGATCCCGGTGATGGTGTCGCTGGGTGTGGTGATCGGCATCCTGGCCATCACGATGATCTGGAGCGTCAAGACCGCGCCCAAGATCGGCGCCAGCAAGACCGCCGGCTGACACCAGCGCGTTGCGCCAGCGGCCTCGGCCGCGACAAGGGCTCCCTGCGGGGAGCCCTTTTTCGTGGGCGCGGCACACAGCCTCGCCCCGTGCTTGCGAGCCCCGTTCCCGTCATGCCCATGAGCGCTTCATGGCATCTTGCTAATGCGAATGATTATCGTTAATATGGCTACGCGTTTGTCGCACAGACCTTGTCTGACAAGCCGGCGGGACCTGAGGCCTGCCGGGCAGACCGTGGTGGGGATGTCGCCTGATTGGCTGTGGGGGCCGAGAAGGTGGCAGACAGGGTCTGGCGGCAAACGCTTTTTTGTTTGAACCACAGAAAAGGACAGGCGCGGCTTCGGGAGAGGTCGCGCCTGTTTCGCTTTCAGTCCCCTTCTTGTGCTCGCCTGACCAACAGGCGCCGAACCCCGCGTTCTGGTGGCTGCCAGCAACACCCCCTAACAATGCTATCGCGAATTGTTATCATTTAGATTATTGAGTGCGCCATCGCACCTGCCACAACAACCATGTCAGTTGCCCGCCCAAGCAGGCATCGCCCTTTCCGGAGCCGTCCATGTCCCGATCGTCCCCCCCCCTCCAAACCAGCCGCAGCTCGCCCCGTGGTGATGCCGCTGGGCGCCCTCGCCGCAGGCATGGGGTTGAGCCTGTTGAGCTCGGTCTCGGTGGCTCAGAACCAGGGCGCACCCACGCCGGAAGCCACGCTGCCAGCCGTTTCTGTGACGGGCAAGGCAGACCCCAAGCCCGAAGCCAAAAGCACCTACCAGGCCACCACCACCACCATCGGCAAGGGCAAGCAAGCCCTGCGCGACATCCCGCAATCGATCACGGTGGTCACCGAAAAGCTGATCGTTGACCGCAACCTCGACACGATGAAAGATGTGCTTCGCCAGACTGCGGGCATCACCTTCATGGCAGCCGAGGGCGGCGAGGAAGACATCCGCCTGCGCGGCTTCTCGCTGCAGCAAACCGGCGACATCTTCCTGGACGGCGTTCGCGACCCGGCCATCTACGACCGCGACACCTTCAACCTCGACCGGCTCGAGCTGCTGCGCGGCTCCGCCTCGATGCTGTTCGGGCGCGGCTCCACCGGAGGCGCCGTCAACCAGGTCACCAAGACCCCCTTCCTGGAAAAGTCCAACGAGGTCTCGCTCACGGCGGGCAGCCACTCCTACGTGCGCGGCACCGGAGACTTCAACATCGTGACCGGTGAGGACTCGGCCTTGCGCATCAACGCCATGCGCACCACCGCCAACAACAACGGTGCGGGCTCCAGCATCGACAAAGAAGGCCTGGCCCTGGCCTACCGTGCAGGCATCGGCAAGAAGGTCGAACACCTGGTGAGCCTGTACTACATCAACAACGACAACGGCATCAACTACGGCCTGCCCTGGATCAAGCCCAGCGCCAGCCAGTCCGCCGCCTACAACACGGTCAACGACAAGCTGGACCCGGCCCGCTACTACGGCACGGCCAGCGACTTTGCGCAGAGCCAAGGCAAGGTGCTGAGCTACACCAACACGCTGAAGCTGGGCGGAGGCTCGGAGCTCAAGAGCGTGATCCGCCGAGGTGAATTCGAACGCGACCAGCGCGCCAGCACGATCCGGTTCCCCAACGGGTCGGGGACGGACCTGGGCAATTTCAGCAACAACACGGTGTTCACCCGCGGCAGCGTGTTGAAGATCCAGAAGGTCGACGTGCTGCAGGCACAGAGCGACTACACCGGCAAGCACCAGATCCTGGGCCTGAAGAACGAGATCACCACCGGCGTGGACTTCTCGCGCGAGAAGCGCCAGGTGACGGCCGCACCGAACGGCAACAACGGTGGCATCACCCTCGGCAAGCCGAACATCACCGCGGGCAACCCGGACGATGGCGCCTGGATCGACGAGAGCCGCCGCATCCTGCGTCGCGGCAACGAATTCACCGCCGAAGGCCTGGGCGTCTACGTGCAGGACCTCGTCCACATCGCGCCGATGTGGAAGCTGCTGGGCGGCCTGCGCTACGACTACTTCAACGGCAACTACACCGTCTACAACACCAGCAACGCCGCGAACCTGCCAAGCGCCAAGTACAAGCAGAGCATCGACAAGCTCAGCAAGCGCCTGGGCGTCCTGTTCCAGCCTAATGCCCTGCAGTCGTATCACTTCTCTTACGGCACCTCGTTCAACACCTCGGGCGACACCTATTCGTACTCGCCCCTGAGCGTCAACGTGCCGCCAGAGTCCAGCCAGAACCTCGAATTGGGCGCCAAGCTCGACTCCGAAGATGGCCGCATGAGCACCCGACTGGCCCTGTTCCGCGCCACCAAGCTTCATGAGCGCAACACCGACGTCGACAGCGCCGCCACGCAGTTCGAACTCTCCGGCAAGCGCCACGCCATGGGCTTTGACATGGACATCACCGGCCAGATCACCGACGAATGGGAAATCTACGGCTCCTACACCTGGATCCCTGAAGCAGAAGTGGACGAGAAGTCCGCCACGTCCTTCGGCAACCGCAAGGGCGACCGCCCTGGCCTGACGCCTCGCCACAGCGGCACCATCTGGAACACCTACAAGTTCCTGCCCAAGTGGCGCGCCGGTCTGGGCGTGAACTTCCGCACCAAGCAATCGCCGGCAGACGTCGGCACGGCCAACGGCGGACAACAGTTCTATGCGCCGGGCTACGGCACCGTGGACCTGATGGCCGAATACACACCCAGCCAGGCCTATTCGATCAAGGCCAACGTCACCAACATCGCCAACAAGCTCTACGCCGATCAGGTCTATCGTGGCCACTACGTGCCGGGTGCAGGTCGACTGGTGCAAGTCACGCTGACAGCGAAGTTCTGAGCCACATCGCCATGCTGCTGCACATCCCTCAGGTCCTCACGCCTGAAGAGCTGCGACAAGCCCGCGAGGTCCTGGCCGATGCACCCTGGGTGCTCGGTCAGGTCACCGCCGGGCGCCAAGCCGCCCTGGTCAAAGACAACGAGCAACTGGCGCAGCAAGGTGAACACGCCAAGCGCCTGCGGGCCCTGATCCTGCCGGCGCTGGACCGCAACACGCTGTTCTTCTCCGCCGCGCTGCCGCGGCGCATCGTTCCACCGCTGTTCAACCGATACGGGGGCACTCACACCCAATACGGCAACCACGTCGACAACGCCATCCGCGTCAACAACGAAATCGGTCAACGCGTGCGCACCGACATCTCGGCCACCTTGTTCCTGGCCGAGCCACACGAATACGATGGCGGCGACCTCGTGATCGAAGACACCTACGGTGAAAAGCGCGTCAAGCTCGCCGCAGGCGACATGGTCATCTACCCTGGTACCAGCGTGCACCGCGTCGAGCCTGTGACGAAAGGCCACCGCCTTGCCAGCTTCTTCTGGGTCGAGAGCATGGTTCGCAGCGATGAACAGCGCCGCCTGTTGTTCGACCTCGACACCAACCTGACCAAATTGCGCGAACAACACGATCACGATGACGCTCTGGTCGCGCTCACTGGCACGTATCACAACCTCTTGCGAATGTGGGCCGACGTCTGAGCCCCGACACACCATGCAATTCCGTCAAACCCTCCAGATGATCTGCCTTTGCCTCGGCATGGGCCTGGCCAACCAGGTCGCCATGGCCCATGGTGACTTCAAGTGCAACGAACCCAGCAAGGAATGGAAACTGCGCGAAGACCTTTCCGACAAACTCCAGGCGGATGGCTGGGACGTGCGCAAAATCAAGATCGACAACGGCTGCTACGAGGTCTACGGCTTTGACGGCAAAGGCAAGCGCCGCGAGGCCTACTTCAACCCGAGAACGCTGGAGCTGATCGGCGACGCCGGCCAGAAATGACCCGCGTCTGGGACCCCCTCGTGCGCACGCTGCACTGGACCTTGCTTGGTGCGATCACCATCGCCTGGACCAGCACGCTGCACATGGGTGTGCCAGGCAGCTGGCACGAGACGGCCGGCTTTGTCGCCATGGCTTGCGTGGCGCTGCGTCTGCTGTGGGGCTTCGTCGGCCCCCGACACGCCCGCTTCGCCTCTTTCATCAGAGGCGCCCGATCAACCTGGTCCTACGCCAGCCAGGTGGTGCGCGGTCAGGCGCCTCGGCACATCGGTCACAACCCCTTGGGGGCCTGGATGGTGCTCAGCCTGCTGCTGACCGTGGCCAGCCTGACTTTCGTGGGCTGGCTGCAGACCACCGATCGTTACTGGGGCTCCGAAACGTTGGAGGTCGTGCACACCACGCTGGCCTGGGCCCTGCTGCCACTGATCGGGCTGCATGTGGTGGGTGTGTTGCTGACCAGCGTGCATCAGCGCGAGAATCTCGTGCATTCGATGATCCATGGCCGCAAGCGACCTCCCGCTGAAGGCGACATCGATTGAGCTCGCCTGCCCATGCAAACCCCATCCCCTGACCTGCACGCCATCCCGCCCGACGTTTTCAGCCTCGCCGATTACGAACGGCATGCTTCGCACAACATGCCGGCCGGCGCCTGGGCTTACCTGCAAGGTGGTGCCGCGGACGAGCACACGCTGCAGGCCAACGCACGCGCTTGGCAAGCCATCTCACTCGTGCCGCGTGTGCTCAGGCGCACAGCTGGTGGCCACACGCGAACCGAGCTATTCGGCCGTACCATGGCCCACCCTCTCATGCTGGCGCCGATCGCCTACCAGCTGCTTGCACACCCCGAAGGTGAAATCGGCTCGGCGCTGGCGGCAGCCGCCCAGGAGGCTGGCTACGTCTTGAGCACCCAATCGAGCACCGCCCTTGAAGACATCGCCGACGCGACCGCTCTCGATCACCTGCGCGGCCCCTTGTGGATGCAGCTCTATCTTCAGCCCGACCGCGAGTTCACTCGGCTGCTGATCAAGCGCGCGGAGGCGGCTGGCTACGAAGCCCTGGTGCTCACCGTTGATGCCCCCACCAGCGGCGTTCGCGACCGCGAGAGGCGCGCAGGCTTTCGGCTGCCTGAAGGCGTCTCGGCCGTCAACCTGCGGGGCATGAGCACCCCACCGTCACCAACGCTGTCGCCGGAGCAAAGCGCGCTCTTTGATGGCTTGCTGCACCACGCCCCCACCTGGGACGACATCGCCTGGCTCAAACAGGTGACCCGACTGCCCATCCTTCTCAAAGGCGTGCTTCACCCGGATGACGCTCGCCTCGCGGTCCAGGCAGGTGTGCAAGGCATCATCGTCTCCAACCATGGGGGGCGCACCCTGGACACCACGATCACCACGGCCAGGGCCTTGCCGCCCATCGTGGAGGCCGTCGGACCCGGCGTGCCTGTCTTGGTGGATGGCGGCATCCGACGCGGCACCGACGTCCTCAAAGCCCTGGCGCTGGGCGCGCGAGCCGTGCTGATCGGCCGACCTGCGGTTCACGCGCTGGCCACGGCCGGTGCCCTGGGTGTGGCGCACGCCATCCGCTTGTTGCGCGACGAACTCGAGGCCGCCATGGCCCTGACCGGCTGCGCCACGCTGGCCGACATCGGCCCGGCGCTGCTCGCCGATGATTGAGCGAGGCGCCGTCCTCAACTCGCCCGCAACTTCGCCGGCCCCTTCTTGCGCCCCAGCCCCGCCTGCTTGGCGATGTACTTGACGAACACCCACAGCGGCATCTCGCCCGGCTTGGGCGGCTCACCACGGCCAATGCGCTTGAGCTGGCCCGTGTACCAGACCACCTCCATCATGCCCATCTTGTCGATGTAGCCGATGCCGGTCTTGAGCGGGCGCACCTGGTGGCGCGTCTGCTGACCAGACAGCAGGCGGTTGGGTGCATCGGGCTCGATCGCCAGCACCCGCGCCACGCCGACAAAGTCCACCGACCCCGAGGTGATGGCGTCGGCCATGCCCTGCAGCGAACGGAAGCCACCGGTGACCACCAGGGGTGTCTTGACGGCCTTGCGCGCTTTCTCGGCGAACTCCAGGAAGTAGGCCTCGCGCTGCTTCGTGCTCGCCTTCGCCGGCTCGGCCTTGTTCTTCACGCCTGTCATGGCCGGGGCCTCATAAGTGCCACCGGAAATTTCAATCAGGTCGATGCCGGCATCCGACAAGGCGCGGATGGTGTCGAGCGACTCTTCTTCGGTGAAGCCACCGCGCTGGAAGTCGGCCGAGTTCAGCTTGATGCCGATCGGAAAGCCGGGGCCCACCTTCTCGCGCATGGCGGCCAGCACGCTCAGCACGAAGCGACGGCGCTTCTCGGGCGTGCCGCCCCAGTCGTCGGTGCGGCGGTTGTGGTGCGGCGACAGGAACTGGCTGACCAGGTAGCCGTGCGCACCGTGGATCTGCACGCCCGTGAAGCCCGCGCGCTTGACCAGTTCGGCCGCGCGCGCAAAGCGCTCGATGACCTCCTTGATTTCGGCCTCGGTCATCTCACGCGGGGTCGGAAAGAACGCCTGCATCTCGGCGCGGAAGGGCACGGCCGATGGCGCGATGTTCTCTTTGTTCAGGCCCTTGGGCGCCTGCTTGCCGGGGTGGTTGAGCTGCACCCAGCATTGCGTGCCATTGCGCGTGGCCGCCTGCGCCCAGGCCGTGAGCTCGGCCAGGAAGCGATCGCTTTCGATGACGACGTTGCCCGGCTCGCCCAAGGCGCGGCGGTCCACCATCACGTTGCCGGTGATGCACAAGCCGATGCCGCCATCGGCCCATGCACCATAGAGGCGCACGAGTTCCGGCGTCGCAGCACCTTCACGGGTGCCCAGCGCTTCGCTCATCGCGGACTTGAAAAGGCGGTTCTTGACCACGGCCCCGGCGGGCAGGGTGAAGGGTTGGGCCAACACGGCTTGAGGCGACATCCACAGCTCCATCAAAGCAGACACAAGCGGGCATTGGACACCAAAGCACCCTCACCTTGCACGGCACTTGGTGTCAGCCCTCATGCAGATGGCGCCAACACAGGGCCTTGCGCGATGCCATCGGGCGACATCCCCTCACAAAAGGTCTTGCAAGGCCATGGTTTTGCGCTAGAGAAAGCAGTACCATGCGTGCTGTCGGTTGACGCGAGACGTTCGGGACACATCGAACGCCCACAACCGCATCAGATCTGACTGACTTCTGGAGTGAATTCACATGGCAACTGCGAAGAAAGCCCCGGCCACCAAGGCCGCGGCCACCAAGGCCCCTGCAGCCAAGAAGGCCGCTGCCAAGCGCGCCCCCAACGCGGCTTTCGCCAAGCCGCTGACCCCCAGCCCCGTGCTGGCCGCCGTGATCGGCGCCGCACCGGCACCTCGCACCGAGGTGACCAAGAAAATCTGGGAGTACATCAAGAAGCACAACCTGCAGGACGCCGCCAACAAGCGCAACATCAACGCCGACGACAAATTGAAGCCCATCTTCAAGAAGCCGCAGGTCACGATGTTCGAGCTGACCAAGCTCGTGAGCGAACACCTGAGCTGATGCTCACGTCCCGAGCCTGCTGTTGACGAACAGCAAGCCACAGGACCTCGACAGCCCGGCCTTTGTGCCGGGCTTTTTCATGGCCGGGCCTCTCCTTTGCTGCCGGGCTCAGGCAAAGGCTCGGGGCGGGATGCCGCCGAGCCCCGCGCTCATTCCCACCAGGGGTAAAACGGCGGCATCTCCGAGGCCTTACCCTTGAACTGGGCAGGCCGCTTGTCGAGGAAGGCCTGCACGCCTTCCTTGCCGTCGCCAATGCTGGTGTAGAACATCGCCAGCGAATCGACCTCGTGCGCGGCCAGCGGGTGCGGCTGCGCCGAGTTGCGGTACATCATCTGGCGCGTCAGCGCGATGCCCACGGCCGAGCGCTCCGACGCGATGCGCCGCGCGATCTTCATCGCTTCTTCCAGCAACTGCTCAGGCGGCACCACGCACTTGACCAGCCCGCCCCGTTGGGCCTCGTGGCCATCGAAGATGTCGGCCATGTAGGTCCACTCCAGCGCTTGCGAGATGCCCACGATGCGCGGCAGGAACCAGCTCGAGCAGGCCTCGGGCACGATGCCGATGCGCCCGAACACGAAGCCGATGCGCGCCTTCTCTGACGCGATGCGGATGTCCATGGGCAGCGTCATGGTGGCGCCAATGCCCACGGCCGCGCCGTTGATGGCGCCGATCACCGGCTTCTTGCAGTTGAAGATGGACAGCACCACGCGCCCGCCCGTGTCGCGCACACCCTCGTGGATGGCCTTGTCCGTCAGGCGCTCGCGCATGTCGGCCAGCGTGGGCTGCTGAGACTCGTCGAGGCCGAAGACGTTGCCGCCCACGCTGAGGTCCATGCCGGCACAAAACGCCTTGCCAGCCCCGGTGACGACGATGGCGCGCACGGCGTCGTCGTCGCTGGCACGGGTGAAGGCATCGACCAGCTCGTTGGCCATCTCGACCGTGAAGGCGTTGAGTTGCTCGGGGCGATTGAGGGTCAGCAGCAGCACGCCGTCGTCACCGACGGCGTAACTCAGGGTCTGGTAGCTCATGGTTGTCTCGCTCTGTGTGGGTCTGGGGGTGTCGGAACGCGGCTCAGCATAACGCAGCGTGTCCGTCAGATCCGACACGGGCGGGAGCTGCTTTGCATCAACCTCGGGTCAGTCCGGAGGGGGCAGCATGCCCATTCGCGCCTACGATGCCTGCGCCGCGCCACCCGTGCCGGCTCGATGGCGTCCAACAGGCGCCTTGTTTGTTCACATCCCGACTGGAGATCCCCATGTGGAAGATTGTTGTGGCCTTCGTGGCTTTCGCGGCCCTCGCGATGTTCGTGCTGATGAAAAGCGGCGGTGACATCGACATGAGCGGAGAAAAGCACGGCATCGATGCCGGCCACACCGAAGAAGCGCACGGCAGTGCACCCGCGCCCGCCGCCAGCCTGCCCGCCAGCGAAGCCGCGCCGGTGGCTGCTGCCGCGTCTGAAGCCGCCAGCGGCGCTTCGCAGTGAGGTGAAAAGGGCCCAGGTCGCATCGCGCGGCCGGCCCTCGCATCAACCCAGGTGAGTGAGGCCCGTGTGGCCTCGCTCCTGAGCCAGCCACTGCAGCACCGGGATGGTGCCGGGCAGCACCGGCTGAGCCTGCACCGGCAGCGACTGCCACGCCATCTGCTGGCCCTCGCGCATCTCGAATTCTCCCTCCCACGCAAACACCTTGCAGAAGTGCAGGCGCACGCGTGCGTGGGGGTAGTCCATCAGCTCGACCTTCCAGGGCTCGGCTGCCGCGATGGTGATGCCGATTTCTTCGTGCAGTTCGCGGCGCAGCGCCTGCTCCACCGTCTCACCCTGCTCCAACTTGCCGCCCGGGAATTCCCAGTGGCCCGCGTAGACCTTGCCCTGCGGACGCGAGGTCAACAGGAAGCGGCCTTCGTGCCCGCTCTCATCGCGCTCGATGAGCACGCCCACGGCCACGTCCACCGGCACGCGGTCGGTCGCGTCCATCACGTGATAGGACTTGCGCTCAGACATGACCTGCCTCGCCTTGCCCGGCCACGCGGCCAGCGTGGTCGCGTGCGAACTGCTGCGCCACGCGACCCGAGCGTGAACCGCGCTCAATGGCCCACACCAGCGCTTCAGGACGGGCGGCCTCAATGGCCTCGTCGTTCAGGCCCAGGTGCCGCAACCACTGCGCCACGATGGCCAGGTACTCGTCCTGGCTGAACGGGTAGAAGCTGACCCACAGTCCGAAACGCTCGGACAGCGAGATTTTTTCTTCCACCACCTCGCCGGGGTGCAGCTCGCCATCGTCGCCACGCGAGTAGCTTTTGTTGTCCGAGTGGTACTCGGGCAGCAGGTGCCGGCGGTTGGAGGTGGCAACCACCAGCACGTTGTCGCCGTGCGCAGCCACGGTGCCGTCGAGCACCGACTTCAGCGCCTTGTAGCCGGGCTCCCCCTCATCGAAGCTGAGGTCATCGCAGAAGATGATGAAGCGCTCGGGGCGCTCGCTCACCAGCTCGACCAGATCGGGCAGGTCCACCAGGTCGGCCTTGTCGACCTCGATGAGACACAAGCCTTGCGATGCGTGTGCGTGCAAGCCCGCCTTGACCAGCGAGGACTTGCCCGTGCCACGCGCACCCGACAGCAGCACGTTGTTGGCGGTGCGGCCCGCCACGAACTGCGCGAGGTTGCGCGCGAAACGGCCTTTCTGCGTGTCGACCTCTTTGAGGTCATCGTAGGCAATGGGGTCCAACCTCGCGATGGGGTCCAGCGAGCGCTGCCCTGCAGCACGACGCCGATAACGCCAAGCCACGGCGGCCGACCAGTCGGGGGCGGCCAGGTGCGGGCTGAGCCAGTTGTCCAGCAGGTCCAGCGTGCGCTCGGCACGCCGCAGGAAGGAAGGCAGATCGGGGGCTTGCATGGGAGCGGAGTTTACGCGGCAGCACTTGGCCCGCATGGCGAACGGGCTTCGAACGACGCAGGTTCGTCAACCCTGATCCGATCAGACCTCAAGCCCAGGCCAACTGGCACGCAGGGGTGTCATCGCACATCCATAGAGTGCGTCCATCGTCATCGCCCCACCTGCCGGAACTTCGACATGCATCGCATCGCTCCATCACTTGCTGCCCTGGCCCTGGGGGCCACCCTGTCGGCAACCGCCCAGGCATCGGTCATCGTCACCCAAGCTGCCGAGTTGACGATCGTTGGCGTGCAGCCCGTTTCACCGGCCTTTGACGGCTGGAGCGTCTCTGGCGATGCATCGGCACCCAGCGACACCATCTTGCTGCTGACCACCGCTTTCGATGCTTCGGACGACATCGCTGGCTCGGCCGTGGTGGGCAGCGGAGCGATCGCGGCGCAACAGCCACGTGGCGTGGAAGAGCTGGCCGGGCTGAACATCGGTGCACTCGACACCAGCGCCGATGGCGCGCTGCTTCAGGCGCTGGAAGGCTCGGTCGCATCGCGCACCGTGTCGGTCCGCGCGGGCGACACGCTGAGCTTTCGCTGGCAGCTGTTGAGCAACGAAGACCCGGTTGCAGGCCTGCCCGACCTGGCGTTCGCCACCATCGGTGGTCGCTTGTTCGAGCTGGGCACGCCCCGCATCGCCGACCTGCAGGGCTTTGGCGGCTTTCAGCATGGCAGCGGCTGGCTCACCTTCACGCACACCTTCGCCGATGACGCCGGGCCGCTGGCGCTCAACCACATCGAGTTGGCCGTGGGCGTGGTCGATCGCGGCGACACGTCAACCTCGACGGCCCTGGCCATCCAGGGCGTGACGGTGACGCCCGTGCCCGAACCCACGACGTGGGGACTGGGGTTGTCGGGCCTGATCGCCTGTGGCGCACTGGGATGGCTTCGACGTCGCGCTCGAGGCTGAGGCACGTCACCCCTGGCCACCCACTCGGGCGGGCCAGCGCGCCTTCAGGCCAGCCGGTCATCCCCCCTGGAGCAGGATCCGCAAGGTCGCATCCAGGTGCTCGGTGGGTTGACGTTGAAAGCCTGTGCGTGCATGGCGGTGCAGTCGCCCGAGCACCAGGCTGATGGCCGCTGAAGCCAGGGCTTGCGCGTCCACCGTCGGCGTTGGCGAACCCCGAGACTCAGCCAGCTTGCGGGCGGGCTGGCGCAAGGTCGACTCCAATCGATCGAAAAGCTGGTTCATGCGCGCGTGCAGCCGCTCGTGCTCATGCACCAGCGCATCGCCCACCATGACCCGGCCCATGCCCGGGTTCTTCTCGGCGAACTGCAGCACCGCCGCGACGATGCGAGCGATCTGCGAAGCTGGATCGGCTTCGCGCTCGATGACCTGGTTGGCCAGCGTGAACAGGCTGTCTTCGATGAAGCCGATGAGGCCCTCGAACATCTGCGCCTTGCTGGCGAAGTGACGGTAGAGCGCGGCCTCGCTGACATCGAGCTTGGCGGCCAGGGCTGCGGTGGTGACGCGTTCGCTGGCGGGTGACTCGAGCATGGCCGCCAGGGCCTGCAGGATCTGGATGCGGCGCTCGCCCGGCTTGGGGCGCGTGCGCTTGGTTGCCGCTGCTGCGGCTGCGGGGTCGGCAACGAGATCCGGGGCTTGTGGTGTCGTCATGTCCAGGCGTGCAGCGACCGCAGTGACCTGATTCTGGCACACACCCAACTGGGCTTGCCATGCAACGCCAGGCCGGCTTCTGGCCCGTGCGGGTTGTCCTTGAGGTAGTGCTGCATCCAGACCGTGCGCATGCGCAGGCGGCGCGCGCTGCGCAGGTTGGCCACGGTGTCTTCGACCAGCACGCAGCGGTGCGACGGCAGCTTCAGGCGCGCCAGCACCACGCGCAGGCTGCGCGCATCGGGCTTGGGGCGCAGCTCGCCGAAAACGCGCATGCCTTCGATGGACACCACGGCCTCAAAGCAGTCACTCAGGTCAAGCGCGGTCAGCACGCGCTTGGCGTACTCGGCTGGCGCGTTGGTCAGCAGGATCTTGCGCCCGCGCAGGCGCTTGAGCGCAGCGCGGTGCGAAGGCGGCATGTGCAGGTCGCGCTCCAGGCCGGGCAGCGTGTGCGTCTGGGCCAGGAAATGCGCGGCGCGGATGCCGTGGTGCCGCTCCAGGCCCATCAGCGTGGCCCCGTAGCGCCGCCAGTAATGCAGGCGCAGGGCGTCGGCCTCTTCGCGGCTGACCTGGAGTTCGGCCTCGATGTAGTCCGTCATCGCGCCATTGAGGCGCCAGAAAACGGCCCGGCTGGCGTCGTGCAGCGTGTTGTCGAGGTCGAACAGCCAGATCGGAGGGTCCTGCCGCCGGGCTGCCCCAAGGTCGGCCGCCTCCCCCTCGGGGGGCTGCGAAGGCGCGCAGCGACGAGCTGGGGGGCGCACGTTGCGGTCAGTGGCTGCGGATCATGGTGCCGTAGGCCTGATCGGTCAGGATCTCCAGCAGCATGGCGTGGGGCACGCGGCCATCGACGATGTGCACGGCGTTGACACCGCTCTTGGCCGCGTCGATGGCACCTTCGATCTTGGGAATCATGCCGCCGCTGATGGTGCCGTCCTCGATCAGCTCGTCGATCTGGCGGGCGGTCAGGTCGGTCAGCAGCGCACCTTGCTTGTCGAGCACGCCCTTGATGTTGGTCAGCAGCACCAGTTTCTCGGCATTGAGCACTTGGGCCAGCTTGGAGGCCACCAGGTCGGCGTTGATGTTGTAGCTCTCGTTCTTGGAGCCGAAACCGATCGGGCTGATGACGGGGATGAACTGGTCGTCCTGCAGGGCCTTGACCACGCTGGGGTCGATCGACTCGATCTCGCCGACCTGGCCCACGTCGTGTTCCTTGCTGGGGTCGGCCAGGTCGAGCAGCTTGAGCTTGCGCGCGCGGATCAGCCCGCCATCGCGACCGGTCAGGCCCACGGCCTTGCCACCGGCGGCGTTGATCAGGCCGACGATGTCTTGTTGCACCTCACCGGCAAGCACCCACTCCACCACTTCCATGGTCTCTTCGTCGGTCACGCGCATGCCCTGGATGAACTGGCCTTTCTTGCCGACCTTGTTCAGCGCGGCGTCGATCTGGGGGCCGCCACCGTGCACCACCACCGGGTTCAGGCCCACGAGCTTGAGCAGCACCACGTCTTCGGCGAAGTCGGCCTGCAGCTCGGGGTCGGTCATGGCGTTGCCGCCGTACTTGATGACGATGGTCTTGCCGTGAAAGCGCCGGATGTAGGGCAGCGCCTGAGCCAGGATTTCTGCCTTGTCACGCGGTGCGATGTGGGCAACGGGATCGGCATCGGCCGGAGCGGGAGAGTGGGGCATGGCAGGCGGGGTGTGGGTAGAAAGGAGCGCGAAGGGGTGCGCCAGGCTTCTGGCAGGCTGCATTCTAAAAGAGCAGCCGCTACACTTCACCGCATGACCCGATTCTGGCGTGTCGCATTGCTGACCCTGCTCATCGCCCTGCTGCCCCTGCGCGGCTGGGCTTGGCGGTCATGCCCATGCCGGTGCCGGATCACGATGCCCGCATCGCGTCCGGCCAGGCCACCCCGCACGCCCTGCACAGCGCTCACGCACCTGCTGCCGCCTCGTTTGAGCAATCAGCCGAACACTCGGCGCCCTGCCATGGCCCCCAAGCCTCGGTTGACCCGGACCAGGGAAGCGCCGGCCACACCCCCACACCCACCCACACCTGCTCCCTGTGCGACCTCTGCCACGCCGGTGTCATGTCGCCACCAAGCTGGGCTTGGTTTCACGATGCGCCACCGGTTTCGCCGCCCAGCTGGGCCGTGAACACGCCCCACGGCCGCGACGACATCGACGGCCTGTTCCGTCCACCTCGGGCCTGATCTCCCCCTGACACCCCTCGCCTGCGCACCATGCGCCGGCACAGGGCCTTGCCAACGAGATCCGTCGCCATGAACTGGCCGACGCACCACACCATGATCAAACCACGCCCAGGCCAACGCCCGGGGCGGCTGCATGCCGTCCTGACCTGGCGACTGCCCTCCTGGCTCGCACTGATGCCTGCGATCGCGCTGGCCGGCTGCGCCGCCACCACCACCGCACAAGACCCGCACCCCGCCAACACCTGGCTGAAAGAGCGCGTGCCCGATGCACCCAGCCTGCCGTGGCCGGGCGCCTCGGACGCCAGTGCCCCCGCAATGGCCAGTCCGGCCCACCCTTCCCCCGGCACCACCTCTTTCACCCTGCCCAACGGCCCCCTTGGCCAGGACCAATCCGTCGCCCTCTCGCTGCAGCGCAGCCCGTCGCTCGCCGCCTTGCTGGCGCGCAGCGAAGCCCAGGCGGCACGAGAACGCAGCCAGGCCCGCCCCGGCTTCATCGGCTTTTCGATCGAGCGCCTGAACCAGGGCGACGAGGTCGAGATCGGCCGCACCTGGAGCCTGGGCCTGTTCGACCTGCTGAGCTGGCCCTGGCGCCACCAGGCGGCCGAACGCCGCATCGACGCCGAGCAGCAGCGCCTCGCGCGCCAGGTTTTGCAGCACGTGCAGAACGTGCGCGCGCAATGGGTGCAGGCCGTGGCCGCCCAGCAGCGGCTGGCCTACCAGGCCGACGTGCTGCGCGCCGGCACCACCGCGGGCGAGCTGGCCCGCCGCATGCAGCAGGCCGGTCACTTCAGCGCCGCGCAAACCGCTCGGCATGAAGCCAACGAGGTCGAAGCCCGGCTGGCCCAGGCACAGGCCCAGCGCCAGGCCCTCGCCGCGCGCGAAGCCCTGGTGCGCCTGCTCGGACTGAACCGAGAAGAAGCCGCTCGCCTGCAACTGCCCGATCGCCTGCCACCCGTGCCCGAAGCCTCGGCATGGACGCCCCAGAGCGTCGAAGAAGCAGCACGCCAGCGCAGGCTCGATGTGCGCCTGGCCGAGGCCCGCTGGCAAGCCGCCCAAGGCGATCGCCGAGATGGCACCTTCCGCAGCGTCATCGACCTCGAAGCCGCCTACCGACGCGACACCTCCAACGAAGCTCCCGTCAAGCAAGGCCCCGAGTTGGGCATCCGCCTGGTGTCCATCGACTTCGGTGCCGCGCGGCGCCAGGCCACGCGCCTGGACGAACAAGCCGCGCTGGCCGAATGGCAGCAAGCCAGCCTGCACGCCGAGTCGCAACTGCGCGAGCGCTTCGCCGACCACCAGGCCACGCTGGCCACCGCCCAGCAGGCCGCCAAGGTGCTGGGTCCCGTTCGCAAGCGCCTGCTGGACGAGCGCCTCAAGCAATACAACGGCATGCTCATCGGCCCCTTCGAGCTCATCGACGAAGCCCGTGCACACGTGGCCGCCGTGCTCACCGCGCTCGACGCGCAACGCGACTTCTGGCTGGCCGATGCCGCGCTGGTCGCCGCCATCGACGGGCTGGATGGCCCCGATGCAGGCGCCAATCGCTCATCGAGCAACGCCCCCACCAACACCGAAGCGAGCCACTGACATGAGCACCCGTCGACTCTTTTTGCGCGGCGCCCTGGGTGGCGCCGCCCTCACCGCCACCAACGCCGCGACTCATGCGGCGCTGGCCGCCGAACGCGTGCGCCCCGGCAGCCTGCTCGGCCTGCCCGAGCCCGTGCTGCAAAGCACGCCCGACACCCAGGCCCCGCTCACGCCGCCCAACGGCCGTCCCTACCGCCCCGTGCTCACGCTCAACGGCTGGACCCTGCCCTGGCGCATGAAAGACGGCGTCAAGGAGTTCCACCTCGTTGCCGAGCCCGTGGTGCGCGAGATCGCGCCCGGCATGAAGGCCCGCCTGTGGGGCTACAACGGCCAGAGCCCCGACCCCACCATCGAGGTCGTCGAAGGCGACCGCGTGCGCATCTACGTCACCAACAAGCTGCCCGAAGTCACCAGCGTGCACTGGCACGGCCAGCGCCTGCCCAACGGCATGGACGGTGTCTCGGGCCTCACGCAGCCCGCCATCCCCGTCGGGCAAACCTGTGTCTACGAGTTCGTGGCGCGCCGCCCCGGCACCTTCATGTACCACCCGCACGCCGACGAGATGGTGCAGATGGCCATGGGCATGATGGGTTTCTGGGTCACGCACCCGAAGCAGCCCCACCCGCACATCGCGCAGGTGGACCGCGACATCTGCTTTTTGCTCAACGCCTACGACATCGAGCCCGGCGCCAGCACCCCCAAGGTCAACACCATGCTGGACTTCAACCTGTGGACCTGGAACAGCCGCGCCTTCCCCGGCATCGACAGCATCAACGTGCGACAAGGCGACCGCGTGCGCCTGCGCATCGGCAACCTCACCATGACCAACCACCCGATCCACATCCATGGCCACGAGTTCGAGGTCACGGGCACGGATGGCGGGCCGGTGCCCAGGTCAGCGCGCTGGCCCGAGGTCACCACCGACATCGCCGTGGGCCAGATGCGCCAGGTCGAGTTCATCGCCGACGAGCTGGGCGACTGGGCCTTCCATTGCCACAAGAGCCACCACACCATGAACGCCATGGGCCACGACGTGCCCAACATGATCGGCGTCAAGCAGGACGACCTGGCGCGCGAGATCAACCGCCTGGTGCCCGGCTACATGGCCATGGGCGAAACCGGCATGCACGAGATGGCCGAGATGGAGATGGACCTGCCCGACAACACCCTGCCGATGATGACCGGCACGGGCCCCTTCGGCCCCATCGGCATGGGCGGCATGTTCACCACGGTAAAGGTTCGCAAAGACCAGCCGCCTGCCTCGCACCCCGGCGGCCACAAGGACCCGGGCTGGCATCGTCATCCCAAAGGCACGCTGGCGCGTTTGATCGGTGAAGGAGAAACCTTGCCCGATGCCACCCGCGCCCCCGCCTCACCGCACACCGGCCACGCCCCCCTTGTTGGAGGCGAGGTCGAGCTGACGGTTCGCAAACCCGGTCATCATGGCCACATGGACCACGGCCAGCACTGAGCCCCTGGGCGTTCGGCGTGCTCGCCTGAGCGCCCGCCTCATCGAAACAAGGAGACCCTCATGAACACCACTTTGAAATCCCTGACCACCTTCGCCGCCGGCCTGCTGCTGAGCGTATCGGCCGTCGCCCAGAGCGTTGACGGCACCGTCGAGAAGATCGACGCCGAAGCCGGCAAGGTCACGCTGCGCCACGGCGAGATCAAGAGCATCGACATGCCCCCGATGAAGATGGCCTTCCGCGTGGCCGACCCCAAGTGGCTGCAAACCCTGCAGGTTGGCGACAAGGTCAAGTTCGATGCGGCCAAGGTCAATGGCCAGTTCACGGTCACGGCCATCACTGTGGTCAAGTGAGCCGGCGCGATCAGGTCACCCAGACCAGGAACGCCGTCATCGTCACGTAGCGTGCGAACTTGCCGATGGCCATGTAGAACACGCATGGCCAGAAAGGCAGGCGCAACCACCCGGCCACGGCGCACAGCGGGTCACCCACGACGGGCAGCCACGACAGCAGGCAGGCCTTGGCGCCGAAGCGGCGCAACCAGTTCAGTGCGCGCTGGTCGGCGCGCGTGGCGTGTTCGGGGTCCGCTGACTCGTCTTCCCGACGGGTGTGGCGAATGCGGTTGGCGGCCGAGTGGGCACCGTAGCCCATCCACCAGCTGATGCCGCCGCCGATGGTGTTGCCGGCGGTGGCCACCAGCACGGCCGGCCAGAACAGGTCGGGTCGCAAGGTGACCAGGCCGAACACCGCGGGCTCCGAGCCCATGGGCAGCAAAGTCGCCGACACCAGCGACACGATGAAGACTGCTCCGAGCCCGATCTCGGGCAGGGCCAGCCAACCGAGAAGGGCGTTCACGCCCGCCATCCAATTGACGTCCATGACCGAGATTGTGGCGGCTCCAGTCACCGCCACGGGCCCGCAGGCTCAATCAGCTCAGAAGCTGTAGCCCACCGTGGCCGTCAAGGCCGTCGGGTTGAAGCGGAAAGCCGACTCCTGGCGCAGGCCGGACTTGGTCACGATGGTCAGCTTGTTGTTGACCTTGGCCGTGGCCACGCTGGCGTTGATCGACCAGTGCTGGTCCAGCTTGTAGGAGGCACCCAGCTGGATGGCCGGGCCGATCGAGTCGGACAGGCTGATCTCGGGCTTGGCGCCGTCGGCGTACAGCGTGTCGCCGGCGGCCGTGGTGCGGGCCTTGAAACGTGTGACGTTGATGCCCAGGCCCACGAAGGGGCGGAACGCCGACGAAGGCTCCAGGAACTTGTAATTGAAGAACACAGTCGGGGCCCACTGGCGAACGGTGGAGATGACCTGACCGTTCTGAGCCGCCAGCTTGGCCTTCAAGCCGTTGGTGGCGGCGGTCTGCGCGACGGAAGGCGACACGCGCGAGGCGTCGATCTGCGGGTTGTCCACCTTCAGGGTCACGTCGTGCTTGGGGGGCGCGCCCAGCACGAACTCGACGCTCCAGCGCTCGTCCAGCGCGCGCTCGATCGTGAAGATGAGGGTGCTCTTGGATTGCACCTGCAGCGCCACGCCGTCGTTGAGCACCAGGTTGCCGCTCAGGGGCGAAGGCACGGCCACGCCACCGCGCAGGGGCTCGCTGGTCGCATGCGGGTTGATGTGGGCGCCACCGAGCTTGATGGTGTATTGCGCCTGGGCGGCAGAGGATGCGCCGAGTGCGGCGAAGGAGACCAGGGAGGTGATCAGGGCGTAGCGGGCAGACATGGCGGGATGACAGAAAAGATCAAGAGACGCACCAGCGCGTAACGATTGCAGTGTAACTGCAACGGTTACATTGCTGAACTTTCGGGTCTCGAACGACCCACCGCAGTCAGAGGGTTTTGCGCATGACAAAAGAAGACCCGCTGCCCGCCCTGGTCGCGATCCGCGTCAAAAAATGCCCGACTTGGGCCTACCCAGGCGGCCACCCCGGGGCTATACTCTGCCTCCTTTTTAAGCAGCCCTGAACGACGCGTCGCTCGGGGCTGTTCTGTCTTTTGCAGCCTGACGCGCGGTCCGCATGTCCCCTTTTCACCCCCTGGCCAGCACCCTGGCGACCCCGATGGCGATTGGCCCCCACACGGTGCCCAATCGCCTCTTCGTGGCGCCCATGGCCGGGGTGACGGACCGCCCGTTCCGCATGCTGTGCAAGCAGCTGGGCGCGGGCTACGCGGTCAGTGAGATGGTGACCTCGCGCAAAGACCTCTGGCACAGCCTGAAAACCTCGCGCCGCGCCAACCACGATGGCGAGACCGCGCCGATTTCGGTGCAGATCGCCGGCACCGACGCGGCCATGATGGCCGAGGCCGCCGCCTACAACATCGACCGTGGCGCCCAGATCATCGACATCAACATGGGGTGCCCGGCCAAGAAGGTCTGCAACAAGTGGGCAGGCTCGGCGCTGATGCAGGACGAGCCCCTGGCGCTGGAGATCATCGAGGCCGTGGTGGCCGCCTGCGCGCCGCACAACGTGCCCGTGACGCTGAAGATGCGCACCGGCTGGAGCCAGCAGAACAAAAACGCCGAACACATCGCGCGCGCCGCTGAATCGGCCGGCATCGCCATGCTGACCGTGCACGGCCGCACCCGCGAGCAGGGCTACAAGGGCCACGCCGAATACGACACCATCGCCGCCGTCAAGGCCGCGGTGCGCGTGCCGGTGGTGGCCAACGGCGACATCACCAGCCCCGAAAAAGCCGTCGAGGTGATGCGACTGACGGGTGCCGACGCTGTGATGATCGGCCGCGCCGCCCAGGGCCAGCCCTGGATCTTCGGCGACATCGCGCATTACGTGACCCACGGCCAGCGCCGTGCCCGGCCGCTGACGCTGCAGGCACGCCAGTGGCTGATCGAGCACCTGCACGACCACCACAGCCTGTACGGCGAATTCGCGGGCGTGCGCACCGCGCGCAAGCACATCGGCTGGGCCGTGCGCGCCCTGCCCGGCGGCGAGGCCTTTCGCCAGCACATGAACACCCTGGACCGCATCGATGAACAGGTGCGGGCCGTGAGCGATTTTTTTGAACAACTCAGCCAGACCCACGACCGCCTGCCCGAGGCAGACGCACGCGAGCTGGATGACACCGACACCGCCGAGCAGGAGCCGCACTCCTGCATGGCGAACTGACACACCCATGAGCAAGAAGACCATCCAGGACTGCATCAAGGACAACCTCGAAGGCTATTTCCACGACCTGCGCGGCGCCGAGCCGCACGCGGTCTACGACATGGTCGTGAGCGCCGTCGAGCGCCCCATGCTCGAAGTCGTGATGCACCGCGCCGAAGGCAACCAGTCCAAGGCCGCCGAGTGGCTGGGCATCAACCGCAACACCCTGCGCCGCAAGCTGCTCGAGCACAAGCTCATCAAGTGAACCTGTTTTGAACACCCTCGATCTTTGAACTGAAGGAAGACCCCATGGCCCTGACCGCCCTGCTGTCCGTGTCCGACAAGACCGGCATCGTTGAATTCGCGCAAGCCCTGCATGCACAAGGCGTGCGCCTGCTGTCCACGGGCGGCACCGCCAAGCTGCTGGCAGACAAGGGCCTGCCGGTCACCGAAGTCGCCGAGATCACCGGCTTCCCGGAAATGCTCGACGGCCGCGTCAAGACCCTGCACCCGCGCGTGCATGGCGGCATCCTGGCCCGCCGCGACCTGCCCGAACACATGGCCGCGCTGAAGGAACACGGCATCGACACCATCGACCTGCTGGTGGTCAACCTCTACCCCTTCGCGCAAGCCACGGCCAAGGCCGACTGCACCCTGGCCAACGCCATCGAGAACATCGACATCGGCGGCCCAACGATGCTGCGCTCGGCCGCCAAGAACTGGCAGGACGTCGCCGTGATCATCGACCCGGTGGACTACGAACAGGTGCTGTCGGAAATGAAGGCCGGCGCCATCACGCGCACGACCAAGTTCATGCTGGCCAAAAAGGTGTTCGCCCACACCGCCGCCTACGACGGCATGATCACCAACTACCTGACCAGCCTGGAAGCCGGCTCGGAACTCGAAACCGAATCCGTGCCCGCCAAGGCAGAGTACCCCGCCGTCTACAACCTGCAGCTGCACAAGGTGCAGGGCATGCGCTACGGCGAGAACCCGCACCAGTCGGCCGCCTTCTACCGCGAAGCCAAGCCCGTGGTCAGCACCCTGGCCAACTGGACCCAGATCCAAGGCAAGGAGCTGAGCTTCAACAACATTGCCGACGCCGACGCCGCCTGGGAATGCGTCAAGGCCTTCGAAGCCCCTGCCTGCGTGATCATCAAGCACGCCAACCCCTGCGGCGTGGCCGTGGGCGCCGGCCCGCTCGAGGCCTACACCAAGGCCCTCAAGACCGACCCGACCAGCGCCTTCGGCGGCATCATGGCCTTCAACCGCGTGGTCGACGCCGACGTGATCGAAGCCATCAACGCCAACAAGCAGTTCGTGGAAGTCGTGATCGCGCCGAAGTTCACCGACGCCGCGCGCGCCGCCTACGCCGCCAAGCAGAACGTGCGCCTGCTGGAAGTGCCGCTGGACGAGGCTTCGCGCAAGCTGGGCAACGCGCTGGACTTCAAGCGCGTGGGCGGCGGCATGCTGCTGCAATCGGCCGACAACATCGACATCGTCGGTGATGTGAAGGTGGTCTCCAAGCTGCAACCCACTGCCCAGCAGATGCAAGACCTGCTGTTCGCCTGGACGGTGGCCCGCTTCGTCAAGAGCAACGCCATCGTGTTCTGCAAGGACGGCATGACCATGGGCGTGGGCGCCGGCCAGATGAGCCGCCTGGACTCGGCCCGCATCGCCTCGATCAAGGCCGGTCACGCTGGCCTGACGCTGCAAGGCACGGCCGTGGCGTCTGACGCCTTCTTCCCGTTCCGCGATGGCCTGGATGTGGTCGTCGATGCGGGTGCGACCTGCGTCATCCACCCGGGTGGCTCGATGCGCGACGACGAGGTCATCGCTGCGGCCGACGAACGTGGCATCGCCATGGTGTTCACCGGCACGCGCCACTTCCGTCACTGATGTGGTGGGCGTTGCCTCTGACGAGGTGATGCCGATGCCAGACAAAAGGGGCTCCCTGCGGAGCCCCTTTTTCATGTGCCTTGACCGCGGTCAGGCAGCGTGGCGCCCCCGCGGATTCAAGGCGCACGCCGCTCGCACGGGGCCTTTCGCGCCGTCCCGATCAGTTCAACGCCACGCCATCACAGCAGCGGCTTGAGGTAACGCCCCGTGTGGCTGTCCTCGCAGGCGGCGATGTCTTCGGGCGTGCCGGCGATCAGCACCTGCCCACCGCCCGAGCCACCTTCGGGGCCCATGTCGATGAGCCAGTCGGCTGTCTTGATGACGTCGAGGTTGTGCTCGATGACGACGATGGTGTTGCCCGCTTCGCGCAACTGGTGCAGCACCTTGAGCAGCAAGGCGATGTCGTGGAAGTGCAGGCCCGTGGTCGGCTCGTCGAGGATGTAGAGCGTGCGACCGGTGTCGCGTTTGCTCAGCTCCAGGGCCAGCTTCACGCGTTGCGCTTCACCGCCTGACAGCGTGGTCGCGCTCTGACCCAGTCGGATGTAGCCCAGGCCCACGTCCATCAGCGTCTGCAGCTTGCGCGCGATGCTGGGCACGGCCTGGAAGAAGGCCAGCGCATCCTCAACGGTGAGGTCGAGCACCTCGTGGATGTTCTTGCCCTTGTAGAGCACCTCCAGCGTCTCGCGGTTGTAGCGCTTGCCCTGGCAGACGTCGCAGGGCACGTACACGTCGGGCAGGAAGTGCATCTCGACCTTGATGACCCCGTCGCCCTGGCAGGCCTCGCAGCGGCCACCGGCCACGTTGAAAGAAAAGCGGCCGGCGTTGTAGCCGCGCTCGCGCGCCGCTGGCACGTCGGCCATCAGCTCGCGAATCGGCGTGAACAGGCCGGTGTACGTGGCGGGGTTGGAGCGCGGCGTGCGGCCAATGGGCGACTGGTCGACGTTGATGACCTTGTCGAACAGCTCCAGGCCTTCGATCTCGTCGTGCGGTTCGGGGTCGAGGTGGGCCTGGTAGAGCTTGCGGGCCACGGCCGCGTACAGCGTGTCGTTGACGAGCGTGGACTTGCCCGAGCCCGAGACGCCCGTCACGCAGGTGAGCAGGCCGACGGGGAACTCGGCCGTCACGCCCTTGAGGTTGTGGCCGCGCGCGTTGACCACGCGCAGGCGCGGTGTTTCATCGTTGAAGGCGCGGCGCTGCGTGGGCACCTCGATGCGCAGGGCCTGGGCGAGGTAGCGCCCCGTCAGGCTGTCGGGTGAGGCGGTGACTTCGGCGGGCGTGCCTTGCGCCATCACGCGGCCACCGTGCACGCCGGCGCCCGGCCCCATGTCGACCACGTGGTCGGCGGCGCGGATCATGTCTTCGTCGTGCTCGACCACGATGACGCTGTTGCCCAGGTCGCGCAGGTGCTGCAGCGTGCCGATGAGGCGGTCGTTGTCGCGCTGGTGCAGGCCAATGCTGGGCTCGTCGAGCACGTACATCACGCCCGTGAGGCCCGAGCCGATCTGCGAGGCCAGGCGGATGCGCTGCGCCTCGCCGCCCGAGAGCGTGTCGGCGCTGCGGTCGAGGCTGAGGTAGCTCAAGCCCACGTCGTTGAGGAAGCGCAGGCGCGAACGGATCTCGTTGACCACCTTGGCCGCGATCTCGGCCTTGGCGCCTTGCAGCTGCAGTTGCTCGAAGTAGGCATGGGCCTCGGCCAGCGTGGCGTGGCCAATCTCGAAGATGGCGCGGGTGTCACCCGTGACGGCGTCGTGCAGCTTGACGTGCCGGGCCTCACGACGCAGGCGGGTGCCGTGGCAGTCGGGGCAGGCGCGGGGCTGCTGGTAACGGCCGAGTTCTTCGCGCACGGCGGCGGAGTCGGTCTCTTTGAAGCGGCGCTCGAAGTTGGGGATGATGCCTTCGAAGGGGTGCGAGCGCTTGACCTTGCGCTTCTTGCCGGCAGGCCCATCCGACTCGTAGACGAACTCGATCTCTTCGTCGCCCGAGCCGTACAGCAGCACCTGTTGCACCCGCTCAGGCAACTCTTCAAAGGGCTGCTCGATGTCGACGTCGTAGTGCTTGCCGAGGGATTCGATCAGGCTGTAGGTGTAAGGGTTGCGCCGGTCCCAGCCCTTGACGGCACCGCTGCCCAGGCTCAGTGAGGGAAAGGCCACCACGCGCTGCGGATCGAACGCGATGACGTGGCCCAGGCCGTCGCAGGTCGGGCAGGCGCCCACCGGCGAGTTGAACGAGAACAGGCGCGGCTCGAGTTCGGACAGCGAGTAGCTGCACACCGGGCAGGCGAAGCGCGCCGAGAACAGGTGCTCTTCGCCCGAGTCCATTTCGAGCGCGATGGCACGTTCGTCGGCCAGGCGCAGCGCGGTCTCGAAGCTCTCGGCCAGGCGCTGCTGCATGTCGGGGCGCACCTTCAGGCGGTCGACCACCACGTCGATGTCGTGCTTCTCGTTCTTGGTCAGCGGCTTGAGGTCGGCGACCTCGACCACCTCGCCGTTGATGCGAAAGCGCACGTAGCCCTGGGCCTGCATGTCGGCAAACAGGTCGGCGAACTCGCCCTTGCGGTCGCGCACCACGGGCGCGAGGATCATCAGCTTGGTGTCTTCTGGCAGGGCCAGGGCGGCATCGACCATCTGGCTCACGCTCTGGGCGCGCAGCGGCAGGTGGTGGTCGGGGCAGAACGGGGTGCCGGCGCGGGCGTAGAGCAGGCGCAGGTAGTCGTGGATTTCGGTGACGGTGCCGACGGTGGAACGCGGGTTGTGGCTGGTGGCCTTCTGCTCGATGCTGATGGCCGGCGACAAGCCTGCGATCAGGTCGACGTCGGGCTTGTCCATGAGCTGCAGGAACTGCCGCGCGTAGGCGCTCAGGCTCTCGACGTAGCGTCGCTGGCCCTCGGCGTACAGCGTGTCAAAAGCCAGGCTGGACTTGCCCGAACCCGACAGCCCGGTGATGACCACCAGCTGGTTGCGCGGCAGGTCGAGGTCGATGTCCTTGAGGTTGTGGGTGCGGGCCCCGCGGATCTGAATCAGCGATGGGTCGCTGACCGCCCGGGCGGTGGCCTGGGCCACGGCGGTGGGAGCGGTCAACTCGTTCGGGGGAGGCATCTGGCGGGACATCTGGCGCGATCAGGACAATCGACCATGATACGTCGCCAGGGGCCGCCTGCGCCAGTTTCCTGACCGGGGGCCTCCTGTGTCCAGGGGGAGCTCAGGGCACCAGCGCCCCGCAGATGGCGCCAGGCGGTCAAGGCTTCAGGTGCTTGACGAAAAACGCCGTCTGCCTGCTCACCACCTGCTCGAAGGCCGGGCCGCTGTAGGGCGAGAAGTGATCGGCATCGGGCAACTCGAGGTACTCGCCCTTGGGCAGAGACTTGGCCACATCGCGAACCTTGGCCACCGGGATCAGGCCATCCTTGGCGGCCGCGATGACCAGCGCAGGCGCCTGCACCTTGGGCGCGCTGTCGCCCGGGAACCAGAACGGCAGGCTCAGGAACACACGGGCGGCCACCTTGTTCTGATCTTCCTGACCGGCTGGCACGAGCTTGTTGTAGCCCTCGTTGCACTCGGCGCAAACCAGGGCCGAGAAGGCATTGGGCGCGATGGTGGGCACGTAAACCGGCTCTTCGTCATCGCCACGCATCAGGTCACGCAGGGCATACCAGGTGGCCAGCGGCTGGTACTTGAGGGGGAACTGCAAACCACTGGAGAGGCCGCTGACGAAAGGCACCTGGGCGCTCACCGCCTTGACCTGCTGAGGCCGCTCGGCGCCCACCACCAGCACCTGCCCGCCGCTGTAGGACGTGCCCCAGATGCCGATGCGCTGCGGGTCGATGTCGCTGCGCTTGGCCACGGCGTCCAGCGCCGACAGCCAGTCCTTGACGTGCTCTTTGCCATCG
The DNA here is from genome assembly GCF_001447195.1 of Aquabacterium parvum. Taxonomy (GTDB): domain Bacteria; phylum Pseudomonadota; class Gammaproteobacteria; order Burkholderiales; family Burkholderiaceae_C; genus Aquabacterium; species Aquabacterium parvum. Next base: position 171,649 of record NZ_LFRI01000386.1, on the reverse strand, counting down.
ACCACGCGGCGGGGTTGGCCACCGCTTTTGCCGAAGCCACGGTAGTCAAAGCGCAGCACGGCGAAGCCGGCCTTGACGAAGCGCTCGGCGAAGGGCCCCAGGCCCCAGTCGCGCAGGCCGCCGAAGCCGTGGGCCATCACGATGACCGGCGGCTTCTTGCCGTCGGCGCGGGCGGCGGGCAACCAGAGCTCGCCGTCGCAAGTGACCTGCTGGCAGGCGAAGGTCACGGGCTGCACGGTGCCGACGGCGGCGGCGGTGACCACGGGCGCAGCGGTGGCGCCACCTGGCGCCAGGGCCAGCGCCAGCATCTGGACAGACAGGAGTGCCGCAGCGGCGGCAACGAGGTGGCGGGTCATGAGATGTCTCCTCGGTTCAAGCCGAATCTGATGTCAATCAATTTCAGTTGGTACTTTCAAGTACCAGCGGAGCGGAGATTAGACTTGCGCACCGGTACTGTCAAGTACCAACCCTTGTCTCCCCCCTTCAATCACGTGTCCCCCACGCCCACCGAGACCGGCTCCGTGCACCAACGCGCCCCCCGCCAGCGGCTGCTTGACGGCCTGGCCCAGGTGCTGGGTGAGCGCGCCTACGCCGACCTGACCATCGCCGACGTGGTGGCGGCCGCCCGCGTGTCACGCCGCACGTTCTATGAACACTTCGACGGCAAGGACGCCTGCCTGCTGGCCCTGTGCGAGCGCCTGAGCGAAGAAGTGCTGGCCTTGATCGCCACCGGCTACGACCCCGAGGGCGATTGGGTGCAGGAGCTCGAGAAGATCACCTCCGCCTACCTGCAAAACCTGCAGCAGCGGCCTGCCCTGGTGCGAGCGCTCTACCTGGAGATGCTGACACTGGGGCCCGCAGGCCTGGCCATGCGGCGCCGCATCAGCGAGCGCTTCACGCAGTTTCTGATGATGCAGGTGGAGCTGTCGAGGCTGAAGGAGCCGGGCAAGCGGCCGCTGTCACCGGCGCTGGCCACGGCCACGGTGGGCGGCATCAACGAACTGATCGTGCAGGCCATCGAGGAGGACCGGGCGGACCGGTTGGTCGAGCTTCAGCCGACCATCAGCGAGTTCGTGAGGGCGGTGTTGCAGTCGTTGATGCCGGATGTGGCGGTGGGCTGAGCACTGGCTGGGCTCAAACGCTTTGTGCGGGGTGGTGTTGGTTGGTGTGGTGTGCGTCGGGTGGTGCGTGGTCCGGCGGGTGGGGTGGGTGTGATCCGGCCCTGCGCGGGGCACCACCGAGCTTCGCTGCGGTCCCCCCTTGAACACCGACCAAGTGGTTACCGAGTCAGGACACCGCACATGTCGGGCCGGCTCACACCCACCCCACCCACCGAACCCGAACCACCGCGCACGGGCTAGAGGGGCGCAAGAAAGAAGGCGACGCAAGCGTCGCCTTCTTTCTTGCATCTCAGCCTGCCACGTTGCGTCGCGGTCAGGGGGCGAGGGGGGCCTGCGCAGGGCCCATTCGCGGTGTCCTGACTCGGCAACCACTTGGCTGGTGTTCAAGGGGGGACGAATGCAGCGCTCGGTGGTGCCCCGCGAGCGTGGTCCCGGAGCAGGCCCCCCTCGCCCCCTGAACGTTGCTCAACCGTGGCAACACCCCAAAACCGAGCCACTCCTGCTCCACAACATCAACGGATGCGCAGGCAGGCAGCAAGCAAAAAACTCAGGCCAACGGCGCCTCGTCCACGCAATGCGCCACGATCGCCCCCAGGCCCTCGATCTCGATGCGAACAACGTCCCCATCGCGCAGGAACTTCGGCGGAGAAAACGCTGCGCCCACGCCCGCGCACGTGCCCGTGAAGATCACATCCCCAGGCTCCAGCGTCATCACCTGCGTGAGCTGCGCGATCTGCGCCCAGACGTTGTGGATCATCAGCTTCGTGTTGCTGTGCTGACGCAGCTCGCCATTGACCCAGCAGCGCAGCTCCAGCGCGTGCGGGTCATCGACCTCATCGGCCGTCGTGATCCACGGCCCGAGAGGCGCGTGGGTGTCAAAGCCCTTGCCCAGCGTCCACTGCGAGGTTCGCTTCTGGATGTCGCGCACCGACACGTCGTTGCCCACCGCGTAGCCGAACACCACCTCGTGCGCACGCTCGGCCGGCACATGCCGGCAGCGCTGGCCAATGATGGCCACCATCTCGCCCTCGTAGTCGGTCATCTGCGACACACGCGGCAGCACGATGTCGTCAAACGGGCTGTGGATGGCATTGGGCAATTTGGGGAACCACACCTGATGGTCGGGCACGGTGCGCGCCTCGCCCACGATGCTTTCCTGCACGTGATCGAGGTAGTTCAAGCCGATGGCCAGGGCCTTGCCCGGGCGTGGCACCGGCGCTTGCAAGTGAACCTCGTCGAGCGAGGCATCGGCCGGTGCATCGGCGAGCATTTGCACCTGGGGCCTGAGCTCGGACCAGCGCGTGATCAGGTCGATCATCGGTTGGTGGGCGGCCAGCCCCAGCTTGTCGTCGAGCGTGACAAGGTCCTTGCCACGCACCAGGGCCACGTGGGTGATGCCTTGTTGGTCAAAGGTGCAGAGGTGCATCGATGCAATCCTTGAAGGGTGCGAAGGTTTGAACAGACAGCGCGGGCATCAGGCAGCGCGCAGGCAATCGACGATCTTCATGCGCGCAGCGCGCCAGGCCGGGATGAAGCCACCGACCAGGCCCATCAGCAGCGCGAAAGCGATGGACTGAACCGCGATGGCCGGCGTCAAGCGAAAGCGGAAAGCCAGCTCCGAAAACGTCTGGAAGTTGACGGTGGAGATGTCCACCGACTGCATCAGAGAGGCGCCCGCCAGCCCCATGATGCCGCCCACCAGCGCCAGCAGCAAGGCCTCGCCCAAGAAGGCCGTGAGCACCGCGCTGCGCCGGAAACCCAGGGCACGCAAGGTGCCGATTTCGCCCGTTCGCGAGGCCACGGAGGCGAACATGGTGATCATCGCGCCCACGATGGCGCCAATGGAAAAGATGATCGAAAGCGCCAGGCCGAGCAAGCGGATGAAGGTGGCCAGAGCTTCGGACTGCTCGGCGTAGAAGCGCACCTCGCGCTTGGCTTCGAGCGTCAGGCGCGGGTCGTCTTCGATGCCGGCGCGCAGCGTGTCAAAGCCTTCGGCATCGGCCAGGCGCAGCACCACGCTGGAATAGTTCTGGCGGCGAAAGGCCTGCATCATCTGCTCGCTGTCGCCCCAGATCTCGGAGTCGAAGGCGCTGCCCGCCCCATCGAACACGCCGACCACGCGCCAATCGCGTCCGGCAAAGCGCAGCGTCTCGCCCAGGCCCGCACCGGCGAAGCCCTTGGCCACGGCCGTGCCGGTGACGATCTCCGAAGTGCCTGGCGTGAACATGCGCCCTTTCAGCAGCTTGACCTGCGGGCGCAGCATCAGGCCGATGTCGGACGTGCCACGCACGGTGACGTTGCTGGGCTTGCCGCTGTCCCGCTTGGGCAAGGTGTTGAGCACCACCGGCTCGCGGCTGATCAGCGCCCGGCCCTGCCCGTCGGTGGCCAGGCCCGGCAGGCTGGCGACGATGGCAGCCTGGGCGCGCGTGATGCCGGAGTTGATCTCGGCCCCGGCCCCCTTGCGCAGCACCATGACGTTGTCGGGCTGACCGGTGGCCACCAGCGTGGCGCGAATGCCCTCGCTCATCATCAACACCGTGGCGAACACATACACCACCAGCGCCATGCCGCCCGCCGTGAGCAAGGTGGTCACGCGCCGCACCCAGAGGTTGCGGGCGATGTAGCTCAGGGGCAGGTTGCGCAGGGCGGGCATGGCGGCATTGTGCGCCAGCCCGCGCGCACCAAGCCCGCGGCTGCGGACCTGGCTGATGGGCCAAGTGCGCTGGTCAACGCCGCCTGGCCTCGCTCAGCAGGTCATTGACACGATTTGGCAAGGGCCGCGTCCTCCACCTGCATGACCTTGATCCATTCGCTGATGAAGGTGACCGCTTCGGCGTGCTGGATGGAGCGCCCCAGCGTCGGCATGCGCACGCCGTTCTCGCTGGAGGCCATGCGGTACAGCAGGATGGACGCCTCCGGCTTGCCCGGCACCAGGTCGTGCTGGATGCCACCCGCGCCCCGACCTGCGGCCACCGGCTTCTTGCAGACCCCGCTTTGCTGGGTCAGCGGCCCAGAAAGCTGCAGGAAGAGGCCCGAGTTGGCGGCTTCGCCTCCGGGGTTGTGGCAGGACGCGCAGTTGGCTTCGAGGTACGAACGCGCACGGGCCTGGATGTCGGCCGCGGTGCCCGCTGGCTGGCCGCTGTCACCCGGCACGTTCCACTTCGGCGCGCGCTCGACCGCCGCCATCGAGCTGGGCAGGCCGGTCAAGAAGCCCTGTGCCTTCATGTACTGCAGCTGGTTCTGGTTGCCCAGGCGCGGGTTCAGGCGGTTGAGGAAGCGGACCTTGGGACCGATGGGCACCGCCCCGCCCTCACCCGAGCGGTCGGAGCCGTGGCAGACCACGCAGGCCATGGCCGAGGGCACGCTGTACTGCGGCACGTCGCCCGTGTAGCGCACGCGCTGACCCTTGGCGTCTCGGACATCGGGGTCTTGATCGAGGTAGTCGTAGCGACCGGAGAGCTCGCGCCCCTGTGGCGTCAGCTTGGCCACCATGCGCCCGCTCGTGTCCTTCTCCCAAACATACGGCAGGCCCATCCAGAAGGGGCCATCAGGGCCTTCGCGCTTGATGAGCAGGCGGGTCTCGAGGATGTCCTCGGCCAACAGCTTGCCCGCGGCGTCCTCGCGCCGGAAGGTGAAGGTCTTGGCGATGATGGTGCCGGTGGGGAAGGCCAGCGTGGCCAGGCTCTCGGCCGGCACGTCGGCGGCGGGGTACCAGTTGCCCGTGCCGGCGCCCGCAGGCTGCGTGGTCTTGAAGCCGGTTTTGCCGTCGCGGTACTGCGCGGCCTTGCCGGGTGGGATGAAGATGAAGCGGTACTTGCTCGCGTGATTGGTGAACAGCGTCGAGGTCAGCTCGTAGTGCATGCCATTGCCACGCGGCTGGTCACGCGGATCCTGCTCGTTGCTGAACAGGCCGTAAGCGTCCAGCGTCGGGCAGTTGTGGCGCCCGGCCAGCTCGAAGTTCACCGCCGTCTTGGGCGAGGCGGCGCAAGCCTGCTGGGATTCTTCCTGCGTGGGCTGTGTCACCGCATCACCCGGCAGCACGTAGGGCAGTTTGAGCACAGGCAGCGGCACGCTCTTGAGCTTGCACTGGTGGCGCAACAGGTTGCGGTCACCGAGCTTGAAGTTGGCCAGGTCGGTGAAGTCGCTGTTCTTCACGTTGGCGTTCAGGTAAGGCAGCGTCGACAGGTCGAACTGGTTGTCGGTGATGCACACGCGCAGCTCGTCGCGCAGCGCGCCCTGCTTGCCCAGCAGCCAGTTGTAGCTGATGTTGAACTTCCAGTCGGTGTGGTGGCAACCGGGCATGGGGTCACTGAGCCCGTAGTTCGGGCCGCCCAGCGTGGTCTGGCGCGGGTTCACGCGGTCCTTCTCGCCGGGGTTGGCGAGTTTGAGCGAGATGCCGTCCTTGTCGACCGGGTAGGCGCCGCAGTCGCCCAGCTTGTCGACCTGGCCATCGGTCAGGATGTGCGCCGAGATGCCGCCGCCCTTGAGCCAGATCAGCGCCGTGATCGTGGTGGACGCGTCGTTGATGTCGAGCATCGGCGGCTTGTAGCCGTTGTGGCGGAAGGTGTTGTGGTGGATGTTGAGCGCTTCGTTGAACCAGTCCAGCTTCTTGTCGGTGGCCTTGAAGTTGACGAAGCCGTAGTTCACCACCAGCAGGCCCGAGGTGCGGTTGTCGGCGATCTCGTTGCCGTAGAACTCGAGGTTGTCCTGCGCGGCGATGATGGCGCCTGTGCCCGGCGGCGCGTCCTTGACGAAACCAGCCGCCCCGAAGTTCTTGGTGTTGTTGTTGATGAAGCGGTTGTGGCGCACCACGTTGCCATCGCCGTACTGCGACAAGCCTTCGAGGTCGTAGGCCAGGAAGCCCGCGGTGTTCTCGGTGGCCAGGTTCTGCTCGACCAGGCCGCGCTGCACGTTCTCCAGCTCGATGCCGATCACGTTGTAGCGGGCCTCATTGCGGCGCACGATCACATCGCTGGACTGACCCACGTACAGGCCCGCGTCGACCGAGCCGTATGAGTAGGTGTCCTCGACCAGCAGCTGCTGAACCATCACCGGGTAGATGGCGTAGAAGCCATTGCTCGGCTTGACCTGGTAGCCCGCCGCGACCGGGTCCGCATCGCTCCAGCCGGCCTTGATGCGCCGCAACGTCACGTACTTCGAGCGGTAGATGCGGATGCCGTTGCCCGGGGTGTCGATGACCTCCAGGTCCTCGACCGTGATGCCCTCGCAATGCGAAGCGTTGATGCCCTCGGCCGTGTTGCTGTTCAGGAAGCTCAGCCGGGTCTTGTCCTTGCCGGCGCCACGGATGGTCAAACCGCGCTTGCCGTGGATGATCAGGCCGCTGGGAAAGTTGAAGGTCCCCGCCGCGAACTCGACCGTGTCCCCCTCGCTGGCGTAGAAGATGGCCTTGAGCGTTTCGGCTGCGGCGTTGGCGCCGGGCTCGATGCGAAACACCTTGGGTGCCGCAGCATGGGCCACTTGCACACAGGCCAGTGCCATCAACAGACAGGCCATCGCCCATCGACAGGCCTGCAAGGCCAGGGAGCAAGGGTGGGTCATCGGTTTCCTCCTGGGTCCTGAATGCAGGGCGGACACCCCTGCTGGGACCTGCAGGCTAGGAGGCAAGGCAAAGGACAACTGTCGGCTGCACGACAGACCCGGGTAATCCTGCAAACACCGGGGGGTTCAGCCCCGAACAGGCTGACGCATCACGCCACGTGGCGCAGCCCTTGCACGATGTCGATGCGCGACATCTTCCACGCAGGCCAGGCGGCAGACACGCCGCCGACCACCAGCGCCGCCAGCACCTGCATCGCCACCGTCAGCTCCGAGACCCGGAAAATCGGGAACAGCGTGCCAGCCGCCTTCACGAAGGCCTCGGCCATGGGGAAGGTCAGCGCGATGCCCAGGCCCCCACCGATCAGCGCGATCAGCAGGCTCTCGCCGAACAAGAGCTTGACCACGAAGCCGGGCCGAAAGCCCAGGGCCTTGAGCGTGGCGTACTCGGCCAGGCGCTCGCGCGCGGTCATCGTCATGGTGTTGGCCATCACGGCCATGATGATCAGGATGATGATGAAGCTGACGGCCTGCACGGCCAGCAAGATGGCCTCGCTCATCGACACGAAGCTCAGCTGAAAGGCCTTCTCGGTCTCGGTCAGCGTCTCGGCGAGCGAGTTGGCGAACAGCGCATCGATGCGTTGCGACACCTGCGGCGCCTGATCGGGGTCGTGGATGCGTGCGATGTAAACGCCCACGAAGTCGGCCTTGTTGCCCAGCCTCGCGCGCACCGAATCGGCCACGCGCTGCCAGTGGATGAACATCTGCTGCTCGTCGGTCTTGGCGTCGGCGCCCTGGTAGATGCCACGGATGGTGAAGCGCCAGTTGCCCGAGTAGATGGTGCCGCGCAGGGTCACGGTGTCGCCCAGTTTCCAGCCGAACTTGGCGGCCAGCTTGCGCCCCACCACGGCGCCTTGCCGATCACGGAAGAAGGCCTGCTTCTCGGCATCGGTGAGCTTGAACTCGGGGTACAGCGCCAGGTAACTGGGCGGGTCCACCGCGAACTGCGCAAAGAAGTTGCGCTCGGTGATGTAGATGCCGCCGAACCAGTTGGCCCAGGAGATACCGCTGACGCCCTCGACCGATCGGATGCGCTCGGCGTAGTTCAGCGGCAGCGGAAAGGTCAGCGAGATGGCGCTGCGCGTGATCAGGCGCGTGCTCGAGGTGGCGTCCACGCCCGCGTACCAGGCATCGACGATGGTGCGCAGCAGGCCGAACGCCGAGATGGCCACGACCAGGCCCACCATGGTGAGCAGGGTGCGCAGGCGGTGCCGGAAGGCGTTTTTGAGCAGCAGGCGCAGCAGGAACATGCGTTCGCCTCACTCGCCCTCGGCGGCCTTGACCCAGTCTCCTGCCTTCAAAGCACGCGGCGCCCCGGTCACCACCTTGTCACCGGCTTTCAAAGCGGCCGACGACGCGGCAGGCTCTGCCGGCAGCACCTCGCGCACATCGCCCAAGGTGCGCCCTGCCTTGACCGCCACGGCTTCAAGTTGCAGCGAACCGGCCGAGCCGCCTTCGGGCGAAGCGGCCTTCACGCGCCACAACACCGTGCGCCCCCCGACCTCGTGCAAGGCCTTGGTCGGCACCGCCAGCACCGGTTGCTGATCGGCCACCGTGATGGCTTGCGACAGGAAGTTCACCTTCGCGCTCATCTCGGGCAGGATGCGTTCATCGAGCTTGGCAAAGCGCACCTTCACCGTCACCGTGGCCTTGGCGCGGTCCACCGTGGGCACCAGGCCACCCACCTCGCCCATGAAGCGCACACCCGGCAAGGCGTCGAGCATGATCTCGACGGGCTGGCCAACGCGGGCCTTCGACAGGCTGCCTTCGGACACATCGGCCTCGACCTCCAGCGTGCGCATGTCGGCCATGGTGACCACCGCGCCCTGCGTGCCGGCCGCACTCGACAGCGGCGTGATGATGTCGCCCACGTTGGCGTTCTTGACCAGCACCACGCCGTCAAAGGGCGCGCGGATCTCGGTGAAATCTTCGGCCACGCGCTGCACGCCCACCTGCGCTCGCGCGACTTCCAGCGTGGCCTTGGCCGACGACACCGCAGCGCGCGCTGCCTTGGCGCGGGTCTGCACGGCATCGACCGCCTGCGGCGAGATGAAGCCTTGCGCCTGCAAGCCCTGGCTGCGCACCAGCTCGGCCTCGGCGTTGGCCAGCTCGACCTCGGCCTGGCGCACCCCGGCTTCGGCCTGGCGCACGCCCGCTTGCGCCGCCACGATGGCTGCGCGCACGTCGCTCGCGTCCAGCCTCGCAAGGAGCGCACCTTGCTTGACCACCGAGCCCTCGCGCACGTTCAGCTCGATCAAGCGACCCGTGGCCTTGGACGCCACCGCCGCACGGCGTTGCGCCACCACGTAGCCCGAGGCCGTGAGCTGCACGAACTGCTGCGACGGCGTGCTGGTGACCACGGCGGCCGTTTGCACCGCAACGGGCTTGGGCGCCAGCCACCAGGCGACACCGCCCACCAGCACCACGGCGGCCAGCGCCACCGGCCACCAGTTGCGGCGCGGTGCGGCGGCCCCGTTGTGGCCCCGGTCGATGCGCAGCTGGCTCAGTGCGCTGACCGAAGGCTTGGCGGTGTCAGGAGAGGGTTCGGGCGCGGCGGACATGGCGGGCGTGGTCCTGTGTCGGAAGGATCACGCATTGTGGCGCATGCCCACTCGCCACCATCCATCGGCTTTTGGCGAGCGCCCGACCTGGACGGCTCCCACGTCGCCGCCGACACAAAGGCGATCCGGAGACACCCCCGAGGCCTTGCGCTGTGCCTCAGCGTGCGGCGTTGAGCGCGTCGCGCGTCTGCTGGGCCACGCGGCGCGCAGCGCTGGCGAAGTCGTCGCCGCTGCTGGCATACAGCACGGCGCGAGAGCTGTTGACCACGATGGTGCCGGTGATGGCGCCACTCGCATCGGTCTTGAGGCCCGCCTTGACGGTGGCGACGGCGTCACCGCCTTGTGCGCCCACACCGGGGATCAGCAAAGGCAGCGTCGGTGCCAGCTCGCGCACCCGCGCGATCTCTTCGGGGAAGGTCGCGCCCACCACCAGGCCCATCTGGCCATTGGTGTTCCAGGGGCCTTGCGCTTGGCTTGCGATGTGCTCGTACACGCGCGGCTGACCTTCGATGTCGGCCAGGCGCAGGTTCTGCAGGTCGGAGCCACCCGGGTTGGAGGTGCGGCACAGCAGGATCACGCCCTTGCCCGGGTATTTCAGGAAGGGCTCCATCGTGTCGAAGCCCATGAAAGGCGACAGCGTCACGGCATCGGCCTGGTAGCGCGTGAAGGCCTCGTGCGCGTACTGGTCGGCGGTCGAGCCGATGTCGCCGCGCTTGGCGTCGAGGATGACGGGCACGTTGGGCGCCGCGCGGCGCATGTGCGCCATCAGGCGTTCGAGCTGGTCTTCGGCGCGGTGGGCCGCGAAGTAAGCGATCTGCGGCTTGAAGGCACAGACCAGGTCCTTCGTGGCGTCCACGATGGCCGCGCAGAAGTCGTAGATCCGGTCGGGCTGGCCCTTCCAGGCACCCGGGAACTTCGAGGGCTCGGGGTCCAGGCCCACGCAAAGCAGGGAGTCGTTGAGTTGCTGCGCGCGCAGCAGTTGCTCGGTGAAGATCATGCGGGGGCCTCGTCTGGTGCGACCGGGTGCTGCCTGAACGGCGCTCACTTGCCGATGCGTTGAGCCAATTCCACGGCCTTGCCGATGTAATTGCCCGGGGTCATGGCGCGCAGGCGGGCCTTCTCTTCCTCGGGCAGCTCCAGCGTCTCGATGAAGGCCAGGATGGACTCCTTCGTGATGGCCTTGCCGCGTGTGAGTTCCTTCAGGCGCTCGTACGGGTTGGGCAGGGCATGGCGGCGCATCACGGTCTGGATGGGCTCGGCCAGCACTTCCCAGGAGCTGTCGAGGTCGTCGGCCAGCGCTTGCGGGTTGACTTCGAGCTTGCCCAGGCCACGTGCCAGGCTGTCGTAGGCCAGCAGGGCGTAACCCAGCGCCACACCCATGTTGCGCAGCACGGTCGAGTCGGTCAGGTCACGTTGCCAGCGGCTGATGGGCAGCTTCTGGCTCAGGTGGGTCAGCACCGCGTTGGCCAGGCCCAGGTTGCCTTCGGCGTTCTCGAAGTCGATCGGGTTGACCTTGTGCGGCATGGTCGACGAACCGATTTCGCCAGCCTTGGTCTTTTGCTTGAAGTAGCCCAGGCTGATGTAGCCCCACACGTCGCGCGAGAAGTCGATCAGGATGGTGTTCGTGCGCGTGACGGCGTCGAACAGCTCGGCCATGTAGTCGTGCGGCTCGATCTGGATGGTGTAGGGGTTGAAGGTCAGGCCCAGCTGGTTCTCGATCACCGACTGGCTGAAGGCTTCCCAGTCCTTCTCGGGGTAGGCCGAGAGGTGGGCGTTGTAGTTGCCCACGGCGCCGTTCATCTTGGCCAGCAGCTTGACGTCGGCGATGCGCTCACGGGCGGTCGCCAGGCGGGCCACCACGTTGGCGATCTCCTTGCCCACGGTGGTGGGCGAGGCGGTCTGGCCGTGGGTGCGGCTGAGCATGGGGATGGCAGCGAACTGGTGCGCCATGCCGCTGAGCGTGCCGATCAGGCCGTCGATGGCCGGCAGGACCACCTGCTCGCGTGCGGCCTTGAGCATCAAGCCGTGGCTGGTGTTGTTGATGTCTTCAGACGTGCAGGCAAAGTGCACGAACTCACCGGCCTTCTCCAGCTCGGGCTGCCCGGCAAAGCGCTGCTTGATCCAGTACTCGACGGCTTTGACGTCGTGGTTGGTCGTCTTTTCGATGTCCTTGATGGCCTGGGCATCGGCCTCGGCGAAACGCGCCACCAGGCCGCGCAGGAAGCCGCGTGCGGCCTCGGACAGCGGTGCCAGCTCGGGCAGGCCGGCGTCAGACAGGGCGATGAACCACGCGATTTCCACCTGCACGCGGCGGTGCATCAGGCCGAACTCGGACAGCAGCGGGCGCAGGGCTGCGACCTTGGGCGCATAGCGGCCGTCCAGCGGCGAGAGGGCGGTCAAGGCGGAAAGTGCAGAGGGGTTCATGGCTCGGTCCCAGGTGACATCAGGCAAACCCGCGATTTTACCTGCTGCCCCACTCCATGGCCACCTCCACCCGGGCGTGACGAGCCGGCCAATGACGCATCACGCTGTGCAACGCCACCCTCGAGCGCAGGGTGACCGACCGGGCGCGAAGCGCCCAAGCACGGTGCTGGGCCCATGGCAGGTAGATGCCGCCGGTGCCCACAACCAGGCAAGCCTGCAGCAGGTGCTCACCCAACAAGGACCGGGCCGAGAGCACACACCGAAAGCGCAGGCTGCGGTTGCCCGTCTGATCCCACACCAGGCAGAACAAACGAGCCTGCCATTGCCACCAGCTCGTCAGGACCCAGACCAGGGCGATCGCCCCACCCACCAGCACCGCACCCATCTGCCCCCAGGCGGGCGACAAGGCCTGCACCGCCCACACAGCGACCAGCGCCAGTCCACCCAGGGCAGCCCCCAGCCAGGCGGTCTGCACCCACTGCCTCAGGCAAGCCTGGCGGACCTCGGCACGGCGGGCCTGCCAACGCAGCCGCAAAGGCCCCACCCTGGCGCCCGACTGCCGAAGCCCGGCCAGACGCCAGGCACCTTCGGACAGCAGCAACACCCCCAACAAGGCCCAGGCAACGCCACCCACCGCCCAAGTCACCTTCGGCGGGCGCCCCAGTGCCAGCCAGGCCGCCACCAGCCAGACGCTGCCCAGCAGCCACACCAAGGGCGCGGCCGCCGCCCGCCACGCCTCTGACACCCGGCCCTGCCAGGCCAGGGGACGGCGCCCCCAGCTCATGCGGTTGACGCGGTGTGACACGGCGGCCAGCCACAACATGGGCCAGCTCATCACCGCGATGGTCAGACCCGCCAGGCCCGCCCAGGGGCTGTCGAGCGCTGCCAGCCCGCCGCCCAACAGCAGGGCCATGACCAACAGCTGGCGCACCAGCATCGCCCAGGGCGAAGCGTGATCATCGAGCCCCTGCCCTCCCAGTTGCGTGTGCTGCAGCAGGTGGCGACGACAACGCAAGCGCGCCCAAGGCAGGCCCAGGCTCAGCGTGAACAGGGTGAACAGCGCACCCTGCAGCCAGGTCGACGCGTAGTCGTCGGCGTGGGAGGTGAACTGCACCGGCCAGGTGTCAACGCCACGCTTGGGCAGGCGAGGCAGGCCACGCCGCAGCCCCACCACCGACGAAGAGGGCGCGGTCGAGGTCTCTGACTCGGAAAAAGGCGACAAGGCGGCAGACAACGAAGGCCCCTTGGGATCGAAACGGTGAACAGGCTCCCAGCAAGGGCAACGCCAGGATGTTCTCAACTGCGACAAATGTAATGGGTTGATTCTCGCAGCCTCGCTGGAGCCCCCCTCTTGGGCGGGTTCCCTGGGGAGTTCAAAGGGGTTCCGGACAGGCGGTCACTCGGCAGATAAAATCCGACGCAAACACACATCGCGACACAGAATGAAACTGATCGGATCCCTGACCAGCCCCTTCGTCCGCAAGGTACGCATCGTGCTGGCCGAGAAAAAGCTCGACTACAAGTTCGAGGTGGAGGACGTGTGGGCCGCCGACACCACCATCGCCACGTCCAACCCGCTGGGCAAGGTGCCCTGCCTGGTGATGGAAGGCGGTGAGGCCGTCTTCGACTCACGCGTGATCGTCGAATACGTCGACACCCTCTCGCCCGTGGGCAAGCTCATCCCCCTGAGCGGCCGCGAGCGCGTGGAAGTGCGCACCTGGGAAGCCCTGGCCGACGGCATGCTCGACGCCGCCATCCTGGCCCGCATGGAAGCCACCTGGGTTGGCCGCACGGAAGCCCAACGCAGCCAGGCCTGGATCGACCGCCAACTCAGCAAGGTGCACACCAGCCTCAAGGCCATGAGCCAGGGCCTGGGCGACCGCGCCTGGTGCACCGGCATCCACCACAGCCTGGCCGACATCTGCGTCGGCTGCGCGCTGGGCTACCTCGACTTCCGCTTCCCGGAAATCGACTGGCGCGCTGACCACCCCAACCTGGCCCGCCTGTTCGAGAAGCTGGCGCAACGCCCCGGCTTCGCCGACACGGCGCCGCCCAAGGCTTGAACACCCGGCCCCGTGACTCGCACGGGGCCGCTTGATCTGGCGCTCGGCTCAGTCGGTCAGCTCGAACGACTCGGCGCGAGCGCGCAACCAGTACTGCTCGAACACAGGCTGGCTCCATGGCACGGCACCGCGCTCGGCGGCCAGCAGCTCTCCGGCCTTCATGTAGGGCAGCAGGTTCGACAGCCGCTTGACCTCCACCCCTGACACCCGCCGCACGATGTGGTCGGCGGTGATCTCGTTGGGGTGCCTCAGGCCTGCCGCTTGAACCAGCTCCTGCAGGGCATGCAAGGTGTTGCGGTGATAACGCAGCACACGCTCGGCTTTGTCTGGCACCACCAGCGCGCGCTGGCGCATCGGGTCCTGTGTGGTCACGCCCGTTGGACAATGCCCGGTGTGGCAGGCCTGCGCCTGGATGCAACCCAGCGCGAACATGAAGCCCCGCGCCGAATTGCACCAGTCGGCGCCCAGCGCCATCATGCGCGCGATGTCAAAGGAGCTGATGACCTTGCCAGCGCAGCCGATCTTGACGCGGTGCCGCTCACCCAGGCCCACCAGCGTGTTGTGAACCAGCAGCAGGCCCTCCTGCAGCGGCGCACCCACGTGGTCCGTGAACTCCAGCGGCGCCGCGCCCGTGCCGCCTTCGGCCCCGTCGACCACGATGAAGTCCGGCCAAAGACCGGTCTTCTGCATGGCCTTGACCATGGCGAACCACTCCCAGGGGTGGCCCATGCAGAACTTGAATCCCACCGGCTTGCCACCGGAGAGCTGGCGCAGCTTCTCGATGAACTGCATCATCTCGATCGGCGTGGAGAACGCGCTGTGGCTGGCTGGCGAGACACAGTCCTGGCCCACCGGCACCTCGCGCGCCTCGGCGATCTCGGGCGTGACCTTCGGGCCCGGCAACACGCCGCCGTGCCCGGGCTTGGCCCCCTGGCTGACCTTGAGCTCGATGAGCTTGACCTGCGGCTCGCTCGCGTTGGCGGCAAAACGCGCCTCGTCAAAACGGCCATCGGCGCTGCGGCAACCGAAGTAGCCCGAGCCGATCTCCCAGATCAGGTCACCACCAGGCCCCCGGTGATAGCGACTGATGGAGCCCTCGCCGGTGTCGTGCGCAAAGCCCCCGCGCTTGGCGCCCGTGTTGAGCGCCAGGATCGCGTTGGCGCTCAGGGCACCGAAACTCATCGCCGAGATGTTGAACAGGCTGGCGCTGTACGGCTGGGTGCAGGACGAGCCGCCGGCACCGATCGTCACGCGGAAATCGTGCGAAGGCAGGTGCGTCGGGCTGACCGAGTGGCTGAGCCATTCGTAGCCATTGGCACCGACGTCTTTTTGTGTGCCGAAGGGGCGCTTGTCGGGCTCACCCTTGGCGCGTTGGTAGACGAGCGAGCGCTGCTGACGCGAGAACGGCGCCGCCTCGTTGTCGCTCTCGATGAAGTACTGGCGCAGCTCCGGCCGGATGAACTCCAGCAGGTAGCGCAGGTGACCGATGACCGGGTAGTTGCGCAGCACCGAGCGCGAAGTCTGCCGGACATCGTTCAAGCCCAGCAGCACCAGCCCGCCACCTGCGGCACTCAGGAAGGCCGCGCTCCAACCAGGCACCCGCGCCCAGCGGCACAGGCCCCAAGCGAACAGGAACCAGGCAAACGCCCACACACCGTAGCGGATGGGCACGTGTTCATTGAGTCGAATCAACCAGCGTGGCATGGTCTCCTCCGGCCTGTTTGCACGGGGCGCGCAACCTCGACACAAGCACTCTAGCCAATCGACGGCAAGGCATTCGAGAAGAAAGACCGGGTTTCGGGGAGCAGCCCCAGGGATGAACGGCACATGCATCGCCTTGGCCAAGCGGGCGAAATGCGGCTACACTTTTGACCAGCGCCGATTTGTCCTGGCCAGGAGCGATGTCTCCGGGCTCACGACGGTTCCGAATTGCGGGCGCTTTAAAAATGCCGCTAAAGAGGTCGCTGCCACCGGCCCCTGCTTCTTGCGCGGCCGGTTTTGTTTTTCCTGGGCCCTGCTCCATGTCACTTGGCATCGTCACGCCTGCCACGCTGCACTTCAGCGAACCGCTGCACCTGCAAAGCGGTGCGCAGCTGCGCGACTACTCCCTCGCCTACGAAACCCACGGCCAGCTCAACGCCGACGCCAGCAACGCCGTGCTGGTGTGCCATGCGCTCAACGCCTCGCACCACGTCGCCGGCCTGCACGCGGGCCCCGATGGTCAGCCTCTGCCCAAAAGCCAGGGCTGGTGGGACAACATGATCGGCCCGGGCAAACCCGTCGACACCAACAAGTTCTTCGTCATCGGCATCAACAACCCCGGCTCCTGCTTTGGCTCGACCGGCCCGATGCACACGAACCCGGACACGGGCAAGCCCTACGGCGCCGACTTCCCCGTCGTGACGGTGGAAGACTGGGTCAACGCCCAGGCGCGCGTGCTCGATGCCTTGGGCGTCAGGCAACTGGCGGCGGTGCTGGGCGGCAGCCTGGGCGGCATGCAGGCCCTGAGCTGGACGCTGCAGCACCCCGATCGCGTGCGCCATTGCGTGGCCGTGGCCACGGCCCCGAAGCTCTCGGCACAGAACATCGCCTTCAACGAGGTGGCGCGCCGCGCCATCGTCACCGACCCCGACTTCCACGGCGGCCACTTCTACGAGCATGGCGTGGTGCCGCGCCGCGGCCTGCGCGTGGCCCGCATGATCGGCCACATCACCTACTTGTCTGACGACGTGATGGAAGAGAAGTTCGGCCGCGAAATGGTGGGCCGCGCCATCGGCGACGCGCCCAGCTACAGCACCCAGGACATCGAGTTCCAGGTCGAGAGCTACCTGCGCTACCAGGGCGACAAGTTCAGCGACTACTTCGACGCCAACACCTACCTGCTGATCACGCGCGCGCTGGACTACTTCGACCCGGCCCGCACGCATGGCGGCAAGCTGGCGGCGGCCATGGCCAAAGCGCTGGCCAAGTTCCTGGTCATCAGCTTCACCACCGACTGGCGCTTCTCGCCGGCGCGCTCGCGCGAGATCGTCAAGGCCCTGGTCGACAACCGCCACGACGTGAGCTACGCCGAGATCGACGCGCCGCACGGCCACGACGCCTTCCTGCTCGACGACCCGCGCTACCACGGGGTGGTGCGCGCCTACTTCGAGCGCATTGCGCAGGAAGTCCAAGGAGTGCGCGCATGAACGCCGTGCAATTGCAGGCCTCGCGCCAACGCTTTCACCGCACCATCGCCGATCTGATCCCCAAAGGCTCGCGCGTGCTCGACCTGGGCTGCGGCAGCGGTGAGCTGCTGGCCCTGCTGCGCGACGAACGCGGCTGCAGCGGCTACGGCATCGAGCTCGACGACGCCCAGGTGATGGCCTGCGTGGCGCGCGGCATCAACGTCATCCAGCACAACCTCGAAGAAGGCCTGGCCCTGTTCGAGGACAACAGCTTCGACGTGGTGCTGCAGCTCGACACGCTCCAGCACCTGCGCAACACCGAGGCCATGCTGCGCGAGACCGCGCGCATCGGCCGCGTGGGCCTGGTCAGCTTCCCCAATTTTGCGCACTGGCCGCACCGACTCAGTGTGTTGCGCGGGCGCATGCCCGTCACGCGTGCACTGCCCTACCAGTGGTACGACACGCCCAACATCCGCGTGGCCACGTTTGCCGATTTCGAGGTGCTGGCGCGCCGCAACGGCTTGCGCATCGTGGAGTCGTTCGGGCTGCACGAGGGCGAAGTGGTGCGCACCTGGCCCAACCTGATGGCCAGCTCGGCGGTGTTCCAGTTCGAGCGAGCCTGAGCGGCTGCGATCGGGCCATTCACCGATCGCTCACGGGCCCTGAACGGGCAAAAAAAGGGGCGCTCCCCGCCAAGGGATCGCCCAAACGCTCTGGTCAAACAAACGGCTCGAAAGCCGCAGGCCCCTCGTGCTGCCTGGCTCGTGTCTGGCGGGCGCCAGCTGAGAGAACCAATCAGCGAACCCGCATGAGGATATGCATTTGGCGTGCCAGCTTGCTTGATGCGGGTCATGCGCATCGGGCACAGATGGCACGCACATGAAAAAGGCGCCCGAAGGCGCCTTGTGTGGTCCGGTGCGAGGGACTGGCGATGCAGCCCCCGCTCGAGCCCGATCAGAAAGCGTGCTTGACGCCCACTGCGAAGGTGCGACCGCCCTTCAGGTCGGACAGCTTTTCGCTGGAGAAGGCGACGTACACGTCGGTGCGCTTGCTGATGTAGTGGTCGTAGCCCAGGCTGAAGATGCGGCTCTTGGCGTCGTCACCCACGAAGATGTCGGCGAGCTTCCACTTGGCTTGGCCGTAGGAAGCCAGGATGGAGCCGGAGGCGGAAACAGGCACGGACACGCCGACTTGCAGCACGTCAGACTTGTCGAATGCGCCCAGCAGCAGGCTGGTGTCTTCGTACTTGAAGTTGGTGTACTGGCCAAAGGCCTTCAGCACGCCGAAGTCGTAGCTGGCGCCGAAGTTGATGGCCTTGTATTCGCCAGGGTAAGCAGAAGCCGCAGCGGGCGTCACGCCACCGTCGAGGTACACCACCATGGCGCTCAGGGGACCATTGTTGTAGGCCAGCGAGACGGTGTAGCTGTTGGAGGTGCCGGCGGCGGCGCTTTCCTTGGGCGAGTACTGCAGCAAACCGCTGAAGCCAGCGAACACCGGGGTTTCGTAGGTGATGGAGTTCACCAAGCCCGTGTCGGTGTAGTTGCTGTTGATGAACACGCCATTGTTGAGGCCGCTGCTGGTCGAGCCCAGGTCATAGAAATGACGCATGGTGGGCGAGAAGGTCATGGAGCTACCGAACGGGTTGTACAGCAGGCCCGAGGTGAAGATGGCGTTGTCGTACTGACCCAGGATGACCTTACCGAAACCACCGCTCAGGCCGACCCACGAGGCACGGCTCCAGAACTGACCAGCCTGGTTGGGAACGTTCGAACCGCTGTCGACACCGATGAAGGACTCCAGGGCGAACTCGGCCTTCAGGCCACCGCCCAGGTCTTCCACGCCGGAGAAGCCGATGAAGCTGGTCATCATGTCGCCGCTTTGAACGCGGGTCGTCGACTTGGGCTCGTTGTTGACGATGTCAACGGGCTTGTAAGAGCCAAAAGAAACGTCCAGCGAGCCGTACAGCTTGACGCTGGACTGGGCTTGGGCGGCGCCAACCAGGGCCAGCAGGGCGGCGGCGGCCACCAGGTTCTTCTTTGCAAACATCAGGTTCTCCTAGCAATGGGAAGAAGGTTGTTATCTCTGCACCGCAGGCAATCGAGGCCAAGCTGTGCCGAGGAACTTGTTGGGACAAACTGTCCTCGCCGATCATTTAAGCAAGAATCATGCTCACTTGAACCCCCGTGTGTTGCATCTACGCAACTTGCGAGGCCGGACGACCGGCTGCCAATAAGCAAGCTCCAGGCCAGGTGTTTTGAGGCAAAAAAAAGCGCCCCCGAGGGGGCGCTTTCAAGTCTGGTTCAAACAAGGTGACCGCGTTCAGCGGTCAGGTGTCATGCTTCAGAAAGCGTGACGCAGGCCAACGGCCAGCAGGTTGCGGCTGGACTTTTGGTCAGGGTTGATGGCGATGCCTTCCTTGTAGGTCTCGCGGGTGTAGGCAGCGTAAGCGCTGGTGCGCTTGGACAGGCTGTGGGTGTAGCCCAGCGAGTACTGACGGGACTTGTCTGCACCTTCGGTGTCATCGACGGTCAGCTTGCCGGAACCGAACGAAGCCAGGACAGCGCCGTTGGCCGAAACAGGCACGGACACGCCCAGTTGGAAGTCACGGGTCTTGGCGTCGCCGTCGATGTTCTTGACCGAGATCTTGGCGTTCTGGTACTGAGCGAACACCTTGGCCACGGTCAGGTCATAGCTGGCGCCCAGCAGGTAGCCGGTTTGCTTCTGGTTGGTGGCAGCACCTTGGGTGTTGCGCACGTCGCCATACACCAGCGAAGCGGCCAGGGGGCCGTTGGTGTAGTTGGCCGACACGGCGTTGCCGCCCGAGCGGTAGTTGGTGGCGGTGGAGCCGTTGGCTTCCTTCAGGCTGGTTTGAGCCGACAGGGTCAGGCCGGACAGGCTGGGCGAGACGTAGGTCAGGCTGTTGGACCAGCTGTCGCTGCCAACGCTCAGGAAAGCGAAGTCACCAGAGATGCCGAAGGGGTTGAACTTGGTGGTTTCTTCCTTGAACAGGCTTTCACGGCGGCCAGCGTGCACGGCACCGAAGTCACCAGCGAGGCCAACGTAGGCGTTGCGACCGAAGAAGTTCGAGGAACCGCCCGAGGCAGCACCGCTGTCCACGGCGATTTCAGATTCCAGCTTGAAGACAGCCTTCAGGCCACCACCCAGGTCTTCGGTGCCACGCAGGCCGAAGTACGACTCGGTCATGCGACCCGATTCGATGTTGGTGACGGTGCTCGACTGGGCGCCGTAGGGCTTGTTTTGGTCGCGTCCGATGGACACGTCCAGGTTGCCGTACAGGGTCACGGACGATTGGGCAAAGGCGGAGGTGGCGGCAGCCAGAGCGGCCAGAGCGATCAAGTGCTTTTTCATTCAGATTCTCCTTCAGGGTTTTTGCACCAACAATGTGCATCCAGGACAACCAAACGCCGTCAGGCGTCCGGAAAGTCAGGCGGTACATCGCCGAGCTGCTGCCGATTGTGTTGGATCAGCGGGCAAAACTCAGGACGAAACCTCAAGAGAAACGAAGGTTTACCCCCTTATGGGGTGCATTCGCACCAAAATAGTTGCGGACACACCACACTGGGGCACCCGAAAGATTCCGGACAAGCTCAACGAGCCCACACGGCCAGGATCTGCTCTCCGTAGGCCTCGAGCTTCTTGGCCCCCACCCCACTGATCGTGGCCAACTCGCCCAGAGAGGTGGGCGCCAGGCGGGCCATCTCGGCCAGCGTGGCGTCGTGGAAAACGACGTAGGCCGGCAGGTTGTGCTCGCGCGCGACCTGGGCGCGCCAGGCCTTGAGGAGTTCGTAGCGGGCCAGCGCGTCGCCGTCGAGCGGGATGGGCGGGGCCGAGGCCTTGCCCCGCGCCGGTTTGCTGCGCGAACCCGGCTCGGCCGCCTGCTTGAGCACGATGCCGACCTCACCTTTGAGCACCGCGCGGGCGCTGGCGCTCAGGCCCAGGGTGTTGAACTCACCCTCGGCCACGACGTGACCCAGGGCGATGAGCTGGCGCAGCACGGCGCGCCATTGCGCCTCCGACAGGTCGGCGCCGATGCCGAAGGTGCTGAGCGATTCGTGGCCGTATTGCGCCACCTTGTCGGTGCGGCGGCCGCGCAGCACGTCGATCAGGTGGCCGGCACCAAAACGCTGCTGGCCGTGCTGCCAGAAGCGGTAGATGCCGCTGAGCAGCTTGCGGGCGGCCTCGGTGCCGTCCCAGGTCTGGGGCGGGTGCAGGCAGTTGTCGCAGTTGCCGCAGGGCTGGCTGGCTTCGCCGAAGTAGGCCAGCAGGCGCACGCGGCGGCAGTCGTGGGCCTCGGCCAGGGCCAGCAGGGCGTCGAGCTTGGCGCGCTGCACGCGCTTGAAATCGTCGTGCGCCGGGCTTTCGTCGATCATGCGGCGCTGGTTGACCACGTCGGCCAGGCCATAGGCCAGCCAAGCTTCGGCCTCGGCGCCGTCGCGGCCGGCACGACCCGTCTCCTGGTAGTAGGCCTCGATGTTCTTGGGCAGGTCGAGGTGGGCCACGAAGCGCACATCGGGCTTGTCGATGCCCATGCCGAAGGCCACCGTGGCCACCATGACCAGGCCGTCTTCGCGCAGGAAGCGGTCTTGATGGCGCTGGCGCACGGCCGAATCCAGGCCTGCGTGGTACGGCAGGGCCGAGATGCCCTGCTCTTTGAGCCACTCGGCGGTGTCTTCGACCTTCTTGCGGCTTTGGCAGTAGACGATGCCGGCCTCGCCCTCGTGCTCGTCGCGGATGAAGCGCAGCAGCTGCTGACGGGGGTTGTCCTTCTCGACCAGGGCGTAGCGGATGTTGGGGCGGTCGAAGCTGCTGAGGAAGACGCTGGCGGCGTGCAGGTCCAGGCGCGTGACCATGTCGGCGCGGGTCTGGTCGTCGGCGGTGGCGGTCAGCGCCACGCGCGGCACGTCGGGGTAGCGCTCGTGCAGCAGGCTCAGCTGCAGGTAGTCTTCGCGGAAGTCATGGCCCCACTGGCTGACGCAGTGGGCCTCGTCGATGGCGAACAGGCTGAGCAGGCCGCGCTCGTGCAGGCTGGCCAGCTGGGCCTGAAAACGCGGGTGGGTGACCCGCTCGGGTGCCACGTAGAGCATCACCAGGCGGCCAGACATCATCTCGCGCTCGATGTGCTGGGCCTCGTCGTTGCTCAGGGTGCTGTTGAGGAAGGCCGCGTGCACGCCGACTTCTTCGAGGGCGCCGACCTGGTCATGCATGAGCGCGATCAGCGGCGAGACGACGACGGTGACGCCCAGCCCCCGGCGGTGGCGGGAAATGGCCGGCACCTGATAACAAAGGCTCTTGCCGCCACCCGTGGGCATGAGCACCAGGGCGTCGCCACCCGAAGCCACCCGCTCGACGACGGCGGCTTGCTGGCCTCGGAAAGCCGGGTAGCCGAAGACCTCTTGCAGGATGCGCAAGGGGTCTGCGGACAAGGTGGCCGACGGGGAGGCTGAGAGGGATTCGGGCAGGGCGGACACGCGGACAGGACAAACAGGCAGACAAGGGGCTGTCCGCACACCAGCGGCCACGGCGGGCCTGCTTCAGACAGACCCCCGATTGTCGCCGCTGTGCGCCCCCTGGCGCACGGGCCTGCCTTCCCTCGTCAGAAGGCGCGCCGTGGGGGGATGTGGCCCGCAAGCGCCCAACCCGCGGAGGGGCGCCGACCTCATCCTCGAAAGGCAGGCCCTGATCAGACCTGGAAGAAGGCCACCGCCCCGCGCAAGCTCTCCGACTGCTGCCGCAAGGAGGCCGCCGCCGCAGCCGCCTCTTCGACCATGGCGGCGTTTTGCTGCATGGTCTCGTCGATGGCGCTGACGGCTTCGCTGATCTGGCCGATGCCGGTGGCCTGCTCGCGCGCCGAAGAGGTGATCTCGGCGACGACCTGCTGCACGCGGCGCACCGCCTCGACGGCGTCCTGGATGGTCTGGCCGGCTTCGGCCACCAGGCCATTGCCACGCTCGACGTTGCTGACGCTGCCCTGGATCAGGTCCTTGATTTCGCGCGCAGCGGTGGCGCTGCGTTGCGCCAAAGCTCGCACTTCAGAGGCCACGACCGCAAAACCACGGCCGTTCTCGCCTGCGCGGGCTGCCTCCACTGCGGCGTTCAAAGCCAGGATGTTGGTCTGGAAGGCAATGCCGTCGATCACGCTGATGATGTCGGCGATCTTGCGCGAGCTGGCGTGGATGGCGCCCATGGTCTCGACCACCTGGCCGACGACCGCACCACCCCGCTCGGCGACCACGGTGGCCTGATCGGCCAGCTGTCCTGCCTGGGCGGCGTGGCTGGCCGACTGCTGCACGCCCGCGCTGAGCTGCTCGACCGAGGCGGCGGTTTCCTGCAGGCGTGAAGCCTGTTGCTCGGTTCGCAAGGACAGGTCCTGGTTGCCCACGGCGATCTCGGTGGACGCGTGCGCCACGGTTTCAGCCGAGGTGCGCACCTGCGAGACCACGCCGCGAAGGCTTTCGTTCATGCGGATGACGGTGGACACGAGGTGGCTGAGCTCGTCGCGACCCTGAGCATTGAGCTGGCGATCGAGCCGGCCGGCGGCCACGTCGGCGGCGGCGTGCAGCACCTCGCTCAGCGGGCGGGTGATGCTGCGCAGGATCAGCCAACTGGCCGCCGCCCCCACCGCCAGCCCGATGGCCAGCAGCAAGGCAATGCCTGAGAGCACCTGCGAGGACGCAGCCTGCGCGCGCTCCTGGGCAGCCAACTCCCTTTGCTGACTGAGCTCGAAGACGGCGGCAACCAGTTTGTCCAGCTGCGCGGTGGGCTCGCGGTCCTTGCCCTTGACGGCCTTGTCGACCACCTGGGCGCTGCCCGAGGGGTCCGCCTAGTCAAACGCCTGCAAGGCCGCGAGGTAGGTCTGCTGCAAGGCGGCGAGCGACTCGCGCGAGGCCTTGACCGGCGCCGTGTCCAGGCCCATCTGGCCATAGAGCGCCTCCAAGTCGGTCAGGCGGGCAGCCACTTCGCCGCCCTCCTTTTCAAAGGCCTTGCGGTATTTGTCATGCGCTTCGGCCTGGTGGCTTCGCAGCAGCAGGTTCTTCCACTCCTGGATCTGGATCTTGAAGCTGACCTGAGCGCTGCGGGCGAGGTCGATGGCGCGGGCGTGCTCCTGCGACATCGCGTGGGCTTGTTCGATGTGGTGCGTGCTGTTGCGCATCGCCATCCAGCCCAGCCCGCCCACCAGCAAGGTGATGAGCAGCAGCAAGGCGGCGAGCGCGGCGATGCGCGCGCCGATGGAGATTTGGTTGAGCGACATGGATCCCTCCGGTGGACAGGCTCGGCAATCGATGCCGGCCCCCGGCCGCGATCCTGCTGCGCCGCCCCGGCAAAGGGGATGTCAGCTTTTCGGCATGAAGACCCCTCGGCTTGAGGGGCCGAACGGATCAACTGGTCTCAGTTTGCCTGGGCTGGCACCACTGCATTCGTGTAGGCCTGCACAAAAGCGGGGGGCATGCGGCGCACCTTGCCCTGAGCGATGTCGACACAAACGAACTCGCTGCGGCCCCGAAAAGCCGTTTGGCCATCGTCGATTCGGATGAACTGGTAGTGGCGCTGCAAGGTGAGTTTGTCGGCCCCGGTCAACCAGGTGCCCAGCACGATGCGCTCGCCCAGGCGGGTGGCCTGGATGTAGTTGAGCTCGTGCTGCCGCACCACCATGCCGTGCCCCAGGGCCTCGTACTCGGCCGGGCCCAGGCCCAGCGCGGTGGAATGCGCCCAGGCGATGTCTTCGAGCCACTGCAGGTAGACCACGTTGTTGGTGTGGCGCATGAGGTCGATGTGCTCGGGCGACACCGTCACCACCAGGGTGTGCGGGTTCGGGCGGTCCCAGGGCAGGTTGCTCAAGGTGCTCAGGTCGTTGGCAGACATGTGGCGCGGATCGCGGTTGGGGTGGCAGGGGCCGATGATGCCACCGCGATGCGCCCCACCCGGCCAACATCTTGAGTTGAACTTGACAAATCATCCGGTCAAACCCTGAGAACACCCGACTCACGTCTGGCCATTCGGGTGGCATGATGGCGCCATTCTTGAGTCGGACTCAACATGAGCGCCACGCTGCAACGCCACCAACCCCGACAGGCCCGCTCCGCCCACCGCGTGCAGGCCATCCTTTCTGCCGCCCGCCAGGTGTTTTCGGCGCAGGGCTTCCAGCGCGCGACCATGGCCCACATCGCCGAGCTGGCCGGGGTGTCCGAGGCCACCGTCTTCACCTACTTCCCGGGCAAGCGAGAGCTGTGCATCCAGGTCATCACCGAGTGGTATGACGAGATCAGCACCGAGCTCGAGCGCGACCTGCCCCAGCTGCAAGGCGTGCACGCCAAGCTGGCCCACGTGGTGCGCGCCCACCTGGTGACCCTGCTGGCCGATGGCTCGGGGCTGTGCGCCCTGGTGCTCAGCGAGGGCCGCGCCGCCGACCCCGAACTCGCCGCCGTGCTGGCCGAGTGCCGCCGCCGCTACACCGCACCGCTGATGCAGGCCCTGGCAGAAGGCCAGGCCTCGGGCGACGTGCGAGCCGACATGCCGCTGCGCCTGCTGCGCGACCTGGTCTACGGCTCGATGGAGCACGTGCTCTGGGACGCCATCACCACCCAGAAGCGCCCGCGCATCGACACCACGGCCGAGCAGCTGACCGAGCTGATCTGGTCGGCCGTGATGCCGCGCGACACCTCGCTGGAAGCCCTGCGGCGCCTGCGCGACGAGGTGGCGGCGGCCTTGCGACAAACCGAAACCCCGCCGTCCACACGCTGAACGGAGACCCCATGCCCGTGCTGAACACCCAGCTCAACCCGCGCAGCGAGGCCCACCTGGCCAACGCCGCCGCGATGCAGGCCCTCGTCGAGGACCTGGAACGCCAACTGGACGTCGTCACCCTGGGCGGCGGTGAGGCCCCGCGCGCCAAGCACCTGGCCCGGGGCAAGCTGTTGCCGCGCGACCGCGTGGCGCAGCTGCTCGACGCCGGATCGCCCTTCCTGGAAGTGGCCCCGCTGGCCGCCTTGAACGTGTACGACAACGCGGCGCCCTGCGCGGGCGTGATCGCTGGCATCGGCCGGGTGGCTGGCGTGGAATGCATGGTGGTGTGCAACGACGCCACCGTCAAAGGCGGCACCTACTACCCACTCACCGTCAAGAAGCACCTGCGCGCTCAAGAGATCGCACAGCAGAACCGCCTGCCCTGCATCTACCTGGTCGACTCGGGCGGTGCCAACCTGCCGAACCAGGACGAGGTCTTTCCGGATCGCGACCACTTCGGCCGCATCTTCTACAACCAGGCCAACATGAGCGCGGCCGGCATCCCTCAGATCGCGGTGGTGATGGGCTCGTGCACGGCCGGTGGCGCCTACATGCCGGCCATGAGCGACGAGACCATCATCGTTGCCAACCAGGGCACGATCTTCCTGGGCGGGCCGCCCCTGGTCAAAGCCGCCACGGGCGAAGAGGTCACGGCCGAGGACCTGGGTGGCGGCGACGTGCACACGCGGCTGTCGGGCGTGGCCGATCACCTGGCGCGCGACGACGAGCACGCGCTGGCCATCGCTCGGCAATGCGTGGCGCGTCTGAACTGGCGCAAGGTGCCCGAGTTGTCGCTGGTCACGCCCCGCCCGCCCCTGCTCGACCCCGCCGAGCTGATGGGCGTGATCCCGACGGACACGCGCAAGCCTTTTGACGTGCGCGAGGTGATCGGCCGCCTGGTGGACGGCTCCGAGTTCGACGAGTTCAAGGCCCGCTACGGCCCCACCCTGGTCTGCGGCTTCGCCCACATCGAAGGCATGCCCGTGGGCATCGTGGCCAACAACGGCATCCTGTTTTCGGAGTCGGCCAACAAGGGCGCGCACTTCATCGAGCTGTGCTGCCAGCGCAAGGTGCCCCTCGTCTTCTTGCAGAACATCACCGGCTTCATGGTGGGCCGAAAGGTCGAGAACGAGGGCATCGCTCGGGCCGGCGCCAAGATGGTGACGGCCGTGTCGTGTGCGCAGGTGCCGAAGTTCACCGTCGTCATCGGTGGCAGCTTCGGCGCGGGCAACTACGGCATGTGCGGCCGCGCCTTCAACCCGCGCTTCGTGTGGATGTGGCCGAACGCGCGCATCAGCGTGATGGGTGGCGAGCAGGCCGCGTCGGTGCTGGCCACCGTCAAGCGCGATGGCATCGAGGCCAAGGGCGGGCAGTGGAGCGCCGACGAAGAAGCCGCTTTCAAAGCCCCGATCCGCGAACAGTACGAAGCGCAAGGCCACCCCTACTACGCCACCGCCCGCCTGTGGGACGATGGCCTGATCCGCCCCACTGACACCCGCCGCGTGCTGGCCCTGGCCTTGAGCGCCAGCCTGAACGCCCCCATCCCCGAGACGCGTTTCGGCGTCTTCCGCATGTGAGGAGATGCGCATGAGCGCTTCATTGGATGTTTCGTCGCTGCAGCACCTGGACGTTCACCGCCAGGGTCCCATGGCCACCGTCCGGCTCAACCGCCCGGATGTGCGCAACGCCTTCCACGCCGACACGGTGGCCGAGCTCACGCGGGTCTTCGCCTCGTTCCAGGACGATGCCGAGCTGCGCGCCGTGGTGCTGGGCTCGACGGGCGTGGCCTTTTGCTCGGGCGCCGACCTGAACTGGATGCGCCAGACCGCCGACTACAGCTGGGTGGACAACCACCGCGACGCCTCGCGCCTGGCCAACATGCTGTGGACGCTGACCTGCTGCCCCGTGCCCGTGATCGCCGAGGTGCAGGGCGACTGCTACGGCGGCGGCGTGGGCCTGGTGTCTTGCTGCGACGTGGTGGTGGCGGCCGAGTCCGCTCAGTTCTGCCTGTCGGAAGCCAAGCTGGGCCTGATCCCGGCCACCATCAGCCCCTACGTGATCCACGCGATTGGCGAGCGGGCCGCGCGGCGCTACTTCGTGACGGCAGAGCGCTTCTCGGCCGAGCGAGCGCAGGCCATGGGCATGGTGCACGAGGTGGTGGCGCCAGATGCCTTGAGCGCGACCACGCAAGGCATCGTCGACGCCATCTTGCGCAACGGCCCGAACGCCGTGCGCGAGTGCAAGACGCTGGTGCGCGAGATCGGCAGCCGCCCGATCACGCACGAGCTGCGCGACGTGACCGCCCGCCGCATCGCCGACGTGCGCGCCAGCGACGAGGGCAAGGCAGGGTTGAACGCCTTCCTCACGCGCGGCACGCCGCCGTGGGTGGTGGCGCCTGAGGCGAAGTGAACACCACTCCCGCGCCGACGCCCACCCCGCACGACCGAGCCCGAGGCACCATGTTCACCAAAATCCTCATCGCCAACCGAGGCGAAATCGCATGCCGAGTGGCCGCGACCGCACGCCGCCTGGGCATCCGCACCGTTGCCGTCCACTCCGAGGCCGACGCCCACGCGCGCCATGTGTTGGCCTGCGATGAAGCCGTCTGCATCGGCCCGGCCAGCCCACGCGAGAGCTACCTGCGCGCCGACCGCATCCTCGAAGTGGCCCAAGCCACCGGCGCACAGGCCGTGCACCCCGGCTACGGCTTCCTCTCGGAGAACGAAGGCTTCGCCCAAGCTTGCGCCAACGCCAGCATCGCCTTCATCGGCCCGCCGCCTTCGGCCATCGCGGCCATGGGCAGCAAGTCGGCCGCCAAGGCCCTGATGGAAAAGGCCGGCGTGCCCCTGGTGCCCGGCTACCACGGTGACAGGCAAGACAGCGACTTCCTGCTCGCACAGGCCCAATCCATCGGCTTTCCGGTGCTGATCAAGGCCAGCGCGGGCGGTGGTGGCAAGGGCATGCGCATCGTGCGGCAGGCCGATGAGTTCGCGGCTGCGCTGGCTTCGTGCCAACGTGAAGCCCAAGCCAGCTTCGGCGACCAGCACGTGCTGATCGAGCGCTACGTCACGCAGCCCAGGCACATCGAGATCCAGGTCTTCGCCGACGCACACGGCAACGTGGTGCACCTGGGTGAGCGCGACTGCTCGGTGCAGCGCCGCCACCAGAAGGTGCTGGAAGAGGCACCGGCCCCCGGCATGACGCCCGAGCTGCGCGCACAAATGGGCGCCGCCGCCGTGGCCGCCGCCCAGAGCGTGGGCTATGTGGGCGCGGGCACGGTCGAGTTCATCTGTGAACAAGCGGGTGGCGCCGGCGTGGGTGGTGCAGGCGTCTCGGCCTTCTATTTCATGGAGATGAACACGCGCCTGCAGGTCGAGCACCCGGTGACCGAGGCCATCACCGGCCTGGACCTGGTCGAGTGGCAACTGCGGGTGGCGTCTGGCGAGCCCCTGCCGCTCAAGCAGGATCAGATCAAGTTCACCGGCCACGCGATCGAGGCGCGCATCTGCGCCGAACAACCCGAAGCCGGCTTCCTGCCCGCGATCGGCACCCTGCGCACGCTGCGCACACCCGATGCCGCGCGTTTCGGCATCGCACCGGTGCGCATCGACAGCGGCGTGGCCGAGGGTGACGCCATCTCGCCGCATTACGACTCGATGATCGCCAAGCTGATCGTGCACGGCGCCGATCGCCAGCAGGCGCTGGCCCGAATGAGCCAGGCGCTGGCCGAGCTGCAGATCACCGGGCTGCACCACAACGTGGCCTTCCTGCGCAAGCTCGTGCGCACCGACTCGTTCAGCCTGGCTCGGCTGGACACCGCGTTGATCGAGCGCGAGCACGGGGTGCTGTTCGGCGCAGCGCCTCACCATGCCGATGCCACGCGACTGGATGCCCTCACTGCAGCCAGCCTGCGTTGGTGGCAGGACCACGTTGCCGCATCGCAAACATCGCACCCTGAGCCGTGGTCGCGCGCAGATGGGTGGGCCTTGCACGGCACGCAGGCCCGCTTGCTCCGCTGGGAGCTCGGCGATGAAACCGCCACGGTGTCGATCACGCAGCAGCGAGGCGGCCAGCTGTCACTGCGCTGGCACGAAGCGCCCGCTGCGCTGAAGCATGCACGCGAGCTGGGGCATCTGCGCCCCGACCCGCAGCGCCCGCACCTCATCACACTGGAGCGCAACGGCGGTCGGCACGCAGCCCGCCCTGCGTCCAACAGCGCAGACACGTTCAACCCGGCCGATGCCCCACGCTGGCAAGCCAACGTCGATCGCCACGGCAACACCTTCGACACCTTCACCGCGCATGGCCACGCCACGCTGCGCTGGCTCGACCCGCTGCAGCAACAAGATGACAACGCCGCCCACGCGGGCCAGGTCACCGCGCCCATGCCCGGCAAGGTGGTGGCCCTGCTCGTCAACATCGGCGACGAGGTCAAAGCGGGCCAGCCACTGGTCGTCACCGAGGCCATGAAAATGGAACACACCCTCACGGCCCCGCGCGACGGCCGCGTGGCCGAGCTGCTGTGCCGCGTCGGCGACCAGGTGCCCGAAGGCGCCGAGCTGCTGCGCATCGAATCCGACTGAAAACCGCCATGAGCACCTTGCCCACCCACGTCACCCTCGTCGATGTCGGCCCGCGCGACGGCCTGCAAAACGAAGCCCAACCCGTGCCCGCGGCCACCAAGATCGAGCTCGTTCACCGCCTGCAATCGGCCGGCCTGCGCGAGATCGAGGTCACCAGCTTCGTGAGCCCCAAGTGGGTGCCGCAGATGGGCGACAACGCCGAGGTCATGGCCGGCATCACGCGCCAGGCCGGCGTGCGCTACAGCGTGCTCACGCCCAACATGAAAGGCTTCGAAGGCGCACTGGCCGCCAAGGCAGATGAAGTCGTCATCTTCGCGGCCGCCAGCGAGGCCTTCAGCCAGCGCAACATCAACTGCACGATCGCCGAATCCATCGAGCGCTTTCGCCCCGTGGCCGAGGCCGCACGTGCCAACGGCATGAAGGTGCGTGCGGCGGTGTCGTGCGCTTTGGGCTGCCCCTACCAGGGCGAAGTCAGCATCGAGGCGGTGGACGACGTCGTGCAACGCCTGCAAGACATTGGCAGCCACCACATCGGCATCGCCGACACCATCGGCGTGGGCACGGCCGGCCAGGTTCAGCGCGTGATGGAAGCCGCCTTGAAGCGCGTGCCCCTGGCCGAGCTCAGCGGCCACTTCCACGACACCTACGGCCAGGCGCTGGCCAACATCTTGGCCTGCCTGCAACTGGGCGTGCACACCTTCGATGCCAGCGTGGCCGGCCTGGGCGGCTGCCCCTACGCCAAGGGCGCCACCGGCAACGTGGCCACCGAAGACGTGGTCTACCTGCTGCACGGGCTGGGCATTCAGACCGGCATCGATCTGGACAAGCTGGTGGACGCGGGTGCGTTCATCTCGCAGGCGCTGGGCCGGCCCACGGCCTCGCGCGTGGCCCGCGCCACCTTGGCCAAGCGCGCACGCGCCGCCTGACCCCACCCATCGCAGACCGATCACCGTTCGAAGAAACCGAGGAGACCCACCATGACCCTGCCCGGCCTGAACCACCACCTGGGTGAAGACATCGATGCCTTGCGCGAAGCCGTTCGCGCCTTCGTCGACAAAGAGCTCGCGCCCCGCGCCGCCGACATCGACCGCGACAACCTCTTCCCCGCCGACATGTGGAAGAAGCTGGGCGACCTCGGCCTGCACGGCCTGACGGTGTCCGAAGAATACGGCGGCACCAACCTGGGCTACCTGGCCCACATGGTGGCCATGGAAGAGGTCAGCCGCGGCAGCGCCTCGGTGGGCCTGAGCTATGGCGCGCACTCCAACCTGTGCGTCAACCAGATCCACCGCAACGGCAGCGAAGCGCAAAAGCGCCAATACCTGCCCCAGCTCATCAGCGGCGACTTCGTCGGGGCGCTGGCCATGAGCGAGCCCAACGCCGGCTCCGACGTGGTGAGCATGAAGCTGCGCGCCGACAAGAAGGGTGACCGCTACGTGCTCAACGGCAGCAAGATGTGGATCACCAATGGCGGTGACGCCGACGTGCTCGTGGTCTACGCCAAGACCGAGCCCGATGCCGGCGCCAAAGGCATGACCGCCTTCCTCATCGAAAAGGGCATGAAGGGCTTCAGCAAAGGCCAACACCTCGACAAGCTGGGCATGCGCGGCTCCAACACCTACCCGCTGTTCTTCGAGGACTGCGAGGTGCCTGTTGACAACGTGCTGGGCGGCGAAGGCAACGGCGCCAAGGTGCTCATGAGCGGCCTGGACTACGAGCGCGCCGTGCTCTCGGGCGGCCCGCTGGGCATCATGCAATCCGTGATGGACCACGTGATCCCCTACGTCCACGAGCGCAAGCAGTTCGGCCAAGCCATCGGCGAGTTCCAACTGCTGCAGGGCAAGCTCGCCGACATGTACACCGTGCAGCAGGCCGGTCGTGCGCTGGCCTACACCGTGGCCAAGAACCTCGACGCCATGGGCAGCCAGCATGCCCGCCACGTGCGCAAGGACTGCGCCGCCCTCATCCTGTGGACGGCCGAAAAAGCCACCTGGATGGCCGGCGAAGGCATCCAGATTTTCGGGGGTAACGGCTACATCAACGACTACCCGCTCGGGCGCCTGTGGCGCGACGCCAAACTCTACGAAATCGGGGCCGGCACCAGCGAAATCCGACGCATGTTGATCGGCCGAGAGCTGTTCAATGCCACTTCATGACGCCTTGGCTGCCTTCCTGTCGCGCAGGGTGCCCTCCGGGTGCCCCGCAACCCCCTAGGATCCGACCCAGATCAAATCTGGCACCCACAACGGGTCCGCGACACGGAGACAGACATGAGCCAACAAGCCCTGCACAACGCCAAGGAACTGGTTGCCCGCGAGAAACTCGACTTCGGCCTCGACGGTGACCTGCCCCGCTGGTGGTACGAAAACAGCCCCTACAAGTCGCGCCTGATCGACGCCCTGCAAGCGGCCTTCCCCGATGGCGAGCGCTATTTCATCTCGTGCGTGCGCGCCTTCCGCGAGCAAACCTCCGACCCCAAGCTGCTGGCCGAGATCAAGACCTTCATCCGCCAGGAAGGCCAGCACGGCATCGTGCACTCCAAGTACAACCAGCGCCTGCGCGAGCAGGGCATGGACATCGACGCCATCGTCGACTTCATCAACGACAACAACGCGTTCCACACCAAGTATTTCTCCAAGGAATACAACCTGGCGCTGACCGCCGCCTTCGAGCACTTCACCGCCATGCTGGCCGAGATCTTCTTCGTCAAGAAGGAAACCATGGCCAACGCTGATCCCAAGCTGCGCGCCATGATGGCCTGGCACGCGGTCGAAGAGATGGAGCACAAGGCCGTGGCCTACGACGTGATGCAGCAGGTCGCCAAGGTGGGCTACTTCAAGCGTTGCGCGGCCATGGTGCACGTCATCCTGTTCCTGAGCCTGCTGACCATGCGCTTCACCAACCGCCTGCTCAAGAACGACGGCTTCTCGTTCGGTCAACGCATGTGGATGATGGCCAAGTCGCGCTGGTGGCTGTTCGGCTACAAGGGCGTGCTCTCCAGCCACCTGGGCACGCTGCTGGCCTACTTCAAGCCCGGGTTCCACCCCTGGCAGCAAGAAGCCATCCACAACTACGACGCCTGGGTCGAAGCCTACGACCGCACGGGCGACCCGATGGTGGCAGGCGCCGCGCTGTACCAGGCTGCGCACTGACGGCGAAGGGCGCTTTTCACGCCAGCTTGCGCCACAAAAGCATCGGCAGCCGCAGTCCGAAGCCGAACATCAGGCGGATGTGCATCCAGGTCAGCAGCTTGTTGTCGCGCAGGTAGTTGAAGTGCGAGACCCCGCCCTCTTCTGCCTTCAGGTAGCGCACGGGGGCGGGCACGTTCACCGGCTTCACGCCTGACCAGGCCAGGCGCACCACGGCCTCGGGGTCGAAGTCGAAGCGGCGCATCCAGCGCTGGGCATGCATGATGCGGCGCAACGGCTCGATCGGGTAGACGCGAAAGCCATACAGCGAGTCCCCGATGCCCACCCAGAGGGTCTCCAGATTGGCCCACCAGTTCGAGATCTTGCGGCCTTTGACGCGCAAGGCGGGCGCATGTTCGTCGAACACGGGCACGCCCAGCACCATGGCCTCGGGCTGCCGCGCCGAAGCGGCCATGAAGTACGGAATCAGGTCGGCCGGGTGCTGGCCGTCCGAGTCCATGCACAGCACATGCGTGAAACCGGCTTTCGCCGCTTCGTCCATGCCATGCAGCACCGCAGCCCCCTTGCCCTGGTTCTCGGGCAGCACCAGCACCTTCAGCTGGGCGTCCTCCTTGGCCATCTTGCGCAGCGCCTCGGGCGTGCCATCGGTGCTGCCATCGACCACCACCCACACAGGCGCCCAGCGAGCACGCGCGGCCGCGACGGTCTCGAACACCTTCGGCCCCGGGTTGTAGCTGGGGATGAGGACGAGGTGCGTGGCGGAGGGAGAAGGAGAGAAGCTCATGGATCAACGCTGCGAAGGAGCCGGCACGTCGCGCAGCTCCTGCATGAAAGTCTGTTGGAGGGCGGTCGCCGTCTCGGGCAGCGAGCCGGTGACCTGGAGCCTGGGGCCCAGGCGCGCGCGGTAGCGCATCGGGAAAGCGGGCGGTCGCCAGATCGGCCAGCCCTTGCCCAGGTACGCGGAGCTGGCTTCGAGCACCACCACCTGCAAGGGCGCGTGCGCGCGCCGCGCCACCAGCATCGCGCCGCTCTTGAGCTCGTTGAGGGGGTGCACCTCGGTGCGCGTGCCTTCGGGGAAGACCAGCAGCATCTGCCCCTGCGCCACGGCCTGGGCCGCCTGCCGGATCATCACATCGATGTGCCGGTTGGGGATGTAGCCGGCCAGGCGCGCCCCCACCGCCAGGAACAGGTTGCCCGCCAGGCTCGACTTCATCAGGCACAGCACCTGCCGCACCCGCGAAACCACGAGGAACACGTCGATCATGCTCGGGTGGTTGGCCACGATCACCAGCCCACGCTGGCCTTGGAGCGCATCCAGTTCGCGCAGGTCGAGTTCTATCAACCCGCACAGCTCGCAGCCGCTGAGGAAGAGGTGAAAGGTGCGACCCATCATGTCGCGCATGAAGGGCTCGCGCCAGCGCCTGGGCAGCAGCCACAGCGGCAGGCTGGCGACATTGCCCAGCAGCAGCATGGCCCCGAGCCACAGCAGCATCAGGTAGAAGCACAGGATCTGCCCGAGCCGCTTCATGGCCAGCTCAGAACATGCCACCGTTGACAGCGATCACCTGACCGCTGATGTAGCTGGCGCCTTCGGAAGCCAGGAAGGCCACCAGGCTGGCGACCTCTTCGGGGCGCCCCGCCCGCTTGACGGGCACCACCTGGGCGATGTGCTGGGCGTCGAACACGCCTTCGCTCATCTCCGACTCGATGATGCCTGGCGCCACGGCGTTGACCGTGATCCCCCTGCTGGCAAGCTCGATCGACAAGGTCTTGGTGGCAGCGTGCAAAGCGCCCTTGGCCGCTGCGTAATTGGCCTGGCCCCGGTTGCCCATGATCGCGGCGACCGACGAGATGGTGATGATGCGGCCCCAGCGCGTGCGCACCATCGGCATGGTCAGCGGCTGGGTGACGTTGAAGAAGCCATGCAGCGACACGTCGATGACGCGGTGCCACTGCTCGGCCGACATGCCCGGGAAGGCCGCGTCATCGTGGATGCCGGCGTTGTTGACCACCACCTGGATGGCGCCGCCTTCCAGCAGGCGCTCCAGCGCCGCCGAAGTGGCCTGCGCATCGGTCACGTCGAACTGGACGGCCTCGGCACTGAACCCATCGGCCAGCAGCGCTGCGCACAGCGCCTCGGCACGGGCGATGCCGCTGTTGGCGTGGACGATGACATGGCAGCCGTCGGCCGCCAACTGGCGACAGATGGCCGCACCGATGGCCCCGCTGCCCCCGGTGATGAGCGCGCGTCGTTTCGACATGGTCGTTCAGGATAGGAGGGAAAGGGTCAATGATCGGTGTTGAGGATGACGGTGGCGCGACCGCCCATCAACTCCCGCTCGCCGTCCCGCAGGCTGAACGCATACAGGACGTTGTTGTCGGTGCCGGAGAGGCGCTCGGCATGCACCTCGAGCGGCCCTGGCAGGTCATCGAGCCGGCTCACGCACCAGCTCGCCTCGCGCACGCTGGTGAGGTAGCCGCTGCGCCCGGGCTCTCCGCCACAGAGGATGGCGCCATGCACGGCCATCGCCTGGGCCGCGTACTCGATGCCCACGGCGATGCCCAGGCGCCCGGCGTGGCGCAAGGGGTGGCTCGCATCCCGGTGACTGAGCGCGCGACAGACGATGCGCTGCTCGTCGGCATGCAGCACGCCATCGAGCAGGCACATGTCGCCCCGGTGCGGGATGTGTGCGGCGATCCAGTCGCGGTCGTGCGTCGTCATGCCTGCACCGCCACGGCCAGGTGGGCACCGTCGAATTGCTCGAGCACCACCCGGGCTGCCTCGGCCAACCCGACTGCGCAGGCTGATGCCGTCGATGCTCCGGTGCGCCCCGCCGCCAACAGCCTCAGCAAAGGCAGCGCGCGCGCAGCTGGCACCGACTGGCGCAAGCCCTCGAGCGCCGGGTCGCTGAGCGTGTCGGGGGCCTGTGCCGTGAGGGACAGCGCCAGGCTCGCGAGGGTGCGGGCCGTGCGTTCAGGCGTCAGCACAAGCCCGACGCCCATGGCGTGGGGAATGGGCCGGTGCGCCCTCAGCGGCTCGGGGTAGAAGGTGTCAAAGGCCACAAGCAAGGTCTCCTGCCGATGGCACACCACCTGCGTGGCCGCCTCCAGCAGGCCAGCCGTGAAGGTCGCGTCGTGGGCGCACAGGCTGGTGGATGGCGCCATGCAGGCGGTGGCGATGCTCCAGTAGCCCGCAGGCATGTTGTGCACCGAGTTGTGGAAGCGCGTGGGCGAGACGGCGCGGTCGTCTGAGGCCAGCGTCTCCAGGATCTGATGGCAGTTGTCGCAGTCGCCCCCGGTCGAGGAAAAGACCGTGGCCAGCGACGCCGGATCGAGGTCCGCCTGCCGCACGGCATCGAAGCCCACCGCCATCGACAGCTTCAAGGCCAGGCCGACGCGGCGGCGCTCGGCCGGCGGCAAAGCCTC
Organism: Aquabacterium parvum; assembly: GCF_001447195.1. Taxonomy (GTDB): domain Bacteria; phylum Pseudomonadota; class Gammaproteobacteria; order Burkholderiales; family Burkholderiaceae_C; genus Aquabacterium; species Aquabacterium parvum. The sequence goes on along the minus strand of NZ_LFRI01000386.1, from coordinate 134,737 downwards.
GGGCGCAGGCAGTTGCAGCGGTGCGGCGCTCCAGTCCTGCTCACCGCGCAAGACGGCGGATGCGTGCTCCCAGCCAGACAGGCCCGGGCCGAACACGCCCACGCCTTGCACGTGCACCACCAAGGAATGCGAGGGACGCAAGAGGCTCATGGCATCACCTTCGACAAGACCAGGCTGCAGTTGCTGCCGCCGAACCCGAACGCGTTGCTCATCACGTGGCGCATGGGCCGAGGCAGGTTCTCGGTGAGGTAGCGGCAACGCAGCGCCGGGTCCACCACCTGCGTGCCCACGCCGGCTGGCGCGAAATCATGCCGCAAGGCCAGCTCACCCACCAACGCGTTGAGCACGCCCGCCGCGCCCAGGGTGTGGCCGGTGTGGCCCTTGATGGAACTGCACGGTGTCTCCAGGCCAAAGAGCGCCTCCACGGCCAGGCTCTCGGCCGCGTCGTTGCTTGGCGTGGAGGTGCCATGCAGCACCACGTGGCCGATGTCCTGCGGCGTCAGGCCCGCCTGGGTGAGCGCCTGCCCCATGGCCAGGCGAGCACCCAGGCCTTGCGGATGCGGCGCCGACATGTGGTGCGCGTCGCTCGACTCGCCCACCCCAGACACCAGGATGTCGCCCGGCTCAGGATGGCTGCCTTGCCCGCCATCCAGCCGCTCGACCAGCGCGAACCCCGCCGCCTCGCCGATGTTGATGCCGCAGCGCTCGACATCGAAAGGCCGGCAAGGTTGGCCTGAGAGCAATTGCAGCGAGTTGAACCCATAGAGGGTGGTCAGGCACAACGAATCGACGCCACCCACCACCGCTGCGTCGATCAGGCCGGCGGCGATCATCCGCTGCGCCACACCAAACACCTTGGCACTCGACGAACACGCGGTCGACACCACGCTGGCCGGGCCTTGCAGGCCAAAGCCGGTCCGCACGAAGTCAGCCAGCGAGAAGCTGTTGTGAGTGTGGCGGTAATCGAAGTTCGCGGGCAGCGCACCCGTTGCAGGGTCACGGCGCCGATAAGCCTGCTCGGTGGTGAGGATGCCCGAGGTGCTCGTGCCCATGAAGACACCCACGCGCGCCGGACCATGCCGTTCGACGGCGCCGCGCACCTGCTGCATGAAGCCGTCCTGCTGCATGGCGAGCCAGGCCAGGCGGTTGTTGCGGCAATCGAAACGCGCCAGCGGCTCGGGCAGTTTTTGTTCATCGACGCCATCGACCTCGCCCAGGCAGGTCGGCAGGTCCGAAACGGTTTCCCAGCTCATCGGGCGGACGCCGCTGCGGCGTTCACGCAATGCCTGCAAGTGGGCAAACGAGCCCGCGCCCAAGGCGCTGGTCAACGTCGATGCTCGGATGAGCAGGGGGGCAAGTCGCGGAGGGGTCACGGCTCGGGCTCCTGGGTTCACGGCACGCGTGCCACCAGGAGCACGTTGGCAAAGGGGGTGCCCTCGTTCATGGGCAGCGCTCGAACCACGAAACCTCGGCTTTCGAGCGCTTGAACCCACTGCGGCAGCGGGCGGCACCACATCTTCGGGAGGCGGTGCCCCTGAACGAAAGAGGCGAATCGATCCACGACCTGGCTGATGCGAAAGCGCATGCCGCCTTGCGCATCTCCCACCCGCGTGATGAAGAGCCCTCCTCGCGCAAGCCCGTGGCGGATGCGATCCAGCAGTCGATCCTGGTCGGCGTGGGGCACGTAATGTAACACGTCGAACATCGTCACCACGTTCACGTCGGCGGGGATCTCGGCGGTGCGCATGTCACCGGCCACCAGGCTCACGCGGTCGCCATGCAGGGGGCGCAAAGCCCGGTTGCCGGCCTCCACTTCGTCGGCGACCAGCTCGACACCATGGAAACGCATGCCACGCGGCGGCGCGCCTGCGCCTCGCCATGAACCCTGGGCAGCCACCTGCTCGGCGCTCAGCAGCCAGGAGGCCATGAAGCCCCGGCCGCAGCCCAGGTCCAGCACCACGGACTGATCGGGGATGAGGGCATGGGTCAACATCCCGGCGAAAACGGGGTCGAAGCCCATCTTGCCGCGCGCCCACTGGTGATGGGCAATGCCAACAGGGCGGTAGGGGGCACAGGCGGCCTGGAGGATCCTTTTTTTCAGCGCTGCTTGCATGCTTGAGACAAGGTGACGGGGGTGAGTCCTTGCGCACGGATGGCGGTGATCAGGCGCGGCAGCACCTCGACGATGACAGGCAGGCCATCGCGCGTGCGAGCCGCGTGCCCATCGTGCAGCAAGAGGATGTCACCCGCTTGAAGGTTCGTGGTGAGGCGGCGCAGCACCACGTCCGGGTCCTGCGCGCGGGTGTCGAAGCCCCGGCGCGTCCAGCTCGCGAGCTTCAGCCCCAGGCGATGCAGCACGGGGTCCAGCCAGGGGTTGCGCAAGCCGGCCACGGCCCGGTAGAAACGGGGGCGACGCCCGGTGATGGCTTCGAGCGTGAGCGCACCGCCCCCCACTTCCTGACGCCAGCCGCCCGGCCCCATCAGCGACGCGAGCACAGGGTGCCGCTGGCCATGGTTCTCGACATCGTGGCCTTCGGCGCACGCCTGCCGGCACAAATCGGGGTGCGCGCGGGCGCGCTCTCCAATGCAGAAGAACGTGGCCGGCACACCTTGCGCCGCGAGCACGCGCAAGACCTGGGGCGTGACCTCGGGGTCGGGGCCATCGTCGATGGTGATGGCCACTTCACCCCGCGACACCGCCGCCTCGGGCAGCCGCGACAGGTTGGGCCCCAGCACCTGGCTGCGCGGCCACAGGCTCAGGCCCATGACCAGCAGGTGGTTGGCCGCCAGGCAAGCCAGCACCACCGGCCAGGTGGTCGGATCCAGCCACACCACGGGCAAGGCCAGCGCATGGCAAGCCAGGCTGGCCACGATCAACGCGGACGGGCGCCAGGGCTTCTTCACGTCTGAGCTCCTGGCTCCGTCATGGGGGCGGGCACCGGCGCGGGCGCCATCCAGGCCGCGAACAGCAGCGACAGGAAAGTGCCCACCGCGACGGTGCCCCCGATGGCCGACAGCACCGGGATGGTCGACAGGCCCAGCATGCCGTAGGTGCCCACCGTGGACAGGTTGGCCAGCACCAGCGAGCCCTGCGTGCGCAACCGCTCGGCCTGCGGCCGCCCCGCCATGGCCGCGTCGAAGAACAGGGCGTAGTTCGAGCCCACGGCCACCACCAACAGCAGCCCCACCACGTGCAAGATGGTCAGCTCATGGCCGAGGGCCACCAGGCCCGCCATCACGCACAGCACCGCCGCCGCCAGCGGCGCCAGCACCCGCCAGGTCCGCCGCGCCAACCTCAGGCTGGCGGCCAGCAGCAACGTCACGGCCAGCGCGCCAGCACCCGACAGCGTCAGCGCCTCGCGCAGGTAGCTGTCGAACACCGAGGTCGTCTCGCTCAGGATGTCGATCACGGTCACGTCCGCCAGTCCTGCGGCACGCAGGCGCTTGTGCAGGGACTCGGTGTCGATTTCGTCGGGATGCGGCCCGGAGCCGGGCGCCTTCAAGGGCATCAGGACCAGGTGGTCGTGGGCGCGGGGGATCAGCAGAGAATCGACCAGCATCGCTGCGGATGTGCCCTCCAGGCTGGCCCGGGTCAGCAGCGGTGCGCCCCTTGCCCGCTCGACATCCGCCACGAAGCCATCGAGGCGATCGGGCTTGACCACGCCCCCTTCGAGCGCCGACTGAAGGCGCGAACGCAGCACGCCGGCCTCTGGCAAGGCGGCCTGGCGTGAACGCTGTGTCGCCTCGCTGGGCAGCACCATCGCGGGTGACTTGAACCCACCCAGTTCGCCGTCGCGCACCGCCTGCCGCAGCACGAGGGCCACCTGCTCGGCGCGGCGCAGGGCCGACTCGGCATCGGGCGCCGTCATGCTGGCGATGTAGCGCATGTCGGGCGCGCCCAGGTCGTTGCGCAGCGAGACATCGAGCTCCTGATCGGCCTTGGAGACGGGGTTGAGCGCCGAGAGCTGGCGGCTCCAGATGCCATCGTGGTGCCAGCTAAGCCAGGCCAGCGCCAGCACGGAGAGCAAGGCAGGCACGAACCACAGGCGCCGACCTGCTGAAATCAGGCGATCCAGCCCGGCGTTGACCCGGCTGAGGTCACGCACCGCGAGCCGGGCCGGCAACAACAGCGGCAACACGAAGCGCGTCACCAGCGCTGCCACGATCAGCCCCGCCACGGAGTACACGCCCAATTGCGCCAGCCCCGGAAAGCCCGAGGCCATCAACACCGCGAAGCCGGCCAGGGAGGTCAGCACGCCCAGGCGAACGGTGCGCCAGAAATGCACCGAAGGCTCGCCAGAGGCCCGCTGCATGAACAGGAAGATCGCGTAGTCAACCGCCTCGCCGACCAGTGTTGTGCCGAAGGCCAGGGTCAGCCCATGCACATGGCCGAACCACAGGCCCACCGCCGCCACACCCGCAAGCGCTGCCGAAACGACAGGCACCAGCCCCAGCAACAGCAGCGAGAGCGAGCGGTACACCAGCAGCAGCATGCCGGCCACCAGCACCGTGCTGGCCGTGGCCAGCACCTTCACTTCGTGCTCGATGACCGCCCGCGACGACACCGAGAACACCCCCGTGCCGCTCATCACCAGGCGCGTGTCATGGCGCTGATCTCGCAAACTGGCGAAGACCCCACGGATGCGCTCGATCGCAACGGCCTGCGCGTCGGTGTCGGAGCCCGGCGCGCGCGTCTGCAGCAGCAAGATGGCACGGCTGCCGTCCTTCGAGGCCCACACTCCGTCGACCTGCGCAGGCTGGCTGTCGCCCGTGAACATGTCGAGCATCGCCAGCGTTTCGCCCGTGGGGTCGCGCAGGAACAGCTTCTTGAGCATCAGCCCCGCGCTGCCCGACAGGCCCTGCACGGCCTGGTCGATGGCGCCACGCAGGCCCTCCGCCGTGAAGCGCTCGGCCCGCACTTCGGGACTCAAGAGGTAGCGCTGCTCGAAGAAATGCGCCTGGTCGCGTTCACCGGTTTCCGCATCGCCGTTCTGCACGGTGAGGAAGGCGCTGTCCTGTCTCAACTGGCGCGCCAGCCCGGTCGACAGGCGCGCGCGTTCCGACTCATCGCCCCCCTCGATGCCGACCATGATCAAGCGCGCGATGATGCCGTCCTTGAACTGGTCGACCAGCAGTTGCTGGCGCGCGGTCGGCATCTTCGGCATGAAGGCCGACAGGTCTGCGATCACCGGCGTGCGCCAGACAACGAAGAGGCATGCGCACAGCGAAACCAGCCAGGCCGCCAGCGCCAGGACGCGGCGCCCGTTCACGGCGAAGGCAGGCGCGTGATGCGCATCTCTGAGCGGTCGCCGTCCGCCTGGTCGAACGCGACGAGGGTGACCACGGACTGGCTGCCTTCCATGCGGATGCGGGTGACCACCTTGCTCATGTTGTCGAAGCGGGGCGTGAGCGTCAGCTTCCAGGCCTCGGGGCGGCCTTGCAGTTCCAGAACGTAATAGCGCTCCAGGGCCTCCCGGTCACCGGCCAGCGTGCCACGGATGCTCTCGATGAAGGCCATGGCATCGGGCCGGCCGCCCAGCTCCAGCGCCATCTGGCGCCGACCGGGCTGCTCCACGATCAGGCGCGTGCCCGTCAGGCGCACGAGCTCGGGCTGTGGCTTGAGGGTGCGCTTTTCCAGGCGGTCCGGCGCGGTGAAGCTCAGCTCGCCGGAGGACTCGACAGGCTGATCGATGAAGCCGATGTACTTCTTCTCGACGAAGGTGGCCTTGGCCGAGCGGGTTTGCGACAGGGCCTGCATGAGCTCGGGCAGCCCCCAGGCCAGGGCCTGCCCCGGCAAGGCGATGCACAGGCCGCACACCACACCGGCCAGCCAGCCCCAACGCCTCAGGCGCTCACGCGGATGCCTTGCTTCGGGTTTGCCAGAAGTCATAGAAATTGAACCAGTTGTAGGGTGCGCGTCGGCAGTGGCGCTCCAGTGCATCAACGTATTTTTGCATCAAGTCCTCGACGCAGGCCTGCCGATCCCGCGTCGCCGCGCCGCCATCGGTGAGCCGCTCGAATCGCAGCTCGTAGCGCCCATGCCCCAGGTAGAGCCCACTCATGAAGTAGACCGGATGCCGCATCGCCACCGCGAGCCGGAAAGGCCCCTGGGGGAAATCGGCGGGCGCGCCCAGGAAGGGCATGGCCACCTGCCGCTCATCCCTGATCGCGCGGTCGGCCAGGATGCCCACCATGTCACCATGCTCGATGCGCTCGTGGATCTGGAAAATCGAGTCGATCTCTCCCAGGGCGATGATGTCGGCCACCGCCGATGGGTTGATCGCCGCAAGGATGGCGTTGATCTGGCGCGCGTTGTCGGGGTACATGGCCACGCAGACGCGACCCGTGGCCTGCTTGCGCGCCAGCGTGCGCAAGACCTCGAAGCTGCCCAGGTGCGCGCCGAACAGGAAGGCACCTTCTTCCGCCCCCTGCCCCGGCACCTCGCCCTCGAAGCGCACGTCGAACAGGTCGAACCGGTCGTTGAGCAGGTAAAGCCTGTCGTGAACCGTCGTGGCGAAGGTCAGCATGTGCCGGTAGAGGTCGAGCCAGCTCGGGCGGCGGCCCAGACAACGCGCGAGGTAAGCGCGCGAAGCCCGGCGGGACGCGGGCACGGCCAGCAAAAAATACAGCGCGATCGCATGCACGATCACGCGGGTCAGCCGCCGGCCCAGCGTCAGCGACAACCACGACATCAGGCGCATCAGCCACATGCTGCCGCGCTCCTTGCGTTGCAGCCAGACCGGCGCGGCGCCCGCTGGGCTCACCTCGCTCACGTCGCTCATGACACCGCTCCCGATGCCTCGATGGCGAAACGCCCGTTGGCCACGGGCCGCCCGCCCGACTGAATTTGGAAGCGAACCCCTGCATCCACCCACTCGAAGGCAAGTTCAAGCGGTTCACCCGGGCTCACCGGGCTGAGGAACTTCCCCACCGCCACGCCGGTGATGCGGACCTGCGCCGCCGCCTCGATGGCGCACTGCGCAAGGTCGAGCAAGACCACCCCGGGCACGATCGGCCGACCCGGGAAGTGGCCGGCGAAGGCAGGGTGGTCCACGGCGATGACAAGGGGCAGCCTGTTCATGTCATCCCTTGCGTTGCAGGTGCTCCGCCTGGAGGGCCCGCAGGGCGGCCGCCGGCAGCTTGGCGTTGGCGTCGCGCGGCAGGGCGTCGAGCATCACGATGGGCCTCGGCAGGAACACCGGATCGATGTGCGGCCGAAGTCCCGCGAGCACGTCGGCAGACGTCAGGCCGGGCGCCACGACGAAGGCCGCCAGCCGCGTGACATCGTGGTGGGCCACATCGGGCGGCACGCAGAACACGCCGTCGTGCACGCCAGGCAGGCTTTGCAGCACCTGGTTGAGGAAGCCCAGCGAACTGCGCTTGCCCACCACGTTGATCAGGTTGCTGCTGCGGTCGATGAGCCTGAAGCAGGCTTCACCCTGGGGCTCGACCAGGTCGTGCAAGGCTTGAGGCTGGGCCAGCGACGGCCCGCTCGCGATGAAACCGCCTTCCTCAGAGGCCAGACTGAAGCCGGGCAACAGCGTCCAGGTGGCGGACTCGCTCGTGCGGCGGGTGGCCAGCATGCCGAGTTCGGTCGCCCCGTAGATCTCCAGCAGGGGCGCGCGCAACCGCGCCTCGGCGGCCTTCGCCAGATCCGGCGAGAGCGGCGCCGTGGCGGACAACACGCCCGCGCAGGCGGGAAACTCAATGTCCGCCTCCAGCATCTTGCGCAGGTGATACGGCGTGGTCACCAGCAGCGCGGGCGAAGGCTGGGCCGCGAGGTCGCTGGCCACGTCAGCCGGAAAAAAGGGGGTCCCACCCGTGAGCGAGCCGCCCGCCCACAGGGGCAGCAACACGGTCGCCTCGAAGCCGAACATGTGCCGAAAGCTCGAAGTGCCAACCACGGGACATGACCCGCCGGTCACCGCCAGGATGGCCGATGCCGCCGCCTGGTGCCCCGCGAACAGCAGGCCGAAGCGCTTGTCGCAAGCCTGCGGCGCCCCGGTTGAGCCCGAGGTGTGGAATCGCGCGACCACCCGCTCAGCCGACACCGTGGGCATCTCATGCAGGGAAGCAACAGCCGCATCGGGCGCCACATCGCGCCCCGCCTCGCCCACCAACGCCAGCTCGCTGGACACGACCTGGGCCACATCCAGCCAGGGGCAACCGCCCATCAAGGCCTCGGGCTGGTCTCCCAGGGCGATGACACCCGGGTTGTGCTCGACCAACTGGGCCAGGTGCAAAGGCGCGTTGGAGCTCGGCAGGAGGTTGACCACGCCCCGGTGCGCACAAGCCAGGAACGCCACGGCGAACCAATACCGATCAAGGCAGAGGTTGATGGCGGCGGGCGCGTCGGCCGAGGCGGGCGGCAGGGCTGGTGAAAGCACCCGTGACAGCGCCTGAGACAGGGCCAGGACATCGCGCAGCAATTCGGCCTGGCTCACGGCGCGGCCATCGCGCCAGGCGACGACGTGCGACGCGCCCCGGTCCGGCAGCAGCGGCAGGTTCACCTCGGTGCACATCGTTCAGGACCCCTGGCGGAAACGCTGATACGCCTGGATCGTGCCGGCCACGCTCATGTGCGGGCGGCCGGGCAGCACGCGGATGCGCACCAGGTACTCGGCAACGAACATCGCGCCCGTCAGCACCGGCGTCAGCAGGTTGGCCAGGAAAGACCACCAGGTGATGGGCCCCCAGAAAAACAGCAGCAACGAGGACAACAACATGAGCAAGAAAAAGACCGTCCAGGCCAGCGTGACCCGCCACGTGTAGCGCAGGTAGGCCGCATCGAGCGGCTCAGGCGTGATGAAGGCCGCGATGCGCGAGCAGAAGGCGTCGGCATGTCGGCCCATGAGCGTCATGCCGAACATCAGCCCGAGCGCGCCCATGGCCCCCACGTGCTGCGCCAAGTACACCCAGGCCACGTGCGAGCGGACCATCTCCCAGCCGATGAAGGCCCCCACGAACAAGGCCGCGCAGCCGGCCAGGGCCAGCCATCGCCAACGCACGTGCCAGGCCTGCAGCAACATCAACGCGGCCATGGGCAACAAGCCGATCAGCACCGCCCAGCCAGGCGGCTGGGGGGCGGCGGCAACGAGGAAGCACAGGTACAGGTAGGCCGTCGCCACGGCACCGCCCGCCACCCAAGCCACCCCCTTGCCGGTGATGATCATGGCTGGCGATGCTGCGAGATGTGCACGGCCAGGTTGCGCAAGGAAGCAAAGATGCGGACGTTGTCCTTGTCACCCGCCTTGATCTGCAAGCCGTATTTCTTGGAGATCACGAGCGCGATCTCCAGGATGTCGATGGAGTCCAGACCCAGGCCTTCCCCATACAAGGGGGCCAGGGGGTCGATGTCCTGGGCCGACACCTCCAGGTTGAGCGAGGAAACGATCAGGCTGGCGACCTCGGCTTCCAAAGCGAGGTCAAAGGCGGCTTGCTCTGCTGTCATGGTGTGATGAATCGGGTGGAACCGCAGCGCAGGGGCGCCGGAGACGGTTCGCGCTCGCCTCCCTGGGCGAACCGGTGTCAAACGCACGATTGTATCGGCGAGAAGGCTTGCGCAGCCCCTTCAATGGGGGCATCGGCCTTCGAAACCGCCCCCCTCACCCAGGGCATGTGCTACGATTTTCAGTTCGATTTTTTGCAGACCCGGCAGGGCTGGCCATGCTGAGCACCCTCATCCGCGACTACCTGATCCAAAACGCCAAAGCTGATCCCGCGCTTTTCGAACAGGCCGATCTCAAGGTGGCCGACCTCTCTCTGGACTCGCTGGGTCTGGTTGAAATGCTGTTCGAGATCGAGGACCGCTGCGGTTTCCAGATCGAAGACCCCATGCGTTTTCGCGAGATGGGATTTTCCGACATGGTCGCCGCCATCGAGGCCGAGATCCGCGAACACCATGGCGGGCAGATGCCTGACCTCAGCAGCATGGGCCTGACCGCTGGCCAGGCATGAACAAGGTGTTCGTCACCGGCCTGGGGATGATCACCCCTCTGGGCCTTGACCGCGACACCACCTTCGCGGCCGCTTTGGCCGCCCGAAGCGCCGTCCGCCCCGCTGCCGCCGAGATCTGCGCGGGCCTGCCGAACCTGCTGACGGCCAGCATCGACACCGACCCGCTCAGCCTGCTGGATCGCCAGTTCGCCGGGCTGGACCGCGCCACCCTGCTCGCCCTCGTGGCCGCCCAGGAAGCCATGGCCCAGGCTGGCCTGGGCCATGGCACGCAGGTGCCCGACCCACTGCGCTTTGGCGTGCACGCGGGCGTTGGCTTCGCAGGGGCCCACACGCTCGACGCCATGTACTCGCGCTACTTCCAGGCCTTGGCCAACGCCGAGAAAACCGGGCGCAGCGCCACCGTCATGCACCCGCTCTCGGTGCCGCGCATGATGGCCAACGCCCCCGCTGCGGCGCTGTCGATGCGGCACGGGCTGCGCGGCGCCACCAACACCTACGCCGTGGCCTGCGCTTCTTCGGCCATCGCGCTGGGTGAGGCCGCCCGCGCGATCGCCCACGGCCACCTTGATGCCGTCCTCGTGGTTGGCACCGAGTCGATGCTCACGGCGGGTTGCATGGTGGCCTGGAACGCCCTGCGCGTGATGGCGCGCCCCGACCCTGCAGACCCGGCCGCGAGCTGCAAGCCCTTCTCGGTTGAACGCAATGGCTTCGTGTTGGGCGAAGGTGCCGCCGCCCTCGTGCTCGAAAGCGAAGCTCACGCACGCCGTCGCCAGGCCCCGCCCGCGCTGGCCGAACTGGCCGGCTACGGCACCAGCAGCGACGCCCACCACCTCACGGCCCCGGCGGTGGGCGGGCAGGTCGCAGCCATGCGCCAAGCCCTGGCGCACGCCGGCATGGCGCCCTCCGACATCCACCACATCAACGCGCACGGCACCGCCACCGATGCGGGCGACGTGACCGAAGCCGAGTCGATCCGCGCCGTCTTCGGCGATGCAGCCGACTCGCTGCCCGTCTGCTCCACCAAGGCCGTCCACGGCCACCTCATCGGCGCCGGTGGCGCGGTGGAATTCGGCATGGCGATCATGGCCATGCAGCAGGGCAGCATCCCGCCCACGGCCAACCTGCACCAGCCTGATCCGCGCTGCCAGCTCGATCACGTGGCCCTGACCGCCCGCACCGGGCAGCACCTCGACGCGGTGATGTCCAACTCCTTCGCCTTCGGCGGCAGCAATGCCTGCCTCATCGCGCGGCGGGCCGCCCCCTGATGTCGGCACGAGGCCTGGCCCGCTTCTGGCCACATTTCTGGTTCAAGGCGGTGAGCTCGACCGCCTTCATGAGCCTGTTCTTCACGGCCTACCTCCACATCCTGAAGAACCCGAGCGGCGCGGTCACCGAGATGCCGCTCACGCCGGTCGATGCATGGATCCCGCTGCAACCGTGGACGGTGTGGGTCTACGTCTCGCTGTGGGTGTACGTCTCGCTGCCCGTGGCGCTGATGACCTCGCGCGAAGACATTGTCCGCTACGGGCTGAGCATCGGGGCGCTGTGCCTGCTGGGCCTGGGCACCTTCCTGGTCTGGCCCACCGCCGTGCCGCCCACGCACGTGGACTGGTCACAGCATCCGGGCATGGGCATCCTCAAGGGCGTGGATGCGGCAGGCAATGCCTGCCCTTCGCTGCACGTCGCCACCGCCGTGTTCTCCGGCATCTGGCTGCACTGGATGACGCCCTGGACGGGCGGCGGCTGGCCCTGGCGTCTGGCCAGCGTGGCCTGGTGCATCGCCATCGCGTACTCGACGGTCAGCACGCGACAGCATGTCTTCATCGATGTTTGTGCTGGCGCCGGCCTGGGCCTGGCCATCGCCTGGCTGACGCGCCCCAGGCAGCTGTTGAGAGGCTGACCTCCGCCATGCCAGCACCCGCCGATTCCATGAACGACCTGACCTACCCCTTCGAGCTCCAGCGGTCGGACATCCTGGCGCTGATGCCCCACCGGGGTGAGATCCAGTTCGTGCACAGCGTGCGGGTTCTCGCGCACAACCACTACATCGGCTGCGTCAGGTGGCGCCGAGACCTGGCGATCCTGCAAGGCCACTTCCCCGGCATGCCGGTCGTGCCCGGTGCGCTGCTGGTCGAAGCCACCGCGCAGGTGGCGGGCGCGGGCATGTTCGCCGGAGACCCGTATGCCCGCAGCATGGGTGCCGACCACATCGGCATGCTCGCGGGCATCCGCAAGTGCTCGTTCAAGCTGCCCGTGCGGCCCGAACAGTGGGTCGACGTCGAGGTCAAGTCCAGGCAGATGTCGCCCACCGCCGCCCAGGTGAGCGCCGAATTGCGCGTCGACGGCAAGGAGATCGCGTCCATCGAGATACTGGTCGTCAACCTGCCGCGCGAGGACGTGCTCAAGCAATTGCAAGAACAGGAAGGAAACCCCCAACCATGATGCGATCCGCAGTTCCAGGCCGCGTTGCCGGCAGCCTTCCCCGCCGCATTTTCAGCCGCGCTTCATGCGTCTCTGTTTGCGCTGGCGCGGCCATGCTGGCCTGTGCCAGTGCCAGCGCCGCCCAGGCCGATGAAGCCAATGAGGCCGCCCCGACGGAGCTGCCACGCTGGGAATGGGGGCTGGGCGTCGGCGTCGTGCATGCGCCGGCCTACCTCGGCTCGTCGGTGCAACGCACCCACGTGGCGCCCCTGCCCTACTTCATCTACCGGGGCGAGCGCCTGCGCGCGAACCGTGAAGGCGTGGGCCTCGGCCTCATCGACACCGACAAGCTGCGCCTCGACCTATCGCTCAACGGCGTGCTGCCGGTGAAGTCTTCCGGCACCGCGCGCGAAGGCATGCGCGACCTGCCTCCCATCGTCGAATTCGGGCCCGCGCTCAAGTACCGCCTCATCCGCGAGAACGGCCGCTACTGGGGCCTGCATTGGCCGATCAGGCATGCGATGGGCGTCGACCGCCATGGCATGGAGCAGGCCGGCTGGATCAGCGACCCGACCCTGCGCATCATCGAGCCGATGCACATCGGTGGGGTCCGCGTCGACTTCGGGCTCGATGTGGGCGTGAAGTTCCAGAGCGCGACCTTCAACAATTACTACTACCAGGTTCGCAGCGACGAAGCGACCGCCACGCGCCCCGCTTACCGCACCGGCGCAGGTTACGCGGGAACCACGATCAGCACGGGCCTGCTGGCGCGCTTCGACCAGATCGTGGCGGGCGCTTTCGTGGGCACCGCGCAGTTGCAAGGGGCGCGGTTCATCGACAGCCCGTTGGTCGAACGCAAGCAGAACTTCTTCGGCGGGATCGCCCTGTTCTGGGTCTTCCAGAAGTCCCAGGAGATGGTCCCGCAGGATCTGATGCGCTGACGGCAGCCATGGACGCGACCTGAGACGCAGTCAGAACGCAGTCCATACGCAAGCCATGCGCAACCACCACGCAGAGAAGGAAAGGGCCACCGCATGTCCGCGCCACGCATGGTGATGCACATGCTGCTGGATCGGCTGACGCCGCGCGAACGGGCGCGGCAACCCGAGCCCGACCTGGTCATGGACGAACCGACGCAAGTGCTGGCGTTCGCCAGCTCCGGCGCGGACAACGGCCCGCTGATGCCGATCTACCTGTACCTGGCGATGCAGGCATCCTGCACCATCCGCCGGGGTGGCCGCGTGCTGGACTTGGCCTGCGGTCCGTGCAACCAGCTGTCGCTGCTGGCGCGCCTGCACCCCGAGACGGAATTCATCGGGCTGGACTTGTCCGAGACCATGCTCCACCAGGCCCGCCACACACTGGACCAGCAAGGCGTGCGCAATGTGCAGCTCATCCAGGGCGACATGCGCATGCTCGAAGGCTTCGATGACGCCAGTTTCGATGGCGTCTTCTCGACGCTGTCGCTGCATCACCTGCCAACCGTGGAAGACCTGCGCCAGGCCACCCGCTCGGCAAGCCGGGTGCTGCGGGCGGACGGCGGCGTCTTCCTCGCCGACTTCGGACGCCTGCGGCGCCAGGCCACGCTGGACTTCCTCGTGCACGACCGGGAGTCTGAGCAGAGCCCCTTGTTCACGCAGGACTACATGAACTCGCTGAAGGCGGCTTTCAGCCTGCGTGAGCTGGAGCAGGCCACCTCCAGCCTGGGCCGCAACGTGCTGACCCATGTCACGGCGCTCGCGCCATTCATGGTGATCCTGCGCAGGCGGATCAGCGATGAAACCTCGCGCGCCCGCACGATGAACGCCATCCGGCAGGCCTTCCATGCCATGTCTGATTCGCACCAGCGTGACCTGCTGGCCCTGGCCAACTGGTTCCAGGCGGCGGGGCTGCCCCTGCCGATGTCGCTGCGCCGCTGAATGGGCCCGTGGGCCTGCTCGCTCAACCGCGCGGCAAGCCGTCGACGAAAGCCAGCAACTGGCCGGGCGCCATCGCCACCCAGGGCTCACCATGCGTCAGCGGCTGCGTGGCGATGACGACCACACGGTCACCCGGCTGCGTCTGCTCGGCGAAATCGACCTCCACATCTTGGTCCTGCAGGCGCGCCACGCCAAAGGGGTGCTGGCGCACCAGGTGGTGCAGGTGCGTGCTGCAATGCGCCCACAGCGCGTCACCCTGGCTGAGCAGGAAGTTGAAGGTGCCGTGCTTCGCCACCTGGGGCACCAGCTCGCCCAGGGTGCGCGTGAGCTCGTCCACATCGGGCAGGCTGGCGTGGCTCTTGGCCAGCTCCTGCATCAGCCAGCAAAAGGCACGTTCGCTGTCGGTGTCGCCCACGGGCCTGAAGGCCGCGTGCAGCTTCGGGTTGAAGTCGACCAGGTTGCCGTTGTGCGCGAACACCCAGTAGCGCCCCCACAGCTCGCGCACGAAGGGGTGGCAGTTCTCCAGCCGCACCTCGCCCTGCGTGGCCTTGCGGATGTGCGCGATCACCTGCTTGCTCTTGATCGGGTAGCGCTTGACCAGGTCGGCCACAGGCGACTCGGCCGCAGGCAGGTGGTCGACAAAATGACGCAGGCCCCGGCCCTCGAAAAACGCGATGCCGAAGCCGTCGGCGTGTTCGGCCGAGCGCGTGGCAAAACCGGAGAACGAGAAAACGATGTCGGTGGGCTGGTTGCCGCTCATGCCCAACAGCTGGCACATGGAAAACTCCGCAAAGGCTGCGCCGAAAAGGTCCGAGCACGCAGCCCCCGAGTGTAGGCGCCGGGCGGGTTTCATCCCCCGGGAGGAGGCGTTCGCGATGGGGGTTCAGGCGGCTGGCCGGCCGGGTTGGCGGAGGTCATAATCGCTACCGCTAACAAACGGCACCCTTTTTAACCAACCATCTCTTTTTCTGGAACCCTGCCATGGCCTCCGTCAACAAAGTCACCCTCATCGGCAACCTGGGCCGCGACCCCGAAGTCCGCTACACGCCCAACGGCGCCGCCGTCTGCAACGTGTCCGTTGCCACCACGCGCAACTGGAAGGACAAGAACTCGGGCGACAAGGTCGAAGAAACCGAATGGCACCGCGTCGTCTTCTATGACCGCCTGGCCGAAATCGCTGGCGAGTACCTCAAGAAGGGCCGCTCGGTTTACGTTGAAGGCCGCCTGAAGACCCGCAAGTGGCAAGACAAGGACGGCAAGGACACCTACACCACCGAAATCGTGGCCGAGCAGATGCAACTGCTGGGTGGCCGCGAAGGTGGCGGCGGCGGTGGTGGCTACGGCGCCCCCGCTGGTGGCGACGAATTCGGTGAAGCTCCGGCAGCCCGCTCAGCCGCCCCGCGTGCTGCGGCACCGCGCCCCGCACCGGCTCCGCGGCCTGCTCCGGCCCCGGCACCGAAGTCCGCCACCGGCTTTGATGACATGGATGACGACATTCCGTTTTGATCTGAATGCTTCCTGAGGTGACTCAGGAGAAAGAAAAGCCCCAAGCGCATGTCGCCTTGGGGCTTTTTTTCTGCCGAACGCGGGGGCTGTGACGAAGCAATGCCTCACCGGGTCGACAGCTTCGCCACCAGGTACTCGATCAGCACGCGCACCCGCAGGGGTTTGTGGCGGTCGGCAGAATACAGCAGCGAGAACGGCCTCGATGGCCCGCTCCACTCTGGCAACAGCTCCACCAGGCGGCCTTCACGCAGATCGTCCTCGACAAGGAACCGGTAGGTCTGCAACACGCCTGCGCCTGCGCGGGCCAGCGTGACCGGACCCAGGACGTCGTCCGTGCAGCGCAGCCTGCCGGTGATCGCCAATTCGACGATCTGGCCATCCTGGCAAACCAACCAGGGCACAGGCTGACCGGTGTTGGGCTGCACGAAGGGAAGGCACTCGTGCAGCTTCAGGTCCTCGGCAGTTCGAGGCTTGCGCCGGCCGCGCAGGTAAGCGGGCGACGCCACGATCACCAACGCTGCGTCTTCGAGCTTGCGGGCCACCAGCCCCGAGTCGGGTGGTGTGCGGGCGCGCACAGCCAAGTCGAAGCCCTCTGCGGTGAAATCGACGTTGCGGTTGGTCAGCTGCAAATCCAGCTCGATGGCGGGGTACTTCCTGGCGAACGCTGGCAGCAAGGGCAACACGCGGTGGTGACCGTATGACGTGGGCAGGCTGACGCGAACCTGTCCCGACGGTGTTTGCTGCTGGCCCGAAGCTTCCCGCTCAGCCTCGATCAACTGACCCAAGGCCTGGCGGCACTGCTCGTGGTAACGCTGGCCCGCATCGGTGAGCCGCACGTGACGCGTGGTGCGCATCAACAGTTGCACACCCAGACGCGTCTCCAGCCTGGCCACCGAGCGGCTCACGGCCGCTGCGGTCAGGCCCGCGGCTTTGGCAGCGGCCGTGAAGCCACCGTGTTGCACCGTGAGGCAGAACAACTCGATGCTGCCGAGCTGCAGGTCGCTGAACTGGCGGGGCATTGGCTACTTCCATGTAAACAATGAATTGAACGACAGCCAGTTTATTGCGCTTCACATCCTCAATAAATTCCATCGAACCCCAACACGCGCTCCGCGCCAGAGGACTCCCGATGATGAAGCTCTACTACGCCCCCGCTGCATGCTCGCTCGCACCACACATCGTGTTGCGCGAAGCAGGCCTGACCTTTGAACTCGCCAAGGTCGACACCCACCGCCACCTCACGGCCGATGGTGGTGACTTCTACGCAGTGAACCCGAAGGGCCAGGTGCCCGTGCTCGAACTCGATGACGGCGAGCGCCTGACCGAAGGGCCTGTGATCGCGCAGTACATCTCTGACAAGGCGGGTGCCAGCTCGCTGATGCCCCCAGCCGGCACCCTGGCGCGCTACCGAGTGATGGCCTGGCAAAACCACATCGCCAGCGAATTGCACAAGTCCTTCACACCGCTGTTTCACGACGACGTCGACGCGAACGCCAAGCAAGCCCTGGCTGCCGTGCTGATCAAAAAGCTGACCTGGCTTGACGGGCAGCTGGCGCGCGGCCCCTACCTCACCGGCGAGGCCTTCACCGCTGCCGACGCCTACCTGTTTGTCGTGCTGGGCTGGGCCCGATTCGTGAAGCTCGACATCGCGCACCTGACGCACCTGCAGGCCTTCCTCACGCCCTGATTCACGTGGATGGTCGCTGGCAGGTCATTGCCAAGGTTTTTCACTGGGATGAGGAGGTTCGGGTGTTCAGGGGGTGAGTGGTGTGGGCTGGATGGGCCTTTCAGGCTGGGAGCAATCCGAAAGGTCAGGCGCAACGAGCGCCTGCAATCGACCCTGAACCGACATACGCCAACCTGATTTCGTTCCCGAGGAGCTGACCTTCAGCGCTCGGGCACAGGCGATCCCGCCAGCCCAGTGGCCATGCAAGAGACAGCCGCGGGAATGGTGCCAGCCTTCAATGGCACAGGTGCAAACGTCAACACGAGAGCAGTTGCCAACGATAGGTCAAGCGTCCTATACTACTTAGGACGATTGACCTAATCAGCATTGGACATCTCTGTGACTCAACTTTTCGACCCGCTGACCCTTGGCGATCTACTGCTTTCCAGCCGCGTCGTCATGGCGCCGATGACACGCAATCGCGCTGACAACCAAGGAGTCGCGACAGCCCTGATGGCGAGCTACTACGGCCAGCGGGCCGGCGCAGGCTTGATCGTGTCAGAGTCCGCACCGATCTCTGCCCAAGCCGTGGGGTACCCATGCACACCGGGGCTACACGAGCAGCGTCAGATGCTCGGTTGGCGGTTGGTGACAGAGGCTGTTCACACCAGAGAAGGGCGCATCTTTGCCCAACTGCAGCACTGTGGCCGGATATCGCATCCCAGTCTTCAACCCGACGGTCAGCTGCCGGTCGCACCGTCGGCGATCCGCCCGGCTGGACAGGCCGTCACCTACGCGGGCATGCAGGACTTCGTCACGCCTCGTGCCTTGCAGCCGGAAGAGATTGTGGTCGTGGTCGATCAGTTCCGGTACGCCGCACGGCAGGCGAAGGCGGCGGGTTTCGACGGCGTGGAGATTCACGGCGCCAACGGCTACCTGATCGACCAGTTCCTACGCGATGGGAGCAACCATCGTTCGGACACCTATGGGGGCTCGCCAATGAAGCGGCTGAAGCTGTTGATGGAGGTCATCGATGCCGTTGCCGAGGTCTGGCCTCGGGATCGTATCGGCGTTCGGCTTAGCCCGGAGAACCGCTTCAACGACATGGCGGACAGCGACCCGGCGGTCCACTTCGGTGGGTTTGCCGCTGAGCTGAGGCGTGCCCGTCTGGGTTACCTGCATGTGTTGGAGGGCGACATGATGACCCGTACCAGCGCAGTGGACTACGCAGCGCTGCGCCGGCGCTACGGTGGGATCTATATCGCCAACAACGGCTATGACAAAGCCCGTGCCAACGCTGCGCTGGGCAGCGGCGATGCCGATCTGATCGCGTTTGGTACGGCCTTCATCGCCAACCCGGATCTGGTCGATCGCCTTCGGAACGACTGGCCATTGACCGCACCGGATGGCCAAACCTTCTACGTCGGTGGCGAGACCGGATACACCGACTACGCCATCCATGAAGCTGCCAATGCGCATACAACATGACAAATCCTGTGGCCGAGCCCAGCACGCGTGACCGTATCGTCGAAGCTGCGGATGCCTTGTTCTACCAACAGGGCTTTGAGAAGACCTCGTTCGCAGACATTGCTGATGCCGTCCAACTTTCGCGGGGCAACTTCTACTACCACTTTAAGACCAAGGATGCCATCCTCGCTGCGGTGATAGCCCTTCGGGCTGCGCGCACGCAGTCAATGTTGGAGGCATGGGCGCGTAACGCCACTACGCCGATGGCGAGACTGCAGTGCTTTGCAGAGATGCTCATCCAGAACCGCCAGGAGATCCAACGCTACGGCTGCCCAGTGGGGACGCTGTGCGCCGAACTTGCCAAGTTGAATCACCCCGCTCAAGGGGGCGCCAGCATGATCTTCGGCCAGTTCCGGGAGTGGCTGCGTGCCCAGTTCGAGTCCATGGGCCAGGGCGAGCAAGCTGACACCCTGGCGATGCACCTTCTTTCGCGCAGCCAGGGCATCGCCGCGCTGGCCCATGCCTTTCACGACGAATCCTTCATCCGCCGTGAAGTCGATCTGATTGGTACTTGGCTGGTCTCACTCGCTCCAAAGGCGGTCGTTGCGCAGCGACTGCGTCGAAGGAACACCCCATGACTCACACCGGTATGACCCTGTTTTTTGTCTTCCTAAGGTTCGGTCCGAATCGATCCCAAGCTGGCCAGTGGATGGCCGGGCACAAGCAGTGGATACAAGATGGCATCGCCGACGGGAGCTTCCTGATGGCGGGCTCGCTCGACAATGCCCAGGGCGGCGTGGTGATCGCCGCAGGTCAGGATAGCAACGCGCTCCATGCGAGGGTCGCACAAGACCCCTTCGTGATTCACGGCGTCGTGTCTGCTGAAGTCCATGCCGTCGCCCCGTCGCTGATGTCAGAGGACTTGGCGTCGCTGATGCGGCGCAGCCAGGCTGGGCAGAACGCGTTGTGAGCATGGACCAGACGGTGATCGGAAGTGACGGCCAGCCTCGCTGCCGCTGGTGCGCAGCCGCGCCTGAATTCGAGGCCTATCACGACCTGGAATGGGGCTTCCCGGTTGCCGATGATGTCCGCCTGTTCGAGAAGCTCTGTCTGGAGAGTTTCCAGTCTGGCCTGAGCTGGCGGACCATTCTGGCCAAGCGCGAAAACTTTCGGCGGGCCTTCGCCGGCTTCGACTTTCACCGCGTGGCGCGCTTCAACGAGAAGCAGGTCGAACGCCTGATGCGGGATGATGGCATCGTCCGCCACCGAGGCAAGATCGAAGCCGTCATCCACAACGCAGGCCGGGCCATCGCCCTGCAAGCCGAGGTCGGATCGTTTGCGGCCTACTTCTGGCAATTCGAAGTGGATCCGGCCCATGCCGCACGGCCCCAGACGGTGTCGTCCGCACCCGAGGCCGTGGCCTTGTCAAGGGATCTGAAGATACGCGGTTGGAAGTTCGTCGGGCCAACAACAGCCTACGCCTTCATGCAGGCCATGGGCCTGGTCAACGACCATGTCGTCGGCTGCATGGTGGCGAACCGCGTGGCTCAAGCGCGCAGGGCCTTCCAGGTCCCAGACTAGGCTGCTCCTATCGACCCGGACGCAGACAATGGCCCGCGCGGGCGCGCCCCTCTGCCGGATCTAGGCCGAGATGCGGGGCTGACGCTCCGTCACCTGCAGATACCCCGAAAGCTGCCGCCTGTAGACGACTGCTCCTGGCCGAGAGAGGACTCTCGTGGATAGCTCGCCGATAGGCCGCACCCGCTGCAGAGCAGGCGTCCGCGCGGGCGCCTGATGCTCACCACATGGGCTACATCATGGGAGCTCGACTATCCAGCGGTGCGCGTTTTCTCGGATGAGTTCATTGAAGGCTTGAGTCTGCGGAGCATCAAGTTGCATGCCGCGGACGGACTCGCCTCCCCCTTCACTGTGCACGGGGATAAACAAGGCCAACCATTGCGGAGTGAGCGGCATCAAGCAGACCACGTCTTCATGGACGCCGATTTCATCTCCTAGACGTGGAACGCGAGCAAGCCGACGCTCGAGGTCGAAGCAGGGACGATCGGATGTGATGAACCCTGTGGCACTGTGGATCAGGCTCAGTCTCATCGCCATCAGCCGAGCGATGATCGTCGAGTTAAAACCTTCCATATTGAACTCGTAGGCGTTCCGCACAGCGGCGCCAAGGCCCGGAAGAGATGTGCTCGCTGCTTGCACCTCGCGCCGCTTGGCCTCCAGCGCACCCGGCGTTCGGAAATAGAGAGTTGCCGCGAATCGGGCGAGCTGCTCACGCCGAGCCTCAAGCGCCGTGAGCATGCTTGTCATGGTCTCCACCGGATCTTGTTGAAGCTGGGCGGTGTTTCCCAGAACGAAATCCCACAGGTTCATGACGCTAGCAAATGGGCCTTCGTACTCATGAAACGCCCTCTCCAGCTCGTTGTTGCGCTCTTCGTTGGGATTCTCGTAGTACCAGCTTTGCACCATTGAATCTCGTATGCTCATCTGCTTGGTGTCCCCCGATTCTTTGTCGGTGACCAGCAGATTTGTCTTATCAGGTGCCCAGCGGCCCAAGTAGACACGAGGTACATAGTGCTGTCGGCGGGTGAGTCCACTCATGAGGTGTCGGGCTGGTGAGGGGGGAGGTGACGATACAACGTGCATGGTCGCACGATCAGACGATCCGAGCTTCGCCGCTGCGCTTTTGCCATCGCTGCAAACCCGCCGCCAACCGGCCCCCAAAACCTCCAAGCCACCCCGATAAGATCAGTGGTCACACCAGGGCCCCCACCATGACCGCACCCACCTCCAAACTCCGCAGCTTCCAGCTCTTCGTGCGCAAAGTGGCCGCGCTGGCCCTGCCCTACTTCCGCTCTGAAGAGAAATGGAAGGCCCGGGCCCTGCTGGCCGCCATCGTGGCGCTCAACCTGGGCGCGGTCTACATGCTGGTGCTCATCAATGACTGGAACCGCGTCTTCTACGACGCGCTGCAGAACAAGGACGCCAAGGTTTTCTGGCACGAGCTGGGGCGCTTCACCTACCTGGCGTTCGGCTTCATCGTCATCGCGGTCTACCGCTTCTACCTGACGCAGCTTTTGCAGGTGCGCTGGCGCGCCTGGATGACGGCGCACTACCTCGACCGCTGGCTGGCCAACAAGGCCTTCTACCACCTGGAGCTGGCGCGCTTTTCCCGGCACGACGGCGCCATCCCCGACAACCCCGACCAGCGCATCGCCGAAGACGTCAACCAGTTCACCAGCTACTCGGTGACGCTGACCATGGGCCTGCTCAACGCCGTGGTCACGCTGGCGAGCTTCGTGGGCATCTTGTGGTCGCTGTCGGGCAGCTTCGGCTTTCACTTCGACGGGCAGGCGTACGTCATCCCCGGCTTCATGGTGTGGATGGCGGTGGCCTACGCGCTGGCCGGCAGCGTGATCGCGCATTACGTGGGCCGCTCGCTGATCGGGCTGAACTTCCGCCAGCAGCGCGTCGAGGCCGACTTCCGCCACCACATGGTGCGGGTGCGCGAGTACAGCGAGTCGATCGCGCTGGACCAGGGCGAGCCGGTGGAGCGCCAGCAGATCGGGCTGCGCTTTGGCGAGGTGCTGGCCAACTACCTTCAGTTGCTCAAGCGGCAGAAGGCGCTGACCTGGTTCACCGTGGGCTACGGGCAGGCGGCGGTGGTGTTTCCCTTCATCGTGGCGGCGCCCAGGTTCTTCAGCGGTGCGATTCAACTGGGTGAGCTGATGCAGGTGGCCTCGGCTTTTGGCCGGGTGCAGGACTCGCTGTCCTGGTTCGTCGAGAACTACGACAGCCTGGCCGCCTGGCGCGCCACCACCGACCGCCTGACCAGTTTCGAAGAGAGCTTCACGGCGCTGGCTCGGCATGCGGGCGGCACCACCGAGTGGCACCCCAGCCCCGATGCCGACTCGGTGTTGATCGACTCAGCCGAGATCAACCTGCCCGACGGCACACCGCTGATCCACGTCCAGGGCTTGGTGCTGCACGCCGGTCAGCACGTGCTGGTCAAGGGCCCGTCGGGCTCGGGCAAGTCGACGCTGTTCCGCACGCTGGCGGGCATCTGGCCGTGGGCACGCGCCAAGCTGGCCCGCCCGGCCGACTTCGAGCAGCGCGCCATGTTCCTGCCGCAGCGGCCCTACTTCCCCAACGGCTCGCTGCGCGAGGCCCTGGCCTACCCCGCCACGCCCGACCGCTACACCGAGGCGCAGATGCAGCAGGCCCTGCGCGACGCCCTGCTGCCGCAACTGGTTGAGCAACTCGATCGCGAGGACGCCTGGGGCCAGAAGCTCTCGGGCGGCGAGCAGCAGCGCCTGGCCATCGCGCGGGCCTTGCTCAAGCAGCCGCGCTGGCTGTTCGTGGACGAGGCCAGCAGCGCGCTCGACGAAGAGGCCGAGCGCGTGCTGTACCAGCGCTTGCGTGAGCTGGTGGCCGCGCAGAACGGCGCGCTGATCTCGATCGCGCACCGCCCGGGTGTGGCGGCCTTCCATGAGTGGCAATGGCAACTCAGCGGCGACCCATCACGCCAGCGCGCCTGGGAGGTGCAAGCCACACCTGCCCACTCGGCTGCGCCCATTGGCTAAGATGCCGGCACCTCCCCACACCCGAGCGCACCCCATGCAACTCCTGATCCTTGGCCTGGCGATCTTCCTGGGCGT
Organism: Aquabacterium parvum; assembly: GCF_001447195.1. Lineage (GTDB taxonomy): Bacteria > Pseudomonadota > Gammaproteobacteria > Burkholderiales > Burkholderiaceae_C > Aquabacterium > Aquabacterium parvum. The sequence continues at coordinate 111,128 of NZ_LFRI01000386.1, read as the reverse complement.
TCACTCCGTCCGCATCTTTGCCGAGGGCTGGCGCAACGCGCGCCTGGCCGCCATGGGTGAGCTGGCCTGGAAGGGCGTTTACTCGGTGGTGTCGCTGATCGGGCTGGTGCTGATCGTCAAGGGCTACGGCGAGGCTCGCCTGTCGCCCACGCTGCTGTGGGTCAGCCCGACTTGGGCGGCGCACCTGGCGGCCTTGCTCACGCTGTTTTCCTTTGTGCTGTTGACCGCAGCGTACGTGCCCGGCAACGCGATCAAGCTGCGCCTCAAGCACCCCATGGTGCTGGGCGTGAAGGTGTGGGCCCTGGCTCACCTGCTGGCCAATGGCACGCTGGCCGACGTGGTCTTGTTCGGCAGCTTCCTGGCCTGGGCGATCTTGAGCTTCCGCTCGGCCCGGCGCCGTGAGGTGGCACCTGCGGCGGGGCCAGCTTCACCCCTGGCCACCGCCTTGACCGTGGCCATCGGCCTGAGCGCCTGGGCCGCGTTCGCGATGTGGGGCCACGCGGCCCTCATCGGTGTGCGGCCCTTCGCGATGACGCCTGCTGCTGGGGCTTGAGCCAGCTCACCAGATGCGCACGTGCTTGCGCGAGCAGGCAGGCTGAAACGGTCCAGGTGCGTCAGGTGCGCATGAGCAGGTCTCTGTGGCGAAGCGATGTCAAACCGGTGCTTGATCTCGGCCCATGAACTTGTAGGCCGCAGCCCCCAGCACCGCGCCCACCATCGGCGCCACCCAGAACACCCACAACTGGGACATGGCCCAGCCACCCACGTAAACGGCCACACCGGTGCTGCGCGCCGGGTTCACCGAGGTGTTGGTCACGGGGATGCTGACCAGGTGGATGAGGGTGAGCGCCAAGCCAATGGCGATCGGGGCAAAGCCTTTGGGCGCGTAGGCCGCCGTGGCGCCCAGGATGATGATCAGGAAGAACGCGGTCATCACGACCTCGGTGATGACGCCGGCCAGCATGCTGTAGCCACCGGGCGAGTGCGGCCCATAACCATTGGAAGCAAAGCCCTTGGCAAGCTCGAAACCCGGGGCACCCGACGCAATGACGTAAAGCACGCCGCCGGCGGTCACCGCACCGAGCACCTGCGCCACCACGTAGACAGGCAGCTTGGCGGCGGGAAAGCGCCCGCCCACCCACAGGCCCACCGACACGGCCGGGTTGAAGTGCCCACCCGAGATCGGCCCCACGGCGTAAGCCATGGTCAGCACCGACAGGCCAAAGGCCAGCGACACGCCGAGCAGGCCGATGCCCACGCCTGGGAATGCGGCCGCCAGCACGGCACTGCCACAACCGCCCAGCACCAGCCAGAAGGTGCCCAGGAATTCAGCCAATGACGCTTTCATGGATCGACGCTCCCATCGTTTTGATGCCGCATGTTCGCATGCGGGTGTGACGCATTCTTGGCACGCGTCACGCGGGTGTCAACCCGACGGATCAAACGCCTGGCTCGGAGGGCAAGCCGTCGATGACGCCCCGGAACACCCTCGACGTGGCGGCCACCAGCTTGGCGCGGTCTTCGCGGTAACCACCCAGCAGCCAGTGCGCGATCGGCTGGCTGACCGCACCGATCATCGCGATGCCCAGCATGCGCGACTCGGTCTCGTCGATCTCTTCGGTGCTGAATTGCCGACGCGCAAAGGCCACCACCATGGCCGCAAAGCGCTCGATGTTGCGGGTGTAGACGCTGTTGACGCGGTCGCTCACGCCGAGCACCTCCAACCAGCACACCCGGGCCACGCGGGGCTCGGACGCCATCTCGAAGACGGCGTTCAAGGCGCGCTCGACGGCCACCATGGGGTCGCGCAGCGCGGCCTCATCGGCCAGGGCGGCCAGCACCGCCTGCTGCAGGTGGTCGAACTCGCGCTCGTAGACGGCCACCAGCAGGTCTTCGGTGTTCTCGAAGGACTCGTAGAAATATCGGTCGGTCAGCTCGGCCTGGCGGCACAGTTGCCGCACGGTCGCGGTTCGGTAGCCGGTGGTGCCGAACACCTGCAGGCCGGCGTCCAGGAACTGCAGTCGGCGCCGGGCGACGCGTTCGAGCTGGCTTTCGCCCGCGTAGGCGCGGCCAGCCGGGGCACCACCCGAGGCAGGTGCGCCGGCGTCGGCGAGTTCGGAAAAGGATCGGGTCATCCCCGTATTTGACGACAATCGTCTTCACTTGCAAACTGACGACAACCATCTTCACTTGGTGCGCCACAGGCGTTCCCCTCCACCATGCAGCAGTTCACCGCAATCATCATCGGCAGCGGCTTCGGCGGTCAGGCCGCCGCCGTCAACCTCCGGCGCATCGGCATCGACGACTTCCTGATCCTGGAGCGTCGCCCCTGGATGGGCGGCACCTGGAGCCAGAACAGCTACCCCGGCGCTGCGGTGGACGTGCAGTCGCCGCTGTACTCGCTGTCTTTCGAGCCCTACCCCTGGTCGCAGATGTTCGCCGAGCAGGACGAGCTGGTCGAGTACACCAACCACGTGCTGGCCAAGTACCGCCTGCGCGAGCAGACGCGGCTCAACGCCAACGTGACCAAGGTGCAGTGGGACGAGGCACGCCAGCTCTGGCAGGTCAGCCTCGAAGGCGGTGACACGCTGCTGGCCAAGTACCTGATCAACGCCTCGGGCCCGTTGAGCACGCCGGTCATCCCCAACTTCAAGGGCCGCGACACCTTCCAGGGCAAGACCTTCCACACCAACAGCTGGGACCACAACTACCAGCACGCCGGCAAGCGCGTGGCCATCATCGGCAGCGGGGCCAGCGCGGCGCAGGTCATCCCGGCCATCGCACCCGATGTGAAGCAGCTGCACGTGTTCCAGCGCACACCGCACTGGGTGCTGCCGCGCCCCGACCGCAAGTTCACGCCTTTCCAGCGCGCGCTGCTCAAGTCCAAGCTGCTCTACAAGCTGCTGCGCACGGCCATCTACTGGGGCCTGGAGAGCCGCGTGATCGGCTTCAAGTACTCACAGACCATGCTCAAGCTGGTGGCGCAGCGCGAGGCCGAGCACCACATCAAGAAGCAGATCGCCGACCCGAAGCTGCGCGCCGCCGTCACGCCCGACTACACCATCGGCTGCAAGCGCATCATCCTGTCGAGCACGCTGTACCCGGCCCTGTGCCGGCCCAACGTGAAGCTGCACCCCAAGGACGATGGCATCGCCGAGATCAACGAGCGCGGCATCCTCACCGCCAAGGGCGAGCAGGTCGACCTGGACTGCATCGTGTACTCGACGGGCTATGACGCCACCGACGGCGTGATCTCCTACCCGGTCATCGGCAAGGGAGGCAAGTCGGTGCAGGACATCTGGGCCGAGTTCCCGCGCGCCTACCTGGGCACGACCATGCCGGGCTTCCCCAACCTGTTCGTGGTCACCGGGCCGAACACCGGCATTGGCCACACCTCGGCCATCTTCGTGATCGAGGCGCAGATGGAGTACATCCGCCGCGCCATCTCGGCCACGCAGAAGCAAGGCGCCAAGGCCATCGAGGTCAAGTCCGAAGCAGAGGCCGACTACACCGGCATGATCCACCGCGAGATGAAGCAGACGGTGTGGCAATCGGGTGGCTGCCACAGCTGGTACCAGAGCAAGAGCGGCCACGTGATCGCCATGTTCCCTGGCTTTTCATTCACCTTCCGCCAGATGGCCAAGGCCTTCAAGCCGGGCCACCACCGCTTCAGCTGAAGCGACCTGATCGACACACAAGCAGAACGAGGAGACAAGCATGAAGGACTTCCAGAACAAGGTCGCGGCCATCACGGGCGCCGCATCGGGCATGGGCCGCACGCTGGCGGTGGAACTGGCGCGCCGTGGTTGCCACCTGGCCATCAGCGACGTCAACGAGAAGGGCCTGGCCGAGACAGCGCAGCTGGCGACCAAGCTGGGCGTGAAGGTGACGACCAAGAAGCTGGACGTGGCCAACCGCGAAGCCGTCTTCGCCTGGGCCGACGAGGTGGTGCGCGACCACGGCAAGGTCAACCTGATCTTCAACAACGCGGGGGTGGCGCTGGGTGCCTTCGTCGAGACCGTCAAACCCGAAGACTTCGAGTGGATCATGGGCATCAACTTCTGGGGCGTGGTGTGGGGCACGCAGGCCTTCCTGCCGCACCTCAAGCGCGCCGGTGAGGGCCACATCGTCAACACGTCCAGCCTGTTCGGCCTGCTGGCTTCGCCCACGCAAGGCACTTACAACGCCAGCAAGTTCGCGGTGCGCGGCTACACCGAAGCGTTGCGACAAGAGCTCGACATGGCCGCCTGCGGCGTGAGCGCCACCTGCGTGCACCCGGGCGGCATCCGCACGAACATCGCGCGCGCGGCCAAGATGGACGACAGCATGAACAAGGCCACCGGCGGTCAGGCCGAAGCCGCGCGTTCGCGCTTTGACAAGATGCTCAACGTGACGACCGCCGAGAGCGCGGCGCTGCAGATCCTGCGCGCAGTCGAGGGCAACCAGCGCCGCGTGCTGGTGGGCCCTGACGCGAAGATCATGGACTTCTTCGTGCGCTTGCTGGGCTCGTGGTACCAACCGGGCTCGGTGTGGCTGTCGGCCAAGTTGATGAAGGGCTGAAGCAGGGCGTGGCGCTGGCTCAGGCGGGCTGAGGCGGCACGCCGGTGCCCCCGGTTGAGCCTGACTGGTCGCCAGGGTCGTGGCCGCTGATGCTTTGCGGCAGCACGATGTCGATCACCAGCCCACCGCCCTCTCGGCGGCGCGCGGCGATGTCGCCACCGTGTGCACGCACCGCCCGCCGCGCAATGGCCAGGCCCAGGCCATGGCCCACGCCCTGGGTGCCGTTGTCGCCGCGCACAAAGGGGTCGAACATGGCCTTGAGCAGGGCATCCGATGCGCCCGGCCCTCGGTCGGCCACGCTCACCTTCAGGCGCCGCCCGGTCTCGTCTGTGCAGGCGCTGGCGCTGACCTCGACCGCCGTGTCAGGTGCGGTGAACTTGATGGCGTTGCGGACCACGTTTTCAAAGGCACGGTAGAGCAGTTCGCCATCCACCTGCGCCACAAAGCGCCCTGGTGCTTGCAGCACCAGGCGCCTGCCAGCCGAGGCCGCTTCGAAGCTGGCGTCCTCGGCAATGCCTTGCAGCAGCTCGATCAGGTCGATGTGGTCGTTGCGCTGATGGCTGGCGCCGGCCTCCAAGCGGTGCAGCGTCAGCAGTTCGTTGACCAGGCCATCGAGCCGCTCGATTTCTCGGTCGATGCGCTCGACCATGGCGCCCGCCTCGCTCGGGTCCTGGCGCAGCAGGCCCATGGCTGCGCGCATGCGCCCCAGCGGCGAGCGCAGTTCGTGTGACAGGTCGTGAAACAGGCGCGTGCGCGCTTCGGTGAGCTGCTGCAGCTGCTCGGTCATGCGGTCGAAGCGATCGGCGAGGTCAACGATCTCGTCGCTGCGACGGCCCATCAGCGTGCGGATGCGGGTGTCAAATCGGCCAGCGGCCACGCGGTCCACGCCCCAGTGCAGCTGGCGCAAAGGTTTGGTCAGGTACCAGGCCAGCGCCAGGCTGGCCAGCAGGCTGCTGACCACGCCAGAGACGATGGGCACCAGGAAGAAGTAGCGGCTGCCCGGGCCTGGTGGCGGTGGGCCAGGCGGCCTGGGCCGCACGCCGGGCGATGGCCAATGGGTGCCGGGCGCATCAGGGGCGACGGACGTGGCACTCGCAGGCCCGCTCGAGGCCATGCCCGATGCCGCACCCGGGGCCTCACCAGGGACCACCATCGGGACCGAAGGCAGGGTGCCAGGCCAAGGGGGTGGTGGCGCAACTGCCCCGGCATGGCATCGACCTGCGTTGCCTTGTCCGAGAACATGAACTCGAAGTGGCCGTGCGAGAACACGACGTGGCTGCGGTGCTCATTGCCAGCTTCGATGCCTGCGAGCCTGTGCTGCGGATGTGCCGCTGGCTGCATGAGCAGGGGCAAACGGCCATCCTGGCCCTGACCCCGAACGGCGACGACACCACCCGCAACCTGGCGCTGGAGAGTGGCGCCGACGATTGCGTGGACGAGTCATCGGACGCGCGCGAGGTCGCCGCGCGCATCCGCGCCGCCATCCGGCGCATGCGACCACCCAGCCCGGCACCTCGCCATCAAGCTCGCCTCGGTCATTGGGAGTTCGATGCATTGCGACAGCAGTTGCAAGCGCATGGCGAGCCCCCGGTGCCGCTGACACGGGCCGAGTGCCGCTTGCTTCAGGCCTTGCTGAGCCAACCCGGCCGACTGCTCTCACGCGCGGACCTCACGGCGGCCTTGCCCCTGCGCGATCGTGCCACCGACAGCCGGGCCGTGGACCTGTTGGTCTCGCGTTTGAGACACAAGCTGCACGCCCGCAACCCCTTTCAGCCCCTGATCCAGACGGTGCGCGGGCGAGGGTATCGGCTCGACCTGTCGGCCATCGACACACAGCCGACATGAACGATCAAACCGGGACAGGCTTGCAAGGCCGATTCAGTCGCGATCTTCGGGGTCATGACCAGCGACCGGCCTGCCTACGATGGGCTCACACCATCTCCGAAAGGTCCACCATGAGCAACATCGGTATTCCCAGCGCTTCAAGCCACCACGCGATCGATCGCAAGCTGTGTCAACAAGCACCGCGCAGTCAGTTTGAGAAGAACTCGGCGGCCTTCGGGCCCGTGGCCGCATCGGTCATCGGCATCGCCGACGCGGCCACCGACGTGATCACTGATGCCGCATCGGCAGGTGGCCAGGCCCTCTCCAGCCTGGGCAGCACCGCACAAGAAGGCGTCGAAGCCGTGGGTGACGTGGTCGATGACATCAGCCAACTCATCCAGGCTGGTGCGCGCTATGCGAACCAGGGCGCCCAGCTGGCCGACGACGCGATCGACCAGGTGGGTGACGCCTTGAGCGACGCCGCAGACAGCGTGCGCTCGGGGCTCACAGCCGGCGCGCAGACCATCGCCTCCTTGCTGTGAGGCCAAGCCATGCACGCCCGCACCTTGCCCCTGCTGACCGCGGTTGGCCTCAGCCAGGCGCTGAGCGCTTGCGCGCTGTTCAGCTTTGAGCCCGCGATGGAGCTGGTCAAAGCCGGCGGCCTGGCGGTCAGCCACGTGGTCTCGACGGCCCCAGGCCGCGCCAGCGACACCGTGCACCACTCGGGGCCGCGCCCCAGTGCGGTGTGCATCTCGCACAACCCCATGGTGCCGTCCAGCGAGGTGGTGCCCGCCTTGCAAACCGCCTTGGCGCAAGCGGGTGTCAGCAGCCGCGTCTACGCCGCCGACACCACACCGCTGGCCTGTCCCGTCTGGCTGCTCTACAGCGGCACCGTCACCTGGGACGCACCACCGTTTCGCAGCGAACAACGCGCCTACCTGGCATCGGCCCAGTTGACGCTTCGCTCGATGCACGGCGAGGTGCTGGCCAACAGCGCCTATGGCATCGATGGGCTTTTCGAGTCGAGCAAATGGGCCACCACGCAGGACAAGCTCTCGCCGGTGGTTCAGGCCCTGCTGACTGGCTTCGGTGGCTGACGCGCCATCCCAAGGAGGACACGATTCATGAAAGCCACCGCTTCATCTCCAAGGCATGGTCAGCACGCCGCGCGCGCGCCACGCGGCGCCGCACGTTCGATCGCGCTCACCACCCAACTGGCCTGCTGGCTGAGCCTGGCTGGCTGCAACACCCCGCCCAGCATCGTGCAAGGGCCGCTCAGCGTGCCGCCTGTCATGCCCCCCAGCTACCTAGAGCGCACCAATCCGGGCTCGCTGTTCCAGCCCGATGCGCCCGTCGCCTCGTTGTTTTCGGGTCAGAAGCTGGCCAGGCAAGTGGGAGACAAACTCAAGGTCGACATCGCCGAGTCCTTCGCCAGCCAGAGCAAGGTCGCCACCGATCACAGCCGCGAGAACGCCGTGGCCAGCAAAGGCCCCGGGCAAGGCGCGAAGTCGGTGGGGGGCTTCTTCGGCGAGCTGCTCGACCTCAACGCCAGCGCCGCAGGCAGCGACGGCTTCAAGGGCGATGGCAACACCGAACAGTCGAACAAGTTCACCGGCCAGATCGCCGTGCAAGTCATCAACGTGCTGCCCAACGGACACCTCGTCATCGCCGGCGAGCGCGCGGTGGCCTTCAACCGGGGCGTGACGCGCATGCGTTTTTCAGGCGTGGTCAGCCCGAGCGACATCCGTGCCGGCAACCTCGTGGCCTCGTCCGACGTGGTCAACGCTCGGCTGGAGACGGCCGGCGAAGGCGACATCTCCGAAGCCGCTTCGCGCTCGTGGTTGCAAGGCGTTTTGACCAAAACCCTGACCGTCTGGTGAAGCCCTTGCGCCCCCTCCCCAACCTAAAGCGCCACCATGAGTGACTGCCTGATCATCGACCCCGAAGGCCACCTGCACGAGGCCATCGCGCGCAGCCTGCAAAGGCTGTCCCTGTCTGTGGCCCGCACCAGCCGCCTGCCCGCCGTGCTCGCCGGCCCGGGCGTGGACCTGGTCCTCGCGCGTGTGCGCCATGCCGATCGCGAACAGCTTCAGGTGTGCGAAGCGGCCCGCCAGGCCTGGAACGCCCGCGTGGTGGTTTTCATGGACAAGCCTGAGGCGGTTGACCAGGTGCTGGCCCTGACCTGGGGCGCCGACGCCGTGGTCGACCCCCATCACATCAGCGAACGAGAGCTCGAAGCGCGCCTGCGAGCGCTGCTCAGGAGGAAACCCACGCATGGCAACCAACGCCAATGGGAGCTGGACGAGTCCGCGCAACGCCTGCAACACGGCCCCTTGAGCGTGCCACTCTCGCGCAGCGAAAGCCTGGTGCTGCAGGCCTTGATGGCGCAGCCAGGCGCAGTGATGTCTCGAGCCGAGCTGATGGCTCGCTCGAAGCTGGGTCAGCAGGGCTGCCACCTCAATGTGGTGGACCTGGCCGTGTCACGACTGCGGCGCAAGCTGCACGACGCCGGTGTGACGCGGGTGCCCCTGCTGACGGAGCGGGGTCGCGGTTACCGCTGGGCGGCGCCCTTGAGCAGCGCCGAAACGATGGCCAGCGAATACGGGCTGGCCACTTGCTCCACAAAACGCGTGAAGTCCAGGTGCGCCGACGCATCGGCTCGGTCCGAGATGGTGCGAAGCACCACAAAGGGCAGACCGAACGCATCGCAGACCTGGGCCACCGCCGCCCCTTCCATCTCCACGGCCAACACGTCGGGCAGGTGATGGCGCAAGGTCTCGGCATCCGACGCCGAGGCCACAAACTGATCGCCACTGGCGATCAGCCCCCGGTGCACACGGGGCTGGGGCAGCCCCAGTGCACGCAAGGGAACGTGCTGGTGCACGTCGACGAGCGCTCGCTCAACGCCCTGGTGCACCCACTCGGTCAACTCGGCAGGCGGGTGCAGGCGACTGCGCCCCAGCCCTGGCAGCTCGTGCCGAGGAAACAGCGGCGACGCATCCATGTCGTGCTGGACCAGGGCGTCGGCCACCACCACATCGCCCACGCGCACCTCGGCTCCCAGGCCACCGGCCACCCCGGTGAACCAGATCTGCGAGACCCCGAAAGCATCGGCCAGCAAGGTGGCCGTGATGGCTGCCGCCACCTTGCCGATGCCTGAGAGGGTCACCACCACCTCGCGCCCATGCAGGTGGCCTCGCCAGAAAACGCGAGCGCCGCAGCGAACCGAGGTCTCATCGGGCATCAAGTCGATGAGGGCCTGCAGTTCCTGCGGCATGGCGGCCATCAGGCCGATCGGCCCGACAGGGCCTGGGTCGGTTGCGCGATGAGACCGGCTCGAGGAGACCGGTGACACCACAGCGTCGAGGGATGAAGCGGGGCACATCCCGCCATCATCCCACCGACGCCCAGCGCCTGGGCTCAGAACGCGTGGCGCAGGCCGAACACCACGCTGGTGCCCGACTCGAAGTTGGCCAGTTGCTCCTTGTCCACCATCACGGCCGCGTACACGTCGGTGCGCTTGGACAGGAAGTGATCGTAGGCCAGCGTGGTGATGCGGTGCTTGGTCACTGGCGTGGTGCCGCCTTGCACTGGCGATTCCTTGCTCTCGCCGTACGACAGCAGCACCTTGCTGACCTTGGTGACCGGCACCGAAGCACCCAGTTGGTACAGCTTGGTGTCGATGCGCAGGCCGGCGGCGTAACCGCTGTTGGCGAACTCGCCGTACTGACCGAACAGCTTGACCACGCCGAAGTCATAGCTGGTGCTGACCATGCCGAAGTTCTGGCGCTGGCCTTGGGTCAGGTTGACCTTGGGGGCCTCGGCCGAACGAACGGTCTGCCAGGCACCGCCCACGGCGAAGGGGCCGTTGGCGTAGTTCAGGCTCAGGGCGTAGCTGTTGCGCTCGGACTGGGTGGTGTCCTCACCAGCCTGGTAAGAAACCGAGCCGGTGAAGCCAGCCAGGTTAGGCGTGGCGTAGGTGATGGCATTGCTCCAGCCCGAATCTCCGCGGTCGTTGCCCCACGCCGGCTGGAAGGTCAGGCGCACGGCGGGCGACAGGCCGAAGGAACCTGCGAACGGGTTGTACGACACCACGTGCGAGAATAGCAGGTTACCCTGGCGACCGATGGTCAGCTTGCCGAAGTCGTTCTGCAGGTAGACGTTGGCGGCACGGCCCCAGAAGTTGTCAGCCGGTACCGCGCCGTTCGCATCGCTGCGACCCGAGGCGCCCGTGTCAGGACGCAGGAACGCTTCCAGCACGAAGCCGGCCTTGAGGCCACCGCCGAGGTCTTCCAGGCCTTTGAAGCCCAGGTAGCTGTTCACCATGTTGTTGCCATCGACCTTGGTGATGCGCTTGTTGGCGGCCGCGGTGGGCAGGCCGCTCAACTGCATCGAACCGACGCTCAGGTCGATGACGCCATAGACGTTGTAGCTGGATTGGGCCTGCGCGGCGGCTGCAGCGGACAGCGCCAGCACAGACAGTGCGAAATTGCGAATGGACATGGGCACTCCAGGTTTGGTGCATCGGCACCTGTTGTTGAAAACAGCGGCCCTCGATTGCAGGTTCCATGCCCACACCGCCCTTTTCAAGCGCGCACGCTTCTTGCGTTCATTGCAATACTGCATACAGTTTTACAGCTGATTTGCATACAGTTTTGCAACAGGAGCCCGCTCGCATGTCCACCCAAATGCCTCCCAAGAAGCCCACCCGCCGCACCGTTTTCGCGCGCATCGCCGCCGCCACCGCCTTGTCCCTGTGCGCCATGACCCCCATGTCGGTGCACGCCGCCACGCCCATCAAGTTCCAGCTCGACTGGCGCTTCGAAGGCCCGGCCGGTCTCTTTTTGCACCCCATCGCCAAGGGCTACTTCACGCAGGCCGGCCTGGACGTCACGCTGGACGCCGGCAGCGGCTCGGGCGGCACCGTCACGCGCGTTGCCTCGGGCACCTACGACCTGGGCTTTGCCGACATGGCCGCGTTGATGGAGTTCCACGCCAACAACCCCGACGCGCCCAACAAGCCCGTGGCCATCATGATGGTCTACAACAACACGCCGGCTGCGGCCTTCGCGCTCAAGTCCAGCGGCATCAAGACCCCGGCCGACTTCACCGGCAAGAAGATGGGCGCCCCCGTGTTCGACGCCGGTCGCAAGGCCTGGACGCTGTTTGCCAAGGCCAACAAGATCGGCCCCGTCACCTGGGTCAGCATGGACCCGCCGCTGCGCGAGACCATGGCCGTTCGAGGCGACGTCGATGGCATCACCGGCTTCTCGTTCACTTCGCTGCTCAACCTCGAAGCGCGCGGCGCCAAGCCGGCCGACGTGGTGATGTTCCCCTACGCCCAGTTCGGCGTGAAGCTCTACGGCAACGCCATCATCGCCTCGCCCAAGCTGCTCAAGGAGAACCCCGAAGCGGTCAAGGCCTTTCTGAAGGCCTTCGCCAAGGGCGCCAAGGAAGTGCTGGCCCAGCCCGCCGTCGGCATCGCCGCGGTCAAGGCGCGCGACGGCATCATCAACGTCGACCTCGAAACCCGCCGCCTGAAGATGGCCATCGAGCAAGTGGTCGCCAGCCCGGACGCGCGCGCCGAAGGCTTTGGCCAGGTCAACGCCGGCCGCCTGTCGTTGATGGCTTCGCAGGTGTCGGACGCCTACGCCACCAAGACCCGCATCAACCCGAGCGCGGTGTGGAACGGCAGCTTCCTGCCAACGGCGGCCGAACTCAACGTGCTGCCGCCCGCCAAGTGAATCGGCAACGCACACGCTGAGACCCACCACCGCTGAGGAACACCACACCATGGATGCCTACGTCGACTTCCAGGGCGTCTGGCTGGCCTACAACGACGAGCTGCTCACCAATGGGCAGTTCGCCGTCGAAGACCTGAGCCTGACCATGCGCCAGGGCGAATTCGTCGCCATCGTCGGGCCTTCGGGCTGCGGCAAGTCCACCTTCATGAAGCTCACCACCGGGCTGAAGATGCCTTCCAAAGGCAAGGTGACCATCGCCGGCCAGCCCGTGACCGGCCCCTTGAAGATCACCGGCATGGCCTTCCAGGCCCCGTCGCTGCTGCCCTGGCGCACCACGGTCGACAACGTGCTGCTGCCGCTGGAGATCGTCGAGCCCTACCGCTCCACCTTCAAGGCCAAGCGCGCCGAGTACGAAGCCAAGGCGCGCGCCCTGCTGCAAAGCGTCGGCCTGGGCGGCTACGAGGACAAGTTCCCCTGGCAGCTCTCCGGAGGCATGCAGCAGCGCGCCTCCATCTGCCGCGCCCTCATCCACGAGCCGCAGATGCTGCTGCTCGACGAGCCCTTCGGCGCGCTCGACGCCTTCACGCGCGAAGAACTCTGGTGCGCGCTGCGCGACCTGCAGGCCGCGCGCGGCTTCAACGTCATCCTCGTCACGCACGACCTGCGCGAAGCGGTGTTCCTGGCAGACACCGTCTACGTGATGAGCAAGAGCCCGGGCCGCATCCTCGCGCGCCGAGAAATCAGCGAGGCCGAACTGCCCCGCCCGCGCGACCTCGAAGTCACCTACACCCCCGAGTTCACCGCCGTCGTGCACGAGCTGCGCGGCCACATCGGTGCGCTGCGCAAGCCCACCACGCTGGGCGCCCCCGTGGAGATCGCCCAATGAGCACGAGCCACACCAAGCACCTCGAACGCTGGGCCCCCTGGGGCCTGCTGCTGCTGGTCATCCTGATCTGGCAGGCCGTCTGCAGCGCCTTCAACGTCAGCGAGTACATCTTCCCCAGCCCGGCCCGCATCGCCGAGCAACTGGTGGAGTTCCACGCCGAGATCCTCAAGCACGCCTGGCGCACGCTGTGGGTGACGATGGTGGGTTTTGGCATCGCGATCGTGGTGGGCGTGCTGCTGGGCTTCCTGATCGGCAGCTCACGCCTGGCCTACGCGGCCATCTACCCCTTGATGACGGCCTTCAACGCCTTGCCCAAAGCCGCCTTCATCCCGATCCTGGTGGTGTGGTTCGGCATCGGTGTGGGGCCGGCCGTGCTCACGGCCTTCCTCATCAGCTTCTTCCCGATCACGGTCAACATCGCCACCGGCCTGGCCACGCTGGAGCCCGAGCTCGAAGACGTGCTGCGCGTGCTCGGCGCCAAGCGCTGGGACGTGCTGGTGAAGGTCGGCCTGCCGCGCTCCATGCCCTATTTCTACGGCTCGCTGAAAGTCGCCATCACGCTGGCCTTCGTCGGCACCACGGTGTCGGAGATGACGGCCTCGAACGAAGGCATCGGCTACCTGCTCATCAGCGCTGGCTCGTCCATGCAGATGGGGCTGGCCTTTGGCGGCCTCGTGGTCGTGGGCGCCATGGCCATGGTGATGTACGAGTTGTTCTCGGTCATCAAGAAGCGCACCACCGTTTGGGCCCACCGCGGCAGCCAGGGGCATTGAGTCCTTGCCGAGCCCCTGTCAACACGCCCTCGGCACCCACCAAAAACAAACCACCCCGGGGGGTGGTTTGGTAAAGCCTTGCGGCACCAACCACCGGCTCAAGACCGGCGGTTGTGCGATGCCGCAAAACGACATCGCTGCTTGAGTGAAGAAATCCCTGAGCGGCGCGGAGTGATGTTGGTTGGACAATCCGTTGACACGGATCGAGCGCACCGACAGATTGTAACGTGCATAATTGCACGGACGATCAAATATGACCCGTTGTTACGATTTGAGACGGGTCTCTACTCGCCCCCACTCTCCCCGATTGATTGCGCTCCATGGACGCCTCTTTTTCACAGGATGATGACAGCATCCCCTACGACGCCAGCGGCTCGTGGGTGGCCGCCTGCGTCGCCAGCCTGATGTCGCGCCATGGGGTCCCGCCACGCCACCAAGCCACTGCAATCGCGCAAATTTGCGCGATTTCTGTCAGCCAAGCCCGGCGCAAACTGCGCGGCGCCGTCTGGCTGTTCAACGAGGTGCTGGCCTTGTGCCGCCACCACGGCGAGTCGCTCGAAGCGGTTTTCGGCACCGAGCACGGCCCTGGCGCACCGGGGCAAGCCGGCGTGCTGCTCATCGACGGCCTGGAGTTGCCCTGCCAGGTTCGCGCCGGCGCCATCTGCCCGCCTGCCTCGGGCGAAGCCTCGGCGTTGCTGACCACCCGCGTGGGTGAACGCTGGCTGGTCGGCACCGCCGCGCGCCTGGACGCCCTCGGTGCCACCGGCACGCGCCACCTGGTCGAGCTGCTGCAGACCACCCCACCCGAGCCTCCGGCCGCCGCCCGCATCGCCGTGCTCGACGACGACGAATCGGCGGCTCAAGCGCTGGTCGACTGGTTCGAGCAACTCGGCTACTTCGCGCAGGGCTACACCCGAGCCGAGTCGCTGGAACAAGACCTGCCCCAAGGCTTCGACGCTTACGTGCTCGACCTCGTGCTCTCAGGCGGCCAGACCTCGCAGGCGATGGTCGAGCGCATCCGGCGTCAGCAACCTGACGCCCCCATTGTCCTTTTGACGGGGCAATTGCGCGACGGCAAAGCATCCGAAAGCACGCTGGCCGCGCTGCTGCGCACCCACCGCGTCACCTTCTTCGAAAAACCGGTCCGCCCGGTCATGATCACCGCCGCGATCCAGAACAGCCTGGATCAGCTCAAGCCGGCGGCATGAGCCTCTACCGTGTCCCGCCACCGGAAGAGACCGAGCCCTTCTCGGCCCTCCAAGCCACGCGCCGGCGGCTCACGCTGTGGCTGGCCGCGCTGTCGGCCATCGCCTGCATGCTGGTGTGGTGGTACGACGGCTCCCATGGCCTCAACAGCGCCTGGGCAACGGTCGCCGTGCCGATCATCGCCGCCGGGTTGGTGCTGGGCGGTCTCGTGATCTGGCTTCGCCCTCACCGGCACAACCAGGCTGCGGCGCTGTGCAATGCCTCGGTGGCAACCTATTTCATCGGCTCGCTGATCACCACCACAGAAGCTGGCGGGCCGGACGGCTTGTACGAGGTGGCCTCCAACGCGCAGTTCATGCCCCTGCTCTACCTGAGTGCCTTCGTCACCATGACGCGGGGCGCGGCGCGGCTGAGCTGGTTGACCTACGTCGCCACCGCCTTGTCCTACCTGTGGCTGTATGGGGCCGATGGCGCACCAGGTGGTGACCACATCGGGCACTTCTGGTTCATGCTGCTGATCACCCACCCGATCTTCATCCTGGCGCTGTCTTACGTCAGCGTGCTGCACACGCGGCTCAACAGCGCCGAGGTCGAGGTGCACACCTCGCGCGAGCGCTTCCTGGCCATGCTCTCGCACGAAATCCGCACACCGCTGCAAGGCATGCTGGGCTCCATCGACCTGCTCGATTTGCGCGTGCATGGTGGTGGCGAGCGGCGCGCCGTCGACCGCCTGCGCCAGATCGCCAACCAGCTCACCGCTCACCTGCGCGACCTGACCGAGTACGCCCGCATGGACAACCCGGCTTGGCGCCTGCAGCCAGAGTGGATCGACCTGGCCAGCCTGGTGGAAGACATCTGCGACGAGCACCTGCCGCGCATCCGCGCCAAAGGACTCAACCTCGTGGTCGAGATCGACGACAGCCCCCACTTGCGCGAGGTCGAGATCGATCCCCAAAGGGTGCGCCAGGTGCTCGACAACCTGCTCAACAACGCCCTGAAGTACACGCCTCAGGGCCAGATCACCGTGCGGCTGGCGTCCCGGTCCGAATCACACGATGCAGCCACCCCGCTGCAGCCTTCGTGGCTGGAGCTGGAGGTGATCGACACCGGCGTGGGCATCGCCACCGAGGCCATGCCGCACATCTTCGAGCCCTATGTGCGCCTGGAAGACCGCAAACTCCCCCGCACCGAAGGCAGCGGCCTGGGCTTGGCCGTGGTCCGCCGCCTGGTCGACCGCCTGGGTGGCGAGATGGCCGTTGAGAGCGCCCCGGACCGAGGCTCGCGCTTCCTGGTCAGGCTGCCCGTGCAACCTCCGCCCCCTACACCTGGATCGGGCCCACAGGCAAGCCCCTCGCAGACCGCGCCACAATGAGCGCTGCCACGCCCCACCCACCCCACTCGCCCCCCCACCTGCAGGCCAACATGAGCACCCCCGTCCAGACCCTCACCCTCGGCACCCCCCTGTCGCCATCGGCCTTGCGCGTCATGCTGCTGGGCTCGGGTGAGCTGGGCAAAGAAGTGCTGATCGCCCTGCAGCGCCTGGGCGTCGAGACCATCGCCGTCGACCGCTACGAGAACGCCCCGGGCCAGCAGGTGGCGCACCACAGCCGCACGATCACGATGAGCGATGCGGCCCAATTGCGCGCCCTCATCGAAGCCGAAAAGCCCCACCTCGTCGTGCCCGAGATCGAGGCCATCGCCACGCCCGTGCTCGAAGAGCTCGAGGCCGCTGGTGTCGTGCGCGTCATCCCCACGGCGCGCGCTGCACGCCTGACCATGGACCGCGAAGGCATCCGCCGCCTCGCCGCCGAAACACTCGGCCTGCCCACCAGCCCCTATCGTTTCTGCGACTCGCTGGCCGAGCTGCAAGCCGCCATCGACGCAGGCATCGGCTACCCCTGCATCGTCAAGCCGGTGATGAGCTCATCGGGCAAGGGCCAAAGCAAGATCGACGGCCCCGCCGACGTCGCCAAGGCCTGGGCTTTTGCGATGGAAGGTGGCCGCGTCAGCCATGGTCGCGTCATCGTCGAAGGCTTCATCGACTTCGACTACGAGATCACGCAGCTGACCGTGCGCGCAGCCGGCCAGGGTGCCCAGCTGGGCGAGGTGGTCACCCAGTTCTGCGAACCCATCGGTCACAAGCAGGTCAGCGGCGACTACGTCGAGAGCTGGCAGCCCCAACCCATGTCACAAGTGGCGCTGCAGCGCTCACGCGAGATCGCCAAGGCCGTCACCGACAACCTGGGCGGTCAGGGCCTCTTTGGTGTGGAGCTCTTCGTCAAGGGCGACATGGTGTGGTTCAGCGAGGTCAGCCCTCGCCCGCACGACACCGGCCTGGTCACCTTGAGCACCCAGGTGCAAAGCGAGTTCGAGCTGCACGCGCGCGCCATCCTGGGCCTGCCGGTGGACACCACGCTGCGCCAGGTGGGTGCTTCGGCCGTGATCTACGGTGGCGTCGACACGCAGGACGTGCGGTTCGAAGGCGTGGCCGAGGCCCTGTCCGAGCCCGGCACCGACCTGCGCCTGTTCGGCAAGCCCGAGAGCTTCGTCAAGCGCCGCATGGGCGTGGCCGTGGCCACCAGCACCGACGTCGACAGCGCACGCGCCAAGGCTCGCGAGGCCGCAGCGAAGGTGACGGTGCGCGCCCGCAGCTGAGGGCCCTGAACCGCCCTGGACCGCCCCGAACGGCCACACTGGCGCAGCTCAAGTCCCGCCGCCGGCCTGCGCTTCGTTGTGGGCGGCCAGCAGGATCGGGGCGGTGCCCGCCAGCATGAAGCGCAACTGCGCATCGAGCCGGCCCGCGCGGGCGAGCAACCCTTCCAGCGAGAGCAGCTCGATTTCCGCGTAGTGCAGCGACAGCACCTGCTCACGCTCGAGGTCGCGCAGCGCCTTGTTCACCGTCTGCCTCGACACCCCCAGCATCTGCGCCAGGTAGTCCTGGGGCAGCCGCAAGCGCCTGCGCAGCCCTGATTTGGCGCTTTGCCCGTAGTTCACCGCCGCGAACAAGAGCCTGCGCGACAAACGTTGCTGCAGGGTGAGCGAAGCGCTGTCCTCCAAAGCGGTCGTGACCACCCTCAACTGACCGCAAGCCAGCCGAGCCAGGTCGCGCCAATGGACCGGGTTGGCATCCAGCCAGGGCTCGATGAGCGAGCGGGGCACGCTCATCACGGTGCTGTCGGTGTCGGCCACGGCCGCCATGCCCCGGGGGATGCGGTCGATCAGGCTGACCTCGCCGAACCAGTGATATGGCTCGACATACCAGGTCAGGCGCTGTGTGCCGTGCTCGGGGTGGGTCGAGCCCATGCACAGGGCCCCGGCGATGACGCAGCACAGCCCGTCCTGCGCGTCGTCGCGCAGCGGCTCCCCGGCGGCGAGGTGAATCAAGCGGGCGCGCTCCACCAGCGCCTCCTGCATGACGGTCGGACAAGCGCCAAACCAGACGTGGGTGCGCAGGGCTGGCAGGAGGGCTGCTGGGGTGGCGTCAACGCGACGGGACATGTGTCATCGGGCAAAAAATAAGGCAGCAAGGGGCGACACCCCCCACATGGGTTAGATGCGGCACGTACAACTGTCTGTTTGTTGACAATATCATGGCCGCACACGTCCTACGATTCGGACATTGTTCACGACAACCCACATCGTCCTATGAGCTCGAGCCAAGCAGTCCATCCCGGCGCCATCCTGCGCACCCAGTTCATGGAACGCAACGGCCTGTCGGCGAGTGGCCTGGCCATCCGCCTGCACGTGCCCGCCCCCCGCGTGAACGACATCGTGCGCGAGCGCCGTGGCATCAGCCCCGATTCTGCCTTGCGTCTGGCCCGATTCTTCGGCACCACCGCCCAGTACTGGATGGACCTGCAAACGGCCTACGACCTGCGCGTGGCCGAAGAGCAAGCGGGTGAACAGATCCGCCGCGAGATCGCCACGCTGCAATCCTTGCCCCCGAAGGCGGGCACTGCGGCCTCCACACCGGTGCTGGCGGCAGCCTGAAGCACATCCCGGGTGGACACAGGCGTGTCCGATTCGCCTGATTGCGTCCGCCCGACCCACCCCCCACAAGGGTAAGACGCCAGCCGATCACTGATTGGCGTTCAACATTCCTTGCGCCCGCTCAGACACCTGCCTTGGCAGGTCACTGGAAGGCCACTTCGGCGAAGCTGCGCAGCTTGCGGCTGTGCAACTGGCCCTGCACATTGCTGCGCAAGCGCTCGATGGCGCACAACCCGATGCGCAGGTGCTGGTCCACGCGCTCGCGATAGAACTGATTGGCCATGCCCGGCAGCTTGAGCTCGCCATGCAGCGGCTTGTCGCTCACGCACAGCAGCGTGCCGTAAGGCACCCGGAATCGGAAACCGTTGGCCGCGATGGTCGCGCTTTCCATGTCCAGCGCCACGGCGCGGCTCTGGCTGAAGCGCCGCTCGGGCTCGCGCTGGGGCAGCAGCTCCCAGTTGCGGTTGTCGGTCGACGCGACCGTGCCCGTGCGCATGATGCGCTTGAGCTCGTAGCCGTGCAGCTGGGTCACCTCGGCCACAGCGCCCTCGAGCGCCAGCTGGATTTCGGCCAGCGGAGGGATCGGCACCCACAGCGGCAGGTCTTCGTCGAGCACGTGGTCTTCGCGCACATAGCCGTGGGCCAGCACGTAGTCGCCCAGCTGTTGCGAATTGCGCAGGCCAGCGCAGTGGCCCAGCATGATCCAGGCGTGCGGGCGCAGCACCGCGATGTGGTCGGTGATGGTCTTGGCATTGGCCGGGCCCACGCCGATGTTGACCATCGTCACGCCCGTGCGGTCCTTCCTGATGAGGTGATAGGCCGGCATCTGCGGCAGGCGCGGCGGCACGGCACCCAGGGCGTCGAGCGGCTCGGCGCTCTGGCCCACGCGCCGCGTGACCACGTTGCCTGGCTCGACGAAGGCGATGCAGTCGTCGTCGTCACGCGGGTTGGCCGGGTCGGGCGCGCGCTGCATCAGCTCGTGGCCCATGCGCACGAACTCGTCGATGTAGAACTGGTAGTTCGTGAACAGCACGAAGTTCTGGAAGTGCGCGGGCGTGGTGCCGGTGTAGTGACGCAGGCGGTGCAGCGAGTAGTCCACGCGCGGCGCCGTGAACAGCGCCAGCGGTCGCGAACCGCCACGCGTTTCGTAGGTTCCGTTGGCGATGCCGTCGTCCATGCGCGCCAGGTCAGGCAGGTCGAAGAAGTCGGGCAGCAGCATGCGGCGTTCGGGCGTGAGCTGGCCTTCGAGGTGCTGGTGCTCGTCCAGGCTGAAGTGCACAGGGATGGGCTCGCCACCCAGGCCGATCTCCAGCGCCACGCCGTGGTTGTCCAGCAGCAGCTGGAACTGGTCGCGGTAGTAGTCGGCGTAGAGGTCGGGCCGCGTCAGCGTGGTCTCGTAGGTGCCAGGGCCCGCGACAAAGCCGTAGGACAGGCGCGAATCGGCCCGGGCCACGGTTTCGGTGTGCACGCGCACGAAGGGGTACTTGGCGCGCACCGGGTGACGGAAGTTCTCGCCGGCCACGAAGCGCTGCAAGCTGTCTCGCAGGTACGCGATGTTCGTGTCGTAGAGCTGGGTGACGTACGCGAGGGCCGCGTCGGCCTGGTCGAAACGCTGGGTGGTGAACTTCGGGGCGGCCATGTGAGGTCTGGGCAAGTCTGCCGGCAGTCAGCTTGCAAACCATTGTGCGCCCATTGCCAGGGGGGCGCTGTCGCATCCATGCCGCGTCAGGCCCCTTGTTCTGGGCTTTGGCCACCCTCGCGCATCGGGCAGGGAAGCAAGCGGTGCACGGATGTGCGCCCGCTCACGCACCCGACCGATGTCAAGCCGCCTTCTTGGCAGCCACCTTCTTCGCGGAAGCCTTCTTGGCAGCCGGAGCCTTGGGCGCCCGAGGCTCGAACTCGAAGCCCACCTTGCCCGCCTTGACGTCCCAGCTCAGGAAGGCCTTGAACTTGCGCCGCGTCTTGTTGGACACGAAGCCATCGAGCAGGTCGGTCTTGCCGGTCTCCAGCAGCTTGCCGAACTGCTCGGGCGTGATCGCCTGCTGCAAGATGATCTTGCCGCTCTTGAAGTCGCACTTGGCCTTGCCCGCGCCCAGCGTGTGCTCGCACACGTAGTTCGCGCCATGCTCGTAGACGCTGCCGCCGCACTTGGGGCAGGCGCCCAGCGTGGTCGCGTTGCTGAAGTCCACCGCCTCGCCGGATTCTTCGTCCTTCTTGGCGTCTTCGCCGAAATCGAATTCCATCTTCCAGTTGTTGAGCTCGGCGTCCTTGACCATCTTGAGCTCAGCAGTGAAGGGCCAACCCGCCTTCGAGCGGAAGCCCTCCAGCGGGCCGAGCTTGTGCTTGCTCAGCAGCGTCTCGACTTCGCCCAGCTCGAAGCTGCGGCCTGCGGGGATCTTGGTCATGCTGAAGCCGCAGCCTTCGCCCTGGCCGTCCGAGCCGGTGCAGGTGTAGCGGCGGTAGTTTTCTTTCACCACGCCACCGCAGTTCGGGCAGGGCGTCTTCAGGGTCGCGTAGTCACCAGGGATGGTGTCGCGGTCGTACTCCTTGGCCTTTTGCACCACGCGCTGCGTCATCGCGGCGATCTCGGCCATGAAGGCCTCGCGGCTCAGGCGGCCCTTCTCCATTTCCGACAGCTGGTGCTCCCAGTTGCCGGTCAGCTCGGGCTTGGTCAGCTCGACCACGCCCAGGCCGCGCAGCAGCGTCATCAGCTGGAAGGCCTTGGCCGTGGGGATCAGCTCGCGGCCTTCGCGCAGCATGTACTTCTCGGTCAGCAGGCCTTCGATGATGGCCGCGCGCGTGGCTGGCGTGCCCAGGCCCTTTTCCTGCATCGCGGCCTTTAGCTCTTCGTCGTCGATGAGCTTGCCGGCGCCTTCCATGGCGCTGAGCAGCGTGGCTTCGGTGTAGCGGGCGGGCGGCTTGGTCTTGTGGGCCGACACCGCGATGTCTTCGTTGGCCACCGACTCGCCGGCTTCCACGGGCACCAGGTGGGCGTCATCGCCCTCTTCGGCCGCTTCCTTGCCATAGACGGCCAGCCAGCCCGGCTTGACCAGCACCTTGCCGTTGGTCTGGAAGCAGTGTTCCTTGCCGGCGGCGGGTACCTTGGTGATGCGCGTGGTGACCTGGAACTCGGCCGAGGGGTAGAACACCGCGATGAAGCGCTTGACCACCATGTCGTAGAGCTTGGCCTCGGCCTCGGTCAGGCTGCGCGGCGCCTGCAGCGTCGGGATGATGGCGAAGTGGTCCGACACCTTGGTGTTGTCGAACACGCGCTTGGTCGGCTTGACGTAGCCGTCGTTGACCGCCTTGCGCGCGTGCTGCGACAACTCGCGCAGCGGCCCGGGCAGGTCGTCATCGGCGATCATCTCCATGGTCTGCTTGACCACGGGGATGTAGTCCTCGGGCAGCGCGCGCGAGTCGGTACGGGGGTAGGTCAGGACCTTGTGCTTTTCATACAAAGCCTGGGCCAGGCCCAGCGTGGTCTTGGCAGAAAAACCAAAGCGCGAGTTGGCCTCGCGCTGCAACGTGGTCAGGTCATACAGCAGCGGGCTGGCCTGCGTGCTGGGCTTGGATTCTTCGGTGACCGTGCCCTGCTTGCCCTGCACCGCGTCGGCAATCGCCTGCGCCTCGGCGGCCGACCAGATGCGGTCGGCCTTGAACTCGGCCTCGGCCGAGCCTTCGGCAGCGTTCTTGTCCTTCTTGAAGTTCGGATCGAACCACTTGCCTTCGTACGAGCCGGCCTGCGCGCCGAAGGTGCCGCGCACCTCCCAGTAGTCGCGGAAGACGTGCTTGCGGATCTTCTCTTCGCGCTCGACCACGATGGACAGCGTCGGCGTCTGCACCCGGCCCACGGTGGTCAAAAAGAACCCGCCATCGCGCGAGTTGAACGCCGTCATGGCTCGCGTGCCATTGATGCCCACCAGCCAGTCTGCTTCGGAGCGGCAACGTGCCGCCGAAGCCAGCGGCGTCATCTGCTCATCGGAACGCAGCTGCTCGAAGCCGTCGCGGATGGCCGCAGGCGTCATGCTCTGCAGCCACAGGCGCTTGACGCCCTTGCCCAGGCCCTTGGCGCGCGTCGTGGCCGTGCTGTCGGCCGCGTACTGCACGATCAGGCGGAAGATCAGTTCACCCTCGCGCCCCGCGTCACACGCGTTGATCAGGGTCTCGACGTCCTTGCGCTTGATGAGCTTGACCAGGGCGTTGAGCCTGCCCTTGCTCTTGTCGATCGGGTTGAGGTCGAAGTGCGGCGGGATGACGGGCAGGTTGTTGAAGCTCCACTTGCCGCGCTTGACGTCGAACTCGTCGGGGGCCTTGATCTCGACCAGGTGGCCGACTGCCGAGCTGACCACGTAGTGCTCGGACTCGAAGTATTCGTCGTGCTTCTCGAACTTGCCATCGACGGGCGTCAGGGCGCGGACGATGTCTTGGGCCACGGAGGGCTTCTCTGCGATGACCAGGGCTTTGCTCATGAGCGATGTTTGATGTCTTGTCGAAAAGGTTGGCCGGGTTCGTCACTACAATCGGCCTCTCGCGCGCACACACATGCGTGCACACGGGTGCGCACACGCACACGCGCGCGCCCACCAATTCAATGTACCCAAACTGGCCGATGACGCAAGCCGCCAAGAAAACCCGGACTTCCGCCCCAGCTTCACCGAAGTCGGCCCCGGTCCCCTCATCGTCACACGGCCCGGCTGTGCGCACTGCCCGCCCCCACGCCGAAGCACCCAGCAGCGGCCGCCGCACCCAGGTGCGTGAATCGGGCGTGCACGGCAAGGGCGTCTACGCCATCCGCCCGCTGCGCGCCGGCGACAAGGTGCTGGAGTACAAGGGCGAGATCATCACCTGGAAGGAAGCGTTGCGCCGCCACCCGCACGACCCCAGCCAGCCCAACCACACCTTTTACTTCCACCTCGACGACGGCCATGTCATCGACGGCAAGCACCAGGGCAACTCGGCCAAGTGGATCAACCACAGCTGCGAGCCCAACCTCGAAGCCGAGCAGGTGGGCAAGCGTGTCTTCCTGATGGCCCTGCGCGACATCGAGCCCGAAGAAGAGCTCTTCTTCGACTACGGCCTGGTCATCGACGAGCGCATGACCGCCAAGCTCAAGAAGGAATACGCGTGCTGGTGCGGTGCGGCGAGCTGCCGAGGCACCATGCTGGCGCCCAAGGGCCGAGGCCGCTGAAGCCTTCGCTCGACTCACCGACAAGGCCCGGGATGCAGACGCCCCCGATCGATCCGGTCCTGGCCGACCTGAACGCTGCGGCCGAGCGCATCTGGGAGGCCTGCTCCCCCCGCTGGCCCGACTTGAGCCTGGACGTGCTGCCCGAGGTGGGCTCGACCAACACCGAGCTCATGGAACGCGGCCGTCGCGGTCAGACCTGGCCGACGGCGCTGGTCGCCGCCAGCCAAACCGCCGGCCGGGGACGCCGAGGCCGCAGCTGGACCGCCCACCCTGGCGACACCCTCACCTTCTCGCTGGGCCTGCCCTTGCAACTCGGCGGCGTGCCCGGAGGTGGCAGCGCCTTGTCGCTGGCCGTGGGCCTGAGCCTGGCCCAATCGCTCGACCGCGCCCTGCAAGCGCGTCACGCCAGTGGCCTGGGCACCGCCCTGCCCCCCATCGGCCTGAAATGGCCCAATGACCTGTGGCTCGGGTCCCGCAAGCTGGGCGGCATCCTCATCGAGGCCACACCCGCTCCGGGCCTGCCGGGCGGTAAAGACGACGCCGACGGCAGCCGCTGGGTCGTCATCGGCGTGGGGATCAACGTGCGGCCAGGCCAGGCACCCGCAGGCTCGGCATGGCTGTCCCGCAACGCAGACGACCCGCTCGGCGTTGGCGAAGCCTGGTCATGGGTCCTGCCCGACCTGCTGGACACCGTGCACCGCTTTGAGACCACGGGCTTCGCCCCCTTGCTGACGGCCTGGTCTGACCGCGATGTGCTCAAAGGCCAGGAGGTGTCGCTGTGGACCCGGCCCGGCCACCTGCCCGACGCCCAGACGCCCCCCGACGCCAGCGGCACGGCCCAAGGCGTGGACGAGTCGGGTGCACTGCTCGTGCATACTGCAGGCGGCCTGCAACGCTGGAGCAGTGGTGAAGTCAGCGTGCGCCCTGCCCTTGCAGCCCCCCTCACCTGACCCCTGCACGCCCCATGCTCCGCTCCCTGGTGCTCGCCCTGTTGATCGTCAACCTTGGCTTTTTTGCCTGGACCCACGGCTGGCTGAAGGCCTGGGCAGGCATGCCCGCCGAGGGGCAACGCGAGCCTCAGCGCCTGAGCGCGCAGCTGCACGCCGAGCAAATCGAGGTGCTGCAGCCGGGTGACACAGCGCAAAACCACGCGCTGCGCCGCCGCACGCCGCCAGCCGAAGCCGCATCGACCCCGGACAGCGCAGCGAGCGCGGCCGAAGCCACCTCTGCGGCATCCAGCGCCACCGCGCAGCAGGCTGCAGCCACCCCGGCCCTGTGCGTCGAGGCCGGCCCGTTCAACCCGGAAGACGCCGCCGCCGTCGACAAGACCCTGCGGCCCTTGCTGCAGACAGGCAGCTGGACGCGCCAGAGCATCGCCATCGGCGGGCAGTGGATGGTCTACATGGGCCCCTACAACGACGAAGAGCTGTATGACCGCAAGGTCACGGAGCTCAAGCGCATCAAGGGGCTGAACTTTGACGAAGTGCGCAACGGCACCTACGCGCGCGGCCTGTCATTGGGCCGCTTTGCCAGCGAAGCCGATGCCGAAACCCGCTTGGGTGGCCTCAAACAACGCGGCATCCGCACCGCCCGCGTGGTGACGATCCGCCCGGCCGGTCAAGTGCATTACCTGCGCGTGGCACAAGCCAACGAGTCGATGCAGGTGACGCTCTCGGGGCTCAAGCTGCCCCAAGGCAAGTCATTCACCGCTTGCCGGTCTTGACTGCACGTTGGCATAACGGATCTTAAGGCAAGGCCACATCGCCGCCCCCAGCATCCAGCCGGCTAGGGCGGCCAACAGTGCCAGCATGCCCACGTCACTGGCGCCACCACCACCACTGCCGCGACGCTCCCGCTCGGCATACAAGACCCGATCCGGCGTGAAGAAACCAGCGTACAGCGCGGGGGGAATGAAATCCAAGGAAGTGTCCGTGTCAACTCGGCCGCTGACACCAGCGAGGGCAGCAGCGACCGCGGCTCCTGCATCGACAACCCCCGCACCGCATGTGTTTTGATCGCAAACGCAGTTTGCGGTGTCTGCTGAGCAAGCGGGCAAACCACCGGGATTCGGGAACGCCGTGACGTTGTTCCTAACAAGGTTAACTGCTTGATCCGCAGTCAGACTGGGATCGATGGCAAACATCAGCGCGATCAAGCCAGAAACCTGAGGCGCAGCAAAACTGGTCCCGCCTTCCAGGTACAGCTGAAACGATGCCGTTGGTGTCGTGGTGCCGGTGTTGGCCAGCACCCGCATCCACGCATCCGAGTCGCCACCGGCAACGGCCAATCCTACGTAGCCAGCACTGCCAACGTTCCCATTTACCAAGTTAGCGTACGTTGCCTTGGTGCCATTGGCCCGCAAGGCTGTGACGGCCACCGCGCCCTCGCAGTTAGCCGGCCGACTGGGCGTTGTGTAGCCAACGGTGCCTGGCAGACCGGTCCCGTTCCCAGCGGATCCGACCACCACTGCGCCTTTTTGTTTCAGCACGGCAATGGTGTTGCGATACAACGCCCCCGTTGAAGTGGATGCATCACAACTGTTTCGGCCGCCGAAACTCAAGTTGATCACCCTAGCCGGATGCGTGTTTTGCGTTGAAGGAGCACCTTGATAGTCAACCCCTCCCGCCCAAAGCATCCCCTCGACAATGTCACTGACCACTGCGCCACAAGCACCGCCAATTCGAACGGGCAGAACAACCTCTCCCGGCAACACAGACAAGACCCCTGGGCCAAATCGGTTGTTGTTGGCTGGAGAGGTCAAGATCGTGGTCACCATGGTGCCGTGCCAGGAGCTGTTCTCCACATCACAGGCCGCAGCGTTGGTGTTGTAGTCGCCCGGGTCGGAGGGATCCGGATCAACACCGTCGTTGTCATTGGAGCTGCTAACCTGCGAGACAAAGTCAAAACCCGGGGAAACCAGACGGTTCTGAATCTCCGGTGCTGCCGACAAGACCCCCGTATCCAGTACAGCCGTCACCACGGCACCCAGCTTCCGCCCGGAGGCGTTGATCGCATCCCAGGCGGTCTTGAAGCCAGCCACCCCGTCTCCACCCGTGACCTTGTCCTTGAGCCAGAACTGGTCACCATACGCCGCATTGATCGACGGAGTCACCGAGTCAACCCGCGCCACGGCAGCGGGTCTCTCAAATTGGTTGACGACCACCCATTCCACATCCGGGTCTTGGCGCAATCGCTCGGCTTCTGCCTCAGCCTCTGCCAATGTGGTAATCCGGCCGGAATGGATCACATGCGCACCGAAAGCCGTTTGCTTTTGTGACGTGAAACCTACCCGCATCCTGGCAGAAGCGCTGTACAAACGTTGCCGCTGTGCGCGCTCGCCGTCCGACGGTCGAACGCTGGCAGAGAGACGCACCACAGACTGTGGGGTGGATTCCTTGAGTTTGACTATCAAACCGAGAGCCAAGTCTGGCTGCTGATTGGCTGCCGACGCACCGCCGACCAAGGCAATGCCTAGACCTGCAGACGCAAGGCTGCGTGTGAATCGAACGAGCCGCGATGCCCGATGAGCTTGATCAATCGCCTTCTTGTAAGCGTTCACGCCGTGCTCCTGCACCAGATCCGGAAAAGTGATTATGGTTCGACGCCACCCCGGCACCGCAGCGACAAGACGAACTCAGCAACCTGTTGTCGGCACTGTTGCACATCGGATCAAATGAAAAAGGCCCCATGAAGGGGCCTTGAGCGGCACAAGTCGACGGATCCGGGAGACAAAACCACCGAAGCCACCGACCTGACGTGAAAAAGGTCACGCCATGGCGGCAGCGATCACTTGGCGATGACGCGCGCCATTTCCAGGCACTTGTTGGAGTAGCCCCACTCGTTGTCGTACCAGGACACGACCTTCACGAAGGTGCTGTCCAGGGCCAGACCGGCCTCGGCGTCGAACACCGAGGTGCAGACTTCGCCACGGAAGTCGGTGGCCACGACCTTGTCTTCGGTGTAGCCCAGCACGCCCTTCATGGCGCCTTGCGAAGCGGCCTTCATGGCCTTGCAGATGTCTTCGTACGAAGCTTCCTTGTTCAGCTCGACGGTCAGGTCAACGACGGACACGTCAGAGGTGGGCACGCGGAAGGCCATGCCGGTCAGCTTCTTGTTCAGCTCGGGGATCACCACGCCCACGGCCTTGGCGGCGCCCGTGCTCGAGGGGATGATGTTTTCCAGGATGCCACGGCCGCCGCGCCAGTCCTTGTTCGACGGGCCGTCCACGGTCTTTTGCGTGGCGGTGGCGGCGTGCACGGTGGTCATCAGGCCGCGCTTGATGCCGAATGTGTCGTTGAGCACCTTGGCCACGGGGGCCAGGCAGTTCGTGGTGCACGAAGCGTTGGAGATGATGGTCTGGCCGGCGTAGGTCTTGTCGTTGACGCCGTAGACGAACATCGGGGTGTCGTCCTTCGAGGGGGCCGACATGATCACCTTCTTGGCACCCGCCTTGATGTGGGCTTCGGCGGTTTCCTTGGTCAGGAACAGGCCGGTGGACTCGATGACGACGTCGGCGCCGACTTCGTCCCACTTCAGCTCGGCCGGGCTCTTGACGGCGGTCAGGCGGATCTTCTTGCCGTTGACGATCAGGTTGGTGCCTTCGACGGCGACTTCACCCTTGAAACGACCGTGCACGCTGTCGTACTTCAGCATGTAGGCCAGGTAGTCGGGCTCGAGCAGGTCGTTGATGCCGACGATTTCGACGTCGTTGGCAAAGTTCTGGACTGCTGCACGGAACACCATGCGGCCGATGCGGCCGAAGCCGTTGATACCGATCTTGATCGCCATGATGGAAAGACCTTTTGTGAAGGTTTAAGAGGTTTGAAAAGGCTGGAAACGAAGTCTGCTCAGCGGGTGTGGCGGGGCAGGCCCGGCCTGTGCGGCGCCCAGGTGGTGACCCAGGCGCGGCGGGCAGCCCGTGATTTTAGGCTTCAGGCGCGGTTCTTGAGCACCTTCAGCACGGTGGCCACCACGTTCTCGGGGGTGAAGCCAAAGTGCTTGAAGAGCACGCCGGCCGGGGCCGACTCGCCGTAAGTGTCGATGCCGACGACCGCGTCCACGCCGTACTTCCACCAGAAATCGGTGACGCCGGCCTCCACCGCCACGCGAGGCAGGTTGGCCGGCAGCACGGACTTCTTGTAGGCCACGTCCTGGCGGTCGAACACGGTGGTCGAAGGCATGGAGACCACGCGCACGGGCACGCCCATCTCGGCCAGCTTTTGCTGCGCGTGCAGGGCCAGCTGCACCTCGGAGCCGGTGGCCACGATCACGGCCACGGCCTTTTTCTTCAGGCCCACTTCCGACGGCTCGGCCAGCACGTAAGCACCCTGGGTGATCACGTCGGCGTCCGACTTGGGCGCGTAGGGCAGGTTCTGGCGCGACAGCAGCAGGGCCGACGGGCGGTTCTTGTTGGCCAGGGCCATGGACCAGGCCACGGCCGTTTCGGTCGTGTCGGCCGGGCGCCAGACGTCGAGACCCGGGATCAGGCGCAGGCTGGCGGCGTGCTCGACGGACTGGTGGGTCGGGCCGTCTTCACCCAGGCCGATGGAGTCGTGCGTGAACACGTGGATCACGCGCTGCTTCATCAGCGCGGCCATGCGGATGGCGTTGCGGCTGTAGTCGCTGAAGGTCAGGAAGGTGCCGGCGTAGGGGATGTAGCCACCGTGCAGGGCCACGCCGTTCATGATCGCGGCCATGCCGAACTCGCGCACACCGTAGTTGATGTGGCGGCCGGGCTTGCCATCGGTGGTGACCACTTTGCCGTCGTCGCCCACGCGGAAGGCCAGCGTGCTCTTGGTGTTGGTCAGGTTCGAGCCGGTCAGGTCGGCCGAGCCGCCCAGCATTTCGGGCAAGGCGGCGGTGAAGAACTCCAGCGCGATCTGGCTGGCCTTGCGGCTGGCCACGGTCTCGGCCTTGTCGTGGGCAGAGGCCACGGCCTGCACGGCGATCTCGGCGAAGTTGGCGGGCAGCTCGCCCTTCATGCGGCGCTCGAACTCGGCGGCTTCAGCGGGGAAAAGGGCCTTGTAGGCCTCGAAGCGCTGGTTCCAGTCGGCCACCAGCAGCTCGCCGTCGGCGCGGGCGTCCCAGTCGGCGCGGACTTCTTCGGGGATCACGAAGGCTTCGTGCGACCAGCCGATGGCTTCGCGCGTCAGCTTGATCTCGTCGCCACCCAGCGGCTCGCCGTGGGCCTTGGCCGTGTTGGCGCGGTTGGGCGAGCCCTTGCCGATGTGGGTCTTGCAGACGATCAGGGTCGGCTTGTCAGCAGACAGCTTGGCCTTGACGATGGCGCCATCGACGGCATCCACATCGTGGCCATCGACCGGGCCGATGACGTTCCAGCCGCAGGCCTCGAAGCGCTGGGGCGTGTTGTCGATGAACCAGGGCGCGACCTGGCCGTCGATCGAGATGCCGTTGTCGTCGTACAGGGCGATCAGCTTGCCCAGCTTCCAGGCGCCAGCCAGGGCCACGGCCTCGTGGCTGATGCCCTCCATCAGGCAGCCGTCGCCCAGGAAGGCGTAGGTGTGGTGGTTGACGATGTCGTGGCCGGGGCGGTTGAACTCGGCGGCCAGCAGCTTTTCAGCCAGCGCCATGCCCACGGCGTTGGTGATGCCCTGACCCAGCGGGCCGGTGGTGGTCTCGACGCCCGGGGTGATGCCGACCTCGGGGTGACCCGGGGTCTTGCTGTGCATCTGGCGGAAGGCCTTGAGGTCGTCGATGGACAGGTCGTAGCCCGACAGGTTCAGCAGGGCGTAGATCAGCATCGAAGCGTGACCGTTGGACAGCACGAAGCGGTCGCGGTCGAACCAGTTCGGCTGCGCCGGGTGGTGGCGCAGGTGGCGGCTCCACAGGGCCACGGCCATGTCCGCCATGCCCATCGGTGCACCAGGGTGACCGGAATTGGCTTGCTGGACGGCGTCCATGGCCAGCGCACGGATGGCGTTGGCCATGGCGGTGATGTTTTTGGTGGAGTGGGACATGGCGGGCAGAGGGGGTTGGGCTGCGGGAAACCTTGGATTTTAGCTTGGTGTGGACGACGACATGGCTGGGCCTGCCAAACGGTTGGCAGGCTTTCCTGATGCGGCCTATACAACAAAAATAAAAATGTTGTATAACTCCGCATGCCTGAGCACTTCACCGACCTGCCCGTCTCCGCCGCCACGGCGTTCGCACAACTGCAAACCGCCGCCATGGCGGCTGAACTGGCCCGAGACGTTTCGCACCTGCAAGGCAGCTTTTCGACCAAGGTGGTGAAAGGGACCCGGCAGTGGTACTTCGCTTACCGCGAGAACACCCACTCGGTCAGGCAGATCTACGTGGGGCCGGACAACGAAGAAGTGCAGCACGTGATCGAGAGAGCGCGCCAGCAAGCCCCGCTCGAAAAACTCAAGCCACTGGCCAAATCCGCGCTGGCCTTGGGCTGTGCGCCCATCCAACGCAAACACCTCAGCGTCATCCTGCGGCTCAACGAGTTTGGTTTCTTCAGGGCAGGCGGCGTGCTCATCGGCACACATGCCTTCTTGGCCCACGCCAACCAGTTGGGTGTGCGCTGGAACAGCCCCGACCAGACCTCGGACATCGACTTTGCCCATGCAGGGCGCAATGTGTCGATTGCCTTGCCCGCCACGATTGACGCTCAACCCCACTCGGCGCTCACCACGATGGAAGGCGGCTTCTTGCCACTGGTGCAGTACCGAGGCAGCGCAGGCGCGTCGTACAAGCACAAAGACGAGCCCGAGTTTCAGGTTGACTTCCTGACGACGCGAACCTCCGACAGCGAAGAGCCCATTCACATCGACAACCTCGACGTGGCCTTGCAGCCGCTGCGGTTCATGGAGTATTCACTGGAAGGCGTTCAGCAAACCACGCTGTTCGACTCGACTGGGCGCTGCGTGGTGGTCAACCTGCCGGCACCCGAGCGCTACGCCGTGCACAAGTTGCTGATCATCGGCGAGCGCGCTGGGGCGTTCAAGGCCAAGATCAGCAAAGACCTGGCGCAGGCGGCGGCCTTGATGAGCTACTTTGCGGCCAACGACCCGGAGGCCTTGCAGGAGGCATGGGCCGATGCGTTGAGCAGGGGGCCGGGGTGGCGGAAGCGGGCGTTGGAGGGACGCAAGGCGCTTGAGCACGTGGCACCAAACATCGCTCACATGCTCGATACAACTGAAGAGAGATAAACCAATCCGAGCGCAATGAAAATGGGGCGCAATGCGCCCCATTCAGACGATGTTCAACTATCAATTCTTGACGAAACCCTTGGTCACGCACACGCCGGAGTACGCCCAAGTCAATCGGCCCGACACATCAGGCGCGCCGGCCATGGTGCATGTGTCCGCCGCCAGGATGCCCTTGTAGGCGTTAGGCGTCAACACGATGTTGATCGGGCCAGCGGCTGCGGCTGCGGCTGCGATCGCCATGCTGTTGAAAGCGCCCGTCGTCGTTGCCGCAGGCACGGCCGGGACATCAGTTGGCACGACGGCAGTGGAAGCACCGCAAAGCTGAAGGTCTGAAGTCGTTTGGAAGCATTCTTCAATGGAAGCCTTGTAGGGCGCAGCGGCTGCGATCACTTCGGTATATGCGGCGCGACGAATGTAGTTTTGATACTGCGGAATCGCCACAGCCGCCAAAATACCAATGATCGCCACGACGATCATCAGTTCGATCAGGGTGAAACCTTGTTGAACGCGCTTCATGTTGAACTCCTCGGCCTCACGGGGCCACTGGTAAAAACGGTTTGCAGTCAGCGACCGACTTCGCCGACCGCACGCCAGACATGGTGCAGCCTGCGTGCCAGCTTTCAGAGCCCGAAAAAACGTGATTTCCTGCTCGGTTTCCCTCGACCCACCCCACCCAACCAACACGCTTGGTCGGATGTGTTTCAAGGCGTCAGCCCAAAAACGTCACCCAAAGGTCTGAGCTGACAATTTTCGTCATCTTTGCTGAGGCTTGCCCATCAAGCGCACCCCCGCTAACATTTGCGCATGCTTCATGGAGACACATCATGCGCATGACCGTTGTTGATTCACCCCCATCCACCCGCAAGGCCACCAACGTCTCTTTGGGCGCCAACCTGCTGGCCGAAGCCAAGGCGCTGCGCATCAACATTTCCCAGGCGGCGGAAGCGGGCCTGAGTCAGGCGGTGGCCGCCAAACGCGCCGAGTTGTGGCTGCAGGCCAACCTCGAAGCGCTTGAGAGTTCCAACGCCCACGTGGAACGCAACAGGCTGCCCCTCGCCCGGCACAGGCAGTTCTGATGGCCCGGTTTTCGGTCTAAGCCAACCCGGAAGGCCCCGGCTACCTGATGGACGTGCGGCCCAACCTGCTCACCGCTCTTAACACGTGGTCGCTGCGCTCGATTGCCTGTTCCAGGAGGTTTGATCAGCCTTGCGCCGACACCCACGCCAGCAAGCGCGTTTGCTGGCCGGGTTCGATCGGCAATGCGCGAACCCGCGCTGCCAAGGTTTCAGCATTCACGATGCCGTGCTTCATGGCCTCACGCACGAACACCCAGTCCTTGTCGCGCCCAGCAGCCAGCTTGGCCGCGCACAAATCAGCTGGGTCCAGGCACAACCCGACTTTCAAGTCGGTGTTCTGGTTCTGCAGTCGGACCAAGCGCCCTTGCCAGCCGTCAGGCAGCACAGCGGTTTCCGGCCCCACGCCCTGAGCGTAGTAGCCAAAGCGTTCGTGAAATGGCGAGCCTTCGCCGATGGCGCCATCGATCAAATCCGCCAGCTCAGGCATGTTGGCCGGGTAGATGTCGGCCTCCATCGAGACCGTCAGCGAATCGGGCGGATTGGGTACTGCACCGAGAATCGACTGGCTGCCCACCACGACCACCTCATAGTCGTTGGTGATGGCTGACGCCGCCCGGATCAGGTGCTCCAACTCATGCCTTTGCATGCGAAATCCGCCATTGCTTGATGATCGCAAACCGTTCCTGCGAAGTCAGCAGGCAGGCAAGGGGCGAACTCTGGCGCAGCCAGGCTGCACGCTCGGTGTCCTCCAGGGCCACCGCCAGCCCGCCCCGGCCACCGTCGGCGTCCAGCAGGTGTTGCCACTCATCCAGAGCGGGGGCCGTGCGCGCAGACGAAGCTGCGCGCCAGCGAGCCAGAATCGCGCGCGCGCGCTCCAGCAGCGCCGGTTCACGCTCAAGCTTTTCCACGGCCAGCCGGTGCATGGCCAAGCTGCGACGGTCTAGGTCTGAATGCTGCAAAGGCATGGTTTCAGTCCGAGCAGTCCAAGTGTTCAGCATCCTGTCTCGCGGCGGGCAGTTGCTTGAGCAGTTCTGGCAACCATTCTTGAACCGTTTCCCAAACCACATCAAGGTTGATGTCGAAATACCCATGGGCCATGCGATTGCGCATGTTACGCATGCTGCGCCACGGTATTTCCGCATGCGCCTGGGTAAAGCCGGCACTCGAATCCATCACCTTTGTAGCGGCCTCACCAATGACGATCAAACTCATGATGACGGCCTGCTGAGTGCGCCTGTCAGCCAGGAAGTCATCCTTGTCCATCCCTTCCACGAAGCTGCACGCATCAGTCGCAGCCTGTTGAATGTGGCCCACGTAGTCCGGCAATCGGTTCGCCCTCATACCGGACGAGCCTCCGCGAGCACCTTGGCGCGGAATTTTGGCGGCAGGTCGCCGGGTGTCAGCAAATCAACGTCCACGCCAAGCAGCGATTTCAGCTCTGCTTCCAAATCGCCCAAGTCCAGCAGCGTGGCGCCAGGCAGCGCGTCAACCAGCAGATCAAGGTCACTGCCGTCCTGATCAGTGCCATGCAGCACCGATCCAAAAATGCGAGGGTTTGCCGCGCGGAAACGGTTCACCGCTTCGCGCACAGCGTTTCGCTTCATATCGAGCGCAATGGACGGTCGCATGGCTTTCCTTTCACATCGGATCTCGTGTCCATGATACGACCCAGGGGCCAACGACGAAAACCCCGGGGGAGGGCAAACGGAACGCCTCAATCCTCCGCCGGCGCATGAAACCGCAAGCCCTCGCGCAGCGGCTCGATCCGGTGCCGGCTGTCCAGCGCCCTCACCTGCGACAGCACCGCCGGCACTTCGCCGGGCTTGGGGTGGGTGATGTAGACACTCACCTCACCGTCTAGCTGCGCCAGCTCTTGCGCCAGCGTCTGCGGCGACAGGTGCCCGCTGATGTTGGCCAGGTGCGCCTCTTCGTTGCCAAAGGCGGTCTCGATCACCAACTGAGCAATGCGCTCACCCTGCAGCGCCTGCCACAAGGCCGGGTTGGGGCCCGTGTCACCCGTGAACACCCACCAGCCCTGCGGCGTCTCGATGCCAAAGCCCACCGCTGGCACCGTGTGCGCCGCCGGCAGCACGTGCACCAGCCGGTCGTCCACGCCGCCACGCGCCGGAAAGCGCAGCACCTCGCCCACCGCGAACTCGTGGAAGACCAGGATCGGGTGCTGGGCGCTGGGCAGGCGCGTGAAGTCCGGCCAGATCACGCCATTGAAGATGTGGCCGCGCAGCGCGGCCAGCGTCTCGGGCAGGGCATGGACGTGGATGGGCCGCAAGCTGCTCAGGCCCGCGCCCATGCGCAGCTTGATGACCGTGTCAGCCAGCAGCGGGATGCTGAGCACGTGGTCCAGGTGGCTGTGCGTGATCAGGACGTGGTCGATGCGGGCGAGCTCGTCCAGGCGCAACTCGCCCACGCCGCTGCCCGCGTCGATGAGGATGTCGTCGTCGAGCAGAAAGGCGGTGGTGTGGCAGCGCGCCGCGATCGAGCCGAAGCAGCCGAGGACGCGGATCATGGTGCTGGCTCGTGGGGTTGAGCCCGTTCGTTCAGGCCTGAACGAACTGCATCTGGGTACCGGCCAGCTCGATCACGTCACCACTCTTGAGGTGGACGGGGTCGGCCGCCACGGGCGCGCCGTTGACCGTGGGACGGGCCGAGCCTTCGACGTGGGCGAAGACGTAGCCACCCGGGCGCTTGGTGATGGAGGCCACCTGCACGCCAGGCTTGCCCACCGTGGTGACGACCTTGGTCAGTGCGACCTCGCGGCCGGCTGCGGCACCGTTGAGCACCTTGATGGAGGCCGGGCTCTGGCTGGGCAGGCTGCCGAAGCCGCTGGGGCCCTGGGCCATGGCAGCACCGAAAGCGCCCGGCGTGGTGGAAGGGCCGGTCGGGGTGGCTGCAGCCGCGTGGGCTTGCGCGCCCAGCGCCGTCGGCAGCGGCGTGCCCGGCCGCATGATCATCGTCTTTTCGTAGTCGGAGCCTTCGTCCGCCAGGAACTTGATCTTGTACTTGCCGATCTCGACCGTGTCGTTGTGCTGCAGCAGCTGCTTCTTGACGGCCTTGCCGTTGATGTAGGTGCCGTTGGTGCTGTTGAGGTCTTCGATGAAAACGCTGCCGCTGAGCAGCTGCAACACGGCGTGCTCACCACTGACGGCCAGGTTGTCGATCACGATGTCGTTGTACGGGCGACGACCGAGGGTGGTGCGGTCCTTCGTGACCTGGACCTCCTTGATCACCACGCCATCGAGTGAGACGACCAGTTTTCCCATGCGGAACCTCTGCTTATGGATCTTGTGTGTGTGTTGAGACGTTCAGCCCAGCCCAGCAAAGCGCCTGAAAGGCCACCAGGATCTGGGTGCAGGATCCGCCACTCCCTGGGCGCGCACCAGCACGACCGCAATATTATCCCGCCCGCCCGCCTCGTTGGCGGCCGCGACCAGGGCGGCGCCCATCTCGGGGAGCGTTTGATGCTGGGCCATGACTTCGGCGATCTGGTGGTCTCGGAGCATGTCGGACAGGCCGTCCGAACACATCAGGTAGATGTCGCCCGACTGGATTTCGTGCTGGTGGGTTTCGAGCTGAGCCATGTCCTCGACGCCCAGGGCGCGGGTGACGAGGTTTTTGTTGGCGGCAAATTGCGCCTGCTCGGGTGTCAGCATGCCAGCGTCGATCTGCTCTTGCAGTAACGAATGGTCTTTCGTGACCTGCTGCAACACCCCCGCGCGAAGCCGGTAGCCGCGCGAGTCGCCGATGTGCCCCAGCAACAGCCGGCCCGAGCGGAAGACGCCCAGCACCAGGGTCGTTCCCATGCCGGCGTACATCGGGTTGGAGTTGGCCGCACCGAAGATGGCGCGGTTGGCGTTGTCGACGCAGATGTCCATGGCGCGGCGCACGTCGCCGTCGCTGGCCTGGGGCGCGGCCTCGTTCAGCCAGCGACCCAGCTCGGCGCTGATGAACTCGCAGGCCATGCCGCTGGCGACTTCGCCGGCCGCGTAACCGCCCATGCCGTCAGCGAGCACCGCCAGCGAGCAGGACGTGTCGATGGCGACGTTGTCCTCGTTGTTGCTGCGGACGCGACCGGTGTCGGTCTGGCTGTAGAACTCGAACTCCATGGGGGGAAATTGTCGCCGGGTTGGTCAGGGGGCGGGCACAGGGATGTCGTCAGGCCAGGGAGATGTCGACGCCGGGGGACCCAGCATCAGGCAGCATCTTCAAGACCGCACGCAAGTCTTCGGCCATCTGCTCGCCCGAGCTGTAGCGGGTGGCCGGGTGTTTCTGCAGCGCCAGGGCCACGACGTCGCCCAGCGCAGGGGGCAACTCGGGGCGCAGCTCGCACACATTGGGCGGCGTTTCACGTGCGATGGCGCGCATCAGGGCGCCGAGCGAGTCGGCCTCGCAGGGCAGGCGGCCGGTCAGCAGCTGAAAGAGGGTCACGCCCAGGGAATACAGGTCGGTGCGGCCGTCGACGTGCTGACCGGAGAGCTGCTCGGGCGACATGTAGGTGGGCGTGCCCAGGATGACACCCGTGCGGGTGCGCGAGGCGTCGGCCAGGCGCGCCACGCCGAAGTCCATCACCTTCACGCCCTCGCGGGGCAGGTCGATCATGATGTTCTCGGGCTTGATGTCGCGATGCGTGACGCCTCGGGTGTGGGCATAAGCCAGGGCATCGGCCACCCGGGCGATGGCTCGCAGCACCACGGGCAGCGGCAGCAGGCGGTTCGGCTGGGTGTGCTGCCCCAGGTCGGTGCCATCGATCAGCTCCATGGCAATCCAGGCCAGGCCATCGGTTTCGCCCGCATCGAGGATCTGAACGATGTCGGGGTGCTGCAGGCGACCGGCCATGTCGGCTTCACGCAGGAATCGGCTGCGGGCGTCGACCAGGTCGTCGCCCGTGAACTCGCGCGCCAGGGCCATGGTCTTGATGGCCACGTGCTGACCCGTGGCGGGATCGTGCGCCAGGTAGACGGCGCCCATCGCGCCCTGGCCCAGTTGCTTGTCGAGCACGAACTTGCCCAGCATCGACAGGCCGCCATGTGCCGCAGGCCGCGCTTCGACCGAGCCCCAGGACTCGACCGCCTGGACCTGCGCTTTGCCACGTGCGCGGCTCAGGCGCTGGCGCACGTCGCGCCAGTATGGGTCGAGGTCGGCCATGTGCTCATACACGTTGCGGGCGGCATCGAACCGTTGCTCCGCCTCGAAAGCGGCCGCGATCAAGTCACAGGTTTCCAGCGTGGCGACCTTCAGCCCCTCGGGGGGCAGGTGTCCGCGCAGGGCCTCCCACGCCTGGTCCACGGGCCCATCGCCCAGGGTCAGCAAGGCGCGGTGGATGCGCTCGGCGTTGGGGTCGGCAACCGGGTCGTCTGCGGCGGCGGCCTCGGCGCCCAGGGCCGACACCACGTCGCCTGGCAAGGTGTTCAGCGGCGACGTGATGGAGGCCGGCGCCGTCATGTCGTCGAACCAGCTGTCCAGCGGTGGTCGCCCGCTCGGGCGACCCGGGTCAGAGGGCAACTGGATGGTCACCGCAGGGGCCTTGGGCGGCGTGGGCGCCGGCATGGAGGCGATGGGCACCACCTCGGGCGCGGAAGACAAGGGCACCGGGCCGGAGCGCTGAAAGCGCGGGTGGAACGCGACCGGGCTGGTGTCGGCAAACCGAGAGGGGGGGCGGTTGTCGTCGCGCGAGTCGACGAAGTCCTGCAAGGCCTGGCGTTTGCGCCGCTGCAGCTCGGCTGCGCTGTCGGCCAGGGGTGAGGTGTCGGAAAAATCGGCCCATTGGGTGCTGCGCGCACCGCCAGCGGAGCGATCACCCCCACGGCCACCGTTGCGGCGGCGCGTGAACCACCAGCCTGCGCCCATCACGCAGACCGCCAGCAGGAGGATCCATCCGACCACCGGCGACATCGTTCGGCCTCCGCCTCAGCTTGCCTGGGGGGCCCGGGCCGCCAGGGCCTTGCCCACCGCCACCACCAGCAGGGCACACAGCCCACCGGCGAGGTAACGCAGCGAGTCACCTGCGGGCAGGTAACCCTGAATGGCCGGGTCACCCACCGCGAGCGTGCCAGCGATCCAGCCCAACAGGGCGCCGCCCGCGACGATGATGACCGGGAAGCGGTCCATGAGCTTGAGCACCACGCTGCTGCCCCACACGATGATGGGGATGCTCACCAGCAGGCCAAAGATGACCAGCGGCATCTGGTGGCCTTCGTGGCCAGCCGTCTGGGCCGCCCCGGCGATGCCGATGACGTTGTCCACGCTCATGACGAAGTCGGCCACGATGATGGTCTTGATGGCGCCCAGCAGCTTGTCGCTGGCCTGGAGGTCGCCGTGTTCATCGTCTTCGGGCACCAGCAGCTTGATGCCGATCCAGATCAGCAAGGCGGCCCCCACCAGCTTGAGGTAGGGCAGCGCCAGCAAAGACATGGCAAAGAAGATCAGGATCACCCGCAGCACGATGGCGCCTGCCGTGCCCCAGAGGATGCCCTTGCGGCGCAGCTCGGGCGGCAGGTTGCGACAAGCCAGTGCGATGACGATGGCGTTGTCACCACCCAGCAGGATGTCGATCATGATGATCTGGCCGACGGCGAGCCAGAACTCGGGGGTCAGGAAAGCTTCCATGTCTCAAAAAAGGAATCAGCCCCTGAGTGTAGGGGCTGAGAGGCGGCCCCGGGGGGCCTTCGAGTGGCACCGTGTGCGCGCAGGCACACGGGTGTTCACGCAGTTCAGGTTCGCGTCAGATGAGTGACTTCAGGATGCGCCCCATCTCGGACGGGTTGCGCGTGACCTTGAAACCGCACTCTTCCATGATGGCCAGCTTGGCGTCGGCCGTGTCGGCACCGCCGGAGATCAGCGCGCCGGCGTGGCCCATGCGCTTGCCCGGGGGGGCGGTGACGCCTGCGATGAAGCCGACGATGGGCTTCTTCATGTGAGCCTTGCACCATTGTGCGGCTTCGGCTTCGTCCGGGCCACCGATCTCGCCGATCATGATGACGGCGTCGGTGTCCGGGTCGTCGTTGAAGGCGCGCATCACGTCGATGTGCTTGAGGCCGTTGATCGGGTCACCGCCGATGCCCACGGCGCTGGACTGGCCCAGGCCGAGCTCGGTCAGCTGCGCCACGGCTTCGTACGTCAGCGTGCCGGAGCGCGAGACCACGCCGATGCGGCCCTTGCGGTGGATGTGACCGGGCATGATGCCGATCTTGATCTCTTCGGGGGTGATCAGGCCGGGGCAGTTGGGGCCCAGCAGCAAGGTCTTCTTGCCACCAGCCGCTTCCTTGGCCTTCATCTTGTTGCGCACCATCAGCATGTCGCGCACGGGGATGCCTTCGGTGATGGCGATCACCAGGTCCAGGTCGGCTTCAACGGCCTCCCAGATGGCGTCAGCGGCGCCAGCGGGCGGCACGTAAATGACGGACACGGTGGCGCCGGTTTGCTGCGAGGCTTCCTTGACGGAGGCGTAGATGGGGATGTCGGAGAACTTCTCGCCGGCTTTCTTGGGGTTCACGCCCGCCACGAAAGCGTTCTTGCCGTTGGCGTAGGCCTGGCAGCCGAGGGTGTGGAACTGACCGGTCTTGCCCGTGATGCCCTGGGTGATGACCTTGGTGTCCTTGTTGATGAGGATGCTCATGATGTCTCTTTCCTGGGGCGTTACTTGACGGCGGCGACGATCTTGGTGGCCGCTTCGGCCATCGTGTCGACGCTGATGATGGGCAGACCGGAGTCCGCCAGCATCTTCTTGCCCAGGTCTTCGTTGGTGCCCTTCATGCGGACCACCAACGGCACGTTCAGGTTCACGGCCTTGCAGGCGGTGATGACGCCATCGGCGATGGTGTCGCACTTCATGATGCCGCCGAAGATGTTGACCAGGATGCCCTTGACGTCGGGGTTCTTGAGCATGATCTTGAAGGCTTCGGTGACCTTCTCTGCCGTGGCGCCGCCGCCCACGTCCAGGAAGTTGGCCGGCTCGCCGCCGAACAGCTTGATGGTGTCCATGGTGGCCATGGCCAGGCCGGCGCCGTTGACCAGGCAGCCGATGTTGCCGTCGAGCTGGATGTAGGCGAGGTCGAACTTCGAGGCCTCGACTTCGGCTGGGTCTTCTTCGTCCAGGTCGCGATAGGCGACGATTTCAGGGTGGCGGAACAGCGCGTTGCTGTCGAAGTTGAACTTGGCGTCCAGGGCGATGACGTTGCCCTTGCTGTCGCGGTTCAGCGGGTTGATCTCGACCAGCGACGCGTCGGTCTCCATGTAGCACTGGTACAGCTTCTTGAAGATGTCCTTGGCCTGGGCTTGCGAATCAGCGGGCATGCCGATGCCGTCGGCGATCTGCTGGGCTTGCGCGTCGGTCAGGCCGGCCAGCGGGTCGATGAAGACGGTGATGATCTTCTCGGGCGTGCTGTGGGCGACTTCTTCGATGTCCATGCCGCCTTCGCTGGAGGCGATGAAGGCGATCTTCTGGGTGCCGCGGTCGGTGACCACGGACACGTAGTATTCCTTCTGAATGTCGGCGCCGTCTTCGATGTAGATGCGGTTGACC
This sequence comes from Aquabacterium parvum, assembly GCF_001447195.1. GTDB lineage: Bacteria > Pseudomonadota > Gammaproteobacteria > Burkholderiales > Burkholderiaceae_C > Aquabacterium > Aquabacterium parvum. The sequence goes on along the minus strand of NZ_LFRI01000386.1, from coordinate 69,171 downwards.
TTCTGGCCTTCGGGGCCGGTCTGGTGGGTCTTGAGCTGCATGCCCAGGATCTGGCCAGCCAGCTTCTTGACGTCGTCCAGGCTCTTGGCCACTTTGACGCCGCCGCCCTTGCCACGGCCACCGGCGTGGATCTGGGCCTTGACGACCCAGACGGGGCCGCCGAGTTTCTCAGCCGCTGCGACGGCTTCTTCTACGGTAAACGCCGGAATGCCTCTTGGGACCGGCACACCAAAACGGCTCAGGATCTCTTTGCCTTGGTACTCATGAATCTTCATGGGGATCTCGCGATGTGGGTGATGCGTTCGGGTCGAACATGACAGAACCCACCACCGCCGATCGGGCAGTGGCGGGTGCAAGCGCGGGGCCGGTTGGGCCTGGTTGCACTGCAGCAGTCAGCATAGCACCGCCACCCCTCGGATGCGGTGGGGTGCCCCCTCGGCAAGACTCGGGTTTGCACGGAGATGAGGCGTCAGCCGAGCGACTCTTCGTCGGGGTCCGGGAACCCGTCGCCTCGGACGACCCTTCGAACGACGTCTCCGGCAAATCCCCGGGCCATGAGGAACCGGGCCTGGCGGGCTTGCTCTTGCGGGCTTGCAGCCACTTCGCCGAAACGCCGAGCCCACAGCTCGTGGGCTCGCTCCAGCTCGGTGTCCCGCAGGCTGCGCACCACGGCCTCGGCCACGTGGCAGGGCAACTGGTGCTGCGCCAACTCGGCTTTGATGCGGGCCGAGCCAAATCGCGCGGCCTTGCGATGCACGACTGATTCGGCGAACCGCTCCAGGCACAGAAAGCGCCTGGCCGCCATGTCATCGAGCACGGCTTCCAGTTGCTCGGGCGACTCCGCGTGCGGCGCCAGCTTGCGGCGCAACTCCACACGGGAGTGTTCGCGCATGGAGAGCAGCTTGAGGGCCCGCCCTTTCAGAGACAAACCCGGGCGGCCTCGGCGAGCCGCCCCACCTGCTTCGGCCGCTTGCGGGAGATCGGGCGAAAAATCATCTTCGTCCGTCATGGGGCACCCGCAAAGCTCAGTCAGTGTGGAACGACGTCACCAAGGCGGATCAAGCGGCCTTGTCGTCGTACTCGTCGTTGGCGGCTGCGGGCGGGCGCTGGGCCACACCCAGGGAGTCGCGAATCTTGTTTTCGATTTCGCGCGCCAGGTCGGGGTTCTCACGCAGGAATTCGCGTGCGTTGTCCTTGCCTTGGCCGATTTTTTCACCGCTGTAGGCGTACCAGGCGCCTGATTTGTCGACCACCTTGGCGGTGACACCCAGGTCGATGACTTCGCCTTCGCGGCTGATGCCTTCGCCGTAGAGGATGTCGAACTCGGCGGTCTTGAAGGGGGGCGAGACCTTGTTCTTGACAACCTTGACCTTGGTTTCGTTGCCGACCACCTCGTCACCGCGCTTGATGGAGCCGGTGCGGCGGATGTCCAGGCGCACCGAGGCGTAGAACTTCAGGGCGTTGCCGCCGGTGGTGGTTTCGGGCGAACCGAACATCACGCCGATCTTCATGCGGATCTGGTTGATGAAGATGACGGTGCAGTTGGTCTTCTTGATGTTGGCCGTGAGCTTGCGCAGGGCCTGGCTCATCAGGCGGGCCTGCAAGCCCGGCAGGGCGTCGCCCATTTCGCCTTCGAGTTCGGCCTTGGGCGTGAGCGCAGCCACCGAGTCGACGATGATCAGGTCGACCGAGCCAGAGCGCACCAGGGCGTCGACGATTTCGAGGGCCTGCTCGCCGGTGTCGGGCTGGGAGATCAGCAGGTCTTGCAGGTTGACGCCGAGCTTTTGCGCGTATTGGGCGTCCAGCGCGTGTTCGGCGTCGATGAAGGCGCAAACACCGCCAATTTTCTGCATTTCGGAGACCACCTGCAGGGTCAGCGTGGTCTTGCCGGAAGATTCAGGGCCGTAGATTTCGATGACACGGCCACGGGGCAAGCCGCCAACGCCCAGGGCGATGTCCAGGCCCAGGGAACCGGTGGAGACGACCTGGATGTCTTCGATGGCCTCGCCTTCACCGAGACGCATGATGGAGCCCTTGCCGAACTGCTTTTCGATCTGGGCGAGGGCGGCCTGCAGAGCCTTGGCCTTTTCGGTGCTGAGGGTCGACTTGGGTTCCATGGGTGATCTCCGGCGCGGGGCCTGTGTGATGACAGTGAATGCCGTGATTATGGCAAAGACTGGATGTTTGTACAGTACCCTGCTCGCAAATTTTCGCCCCCCTGATTCACGCCCCCTGAGGTGGGTCGTCGTGCCGGCCCTGCAGCCCATCCTGAACGAGCAAGGTGGGACCCGCTGATGACAGCCACACCGCCGCACCCATGCTGCGCTGCAGCAAAAATCATCTAGACTGGATCGCATGACCGCCGCCCGCCCCCGCGCCAAATCGCGCCCCCGCCCCGCCGCCCGCCCCCGACTCAACCTGGCGCTGCAAGGCGGCGGCTCTCACGGGGCTTTCACCTGGGGCGTGCTCGATCGGCTGCTCGACGACGATGGCGTGGACATCTCGGGCATCTCCGGCACCAGCGCCGGGGCCCTCAATGGCGCGGTCGCGCTGTCGGGTTACGTGGATGGGCACGAAGCAGGCGGGCCCCAACAGGCCCGACGCCAGGCCCAGCAGGCCTTGCACGATTTCTGGCGCGATGTCAGTCACCACGGCTCGCTGTTCAGCCCATTGAGCAACCCGTTCAGCAACCCTTTCGGCACACAAGGGCTGGACGCCATGCTGGGCCCGTTTGGCCTGGGCACCAGTGCATTGATGCAGTGGGGGAACCTGCTGACCCGCTCGTTCAGCCCCTACGAGTTCAACCCGCTGAACCTCAACCCACTCAAGGACGTGCTGGCCAAGCACGTGCGGGTCGAGTCGCTGCACGAGGGCTGCGCACGCTGCGGCATCCCCCTGTTCGTGACTGCCACCTCGGTGCGCACCGGCCAGGCGCGCGTCTTCAGCGCCGAGGAACTGAGCATCGACGCCTTGCTGGCCTCGGCCTGCCTGCCCTTCCTGTTCCAGGCTGTGCAGATCGACGATGAACCCTTCTGGGATGGCGGCTACACCGGCAACCCGGCGCTGTATCCGCTGATCTACCGCACCGAGCTCAACGACATCCTGCTGGTGCGACTGAACCCGCTGGAGCGCGAGGGCACCCCGACGCGCAGCGTGGACATCATGGACCGGCTCAGCGAAATCACCTTCAATGCCAGCCTGATCGGCGAGATGCGGGCCATCGCCTTCGTGGGCCGCCTGTTGCGCGAGAACAAGCTGGACCCGGGGCGCTACAAGCAGCTGCACATGCACATGGTCTCCGACGACGAAGGCATGAACGGCTTTGGCCCTTCGACCAAGTTCAACACCGAATGGGTCTTCCTGGAGCAGTTGCGAGACCTCGGGCGTGCTGCGGCAGACCGCTGGCTGAAGGACCACCGCGCCGACGTGGGGGTGCGCAGCAGCTTGCACATCGAGGAAAGCTTCCTGGGGCGCAAACGGCAGGCTTGATCTGACGCAAGGCCGCGAGCCCCGATCGGCGTCAACATGAAGTCCTGAAAGACCCGTTGAGCACTGAGAGGAGCCGCATGATCCAAGAACACCACCCGCTGGCCAAGGACTTCCCCGAGCTGAAGGACCGCATCCACGCACTCAAGACCAGCAGCGCGCATTTCGTGCGCCTGGAGCGGGAGTACGAAGATCTCGACAAGGAGATCGTGCGGCTGGAAACCGGCGTCGAACACGCTTCATCTGCCGACCTGGAAGGCAAGAAGCAGCGCCGCGTGAGCCTCAAGGACGAGCTCTACGCGCTGCTCAAGGCCTGAGGCCTTCGTCCCCCACACCACCGAGCAAGGCATTGCAGCGCTCACCCTGACCTGGGTGCGGCGTCTGCGCCTCGGGGCCCTGCACCACAAGCGCCGGGCCCTTTCCTATTGTGGCCGTCGGTCACCCACCTTGGCCCCAGCCCGGCACGAGGTGGCCGGCCAACTAAAATGGCGGGATGACCTCCCCTTCCCAGCCTCCCGCCACCACCACGCCAGCCTCCGCCTACCACGTCGCCCCCATGCGCCTGTCCGGCCTGGAGCCGGTGCTCATTGGCGAAGGCACGTTGTTCGTCAACGTCGGCGAACGCACCAACGTGACGGGCTCGAAGGCCTTTGCGCGCATGATCCTCGAAGGTCGCTTCGAGGACGCGCTGTCGGTGGCGCGCCAGCAGGTCGAAAACGGTGCCCAGGTCATCGACATCAACATGGACGAGGCCATGCTCGACGCCAAGGCGTCGATGGTGCGCTTCTTGAACCTGATCGCCGGTGAGCCCGAGATCGCGCGCGTGCCGATCATGATCGACTCCTCCAAGTGGGAAGTCATCGAAGCCGGGCTCAAGTGCATCCAGGGCAAGGGCATCGTCAACTCGATCTCGCTCAAAGAAGGCGAGGACAACTTCCGCCACCAGGCCAAGCTGGTCAAGCGCTACGGCGCCGCCGCCGTGGTGATGGCTTTTGACGAGAAGGGCCAGGCCGACACCTTCGCGCGCAAGATCGAGATCTGCGAGCGCGCCTACCGCTTCCTGGTCGACGAGATCGGCTTCCCGCCGGAAGACATCATCTTCGACCCCAACATCTTCGCGGTGGCCACCGGCATCGAGGAGCACGACAACTACGCGGTCGATTTCATCGAGGCCACGCGCTGGATCAAGCAGAACCTGCCAGGCGCCAAGATCAGCGGCGGCGTGTCGAACGTGTCGTTCAGCTTCCGCGGCAACGAGCCGGTTCGCGAGGCCATCCACACCGTGTTCCTCTACCACGCCATCCAGGCGGGCATGGACATGGGCATCGTCAACGCCGGCATGGTCGGCGTGTACGACAACCTCGATCCGCACTTGCGCGAGCTGGTCGAAGACGTGGTGCTCAACCGCAAGCCCGCCTACAAAGAAGGTGAAGACACCAGCCTGACGCCGACCGAGCGCCTGCTGGCGATCGCCGAGCAGGTCAAGGGCACCGCCAAGGACGACAGCGCCAAGCTGGCCTGGCGCGGCACGGCCGAGCAGCCCGCCACGGTGGAAGCGCGCCTGAGCCACGCCCTGGTGCACGGCATCACCGACTTCATCACCGCCGACACCGAAGAGTGCTGGCAGAAGATCAAGGCTGGAGGCGGGCGCCCGCTGCACGTGATCGAAGGCCCGCTGATGGCCGGCATGAACACCGTGGGCGACCTGTTCGGCGCGGGCAAGATGTTCCTGCCGCAGGTGGTCAAGAGCGCCCGCGTGATGAAACAGGCCGTGGCCCACCTGCTGCCCTACATCGAAGAAGAAAAGCGCCTGCTGGAGCTGGCCGGCGGCGACGTGCGCAGCAAGGGCAAGATCGTGATCGCCACCGTCAAGGGCGACGTGCACGACATCGGCAAGAACATCGTCACCGTGGTCCTGCAGTGCAACAACTTCGAGGTGGTCAACATGGGCGTGATGGTCCCGTGCAAGGACATCCTCGACAAGGCCAAGGAAGAAGGTGCGGACATCATCGGCCTGTCGGGCCTGATCACGCCTTCGCTGGAAGAGATGCAGTACGTGGCCGCCGAGATGGAGCGCGACGAGTACTTCCGCAGCCGCCAGACGCCGCTGCTGATTGGCGGCGCCACCTGCTCGCGCGTGCACACCGCCGTCAAGATCGCGCCGAACTTCAGCGGCCCGGTGGTCTACGTGCCCGATGCCTCGCGCGCCGTGGGCGTGTGCTCGGAGCTGCTGAGCACGGAGCGCCAAGCCGCCTACATCGCCGAGCTCAACGCCGACTACGAGAAGGTGCGCCAGCTGCACGCCAACAAGAAGGCCACGCCGATGGTGACGCTGGCCGAAGCACGCGCCAACAAGGCCGTGGTCGACTTCGACAGCCACCCGCCCGATGCGCCCAAGTTCATCGGCCGGCGCGTGTTCAAGAACTACGACCTGGGTGAGCTGGCCGCCTACATCGACTGGGCGCCGTTCTTCCAGACCTGGGACCTGCACGGCGCCTTCCCCGCCATCCTGGACGATGCCGTGGTGGGAGAGGAGGCCAAGAAGGTCTACGCCGACGCCCAGGCCATGCTCAAGAAGATCGTCGAAGGCCGCTGGCTGGTGGCCAACGGCGTGATCGGCCTGTACCCGGCCAACACGGTGGACGACGACGCCATCGTGCTTTATGCCGATGAATCGCGCACGAGCGAACTGCTGCGCTGGCACCCGCTGCGCATGCAGACCGAGCGCCCGGTGGTCGATGGGGCCAAGCGCCCCAACCGCTCGCTGGCCGACTTCGTGGCCCCGCGCCCCGATGCGGGCGGCAAGAAGGACTACGTCGGCATGTTTGCCGTGACCGCGGGCCTGAACATCGAGAAGAAGGAAGCCGAGTTCATGGCCCACCATGACGACTACTCGGCCATCATGCTCAAGGCCCTGGCCGACCGCCTGGCCGAGGCCTTCGCCGAACGCATGCACGAGCGCGTGCGCAAGGAGTTCTGGGGCTACGCCGAGGCCGAATCACTCGACAACGCCCAACTCATCAAGGAGCAGTACCGTGGCATCCGCCCGGCACCGGGCTACCCGGCCTGCCCCGACCACACCGTCAAGCGCGACATGTTCAAGGTGCTGGAGGCCCACGACATCCACATGCACCTGACCGAGAGCCTGGCGATGATGCCGGCGGCCAGCGTGAGCGGCTTCTACCTGGCGCACCCGCAGGCGGCCTACTTCAACGTGGGCAAGATCGCGGGCGACCAGTTGGAAGACTGGGCGCAGCGCACCGGCTTGAGCCTCACCGATGCCGAACGGGCGCTGGCGCCTTTGCTCTGACGCCTGATCAGCTCGGCCCCTGGAAGCGCTCCCGATGGAGCGCTTTTTTTGCGCCTGCCATGCGCTGAAACCTGGCCATCATTTATTTCACACACGAAGCAAATGCGGTAAACTGTTTCGCATGCAAAACAAACCACGCCTGATCTTCCTGCTCAACAGCGCCCAGCGCCACTTGCAGCAGTGGATGGCCCAGCAAACCGAGGCCGCGAGCCACCCGGATCGGCAAGCCCCCACGCCAACGCAAAGTGGTGTGCTCTTCGCCCTGGCCAAGGCCGATGGCGCCACCATGGGCGAACTCGCTCAGGCGCTCGATCTCGCGCCCTCGGCGGTGTCAGGCCTCATCCAGCGCATGGAAGCGCTCGACTGGGTGGCCCGCCACCCCTGCCCGGATGACGGTCGCACGCAGCGCGTCTGGCTGCGCCCCTCAGGACAACAGCTCATGCCCTTGCTCCGGCAGGCCACCAGCCGCATCAATGCACGCCTCGCGCAAGGCTTCACCGAGGCCGAACTGCAGACGGTCGCTCGCTGGCTCACCCACGTTCAGCGACTCGACCAAATCGATCAACCGGAAACCTGAGATGTCCACCCACACCCCGACGGATGCGATGCAGGCCATCGACATCACCTGCCAGGACGGCACCCTGCTCAAGGGCCACTTCCTGCCCGCGCACGCAGGTGTGCAGGCGGCCACGCACGCCCCGGTTCTGCTGTGCCCAGCCACGGGCGTGAAGCAACACTTCTACCTGCGCTTTGCCACCTGGCTGGCCGCCCAGGGCCACGACGTGCTGGTCTTTGACTACCGTGGCATCGGCCTGTCGCTGCAGGGCAAGCTCCAAGACAGCCGTGCCACGCTGGCCGAATGGGGCCAACAGGACCAGGTTGCCGCGCTCGACTGGCTGGTGCGCCACACGGGCCACGATCAGGTCCTGCTCATCGGTCACAGTGCTGGCGGCCAGATGATCGGCCTGCTGCCCAACCACCGCCACGTCAGCCGACTTGTGGGCGTGGCCGCGTCGACCGGTTGGTTCCGCGGCATGAAGCCGAGCTTTCGCCTCAAGGCTCGGCTGGGCCTGCGCTGCCTGGTGCCGCTGGGCACGCTCATCAAGGGTTACGCGCCAACGGCGGCCGTTGGCCTGGGCGAAGACTTGCCAGCGGCCGTTGCCCGGCAATGGGGCCAGTGGTGCACGGCTGGCGGTTACGCGACCAACGCCGTCAAAGGCAGGCCGCAGCTGGACTTTCATGGTGACATCCGCATCCCCATCACCGTCTTCCATGCCACCGACGACGACATCGCCACCCCCACCACCGTGGCCGACCTGATGCGCACCTTCCCCGCCGCGCGCAAGCAGGTGCGCCACATCGCGCCAGGCGAACACGGGCTCAAGTCCATTGGCCACATCGATTGGTTCCGCAGCTCGCACCAGGCGCTGTGGCCCCTGCTGGCACAGGCCCTGCGCGAGCCAACCTGAAACCGCCGGCGGCCGCAGCCGACGCCGTTGGCAGCGCAGGCGCCGGGTATCCTCTCGGGGATGCGCATCCTAGGCATCGACCCCGGTCTGCAGACCACCGGCTTTGGCGTCATCGAAACCGATGGCCCGCGCCTGCACTACGTGGCCAGCGGCACCATCAAGACCCGCGAAGCCGCGCAAGGTGACCTGCCCACGCGGCTGAAAATCATCTACGAAGGCGTGCGCGAGGTGGTCACCCGCTACGAGCCTCAGGAGGCCTCGGTCGAGATCGTGTTCGTCAACGTGAACCCGCAGTCGACGCTGCTGCTGGGGCAGGCGCGCGGCGCCGCGATCGCCGGGCTGCTGTCGCTGAGCACCTCGCCACACGTGAGTGAATACACCGCGCTTCAGATGAAAAAAGCCGTGGTGGGACATGGTCACGCCGCCAAGGCACAGATTCGCCAGATGGTGATGCGCCTGCTGGAGCTGCCTCGCGAGCCCAACAACGACGCATCCGACGCGCTGGGGTTGGCCATCTGCCACGCCCACGCGGGCAGCTTGATGGCGCAAATTGCCAAAAAAACCGAGCTGAACCGTCGCACACATGCCCAAATCAAGGCCGGTCGCGTTTATTGACCCCCTTGAATTGGGGAAGCAAGCCGACACACGGTTGCCGGATGCGAACAAAGTCACTAATGTGTCAGTGAGTGTGGCTCGTTCCGGCCGCCGCCCAATTCAAGCAGGACAAACCATGAAGCAATTCCGCAAAGCAGCCCTCGCCGCAGCCCTGGCCCTCGGTGCCCAGGCTTCGGCTTTCGCCTCGATCATCATCACCGAACCCGGTGTCGATGGTTTCAACATCGAAACCCTGGCCTTCAACGGCTCCAGCTACGACATCACGCAGCTGACCTTCGACTTCTCCGGCACCACCACCGTTGACGCCAGCAACATCGTCATCGACGGCTCGCCCCTGAGCATCACCGCCCCCGCAGGCGGCACCGCCACGTTCTTCGGCAGCGGCGCAGTGTTCGGCTTCAACTTCACCGGTTTCAACACGTTTGACACCTTCAAGTTCAAGTGGGATCCGGACTCGGCCATCAGCGGCTCCTACGGCGCCACGGGCCTGGACTTCATCGGTGCAACCGTCACCGCCGTGACCACTGGCGGCACCTACACCGGTACCTTTGCCAAGGTTGGCAACACCCCTGACGTGTCGGCCGTGCTGTCGCCTGTGCCGGAAGCCGAATCCTTCGCCCTGGCGCTGGCCGGCTTGGCCGTGGTCGGTGGCGTTGCCGCCCGTCGCAGCCGCAAGGCCTGATCGCTCAAGCGATCTCGCAGCCGCCACGTGTTGGCGGCCAGAACAAAGACCAGCTTCGGCTGGTCTTTTTCATTGTCCGTCCTTGATCAGCCGATCGCGCTGGGGCTGGACGGGGCGCGCATTCATGGGGTAGAGGCGCGAGAAGATGGCAATTTGCTGGGCTGAGACGCTCACCGGCTTTTTCAGCACCATCCACAAGACGCCCTCGGTGCAAGGCGGCGTGGTGAGCGACCCCATGTAGGTCACGTAGCGGCGGTCCTCCGGCAAGAGCTGCAGGAGGTCCAGGCCCTGCAAACCGGCTTGTTCAACGCGCTTTTCCAGGGGCAGGTTGTTCCAGACCTGCTGGACGATCGGGTGCCCCTTTCCCTCCTCGATCAGCACGGCCACCACGGCCAGCTTGCCCTCGAGGTCCTTGTGTACCAGGTGGGCCACCATCTCGAACTGTCGGCCGTTGAGCCGCTCTTCGCTGGGGCGGTGAAAGTGGAACTGCACCAGCTCGTAGCGCCGGCCATTGACGACGATGCGGTTGCCCGGCTCGACGTTGACCTGGACCGTGTGTCCGTTGTCGATGACGCGGAACGCTGACAGCTTGTAGTCGAACTGGATGGGGTCGAGCTCCACTGGGATGCCCTCGCGGATGTCGATCGGGCTCTGGCGCTCGCCCAGGCCGCACTGCTTGAACTCCGGATTGAGCTCGTGCCAGTGCTGCGGGCCGGTGTCGCCTTGGTATGACCAATGGCCGTGCCCTGCCGCCTTGGCGTGCTTGTCCTGGGCCTTGCCAGCCTGCCGTGTGCCCCCCTTGGCCTGAACGCGAACCACGGGAGCTGGGCCTCGGGTGGCGCGCACCTCGCTGATCTTGCTCTCGATCATGTCGCGCAACTCACCCATCGAGACGGGCTGCTTGGGCTCAGCGGATGACTCGGGCTTGGGCTCCAGCTTCTGTTCCGGCTTTCGCTCTGCCTTGGGCTCAGGCTTGGGACCGGCCTTTGCTTCCGCTTTGGCTTTGCCCTTGGGCTCGGCCTCCGGTTCAGGTTCGGTCCGGCGCTCGACCTTGGCCTTGCTCAGGTCTGGCTTGAGGTCGATCTTGATCTCACCCTTGCCCTCGGTCTTGCTGTCGGTTTTGCTTTCGGCCTTGGCTGGCGGATCCGAGGCCATGGCAGGCCCCAGGGCGAGGCCCAGGCCCAAAACCAGGCAGCTTGCAAACAAGGGGAAGGGGGGCAGGGTCATGGTCGGTCTCCGCATCAACCCACCTCATCGGCCACGATGCGAAAAACTTGACCCTTTCAGGCGTGCGCCGTCGCCCGCGAGGGCGCAGCAGGCCCCGCGGCATGCAGGGCCGATGAAAAGTGTGAAGTCAGCCGATAGGCCGGATTCTGTGCAGCCCCGCGCCTTGCGACGCCAAGCCGTGACCGCCATTCCTCTGGGCCGCCTGTCGCCAGAGCGGCTCGGTGCCACCTACCCGCACACTCCCCGGAACCAGGTCAACGTGTGCCTATTTGGTGTTGCTGCGCGCAGAGATTGCCCGTTTCACCTCGGCCGGGCTTTGCCCGCCCGAGGTGCAGCTCAGTTCGCGCTTTCGCGCGAGCCCCTGCTTTCGCATGGGCCGTCGGCTTGCGCCGACGCTTCGCTGAGCACCCCGACCGGACCCGGCCGAACTCGTCTCTGTTGCTCTGATCCTCACCTCGCGGTGGAGAGGTGTTACCTCCTGCGCCGTCCTGTGCAGTCCGGACCTTCCTCCAGTGCGCCCTTTCGGGCCTTGCACCAGCGGCGGTCTGGCTGACTTCACGGCGCCATTATCGCCGCTGCAGCCAGGCCCAGGCGAACAGGCCCACCAGCATCAGCAACAGCGAGGCCACCGCCAGGCTGACGGCGCCGTGCATCACCATCGGCGCCAGCACACCTGCAACGACACCGTTGGAAGCGCTGCCCACGAAGGCCTGCATGGATGCGGCCATGCCCCGGCGCGCCGGGTCGATGTCCAGCACCATGAGCGTGACGACCGGGGTCATCATGGCCCAGCCCAGGGCGTAAAGCCCGATGGGAAAGAGTGCCCAGCTCACGTGCGCGGTGAAGAACACGTTGGCCAGCAAGTTGAGAACCGAGACCACCAGCATCACGGTGAAGCCGATGCGGATCTGCCGCGCCGGCTCGATGCTGGCGGCCAGGCGCCCGCTGATCCACGCGCCGCCCATGATGCCGCCAATGGTGCAGACAAAGAACCAGAAGAACTGCGTGGGCGCCAGGTGCAGGATGTCACCCAGGAAAGACGGCGCCGACAGCACGTACAGGAACATGCCGTTGAAAGGCACGCCGCTGGCCAGCGCCAGCAGCAAAAACCGCGGGTTGGAACCCAGTTGCCAGTAGCCGCGCATCAGGTGCTTGAGCTCGAAAGGCTGGCGCTGAGAGGGGTGCAGCGTCTCGGGCAACAACCAGGCGTTGGCCGCCAGCAGCACCACCCCCACGCCCGTGAGGAACCAGAACACCGCGTGCCAGTTCGCGTGCACGAACAGGAAGCCGCCGATGATGGGCGCCACCGCCGGTGCCACCCCGAAGAACAGCGTCACCTGCGACATCACGCGCTGGGCCTGAGCCGGCGGGTAGAGGTCGCGGATGACGGCGCGCGAGACCACGATGCCCGCCCCGGTCGACAAGCCCTGCAGCGCACGGAAGAACACCAGCTGGCCGATGGTCTGCGACAGCGCGCACCCGGCCGAGGCGATGGTGAACACCACGATGCCCGTGAGCACCACCGGGCGGCGCCCGAAGCTGTCCGACAAGGAGCCGTGGAACAGGCTCATGAAGGCGAAGGCAAACAGGTAGGCCGACAGCGTCTGCTGGATTTCGATCGGCGTGGCGCGCAGGTCGGCGGCGATGCCGGAGAACGCCGGCAAGTAGGTGTCGATGGCAAAGGGCCCGAGCATGCCGAGCGCCGCCAGCAACACGGACATGGTCCAGCGCGGCCCCTTCCAGAGCTGATCGGCTTGCGGGTGCACGGCTCAGAGCCCCGCTTTCTGCAGGCTTTTGAGGAAGTCCTGGGCGTTCTGATAGCCGATGACGCGCGCGCCCGCTTGCTCCTGCCCCTGCGGGTTGAAGAACAGGATGCCGGGCGGCCCGAAGAGGCCAAAGCGCGCCATCAAAGCGCGGTCGTCGGCCGAGTTCAGGGTCACGTCGGCCTGCAGCAGCACCACGCCCTTGAGGCGCGACTGAACCAGCGCGTCGGTGAAGGTGCCCTGCTCCATCTCGATGCATGAGACGCACCAGTCGGCATAGAAGTCGAGCATCACGGCGCGGCCGTCGGCTCGGGCCTGGGCCAGGGCTGCGTCGAGCTCGGCCACCGAACGCACGCGCTTGAACGGCAGCACGCTGCGGTGCGCCGAGGCCGAGGCCTCCAGCCCCAGCACCTGGGTCTTGAGGTAGGGCCACGCGGGCTGGGCCACGTACACGGCCATGCCCAGCATCAGCACGCCGAACAGGGCCTTGACCGCCGTCATCCAGGCACCGGCGCGCGGCAGCAGGCTGCCCGCCGACACGCCCACCAGCAGCAGGGGCAGGCTCATGCCCCAGGCCATGGCGTACAAGGCGCTTGCGCCCAGCACCACGTCGCGGGTCTGGCTGATGTAGAGCAGGGCCCCGGCCAGCGGCGCCGACACGCAGGGACTGACGATCAGGGCCGAGACCACGCCCATGGCGAACACGCTGACGAACTTACCGCCAGGCAGGCGGTTGCTGCCCTCGCCCAGCCAGCTCTGCACGGCCACAGGCAGGCGCAGCTCGTACAGGCCGAACATCGACAGCGCCAGCAGCACCATCAGCGCCGCGAACGCGAGCACCACCCAGGGGTGTTGCAGGTAGGCGGCCAGGCCTTGCCCCAGCAGGCCTGCGGCCACGCCCAGGCAGGTGTAGACCAGGGCCATGCCTTGCGAGTAGGACAGCGCCAGCAAAAAGCCCCGCCCCCGGGTGACGCGGTCCTTCTGGCCGACGATGATCGACGACAGGATGGGCACCATGGGCAGCACACAAGGCGTCAGCGACAGCAGCACGCCCGCGAGGAAGAACACGCCCACCACCGTCCAGAGCTGCCCCGAGTCCAGGGCCTGGCGGATTCGGTCGGAGCCGGCTGCGGCGTCCAGGCCACCAATGGATGAGGCCCCACCGAGCGCCACACCGCCCTGACCGGCTTGACCGGTTCCAGCGCCCGCCAGGGGTTCGATGCTGGCGATGGCCCCCGCGTCATCGATCACCACACGCAGGCGTCGCGCCTGCGGCGGGTAACACAAGCCCGCATCGGCACAGCCTTGGTAGCCGATGGTCAGCACGGCCTCGCCCTGGATCCCGGCAGGCAGGCTCAAGCCGCCGGCCACGTCAGCGTGGTAGACCTCGAGCTCCTTGTCGAACGTCGGGTCGTACTTGGTCTCGCCAGGCGGCAGGTCCCAGGTCAGGGGCTGCTCGACGCCCCCTGCGGGTTGCAGCGAGGCCTTCATCTGCTCTCGGTACAGGTAGACGTCCCGCGCCAGCGTGAAACGCACCTCTACGGACCGGGGGCCCGAGGCTTGCACCTCGACCCTGAACGCCTGGTCAGGCGGCAGGAAGGTCTGGGCCTGTGCCAGCGTGCTCAGCAACAAGGCGACCAGGGTGCACAGCATCAACCAGGCCATCGCCATGAACCGCCAAGCGGTTGGCGATCTGTCTGCCCGAGCATGCGGTCGGGCAGTCCATGCAAGCTTGTTGGAGTTGTTCAGCGTCATCCGGCTATTCTGACCCGGGGCGGCGTATCCTTGCTGATTCGAGCCCATTTCGACGATCTTCCTCTGCGTCAAACCGGAATCCAGACATGAAAGCCCAGAACATCCTCGAGACCATCGGCCAGACCCCGCACGTCCGCATGAACCGCCTGTTCGGCTCGGCAGAGGTGTGGATCAAGGCCGAGCGCGCGAACCCTGGCGGCTCCATCAAGGACCGCATCGCCCTGTCCATGATCGAAGACGCCGAGCGCAGCGGGGTGCTCAAGCCGGGTGGCACCATCATCGAGCCGACGTCTGGCAACACCGGCGTGGGCCTGGCCATGGTGGCCGCGGTCAAGGGCTACAAGTTGGTGCTGGTGATGCCCGACAGCATGTCGATCGAGCGCCGCCGCCTGATGCTGGCCTATGGCGCCACCTTCGACCTGACCCCGCGCGAGAAGGGCATGAAGGGCGCGATCGCCCGCGCGCAAGAGTTGGCCGCACAAACCCCCGGCGCCTGGATCCCGCAGCAGTTCGAGAACCCGGCCAACATCGCGGTGCACGAGCGCACCACGGCGCAGGAAATCCTCGCCGACTTCCCTGAAGGGTTGGACGTGCTGATCACCGGCGTGGGCACCGGTGGTCACCTCACGGGTTGCGCCAAGGTGCTCAAGGCGAAGTGGCCGCAGCTCAAGGTGTACGCGGTCGAGCCCAAGGCCTCGCCGGTGATCTCGGGCGGCAGCCCGGCGCCCCACCCCATCCAGGGCATCGGCGCCGGCTTCGTGCCGGCCAACCTGCACACCGACTTGCTCGACGGCGTGATCCAGGTCGACGCCGAAGACGCGCGCGAGTTCGGCCGCCGCGCCGCACGCGAAGAAGGCATGCTGGTCGGCATCTCGTCGGGCGCCACGCTGGCCGCCATCGCGCAGAAGCTGCCCGAGCTGCCCGCCGGCAGCCGCGTGCTGGGCTTCTGCTACGACACGGGCGAGCGCTACCTGTCGGTCGAAGGCTACCTGCCCGCCTGAGGCTCACAGCGCATGAGGCACCGTCACTCAGACGCCGCGAACTCGCCTTGGCCCATGTTGATCGCGCTGGTTGCCAGCGTGCCGGCCTTCTACGACTCGATGATGCCCACGCCCGCCACGTGGGCGACGTGGATGTACCTGGTCAGCGGACTGGTGCTGCTGGCATCGGCCTGGCGGGTGCAGCGCAGCCTGCACCAACGTGCCCACGAGCCGAGCCGGGCCCATTCCGGCAGTTGGGGCGAGCACCCCATGCAGCTCAAGCTGGACTGGTTCCTGGGCGCGGCCCTGCTGGCCAATGCCGTGCTGCCTCAGAGCAACGAGTCGGAGCCGGCGCTGATCTGGCGGCTGGTCATCGCGGTGCTGATGCTCTACCGCCTGCTCAAGATCAGCCAGCCGCACTTCACCGAAACCGGTCTGGCTCGCCTGCTGGCCATGGGCGCCAGCGTGCTGGTGCTGTGCGGGATCGGCTTTTACTGGCTCGACCCCGGAGTCAAGACCCTGCACGATGGGCTGTGGCTGGCGTTCTCCACGGCCGCCACCGTGGGCTACGGTGACATGGTGCCCACGTCCACCGCGTCGCGGATCTTCGCCGTGTTCGTGGTGCTGCTGGGCTATGGCCTGCTGTCGCTGGTGACGGCATCGGTGGCTGCGATGTTCGTCGGCTCCCAGGAGCGCAAGGTCGAGCGCGAGATCCTGCGCGACATGCACCGCGAGATGCAGTCCCTGCGGCAGGAGATCGACAAGTTGCGGCAGGAGCTGCGAGCAGACCGACGAGGCCGGGATGGTGACGAGGAGACGACCACCTCCATCCAGGCATCTGCCAGCGATCGCTCCGAGTGACCGCAGGACTCAGCGCATCTTCCAGCGCAGCGTCTCACCGCCCCGCAGCGGCTTGATGACGGTCTCGCCAAAGGGCAGTTCTTCGGGCACGACCCAGTCCTCGCGCACCAGCGTGACGGTGTCGGTGTTGCGAGGCAGGCCGTAGTAGTCGGGGCCGTGGAAGCTGGCGAAGGCTTCGAACTTGTCGAGCGCACCTGCGGCTTCGAATGCTTCGGCGTACAGCTCCAGCGCACAAGGCGCGGTGTAGCAACCCGCGCACCCCGAGGCGTGCTCCTTGAGGTGCGAGGCGTGCGGCGCGCTGTCGGTGCCCAGGAAGAACTTGGACGAGCCGCTGGTGGCCGCCTTGACCAGCGCCACGCGGTGCTCTTCGCGCTTGAGGATGGGCAGGCAGTAGTAGTGCGGGCGCACGCCGCCCATGAAGATGGCGTTGCGGTTGTAGAGCAAATGCTGCGGGGTGATGGTGGCGCCCACGAAGCGGTCGGCCTCGGTCACGTACTGCGCGGCTTCCTTGGTGGTGATGTGCTCGAACGCCACCTTCAGCTCGGGGAAGTCGCGGCGCAGTGGGATCAGCTTGTCGTCGATGAAGGCCTTCTCGCGGTCGAAGACATCGACCTCGCTGTCGGTGACCTCGCCGTGCACGCAGAACACCAGGCCCTCGCGCTGCATGGCCTCGAGCACCTGGTGCGTCTTGCGCAGGTCGGTCACGCCGGCATCGCTGTTGGTGGTGGCGCCTGCAGGGTAGAGCTTGAACGCCACCACACCCGCATCCTTGGCTCGCTTGACCTCGTCCACGGGCGTGTTGTCGGTCAGGTACAGGACCATCAACGGCTCGAACTTCACGCCGGCGGGCACGGCCGCGCGGATGCGGTCGCGGTAGGCCACGGCCTGCTCGGCGGTGGTCACGGGCGGGCGCAGGTTGGGCATGACGATGGCCCGGCCGAACTGTTTGGCGGTGGCGGGCACCACCGAGGCCATGGCGGCGCCATCGCGCAGGTGCAGGTGCCAGTCGTCGGGGCGGGTCAGGGTGAGCTGGGCGAGGTTCGTCATGGTCGTGGGGAACAAGGGGGAGCCAAAAAGCAAGGGCGCTGACACGTTGGGTGCCAGAGGCCAGGAATCCCCGATTTTCGCCGCAAGCGAGGTGCCTGGCGATGGCCCGTCGTGGACACGGCCTCAATCCCAGAAAAGACCCAACGCGCCAAACCTCCCCCATTCGGCCCCCCTAGGTCCGTCAGTCGAAGCGAATTCGCACCCCAAGGGCTAGGGAGCAGGGGCTATCAGCCAAAAGGATGAAGCCCTAGTCTGCACACACCCGCCGCCCCCCTCTCGGCCGGGTCCACCCAACGCAGACGAGGACCTCATGATGCCCAGCCCCTCTCAGTCGGCCCGCTCGAGCCGCCGCCACCAACGTGCGCTGACCTGGCGCCCCATCGCCCTGGCCGCCAGCCTGGCCCTGCCCTGGGCCGCCCACGCCCAGACCGCTTCGCTGGTGCAGCTGATTTCCAGCAACGCCGACCAGACTGTGGTGCGGATCACCGTGCCCAAACCCGTGCTCGAGACCGTGCAGACCGACTCGGGTGCCTTCCAGCGCTTTTCCTTGCGTGAAGGTGGCTTCGCGGTCGACAACAGCCAACCTGGCCTGCCCGAGCTGCCAGCAGGCGGCTTCTCGGCCGCTTTGCCGCTTGACCTCAAGGAGTCGCCCGACGTCAGCATCGTGCCCGAGGGCGGCATCCAACGCCTGAGCGCGCGCATCTACCCGGTGCAGCCGCCCGAGCACTCGCGCGAGAAAGAAGAAGACGCCAAGATCCCCTTCGTCTTCAACCCCGACACCTGGGGCAAGGGCGTGTTCAAGCCCGGACAGTCGCGCGGCAACCTGCCCATCGGCCAGGGCGACGTGCGCGTCGAGGGCTTTCGCCTGGCCCCGTATGGCTACGACCCGTCCAACCAGGTGCTGAGCTGGTACCCCAGTTACCTCGTCACCATCAAGCACCCGGGCCGCTGCTTCACCTACGACCGCCTGCTCAACAAGGAATGGGTCACCACGCGCCAGGAAAAGGGGTTCGACCCGATCGACCAGCGCATCGAGGCGCTGCCGCAACCGGCCATGCGCTTCGCGCTCAACAAGCAGATCGCGGCCGAGCTGCGTTGCGTGCCGCCGGGCCTGACGCTGAACCCGAACTTCTTCGGCGCGCGCTTTCTCATCGTCACGCACCCCAACTTCCTGGACGCGGCCAACGACCTCAAGGCCCACAAGCAGGCACTTGGCATCTCGACCCGCGTGGTGACCACCAGCGAGATCACTGGCGCCAGCCCGACGGCCACGCGCACCCAGATCCGCAACTGGATCGCCAACTTCTACAACTCCCACATCGTGCGGCCCAAGTGGGTGCTGTTCATGGGTGACGCGGAATTCATTCCGACCAACTACGACGAGATCAGCCCCTTCTCCGCCGACCCGGTCTTCCCGGAGCACGCCCGCAGCGCTGGCGACATGTGGTACGGCCAGTTCGCGCCGGGTTCGGACGCGTTCACCGTGCCGCCCTTCGGCATCGGGCGCCTGCCGGTGGACACGCTGGCACAGGCCCAGACCATCGTCTCCAAGGTCAAGTCCTACGAGCTGTTCCCGCCGGTCAACCCGATCATCGGCTCGGACTTCTACAACCGGCTGACCTTCGCCTCGCACTTTCAGGCCGATGACAGCGGCATCAAGGACGAGCGCTGGTTCGTCGAGACCAGCGAGATCGTGCGCAACCACGCCAACTCGCTGGGCTACAACGTGGCACGCCTGTACTGGGCCCCCAACGGCTCCGACCCGCGCTTCTACAACAGCGGCGCCGCCATCCCTGCCGCCCTGCGCAAGCCCGGCTTCCCCTGGAACGCCAACAGCGCCGATGTGGTGGCCAGCATCAACGCCGGCAGCGCCCTGGTCTACCACCGCGACCACGGCTGGTGGACAGGCTGGTCGCACCCGGGCTTCAGCACCACCGACGTGGCCTCGGTGTCCGTCACCGGCAACCGCTTCCCGGTGGTGCTGAGCATCAACTGCGCCTCGGGCATCTTCGACAACGAAACGGTGGACCTGGCGCCGCAGTTCGTCGCCCCCGGCTATGGCCCGAGCATGCTCAGCACCTACTTCGCCGAAGCGCTGCTGCGCAAGTCGGACGGGGCGCTGGCCGTCATCGGTGACACCCGCATCAGCAGCACCACGGCCAACAACCACATGACGCTGGGCTTGTTCGATGGCATCTTCCCCGGCCTGCTTCCCTATGGCAGCGCAGCGCCGTCCAAGCGCCTGGGCGACCTGCTGAACTACGCCAAGACCTACATCAAGCAGGTCGCAGCGGGCTCGGCGGCCAACAGCCACCCGCTGAACTCGAGCGGCACCCAGCCCGGTGTGGCCACCCTGCGCCACGAGCTCAACATCTACAACCTGCTGGGCGACCCGACCGTCAAGCTGCGCGTCAGCCCACAAGGCCTGCTGCCCTGGCCTGTGGGCATCAGCCAGGCTGTTCTGGAAGGCAAGTTCTTGCGTGTGCGACTCAAGCCGAACGACCGGCCGATTCCAGAGGGTGACTGGGTCACGGTCGTCGCCATCGACCCGGTCAAGGGCACGGTGGTTGGTCGCGGGGTGGCCGATGAAGGCGGCAACGCCAGCATCGACCTGGGGGACAACCCACCCAAGAACGTGATCGTGCGCGCTGCGGCCGGCGAGGGCACGGCAGACCAGGTAGCCAGCACCGAAACAGACACCGATGGCGACGGCGTGGCCGACAGCCGCGACAACTGCGTCAGCGTCAAGAACGCCAACCAGCGCGACACCGACCTCGACGGCTATGGCGATGCCTGTGATGCCGACCTCAACAACGACGGCATCGTCAACACCATCGACATGTCCATCGTTCGGCGCGACTTCGGCACCAGCGGGCGAGCCGGCGACCAGAACGGCGACGGCATCGTCAACAGCCTGGACCTGAGCGCCGTGCGCCGCCTCTTTGCCACGCGCCCCGGCCCCTCGGCCTGGCACACCAGCGGTCGCTGAACCCACCAATGCCACCCTCTTTCACACGTTCAACCACACCATCAGGAGTCCACATGACCGCCATCCGTTCCATCGCCACCGCCGCGTCCACCTTGTGCGTCGCACTGGCTTGCAGCACCGCCCAGGCCCAGAGTGTGTCGTTCGACCTCGACGCCCTGACCGTGGCGCCGGGCGAAACGTTCTCGCTCAACCTCATGGCATCGGGCTTCACCGAGGCCGTTCTGGGCGGGGGCTTCGGCCTGAGCTTCGATCCGGCCGTGCTGCGCCTGGACAGCGTCGTCATCCCGGCCAGCTGGGAGTTCGCCCGCAACGGCGGCTTGATCGACAACGCCTCGGGCACGCTCAGCGACGCCTACTTCGCCACCAACAACCCGGTGCCTGGGGACGTCAAGCTGGCCACGCTGAACTTCACCGCGCTCAACGTGGGCCAGAGCCTGGTCACGCCCCTGGCCAACACGCTGCAGCCCTTCGTTGAAGACGGCGCCCTGGAGGTCACCCTGCCGGCCTACAAGTTCGCCACCGTGACCGTGGCCGTGCCGGAGCCCGGCGCCCTGGCGCTGATGCTGGCTGGCTGCCTGGCCATGACCCGCCTGCGCTCGCGTCGCAGCTGAGTCACAAGCGCCTGGTTGCCGGGCATCCGGCGCCGGATCCCCTGGGGTAGCATGGCCGCACAAGCCATGTTCCCCGGGAGGATCCATGTCCAGTTTCGGCCAACCCGCGTCCGGTGCGTCGCGGGTCATCAAGTTCGCGGTGCTCGGCGTTGCCGCCGTGGTGCTGCTGTCGGCCCTCAACCCGATCACCGTCATCTCCGCCGGTGAGCGCGGCATCAAGACCACCTTCGGCAAAGCCGATGACGCCGTCTACGAGCCCGGCATCCACTTCAAGGTGCCGCTGGCTCAGACCATGCACGTGATGGACGTGCGCCTGCAAAAAGGCGAGGGCGAAGGCGATGCCGCTTCGCGCGACCTGCAGTCGGTGCACACCCGCATCGCCATCAACTACCACCTCGACCCCAAGCACGCGGTCGAGGTCTTTCGCAACATCGGACCGACCACCGACATCGCGGCCGACCGCATCATCATCCCGGCTGCGCAAGAGGCCGTCAAAGCCGTCACGGCGCGCTTCACCGCCGAAGAGCTGGTCACGCGCCGCACCGAGGTGCGTGACGCCATCGGTGCGCTGTTGCGCGAAAAAATGATCCGCCACGGCCTGGTGCTCGACGAATTCGCCATCGTCAACTTCGCCTTCTCGCGCTCGTTCTCGGAAGCCATCGAGGCCAAGGTCAAGGCCGAGCAGGAAAAGCTCAAGGCCGAACGCGACCTGCAGCGCATCGAGGTCGAGGCCAAACAGAAGGTTGCCAGCGCCAAGGCCGAAGCAGACGCCCTGGCCCTGCAACGCCAGCAGATCACGCCCGACCTGTTGGCCCTGCGCAAGATCGAGAACGAACGCGAGGCCATCCGCAAATGGGATGGCAACTTGCCGCAGGTCACAGGTGGGGCCACGCCCTTCATCCAGCTGAACCCGGCCAAGCCCTGAAGGCCGAAGGCATCGCCGCCTGATCGCCACACCGCCGATGCCCACCTCATCGAGGAACACCATGCATGATCTGTCGCCAACACCGTTTCAGCCACACCCTCGCGCTCGTGCGCTGATGATCACCGCCAGCTTGCTGGGCACGCTGTGCCTGGGTGGCTGCGCATGGTTGCCCAGCTGGCTTCAAGGCGAGCCTGCAGAGCCCTCCGCCCGCGCCCAGGCCCAGCAGCCTCAAGAAGTCCGGGCCGATGCCACCCCCCGCCAGGAGCGACTGCTTGCCATCACCGCCAGCCACCGCCTGATCAGCTTCCAGGCCGATCGCCCCGAAGAGTTGCTCAGCCGCGTGCCCCTGACAGGCCTGCTGCCCGGCGAGAGCATCCTGGGCATGGACTTCCGGGTCGCACGCGGAGAGCTGTTTGCCCTGAGCACGCGTGGGCGCCTGCTGCGAATCAACCCGGACAGCGGCGAGGTCCAGGCCATTGGGTCGGGCGTGAAGCTGCCGCAGGCACGCACCTTCGGCTTCGACTTCAACCCGACGGTGGACCGCATCCGCGTGGTCGGCGACCGGGGCGACAACCTGCGCCTGCACCCAGACACGGGTGCACAGGTCGATGGCCAGCCCGACGTGGACGGCGTGCAACCTGACGGGGCCCTGCGCTACGCCGATGGCGACGAGCAAGCCGGCAGCGCCCCTCGCATCGTGGCAGCCGGCTACACCTACAACAAGGACAACGAAAAGATCACCACCAACTACGCCATCGACGCGCGGGCAGGCCACCTGGTCATGCAGGGCTCACCGGAGGGCGCCACCCCGGTGGTCTCGCCCAACACGGGCGAGCTGCGCACGGTGGGCCCGTTGGGCGTGCATTCGTTCGACCACGCCTCGCTGGACATAGACGACGTCAAGAACAACGCCTACCTGGTGACCGGGCGCATCGGCTCGACCACCTCGCGCCTCTACACCATCGACCTGAAGACGGGGCAAGCCAAGCTCATCTGCCTGATCGGCCCCGCGCGCGAGCGCGACCGCCTGGGCACCGTGCTGGGCATGGCCATTCAACCGTGAGCCAAGGCGGCGCACAGCACCTGCGCGCGCACAGGGCTGAGCTCAAACCGCCCCTGCTGCATCACCCGAGGCCTGCTGCAAGCGCCACATCTGCGCATAACGTCCGTTGGCCGCGAGCAGCACCGGGTGGGTGCCCCGCTCGATGACGCGCCCTGCCTCCATCACCAGGATCTCGTGCGCGTTCACGATGGTCGAGAGGCGGTGCGCGATCACCAGCACCGTCTTGCCCTCGCCCACCGCCGCCAGCTCGGCCTGGATGGCGCGCTCGTTGGCCGAGTCCAGCGCCGAGGTCGCCTCGTCGAACACCAGGATGGGCGGGTCCTTGAGCAGCGTGCGCGCGATGGCCACGCGCTGTTTCTCGCCTCCGGAGAGCTTCAAGCCTCGTTCGCCGACGATGGTGTCGTAGCCCTTGGGCGTGGCCGCGATGAAGCCGTGGATGTGCGCCGCCTGCGCGGCCTGGATCACCTCGTCCTGCGAGGCCTCGGGCCGGCCATAAGCGATGTTGTAGGCCACGGTGTCGTTGAACAGCACGGTGTCCTGCGGCACGATGCCGATGGCGCGCCTGAGGCTGTCCTGCGTGATGCTGGTGAGGTCGTGGCCGTTGATGGTGACGCGCCCACCCTGCACGTCGTAGAAGCGGTAGAGCAATCGCGCCAGCGTCGACTTGCCAGAGCCCGATGGGCCGACCACCGCCACCGTCTTGCCCGCCGGGATCTCGAAGCTCACGTCGTGCAAGATGGCCCGCTCGGGGTCATAGGCGAAATCGACGTGATCAAAGCGCACAGACGGCGGGCCCTTGAGCAGCAGCGGCCGCGCATCGGGCGCATCGGCCACCTCGCGCTCGCGCTCGAGCAGCGTGAACATCTTGTCGAGGTCGGTCAGCGACTGCTTGATCTCGCGGTAGATCACGCCCAGGAAGTTCAGCGGGATGTAGAGCTGGATCATGAAGGCGTTGACCATGACCAGGTCACCCACCGTCATGCGCCCTTCGACCACGCCCTGGGTGGCGCGCCACAGCATGGCGATCAGGCCGATGGCGATGATGGTCTGCTGGCCCGCGTTGAGCAGCGACAGCGTCTGCTGCGACTTGACACCGGCGCGGCGCAGGCGTTCGAGCGCCTCGTCGTAGCGCCGCGCTTCAAAGGCTTCGTTGTTGAAGTACTTGACGGTTTCGTAGTTCAGCAGCGAGTCGATGGCGCGTGTGTGGGCTTTGGAGTCCAGCTCGTTCATCTCGCGCCGAAAACGCGTGCGCCACTGCGTCAGCGTCACCGTGAAGACCACGTAGAACACCAGCGCCGCCAGCGTGATCCACGCAAAAGCCATGTCGAACTTGATGGCCAGCAGCGAGAGCACCAGCGTGACCTCGATCAGCGTGGGGATGATGCTGTAGAGCGAGTACGAGATCAGCGAGTGCACGGCGCGCGTGCCGCGCTCGATGTCGCGGGTCATGCCCCCGGTCTGGCGCTCGAGGTGAAAGCGCAGGCTCATGGCGTGCAGGTGCCCGAAGACCTGCAGCGAGATGCTGCGCGCCGCGCCTTCGGTGGCCTTGGCAAAGACCAGCTCGCGCAACTCGGCGAACACCGAAGTGGACAGGCGCAGCAGACCATACGCCAGCAGCAAACCCACAGGCACCGCCAACAGGGCCTCGGCGCTGCCCGCCTTGGGCGCCAGCGTGTCGACCAGGTCCTTGAGCAACACGGGCACGCCCACGTTGGCCAGCTTGGCGCCCACCATGAAGGCCAGCGCCGCCACCACTCGCCACTTGTAGGCCCACAGGTAGGGCCACAGCCGGGCGAGCGTGTCGCGGTCACTGCGGACGGGCCCCGGGTTGGGACCTGAGGTGACAGGGGTTTGACTTGAAGCCTGTGCGAATCGGCGCATTCTGGAACAATGGCGTACCAACAAACGAGACCGTCCATTGTCGACGGCTTTGGCTCACCCCGCTTTGGCCCACCCAGTTTTGGCACGCCCATGACCCAACCGACCAGCCCCGCCCTGATGACCCCGCCCGACCTGCATCCCGAGATGGAGCTGGTCATGCGCGTCATGCCCATGCCCAAAGACGCCAACGGCAACGGCGACATCTTCGGCGGCTGGATCATGGCGCAGGTCGACCTCGCCGCCTGCGTGCTGCCCGCGCGCATCTCGCGCGGCCGCGTGGCCACCATCGC
This sequence comes from Aquabacterium parvum, assembly GCF_001447195.1. Classification (GTDB taxonomy): domain Bacteria; phylum Pseudomonadota; class Gammaproteobacteria; order Burkholderiales; family Burkholderiaceae_C; genus Aquabacterium; species Aquabacterium parvum. Next base: position 44,217 of record NZ_LFRI01000386.1, on the reverse strand, counting down.
TGTCAACGAGTTCGTGTTCCGCAATGCGGTGTCGGTGGGTGACCTGCTGAGTTTTTACGCCCGCGTCGAGAAGATCGGCCGCACCTCCATCACCGTGCACGTCGAGGTCTGGGCCGAACGCCGCCCGTCCGACCCGATCCTGGTGAAGGTCACCGAGGCCAACGTCACCTACGTGGCCATCGACCGCGACGGGCGCCCTCGCCCGGCCCAGCCCGCCTGATCCCATTTGCCCATGCGCACCATCGCTGCCCCCGCCAGCCTCGGCGAGGTTTCTTCGTCCTTGACCGCCGAAGGTTGGGCCCTGCTGCCCACCACGCTGCTCTACCCCTGGCTGCCCGCTGACGCGGCACAAGCCGAGGCCCTGCACGCCAGCTGGAACGACCTGCCGCCCGACACGCACCTGCGCGACGGCGGGCACTACCGCTTCCGTCGTCACAGCTGCTTCGTGTACGACACGGCGGCCCAAACGCTCACACAGACGCCGCACCGGGCCCACTGGCAACCGGTGACTTACAACGCCCTGCACGGCGGTTTCGAGCGCTGGTTCGAGCCCGTGCCCGACGGCATCGCGCAGCACCCGATGTGGCGAGCCCTGCTGAGCAAGCTCGGCGGCTTCCTGGCCGGCGTCAAGCCCGTGCCCGCCTGGTACATCGAGGCGCACCAGTTCCGAGTCGACACCACCGGTGGCATCGGCCGCCCGACGCCCGAAGGCGCGCACCGCGATGGCGTCGACTTCGTGGCCGTGATCATGCTGGGTCGCCAGGGCATCAAGGGTGGCGAGACGCGCGTGTTCGAGGCCGATGGCCCGCAAGGCGTGCGCTTCACGCTCGACCAGCCCTGGAGCACGCTGCTGCTCGACGACGAGCGCGTGATCCACGAGTCCACGCCCATCCAGCCGCTGGGCGAGCATGGCTGGCGCGACACCCTGGTGCTGACGTTCCGCCAGGGCGGCTTTCAGGGGCCTTGAGCTTGTCCGGCTCAGGCCCCGGGCTCGTCACATGCCCTGGAAGTTGGGCTTGCGCTTTTCCATCACGGCGCTGATGGCCTCCTTGGCGGCGGGGCCGCGCAGCAGCGCACCGAAGAGCTTGAGCTCCTCGTCCATGATGGCCTTCAAGCCCACCTGTCCCATCTTCATGACGGCCTTGGTGGCGCGCAGCGCGGCCAGCGGCTTGGCGGCCAGCTTGGTGGCCTGGCCTTGCGCGTAGGCGTTGACCTCCTGCGGCGGCAGGATGCGGTTGACGATGCCCATCTCCACGGCCTCTTCGGCGTAGAAGGCTTCGCCCAGCATCAGCTTCTCGGCGGCGCGCGGGTAGCCCACCAGCGAAGGCAGCAGCAGGGCCGAGCCGGCTTCGGGGCACAGGCCCAGGTTCACGAAGGGCAGGCTGAAGGCGGCGTTGTCGCCCGCGTAGACCAGGTCGCAATGCAGCAGCAGCGTGGTGCCGATGCCCACGGCCGGGCCGGCCACAGCGGCGATGATGGGCTTGGGGAAGGTGCGCAGGACGTTGAGGAAGCGAACCACCGGTGCCGGCTCTGCGTCAGCGGCCATGTTCGGCGGGTTGTTCAGGAAGTCGGCCAAGTCGTTGCCGGCGGTGAAGCAGCTCACGTCGCCCTGGATCACGGCCACGCGCACCGCGTCGTCTTCGCAAGCCTGCTCCAGCTCTTGCGCCAGGCGGGTGTACATCACCGTGGTGATGGCGTTCTTCTTGTCGAGGCGGTTGAAGGTCAGCGTCAGGATGCCGCCTTCGCGGTGGGCCAGGATGTCGTTGGACATGGGTGTCTCCTCGTTGTGAAAGGCAGTGGGACAAAAGGGGGTCAGGCTTCGAGCCAGCGCAGCGCCTGCGGCCACAGCTTCGAAGCATGGGGCTGGAACAGGCCGAAATGGCCCAACCGTTTCAGCCCGTGGGCATGGGGGTGCAGGGACTCGAAACGAAGCTGGGCACCAGCGTACAGGCGATACAGCGCGCGAATGCCTTCGGGGCTGATCAGCTCGTCGTCCTCCATGAGCACGACGGTGATGGGGTGGCGAATGCTGGCGTAGCGCTCGCGCAGCGCCGACCCTTCGGAGCCCACGTAGTCAGGGTGCAGGCACCATCGGCGCCACTGCCACATGGCCGCAGCTGGCAGGTCGCCCACGGCGCCCAGGCGCTTGCCCGGGAAGTAGCCAGCCAGCGCGATGCCCACGGGCGCGAGCACCCACCACAGCAGCGGTGCCTTGCGACGCACGGCCGGCGCGTTCATGCGCCAGTAGCCGTTGCCACTGGCCACCGTCAGCACGCGCTCGAAGCGCTCGGGCTGAGCCAGCCAGCCGAACAGTTGGCCGCCCAGGCTGTGGCCCAGGAAGGTGCGCGGCGCATCGGGCCAGCGCGCGCACAAGGCATCTGCGGCGGCGGGCAGGTCTTGCGTGGCCCAGTCGGTGATGCTGGCCTTGAAGCCACGCAAGCTGCGCGGGGCGGACTCGCCCGTGCCACGCCAGTCAAAGGTCAGCACGGCCACGCCTTGAGTGGCCAGCCAGGTAGCGAAGGCCTGATAAAAGCGCTGGGGCACGCCCATGGCTGCGCCGATCAGCACCGCGCGGCGCACCTCGCCTGCAGGCACGTAGGCGCGCGCGGCCAGCTCATGGCCATCGGGGGTTCGCAGCGTCAGGGGCTCGAAGGCTTCGCTCATGGCTTCGGGGAGACCGTGTCCGAGGGGATCAGGCCATGCCCAGCCAGGGCAGGCTGTGGCGCCAGCCCTGAGGGCCGGTGCGACCATGGAAGAAGTTGAAGTGCCCCACGCTGGCGGCCCCCACATCGTTCGGGCGCAGGAAAACGTAGTCCACCTTCGTGCCGGTGTAGGCCTGGTGCACGGCGCCGATGCCGTCCGGGCTGGCCATGGTGTCGTCGGCGAACAGCACCGCCGTGATGGGCAGCTTCACGCCGGCATAGGCCTGGCGGATGTGCTCGCCTTCGCTGAGCACGAACTTGGGCGAAGCGCACCAGCGCTTCCATTGCGCCACGATGCCGCGCGGCAGGTCGCCCACGGCCTTGATGCGGCTGCCGGCGTAGTACCCATGGCGCGCCACGCTCAGCGGCACGATCACGTGCCAGAACGCGCCGATGACATAGCGCAAGGGCTTGGCCAGGTGCATGACGTAGCCGCTGCCACTGCCCAGCGTGACCACGTGGTCGATCTGCGGGTGCTGCGGCATGGCGCCGAACAGGATGCCGCCCATGCTGTGACCGAACCAGCTGATGGGCAGGCTCGGGTGGCGCTGGGCGACCAGCTCCATCATGGCGGGCGCATCATGCAGCGCCCAGTCGATCAGCTTGGCCCGGTACTGGCGCAGGTTGTCGGGCGCGGACTCGCCCATGCCGCGCCAGTCGAAGGTGTAGACCGCGCAGCCTTGCTGGGTCAGCCAGGTGGCGTAGCGGGTGTAGAAGCTTTGCGGCACGCCCAGGGCGCACGCGATGATGACCGCGCGCCGCGCCGCGCCGCCTTGCGGCTTGAAGCAACGTGCGGCCAGGCTGTGGCCATCGGCGGTGAGGACGCGGAACGATTCCATCGAAACAGGCCTGGAGTCGGTTGAGGCAAAGGTGATCAAAAGGCTGCGACAAGATCGGCGAAGGCCGAAGAAAAAGCCCGCACGGTGGCGGGCTTTTTCAATCGTCAAACGCTGGCGTCAGCCGATCACAGGCTGTCGACGCGCTCGAAGATGCCAGCGGCACCCTGGCCGGAGCCGATGCACATCGTCACCATGCCGTACTTGCCGCCCGTGCGACGCAGGCCGTGAACGACCGTTGCAGCGCGGATGGCACCGGTGGCGCCCAGGGGGTGACCCAGGGCGATGGCGCCGCCCATCGGGTTGACCTTGGCACGGTCCAGCACGTGGCCCTTGCTGTCCAGATCCTTCAGCACGGCCAGGGATTGCGCAGCGAACGCTTCGTTCAGCTCGACCCAGTCCATGTCGGAGGCCTTCAGGCCAGCGTATTCGAGGGCCTTGGGGATGGCTTCGATCGGGCCGATGCCCATGATCTCGGGCGGCACGCCCTTGACCGCGAAGGCCACGAACTTGGCCAGCGGCTTCAGACCATACTTCTCGCAGGCTTCCTTCGAAGCCAGGATCAGGCAGCCAGCGCCGTCGGACGTTTGCGACGAGTTGCCAGCGGTGACCGAACCCTTGGCGGCGAACACCGGGCGCAGCTTGGCCAGGCCTTCCACCGAGGTGTCAGGACGGGCGCCTTCGTCACGGGTGATCGTCTTCTTGGTGATCGTCACTTCGCCCGTTTCCAGGTTCGGCGTGCGCACTTCGATTTCGATCGGCGTGGTTTCAGCGTCGAAGAAGCCAGCTTGCTGGGCGGCGATGGCACGGCGGTGCGATTCGGTCGCGAAGGCGTCTTGTTCTTCGCGGGTCACTTGCCATTGCTGGGCGACCTTCTCAGCCGTCATGCCCATGCCGTAGGCGATGCCGAAGTTCTCGTCGATGTTGACCACATCGGGGTTGAACGAAGGCTTGGCGCCGCCCATGGGGACCATGGACATCGATTCCACACCACCGGCGATCATGACTTCGGCTTCGCCGACGCGGATGCGGTCGGCGGCCATCGACACGGCGGTGATGCCAGCCGCGCAGAAACGGTTGACGGTGGCACCGGCCACGGTCTTGGGCAGGCCCGACAGCAGCGCGGCGATCTTGGCCACGTTCATGCCTTGTTCGCCTTCGGGCATCGCGCAGCCAACGATGGCGTCTTCGATGGCAGCCGGGTCCAGCGTGGGAACCTGCTTGAGGGCGTTCTTGATGGTGGCGACCAGCAGGTCGTCAGGACGGGTGTTCTTGAACACGCCGCGGCCAGACTTGCCGATCGGGGTGCGGGTGGCGGCAACGACGTAAACGTCGCGGAGTTGCTTGGACATGTGTTTGTCTCCGATCGATCAGTTGCGGACAGGCTTGCCGGTCGACAGCATGCCCATGATGCGCTCTTGCGTCTTGGGGTTGTCCAGCAGCGAGCAGAAGTGCTTGCGCTCCAGGGCGTGCAGGTATTCCTCGCTCACCAGGGTGCCGGCGTCGACGTCACCACCGGTCAGCACGTCGGCGATGCACGAGCTGATGTGGTAGTCGTGCTGCGAGATGAAGCCACCGTCACGCATGTTGATGAGCGACGACTGCAGCGTGGCCTTGACGCTGCGGCCCGCCACGGGGAAGAGCTTCTTGGCCGGGGCGCGGTAGCCCGACTCGAACATGGCCTTGGCCTGAGCGATGGCGACATACAGCAGCTCGTCCTTGTTGGGGACGATGATGTCGCTGTCGAGCAGGTAGCCGAACTTGCGCGCTTCGATGGCCGAGGTGGCGACCTTGGCCATGGCGGAAGCCTGGAAGTACTCCTTGACGTAAGCCATCAGGTCGACCGGGGTCGAGCCCGACACGCCCTTGGAAGTTTCCAGCAGCTCAGCGGCACGGCGAGCCTGGTAAGCCAGGCCACCGCCGCCGGGGATCAGGCCCACGCCGACTTCGACCAGACCGACGTAGGTTTCCATGGCGGCCACGCGCTTGGCGGCGTGCACAGCCAGTTCACAGCCGCCACCCAGGGCCAGGCCGTGCATGGCAGCGACGGTCGGGACGTTGGAGTAGCGCAGCGACAGCATGAAGTCCTGCAGCTGCTTCTCGAACGGGGCGATGGCCTTGCCGCCGCCAGCCATGAAGGCGGGCATCATGGACTGCAGGTCGGCGCCAGCCGAGAACGGGCCGTCTTGCGACCAGATCACCAGGCCCTTGTAGCCGGCTTCGGCCAGCTCCAGGCCCTTGGTCAGGCCAGCGGTGACTTCGGCCGAGATCGTGTGCATCTTGGACTTGATCGAAGCGATGACCACTTCGTCGTCCAGGGTCCACAGGCGGATGGCGGCGTCTTCGAACAGGGTCTTGCCAGCGGTGGCACCGGTGGCAGCGTTCGAGCCCAGCACGTTCTCGCGGAAGAACTGGCGCTTGTAGACGGGCAGGTCGCGCACGGGCACGTACTTGCCAGCCTTCGGGGCCCAGGAGCCTTCCGAAGTGTGGACGCCGTCGCGGCCGTCGAACACCCAGGCGGGCAGCGGGGTCGACGACAGGGCCTTGCCTGCGTCGATGTCGGCCTTGACCCATTCAGCCACTTGCTTCCAGCCGGCTTCTTGCCAGATCTCGAAGGGGCCTTGTTTGGCGCCGAAGCCCCAGCGCATGGCGAAGTCGATGTCGCGAGCGGACTCGGCGATCGATTCCAGCGTCACGGCGGCGTAGTGGAAGGCGTTGCGCAGGATGGCCCACACGAACTGGGCTTGCGGGTTGCTCGACTCACGCAGGGCCTTCAGGCGCTCGGCTGCGGGCTTCTTGAGGATGTCGGTGACTTCCTTGTCGGCCTTGCCGCCAGCGGGCACGTACTCGCCGGTTTCAGCGTTGAACTGAAGGATGGTCTTGCCTTCCTTCTTGAAGTAGCCGGCCTTGGTCTTCTGGCCGAAGTTGCCCTTTTCCAGCAGCTTGGTCAGCGAAACGGGGGTCTCGAAGGCGCCGTTGAAGGGGTCGTCCTTGGCACCGTTCTGCAGGGTCTTGATGACGTGGGCCATCGTGTCCAGACCGACCACGTCGGCGGTGCGGAAGGTGGCCGACGAAGCGCGACCCAGCTTCTTGCCGGTCAGGTCGTCGACGATGTCGTAGCCCAGGCCCGAACGCTCGACTTCGCGGAAGGTCAGCAGCATGCCGGCCACGCCCACGCGGTTGGCGATGAAGTTGGGGGTGTCGTAGGCGCGCAGGGCGTTCTTGCCGACCACGGAGGTCGAGAACGTTTCCAGCTGGTCAACCACGGCCGGCGCGGTGTACTGCGTGGGGATCAGCTCCAGCAGCGTCATGTAGCGCGGGGGGTTGAAGAAGTGGATGCCCAGGAAGCGCGAACGCAGTTGCTCGGGCAGCACGTTGGCCATGGCCGTGATGGACAGACCGGAGGTGTTGGTGGCCAGGATGGCCTTGTCGTTCACGAAGGGAGCGATCTTCTTGTAGAGATCTTCCTTCCAGTCCAGGCGCTCAGCGATGGCTTCGATGATCAGGTCGCAGCCACGCAGTTCCTCGAGGTGTTCTTCGTAGTTGGCTTGCTGGATCAGCGCCGCGTCTTCGGCCACGCCCAGGGGCGACGGCTTCATCTTCTTGAGGTTTTCGACGGCCTTGGTGACGATGCCGTTCTTGGGGCCTTCCTTGGCGGGCAGGTCGAACAGGACGACCGGCACCTTGCAGTTGACCAGGTGGGCGGCGATCTGGGCACCCATCACGCCGGCGCCGAGCACGGCCACCTTGCGCACATTGAATTGACTCATGTTCTCTCCTCGAGGAACTCAGTGAATGGAGACGGAAAAAAGGAAGGTTGCCCTTGGCGTGCAACCTTCCTGTGACAGCCTGTCGATCAGAACAGGGCTTCGTCCATTTCCATCAGGGGCTTCAGACCAGCCTTGGCGGTGATCATGGCGGTTTCGACTTCCGGCACCAGCTTGGCGAAGTAGAAGCGGGCGGTGGCCAGCTTGGCCTTGTAGAAGGTGTCGCCGGAGCCTTGCTTCTCGAGGGCGATCTTGGCCGACTGAGCGAAGAAGTAAGCGTAGACCAGGTGGCCGACCACGCGCAGGTAGTCGACGGCGGCGGCGCCCACTTCGTCGGGGTTCTGCATGCCCTTCATGCCGATTTCCATCGTGAAGCCCTGCACCTTCTGACCCAGGTCGGCCAGGGGCTTGGTGAACTCCTGCATGGCTTCGTTGTCGGCGTTTTCCTTGACGAAGCGGCCGATCTTCTTGCCGAAGGCGGTCAGCTTGGCGCCACCGTCACCCAGCACCTTGCGGCCCAGCAGGTCCAGCGACTGCACGGTGTTCGTGCCTTCGTAGATCATGTTGATGCGGGCGTCGCGCACGAACTGCTCCATGCCCCACTCGTGGATGAAGCCGTGGCCACCGAAGACTTGCTGGCAGTGGCGGGTGGCTTCCCAGGCGTTGTCGGTGATGAAGGCCTTGACGATCGGGGTCAGCAGCGCCACGGTGTCGGAAGATTCCTTGCGGACGGCCTCGTCGGGGTGGTTGTGCTCCTTGTCCAGCTCGATGGCGGTGTAGTACACCAGGGCGCGGGCGCCTTCGGCGTAGGCACGGGCGATCAGCAGCATCTTGCGCACGTCGGGGTGCACGATGATGGGGTCGGCGGCCAGGTCAGGACGCTTGACGCCAGACAGGGCGCGCATCTGCACGCGGTCCTTGGCGTAGTTCACGGCGTTTTCGTAAGCCACTTGGGTCAGGCCCAGCGACTGGTTGCCCACGCCCAGGCGGGCGCCGTTCATCATCACGAACATGGCGGGCAGGCCGCGGTGGGGCTTGCCCACCAGGGTGCCAACGGCGTCTTCCAGCACCATCTGGGCGGTGGCGTTGCCGTGGATGCCCATCTTGTGCTCGAGGCCACCGCAGTAGATGCCGTTGCGCGAACCCAGCGAGCCGTCGGCGTTCACGTTGAACTTCGGCACGGCGAACAGCGAGATGCCCTTGGAGCCTTCGGGGGCGTCGGGCAGGCGGGCCAGCACCAGGTGGACGATGTTCTCGGCCATGTCGTGTTCACCGGCCGAGATGAAGATCTTGGCGCCGGTGATCTTGTAGGTGCCGTCGGCTTGGGGGACGGCCTTGGTGCGCAGCAGGCCCAGGTCGGTGCCGCAGTGCGGCTCGGTCAGGCACATGGTGCCGGTCCACTCGCCGCTGGTCAGCTTGGGCAGGTACAGGGCCTTTTGCTCGGGCGTGCCGTGGGCTTCCAGGGCAGCGTGGGCGCCGTGGCTCAGGCCGGGGTACATGGTCCAGGCCTGGTTGGCCGAGTTCATCATTTCGTACACGGCCTGGTTGACCAGCTGGGGCATGCCCTGGCCGCCGAACTCGGGGTCGGCCGACAGACCGGACCAGCCGTTTTCGGTGTACTGCTTGTAAGCTTCCTTGAAGCCATCGGGCGTCTTGACTTCGTGGGTTTCCTTGTTCAGCACGCAGCCTTGCACGTCGCCGACCAGGTTCAGGGGAGCCAGCACCTTGGATGCGAACTTGCCGCCCTCTTCGAGCACGGCATTGACGGTGTCGACGTCCAGATCAGCGTAAGCGGGGATCTGCTTGAGTTCGTCAACGGCGCCGAGCAGTTCGTGCATCACGAATTGCATGTCGCGCAGCGGAGGGGTGTAAGAAGGCATCGTGAAGCTCCTCGGTAAAAAAGCAGTTGAACTGACTGTAGGTAAAGGTCAATGTGCGGTCGCACCCACGGGCGCCACCTGTCCAGACGACGACGGCGCACCCAGCGTGTAGTACTGGATGAGTCGCTCGAACGCCGTGCGGGCCCGATCCACCGCCCCCGCCGAGCGCAAGAAGCGCGCGTCGTGGTGCAGCGACAAGATCAGGCCATGGATTTCAAACAACACCTGCATGGGATCGGTGTCGTCACGCAAATGTCCCAGTTCGACCGCCATGCGGATGGCGCGACCCAGCGCACCATGCCACAACAGCACCATGCCGGCCAGTGCATCTCGCACAGGACCCGGACGGTCGTCGAACTCGACCGCACCACTGATGTAGATGCAGCCGGAATCGATTTCAGTGGCCACTTTGGCCACCCAGTTGTCAAAGAGCGCGCGCAGACGCGGCAGGCCACGCGGCTGCCGGATCGCGGGACGGAAGACTTCTTCCTCGAACCGCTCATGGTATTCGCGGATGACCGAAATCTGAAGCTCTTCGCGCGAACCGAAGTGGGCGAACACGCCCGATTTGCTCATGCCGGTGACCTCGGCGAGCGCCCCGATCGACAGGCCCTCGATGCCCATCTGCGAGGCCAGGTTCAGCGCCGCCTCCAGGATGGCCGCCCGGGTTTGCTGCCCCTTGTGTGCACCACGCTCGCGCCCACGCTCGCGCGCCACCTCGGCGGCGGGTTTGGCGTCCTGGGGCAGCACATCTGACAAGGGCGGTCCTCCGAATAAAACGAACGGTCGTGCTATTTTGCAGAAATCCAGCGGCTTGTGTAGCGGGTTGGGTGATTTTTTTTGCGCACTCTGTCAGGAAGGCGTCAAACCGACGCGCCAAGCCCTGCGGGTCAACCATGTGACGACGTGATGACGTGCGTCAGGCACCACGGCGAGTGCACACGAAAGCTTGAGCGCGGCACGGAATCTGCTCTATTCTTGGGCAGTCACTCCTCGTGGAGGTCGAATGGACGTGCTGCAGCTTGATGTGTCAGGCCGTCCGCAGGCCTGGCTCACGGCCAGGGAAGCGGCGGTCCTGTATGCCTGTGACAGCGTTGCCTGGACGCTGGGCGACCCCTTCATGGTCCTGCGCGGAGGCACTCAGCGCCTCACGGGCATGCAATCGCGCCTGGAATTGCACCCCATCGTCGCGGTGCATGGGGCGGTTCCCAGCCGCGCGTGGCGCCAAAGCCCGGCGCTCTCGAATGCCAAGTTGTTTGCCCGCGACCGCCAGGTCTGCGCCTACTGCGGACACCACTTCGCCCTCGACGACCTCACTCGCGAGCACATCCAGCCCGTTTCACGGGGCGGGGTCGACTCCTGGATGAACTGCATCACCGCCTGCCGCAGCTGCAATGGCCGCAAGGGCAACCGCACGCTGTCCGAGCTGCGCTGGTCGATGTACTACCTGCCATACGTGCCAAGCCTGCACGAGGACATGATCCTGCGCGGGCGGCGCATCGTGGCCGACCAGATGGAGTTCCTGCTCGCCAGCGTGCCGGCGCACAGCCGGCTGCGGCAAGAGCTGAGCTGATCCGCTGAGCGGCCCCGCCCAGGCCTCAGGCTTTTTTCAAGCCAGGCTTGCCCCGCTCGATCACGTAGGTCGCCTGCGTGCGCAGCTTCGACTGCGGTCGCGCCGGGTGCGGCGTGCCACGGAACACGCAACGCACCTCGCGCGGCGTGACGTCGAGCATCACGTGGCCGCGCTGGTCGCTGCGCATGTGCAGCACATCGGGGTTGCCTGCGCGCACCCACGCATTGGCCACCTCGCTCATGCCCTTGCTGGTGACCGAGGTGGTCACCACTTCGCTGGCGATGATGGGCGATGAGCGGTCCAGGGGATCGAGCCGCAGGTTGGCGGCGACATGACGGTGCACATCGCCACCCAGGAAGACCACGTCCTGCACCCGCGGCTGGGCGATGGCCTCCATGATGCGGGCCCGCGCGGCAGGGAACGCGTCCCAGCCTTCGGCGTAGGTCAGCGGCCCCAGCGGTGAGCGGATCGGCCAGGGAGCGATCTGCGTGGTCTGCACGACAAAGCGCCAGTTCGCGTCGCTGCCCGCCAGGCCTGCGGCCAGCCAGTCTTCCTGCTGCCGCCCAAGGAACGTGCGCTGATCGGCCTGGATGGCATCGCAGCGCCAAAGCAGCTTGCCGTGCATGAGCGCGCGCGGCCACTCGCTGCACAGCGCGGCGTCCCGGTGCTGGCGGGTGTCCAGCGTCCACAGGTCGGCCAACTGGCCCCAGCGGTATCGGCCCTGCATGGGCATGCTGGCTTCGAAGGGCACGCGACGCGGCGACACCGGCATGTGCTCGAAGTAGGCTTTGTAGGCCGCCGCACGCGCCGCGATGAAGGCGCGCTGATCGTCAACGCCCGGCGCGGTGTCACCGGTGTAGTCGGACATGACCTCGTGGTCGTCCCACACCATCAACCAGGGGTGGGCCGCGTGGCAGGCGCGCAGGTCGTCGTCGAGCTTGTAGCTGGCGTGGTGGATGCGGTAGTCGGCCAGGGTGCGCCCACCCGGGTGGGGGTCCATCTCGAGGACATGGCTGCGCACCTTGATGTGGTGCGGGGCCTGGGTGGTGTAGATGTAGTCGCCCACGAACAGCACCAGGTCCACGTCGCTGGCAGCGATCTCGCGGTGCGAGTTGAAGTAGCCGTGTTCATAGTGCTGACACGAGGCCAGCGCCATGCGCAACTGCCGGACCGGCTCGGCCGGATCGGGCGCGGTGCGGGTGCGGCCCACGGGGCTGCGCTGGCCACCCGCCTCGAAACGGTAGTGGTAGGTGCGGCCGGGCGCGAGCCCCTCTACCAACACGTGCACGCTGTGCGCCACGGCGGGCTCGGCCACGATCACGCCTTGGCGCACGACCTGGGTGAACCGGGCGTCGGCGGCCACTTCCCAGCGCACCGGTACCGCGGCTTGCGGCATGCCGCCATCGGCCTGCAGGGGGCGCGGCGCCAGTCGGGTCCACAGCACGACGGCATCGGGCAAGGGCTCACCACTGGCCACACCCAAGGGAAACGGATCGTCTTGCGACGCCCATGCCTCGTCCGGCTGAGACTGCGCTTGCGCGCCCGCCGAGAACACCTGCTGCCAGGCCAGGGCAGCGGCAAAGCGGGTCAGGTGAAGGAAGAGATCGCGGCGTTGCATCGAGGCGCCGATTATGCGCGCGAGCGGTGTCCGCACCCTGCCAAGCGTTCGCGCTTGAGTGCACAATGGTTTCAACACATCTGGTGCCTCTGGCACCCCAAGGAGACGGCCATGCCCACGCGACCGACCAGCCCGGACCCCTCCGGCTCGAACGCCAGCAGCCCACCTTTCGCGGGCCTGGGGGCTGGCCTGGACTTCTTCCAGGACTGGCTCAAGGCCGCCGGCAGCGCCCTGCCCAACCTGCAAGGCGCGAGCACCCAGTCTGGCGCCATGCCCGCCTGGAGCATGCCGACGCTGGACCCCCAAGAGCTCGACAAACGCATCCAGGATTTGCGCACCGTTCAGTTCTGGCTGGAACAGAACGCCCGCATGATCGCCATGACGATCCAGGGGCTGGAAGTCCAGAAGATGACCCTCAGCACGCTGCAGGGCATGAACGTGTCGATGGACGCCGTGCGCGACGCCTTGCGGGCCCGCACCACCGAAGCTGCCGCCCCGGCCCCTGAGCCGCCCGCAGCCCCTGAGCCCAAGGCCGAGACCGCCTCTACCGAGACGCCGTCACCACAAGCCGAACTGATCAACCCCATGCGCTGGTGGGACACCCTGACCCAGCAGTTCACCCACCTGGCATCGCAGACGGCCCAGACGGCGCAATCCATGGGTGAGCAGATGATGGGCGAGCAGGCTGCCACGCCCCCCAAATCAACCAGTGCTCGCCAGCCGGCGCGCAAGGCTGCCGCCCGTCGCAAGACCCCCGCCAAGCCTCGAAGCGCCCGCAAGGCCAGCGGCTCGGACGCCGGCTGAGCCGCAGACGGAGCCGCCGCGTGCCCCATTCACCCTCGTCGTCGCCCGCCCACCCCGCGACACCCCCCTCTGCCCTGAGCTTCCTGCACGCCCACGCGACCCACCCCCTGCCCGAGCTGGCCGTGGAAATCGTGTGGGCGCAGCTGAGCGCACAGGGCGTTGAAGAGATGGGGCCCACGCTGGGCTGGTGTTACCTGACCGACGAACTGGCTCACGGCTGCGAGGAGGTGCTGCGCGCCTTGCACGAGCGGATGCCTGGCGTCAGCTGGGTGGGCGCCGTGGGTGTCGGTGTGCTGGCCACCGGGGTGGAATACATGGACGAGCCGGCGCTGGCGGTGATGGTCTGCAACCTGCCCTCTGCAGATTTCAGACTCTTTCATGGCCGCCAACCGCTGCCAGCCTTGGCAGCCGGTCTGCCAACCCATGGCGGCTGGCGGGCCCACACCGCCCAGGTTCACGCCGACGCGCGCAGCCCCGAGCTGGCCGAGTTGATCACGGAGCTGGCCGCGCGCACCGACACCGGCTACCTGTTTGGCGGGCTCAGCGCCGGTCGCCATGGCAGCCCGCACCTGGCCTGGTCACCAGGTGCGTCTGCCGAAGCCACGCCAGGCTCCGAATGGGCCAGCAGCGGTGTGTGGCACGGTGGCCTGTCGGGTGTGGCGTTCTCGCCAGGCGTGCGGCTGGTCTCTCGCGTCAGCCAGGGCTGCACGCCGGTGGGGCCCCGCCGGGTGGTGACGCGAGCCGAACGCAACGTGGTCTATGAGCTCGACGGCCGCCCCGCCCTGTCTTGTTTGCTCCAGGACCTGGGCATGACCGCCACCACCGCGAGCGAAGGCTGGCAGCGCCAGGCCCTGCCCAAGGTGCGCGCCACCCTCGCCGGGGTGACCGACGCTGGCAGCGACCTGCTGGAGCACGGCCGACATTTCGGCGCTGACACGCGCGTGCGCCACCTGATCGGACTGGACCCTGGGCGCCAAGGTGTGGCGCTGGCCGACAACATCGAAGAGGGGATGCAGCTGGCTTTTTGCCAGCGCCATCAGCAAGCAGCCCGGCAAGACCTGGTTCGCGCTTGTGCCGAGGTGCGCGAAGAGTTCGACCCCGACGAGCACCCCGGTCGCGAAGCGGTGGGGGCGATCTACGTCAGCTGCGCCGGCCGTGGTGGCGCACAGTTCGGCGGGCTCAACGCGGAAATGGAACTGGTCTCGCATGCGCTGGGCAACCTGCCCATCGTCGGTTTCTTCGCTGGAGGTGAGGTGGCCCGCCACCACCTTTACGGCTACACAGGGGTGTTGACGGTGTTCGGGCGCTGAGCCCTTCCCCTCACCCTCCCCCCAAAAGAAGGCCCCACCGAAGGGGATTTCCAGCGAAGGCTCCCATCTAGAAACTGGCATCTGCCCGTTGTCCGACCTGCAGGAGTTCGCCGTGATCGCCCGTCCCCTTCGCCGCACTGGCCCCATTCCATTCGCCCCCTTCCCTCCCCTGGCCGATCACTCGCTGGCAGTCGCCTCGCGTGAAGGCCGCGAGCACCGCACGCGCTCTCGCTGGCTGGCGGCACCGCACGCCGCAGCCCACACCTCGAGCACAGGACGCACCCCCACGCCGGGCACGCCGCAGCATTCGCTGGCCACAGCCAAGCCCCAACCCGACCACACTGCATCGCCCGCCCCGGTTGCGGCGCCCGACGCCGCCCGCTCACCGCGCGGGTCCTGCCACGCGGTCTACCACGGGCAGGGCACGCTCAGCGTGCTGTCATCGATCACCGGGCACCACTACCGCTTTGAAGGACGGGGCTGCACGCTCACCATCGATCCCCGAGACCGCCTGGTGCTGGGTCGCCTCAACGAACTGAGCATTCACTCCGCGTCCATCTGAGACCGCTGCGCCATCGGCACAGGTCTCATCGGGTCAGGCGAGCTCGGCGGCCAGCCGCTGTCGAGCCTGGTAAAGCATGTCGAGCGTGATGTGCCGCACCTCCAGCTTGCTTTGCTCGACGTGAGCGCGCAGCAGGCGTTGCGCCTCGTCGGTGCGACGCCTGGTGATGGCCCTCAGGATGCGCGCGTGTTCGTCGTAGGTCAGGTCCACGCGCGCAGGCTTGATGAAATCCAGCCTCCGGATGATGCGGATGCGCTCGGTGATGTCTGCGTGCACCCGGGTCATCTCGCTGTTGCCCACCGCCCGAACCAGGGCAGCGTGGAACTCTTCGTCCATCTGCCCCACAGGCAGCGGGTGATTGAGGCGGTCTTCCGCCGGGACCAGCCAGGTGTCGGCCAGCTCGCGCAGCGTGGGCCGCTCCTCGGCTTCGCAAAGGCGCGCCACGGCGTGGGTCTCCAGCAGGATCCTCAGGTCGTAGAGTTGGTCAAAGGCCTCGAAGTCCAGCGGCGCGACCTGCCAGCCACTTTTCGGGAACACGAGCAAGAAACCTTCGCGTTGCAGGCGCTGCAGGGCCTGGCGCAAAGGCGTGCGGCTGACTTGCACGCGTTGGGTGAGGTCGGCCTCCGAGAATCGGTCACCTGGCAGCAGGTGAAAGTCGAAGATCAACTGCTTGATCTGGGCGTAAGCCCGCTCGGCCAGGGTGGCGGCGGGCAGGTCAGCAGGAGACAGAACCGAAACCAGGGTCATGGTGCCTTCAACGCGGGGGAGATCCGGGTGGCGCCCTTTTGTCCAAGGGCACCATGCTCACGTGAGCAGACACGATTTTCCACCCCGATGGCAGGCGCACCCAGGTCTGGGTCTGGAAACCGTGCAAAGGGGTGTCGCTGCGACGGAACTCGCACATGGCCACCGCCATGTCGGCGCCGAAGGTGGTGATCCGCACATCGTGCAGGGCGCGCGTGAAATCAGGGGCTGGCACGCTGGCGCGGTAGGCCACCAGGGCCGCGTGGCCTTTTTGCGTGTCGGCGATGCCGTAGCGGGTGACGGCATCGTGCTGCCAGAAATAGCCGTTGAGCACGTCTGCATCGTTGGCCATGAGCGCGGCCTCGTAATCGAGGAACAGCGCGGTCAGCTCGGCGACAACATCGGGGCGGTTGACCTGGTCGGGTGGCAGGGTCATGGGATCGATGGGAGACGGGTGGTGAGATGGGGGGTGATCGTCATGCCGGTGGCAGGCACCTGCGGCCCGCTCACAGCGGCGTGGCCACCACCGGCGCCAGCGCCGACAGCAACTCGGCGCTGGGTGCGGTCCAGCCGACGATGCCGCCTTGCGCGCGGATCATCGCCAGCGTGGCGGCCTTGAATTCGGGGAAGTAGCTTTCGGTGCCATCTTCGAGCAGCAGACAGTCGTAGCCGCGGTCGTTGGCCTCGCGCATGGTGGTCTGCACGCAGACCTCGGTGGTCACGCCCATGATGATGAGGTGCGTGATGCCGCGTGATGCGAGCAGCTCCTGCAGGCCGGTGGCGTGGAAGGAGCCTTTGCCAGGCTTGTCGATCACAGGCTCGCCGGGCAGCGGCGCCAGCTCGGGGACGATGCCGTGGCCTGGCTCGCCCTGGATGAGGATGCGACCCATGGGGCCGATGTCACCGATGCGCAGGCTGGGCGAGCCGCGCAGGCGCTTGGCGGGCGGGCAGTCTGAAAGGTCGGGCGTGTGGCCTTCGCGGGTGTGGATGAGGAGGCCGCCGGCGGCGCGCCAGGCGTCCATCACTCGGCGCACGGTGGGGATGATGGCGCGCAGCAGATTGACGTCGTTGCCCAGCGAGGCTCCGAAGCCGCCGGGCTCGACGAAGTCGCGCTGCATGTCGATGACGATGAGCGCGGTGTGCGCGACGTCGAAGTCGAAGTCGAAGGGTTTGGCGTTGAGGGTCAGGGCTGCGGTGCGGGTCATGCGGCCTCCTGGTGTGTGCCGTGGTCGTTCGGCCCGTGGTGGTGTCCGCCCATGAAGCTGCCCAGCACGTGGCGATCGGCGTCGCGCGCGTCGCAACTGTGCACCACCTGGCCTTCGCTCACCACGACGATGCGGTCGGCAAGTTTGAGCAACTCGTCGAGGTCTTCGCTGATGAGCAGCACGGCGCCACCGGCGTTGCGCACAGCCATGATGCGCGAGTGGATCTCGGCCACGGCGGCGAAGTCGAGGCCGAAGACGGGGTTGGCCACGAGCAGCACGTCGACCTGGCCGTCGAGCTCGCGCGCCAGCACGGCGCGCTGCACGTTGCCGCCCGACAGCGATCGGATGGGGGCGTTTTCGCCCTGGGTCTTGATGCCGTAGGTGGCGATGAGTTCGCGCGCTTGCTGGCGCAGCACGCCGCCGCGCAGCCAGCCGCCGCGCGCGGCCGGGGCCTGGTCGAAGCGGCGCAGGCCGATGTTCATGGCCACGCTGAGGTCGCCCACGCTGGCGTTGCGCAGCGGCTCTTCGGGCAGGCTGCGCACATTCAGTCGTTGGTTCTGGGCGCGGGTGGCGCGGTAGGCCTCGCCGGCCACGAAGACCTGTCCACCGGCGCGGTCGCGCTGGCCGACCAGGGCTTCCATCAGCTCGCGCTGCCCGTTGCCCGAGACGCCCGCCACGCCGACGATTTCGCCGGCCTTGACGCTCAGGCTGAAGTCGCGCACGGCGCGTTCGCCGCGGTCGCCATCAACGTGCAGGCCTTCGATGCGCAGGCGTTCGCTGGCATCGGCAGGTTGTGCTGTGCGTTCGAGTTCCTGGCCCAGCGTGCCCATGGCGGCGCCCGAGTTCGCCGAGTCGGCCTGGCCCATCATCTCGGCGCCCAGCATGCGCGGCGTGGTGTCGGCCACGCGGTGGCTGCCCATGAGCTTGCCCCGGCGCAGCACGCTGACGTCGTCCGACACCTCCATGACCTCACGGAACTTGTGCGAAATCATGATGACGCTGACGTCGCCGGCGTGCGCACGGTCGCGCAAGGCGCCCAGCACCTCGTCGGCCTCTTGCGGGGTGAGCACGGAAGTGGGCTCGTCGAGGATGAGCAGGCGCGGCTTGAGGTAGAGCTGCTTGAGGATTTCGAGCTTTTGCTTCTCACCGGCGGACAGGTCGACCGGCCGGGCGTCGAGGTCGAGCTTGAAGGGCGTGGTCGACATGAAGGCTTCGAGCTCGGCGCGCACCTGCTTCCACGGGATGACGGCAGGCAGTGCGCCCTTGGCCAGCAGCAGGTTCTCGGCCACGGTCATGCCGGGCACGACGGTGAAATGCTGGTAGACCATGCCGATGCCGAGTTCGCGCGCCACCACGGGCGAGGTGATGGCGTGTTCGCGGCCGTCGATGAGCACGGCGCCTTCGTCGGGCAGGTGGTAGCCGACGATGGCCTTGACCAGCGTCGATTTGCCTGCGCCGTTTTCACCGAGCAGGGCGTGCACGGTGCCGGGGCGCACCTCGATGTCGACGTGGTCGAGTGCGGTGAAGGCGCCGAAGCGCTTGGTGAGCTGGTAGGTGCTCAAGGCCAGCGCACCGGTTTTGGGGGCGGGCTGCAGGGTGGGGTCGAGCGGGGCGGTCATGGGCGGGTCCTGTTCGCTCAGTTCATGGTGGATTCAAGCGGCCATCTCGCGGCGGAAGACTTCGAGGGTGCGGGCCTTGACGCGCACGAACTCGGGGTCGGACATGGTCTCGGGCACACGGGGTCGGGCCAGTGTGAAGGGCACGATCTCGGCGATGCTGGTGGGGCGGCGCGTGAGCAGCAGGATCTCGTCGGCGAGGAAAACGGCGTCCTCGAGGTCGTGCGAGACGATGACCATGGTGGTGCCGGTGGCGAGGTGGGCTTCCTGCAGCTTTTCGCGGATGAAGAGGGTCATCTCGAAGTCGAGCGCCGAGAAGGGCTCATCGAGGAACATGACTTCGGGGCGCGGTGCGAGCGCGCGCATGATGCACACGGTCTGCTGCTGGCCGCCGGAGAGCTCGTAGGGGTAGCGTGACAGGTCGAATCGGATCTCGAAAAGCTTGATCAACTCTTCCACGCGGGCCTGCACGTCGGCCTCTTTCATGCCTTGCCTGCGCAGGGGGTAGGCGATGTTGTCGCGGGCCGTGAGCCACGGAAAAAGCGCGTCACGGTAGTTCTGGAAGACGTAGCCGATCTTGGTTTCTTTCAGCGTCTTGCCGTCGAAGAGGATTTCGCCAGCGTCAAGCGGAATGAGGCCGGCGATCATGTTCATCAGCGTGGACTTGCCGCAGCCGTTGGGGCCGAAGATGGAGACGATCTTGCTGCGGGGCAGGTCGAGGTTGAAGTCGGTGTAGAGGGGGGCGCCGGCGAAGGATTTGCACAGGCCGCGCACGGTGACGTGGGGGCGGGACTTGGTGGCCTCTTGATGAAGGGCCATCGGTTCATCGTTCATCAGGACGGCGGCGTTCATGGGGTGGTCCTTTTGAAAGAAGATCTGGGTGGGTTGGAGGTTGTTGTTGGGTTGGGGGTTGGGCGGTGAAACCGAAGCGAGCAGTGGGGCGCACGGCTCCGCTCATGTCCTCCGCCCAGGCTGCGCCTGGGCTCCCCCTTTACTTCGCTGCGCCATGCACCCCACTGCCCGCTTCTTTCACCGCGCAGGTGGTGGGAAGGGGGTTGATTGCGGCGTTTGCCGCAATCAACCCCCCAGCCTTCGCGCAGCGAAGGCACTGCCAGAGCGCCGCGCAGCATTGGCGCGTGGGTGGCTGGCGCAGCGAAGTAAAGGAGGAGGGCGGGCGCAGCCCGCCCGGGGGACATGAGCGGAGCCAGCCACCCACGCGCCAATGCCGGCACAGCAAAGGCAGGACCGAGCGGAGCACCACTCATGCTTTCCCACTCCAGTGAACCAGCCTCTTCTCGATCAGCAAAAAAACCAGGTTGAGCGCATATCCCAAAGCACCGGTGATCAGGATCGACGTGTACATGTCCTTGACGTTGAAGACCTGCTGCGCATCGATGATGCGGTGCCCCAAGCCCGTCTCGGAGCCAATGAACATCTCCGCCACGATGACGATCACCAGCGACATCGACACGCCCGTGCGCAAACCCACGAAGGTCTGCGCCAGGCTCTCCATCAGCATCACGTCCTTGAACACGTGCCAGCGTGAGACACCCATGATCTGCGCCGCCATCACGCGGGTCTTCTTGGCGTTCATCACGCCGTAGGCGCTGTTGAACAGCACCAGCAACACGGCCGCGAACGCCGCGATCGCAATCTTGTTCGCGTCGGTGATGCCGAAGATCAGCAGGAACAGCGGGATCAGCGCCGACGAAGGCGTGGAGCGGAAGAAGTCGATGAGGAACTCGACGCTGCGGTAGGCGTTGACCGAGCTGCCCAGCATCACACCCAGCGGCACACCGATGACCACGGCGATGCCGAAGGCCGAGAGCGTGCGCACCAGGGTCGACATGAAGTCTTCACGGATGGCTCCGGTGACCACCACCTCCCACAAGTGCGCGAGGGTCTCGCTGGGCGGTGGCAGCAGCACAGGCTTGACCCACTGGGCCGATATCACCAGCTGCCAGACACCGAACAGCAGCAAGGGGCCAATGAACGGCAGCAGCCGAGCATCGAACAGACGGTCCAGGGGCTTGGGGATCATGGCTTCAGCCCACGTAGATCAAGGGCTTGACCGGCACCGCGCGCGAGAAGATCTTGCGCTCGGTGAAGATGTCGAAGAACTTCTGGAAGTAGCCCAGGTCGGACGCCGTGAACTCGTTGTAGAGCGTGAAGCCGGACAGCGGCACTTCCTGCACCAGCGACGGGTCGATGGCGGTGAAGCCGTCGATGTGCTTGCGCACCTCAGCCGGGTTCTTGCGCACGAAGTCCACCGCACGGGCGTAGGCCGCGATGTACTTCTTGGCATCGGCCGGTCGCTCTTTCAGGAAGGTGGTGGTGACGCTGGCCGAGCCGCCGAACCAGGGCGCATCGGCCGCGCCCAGCACGTACTTGCTGATCACGCCGTTCTCCAGCACGCGCGTGAGGCCCTTGAGGCGGCCGGCTGTGCCTGTGGGCTCCAGCGTGTAAACCGCGTCGAGCTGGTCGGCAGCCAGCGCGGGCACGTGCTGACCGATGGGCAGCTCGACCACCTTGGCATCCGGGATGCCGTTCTTTTCCAGGATGATCTTGGCCAGGGTCACGTTCTGGATGCCGGGGCCCGATGCCACGCGCTTGCCCTTGAGCTCGGCGATGGACTTGATCGGGCTGTCCTTGGGCACCACGAACTGGTCGAGCACCAGCTTGTGATTCGAGGGGTTGGAGCAGATGATCTTGAACAGGTTGGGCGAGGTGATCTCGGCCAGGCCCAGCACCGCCGAAGCCGTGCCGTTGGCAGAACCATGGATGCGGCCGGCGATCATGGCTTCGGCCACCTGCTGAGCGCTGGCGAACTTCACGCCCTCGACGTTCAGCCCCGCCTCCTTGAAGAAGCCGCGCTCGAGCGCCGTGTACAGCGGCAGGCCCGAGGCAATGGGCCAGTAGCCGATGAGGATCTTGTCGTCTTGCGCGCGCGCCGAAGGCAGGCTGGCACCGAATGCCAGGGCAGCGGCGGAGGTCTGGATGAACTGACGGCGAGACGTGCGCATGGGTTCGGCTTTCGGGTGGGGGTGATTTGGGGCGTGGAGGAAGGATTCAGCGGGGTGGGGCAGCTCACCAAACGGCCATCAAGCCGCCCTGGCCACGCCTGCTGCAGGCGCCACCGATGGCCAGGCCTGCATGGCGCGAATCAGGGCTTTGGAGTCCGACACCGCGCCGAACACGCCGCCCTGCATCTTGATCATCGAGAAGGCGGCGGCGTGGTTGCCCGGGTCGGTCGCGCCAGTGCAGTCGGTCAGCATCACGCACTCGAAGCCGCGGTCGTTGGCGTCGCGCATGGTGGTGTGCACGCACACGTCGGTGGTGATGCCCGTCAACACCACGTTCTGGATGCCTTTGGTGTGCAACACCAGTTCCAGGTCGGTCGCGTAGAAGCTGCCCTTGCCAGGCTTGTCGATGATGGGCTCGCCATCGATGGGGTAGAGCTCGGGGATGATGTCCCAGCCCGGCTCGCCGCGCACCAGGATGCGTCCGCACGGGCCGACGTCGCCGATGCCGACGCCGTTGGTGCCGATCTGGCGCGAGCGCCAGCGTTTGTTGGCGGGCAGGTCGCTCAGGTCAGGCCGGTGGCCTTCGCGGGTGTGGATGACGAGCATGCCGACGCGGCGGGCCTCGGCCAGCAACACCTTGAGCGGCTCGATGGGCGCGCGCGTGGCGCTGATGTCGTAGCCCATCTTGTCGACGTAGCCGCCTTCGCCACAGAAGTCGGTCTGCATGTCGATGATGATCAGCGCGGTGTTGGCGGGGCGCAGGTCGCCGTTGTAGGGCCACTGGTAGGGCTGGGCGTCGACGTAGGTGGTGGGGCTCATGCGGCGTCCTTCAGGTCGGGTTGCTCGTCGGGTTGCACGTCAGGCTTCGCGGTGGGGGACAGCAGGTTGGGCTCGCTGCCCCGGAACACCCGCGTTGGCGCGACAAAGCCGCAAGACGTGCCGTCGGTGTGCACCACCTCGTCCTCCCAAGGCAGGCGGGCGAGGCTGGCCACCATGTCCTGCATGAAGGTGTAGGGGCAGTCCTGCGCCCCACCTTTGACGGCGACGTAGCCGCGGTGGAAGAACTGGTGGATGTTGTTCTCCACGCCCCAGTGCACACGGGCTTCGCGGACCAGGTCGGCGCGCACCTCGGCGCACACGATCTCATCAGGGCGGCCACCGCCTTGCGCCATCACGGTGCCGTCGAAGTTGCAGACCATGGCCTCGCCCATCGAGTCGAAGGTGCCGTCGCTGCCGCACAGGCAGACGCTGGCCGTGACCATGAGGTTCTGAAAAGCGTTGGCCTGGTTGGTGATGGACCAGGCGTGGCGGATGGGCGCGGTGTAGCCGGCCGTGCGGATCATCAGCTCGGCGCCCTGGTAGGCGCACTCGCGCGCCATCTCGGGGAACATGCCGTCGTGGCAGATGATGAGCGCGAGCTTGACGCCTTTGGGCCCGGTTATGACGGGGATGCCCATGTTGCCGGGCTCCCAGGGCTCGACCGGCACCCAGGGGTGGTACTTGCGGTAGTAGAGCTGGAGCTCGCCCTGGTCGTCGATGATCAGGCCCGTGTTGTACGGGTTGCCGCCGGCGTTCTTCTCCATGATCGAGAAGCAGCCCCAGATTTTGTTGGCCACGCAAGCAGCCTTGAAGGCGGCCACCTCGGGGCCGTCGAGCGTGACCATGAGCTCATCGGCCGTGCTCATGCTCAGGCCGTGCAGCGAGTACTCGGGGAACACCACCAGGTCCATGCCCGGGTAGCTGCGGCGGGCCTTGCCCACCATGTCCACGATGCGTTGCGTTTGCGACGCCAGCTGCGCCGGGGTCTCGACCACCGGCAGCTGCAGTTGCACCAGGCCCATCACCATGCCCGAAGGCGTCTTGTTCAGGCCACCGAGTCCACTCATCGTCAGGCTCCTTGGTTGACCAACAGGTCAGCGAGAAACACCCAGCTCCATCGGCGCGCCTTGCAGCGAGCGCTTGGGGCTGCAGGTCCAGATCAGGATCAGCAGGGTCAAGGCATAGGGCATGGCGTTGAAGAGGTGGTAGCCCCAGCCGATGCCCACCGACTGCAATGCCGGGCCCAAGGCCCCTGCCCCGCCGAACAACAGCGCCGCGCCCAGGCAAGCCAACGGCCGCCAGCGCGCGAAGATGACCAGGGCGACGGCGATCAGGCCCTGCCCTGACGACAGCCCCTCGTTCCAGCTGCCCGGGTAGTACAGCGACAGCGACGCGCCACCGATGCCGGCCAGGAAGCCCCCAGCCGTCGTCGCCCAGATGCGCACGCCGTTGACCGAGTAGCCCAGCGCACGCGCGGCATCGCTGCTGTCGCCGGCCATGCGCACGATCAGGCCCCAGCGCGTGTTGGCCAAGGCCCAGGCCAGGAACACCGCCAGCAGCACCCCGATGGGGAACAACGCATTGATGCGCAGCGCCGCCTGCACCTGAGGCGAGTCGCTCCAGGCGCCCCACTCCAGCGCAGGAAGTTGCGCTGCTTGCGGCTGGATCAGGGGCTTGCCCAGGTAGAAAGCCAGGCCAGCGCCCAGCAACATCAGGGCGATGCCCGTTGCGATGTCGTTGACGCGCGGCAGCGAGCACAGCAGCCCGTGCAACATCGCCAGCAGCGCCCCTGCAAAAGCCGCCAGCAACACACCCAGCCAGGCCGAGCCGGTGAGGTAGCTGCCGGCAAAGCCGGTCATGGCCGACAGCACCAGCACGCCTTCGAGGCCCAGGTTGATGCGGCCGGATTTTTCGGTGAGGCACTCACCCAGGCTCACGAACAGAAAGGGCGTGCCCACGCGGATGGCCCCGCCCAGCACGGCCAGGGCCACGTCGCCCCACATGCCGCCCAATGAATTCCCCAAGGTGACAACTTCGGCGCTCATGCAGCCTCCTTGTTTTGGCGCAGGGCCTTGAGGGCCTCGCGCTGCAGCCGCTGCCGGCTGGTTTCGTGACCAGGCAGGTTGGGCGCCATCGCGGCGCGTGCCTGCAGCCATTCGCCCAGGCGACCACGCCAGGCTTCGGCCGCCAGGATCAGCACGAAGGCAAAGCCCTGCAGCACCATCACCGAGGCATCGGGCAAATCAAGCCGGCGCTGCAGCAAACTGCCCGCCGCACCGAAGCCGCCGAACAGGATGGCCACCGGCACGATGGCCCAGGGGCTGTGACGGGCCACGAAGGACACCAGGATGCCCGTGTAGCCCAGGCCGACGATCAAGGAAGCGTTGGCCGAGGTGTGCACAGCCACCACCTCGATGCCACCGGCCAGCCCGGCCCCGGCCCCCCCGAGCGCACACGCCGTGATGATCAATCGGTGACTGGGCAGGCCCACCAGGCGGGCCGCGCGCGCGTTGCCACCCACGACGCGGGTGGCAAAGCCATGCGTGGAGCCATGCAACCACAGCCCTGCCGCCACGCAGGCCACCACGCCGATCACCAGCCCCCAGTGCACCTCGTA
Organism: Aquabacterium parvum; assembly: GCF_001447195.1. Classification (GTDB taxonomy): domain Bacteria; phylum Pseudomonadota; class Gammaproteobacteria; order Burkholderiales; family Burkholderiaceae_C; genus Aquabacterium; species Aquabacterium parvum. Next base: position 19,141 of record NZ_LFRI01000386.1, on the reverse strand, counting down.
GCCGGGGATCAAGCCCATCAGCACGCCCTCGGACAGCGGCTGTGTGGAGGGTTTGTTCAAGCTGGCCGGGTCACGCATCGGGCCTTCGACCCAATGCTTGAACAGACCGATGGCCAGGTAGCTCAACAGCAAAGAGCTGATGGTTTCATTGACCCTGCGGTACTGCCGCAACACACCCGCCAGCGCGATCCAGGCTGCACCGGCCAGCGCCGAGGCGATCAGCACCATCAACGTGCCCGCCGCGCTGTCGGGCACCGCGAACAGGTAAGGCAGCCCGGCGCAGGCCAGGCCACCCAGCACCAAGGCGCCCTCGCCACCGATGACCATCAGTCCTGCGCGCTGAGGCAGCGCCACGCAAAGCGCGGTCAGCATCAGCGGCGCGGCGCGCTGCAGCGTGTTCTGCCACGAGAAGGCGTCGCCGAAGGCGCCCTTGAACAGCAGCACCCACGCTTCGACTGGCGAAGCCCCGCCCAGCCAGACGAAGCCACCGAACAGCAGCAGGCTGCCGGCCAGGGCCAGCACCGGCAGCATCACGTTGTCGAACAGCGTGACCCAGTGGGACGATGAGGCCGAAGCTGCGGGTGCCGACATGCTCTTGCCGTCCTCAGATCTTGCCGATGACGCCTTCGACCAGGTAGTTCATGCCCTCCAGGGCCACGTCGGTCTGCTTCATGACGGTGCCCTTGGGGATGATGACCTTGCCGGTGTTGTCCTTGAGCTCGCCCTTGAAGATCTCGAACTCGTCTTTCAGCATGGCGGCCTTGATGGCGTCGGCCTGCTTGCGCGCGCCCTCCGGCACCATCGAGCCGTATGGCGAGGTCTTCACATAACCTTCCTTCAAACCACCGCGCATGAAGTTAGGGTGCGGCTTGCCGGTCTGGGCGGCTTCGAGGATCTGCTTGTAGGGCGTGACCCAGTTCCACTCGGCGCCGGTCAGGTAGGCGTTGGGAGCCAGCTTGGCTTGCGAGGCGTGGTATCCGCAGACGAACTTGCCACGGCGGGCGGCCGTCTCGACGATCACCTTGGGGCCGTCGACGTGCATGGTGAAGACATCGACACCCTGGTCGGCCAGGCTGTTGGTGGCCTCGGCCTCTTTCACGGGCATCGACCAGTCACCGGTGAAGATGACCGAGCAGGTGATGTCGGGCTTGACCGATTTGGCGCCCAGCGTGAACGCGTTGATGTTGCGCAGCACCTGCGGGATGGGCTTGGCCGCGATGAAGCCGATCTTTTTCGACTTCGTCATGTGCCCGGCGATCACGCCGTTGAGGTACTGGCACTCGTCGATGTAGCCAAAGAAGCTGCCCACGCTCTTGGGGTGCTTGGCCGCGTCCCACAGACCGCCGCAGTGCGAGAAGCGCACGTCGGGGTTCTTCTTGGAGACCTCGAGGATGTGCGGGTTGAAGTAACCGAACGAGGTCGGGAACAACAGCGTGGCACCGTCTTGCGAGATCATGCCTTGCATGGTCTTTTGCACGGCCTGGGTCTCGGGCACGTTCTCTTCGCCCACGATCTTCACGCCGGGCAAGCCCTTGAGGGCCATGGCGGCTTCGTAGTGCGATTGGTTGTAGCCGAAGTCGTCCTTGGGGCCGACGTAGATCATGCCGATGGTGATCGGCTTCTGTGCGAAAGCCTGCGTCAGGCCCAGCGGGCCCAGGGCCAGGCCGGCACCACCAGCCCCCACCCCCTTGATCCAGTCACGACGATTCCAACCCGAACGATTGCCTTGGCCCACGGTCATGCGCTTCTCCTTGCACCAGTCAGTTGCAGATGTCACCCCGACTGCACCGGCGCGAGGCACGCGCCGCTCGGTCTTGGTGTACCGACTGGTATACAAGCACAAGGCGTGCCTGATCGAGCTCGGTCAGGGGCCAGCCCGGACTCGTCCGACTGACAGCGAAGGAGAAAAGACGAAGGAGGAAGGACCGCCAGGCGCGTCAGGCGCCTCAGCGGGTGGGGGTGTTCGCGCCGACCGGGGCAGAACCCACGGGCACGACGGCCTTGCCGCTGTCGGCCAGGGCCTGGGCGGCAGCACGAGAGCCGGCTTCGATTCGGGCCATGGTGTCGCCCATTCGGGCCTCACGCAGGGTGGCATCGGGCTCGGCGTCGGCCAGCAGGCGCATGAGCAAGGTGCGCGCATCGGAGGCCGAGAGGTCGCCCTGCCCCACGCGGGCAGGCAAATCGGTCACGAGCGCGGAAGCCAGGGCGCGGCGCAGCGCCGGGTCGCCGCCCGCGCTCAGCCCTTCCCAGCGTTCGAGTTGCTTGTTGAATCGCAGGAAGTGCACCATGCGCGAGAGTTCGCGTTCGGCGTTGGCGTGCTGGTTGGCCACGCCTTGCAGCACCATCCATTCCATGGGGGAGACGTAGTCGGGGCGCGTGTGCACCGGGCCTTCGGGCGCCAGGTCACGCGCCTGGTCGATGGCCATGGCGGCCGTTTCGAGCTCCGCCTTCAAGGCTGTCAGGTCGGTCGAGCCATCGCTGGTGCCCGCCGACGGCGGGGCAAAGGTGACCGGGGCCGAACCCGTCAGGGCCACCGCTGGGTGGCTGGGCGTGGGAGGGACGTCTTCGGCGCGCCAAAGGGCGCCGATCAGCAAGGCCACCACCGCGCCACCGGCGAGGCGCCACTTCATCCGCCCAGGCGCCGAGCGCCGCACGGTGGAGATGGTTTGAGACATGGCAAGCTCCTGAGCCCGGGCCCCGCCCGAGGCATGCGCCACTGTGCACGCCGAGCGGGGCCACGGGCTCTGCGACAAACCCGAACTCAGCTGAATGACCGGCATGGGGTTTGTCGCCTTCGCGTCAATAACGCACGGGTGCGGGCGGTGCGACCGTGAAGCTGTAGGCCTGACCGCTGCCGGACATCAGCGCCGAGAGGATGGCCGAGATCATGCAGCCCTTGATCTGCGGGAAGGTGGTCGTGCCCTGGAAGGTCAGGCCCCCATTGCCCAGCGACGAGACCGGGCCGTCGAAGGTCAGCGGGAAGTCCACCGGCTTCTCGGTCTTGCACTCGCCGAACGGGATGCCCAGCACCGAGGTGATGGTGATGTTGGCCTGTGCGTTGCCACGGATCTTCAGCTGGCCCTCGGTGTCGAGGTTGACCGTGCCCGAGGCCGAGCCCACCGGCGTGATCTGCAAACCCACCGAGATGGGCAGGCCGATGATCTTGATGGTCTGCTTGAAGTTGGGCACGTTCAGGGTGCCCGACAGGCGCGGCTGGGTCACGTCGGCTTCGGCCGTGAAGGTCGATTCCTTGGGCAGGTTCACCGTCTGGCCCAGGGTCTTGAGGCCCACGGAGGCGGTCAGCGGCCACTTGTCCAGGCCCACCACGAGGTTGCCACCCGGCGGGTAGGCGGTGGACTTCGGCTCGGCGTTGAGCGTCAGGCAGGTGCCCGAGGTGTACTTGCCGGCAAAGCGGTCGGCCAGCCAGCTCAGCACGTACGGTGCGGCCTGGAACTGCGTGGCGATGTGCTCGCTGGGGTAGGTGTCGAACGTGACGTTGGAGAACTTGCCGCAGTACTTCTTCTTGAGCGCCACGGTCTGGGCCAGCGGGATGAACTCGTCGGCCTTGCCGTGGTACTGGTACAGCGGCACGCTGACCTTGTCGGCGCCCAGGTTCTGGGCCTGCACCACGGCGTTGATCTCGGGCTTGGCGGCCAGCAGCTGGTCAAGCGACTGGTTGCCCACGGTGTACTGCGACAGCTTGTCGTTCTGCAGGTCGAACAGGGCTTCGAACACGCACTGCTGCTTGCCACGAGCGATGGTGGCCTGGCCGTCGGCGTTGGCCAGCGTGCTCAGGGGGATGGCTTCCGGGTACTGCTGGGCCAGGCCCACCACGCCGCCGAGCAGGAAGGAGGCACCGGTGCTGCCATCGAGGTAGCGAGCGGTGGTGGGGAAGTCGGCGGGCACGCCACCAGCGGCCACGGCGGTGAGCTTCACACCGGGCGCGTAGGCAGCTTGGCGCTGGGCGGCCCAGGCCGCACTCTGGCCGCCTTGCGAGTAACCCCAGATGGCGACTTTGGCCGAGCTGGTGATGCCGCTGAGCGGCACTTGCGTGGCGGCGCGCACGATGTCGAGCACGGCGTTGCCTTGCGACGCGCCGGCCAGGTAGGTCGGGGTGGAGCCGTTGGTGTAGCCCTGGTAGTCGGACACCAGCACGGCGTAGCCGGCCTTCAGCGCGGCCGAGATGTTGGCGGCCTCGTAGTCCTTGCCCTGGCTGAGCTGCAGCGAGGGGGCGCAGCGCTGGGCCAGGCCGTGGGTGCCGACGGCGTAGGAGATCACCGGGCGCTCGCCACCACCGGTCCAGGGCGTGGTCGGCACGATGACGGTGCCGGTGACCACGTTGGCCGCGCCGCGCGAGTCGGTGGACTGGTACATCACGTTCCAGGCCTTGTTGTCAGGCGCCCCGTTGCCGAGGTTGACCGAGGTGCCGCGGTAGGAAATCAGGTCGCCATGTTGGCCGGACAGGGCCGCAGGTGCGTCATAAAAGCGCATGTCGGCAGGGCCTTCCACCGGGGCGGCCGAAGCCGTGCCCAAGGCACAGGCCAATGCCGCCAGGGGCAAGGCGCGAAGAACAAAGCGTGGAACAGTTTGCATGTCTCTCTCCAGATTGAGGAATGGGCCCGCAAACCGAACGAGCATCGAACGCTCAACGTTAATCCGCAGGTGGCGCATTCTGTTGAGACGGCGCGGCTCACCACCATGGGGAGAGTGCGCAACACGAACGGGCTAACCCCGCCCCGCTCCAGCGCGCGCGCCCTGGGAAAGCGCCCTTTTTTGCCAGGCAGAACCCGTTTCGCGAAGCGGGAACGAAGGGCGACACACCCCTTGTTCACGGGAGCACGCCCCCCGCAAAGGGCGAAAACCGCGCCACCCCCACGGAGATCCTTGACACAGGCTCGGTGGCTTGGGGTATAAACCCGCCTGTCTCAAACGAACGTTTGAAATGAACGATCGTTCGAATTCCCATCCATGACCGCAGTGGCCACGAGCCGCCTGCCCCGACCACACCGAGGTGACATATGCCGCAGTACAAGGCCCCTTTGCGCGACGTGCGCTTCCTGCTCAACGAAGTCTTCGACTACGAAGGCCACTACAAGGGCCTGCCCGGCGGCGATGAGGCCTCGCCCGACATGGTCGACGCCATCCTCGAAGGCTGCGCAACCTTCTGCGAAGAAGTGCTGGCGCCCCTGAACCTGCCGGGCGACCTGGAAGGCTGCACCATCCAGGACGGCGAAGTCACCACGCCCAAGGGCTTCAAGGAAGCCTATGCGGAGTACGTGGCCGGTGGCTGGCAAGGCCTGTCGCACCCCAAGGAGTACGGCGGCCAGGAACTGCCCATGTCGCTGAACCTGCTCAAGGCCGAGATGATGGGCACGGCCAACTGGTCGTTCACCATGTACCCCGGCCTGTCGCTGGGCTGCATGAACACCGTCTTCCAGTTCGGCTCCACCGAGCAGAAGAACACCTACATGCCCCCCCTGGTCAGCGGCGAGTGGACCGGCACCATGTGCCTGACCGAACCCCAGTGCGGCACCGACCTGGGCCAGGTCAAGACCAAGGCCGAACCGGCTGGCGACGGCACCTACAAGCTCACCGGCACCAAGATCTTCATCTCGTCCGGTGAACACGACCTGGCCGAGAACATCATCCACATCGTGCTGGCCCGCCTGCCGGACGCCCCCAAGGGCACCCGCGGCATCTCGCTGTTCATCGTGCCCAAGTTCCTGGTGAACAAGGACGGCAGCCTGGGTGCGCGCAACACCGTGCGCGCCGGCGCGCTCGAGCACAAGATGGGCATCCGCGCCTCGGCCACCTGCGTCATGAACTTCGACGAGGCCACCGCCTACATGATCGCCGAGCCCAACAAGGGCCTGGAAGCCATGTTCACGTTCATGAACACCGCCCGCATCGGCACCGCCGTGCAAGGCCTGGCCCACGCCGAGCTGTCCTACCAGGGCGCCCTGCCCTATGCCAAGGAGCGTCGCTCCATGCGCGCCGTCTCCGGCAAGAAGGACGCCGAACATCCCAACGACGCCCTGATCTGGCACGCCGACGTGCGCCGCATGCTGCTGACGCAAAAGGCCGTTGCCGAAGGCGCCCGCGCCATGATCTACCACGCCGCCAAGCTGGCCGACCACATGGTCGCCGGTGTGGCCGAGGGCAACAAGGCCAAGTACGAAGAGTACGACGACCGCCTGGGCTTCTACACCCCGATCCTCAAGGGCTTCATCACCGAGCTGGGCCTGGAGTGCGCCAACATCGGCATGCAGGTCTTCGGTGGCCACGGCTACATCAAGGAGCACGGCATGGAGCAGATCGCCCGTGACGCGCGCATCTCGACCCTGTACGAAGGCACCACCGGCATCCAGGCGCTCGACCTGCTGGGCCGCAAGACCCTGCTGCAATCGCGTGGCAAGTGCATCTTCAGCTTCACCAACGAGATGATCGCCCAGGCCAAGCCGCACCTGCTGGACGGCGGCCCGGTTGGCAAGATGGCCCGCGCCTGCTTCAAGCGCGCCCTGCAATGGAAGTGGCTGACGCTGCAGATCATGCTGCGCGCCAACAAGGACCGCGACGTGGTTTCGGCCGCCTGCAACGACTTCCTGATGTACTCGGGCTACGTGATGATGGGCCACTTCTGGCTCAAGCAGGCGATTGCCGCCAACGAGAAGCTGGCCAAGGGCGGCAAGGACTCCAAGGAGTTCTACACCGCCAAGCTGCAGACCGCCGAGTTCTACTTCGAGCGCCTGCTGCCCCGCGCCGACGGCCACAAGAAGACCATGCTGTCGTCGACCAGCTCGGTCATGCAGATGAACAACGAGCACTTCAGCTTCAACTGATCCAGCTCGCTGTCCACCTGTTCAACGCCCCCGCCTCACGCGGGGGCGTTTTGCTTTGAGGACCGCGCTCACAGGCTGCGCTTGTGGATGCGCCCATCCTTGACGATGAGCAGCAGGTTCTTGTCCGGATCGGCCAGCAGGCCCAGGTTGTTCAGCGGATCGCCATCGACAAGCAGCAGGTCGGCCAGGGCCCCCTCTTTGACCACACCGAGCTGCCCCGGGTACGGCGAGCGTGCGCCGGAAAGCGCCAGCAGTGCCGCGTTGTCGGCCGTGGCCATGCGCAGCACCTGCGCCGGCGTGAACCAGCGTTGCATCATCACCAGCTTGGCGGCCTGCTGGCGGGCGTTCGTCGCGCTGAACAGCAGGTCGGTGCCCCAGGCCAGCTTCACCTTGTGCTTTTTCGCCAGCGCGTAGGCCTTGTCGGTGCCCCCGTACATCTCCAGTTGCTTGATGCGGTTGGGGCGAGTGGCCGTCATCGACAAAGGGCTGCAGGCTCCACCAGATGCCTTGGTCGGCCATCAGTTTGACGGTGGACTCGTCGAGCAACTGGCCATGATCGATGCACTTCACGCCGGCCTCGATGGCCTGGCGCACGGCACGCGGCGTGTAGGCGTGCACCGTCACGTAGGTGCCCCAGTTCTCGGCCGCCTCGACCGCGGCGCGCAGCTCGGCCACGGTGTACTGGGTGACGTCGAGCGGGTCGTAGTGGGACGACACGCCCCCGCCGGCCATCAGCTTGATCTGCGAAGCGCCCAGGGCCAGTTGCTCGCGGGTGCGCTGGCGCACCATGTCCGGGTTGTCGGCAATCGCCGCCGCGCCCACGCGCTCGGTGTAGGAGTGATCGCCGGGGCGGGCGATCAGCTCGTTGGGCAGGCGAAATCACCGTGCCCGCCGGTCTGCGAGATGAAGGCGCCCGATGGCCAGATGCGCGGCCCCGGGGTGATGCCCGCGTCGATGGCCGCCTTCAGGCCGAACACCGGCCCGCCCAGGTCGCGCACGCTGGTGAAGCCGCGCATGAGCATGTCCTGCGCGGCCCGCGCCGCCGCGATCTGCACGAAGCCGAAGTCCCCCAGCAGCGCCACCTGCTGCGAAACGGTGGCGAACATCAGGTGGGTGTGGGCGTCGATGAGGCCCGGCATCAAGGTGCGCCCGCCGCCGTCGATGCGGGTGAGCGCGACATCGGCCGGTGGCGCGATCGGCGAGGTGGAGATGGTGCGCACCCGGTTGCCGACCACCAGCACATGGCTGGGTGGCGACAGGCGCTCGTCGGTGCCGTTGAAGACCCGCACGTTGTCGATCAGCAGGCCGGTGGCCGGCGCGGTGACTGGGGGGGCCGCGGGCGCCGGGCCGTCGGCCATCGCCGGGCAAACCACGGCCAGCGCCAAGGCACCCAAGCCATGCCTCACGCGCGTCAACATCGCTCGACTGTTCATCGTGTGTGTCCCTCTTGAAGAGGAAGGACGGGGCGGAACTGCCCCGCCAGGGCCGAGTCTGCCCAGGCGGGCCCTGGCGCGCAAGGCGCCAGCTCATCTGACACCAGGGAAATCTCGATGGGGCGCATCAGCGACAAAGCGTCGCGCGCGAACGCACCCGACCCAGGGATGGCCGAAATACCGTCCCGCCATCAAAATGACACGGTAGGTTTTCAGATAGATTCTCGTCTTTTCTTTCGGAAACGTGTCATGACGAACGTCAAACCCTGGTTGCAGCAGTACGGTCAAGGCGTCCCGGCCGAGGTCAACCCCGACGCCTACCCCTCGCTGGTCGAATTGCTCGAAGAAGCCTTCCGCACCCACGCCAAGGCCGACTCGATGGCCTACCTGGGTTCGCGCTGGACGTTCGCCGACGTGGACCGCCAGTCGCTGCAGCTGGCCGCCTGGCTGCAAGCACAGAAGCTGCCCAAAGGCAGCCGCGTCGCGGTGATGATGCCCAACGTGCCGCACTACGCCGTGGCCATCGCCGGCGTGCTGCGCGCCGGCCACGTGGTGGTCAACGTCAACCCGATGTACACCCCGCGCGAGCTCGAGCACCAGCTGGTCGATTCGGGCGCCGAGGTCATCATCGTGCTGGAGTACTTCGGCCCCACCGTTCAGGAAGTGATTGAGCGCACGCCGGTCAAGCACATCCTGCTGGCTTCGCTGGGCGATGTGTTCGGCGCCATCAAGGGCCCCTGGGTCACCTACAAGTCGCGCAACGTCGACAAGCACGTCATCGACTTCAAGCTGCCCGACAACGGCCGCTGCCGCGTCACGCCGTTCAAGGCCGCGCTCAAGCAGGGCAAGTCCCTGCCCTTCCAGCGCCCTGCACTGAACGGCAGCGACGTCTCCTTCTTGCAGTACACCGGCGGCACCACCGGAGTGTCGAAGGGCGCCACGCTCACGCACCGCAACCTGGTGGCCAACATCCTGCAATGCGAGGCCTGGTTCAAGCCTGAGCTCTCGAAAGTCGAGGGCCAGCTGGTCAACGTGGTGGCCTTGCCGCTCTACCACGTGTTCGCCTTGACGGTGTGCTTCTTCCTGAGCGCGCGCATGGGCACGCTCAACGTCATGATCGACAACGCCCGCAACATCGGCAAGCTGATCGAGACGCTCAAGAAGTTCCAGATCACGCAGTTCCCGGCGGTCAACACGCTCTACAACGCGCTGGTGGAAGAGCCCGATTTCGAGCAGCTCGACTTCTCGCGCCTGAAGGTTTGCAACGGCGGCGGCATGGCCGTGCAGCAGTCGACGGCCGAGGCCTGGCAGCGCATCACCGGTGTGCCCATCGTCGAAGGCTATGGCCTGTCCGAGACCTCGCCCGTGGTGACGGTCAACCGCCTGGACAACCGCAGCTACAACGGCGCCATCGGCTACCCGCTGCCCTCCACCGAAATCGCCCTGCTCGACGACAACGGCCAGCCCGTGGCCCAAGGCGAGCCTGGCGAGATCGCGGTGCGCGGCCCGCAGGTGATGGCCGGTTACTGGCAGCGCCCCGAAGAGACCGCCAAGGTCATGACGGCCGACGGCTTCTTCCGCACCGGCGACGTGGGCGTGATGTCGGCCGACGGCCTGTTCAAGATCGTCGACCGCAAGAAGGACATGATCCTGGTCTCGGGCTTCAACGTGTACCCCAACGAGATCGAGCAAGTGGTGAGCCTGCACCCGGGTGTGACCGAGTGCTGCGCCATCGGCGTGCCGGACGAGAAGTCGGGCGAGGCGGTCAAGCTGTTCGTGGTGAGCAAGGACTACAGCTTGTCCGAGGCCGACATCGCCGAGTACTGCAAGGAGCAGCTCACGGGTTACAAGCGGCCAAAGCACATCGAGTTCCGCGAGGACCTGCCGATGAGCAACGTGGGCAAGATCCTGCGCAAGGACCTGCGCGACGAGGAGCTGGCGCGGCTGGCGGCTCAGGCGCGCAAGAAGGCGGCTTGATGGGTTGATCGGCCTCATGTCAGCCTGACGTCGAGCCGGTTGAGAAGCCATCCTTCGGGGTGGCTTTTTTGTTGGTGCGGTGCTGGGGTTGGTGGGTGGGGTGATTTGCCACGGTTGAGCAACGGGCTGGGGGCCAGGGGGGCCTGCTCCGGGACCACGCTCGCGGGGCACCACCGCGCGGCGCCACCTTCACCCCTTCAACACCGACCAAGCGGTTGCCGAGCCATGACACCGCGAATGGGCCCTGCGCAGGCCCCCCCCTGGCCCCCAGCCCGCGACACAACGTGGCATGCGGAAAGGAAGAAGGGCGACGCTTTGCGTCGCCCTTCTTCCACCACCCACGCCGTGCGCGGTGGTTCGGGTTCGGTGGGTGAGGGGCGTTTGAGCCGGCCCGACATGTGCGGTGTCATGGCTCGGCAACCGCTTGGTCGGTGTTCAAGGGGTGAACGAGGTCAAGCTCGGTGGTGCCCCGCGCAGGGCCGGCTCACACGCCCCTCACCCACCGGACCACGCACAAACCGCCGCACAAAACTCAACAACCCCAATGCTGCTTCATGAACGCAGCCTGCCGCTCAAGCGCCTTCGTCGCACTGGGCATCAAACCAGCGTGGATCTGGAACACATGCCAGCGTCCCTTGTAGACCTCCAGCTCCACGTGCCGATCAAAGCGCTTGGCCGCGTGCAGCAGCCACACCGAGTCGTCGTGCAGCACCTCGATCTCGCCGACCTGCACCAGCGTTGGCGGCAGCGTGCTCAGGTCCTGGCGCTTGGGAAAGGCCAGCGTGTGGTCGTGACGCGGGCGGTACCAGGCAAAGCCCTGCATGCCCCACTCGATGTTGATCATCGGGTCGAGCTTCTTGTAGCGCTTGACGCTGTCGCTGTTGAGCTTGGCATCAAAAGCGGGTGACATCATCACCAGGCACTTGGGCGTGGGCAGGCCTTCGAGTTCCAGCGCCTTGAAGACCAGCAAGGTCAGCGTGCCACCGGCCGAGTCACCGCCCACGGCGATGTTCTCGGGCTTGTAGCCGCGCTTGAGCAGGTCCTTGAAGCCCTCGACCGAATCTTCGATCTGCGCAGGGAAGGGGTGCTCTGGCACGCGCCGGTAGTGGATGGCCAGCACCTCGCAGTTGGCCAGGCGGCTCAGGCGCGAGGTGATGCTGCGGTGGCTGCGCGGGCTGCCGGCACAGAAGGCACCACCGTGCAGGTACAGCATGGCGTGCTTCGGCTGAGGCGTGGCCTTGGGCGTGATGCGCTCGGCCGTCATGTTGCCCACCTTCACGTGCTCGACCTTCACGCCACCGCCAGGCGGCATCGACACCGACAGCGTGTGCAGCACGGCGCGCTGCAGGCCCACCGGCATCGGCGGCTTGATGACCGGCTTGAACAGGAAGCGCAGGCTGGCGCGCATCAGCGACGAGACGATGCTTTCCTGCAGGCCGGGGACCGGCTCATAGGTGCGCTGAATCGGCGCGGTCGAAGGCGAAGAAGTGGGTGCGTTGTTCATGACGGCAGACATGGGCAGTCCTGGCGGTGCGGTGGCGAGCGCTCGCGGGCAAGTCGCCCGCTCAGCCCTTCAGGTCACGCTTGGCGAACAGCGTGGTCAGCGGTTGATACCACGAGCCCAGCACGCGCACCAGTTTGTCGAGGAACTTGGCGTCCAGCCCGACCAGCACGCGGCGCTGGTTGCCCTCCACGGCGCGCAGGATCTGCAGCGCGGCGCTCTCGGCGGTGGTGGTGTTGAGCAGCTTGTCGAAGTTGGCGCGGGCCTGCTCGGTCTTGCCACCTGTGGCTCGGTCCATGCTCTCGTCCATCTTGGCCGTGCGAGCGATGTTGGTTCGGATGCCGCCCGGGTGCACGCAGGTGGCGCTCACGCCGCAAGCGGCCATGTCGAGCTCCTGGCGCAGCGCCTCGGTGTAGCCGCGCACCGCGAACTTGCTGGCGTTGTAGGTCCCGTTGGTGGGGATGGACAGCAAGCCGAACAGGCTCGAGGTGTTGATGATGTGACCATCCCCCGAGCGCTTGAGGTGCGGCAGGAAGGCCTGCGTGCCCCACACCACGCCCCAGAAGTTGATGCCCATGATCCACTCGAAGTCTTCCGCCTTGACGGTTTCGAGGAAGGCCCCCAACGCCACGCCGGCGTTGTTGAAAATCAGGTTGACCTTGCCGTGGTCGCGCGCGGCCTGATCGGCCCAGGCGTACACCTCGTCGCGGTTGGCCACGTTGACCTTGGTGGTCGTGACCTTGACACCGAACTTGCCAGCCAGGGCGGCTGTCTCGGCCAGGCCCTTTTCATTCACGTCGCTCAAAGCGAGGTGGCAACCGCGGCGAGCCAGTTCGAGGGCCAGGGTGCGGCCCATGCCGGATGCGGCGCCAGTGATGGCTGCGACCTTGTTCTTGAAGTCTTTCATCGTGCCCTCGGGTGGCCCCAAAAAAACGGCCCCATCGGGACCGCCTGGTTGTCGGATCGGTCGTGGCTGACGCCTGATCGCCCTCGGCAGACGCACTCTGGCGCTTTTCCGCCTTGGCGCGCCCCCTGGACTGGGGCACCATGAAAGCCACTTCCCAGCGAAAATGTCGCCTCGGATGCCCTTTTTGTCGCGCAAGCACGCATCGATGAGAAAATCCGAGGTGCTGCCCCGACCCGACCCGTGGCGCCTGAACCTGGCGCAGGCCGGTTCGGGTCACGGTTCGCATCGACGCATTTTGACAATCGTCAATTTCAGAATGGTATTTGACAATGTCCGTTTCCAGACAAAGGGTTAACCCCGAATCCCCCTCCACCCCGGGGGCCACGGGCCGCCGCTATGGCGGGGTTGATTCGCAGGAGCGCCAGCGCCAACGACGCGCCCGCCTGATCGAAGCGGGCCTGGCCGTTTTCGGGGAACGCGGCTACCACCAGGCCACGGTGCGCGACGTCTGCCGCCAGGCCCAGCTCACCTCGCGTTATTTCTACGAGTCCTTCGGCAGCATGGAGGACCTCTTTCGCTCCGTCTACACCGACGTCAACCGCAACCTGATGCAGGCCACGATCCTGTCGCTGGCGGCCTGCCAGCCCGAGCCCGAAAAGCTCGCCGAGGCCGCGCTGCGCACCTTCCTGGAGTACATCCGCGACGATCCGCACCGCGCGCGCGTGGCCCTGATCGACGCCGTCAACGCGGGCGAAGGCATGAACATGCTGGCCGAGCAGGCCTCCAAGGACTTCGCCCACCTGATCGCCGGGTTCATGCAGCAGATGTTCCCGCGCCTGTCCGAGCTGGGCCTGGACGCCCTGATCCTGTCCAACGGCCTGGTGGGCGCCAATACCCGCATCGCCACGCAGTGGGTGGCCGATCGCTGCAGCACCCCGCTGGAAGACGTGCTGCGCAACCTGCTGAGCCTGTTCAAAGCCAGCATCGCCTACGCCCGCGTGCAGCTCGAAGAGCTGGACCAGGCACAGCTCAAGGCACGCAAGAGCGCCTGAGCGCCGCGCCCGGGTTCACCGGGCAGGCATCAGAGGAAAAGGCCTTCGAGCAGCGCCACCAGCCATTGCAGTGGGTTGACCGACAACACGCGCTTGTGGTCGCCCACCTGGTCTTGCTCCTGCACGCGCAGGACGGGCTTGGACTCGTCGATCAGGTTCTCGTAGAAGGTGGCCACGCTCATGATGTTGGCCTCTTCGATGCCGGTGCCGGTGAAGTCCAGCAGCGCCAGCGTGTGGGCCTTCAGGAAGGGGCGCCAGGTCGGGAAGTAGTAGCCGGAGGTTGCCGGGTTCTTGTCGAGCTGGGCTCGCCAGTTGGCCATGTCCTTGCGCCACAGCACGTTGATGGCCTGGTCCTTGGCCTTGCCGCTCAGCGCCGCGATCTCCGGGTAGAAGCTCGTGTAGGAGAAGGCCGAGAAGATGCCGTCCTCCTGGAACGCCATGTAGCCGAAGCGGTCCTTGGGGAAGACCTTGGGCAGGCCGGTGTTGAGCGTCGACAGGTCGGATACGTCGCCTGCCTCGGGGTACATCGCGATCAGCTCGGAGGCCACGCCGTCCGGGCGGTCGACGCCCCACAGGCTGCGCACCTTGTTCTGCAAAGGCAGCGAGGGGTACTGGGCCGAGGTGCCGTTCTGAGGCGCAGGGAACAGGGGCCCGGAATCGGCACCCAGGGCCGACTTCTTGGGCTTGAGCGCCAGGCGCAGCACGCCGTAGTTGGCCGTCGCGCCCACGCCGCCGGCCGAGGAGCCAGACACCAGCAGGTGCTCAGGCTGAGGCATGTTGGCGGCCATCCAGTCGCCCAAGGCCTTGGCGTTCTTGTAACCCCGGTGGTGGTAGACGGTGGGCTTGGCCGGGTCGGCGTCGCTGTACGTCTGCACGGCGGCACCGGTGTGCACGTCGCCCGTGCAGTAAGGCACGTAGACGATGTTCCAGCTCTGGGTGTAGACCTTGCCGAGCAGCGCGGTGCGCGTGATCAGCGGCGTGGCCATGCCGAACACGGCGGCATTGACCTGGCTGAGGTAGTTCTCCGGCACGCCATTCGGGTTGGAGGCCACCTCGGTGAGCTTGCCTTTGCCCAGGCAGCCGTTCTGGTTCCAGCAGGCACCACCGCCTTCGAAATACACCAGCGTCTTGGTCGTCATCGGCGTGCGGTTGACGAAAACCCGCGCAGGCGTGCCGTTGCCGCAGGACGCGCCCGACGACACCGGCAAGGTCACCGGGGTCCACTTGTAGTACTCGACAGCAGCCTGGGCCAGTGCGGGCAAGCCCATGGCGAAGGTGGCCAGCAAGGCGGTGCGGAAAAAGCTTTGACGCATGAACGCGGCTCCATGTTCTGGTTTGCGCGCCATCGTGCCTGCGCGCCCACCATTGGATGAATCGCGTTAACCCGGTGAGCACCCCTGCGCCCCTCCACATGCATGGCGGGAAGATCCCGGGGGTCGATCGCGTCGCGTCACGGGTTGAGCGGCGGCCCCCCGGGCCGCGCTCGCTTCGCGGCGCCCGGGCGCACGGCCTTGCCTGCCCCCTGCGCGCCAGCAGGGCGAGCCGCCCGGGTCAGCACCGCCACGCAAGGGTGCTGCACGCGTCGCGCCACGGCGATGGCGTGGTACTGCTCGCGCACCCCCCCGGCCAGCCCGACCCATTGCACCCCGAGGCGACTGGCGAGCTCGCCCGCCATGGCACTGGGGGCCACGAAATAGCCTTCAGCGTTGCGGCCGAACTCGTGCGTCAGCGCCGCGTCATCGAGCTCGGCCACCACGCGTGGGTGGACCCCCTGTGTGTCGAACCAGGCACGCAGCTGGTGCCCCATCACCGCGTCTTCACCTGGCATCAGCATGGGCGCGCCGTCCAGGCAATCTGGAAAGGGCCGAACCTGGGTGGCCAGCAAGGCCGGCGCGGCAAAAAAGCCCACTGGCTCGTCACCCACCGGGTGGCTTTGGGCGCGCACCCCGGCCGAGCGCGGCAGCGGCGCATCGGCGATGACCAGGTCGAGCTCATGCAAGGCGAGCTGCGCCAGCAGGCGGTCGAGCCGCCACTCGCGGCAGACCAGGTGCACGTGCTCACCCATGCGCAGCACCGGCGCCAACAACTTGAAGGCCACCGATTTGGGCACGGCGTCGGCCACCCCCACGCGGAACTCGATGCGCTGCTGCGCCTGGGCTTTGTTGCGGGCACTGGCCTGCAGCTCGGTGCCCAGCGTGAAGATCTCGCGGGCATAGCCCTGCACCATGCGCCCTTTGTCGGTGAGCGCCAGGCGCCGGCCATGGCGGTTGAACAAACCACCGCCCAACTGGTCTCCGAGCTGCTGCAGTTGCTCGCTGATGGTTTGCGGACTGATGTGCAGCTGTTCGCTGGCGCGCGCGATGCTGCCGGTGTCGGCCACCTGCAGGAAGTAGCGCAGGTGCTTGAAGTTCAGGCTTGCCATTCGCAACCTCAGCCGAATATTTGTAGCGGTATATTCGACTTTACCTGATCGACTCCAGCGCCTAAGCTGCGGGGATGCTGACCCAAGTTCACCCTGCTCCCCGCCGCCGCCCCAACCGCATCCGCGTGGGACTGCTCGGTCACGGCCGCGCCGGACAGGCCGTGGCCCAGGCCCTGCTGGCAGATGAGCAGATCGACCTGCGCTGGGTGGCACGGCGTCGGTTGCCGCAGGGCAGCCCCACCGTGCTGCCAGGCACCGAGGTGCCCGTCATCGCCACGGGTGGCGAGCCGCTGGATGCCCTGATCGCACAACGCCCCATCGACGCACTGGTCGATTTTTCATCGGCTGAGTCGGCGCAGCTCTACCTTGGCGCCGTGCGCCGGCATCGCCTGATGCTGGTCAGCGCCGTTTCCAGTTACACGCCCGAGCAACTGGCGGCGATCCGCTCGCTGGCCGACGCCTGCCGCATCATGTGCTCGCCCAACATCACCGTGGGCATCAACTTCCTGATCGTGGCGGCGCGCTTGCTGCGCACCATCGCGCCCCAGGCCGACATCGAGATCATCGAGCAGCATTTCCGTGACAAACCCGAGGTCTCGGGCACCGCGCGGCGCATGGCCAGCACGCTCGACCTCGACGAGGCGCGCATCACCTCGCTGCGGTTGGGCGGCATCGTCGGGCACCACGAGGTGGTGTTCGGCTTTCCGCACCAAACGGTGCGCCTGACGCACGACTCCATCCGCCGCGAGGCCTTCGGCACGGGCGCAGCCTTCGCGCTGCGCGAGCTGCACCAGCGCGGCCCCGGCTTCTACACGATGGAAGAGCTGATCGCCACGGTGATGCGAGAACAGTTGCAGGCGGCTTGACGCCGGCCTGACCGCGCCCCTCGCCATCGAACACGCCCCCGCCCCCTCCACAGAAAGACCGCCACTTGCCCCACCCGAGCCAGATCGAACTCATCGGTGCAGCGCTGTTCGCGCTGGCCATCGCCCACACCTTTGCCACCGGCTTTTTCGAGCGCCTGGCCCACAGCCGACCGCGTCACGCAGGCGTGTGGCACCTGCTGGCCGAGGTCGAGGTGGTGTTCGGCTTCTGGGCCATCGTGCTGGTGGGCTTCATGTTCGCGTTCGGCGGCCACGAGGCGGCCGTGGGCTACGTGGACTCGCGCAACTTCACCGAACCGTTGTTCGTCTTCGCCATCATGGTGATCGCGGCGACGCGCGCGGTGCTGCAGGCCGCCAAGGGCCTGATCGGCTTCGTGGCCAGGCTGTTGCCACTGCCCGGTGAAATGGGCTTTTACCTCACGGTGATGCTGCTGGTGCCGCTGTTGGGCTCCTTCATCACCGAGCCGGCTGCGATGACGCTGGCCGCCTTGATCCTGGGTGAGCGGGTGCTGTCACAACGCGTGTCCCAACGGCTGAAATACGCCACGCTGGGCGTGCTGTTCGTCAACATCTCCATCGGGGGCACGCTCACGCCGTATGCCGCTCCGCCTGTGCTGATGGTGGCCGGGGCATGGGGATGGGACCTGCCCTTCATGCTGCAGAACTTCGGCTGGAAGGCGGCGATCGCGGTGGCGGTGAACGCCGTGGGCGTGACGCTGCTGTTCCGCAAGGAACTGATCGACTTGCGCCCCCCTGCCCGCTCGGTGAACGAAGCCCCTGTGCCCTGGGCGCTGACCGCCGTTCACTTGCTGCTGCTGGCAGGCGTGGTCGCTTTTGCGCACCACCCGGCCATGTTCATGGGCCTGTTCCTGCTGTTCATGGGCGTGGCCACAGCCTACCCGCAGCACCAGGGGCGGCTCATCTTGCGTGAAGGCCTGCTTGTCGCCTTCTTCCTGGCCGGGCTGGTGGTGCTGGGCGGGCAGCAGCGCTGGTGGCTCGAGCCCGTGCTGATGGGCATGAGCAGCGACGCGGTGTTCTATGGCGCCACCGCGCTGACGGCGTTCACCGACAACGCGGCCTTGACCTACCTGGGCTCGCTGGTGCCCGGCCTGTCCGATGAGTTCAAGCTCGCCCTGGTGGCCGGGGCCGTCACTGGCGGCGGCCTGACCATCATCGCCAACGCGCCGAACCCGGCGGGCATCGCCATCCTCAAACGCCACTACGAGGGGGAATCGGTGTCGGCACTGGGGCTGGCCACCGCCGCCCTGTTGCCGACCTGTGTGGCGGCGGCGGCTTTCAGGCTGCTTTGAACGCCGCGCCTCAGGGCCGCTGTGGCGCGCTTGCCACCAACGCATCCAGCACCCGGCGGATCTGCTCGCCTGGCTGCGCTGCCCTTCGCACCATGAGCCCCTGAAAAAGAGACAAAAACAGTTCAGCCAAATCTTCATCTGGCATGGGTGACTGTTTTCCGGCATGAGCGAACAAGCTGCTCACAAACTGCCCAAGGGTGCCCCGCATTTCTGCGGAAAGGGTTTCATAGCGCTCCAGAAAATGCGGCGTGCGGGAGGCATGCAACTGCATTTCCACGTCGAGGATCGCGCAATCCCGATTTGCACCCAAACCATCGATGTAGGCATTCAGTATCTGAGACAACGCGGCGAGGTCCGGGGTTTTCAGTATCTCTCGCAGCATCTCGGCGTCACGCGTCTTCTCGATGCGCAACACCTCCAGGAACGCATCTTCTTTGGTCTCGAAGTTCGAAAAGAAGGCCCCTTTGGTAAACCCGGCGCGATCGGCGATATCTGCGACGCTGGTGCCGTCATAGCCTTTTTCGGCGACGCAGGCGCGCGCCGCTTCCAGTAAGAGCGAGCGCGTGCGTTCTTTGCTTTCAAACCTGGTCAGTCTTTTCACTTAACGACAAGCCACCATTTGTTCTGAAACTCTAACATCCCGCGATTT
Organism: Aquabacterium parvum; assembly: GCF_001447195.1. Classification (GTDB taxonomy): domain Bacteria; phylum Pseudomonadota; class Gammaproteobacteria; order Burkholderiales; family Burkholderiaceae_C; genus Aquabacterium; species Aquabacterium parvum. Next base: position 167 of record NZ_LFRI01000386.1, on the reverse strand, counting down.
TTGCATTGCGCAATAACGCGTGAGGCGGGCACCCCGAGTTCGACACCAAATGCTGTAAGTGGTTGATTTGACTAGGTTGACCTAGTCAGCGTGCCACTACAGGAGGGATAACTGGAGTTCGTTGCTGAGCTTTTTGACCTTCAAGGCGGCCATGGTGGCGGCCTGAT
>NZ_LFRI01000385.1 GCF_001447195.1 Aquabacterium parvum | reverse complement strand
CGGGCGCTCTTGGTCCAGATGAACGGCTTGGGATCTGTGTTGTGGTGCTGGACGTATTGATCAATGGCAGCGACCAGTTCGGGCACGCTGGTGAACACGCCTCGACGCAGGCGCTCGCAGGTCAGATCTCTGAAGAAGCGCTCAACCATGTTTAGCCATGAGGCCGATGTCGGCGTGAAGTGCATGTTGAACCGTGGATGCTTGGCCAGCCAATCTTGCACCGCAGGATGTTTGTGCGTGGCGTAGTTGTCTGCAATCAGGTGCAGCGTTTTTTCCTTGGGGGTTTCTCGGTCAATCTTCTTGAGGAACTTCAGCCATTCGACGTGCGTGTGTCGCTGCTGGCATTGCCCGATGACCTGTCCGTCGAGCACGTTGAGCGCAGCAAACAATGTGGTCGTGCCGTGGCGCTTGTAGTCGTGCGTCATGGTCTGGGCTCGGCCCTTCTTGAGAGGCAAGCCCGGCTGCGTGCGATCAAGCGCCTGCACCTGGCTCTTTTCGTCGCAGCACAGCACCAGCGCATGCTCGGGCGGCGACATGTACAGGCCAACGATGTCTTCAAGCTTTTGCGCGAACTTCGGATCACGCGAGACCTTGAAGCCACGAACCAGATGCGGCTTCAAGCCATGAGCCTGCCAATGACGCATCACTGTGCTGGCTGAGACGCCCAACTCATCGGCCATCTTGCGCGTGCTCCAATGCGTTGCAGCCTTGGGCTTGGCTTGAGTTGTCAACTCCACCAGCTTGGCCACATCAACCTTGGTTGGTGGCGCGCCGCGCGGCAAATCTCGCTCGATCCCCTCGATGCCCGACTCAATATAGCGCTGGCGCCAACGCGCCACTGCCACTCGACCGATGCCCACCTCTTGGGCAATATCCTTGTTGTCCCAGCCTTGCGATGCCAACAGGACAATACGTGCCCGCTGCGCGAGCCTGACGCTGGTACAACCTGAGCGCGACAACTTTGTCAGCTCTGAGGCTTGCTCTTCTGTCAACACAATCTCGGGGGCAACTCGCACTGGCGCACTCCATTTCAGGCCGTAGTAGACCATTGGAGTCACCCCAAATAATTAAGTTCAATTAAGAATCAAACACTACACTAG
>NZ_LFRI01000384.1 GCF_001447195.1 Aquabacterium parvum | reverse complement strand
GGGAGGTCATCCGAGCCGAGAAAACGGCTCTGAGGCCTTTTTTGGTGACTTTGACGGTGAAGAACGGTGATGACCTGGCTGAACGCTTTAAGCACCTTCATAGAGCCCAGCGCGAGCTATGGAAACGCCGGCAACGCGGTCGCGGCTCTGTGCTCGATGGTGTTGTGGGCGCTGTTTGGTCATACGAAGTGAAGCGGGGAGACAACTCGGGCCAGTGGCACCCGCACCTGCACATGATCGCCTTGGCCGAGGTCGAGCCCAGCCAGGAGCGCT
>NZ_LFRI01000383.1 GCF_001447195.1 Aquabacterium parvum | reverse complement strand
GCACATCAACGATGAAGCTGTCCCCGGTGATCTGGTGCCAATCCCGCGACAAGCGCTCCTGGCTGGGCTCGACCTCGGCCAAGGCGATCATGTGCAGGTGCGGGTGCCACTGGCCCGAGTTGTCTCCCCGCTTCACGTCGTATGACCAAACAGCGCCCACAACACCATCGAGCACAGAGCCGCGACCACGTTGCCGGCGTTTCCATAGCTCGCGCTGGGCTCTATGAAGGTGCTTAAAGCGTTCAGCCAGGTCATCACCGTTCTTCACCGTCA
>NZ_LFRI01000382.1 GCF_001447195.1 Aquabacterium parvum | reverse complement strand
CTTGGTTCTGCTGGGTGCTTCCGAGGTGTCGAGGTGCCGGAAGAGCTGACCGATGAGCCGCTCGATGAGCTGCCGTATGTCGAGCTGTTCTATCGCTATCTGCATGGAAAGGGCTACGCCGTTTCGCATGCGAATCACCCCAAAGCGGCGTAGCCGCCGAGGGATCAGACGGGTAGGGGATTGGCCTGGAACGCCGCTCCCCTGCCCTAACCAAGCCAACTACACAGGAGTTGAAATGGCTGGAATGAAGTCTATCGATGAAGCGCGCAATGT
>NZ_LFRI01000381.1 GCF_001447195.1 Aquabacterium parvum | reverse complement strand
AAAGCAGCGCCAGTATTGGGTTGGGCGAATTGTTTGTATGTATGAACTCTAGAGCCGCCTGCGTCGTCCCAGCGTGCGGGCTTCGCCCATCCCGCAGGGCCGCCGCCAGCGGCCTCATACGTGCATCCATCCTCACTCCTTGCCCCCCTCATAGGCGAGGCTCACCGACGCGCCAGGAGCCCACGCACGCACCGGCACGGACACCTGCTCACCCACTCGGCCCTCGAAAGGCTTGGTGTCCGGAACTGTGAGGGTGAAGAGTTGAACGAGGCC
>NZ_LFRI01000380.1 GCF_001447195.1 Aquabacterium parvum | reverse complement strand
CATCGGCTGATGGCACCCCTGGGCTACAGGCCACCTGCCGAGTTCGAAGACCGATACCATTCCCAACGCGCTAGTCAGGCCGCGATCAACGTCTGACTCAAAGCAACTGGCCTCCGCAGAAGCCGGGGCGGTTCAGCGCTGGTGATGTGGCTGGGTTCGAACTTGCCGGATCTGATTCTTGGAATGGTGGTGAGCGCCATCGCGTTCAAAGGTGGCCGAGAGATCCTTGCCGAAGCGCGCGAAAGCACTCAGGTTGGCGAGGCAGACGCCTCTTAGACGTTGCGAGGTGGCGACGAATTGACTAATTTACTACTTGACCCTGGAGTTGGCACAGCGTTTTAAATGGTGTGCTTGCTTCAAATGAACCTGTCCTCAATGGCCAATCTTCTCCAATCACTGCTGCTATGGCTTGCTCTCGCCATGACCATGGCGGGAAGCGGCGGCGCTGAGGCGCGAGAGCTAGGTGTTCATGAGTCGGCTAAGTCATTTTCGGGAGACTTTGATACCCAATTCTGCCCTCCTGCATCACGTTGTTGCCCGCCATTCAGCAAGCTTGACGGAGTCAAGGATGAGCTCGCGGCGGTACCGCACGCATGCCAGGCTCCAGCAGAACCGTGCGTTTGTGAGGCCTGTTGCACAACCCTGGGACTTCCGGGGGCCCACTCCGAGGCGCTAGAACCTGCGTTGCCGTCCATATGGGAGCCTGCACCGTTGATCGAACCCATCTCGCACCGGCCAGCCGGCCCGAGGCGCCCGCCCAGGACGGCCCCAGAGACCAGCATCATGCCGCAGCACCAATGCCTGCCATGAGCAGCGGCATCTCAACGTCATTCTTTGGTCGATGGCTGATCGGCGGACTCGCTGATTGTCAGCTCGACCCAAACAAAGGAAAAAATCCATGAAGCTCATCATCCAACTCGCCATGACCGCTTCCTTCGCGCTCGGAAGCCAAGCGTTTGCTCAGTCCTCCGCTGCGACACCCAAGACCTCGATCTTTGGAACGCCTGCATCCACGGCCGAAGTAGAACGGACCATCGAGATCCTGCCTACGACTCGCTGGATCAACGTGACACGTTTCGAGACCGTCAGGTTGGCCATCAGGGATGGCAACGAAACGAAGTACGTCATATGGCGGTTCGACACCCTTTCTTTCACGCCTTTCGATTTGAGCCAAGCGATCCCTTCTCTTGGCGCCAGATCGATCAAGGTCTTCGTCGGGGCCAGTCATTTAGACATGTCATGACGTAATGGAGGCCGCCCTGAAGAAGGGCGGCCTTTTTTGCTGCGCGACGCGCCCCTGCAAGACACGCGCTCGGCTCCATGGCCACTTCAGGTTTACCCGTTCAGCAAAAGAGGCACCTATGAAAACTGACGATGCACCCACTTCCGCGCCTGCCACCTGCGGTTCGTGCGCCAGCGATCAACAGGGCCCGCCCACGGTTCTGATGCTCGATCTACCCGATTTGGACCGGCGTTCGGAAGCGCTTGTGCGGGCTCAGCTGGGTCAAATCACCGGCATCGAGGATCTCTCACTTGATTCGAGTGCGGGCAGGCTGTCCATACGGCATCGCCTCACCTCCACCACGCCTATCCTTGACGCCTTGCTTGCCATTGGAGTCAAAGGAACCGTTGCAACGGATGGCGAATCTGTCAGCCCGGTAGCTTGCGGCAAGCCCGCGCTGAGCAGCGGCGTCACCAGCTGCCGGGCACCGGTTGCTGCGACTTTTCCCCCATCTCCTCCGCCAACTGGAAACACCTCGCGCCTTCTCATCACCAACATGGATTGCCCAACCGAGGAGGGCCTCATCCGGAAGCGCTTGGAAAAGATCAAAGGTATCGAGCGGCTCAACTTCGACCTGATGAACCGCCGTTTGGATGTGCAGCACGCTTCCGTGGATCTCGCAGGGATCCTCGCGGCCTTGCATGAGATTGGCATGCAAGCAAGCGTAGAGCGGGAGGCAGGGCCGAGCCCTCGTGGCCAGGCGACCTATCTCATCGAAAAAATGGACTGTCCCACCGAGGAAGCCATGCTGCGCAAAGCGCTTGAGGGGATGGCCGGCGTCGAAGCCCTTCAATTTGACCTGTTAAGCCGCAAGCTGGTTGTGAGCCATGGTCTCCCGAGCGAGGCGCCCATCACCGCGGCGATCGAGCGTCTGGGGCTGTCGCCTGTGCTCCAGGACCACAATGATCCCGCTCCTGCCGTCACGAAGGAATTCGGCACAGGAATCACGAAAACCGAATGGCTGCGAATGGCCGCAGCAGGCGTCTTGGCGATGGGTGCAGAGGTCTTGGCCTTCTCAGGCATGGACGAGTCATCCATGCCCGTTATTGCAGCCTCCTTGGCCGCCATCGGTCTAGGCGGCACGGCCACCCTGCGCAAAGGCTGGATTGCTCTGCGCACCCTATCGCTCAACATGAATCTCTTGATGACCATCGCGGTCATCGGCGCAGCGTTGATTGGACAGTGGCCAGAGGCAGCAGTGGTCATCTGGCTGTTCGGCGTGGCCGAAATGATCGAGGCCTTAAGCTTGGATCGAGCTCGCAACGCCATTCGCAAACTGATGGACCTGGCTCCGGAAACGGCCCTCTTGCGGCAAAGCGATGGGCGCTGGGCCGAAGTCAAGGCCGACACGGTCGCCATCGGCGGCATCGTGCGTGTGCGCCCCGGCGAGCGGATCGCGCTGGATGGGGTGGTTGTCTCCGGCAAGTCGGCGGTCAATCAGGCACCGATCACCGGCGAGAGCATGCCTGTGGAGAAGAACCCAGGCGATACGGTCTACGCGGGCACCATCAACGAGCGCGGAACGCTTGAGTTCGAGGTTCGAGCCCGCAAGGGTGACACGACATTGGACCGCATCGCCCGCTCCGTGCAAGAGGCCCAGGGCCAACGTGCGCCCACACAGCGGTTTGTCGATCGTTTTGCCAGCGTGTATACGCCAGCAGTCTTTGTGCTTGCCCTTGGAATCGCCCTCATTCCTCCACTTGTGGCCGGCGGCGACTGGTACGACTGGACGTACAAGGCTTTGGTCTTGCTCGTGATCGCCTGCCCGTGCGCACTGGTCATTTCCACCCCAGTGACAGTGGTCAGCGGTCTGGCAGCAGCAGCGAAGCGAGGCATTCTCGTCAAGGGCGGACTGTATCTGGAGCAAGGCCGGTTGCTCAAGTCCGTCGCACTGGACAAGACCGGAACGCTCACCCATGGAAAACCGGTGCTCACGGACACGGTCGAGCTCGGTCCGCTCTCGCGCCAAGAGGTCCTCCGGATCGCTGCCAGCCTCGATGCCTTGTCCGAGCATCCTGTGGCCACCGCCATCGTCAGGGCCTATGGAGACCAGCCGCACGCCGACGTCCAGGCCTTCGAGGCGCTCGCTGGCCGCGGTGTGAAGGGCGCGATAGACGGCGAGACCTACTACATCGGCAATCAGCGGCTGGCCAATGAATTGGGGGTGACGAACGAACGCGTGTTACAACTCCTTGAGCAGATGGAAGCCCAGGCCAAGACCGCTGTCGTGCTCTCCACCGCCACACAGGCCCTCGGCGTGCTGGCCGTGGCCGACACTGTCCGCGAGAGCAGCAAAGTGGCCGTCGCGCAGCTCAGGCAATTGGGGGTCGAGCCGGTCATGCTCACTGGGGATAACAAGAAGACAGCGCAGGCGGTCGCGGCTCAGGTGGGCATCAGCGATGCTCGCGGTGAAATGCTGCCTCATGACAAACTCTTGGCCATCGAGGCAATGGCCGCCCAAGGACCAGTCGGCATGGTCGGGGACGGGGTGAACGATGCGCCAGCCCTTGCAAAGGCAAGCATCGGCTTCGCCATGGGCGCAGCAGGCACTGACACAGCCATTGAGACCGCAGACGTGGCGCTCATGCAAGACGATCTGCGCAAGTTGCCAGAGTTCATCGCTCTCTCACATCGGGTGGGCAATGTGCTGAGAGCCAACATCGCCTTTGCCATCGGCACCAAGGCGGTGTTCATGGTCTTGACCTTCACGGGACACGCCAGCTTGTGGCTGGCAATCCTGGCTGACATGGGTGCGAGCCTGGTCGTGGTGTTCAACGGGTTGCGCCTGCTCAGGGCGCCCGGCGAGAGGGACAAGGTCCAGTGAGGATGCGCCAAACAATGGATCCGAGCGTTGCGCGTGCCTTCCTTGCAGCCGCAGCCGTCTTCCTGATCGACATCGCAAGCAAAGCTGCGGTGGTCGCTGCACTCCCGTATGGCTCCAGCGAGCCATGGCTCCCGGTGCTCAACATCGTCCACTGGCGCAACGAAGGTGCCGCTTTCAGCTTCTTGCACGACGCAGGTGGATGGCAGCGCCTCTTCTTCAGCGCCGTGGCTGTGGCCGCCTCGGTTGTTTTTGCCGTACTGATTCGGCGGCCTCAAACCGGTCGGCCTCAGCGGCTGGCCTTCGGGCTCCTCCTAGGCGGTGCTTTAGGGAACCTGCTCGATCGGCTCGCTCGCGGGGCGGTGGTGGACTGGATTGATGTCAGGTGGCAGTCGTTCTACTGGCCGGCCTTCAACGTGGCCGACATCGGCATCACCCTCGGTGCTGTCTTGATGCTCGTCTGCGAGTTGCGGGGAGGGAAAACGGAAACTAAGCCGAGTTAACAGGGAAGTATGCCGACGGCCAGTGCAGTCCTGGCGCGCTATTGCGCCGTGGCAATGACATTGATCCATACCGGCTGGTGCACAGCCTCAGCCGAATTCCGCGTCGTCCACAGTTCATTCACTGCCAACCCGGCAGCGTCAAGTGACGTGCGTATATCGTCTTCTGAGTAGTAGACGTACAACCGGCCGTCCGGGCGAATCGCCTCGCCCTGCCCCTCCTGGACTGCCATGAAGAGTGTGCCGCCTCTTTTGAGGGCCCGGTTCAGGCTACGAAGTGCGGGGCGAAATGCGTCCCGAGGCAAGTGGAGCAATGAGGCACATGCCCATACCCCATCGAACCGTTCTTCATAGCTGATGCGTTCTATGCGAACGACTTCACATGGGGCGCCCGAATACTCCGCCGCCATTTGTACGAGGGCTGTCGAGGCATCGATGCCCAACGCGCAATGACCCCGCGAATGAAAGTACTTGAGGTCCCGACCGGAGCCGCAGCCGGCATCAAGGATGGCGGCATTGGCCGGCAGATGTGACAGGAACCGATCGAGGACGAACTGCGTCTGGGCACCGGAGGTCCCTGAGAAATATTCGACCGCATGGTCTTCGTAGAATCGATCGGTCGATGACACGGCAGCATCTTGGCTAACGGATGATCGAACGTCCTCACCATTTGGGCCTTTCAGATTGTCTTCAGACATCATGCATCTATCACTCCTTCCGGCTTAGGGCAATGCTGAAAAAGGTCCGATCTGGCGCATGACTTGCATGCCTAGCAAGCACTCGTTGGAGGATCCCAAAGATGAAGCAGCAGACACTTGCGGTAGCGGCAGATCAGAACGCGGAGTATCAGCAGTATCGCTGCCCGATGCGACGACCTTGCCGAAGTTTCTCCGTTTGTTGGAGAACAACGAGTTGGGCAGGGCAAGGTGGGCGAGGTGCTCCAGGTACGAGGGCTGAAAGTTGGGGCACAGGCGATCGTTGACGCAACGATCGTCGGGGCGCCGAGTTCGACGAAGAACAAGGACAAGCAGCGGGATCCCTCACACATCGAACACGTGGCCCAACGGATTCGAGAGCTGACCGCCTTGAAAAAACAACTGGTGGCCCTGCGGGGGCAATGTGCTCAGGCAAAAGACGTGGCGCATTGCGGCATCTTGAGTGGGCTTGGCCAGGGGGAGGCTCTTGAGCAGCCGACAGCTCGACAACATGTCTCAGCAAGCCACGGCAAACGCCGGTGATCGACACCTGCCAATCATCTGACCAATGTTTATCTCAGCCTTGGAAGGACTCAAGACGGTGGTCATCGGAGCCCATATGCCCGAGGTTCGCTCAATGACTCTTGGACGTCATTGCCTCTGGCAACGCAGGCATCTCTTCGGCACTCCACCAGAGCCAGGATGAAACACCGGACGTTCGCACCACGCGATCTTTTTCCGCCCGATCCTTCGGGGGCATGAATGCGCTGATGACATGCAAAGGCACCGGCAGACAACCGGCATCCAGCAACAAAGCATTGGGAAATGCAACGGCGCTCCTGGCGTCGTAACGCAGTGGTTTGACAAAGCGTCGGCCCTGAGAGACAAGCGCATGCACCAGCGGCAACTCGTGCACGCCCTCCACAGGGATCCAGTGCTCGCTAGTCAACATCAAACTGGCCGCATCAATTTCATAGGTGTGCTCACGGCGAGCGCGTATCAGTGCCACCAGCACCAAACGGACCTTGTATCCGCTGTCAGCGTCACGGGCTTCAAACAATGGCGCGAAGACCCGCTCAATGCGCTCCCAGGTCTTGGTGCCCACCAGCAGGGGGGCATCGGGCATGTGCTTGATCCAAACACGCCGACCCAGGGCCGTTACCTCGCTGACCTTGAACTCTCCGATGACCACCGCCAGAGGGCTTTGCCCTTCATGCGGATGCAAGACCGCCAGCTTGTTGCGACGGCGCTGAGCTACCTCGAATTTGCTGGCTTCGCTGAAGGGCTCGGGCACGTACAAACGCTCGCTCAACCCAGCACCCTTGACCATCACGTCCTCGGCCGCATTCATCAGGTATTTGTGCAGGACACCTTGATTGCGCTTGCCCTCCATAGCCGGGCTCCATCGGTTGAAGCCTGCTCGCTCGAACAGGAAGTGCATCAGGGCATGCAGGCTCATTCGTCGCCTGGGCGCTTCCACCTCGTTCACGTCATGCGTTTCACCTCGAACCAAGCTACGCCCCACCGTGCGCACCCATGGGAAGTCCACACGCAGTTGAATCTGGCCAGGAACCATCTCCAGAACAGCCTCGCCCACCAACTCGCCCAGGCCTGACTGTTGCCACTCTGGCTCAAAGGATGGGCACGATGGGTGATGCCGACACCCGGTTTCCGGCATGCGCTTGACAACGAACTGACGGTGCCGCGCCACGTACATCTCCACACCACCAGGAACACACAGACATCGGGGACGTTCGGGGGTCTCGTACACGTGAGCCAGCAGATCCTGCATGTCTGGCGCACTTGCATCCACCACCCGCCCTTTGATGGAAAAGCGCTGACTGTCGCCTTCAGCGCCTTGACGGGTGGGCATGGTGTTCACACCAGTTCATCGAGCAGTTGCTCGATGGTCGGCTTGTGGCGAGCCAGCAGTTCGCGCACCGCACTGCGTTCGCTGATGCCCAGGATCAGGCCGACATCGTCCTCATCAGCGCCACGCTCATAGAGGCGTGCCACGACGGTGCGCCGCACAGACAGCGCCGTCACGCCTTTCATCTCGGCATAGCGAAACAGCTTGCGATAGGTCTCCAGGATCGGTCGACACAAGAACCGTCGCTGACCAGGCGCACCATAGGGTGTGATCTTGAACCCCTCTCCTGCTGTAGACAGGAACAAGCGGCTATCTGGATCAAGCCCTCTGTAAGCACCATCCCGTCCCAAGCCCAGCCCGAGCCTCAGGCGCTCTTCCAAGTAGTTTGAAAGCGATTCGTCCAGCCTCGTGCTGGCGAAGTGCAATGGGCGGGCCTTTCCAGTGATGGCCACCTCGGCACGCATTTGAGAGTGGCGCCGAACGCTGCCATCGGAGCTCAGGTAGTCCCTCACTTCGAGGCGGGCGATTTCCAGGGGACGTGCGCCCGTGGCAAACAGGAGATAGAACAGCGACAGGTCATGCCATGGCCGACTGCTGCGCCCCTTGATGCGCTTGCCTGCCTGGATGATTTCGTCCATGGAGATGATGCGGCTTGAACGATGCTCGACCGTCTTTCTCGGATCGAAATCAACCAAGGCCGTCAGGATGGCATCGCGGTGCAGGCGCAAGCGTCTGACGAACGCGGCGCCATCTTCATTCAAGCCATCGATGTCGGCCACTTGGCTCAACTGCACCGCAATGGCTTTGATGCGCCGCTCAACCGCCGTGCGTGACACGCCAAACCGCGCGGCCACGGTCTCATAGGTGTCGCCATCGATGACCTCCTTGAGCATCCGGATCGATTGGGCAACGGTGCCCCCGTCTGGTTCCAGTTCTGGTGCGCATGACATGACCCTCTCCCTGCATTGATTGCTTGTCCTCACGCTGCCAAAGCGCCTTCATGCTCAACCCTGCTTGCGTTTTTCACCAGTCGAAATCGCCGGTGTTGGCGGGGGGTTTCGGCATCAGGCAAGCGTGCTTTGACTTGGACAAAAGCCGCGTGAGAACACCCAAGAGCAAGCAATTTCCGTGGCAATGGCCCGAATGCGCGACGGCACTTTTTCCATGCAATGGCGCCTGCCAATGCCCCAACACGCTCGATATCAGGGCAAGGTGTACCAAGCACGGTGCATGGCAAGAGGAAAGGCTCTGCAAGCATGACCATCGGCTTCAGCAACATGCGTCAAGCTCGGCCACTCTGTTCAGCGATCCATTCCCTGATGTCCTCCACCCGCCAGACGGTCACCCGCACCGACAGCTTGACGGGTTCAGGAAAGGTGCGCGTCTGCACGCGCCGCCACAGTGTGGACTTGGAGATGGGAACAAATTGCAGAACCTGTGCTTGTCGAAGAAAGCCAACTTGCGGCAATGATGGCGCCGCAACAGCGTGGACAGGTGCCGCAGGCGAGGCAACGGCGCCCCGGTTGGGTTTAGGCATGATCTGGCCTCTTCACGGCGAATGCCGATGGAAGACATGACCTGCTCTGTAGCGGCGGCGCTAGGTCAGGGTTTGCGCATGCCGATAGGGACGCACGACTCCGGCATCACATCGGCGGCGTCCCGGTCGCACGGTGTGGTTGTGAGCAACTCCAAGTACATCGCGCCTCGTCAACGGGCTGACTCAGCGCAACGTGGACAGGCACAGGCAGGCAGGTATCGACTGCGACGGTGGCGCAACATGCGTCCCGATGTCACCTTAGCGGACGCCATGGGACGCCTCAAGCAAGAACGGCGTGTGCTCCTCGAAATCGTCCGTGAAGTCGGCTCCTTGCGCGTGGCGCTTGCCAGCATCAACCAGGTCGCGTTGAGTAGCTACTTGACGACAACAGCAGCAACCACAGGCTCCATGGTGTCCGTGGCTGACGAAACACTTGCACCATCGCCGGTCGCTTCCTGCTCCTGAGCAAGCACACCAGATGCTTGAACATTTGCTGCTGGGGCTGGCACAGACTCGCGACCGCCCTCGCCCCGTTCACCCATGGCATTCATGCGGCGCCTCAAGCCAGTGGCCAGATTGCGAGCCCCGTTGGCCACGTCACGCACCTGACGTTTGAGGCTGGCGCGCTGGATGTCCACCGCCTGCGCAGTGATCACTTCATGGATCTCCAGCGTCTGGAGCAGTGGCATCAACTGGTCCAGCTTACCCAGGACCTCCAGGAAGCGGCGCCCAAACGACGACAGCACACTGACGTCCACCGACAGGGCCACGGTGTCATACGTCGCCACACTGGTGATGCCATGGGCCTTGAACAAGGCTTCTGCGCCATCGATGGCACTGTTCAAGCTCTCGTTGACCGCGTCAAGCTTCGCCCGAACGCTGGCCTCCACCTTGACGATGTCATCGTGATCCAGCCGCGTGCGTGCGATCACCGAGATGAAGTGCATGTTGAGCTGCAGCGTGTTGAACAAGCGAACAAAGAAGCGCTTGCCCTCTGCGCTGGTGAAGCGCGTGGGCATCTTCACACTGGCCGCTTCGATGCGCCTGAAATCTGCCTTGCTTTCTTTGGCCAGGATGCGGTCATTGACCCCGCCCTGGTCCATCTTGACGATCTGGTGGATATCAGACATGTCGCGCTCCCGTGACTGGCGTGCTCGCCACCATCTTGCGAACCGCGTTCGTGCATCACCACCGGGAATCATCGGCAATTAAAGGCCCTTTAGGCATCAGCCCCCGTTTTGGCATGGAACCCTCTTGACCATCCTCATGGCAAGGCACTACCTTGCTGACATGCGGTAGCTGGCCCTGCATTCAAACAAGGCAAGCCCTGGAGTTCACATCCAACCCTTGACGGCCACCACCGTCTCGATGCCATCGAAGCGACTTTCGTGGTGAGTGCACGCGCGCGCTAACGCGGCATGCGCGCTCTCACCCCGAAAGCCTTCTTCGATCGGTAGCTGGCACACCGATCCGAACGGGCTCACCACCCGATCAAGCCAGCCCTGGAGTCTCTTCATCGCCATCGGCAGTGCATCAAAACACTTTGCCGACTGTTCATCACCCTGTGGGGCATTGCCCCACCCGTGGTGCGCCGTGCCTCCCAATTTCACATGGAGGCCACGATGCTGCACACGAGCACATCCCTGGTTCACCCCCCAGCTGCCTTGAATGGCTTCATGGGGGCGACCCAGTCCGTTTTTCCGGATCAATCGCCACACCCACTGTCGCTGGACGATCCGCCCGAACGCATCGACTGGAGCGAGGAAGACATCGTCTTCCTGCACTGGCGCTTGCTGCAGGAGATCAACCAGTTGTCTGACCCGACCACGCCGTTGGAAGACAAGTTCGACACCCTGCGCTGGGTGTTCACCGAGCGAGAAAAGGACCAACAGCCCTTCTCATTCGTGAACTGCCTGCGTGTTGTGGGCTGCAGCCCGCTGTCGCCCATCGCGTACTGTGGCCTTGTGGATGCGCAAGACATCCGCGACCACATCCGCAACAAGCTCAAAGCCTGGCTGTCTGAATCGCTTGAGCGCTATCCCCAGTGGGTTCGAGATGCCATCGCCAGCAACCCCCATTGGGTTGAAGCGCGCCTGGCCAGGAATCCGCAATGGATCAATGAACAGCTCAAGCAGATGTCCGAGCAGGGTGACCTGTTCACCTGATCCCAACAGCCCCAAACAACGCCAAGGCCAGATCGTGCCGATCGGCACTGGCCCTCACCTCACACATGGAGAGCCCTATGCACAAACAAGCATACGCCCATGGCCACCGCATTCCGATGCTGATGGTCGATGAGCCCCAGGACATCGAGTTCCTGGTCAAGGAAAGTGAAGTCCTGACCGGCCAGGCTGGCCGCATCTTTGTCATCGCCGGTGCCGACTGGCTGACCTACCGCGTGCTGTGGAGCCAGGCAGGTTTCAAGGTCGAACACCTGGACGACAAAGGCCAGGTCTTGCACACCCAGCACCAACTGCCCTGGGAGTTCGTCGAGCACAGCGTGATCGAAGCACTTCAGGCAGGCCAGTTGTTCACCCCATCGGTTCGCCATCGCGGCTGACCGCTGATCTATCCCCTGGAGAGCATGTCATCAACACGGAGTTCATCATGAACAACCCCGAGTACGGAGCTCGCATTGAAGACGTCAAACGCCGGGCCCACGGTCGCTGGACCGAAATCCTGGGCAGCCTGGGCGTTGGCGAACACATTCTCAAGAAGCGCAACCAGCCCTGCCCACTCTGCGGTGGCACGGACCGGTTTCAGTACACCGACAAGTTCGGTGAAGGCAACTACCACTGTCGCGCCTGTGGCGCGGGAGGTGGCTTCAAGCTGTTGCAGGCCGTCACAGGCCTGGATTTCAACACCGCGCTCAAGGAAGTCGAACGCGTGGTGGGTACCTCGCCCCCTGCCCCGCATGTGGCATCACCGGAGCCGTCGGCCGAGCGCATGAAGGCCCTGGCCAAGCGGCTCTGGGAAGAAGCCAAGCCCGTGACGCCCGGTGATGAGGTGGACCGCTACCTGTCCGGTCGGCGGCTCGCCTTGGCTCACTACCCCAAGGTGCTGCGCCTGCATCCAGCGCTGGGCTATTACGAGAAGGACCCCACCTCGGGCAAGTCGCGCAAAGTGGCCGAATACGCCGCCATGCTGGCTTGCATCCAGGGTGCCGACGGACATGCCGTCACGCTGCACCGCACGTATCTGAAGGATGGCCGCAAGGCCAATGTGAGCGATGCCAAAAAGGTGCTCTCCTCGGGCATCAATGGTGCTTCCGTGCGCTTGTTCGAACCCGAGCACGAACTGGCCATTGCCGAGGGCATCGAGACCGCCATGGCTGTGCACCTGGCCACCGGCAAACCCGTGTGGGCAGGACTCAATGCCGGGAACCTGGAAAAGCTGTGGCTGCCCGACTCGGTGCAGAGCATCTGCATCTATGCCGATAACGATGCCCAAGCGGACTTTGACGGCCAGATGTTTGCCTTTGCCCTGGCTCGGCGGCTGAAGAAGCAGGAGCACCAGAGCGGCCCCCGGCAAGTGCGGGTGCTCTTGCCCAAGACCCCGGGCACCGACTGGGCCGATGTGTGGCTGGCCAAGGCGGAACACGCCGCCCGAATCCCGTAAGTCATGTATCCCCACTGGTAGCTGTCAGACCAGGCCAAGCCACATGGCAAGGCAAAGACAGCCCTGGCGTTTTGTATGAGTGATTTGTAAGTTGGGCGCAGCCATGGCCTGTGGTCAGTTTGCGCCCTGTGTGGATGGGTCAACACCCATCCGTCATCAACCCTGGCGGGGATGTGCATCCCCGCATGTGGGTCATGCCGTCTCCGCCATTTCTTTCCCGAACAGGAGCTTGATATGAGAAGCGGACGTTCCCTGGTGAGCCTGGCCCATGAACTTGAGCGCCAGTTGCAATCAAAGAAGGACCTGGTGGTCCCCTCGTCGCTGTTGCGGCACGACACCGATGACACAGGCGAGACCCGCCTCGTCATTGGCGAAGGCGGGGTCTCCACGCCCTATGGCGTTTTGCCGCTGGCGCGCCGCCAGTTGGCGGACAAACTGAAGATTCCCTATGCGTACTTCGAGCGCATGCGCTCCGAGCAGCCGGTGCTGCTGGACCGCAACGTGAACACCTGGCTGCAAAGCGACGATGACCGCCGCATGATTCGCACGCTGGATGGCAACGTCCGGGCCGTGCTGTCAGACCGCTATCGTCGCCTTGACAACTACGATCTGGCCGAAAGTGTGCTGCCCATCCTGCAGCAGTTTCCTGATGTGCGCTTCGAGTCGGTGGAACTCACCGACACGCGGATGTACATCAAGTGCATCACACCGCAATTGAAGGTCGAAATGGCGCCCGGCGACATCGTGCAGGCTGGCGTGGTCATCTCCAATTCGGAGGTGGGACAAGGCACGCTGTCGGTGCAGCCCTTGCTGTATCGACTGGTGTGCCGCAATGGCCTGATTGCTTCAGACCGCTCCTTGCGCAAAACCCACGTTGGGCGGGCACTCGGATCTGACGAAAGCATCATGGTCTTCAAGGACGACACCTTGCAGGCCGACGACAAGGCCTTCTTCCTGAAGGTTCGCGACGTGGTGCAGGCGGCCGTGTCTGAGGCAACGTTCATGCAGGCAGCGCAGAAGATGCAAAAGACCTTGCAGATTCACCTCGTCGGCAACCCCGTCAAGACGGTGGAAGTGCTGGCTCAGCGCTACACATTGAATGACGCCGAACGCGCCGGGGTGCTGCGACACCTGATCGCCGAAGGTGATCTGTCGGGGTATGGCCTGGTGAATGCCGTCACGCACTTCTCCCAGGAAGTTGAGGACTACGACCGCGCCACCGAGTTTGAAGCCCTGGGCGGAAAGTTGATCGAACTGCCCGTCGAGGAATGGAAGGAGTTGGCGCAAGCCATCTGATCTCGGATCACAGTGATTCACCACCAGGGCCATGGCTCTGGTGGCTTTCTTATGTCGAAGCCAAGTTCAAAGCATCGCGCCCATTGACAGTGACAAATGCGGCAGGCAATGCGGGCTTTTGTCGATGGCAAACACACCATCCCCCCGCTCTCGGGCATTGATTCCATGGCGTGGTCATGAATATGCTGAGCCGACTCATTACTCCACACACACAACACCAAAGCAGTCACACCTCGCCGCAACACCTGGCCCATCTCGACTCACATCTGGGCACACCGACAGGAGAAGACCATGAGCAGCATCCAGTTCACCGATGTGCAGTTGACCAATTTGTACCTGTTGCAAGCCATCCGGCTGGGCATCGCGCAAGATCGGGTATCGACATGCGGCAAGTTCGGGCTGGACGCCGCCCAAGCAGATTTCCTTGGTGCCATGACCCAGGAACAGTTGTGGGCATTCGTCGATCAAATCGGCCAAAGCACCCTCTTCCCTCCACGCCAGGATTTGCTTGCCTTGCTCAAGGCGCCCGCGCCGCTTCAGGCATCACTGGCCGCCGTTCATGCGCCAAGGCCACGGCAACTCGCGCCCATGGTGCCCGCAAGCATGTCGTGACTGGAGGGGACCATGATGTCAACACGTGCTGACCGCCAGTTGTGCGCCATACGCCTGGCGCAAGACTGTGCACAACTGGGTGCCCGGGTGCGCACCATCCATCACCTCACAGGGCTCAACCCACGGGACGTGCAGAGGCTGTTCTTCAATGACCCTCAAACCATCCCACGCGGACGTCCGCCCAACTCCCTGGAGTGGTATCACGGCGCCAACCTCATCGCGAGGGCTGAATCGTCAATCTTCATGTCGATCTACCGCCGCCTGCGCAACACTGGCTTCGGCGCAGCAGAGACGCTGGTCAGCGCCTACCGCGGATACCAAGCCGTCTGTCAGTGTCCGCACCGAATCAGTTTTGACCGGGCGGGGGTGCGGCAGAAAACTTGGACTGGTTAAACGGCGATTCCCAGGCTTTGGCGATGCCCGACAGGGCTGCGAGCACCAAGGGAAACTTTGATCCGCGCCTCGTTGTACCACCGGATGTATGTGTCCAAGCAGAC
>NZ_LFRI01000379.1 GCF_001447195.1 Aquabacterium parvum | reverse complement strand
CTTGTCCCAGGCGTCGATGTGTCTGGCCAGGATGAACAGCCAGGGCGGCGTGTCAACATCCGGGCCAGCAGCTACGATCCCGTAGAAGGCCCTCACCGTCTCAGTGGTCATCAGCGCAGCCTCTTCGAGGACATTGTGCGCTTCATCGATAGACTTCATTCCAGCCATTTCAACTCCTGTGTAGTTGGCTTGGTTAGGGCAGGGGAGCGGCGTTCCAGGCCAATCCCCTACCCGTCTGATCCCTCGGCGGCTACGCCGCTTTGGGGCGATTCG
>NZ_LFRI01000378.1 GCF_001447195.1 Aquabacterium parvum | reverse complement strand
GGCTCGGATGACCTCCCACCTATCCAAGTAGGCTTTCATCGACTTAGCGCCCCGTCTAATGGCACACAGAGGGCAAAGCAGGTGCTTCATGCAGAAGCTGGCCGCATGCAGCCTCACAGCGTCGATGGTGAAGTAGGGCCGGAACAGCAGGTAGTCACCGCAAGTGGTGAGCCGCTGGTGAAGCGTTTCTTGACCTTCAACGTGGTCGCCGATAAACTGCGCTACATCGAGCGCACGACTCTTTGCCTTACCGTACCGATCAACCCGCCTGGG
>NZ_LFRI01000377.1 GCF_001447195.1 Aquabacterium parvum | reverse complement strand
GCCTAACGAATGAAAGGGACTTCCCCGTCCCGAGCTAGCCGCGTATTGCGGCAAACGGCATCGAAGTGCCACGATGGGGTTGCGAATCTCATCAATTCACTCGGAAGGGGAAGTCCATGGCCATTATTGCGATTGGGATCGATCTCGCCAAGAACGTTTTTGCGGTGCACGGTGTTGATGCGGCGGGCAAAGCGGTGCTGGTGCGCCCAGCGGTGCGGCGCGACGCACTGCTGGAGCTGATCGCCAAACTGCCGCCGTGCCTGATCGGCATGGAGGCGTGCTCGGGAGCGCACCACTGGGCGAGGCAGTTTCAGCAGTTCGGGCACAACGTGCGCATCATCGCGGCCAAGTTCGTGGCGCCGTACCGGCTCAGCGGCAAGCGAGGCAAGAACGACGCGGCCGACGCGCAGGCGATCTGCGAAGCGGTGCAGCGACCGCAGATGCGCTTTGTGCCGATCAAGAGCGAAGACGCGCAAGGCCGCTTGAGCATCCACCGCGTGCGGCAAGGGTTCATCGAGCAACGCACGGCCACGATCAACCGCATTCGCGGTTTGCTCAGCGAGTACGGGCACGTGTTGCCCCAGCGTGCCGAGGTGGTGCGGCGCGAAGCTGGTCAGTGCCTGGAAGATCTGCCGGGCTGGGCCAACACCGCCATCGGCGACTTGCTCAGCGAAGTTCACCGGCTCGATGAACGCATCGCCGAGTACGACCGTCACATCGAGGTGATGGCCAAGGCGGACGAGCGTTGCCGCAAGCTCATGGAGGTGCCCGGTATTGGCGACAAGACAGCCACGGCCCTGATGGCCAGCATTGGAAGCGCGCACGACTTCAAGTGCGGCAAGCAACTGGCGGCTTGGTTGGGCCTGGTGCCCAGCCAGTACAGCTCGGGTGGCAAACAAAGACTGGGGCGCATCACCAAAGCCGGAGATGGCTACTTGCGCATGCTGCTGATATTGGGGGCGCGAGCGGTGGTGGCCGCCGCGAAGAAGAAGCAAGACCGGCTGAGCAAATGGGTAACCGAGCTGGCCGAGCGAAGGGGGTACTGGAAAGCGGTGGTGGCGGTGGCGGCCAAGAACGCGCGCATGGCCTGGGCGATGCTCAGCAAAGGCGAAGCGTTCAGGCCGATGGCCTGATGGCAGCTTGACAGTGCCCGTGTACCGATTCATGGCGTGATGCCGCGTTGATGAGAACCAAGGTTGGACCTGCGCGGGGAAGGCTCGGTTAACTTGTGAAGGCGCCATGTGGCGACCTTGACTAACGAATGGAGCCCCCGCGTGCGTCTTTCATCAGGGTCCGCAGCACATTGATGCTGCATTGAAGACCGGTTGTAGTGTTGCCGTCCTTATCCCTTGGTAGACCTCTGCGCGACTGATCCCTGGGTTGGTGTTTTGATGGTTTGAAGGTTCCAGGTGAATCGCCTTCGGCGAATCACCCGGGGATGTTTTTGCTTGACAGATGGGGAAGCCCTTGTAGCCC
>NZ_LFRI01000376.1 GCF_001447195.1 Aquabacterium parvum | reverse complement strand
CTGGTCCTGCACAAACAGGTCGCCACCGGGCTGGCGACGCCAGAAGGCCGAGGGCTTGATGCGTGGGGTGATCATGCGCTCCATCATGCCGTCTCAGGCGCCTTCCGGATGAGAGAGGTTTCTAGAAGTGCCCCAATAGGACGGGTGCTGTCAAGTTGCTCAGCGGTAGCTCTGGTACACCGTGCTGTGGCCATCAGCTTGGACCAGCAACACATCATGGGGATCCCGGCGGTTGCCATAGGCGGGGCCGTCCATGCCCGGCGATCCCACTGGCATGCCGGGCACAGCGAGGCCAACAGCAAGGGGCTTTTCTTTCAGCAAGCGCTGGACATCGCGTGCAGGGACATGCCCCTCCAGCACGTAGCCGCCTACACTGGCCGTGTGGCAGGAGCCCCACTTGTCGGGTATGCCCAGACGCTTGCGTGCATCAGCGTTGCCTGTCTCATGCACCCGGACATCGAAGCCGGCTTTTTCCATGTGGGCTACCCAGTCCTTGCAGCACCCGCATTGGGGGTCTTTCCACACTTCGACGAGCGGTCGGATGGGCTTGGCCCAGGCGCCCGCTGTGACGAGAATCAACGCGCCTGCCAACCACTGGCGACGTTGCAATCCGACGAATTTGCGCATGCTGAATCTCCTATTTGTTGGCTGCATCTGTGCCGAGGGATGAATACTTGTACACCTCGGCTGTATTTCATGTGTCAATGTATTTGCAGGATAGGATTGCACGGCTGTCCATAGCATGACGCTCACATTACATTTGTTTCATGCAGGAAAATATGTGGAAACCTCAGCTACCTTGACTACATGTCTGCGTAAGGAGCATGGGAGCGTGTTGTCTCTAGTTTCTTCGCGGCGAAGCTACTGTTGTTTTCCCAATACTTCCAAATGGGAAATCACCTGCTCTTTGTTGAGTAGATGACTCTGAAATCTAACGCGCGATCCAACAGCGATCGATGAAGCTAGATTAATGTCGGCAATACTAAATTCGTTTGCGGCATCACCTTGTTTTGCTGTGGGTACGTTTTTTTGCTGAATCTGAATCAATTTGTTTTGTCTATCGACAGACAATACCACTCCTTCGCGCCAAACATCTTGCGGAGTGGCTTCAGCACCTGATGCAGCCTCCGATGCCTTGATGGATGCAACCCATGCGAGAAAGGCTCGATCATGATCTGCGTGGTTGTGTCCTGCATCTGCCCATGCGGAGGTGGATAAGACTTGGGATGCGTAAGCAATCCCAAGCATCGAATGGGAAATTTTGAATTTCATCGTGTGCAAAAAATAATAGGTAAAGTGTATTTTGCAGAAAAAAACAAATGGCTTGATTACATTTCTGCAATCCTGTATTGACCCAGTGGTTTCTGCACAGGTCAGGCTGCTAAAGCATAAGCCTCAGCGGGGGTCTTCATGCCCAGCGCCTGGTGTGGGCGCCGGTGGTTGTAAAAGCTGATCCAATCCGCGATCACGCGGCTGGCATGCTGCAGGGTTTCGAATCGGTGGCGGTGCACGCATTGGTCTTTGAGCGTTCTGATCACGCGCTCGACCATGCCGTTCTGCTCTGGGCTGTATGGCGTGATGAACTCCTGCTGCAGACCATAGCCCTTGACCAAAGCTGTATAGCTGCGGCTGGTGAACACCAGACCATTGTCCGACCTCAGCAAGAACGGATGCTTGACCTTGCCCAAGCAGCCATAACGGGCGATCAACGCCTGCTCCAGCGCGGCCTCTGCTGTCTTGGATCGGCCGCTGCGACTGAGGTGCCACCCCAGCAACTCTCGGCTGTAGCAGTCGATCACCAGGGCCAGTGAAGCCCAGCCATCACGCCCGGTCCACACGCGGCACAGATCGGTCGCCCAGCGCTCGTCTGGCGCTTTGGCCACGGAAGGTAGCGCCTGGATACGAGGCCTGAAGCCCACCGGGCGTTTGCGCACCTGCCAGCCCTTGAGTTGGAAGATGCGCTGCACGGTGTTCTTGTTGAACCCAAGCAAGTGCGCCACTGTGCGGTAGCCGAAGGACGGGTTCTCCTCGATCATCGCCTTGATGGGCTTGACGAAGTGTTCCTGAACCTTCGGTGCAGCCTTGGTACTGCGGTAGTACACCGTGCGCCGAGGCATCTCGAACCACTTACATAGCTTGACCAAGCTGACCTTGAATCCGTCCTCAGCCAGCCTTTGCTGAAGGCCGAGGATCATTTCTCGTCCTCGTTGCCCAGCATGGAGGCCAGCTTTTTTCGTGCACGCAACTCCAACATGGCTTCGCCATAGGCCTCCTGTAGTTCGCGTAGTTGCTTCTCGTACTGCTCTTTGACTTCCAGAGGCTTGGTGCGTAGCGCGTTCTCCATGCCACGCTTGCCCTCATCGACCCATTGCTCAACCTCGGATGGGTTGAGATCGAAGGCCCGACTGGCCTCCGAAATCGTCGTTTTGCCCTGGATGATGTCCAGGACCAGGGCCGTTTTACGTTTGGCTGTCCAGCGCTTGATGTCGTCTTCCATCATGGTGCTCATCGTCGTTTCCTTCAACGTTAACACCTGAGCAGGAATTCACTGGGTCAATACAATCCATCTATGGCCTGTCCCGGCAGGGCGGAGAAAACGAATAGGATGGCCGGTATCGTCGGCCCTGCGCCCCGTTGGTCACGTCCTTGACTGGTTTGACCGTGGATATCTGCGGCCCCCAATACTTTCCGTTTGATCACATGCATGACACCCTGACCGTCCTGATCGACCATTGGAAGAGCGATCCACACAGTACCTACAACACATGGTTTCTGTGGGAAGAGCGACTGAAGAACTTCCGTTCGATACGTCGTGGTATTGGACAGGTGGTACGTGACATTGACGCGGGCACCTTTGGCAACGCTTACCGGGGCTCGTCCCTGGAAACGGTGGTGGGGTCGGTGTCACGGATCGCCGTAATGGAGCCAAGGATGTTCGGCGTAATGGAGCCAGTTTCTGGCTGCTGAACAGGGCTCCCGAGGGGGTTGAGGAACGGGGTTATTTTGCCGCTTTGGCGGGGGTGGATTTGACGCTGC
>NZ_LFRI01000375.1 GCF_001447195.1 Aquabacterium parvum | reverse complement strand
GGCCGATTTGAGGCCGTTGTGTATGCGTCGAAAACGGGTAGCCGAATACGGCTAAACCGTCTGTCAGATCACGGCATGGCCCCCTGCAACATGGGTTGCGTGATGTGTGACCTGTTCACACGGGGGAGCGGGGGAGGCCCCCGGCCAGGAAGGGGGGGGTATGTCGCCACCCGACCTTGAAAAGGAAAGCCCCGAGTCCTGGTCAGAGGAGTTCGGGGCTGATGGAATCGAGACGCTACCCAGGCGGGTTGATCGGTACGGTAAGGCAAAGAG
>NZ_LFRI01000374.1 GCF_001447195.1 Aquabacterium parvum | reverse complement strand
CGGTTGACCAGGCTGTGGCTGCCGTAGACCAGGCTTTGCATGGTCCAGTGGATCTGGCCGATGATGGCCAGGTCATCGAGCCGGCCCTCGGGGTGAACGGGCAAGACCACGAAGGCATGGAAGGGGAAGTTGCAGCGCACCGCGTGCTCGATGCGCTGGCCCAGCGCCCAGCAGATCTGGTTTTGCGGCAGCTTGTCGCCTTGGGCGTTCTTGCCGATGAGCGTCAAGGCTGACTTGATGCGCGCCCCGCTTTGCGACAGCAGGTGCTTGAGGGC
>NZ_LFRI01000373.1 GCF_001447195.1 Aquabacterium parvum | reverse complement strand
GGGTACCCGACCGGTCCACCTTCAAGCCAACCAGCGGAGCGATGGTCGCCGTCCTCCGCTGGTCTTCGCGTGCATTGCGTTTCGTGTGGCACTGCCTATCCTGCGCGGCCATCAAAACCTTGAACTTTTCAAGCGGTGCAGTTTCCCTTGCCTGCGATCTGACTTCCTCCTAGAATCCAAAGCATCCGCTTTTGGATTTTGGAGGAATCATGAACTTTGACGAAGTAATCCAGCTTCAGGTGCTGAAGCTCAAGGCCCTGAGCCACGGTGCCA
>NZ_LFRI01000372.1 GCF_001447195.1 Aquabacterium parvum | reverse complement strand
ATGAAGCTGCTGTGTTCCTTGGCTTGGCTGGCTGTGTCACCCTTGGCATCAGGCTTCTCGCCTTGCTTGCGAACCTTCTTGCTGACGTAATCCGCCTCGGCGGAATTGTTGGGCTGCTTCTTCAGCCAGCCTTTGACTTCTTCCGCAAAGCGCTTGAAATGCTGGCTGAGCCTGGCCTCCAGCCGGTTGGCTGTGGACATGACACGTTGGCGAACCTCGGTATCAAGCCCCTCGATAAATCGATTGTTCTTGAGTGTGGCCGTCAGGGTTTGGATGTGAGGTTGAATCTTGGAAAAATCCAAGGCATCCAGCACCAGCTTTTCAACGTTGCCCTTGCCAAGGCCACGAAGCATAGACAGCAGATCCTCGGCAGGTGCGCCACCGCGCTTGACGGAGCGTAAGGCCCTCTTGAGCGCATCACCGCCACCTGGCACCACACCGATGAAGGCCGTGATGAGGTTGAAATAGGCATCGTAGTTGTCGGGCTGATCTGAAACATCAATCAGCCCAAGAATGATGTCTCGGGCATCAATGGCCTGACCAATGACAGGCACCATGCCAAGAGCCACGTCCAGCAGCATGGCTGCTGGACCATCGTATTCGCCCTTGGCAAACTGCTTGGCTGCCGACAGCGCCTCATCGAACCACCCACGTTGCGCAAACGGCTTCTGTGTTGCGGCTGTCAGCCGCAACACGTCGCCGCTTGCGGCGACAAGAACGGGGCCGCTCATGCTGAACGCCCTTGCTGATTGAGGAACCCTTCAGGCAGCCACAAAGCCATGTCATCGCCCGCAGTGTCGCCCGTTGCCAGACGGGCGCAGTATTCCAACTGATCGCTGGTGGCTTGCTCAGACCAGAAGCGGGCAAACAAGCTGAAGTGTTCTTG
>NZ_LFRI01000371.1 GCF_001447195.1 Aquabacterium parvum | reverse complement strand
GCTGATCGCTGAACTTGACGGCGTACTTGAAAACCTCCATGAACCCCTCGGCGGGATCTCCAACGATGGGCCGCACATCAACGATGAAGCTGTCCCCGGTGATCTGGTGCCAATCCCGCGACAAGCGCTCCTGGCTTGGCTCGACCTCGGCCAAGGCGATCATGTGCAGGTGCGGGTGCCACTGGCCCGAGTTGTCTCCCCGCTTCACTTCGTATGACCAAACAGCGCCCACAACACCATCGAGCACAGAGCCGCGACCACGTTGCCGGCGTT
>NZ_LFRI01000370.1 GCF_001447195.1 Aquabacterium parvum | reverse complement strand
TCGGGCCAGTGGCACCCGCACCTGCACATGATCGCCTTGGCCGAGGTCGAGCCCAGCCAGGAGCGCTTGTCGCGGGATTGGCACCAGATCACCGGGGACAGCTTCATCGTTGATGTGCGGCCCATCGTTGGAGATCACGCCGAGGGGTTCATGGAGGTTTTCAAGTACGCCGTCAAGTTCAGCGATCAGCCGGTTGCCGATACATGGCATGCCTTTCAGACGCTCAAGGGGAAACGCCTTCTTGGTTCTGCTGGGTGCTTCCGAGGTGTCGAG
>NZ_LFRI01000369.1 GCF_001447195.1 Aquabacterium parvum | reverse complement strand
GGTTGCCGATACATGGCATGCCTTTCAGACGCTCAAGGGGAAACGCCTTCTTGGTTCTGCTGGGTGCTTCCGAGGTGTCGAGGTGCCGGAAGAGCTGACCGATGAGCCGCTCGATGAGCTGCCGTATGTCGAGCTGCTCTATCGCTATCTGCATGGAAAGGGCTACGCCGTTTCGCATGCGAATCGCCCCAAAGCGGCGTAGCCGCCGAGGGATCAGACGGGTAGGGGATTGGCCTGGAACGCCGCTCCCCTGCCCTAACCAAGCCAACTACA
>NZ_LFRI01000368.1 GCF_001447195.1 Aquabacterium parvum | reverse complement strand
GACTCCCCCGCTCCCCCGTGTGAACAGGTCACACATCACGCAACCCATGTTGCAGGGGGCCATGCCGTGATCTGACAGACGGTTTAGCCGTATTCGGCTACCCGTTTTCGACGCATACACAACGGCCTCAAATCGGTCGGAAAGCAGCGCCAGTATTGGGTTGGGCGAATTGTTTGTATGTATGAACTCTAGAGCCGCCTGCGTCGTCCCAGCGTGCGGGCTTCGCCCATCCCGCAGGGCCGCCGCCAGCGGCCTCATACGTGCATCCATCCT
>NZ_LFRI01000367.1 GCF_001447195.1 Aquabacterium parvum | reverse complement strand
CTGAACCGCCCCGGCTTCTGCGGAGGCCAGTTGCTTTGAGTCAGACGTTGATCGCGGCCTGACTAGCGCGTTGGGAATGGTATCGGTCTTCGAACTCGGCAGGTGGCCTGTAGCCCAGGGGTGCCATCAGCCGATGGTGGTTGAACCAGGCGACCCATTCCAGCGTCGCCAGCTCGACCGCCTGCTTCGTCTTCCACGGCCCGCGGCGGTGAATCACCTCGGCCTTGTAGAGCCCGTTGATCGTCTCGGCCAGCGCGTTGTCGTAACTGTCACCACGGCTGCCGACGGAGGGTTCGATGCCAGCCTCGGCCAAGCGCTCGCTGTAGCGAATCGACAGGTACTGCGACCCCCTGTCGGAATGACAGATGAGCCCGTCCTTCTCGGTCGGCCGCCGGGCGTACAGCGCTTGTTCCAGAGCGTCGAGGACGAACTCCGTGTGCATCGAGCTGCTCTGGCGCCAACCGACGATCCGACGGCTGAACACGTCGATCACGAAGGCCACGTAGACCCAGCCTTGCCACGTCGAGACGTAGGTGAAGTCGGTGACCCACAGCTGGTTCGGATGGTCGGCCTTGAACTGCCGATTCACACGATCCAACGGGCATGGCGCCTTCGGGTCAGGCACCGTCGTGCGCTGTCGCTTGCCTCGGCGAACTCCCTGCAGGCCGTGCTGGCGCATCAAGCGCTCCACGGTGCAGCGTGCGATGGCGATGCCTTCTCGACGCAGTTGGTGCCAGACCTTGTCGGCACCGTAGACCCCGAAGTTCGCCTGCCACACGCGACGAATCTGCGGCGCCAGTTCAGCATCGCGCAAGCTGCGTCGGCACAGCAGCGCCGGGTCGCGTTGACAGGCCGCGTGCCGCCAGTACGCCGACGGGGCGATCTGCAGCACGCGGCAGATCGACTCGACCCCGAATTCTTGGCGATGCCGGTCGACGAACGCCTTCAGGACTTGATGCGGCGGTCGAGCTCCGCCTGGGCGAAAAACGCGCTGGCCAGCTTCAGAATCTCGTTGGCCTTGCGCAGTTCGCGCACCTCGCGCTCGAGATCTTTGATGCGCTGCGCTTCCGCCGTCGTCGGCCCATCGCGCAGGCCGTGGTCGCGCTCGTGCTGCTTGATCCAATTGTCCAGCGTCTGCGCCGTGCAACCGATCTTGCCGGCGATGGACTCGATGGCCGCCCACTGTGACGGGTGCTCATCTCGGTGCTCCAGCACCATGCGCACCGCGCGCTCGCGAACCTCGGGGGAATACTTCGAACTTCTCATCTTGGCTCCATCATCTCAAACGAGGGAGCCTCCTTCAAAGCCGGGGCGGTTCA
>NZ_LFRI01000366.1 GCF_001447195.1 Aquabacterium parvum | reverse complement strand
CAGATCGCAGGCAAGGGAAACTGCGCCGCTTGAAAAGTTCAAGGTTTTGATGGCCGCGCAGGATAGGCAGTGCCACACGAAACGCAATGCACGCGAAGACCAGCGGAGGACGGCGACCATCGCTCCGCTGGTTGGCCTGAAGGTGGACCGGTCGGGTACCCCTCCCTCTGCAACGCCCTTCGGGCTCACTGGGGTGTCCCCCAGCCCCCCGGCTTACTTCGACGCGGAGAGGCGCTCCATGTCATTGAGGACAGGCCGAGCATGCTGATGCAC
>NZ_LFRI01000365.1 GCF_001447195.1 Aquabacterium parvum | reverse complement strand
ATCAGCCCCGAACTCCTCTGACCAGGACTCGGGGCTTTCCTTTTCAAGGTCGGGTGGCGACATACCCCCCCCTTCCTGGCCGGGGGACTCCCCCGCTCCCCCGTGTGAACAGGTCACACATCACGCAACCCATGTTTCAGGGGGCCATGCCGTGATCTGACAGACGGTTTAGCCGTATTCGGCTACCCGTTTTCGACGCATACACAACGGCCTCAAATCGGCCGGAAAGCAGCGCCAGTATTGGGTTGGGCGAATTGTTTGTATGTATGAACT
>NZ_LFRI01000364.1 GCF_001447195.1 Aquabacterium parvum | reverse complement strand
AGCTTTATCCACTCACAATTCCACACAACATACGAGCCGGAAGCATAAAGTGTAAAGCCTGGGGTGCCTAATGAGTGAGCTAACTCACATTAATTGCGTTGCGCTCACTGCCCGCTTTCCAGTCGGGAAACCTGTCGTGCCAGCTGCATTAATGAATCGGCCAACGCGCGGGGAGAGGCGGTTTGCGTATTGGGCGCTCTTCCGCTTCCTCGCTCACTGACTCGCTGCGCTCGGTCGTTCGGCTGCGGCGAGCGGTATCAGCTCACTCAAAGGCGGTAATACGGTTATCCACAGAATCAGGGGATAACGCAGGAAAGAACATGTGAGCAAAAGGCCAGCAAAAGGCCAGGAACCGTAAAAAGGCCGCGTTGCTGGCGTTTTTCCATAGGCTCCGCCCCCCTGACGAGCATCACAAAAATCGACGCTCAAGTCAGAGGTGGCGAAACCCGACAGGACTATAAAGATACCAGGCGTTTCCCCCTGGAAGCTCCCTCGTGCGCTCTCCTGTTCCGACCCTGCCGCTTACCGGATACCTGTCCGCCTTTCTCCCTTCGGGAAGCGTGGCGCTTTCTCATAGCTCACGCTGTAGGTATCTCAGTTCGGTGTAGGTCGTTCGCTCCAAGCTGGGCTGTGTGCACGAACCCCCCGTTCAGCCCGACCGCTGCGCCTTATCCGGTAACTATCGTCTTGAGTCCAACCCGGTAAGACACGACTTATCGCCACTGGCAGCAGCCACTGGTAACAGGATTAGCAGAGCGAGGTATGTAGGCGGTGCTACAGAGTTCTTGAAGTGGTGGCCTAACTACGGCTACACTAGAAGAACAGTATTTGGTATCTGCGCTCTGCTGAAGCCAGTTACCTTCGGAAAAAGAGTTGGTAGCTCTTGATCCGGCAAACAAACCACCGCTGGTAGCGGTGGTTTTTTTGTTTGCAAGCAGCAGATTACGCGCAGAAAAAAAGGATCTCAAGAAGATCCTTTGATCTTTTCTACGGGGTCTGACGCTCAGTGGAACGAAAACTCACGTTAAGGGATTTTGGTCATGAGATTATCAAAAAGGATCTTCACCTAGATCCTTTTAAATTAAAAATGAAGTTTTAAATCAATCTAAAGTATATATGAGTAAACTTGGTCTGACAGTTACCAATGCTTAATCAGTGAGGCACCTATCTCAGCGATCTGTCTATTTCGTTCATCCATAGTTGCCTGACTCCCCGTCGTGTAGATAACTACGATACGGGAGGGCTTACCATCTGGCCCCAGTGCTGCAATGATACCGCGAGACCCACGCTCACCGGCTCCAGATTTATCAGCAATAAACCAGCCAGCCGGAAGGGCCGAGCGCAGAAGTGGTCCTGCAACTTTATCCGCCTCCATCCAGTCTATTAATTGTTGCCGGGAAGCTAGAGTAAGTAGTTCGCCAGTTAATAGTTTGCGCAACGTTGTTGCCATTGCTACAGGCATCGTGGTGTCACGCTCGTCGTTTGGTATGGCTTCATTCAGCTCCGGTTCCCAACGATCAAGGCGAGTTACATGATCCCCCATGTTGTGCAAAAAAGCGGTTAGCTCCTTCGGTCCTCCGATCGTTGTCAGAAGTAAGTTGGCCGCAGTGTTATCACTCATGGTTATGGCGGCACTGCATAATTCTCTTACTGTCATGCCATCCGTAAGATGCTTTTCTGTGACTGGTGAGTACTCAACCAAGTCATTCTGAGAATAGTGTATGCGGCGACCGAGTTGCTCTTGCCCGGCGTCAATACGGGATAATACCGCGCCACATAGCAGAACTTTAAAAGTGCTCATCATTGGAAAACGTTCTTCGGGGCGAAAACTCTCAAGGATCTTACCGCTGTTGAGATCCAGTTCGATGTAACCCACTCGTGCACCCAACTGATCTTCAGCATCTTTTACTTTCACCAGCGTTTCTGGGTGAGCAAAAACAGGAAGGCAAAATGCCGCAAAAAAGGGAATAAGGGCGACACGGAAATGTTGAATACTCATAAGCT
>NZ_LFRI01000363.1 GCF_001447195.1 Aquabacterium parvum | reverse complement strand
CCAATTGCGCCACTACAAAGCATTCATGCAGTTGCCACTACAAAACTTCCGCAAAAATGTGCATAAGTCGTTGATTCACATGGAAGCGGCTTCACCAAAAATGCGAAATCGGCATTTTGGTGTCGAACTCGGGGGGCACATGCCGCGCCTCCAAAGCCGCGCAACAGTTTCTGCCAGCGACCTCCGCTCTTGGGCGTGAAGCCCTTGCGCCCGCCACCTCGGCATCACAGGGTTCCCCCTAGGGTGTGGGATACGCTGACACCAGGATACACAAGACACACGAAGTCACTTGTATCCACCCGAACCCGCCCCCTACAGTCAGATACCGAACGATCTTCAAAGATCAATCGGTATCAACAAAGAGGGAGGACCCTGATGAAATCGGCATTCGTGACAGGCTCCACGGGACTGCTGGGCAACAACCTGGTGCGCGAGCTGCTGCGACAAGGCGTGCGCGTCAAAGGCCTGGCTCGCTCCAAAGACAAGGCCAGGCAACAGTTCGCTGATCTTCCAGTGGACATCGTCGAAGGAGACATGACCGACGTCGGGGGCTTTGCGGAGGCCCTCAAGGGCTGCGACGCCCTGTTCCACACAGCGGCGCATTTCCGGGACTGCTACAAGGGTGGTCAACACACCGAGAAGCTGCAAGCCACCAACGTGGAAGGCACCGCAGCTTTGCTCGACGCCGCACGCAAAAGCGGCATCCACGAGGTGGTTCACACCTCGTCGATCGCGGTGTTGGACGGCCCACCTGGTCAGCCCATCGACGAGACCATGGCGCGCGATCTGGCTCATGCCGATGACTACTACCGCAGCAAGATCCTGTCCGATCAAGCCGTGATGGCGTTCTGCCGGCGACACCCGGACACCCGCGTCGTGATGGTGCTTCCAGGCTGGATGTTCGGCCCCGGGGACATGGGCCCGACCAGCGCAGGCCAGTTGGTGCTGGACTTCGCTGCGCGCAAGCTGCCGGGTCGCATCCCAGGCACGTTCTCGGTCGTGGATGCGCGAGACGTCGCACAGATCCAGGTCAGCGCCCTGCGCAAAGGCCAAAGCGGCCATCGTTACCTGGCGGCAGGCAGGAACATGACCATGGACCAGCTCTTTCCCCTGCTGGCACAAGTCACGGGGGTGCCTGCGCCCACCCGCGCCATCCCCATCAGCCTGCTCAAGGTCATTGCCTGGGTCAACGAGACCCAATCCCGCCTGACCGGCGCACCCGCCCTGGTCAGTCGCGCGGCCGTCAGGCTGCTGGAGCGCGAGGCCGGGCGCACCCAGTTCAACCAGGAAAAGACCTTCTCGGTGCTGCAAGGCACCTTCCGCCCGCCCTTGGACACGCTCACGGACACCGTCAACTGGTACCGGCAGCAGGGCTGGCTCACATCAGGGGCCTCGCCCCGAATGGCCCTCAGCGGCTGACCCGCCTCCCACCTGCCCCGCCCCCCCGAAAACACCACCGTCATGCACGGTGGCGGGGACCACTTTTGCCCGCCATCCCCACGCAACAGGAGCCCAACATGCCAGCTCAACATCAGACAGACGGATTCATTCACCGGTTCATCGGCTTCGCCGAGAGCCACCCGCAGGCCACGGCCATCGACGCGCTGGACGAAGGTCGCTCGTGCACCTACGCCGAGTTGCACGAGATGGCAACCCGGCGCTGCGGAACCTTGCATGCCCTGAGCCAATCCTGCGGCACGCGCGTTCTGCTGTGCATGCCTTCGGGGATCGAGCTGGTCGCCAACTACCTGGCGATTGTCGGCGCAGGCCTGGTGCCCGTGCTGATCAACGACAAGCTCACCGCAGCGGAGTTGCGGGAACTGGCGCTGGCCAGCACGCCGTCGATGGTGGTCACCACGACGGCCCTGGCGGTGCGCCATCAGGGCACCTGGTCCATGTTGAACGAACTCTCTGCGCTCATCACGGTGGACGAAGGCCCTTGTGTGCCGCTGCCGCCCAACGTCAGGCACATTGCGCTGCCCACGCAACCCCTTGAGGCCCGGCCATTGCGCTTGCCACAGGCCGACGACGTGGTGACCATCCAGTTCACCTACAAGGGCCTGGGCGAGCCGCTGGGTGTGGCGCACCGCTACGGCGCGCTGAGCCTGTCGGCAGCAGGCTTGCTGAAGTCGATGCGCCCGATGGGCGTGGGAACGGTTCACCTGGTCGGCCTGCCGCTGTACGCGGTCTACGGCCTGGTGGTGCTGATGGTGATGCCGTTGAGCATCGGCTCCACGATGCTGATCACCTCGACGCTGTCCAGGCGAGACATCGCCGAGGTGCTGTCACAACACCAAGTTGCCTTTGCCTGCCTCGTGCCTGAGCTGGTTCGCATGCTCAACCACCAGCTCTCGGAAAGGGCGGCCCGGGGAGACGCAACACCACCTCTGCACCCAGACCTGATGCTGTACTCGGGCGGCAGCCGCCTGGCGCCCGACGCGGCACGAGAACTGTCGCAACGCTTGCCCGCCCACCAGGTGCTTCAGGGCTACGGCATGACCGAGTGCCTGCCTGTGATCGTGCAGAGCTATGTCGGCCCCTGCAAGCCAGACACCCTGGGTCGGGCCATCCCTGGCGTGCAACTGCGCGTGGTCGATGGCGAAGGGCAGGACGTGCCCGACGGCACGCTGGGAGAGCTCTGGATCGGCGGCCCAACCGTCTGCTCGGGCTACTTGAACAACGCCGAAGCAGACAGGCAGTTCTTCTGCGAAGGGTGGCTCAAGTCTGGCGACCTGGTTGTGCGAGACGAGGCTGGCCACGTGCACTTCATTGGCATGCGTTTGCGCATCACCAAAGTGCGCAGCCAGATGGTCGACCTCGCAGAGGTCGAACAAGCCGCACGCGAATGGCCCAACGTGCGCGCTGCACGGGCGCACGCGGAACGCGACGCACTGGGTCAGACCAGCCTGTCGCTGAGCGTGGTGTGCGATGCCATCGACCAGGAAGCGCTCCTCAAGCACCTCGGAGAGCGCCTGTCGGCGCACAAGCTGCCACGCAACATCGTCGTGGTCACCGAGGCCCTGGCCACCGCAGCATGAGCAAGCCAATGCCCCCATCTGCCATGAACGACCGCCCGGGCCTGGCCGTGTTCGATTTCGACGGGACGCTCTCCGATCGGCACACCTTCTGGCGTTACCTGAGGTTCATCGCCACGCCGCCGGTGTTCTGGACCAAGGTGCTGTGCTTCCTTTTGCCCGAGATCCTGGGCGTGTTGCTGGGGCGGCGCAAGCTCATGGATGCGCGCGCGGGGTTCATCGGCTTGTTCCTGTCAGGCATGTCGAACGACGTTGAAGCAGGCCATGCGCAGCGCTTCATACAAGGCCCGCTTCGCAACTGGATCCGGCCTCAGGCCCTGCGACGCCTGGCCTGGCATCAAGCCCAAGGCCACCTCACGGTGCTGGTGAGCAACGCGCCCGAGAACTACCTGGTGGACTGGGGCAAGTCCGTCGGCTTCGACCACGTTTGCGGCACCCGCTTGCGCACGGAGAAAGGCCACCTCACAGGCGAAGTGGACGGCGACAACTGCGTCAACGCCGAAAAGGTGCGCCGACTCACCCAGACCGTCGGTCGACTCGACCAGTGGTTCATCTATGCCTACGGCGACAGCGACGGCGACACCGAGCTGCTGGCTGCTGCCGACCGCCCCTTTTATCGCAACTGGTACTGACCCATGCAAGCGCATCGTTCACCCCAACCCAACGGCGTTGTGCTCATCGCCGGAGCCGGCCCGATCGGCATGACGCTGGCATTGCAGCTGCAACGCTTTGGCATCCCCTACCGGATCATCGAACGCAACGCCGGGCCATCGACCGAGACCAAGGCGCTGGCCCTGCACTCGCGCACGCTGGACATCTTCTGCGACCTCGGCATCGCGAAGGACGCGGTCGAGACGGGTCACGCGATCAAGTACTTCCGTGTGCAGTCACGCGGCAAAACCATCTTGCGCTACGACTTCACACTGCTCGATGCGGCGCACCCGCTGTTGCTGAGCCTGCCCCAACCCCAGACCGAGCGCTTGCTGATGAATCGATTGAGCGAGCTGGGCGGGCGCATCGAATGGCAGACAGAGCTGCTGGACATGCGCGACGAGGGCACGCACGTCATGGCGACACTGAAGAAGCCCTCGGGAGAGCGCGAGTCGATCAGGGTGTCATGGCTGATCGGCTCCGATGGCGCGCGCAGCACGGTCCGCAAGCAACTTGGCCTGAGCTTCGATGGCGAGCACTACATGCGGCACTTCATGCTGGCCGACATGGACATCCGCTGGAACGGCTGGCACGACGAAGGGGTGTTTTTCCTGGGGGAGCGCGAAGGCTACGTCGCCGTGGCGCCACTGGACGACCAGGGTCGCTACCGGCTGTTCGTCGAGATCCCACGCGAGCTGCCGCCTGAAGGCCAGCGCATGCCCTTGACCGTGGAGAGCTTTCAACAGCTGTGCGACGGCCGAGGTCAGCTGATGAAACTGTCTAACCCGTCGTCGGAAACCATGGCGGCATTCCAGCATCGGCGCACGAACACCCAGCGGGTCGGCCGCGTGTTCCTGGTGGGGGACGCCACCCACATCGGCAGCCCGATCGGCGGACAGTGGATGAACCTGGGCATCTCCGAGGCCTACAACCTGGCCTGGAAAATCGCCCACGTTCACGCGGGCAGCCTGCCCGAGCGGGTGCTCGACACCTATGACAGCGAGCGGCACCCGATTGCGCTCGAGGCCGAGAAGACCGCTCACACGCTCACCCGGCTGTTGACCCTGAGGTCGCGGTGGCTGGTCGGCCTGCGTGACACCTTGCTGCCGCTGATCAGCTCCTTGCCATCGGTGCAGGCCCGCCTGCCATGGATGATTTCAGGGCACCGCTATCACATCCGCAAAGCAGGCAGCGTCCAGCACATGCTGAGCCGACGCGACCGGCGCCCCAGCACCCGACGCCCCCGAGTGAAGTCGGCGTTCCCGCCGCCCAGAGCAGGTGAGCTGCTACCGGATGTGCCGCTTTGGACACCGCAGGGCGAGCGCCCCCGGCGGCTGCTGGAGCTGGTGCGCAGCGAGTTCATGGTGCTGCTGTTCACAGGCGCCGACGATCAAGGCGAGCAGACGGTGCAACAGGCCCAGCTGGCGCAAGACCTGCGAAACACCTACCCCGCCTTGAACACCTGGCTGGTCCTTGACGCGCTCGTTCCGCTGAACGGCCCTGTGGCCTCCATCCCCGACCCGACCTGGCAACTGCACGACCGGCTGGCGATGCCCGCAGGCGGCATCGTCCTGGTCAGGCCAGACGGCTACATCGCCTTCATGGGCAAGCGCCCGCAAGACCTGATGCATTTCGTCGAAATGAACCTGGGTTTGATGCCTGGCCACGTGGGCGTGAGTCCCCAAGA
This sequence comes from Aquabacterium parvum, assembly GCF_001447195.1. Classification (GTDB taxonomy): domain Bacteria; phylum Pseudomonadota; class Gammaproteobacteria; order Burkholderiales; family Burkholderiaceae_C; genus Aquabacterium; species Aquabacterium parvum. Next base: position 40,871 of record NZ_LFRI01000363.1, on the reverse strand, counting down.
CCTGCCATCCCAGGTCCTGGCGGCGGAGGTCGCATGACGCCGCCTCGTCACACCTTCTGCTGGCACCTGGATGCCGCCACCAGCCATCAGGGGCTGATTGATCAATTGTCCAACCCGCTGCCGGGCTCAGCCCCCTGCACGCGCCAGCCCGTTCCCGAAGCGCGGCATCGGCTGGCGGTGGTCGGCGCTGACACCGAAGCCTTGAACGCATCGCGAGCGCTGGCCCACCAGCAATTGCTCGCACGCGGTCGGATCGACGCCCACGAGGACATCTTTCACACCGATGCCCCGCTCGGCACGGCTGGTGTGGCACTGATGTTCCCAGGGCAAGGCTCTCAGCACGTCGGGATGCTGGCCGAGTGGTTGCCCGTGCCCGAGTTTTCAGCGAGCCTGCTCGAGCTCGATGAGGTCGCCCGTCAGGTTCACGGCCGCTCGCTGAAAACCTGGTTCTTCGACGCTCCAGATCGACCGGAGCACGCCATGGCAGGCACCCACGCCGTGCAGACCGGCCTGGGCTACGCGTGTTCGGCGCTGGCGCGCACGCTCACGCGCCTGGGGGTGCAGGCCGACTGGGCCGTTGGCCACAGCTATGGTGAGCTGGTCGCGCTGTGGCACGCAGGCGCCTACGACGATGCCACGCTGGCAAGGCTCACGCACGAGCGCGGTCAGGCCATGGCGCAAGCGGCCACCCAACTGCCAGGCGCGCTGGCCGCCGTCGGAGCGGATGGCGCCGCTGTGGCGGAATGCCTGAAAACCTGGCCTGAGCTGGAGATCGCCAACCTCAACGCCCCCGCACAAACCGTGGTGGGAGGCCCCAGTCAGGTGCTCAAGGACTTTGCACAGGCGTGCCAGCACAGAGGCTGGCGATGTGCGCTCATCCAAGGCGCCTCTGCAGCCTTTCACACCTCGCGGATGCAACCGGCGCTGACGGCTTGGCACGAGCACCTGCGGGGGTGCGCCCGTCGCCACGAGTTCCACGCCACGTCCCGGGCTCGGGTGATCGCCAACCTCACCGCCAGCCCCTACCCGATCGAAGAGGAAGGGGCCGCTGACCTCATCGCCAACAGCCTGCACCGCCAGGTCACCAGCCAGGTCCGGTGGGTCGAAACCTGCCAGGCCTTGTACACCGCCGGCGTGCGCCTGTTCATCGAGGTGGGCCCGGGGCAGGTTCTGAGCAAACTCGTCAAGCAGAACCTGGGCGACGCACCGCACCGCGTCATCACCTGCTCGCCCAAGGGCGACACCCCGATCTGGCAAAGGCTGGCACGCATCCAGGCAGAGCTCGCCCTCCACGGTGCGCTGTCGATGCCACACATCCAAGCCACGCAGCACCCCGCCCCGCCGCAAGACAACCCGCCCAAAGGTCTGGTCATGAAACGAGACACCCCGCTGATCGAAGCCTTCCTGCAAGAGAACACCCGGATCGTGGAACGCTACTTCGCGCTCATGGATCGCGTGCTGGACACCACTGCGCAACAGCCGGTGGCCGACTCGGTGCTCCAGCAGATGCTCAGCGACAGCACCCGGCTTGCACACGCCCACCTGCAGGTCCACGAGAGCCTGTTGGCCGGCTCGGCCATGGGCGCTGGTGCACCCGCCATGCCCTCGCCTCAATCGGCATCACCAGCGCTGTCACACCCGATCGCACACAGCCCTTCAGCGGTGGCGACCGCAGACCAGGACCTGCTCACCTGGCTGCAGCAGGAGGTGTCTCAACTGACTGGCTACGCCGCATCCAGCATCGACCCTCAAGCGCGCTTTGACGACCTGGGCGTGGACTCGCTGGCCTTCATGGACATCTACACCCGACTCAACCAGCGCACGGCGGTGTCGGAAGCCGCAGCCGAGCAGGTGCTGGGCGCCCGCTGCATCGCGGATGTCATCAAGGCGCTGAGCACCTCGCTGCCCGCACAGCCCACGCAGTCTGAACATGCCACGCCCGACATCTGCGAGTGGCTCAAAGGCCGCGTCGCCGAGGCAACCGGGTTCGCCAGCGCAGACATCGATGAATGCGCAGCCCTCGAAGACCTGGGCATCGACTCGCTGGCCCGCACCGACTTGTTCGAAGCCCTGGGACAAGCCTGGCCCCAAGCCCGCCAACATGCCAGCGCCCTGTTCGAGGCGCGCAGCATCCAGGACATCGTGCGGCTGCTCAGCCCGGTATCCACCGTCGCCAAGGCCAGTGTCAGCGCACCGGCTCACGTGACGCCAGCGCCCCCACAGGCGCAAGATCGCGAATGGCCGCCGCTGCTGCAAGACCTCAAGGCACAACTGCTGTCCAACCTCGGCCCCAACGCCAGGCAGGCGGGGGTGGCGCTGGACGAGTCGACCCCGTTCCAGGCCCTGTCGCTCAACAGCTTCGAACGCGCTCGGCTTTGGGGGCAAACCGCGCTGTGGCAGGCCCCGTTCAAGCTCGCAGGAGAAGCGCTGATCTCGGTGTCTTCGGTCAAGGAGGGGCTGGAGTTGCTGGCCCACCTCCCCTTGGCAGATGCCCCGAAAAAGCGAGAAGCTGCATCCAGGCCGGGAGACCGCCTTCAGCGCTACCGGCACATCGACGTGCCACGCCAGGTTCCCGACAGCCCTCGCATCGAACGCCTCTGGTTGGTCGGCGCAGACACCCCCGCAACGAACCGCCTGATCGCTTCACTGCGCGAAGCAGGCACCGTCGTGCAGCACCTTGTGTTCAGCGAGCACGGCTGGCAACGGCCCGGGGCAGACGCGATCGCTTTGGGCGATGTGGATGGCCTCACCAAGGCCATCGAGCCCTTGCTGACAGGGCTGGGTCCTTGCACCGCAGCCTTCGTGACACAAGCCAAAGGCAGCGACAACAACCGCCTGGGCGCCGATGCCTTGGATGCTCCGGCCCTCGCGCTGTTCACGCTGGCCAAGGCCCTGGGCAAGGCCTCCGGCCCGACCATCACCCGACTCGGCGTGCTGCTGGCCGGCCACCCGCTTTGCGATGCGGGGGCAAGAGGGGTGGCGCGCGCCCTCAGCCATGAGTGGCGCAATGCCGGCATCACCGTGAGCTCGGTGAGCCTTGACGATGCATCCGATCTGAACGCCGCGCTGGCCCTCGCTTGCGCGCACCCTGGCAAACACGACCTTCGGCTTCAAGGGGGCAAGGCCACAGAGCGCATCGCCGACCCACACCCCGAGATCGAACCCCCGGCGAACGCCAAACTCGACCTCGATCAAAACAGCGTGGTGCTGCTGTTCGGCGGAGGCGTCGGGATCGCTGCCGAGGTGGGCATCGACCTGGCTCACAGGTATGGCTCGCGCATCGTCGCGATCGGCCGCACTCCATGGGACGAAGCCGCCTCACGCGCCGAACCCAGTGACGACGGTCGCGCACAGCAGGCCCCAGGCACCCCTGTGCAGCTCGACGCAGACCCGCGTCAGCGAGCCCTGGCCCGCACGGCGCAGCGCGTGCGCGAAGCTGGCGGCCAGTTCCACTACCTGTCGGCAGACCTGACACAGCCCGATGCCGTCGAGGCGGTCATCGAGCAGGCATCGAGCCAGCTGGGGCGCATCGACATGGTGATTCACGCCGCTGGCGTGGTTGAAGACCGAGGGCTGGGCGCCAAGCCGGTCGACAGCTTCCTGCGTGTGTTCCGAACCAAGGCCCACAGCGCCCTGCACCTGCGCTCGGCACTGGCCCGGCAGGCGCCCAAGTACATCGTTTTCTTCAGCTCGCTGGTCTCGCACACCGGCAATGCCGGGCAGACGGACTACTGCGCCGGCAACGAGGTGCTCAACGCCATGGCAGGAGAGCTGGCCAGCGCATGCCCAGACAGCCGGGTGGTCTCGCTCCTGTGGTCGGTGTGGCACGAGACGGGCCTGGCCAACCGCGCCGTGCAGCAACGCATGGCGCAACTGGGCATGTCAGGCATCGGCAACGCAGACGGCACGCGCCGCTTTCACGCCGAACTCTCTCGCCCGACCGTGCCCGACTGGCTGCTCATCAGCTGTCCTCGCATGCTCGAAGTGATGCAGGGCAACGCCTCGGCCACCTGACCCCAGGAGAACACCATGTCGATCGATCTGGACCTGCTCTGCATCTCCGCGATGTCCGGCCAATTCGCCGGCCACGGCCTGCTCGAACACCTCTGGGCTGCCATCGTGCAGGCAATCCCCGCACCGCTGACCTCACTGCCCTCGCGTTGGGGCATCCCGGCCGACCGCTTCGTGAGCGCCACCCCGGGCACACGCAACCGCAGCTACCTGGACCGGGCGTTCTGCCTTGATCTGCCCAGTTCAGGGCACGGTGACTTCGCCTGGCGCCAGCAGCGCGACCTCACCGTGCGGGTGTGCGAATCGCTGTGGCAGGGCGCGGCCTTGCAGGGGGCATCGCCAGCTCCCCGGCAAGGCACGGCGCTGGTCATGGGCACATCCTGGTCGGACGACAGCCACTGCCGCGCAGACAGCCACCTGGCGATGCACCGCGGCTTCACCGCAGACTGGCTGGATCCGGGTGATCAGTTGGCGGACATCGCCGAGTCCCTGGCGATCGACGGCCCGAGGCTGAGCGTCGACACGGCCTGCAGCTCCTTCCCTTATGCACTGGCCACGGCACAAGCGCTGATCCACACCGGTCAGGCTCGCCGCGCCATCGTGGCTGGCGTCAACGTGTTCCTGCCGCCGCAACTCTTCCTGGGCTTTTCGCAACTCAAGGCCTTGTCGGCTGACGCCTGCCTGAAGGCCTTCGCACAAGATGCGAACGGCATCGTGCCGGGCGAAGGCGTGGCCGCGTTCATGGTCGAGCCCCTGGGCGAAGCCTTGCACGCGGGGCGCAGGCCTCTGGGCCTGGTGCGCAGCCTGGGCATTTCCTCCGATGGCGCAGAAGGCTCCGTCTTCGCACCAGGCCACCAGGCTCAGGTCTGCGCCTACCAACGCGCCTACCGCGACGTTGACCCCGCCAGCATCCAGTACGTGGAGGCGCACGGCACGGGCACACCCGTTGGCGATCACACGGAGATCGCCTCACTCAACAGTTTCTTCCAGCCCCACGTGCGCTCTGGACGCAAGATCCCGCTGGGCTCGATCAAACCGCTGGTGGGGCACACGCTCGCTGCGGCGGGCTCGGCCTCGCTCGCCAAGGCTTTGCTGATGCTCAAGCACCGCGTGGTGCCCCCGCACATCGACGTGCGCCCCCACGACGACCTTGCCAACAGCTGCTTCGAATTGCCCCGCCAGGCCGCCCCCTTGGAGGCGCAAGGCTCTCCCCTGCGGGTCGCCATCTCCAGCTTCGGCTTCGGTGGAGCCAACGCCCATGCCGTCATCGAGGAAGCCCCACCGGCCTTGGGCCGCACCGTCATCGCCATGCAGGCAGCAGGCACGCCCAGCCGCCCCAACCCGGTCAGGCTGCTGAACCTGGACGTCGTCGGACAGGATGCGAGCCTGGGCATCGGCCAGCACGCCGTGAACTGGCAACCAGCGCTCACGCAGGCGCATGAGTCCACGCCACGCCCCTTCCCGGCATCCAGGGCCAATGCCGCCGATGTCAAGGGCCTGAAGGGGCACTTCCTGCAAGGCGAGTGCACGCTCGACGTGTCGGGCTGGCGCATGGGACCGCGCCCGCTCTCCCATGTGGACGCTTTCAAACTGCTGGTCACGCACCGCACGCGCCGGCTGGTGGACCGACTGCCCGGATGGCGTGGCTCGGCCGACACCGCCATGGTCGTGTGCGCCAACCTGGGAGGCGAGCGCTTCCACAAGGGCTACCGCGACTGCGCAGCCCACTTCGAAGATGGCCAGCCCGCCGCACCAGACCTCGTGGTCGACGACGTGGCCACGATGCTGCCCACGATGCTGTCGGGCTACCCCGCACAGATCCTGGACCTGCGGGCCTTTCACCAGACCTTGTCCGGCCCGTCAGACAGCTTCTGGCACTCGCTGCTGGCCGCCCGCGACTGGCTGAGCGAGCGCTGCGAGCACCTGCTCCTGGGGGCCGGTCATTACATCAATTGCCCGGTCGAAGCCCAACGCGCCGGATCACAACCCTGGACATGGGGCGAGGGCTACGGCGTGCTGGCCCTGCAGCACGCCCCAGCAGACTCGAATCCACCCCCGCAGGCCATCGCGCGGCTGCACGCGGTCGTGCAAGCTGGTGACGATGTGCGGGACGCCCGCAGGGCTCGGGCCCTGCTGGGTTGCGCCGCCGACACCGGCCACACCGACTTCGTCGAGTTGTGCCCGGAGAAACAATCCGACCTGGGAGCCGCGCAGCAACGCGCAGGCTTCATGGGCGAAGCCTGCGGGATGGAGACCCTCCTGGCGGCCCTGAACTCGGGGCAAGACCATGCCTGGATCGAGTGGCGAAAGCGGGGCACGCCCGTGGCCTGGTTGTTCATCGATCGCATCCAGGTCCGCCCGCCCGTCGGCGAGCCCGCCGCACAACTGCCCTTGCGCGTGCGCTTCAGCGAGCCTGATGTCACCCACGTGCCAGAAACCGGTACAGCGACGCCCCCAGCGCAACCGGAACCCGCCATGCACCCAGCGGGCATGTCGAGCCAAGCCACCCCTCCATGGCCCCAGGCCCTGGCCGACAGCCTCCTGCATGCGCTGCGTCTGCGCACCCGCATCGTGGAGCGGCTCCAGCACACGCCGCCGGCTGCCCCCTGCCCGCATCCCGGTGCAGCGCTGATGGTCAACCGGCGCGACCCACGCAATGTGTTGCTCAAACAGATCGATCGCCAGCAGGGGTCCTGGCTCGCCACGGCCATCGTCGACGAGGGCCACCCCTACTACTTCGATCACCCGCTCGACCACGTGCCGGGCATCCTCCTGCTGGAGGCGGCCCTCCAACTCACCGAACTTGCCCTGGTCGACCTGGGCCAGGCATCGCAGCAGCCAAGCAGCCTGGGCGTTCGGTTCCGGCGCTACACCGAAAAACAGGCCCCGATTCGCCTGACGTGTCAGGCAGACGGCACCCAGCGCTTCGTCGTTCGCATCGAACAAGCGGGCCAGTGTGTCTGCGAGGTCGAAGTGGGCACCACCGAAGCCCCGCCCCGCGCCCCGGCCCCGGTCCCTCCAGCCACCACCGCCTTGCCCGAAGCGAAGTGGCTGCACAAAGCCCGCACCGAAAACCGACTGGTCCATGACCTGGAGATGCGCGAGGGCGCGCTGGGGGTGGTGACCGCCGAACTGCCCGAAGGGCACGCCTTGTCCGACGGCCCTCCAGGCAGCCTGTCGATGCTGTACTTCCTGGAGGTCGCGCGCCAGTGTTTCATGCTGGTGGCCCACGGCAAGTTGGCCGTGCCGCTGGGCACGCCCATGAACCTCGTGGACCTGCGCTTTTCTCTGAGTGCACCGATCGGGCGCCATGGCCGACTGTGGCTGAGCCCCAACTTCTCCCCGGTCGCGTGGACGGGCACGACGCGCACCAGCAAGGTCACCATGCAGCTGTGCGACAACCAGGGCGCGTTCGGCCAAGCCACCATCGTCTCGCAGGCCATCGCACCCGAGGTTTACGCGGCACAGCGCCAGGCGGAGCCCGCATGAACGCAGCCGGGGCCGCCCCCATGCACCTGGTCTGGTTTCACCATGCCGGAGGGCATGGCCAGAGCTACCGGGCGATGGCAGCGAGCCTGCCCGCGAGCTGGCGCGTCAGCCTGATCGAGTACCCAGGCAGGGGCGCGTTGGCCCACCTGCCGGCACTCGACAACCTGTGCGAACTGGCCGCGAGCGTGTTGCCTCAGGTAGAGCCGCTGGCGCAAGGGCCGCTCGCCTTCTTCGGTCACAGCATGGGTGCCATGGTGGCCCACGAGGTTGCGCGCCAGATGCTTGCTCGGCGATGCCCTGCCCCCTTGTGGCTGGGCGCATCCGGGCACCGAGCGCCGCAACACCCCAGGCCAGCAGGCGAGCGCCTGCACCAACTTCCCGACGCGCTCCTGGTCGAACGCCTGCAGCGCGTGGGAGCCCTGCCAGCCCAAGCGATCACGGCCAACTACCTCAACCTCATGCGCACGGACTTGCGTGCGTGCGAGACGCACCACGGCGCAGGTTCAGGGGCCATCGAAGCCTTGCCTTGCGCCTTGTCCACCTTTGCAGGCGACGCCGACCCCTTGGCCAGCCCACACGACATGCTCCCCTGGTCTCGGCAGGTCAGCGGCACCGTGCGCCACCACGTCCTGCCCGGTGGGCACTTCTTCCTGGCTGGCGTTCGACGCCGCCAGGTGATCGACCTGATCGTGCAGGACATCGAGCACGCGCGGCTCATCCATTCAGACACCCACTCCCCGCTCACTCACCATGCCACACGTACAAGTTCAAGCCACCACGCGCGCTTCAGCCACCGACATCTGGAAGATGTGGATCGACGTTGAGGGCTCGCCCGCCTGGGACACCGATGTCGAGTGGAGCCGCCTGGACGGTGCGTTCCGCCCCGGCGCCATCGGCGCTTTCAAGCTCAAAGGCGGCCCCGAGTTGCGCTTCGAACTCGAGCGCGTGGAGCTGCTTCGCTCCTACAGCAACACCGTTCGGCTGCCCGGTCTTCGGGTTCGCTTCACGCACGAGGTCGAGTCGATCGACAGCAGGCTGAACGTCGTGCGGCATGGCGCCGTGCTCAGTGGACCGCTCTCGTGGGTCCTGGCCCCCTTACTGGTGCGCAAGCTGCGCGCCGCTTTGCAGCTCGCCTTGCGAAACATGCTGACCCAAGCCGAACTCAAGGCCCATGTCGCAGCCGCTGCCTGACCTGCCCATTCACCTCAACCTCAAAACGGAACCACCATGTCTCGGAAGTTTCAAACCCTCGCCGCCCTGTCCCTGCTTTCGCTGGCCTGCACCCAACACGCCAACGCCCACTGGCTGGACGGGCACAACTACGCCGCCATCGAACTGGGATCGAACCGGGCCTCGCAGCAAAACCTCTATCAACAGGGCTTCAACTTCGTCAACATCGGGTTTGACAACGACTTCAAGTTCGCCAGTGCGCGCGCCATCTCGGTGGGCCGCGCGCTGGACATCGGTCCACGCATCGAGCTGAGCTACAGCCAGCGCAGCAACGACATCCAGAGCTTCGGCAACCGGCTCTATGACGGCGGCGGCGTGCTGGCCGGCGATGGCAAGGAGCAGCTCAAGAGCTGGGTGGTCAACCTCTGGTACGACTTCGACCTCAAACCCCTTGGCCTGCCCTTCAAGCCATACATCGGCGCCGGCCTGGGGCGAGGCAGCCTGGACGTCAAGGGTCTCGCTGCAGGTGGCGTGAGCTTTGGCGACGCTTCCGCCGACGTCGATGTGCGCCAGTGGGGTTTTGGCGTGAGCTGGGACGTCAGCGAGGCCATGACGCTCGATCTGGGCCACCGCCGCGTGCGCACCTCCACGGGCGGCTTCGGCAACATCCCCAACATCCCCCCAGGCAACGTCGAGGCCCGTTACCGCGCCTTCACGACGCAGCTCGGGCTGCGCCTGAAGTTCTGAGCGCCTTCCCACAAACCAACACACACGAGGAACACCACACCATGGGAAAGACCGCGTTCGTCACGGGAGGCGCAGGCTTCCTGGGCCGGCACCTTGTTCAGGAGCTGCTCAGCACCGGCTGGCACGTCACCGCCCTGGTCCGATCCGAGGTGCCCGCCTGGATGCATTCGCCGCACCTGAGCATCCGCAATGGTTCACTGGACGATGAGCGGCAGCTGCTCGCGGCCATGCCGGACAGGCCCGATGCGGTGTTCCACGTGGCCGGCGCGATCTCGATGTGGCACGGTGACATGGACGTCCTGATGCGAGACAACGTCACGGCCACCCGCAACCTGATCCTGACCGCGCTCAAACGCAGGGCCTCTCGCGTCGTGCTCACCTCGACCCTGGGCGTTTTTCAGGACGAAGGCGAGCCCATCTCGGAGCACAACAGCCTGCGATCGATGAGCAGCGAACGCAACCCTTACCTGCTGACCAAGTTGATGGCCGATGAGGAGCTGCAGAACGCCCACCGCGCAGGCATGTCCACCGTGAGCATGCACCCCTCGCACCTGCTGGGGCCACATGACCAGGCCGGCTGGATCAAGATGTTCGATGACGCCGTTGCCGGCAAACTCAAGGCCGCCCCCAAAGGGCGCGCCAACTTCTGCGCGGTCGAGGCGGTGGCGCGGGCCCATGTGGCGGCCGCGCTGCGCCCGGACGCCGCCCCTCGCTACGTGCTGGGTGGGCCCACCGTGTCTTACCTGGACATGTTCAACGCGATCGCCAGCCGCACGGGCGTCAAACCCGTGACCTCGACCGTTCCAGCGCCGGTGCTGAAAACCGTGGCCAGGCTGTCGGACTGGTGGTCTCGCGTCGATGGCAAGCGGCCCGAGCTGACACCAGGTCTGGCCGAGATCCTGTGCGGTGACATGCTGGCGAACGACCAGCTCGCCACCCGGGACCTGGGTTACCGCAGCGAATCACTCGCCAGCCTGCTGGACCGCGTTCACCACCACTGGAGCGAGCGCCTGGGCTCGCCAGCACGTCAAGCCCCCGCGGGCCTGAGCGCCCGGATGTGATCCGCCAGGGCCTGCAGGGTTTCGCTGCCGCTCACACCCAGGTCGGACAAGTCGCCACGCGCCAGCATCTCGCTCAAGGACTCGATCTGCAGCAGCGTGTGGGCCAGCGACTCGGGCGCGAGGTGGGCACACCAGGGGCCCAGGCGTGACATCAACGCGGCGCGCCCCTGCCCGCGCACGGCCCTGACCGCCGCGTCCTGCAGGGTCACCGAGCGCAGGTGCTGGCGGAACGTCAGGAAAGGCCGCATGTTCTCCACGCAGGCCTCGGCCAGCTGCAGCGGTGTCAGCTCATGCGGGCCCAGCAGGGACATGAACAGCGCGAACTCGGCCTCCTCCCACACGTGCAGCACCTCGGCGAACACCGCCGCCTTGTCCGAGAACCATCGGTAGAAAGTTTGCGGCGCAAAGCCCGCTCGCCGCGCGATGCGATTGGTGTCGGTGCCAGCGAAGCCGTGCTCGATGAACTCCCCCATCGCGGCCTCGATCAACCGCGTGCGGGTGGCCCCGACGACCTTGCCTGGATCGGCCCGGCCAGGCGCTTTGTCGCCACGGGTCATGGGAGTTCGCCTGGCTGGTCGGACACCGCCCACGGCTGCAGCCAGGACACGATCGCAGCGATGAGCTGCTCAGCACAGGGCTCGTGAAGCAGGTCGTGGGCCATGTCGGCAAAGGCCATCTCGTGCACCAGGTGGGCAGGCGCTTCGCGCACAAAGCGCCGGGCGGCCGAAGGCGCCACCAGCCGATCGGCACCCGCGTGGCAGATCAAAGCCGGGGTGCGCCAGTTCGGCAACTGCTCGAACACGCGCTGTGCCGAAGACAGCATGTGCTGCACCACGCGTGGGGTCATCGTGGTGTGGATGAGCGGGTCTCGCTTTTTGGCGGCCACCACCTCGGGCACGGACGAGCCCCAGCCCAGCATGTAAGACAGCGACACCGGCAGGTCCGGCACCATGCGGGACAGCACGGCGAGTGTGGCGCTTTGTGGTGGCGACAAGGCCGGGGCCAGCGCAGGGGCGATGAGCACCACCGCCTCCAACGGACGCACCCAAGGCTCCAGCTCGGCCTGACCTGACTGCGCCGCCGCGAACCTGGCCGCCAACAAACCGCCCAGGCTCGTGCCGATCATCACGCGAGGCAGGCGCCCATAGGCCAGGCTCAGCACATCGTGCAATTGCGCCTGATCGCGCAGCAAGTCGTCGCCATCGCGGACGACACCGCGCTCCCCCCCCGAGCGACCGTTGTGCCGGTGGTCGATGCCCGCCACGGCCCAGCCTGCGCGATTGAGCGCCTGCGCCAGGGGCTCGATGCGCCCTTGGTGCTCGCCAAAGCCATGCAGGGTCTGCACCACACCCCGCGGCCGCGTCACCGGCCAGTGACTCAGGTGCAAACGGGTGCCGTCAGGAGCAAGCAGGTGGTCCGGCAGGGTCGGCGAATCGGGCGGGAAAGATGGCATCGGCGCGAGTGTAGGTCACAGCTCAAGGCGCCCCGGCGATGGCTTTGACCGCGCGCGGCCACCCCGTGAAAGCCCCCAGGCGAACGCAGGAACACTTGGATACGATCGATGTGATATTTCTATCACACAAGATGCGACAATCACAGGAGAAACACATGAACAAACCCACAGGGAGGACCCCGATCCTCACCGCCGTGCTCTCGGTGGCGCTGTGCGCGCTGGCTCACAAACCGGTCAGCGCAGCGCCGCCAGACTGCCCTGGCGCGGGCCCGGCGCGCCAGCTCACCAGCGGCCGCGGCCCGCTCGAGTCCCTGGCTTTCGATCGCCAGGGGCGCTTGCTGTTCACCAGCATCACCAAAGGTGCCTTGTTCCGCCTGGAGGCCCCACAAGGCCAGGTCACCACCGTGACCACGGCCCTGAAGTCGCCAGGCGGCATCGCCGTGACCGGCGAACACGAGGCACACGTGGGCACGGGCAACAGCCTCAATGGGCTGCTGCCCTGGCTGGGCTCGGCCGGCATCTCCAAGGTGGACCTGGCCACCGGCGCCACCACGCCTGTGGTCAAGGGCCTGGCCATGGCCAATGGCCTGGTGCGCGCCGACGACGGCACCTTCTACGCCTCGGACGACCTGGCCAGGAGCCTCGATCGAGTCCTGCCCAACGGCACCGTGCAGCGCGGCTGGCTGGCGCTCAACAGCAACGGCCTGGCACTCAGCCAGGACCAGCGCACGCTCTACGTCAACCAGATGATCCCGCCCAAGGTCATGGCGGTGGACCGCGAATCGGGTCAGGTTCGGCTGGTGGCGCCAGCCCCCGAGGGGCGCGGCTGGACCTGGCTGGACGGCCTGGGCATCGACCGCCAGGGCCTGCTGTACGTGGCCTCGTACTGGAGCGGCGAGGTCTGGCGGCTGACGCCAGAGGGCAATTGGTGCACCCTGGCGCGAGGCTTGATGCTGCCCAGCGCGGTGACGCCGGGCTCCGACGGCGCCGGGTTTTCAACCACCAGCGTTTACGTGACGACGCACGGTGGCGGGTTGTTCGAGGTGCCTGGGGCAGTGCCATGAGGGCCGCGCTCAGCAACGACCTGCGGCCTTGAGCAGGGCATTGCAAGCGGGCGAGGCTTCCTTCTGCGTGGCCTTGCCGGGCTTGGCGCCACTTTTCTGGGTGCAGATGGCATCTGACGTGGTGGGCGCCATGCCAAAAGAGGTGATCTTGGCCAGCGGGGGCGCTTCGTAGATGTAGCACTGGTAGAGCGCGCCATCCTGGGTGGTGACGGTGTAGTTCATGCGACCACCTCCACCGCTTTCCATCGCCTGGTTCGAGATGGTGAAGGCCCCTGCATCCCGTCCGATGGCCATGCCCGTGCGTTGCTCGAGCTTGTCTTGTGGCACCTGTGTGGCGGCGCACCCGGCCAGCAAGGCCATGGCGCCAAGGAGCAAGCCGCGGGAAAGGCGGATGGGTGTCAAGCCTGTGATCGTCATCATGTCTGGTTTCCTGGTTGAGAGAAGAACGGCCGCCTGTCGCAGGCCGACGGCCCACCACCTCACAGGCTGACTCAGAATGGTTTGGGCTGGATCAGCCCGGTGGCAGCGGCTTTGACCACGGCGTGCTGCCGGTTGGCCACGTCGAGCTTGTGCACCGCGTTTTGCAAGTGGAAGTTCACGGTTCGCTCGGACATGCCCAGCAGCTGAGCAATTTCCGAGGAGGTCTTGCCATCGGCGGCCCAGCGCAGGCATTCCAGCTCCCTGGGGCTGAGGTCCGGTGTCGGCTGCTGCAGCAAGCCGCTGACGCGCCGCACCGCCTCGTGCAGGTGCCCCGCCAGCATGGCCACCCAGGGCAAGGCGGACACGGCCACCCGACGTGCCTCTTCCGGCGATGCATCGGAAGCCAGACTGAACACACCCAGCTCACCCTGCGGACTGTGCACCGGCGCCGTGACGCCATCAACCAGCCCGTGCGCCGCCGCATCGGCCATCATGTGGCGAGAAGGCCCTGACAGGGACTGCGTCAGGTCGCTCCAGCAAATGGGCACCACCTGGTTCGAGCAATACGCCATGACCGGATCGTGGTCGTGGTACGCGCAAGCGAAGTAGCGCTGCACCCACTCGGGCGGGTAGCCGTCAAGGATGATCAAGCGCGCATTGGCAAAGTTCGTGGGCACACGCAGGGCGTACACGAAGTGCCGAAAGCCCAGGTCGAGGCTGAGCTGACGGCAGACATCGGTCAGGGCGCCGATGCTGGGCGCCGTGGCAAACGCCTGTTGCGCCAACAGCAGGCGATCAAACAACTCGGCGGATGACTTGTCGGACACCGCGACGCCCCCCCAACGCGCACAAGCCCAGGGCCGCCATCCAGAGCGCATCGGGCTCGGGCACCGGCGCCGACTGCTGTAAGAAGGCGTAGCCGCTGGCCGACGTCACCTGCCCCACGCTGGGCTGCAAGGCGAGGTTGAACGAGTGCATGGCATCGACCTGCGCGCTGCACCCACGCGTGTCGGCGCAAGCCGAATGCACCGATGTCAACCACTCGAATTGAAGGTCGGTGTCACCGGGCACCCACACGTCAAAGGCGTGCGAGCCCTGCCAACGCGCATCGGGCAAAGACCCCGCAGGCGGCTCATCGAAGTAGATGGATCGCTCGGTGGTGCCCAGGTCTCCATGCACATCGACCTCGGTGAGTGCGGTGCTGTACCACTGGGTGCGGCCATCCCAGAAGGTCCACATGCGCCCCGTCAGGATGCGTTGTTCGGTGACCGTGGGCGACTCTTCGCCCGAAGAGCCAGGTGCACCATGCTGAGGGTTGGGGACCTCCCAGCTGACGCGGACCTTGAAGTCCGTGGTCGACTCTTTGCGGATCAGGTAGGACGCGACGTCGGCCGAGGCCACGGGACTCAGGTCGTGGGTGGCGTCGTATCCCACTTGCAGCCGCAAGCGCGACTGCTGCCCACCGGCCCCGGCAACGCGCAAAGTGTCGGACAAGCTGGCCGACGCGAACGACTCACCGCGCAAACGCTCGCCAGAAGGGATGACCGATTGCACTTGCGTCAGCAGCTTCATGCCGCCTTGCTGCACATCGATGTCGGCAATCGCCTGCCCCTGGATGCGACCGGCGTCGCTCGTTCCCTCGGGTGCGGCCACGGCGTGGTCGATCGACGCATCGAGGCGTTGACGCCCTTGCACATCGGTCAAAGTGCGCGCATCGCGAAGGATGTCCTGTCCTCCAGCGGACACGACCGCGGTGTTCGCCGTCAACTGGCTCGCGGCATGCGCCCCATGCGCCCCCCACCAACCCAGAACACAAATGAGCAAGGCCTGGACGAGGTTGGCTCGCCAGCGTGAAGAGTGGGTCATGCATGCCTCCTGTTGCACGTCGATCAATGCGGGGCCAACGACTCACTCGGGTCGTGGCCCCAACCTGGGCACGATTGGGCGCCTCTGGCGGCGCCTGTTCAACTGTCAGATCTGACATACCCCCCTAGGATCAGCACCCCCAGAAGAGCGCCCTGTCGCAGCCAGGCACCAAAACACCGAACACACATGCAACGGCCAGCGTTGCAGGCTCGCTCGCCCGGCCATGGACACAGTTCCACAGAACAAATGGCATCGAATTGAGCGAGCCACTCACCCTTGATCCAGGCTTGCCCGCATCGGCTGATCCGGGACACTCGGCCCGAGGCACGTGTGGACGTGCTGGACCGAACAGGAGGAGCGCGATGACCGTGTCGTTGTCGTCGGCAGCCTTGGCCCAGGCCAACGCCGCCCCAACCACCGCCACCGCCCAAGCAGCCGCCCAGGAGAACCCGACCACTGCGGCGCTCAACAAGATCTCGCCCGCGCTGGGCAAGGCGCACGAGCGGGTGCGCAACCAGCTGCAAAGCGACTCGACGTCGCTGTCGAAACTGGGCAAGTACAAGGCCACGGTGTCCGAACTGCAGGGTGCCGCTCAAGCCATGAGCCAGCTCGGCGCCACCACCAGCGTGGCCGACGCCGCTCAGACCGTCGAACGCTTCGTGGCCGCCTACAACCAGGCCATCCAGGCTTCCCGGCCCGATGAGTCAAGCTCGGCGAGCGGCACGCTGGCCGCCTCAAGGCGCACCCTCACGAACACCGACACCAGCCGATCTCAATTGGCCAAGCTGGGCCTCACACGGCAACCCGACGGCACGCTCAAGCTGGACACCGCGGAGCTGAAAAAAGCCCTGTCAGCGGCGTCCGGCAACGGAGCGCCCTCGGATGCCACGACCAGCGCTGGCACGGGCCTGTCCACGCTGTCGCAACTGGGCAAGGCCATCGGCAAGCGCGCCGACAGCGAGCTGTCGGACTCCAGCCGCCTGGCCTTCGCCACCAACCTGTTCTCGGGCAAGGCCACGCTGCTGAAAAAGCAGCAAACCAGCTTGCTCGAAGCCGCGACCCAAATGGCCTCTCAGGCCAACACCGGTGGCGGCATGGGGGTCAACACAGGCAACTGGTCGTCGCGGCAAGCGCTGCGTCAGTACACGGCTTGATGCGCGAGCCTGGGCCAGAGCCCACACGCAGGTCTCGACACCTCCGCTCAGACCACTGTGAAAGTCTCGCTCAGTGGGAGAAAAATCGGGCTGGTTGGGTTGATTTGTCTCGGAGTGGGAGAAAACAGTCTCGCACTGGAAGAAAAAGTGCCCGCGCATCAGTCGATCGCGCACAGTTCGGCGGGAGGGAATGTTCACTCGCTCAAACACGCAGTTTTACGCCGTGCCGTGCCGTGCGGGGCGATGGCCCCAATCTGTCGGGCAGCCGCCACCCTTTCAATTTTGCTGTTGCTCTTTGCATAGTTGATGAGCGTTGGCAAGGTGAGCGCACATGATCTGAAGGAGCCTCCTGTGCGCGTCGTCAACATCGGCGGTGGCGTTTCGCGGGAAGAACGCATCCTCGATGATCCGTGCCCAGAGATCTCCATGGATCCGCACTGCGTGTCCCTACTGGATCTCGGGATGAAACTCAGCTGGGCGTTCGCAACCCTGGTGCCAAGCACCCCTCCTCTCCTTGGCAGCTCGCTGCCTGTCGAGCACCAGGATCCTCGCCTGGAAGGCCTGCTACAACACAGCTACCTGCTCTGCGCCGCTGGCAACCTGATCTCGCGATCACGGAGGGCTGCTGCCTCGATCCCGTGGACATCTCTCGACCAAGCAGAGAAGACGCGCAATCAATCTCCTATGCATCCAACCTCATGAGACGAACTTGCGCCTCATGAAGTGGTTGAACATCCATCATGGAAATCGTTCTCCTGTTCATCCTCATCCTGATCATCGGACTGGTAGCCGCGCGACGGGCTCGTCTTCAAAAGTACATCGACGAGAGAAACAGCGCAGCCCTCGCCGCCATGAAACTCGGGGAAGACCCAACCCGCTTTCTATCCACCATCCAGATCGGCATCACTTCCATTGGCGTTCTCAACGGTATCGCTGGCGCGGCTGCGTTGGCCGGCCTCCACTGGATATGAAGTACGTTCGGTCGCAGAATGGACTTTGCCAGGCTGCAAAAAAGGCAGTCGACGATTTCACAAGCTGTTGTCAGGTTTGAGGGTGAGAAGCAAACACCTTCGCGCGTCCTCCAAGGTCCACGAGTAACACGTCGTAAGGATCCTTGCGTGCGCCGACCTCCATGCCGGGCGAGCCTGCCGGCATGCCCGGCACCGCCAGGCCGATCGCGGCGGGCTTGGCCTGCAGCAGGCGCTTGACGTCTTCGGCAGGCACATGCCCCTCCAGGGCATAACCGCCGACGAAAGCCGTGTGGCAGCTGGCCAAGCTGTCAGGCATCCGGGCGCGTTTGCGTGCCACCGAGGTGTCATCCACCAAGGTGACCTTGACCTGGAAGCCGGCCGCCTTCATGTGCTCGACCCACGCCCCACAGCAAGAACAGTGAGGGCTCTTGAACACCTCGACGAGCGGGAGCGTCCTCGCCGCACGGGCGGGCGTGGCCGGGAGGACCGAGAGGGCCACCCAGCCCAAGGCCATCGACATCACATGTCGCCGATTCATGGCACCACCACCTTTCCAACCATGCCCGCCTCGAAGTGCCCGGGGATCAGGCAGGCGAACTGAAACGCCCCGGGGTGCGTGAACTGCCAGACGATCTCGCCCTTGGCCCCAGGCCGCACATGCGTCATGTTCGCATCGGCGTGGGCCATGCCAGGGTGCTTGCGCATCATCTCGGCGTGGGCCTTGAGCTCTTCGGCCGTGCCCACGACCATTTCGTGCAACTGCGCGCCCGAATTCGTGACCACGAAGCGGACGGTCTCGCCTCGGCGGACGTTGACCAGATCGGGCACAAAACGCATCGTGTCACGCATGTCGATCTGGATCGTTCGGGAGACCTTCTTCGGGTCCCCCTCGCGACCCGATGCGTTCTGGTCCCGCTTCGCGGCGTTGTAGGTGTGCGGCTTCGTTGCGTGGCCTTCGTCGCCATGGGCGTGAAGGCCTGCAGAGCCGAGGGCCGCCATGGCGGCCAGCGTGATGTGGTGCAACGTTTTCATGGGCGTTCCTTGGGTCCTGGCCAGTCGACTGGCCACGTGTCCGTCTCAGGGGGAGATGTCTTCGTTCAAGGAGCGCTGCTCAGCTTCTCGAGCGCCTGGCGGCCCCTGCGCCAGACGTATCGCAAGCCAGCGATTCGAGGATGGGGCATTCAGGCCGTTCGTCGCCTTTGCAGCGCCGGATGAGGTGCTCCAGCGCGGCTTTCATGGCCAGCAGGTCTCGCGCCTTGTTGTCGAGCTCCTGGATGTGCTGCGTGGCCAGGGCCTTGACCTCGCGGCTGGGCCGCCCGCGGTCTTGCCACAAGCTGACCAGCTGGCCGATGACCTGCAGCGAAAAACCCAGGTCCCTGGCATGGCGGATGAACCGCAACGTCTGGACCTCGGTGTCACCGTACTGGCGGTATCCGGCATCGGAACGCCTGGCGGCAGGCAGCAGGCCCATCTCTTCGTAGTTGCGGATCATCTTGACAGACATGCCCGAGACGGCGGCGGCTTGACCAATGTTCATCGCGGTTGATTTCATGCTCTGCACCAAGCGTAAACCCTCCTGCAGGGGGAAGGTCAATGGATGGCGGTTTCATGACCCACGTCAAAAGAAGTTCAGGGGCACTTGACCCTCCCCCGGGGGGAAGGTTCACAGTGGCGCCATCGACTTCTTGAAAGGAGCTTGCGATGCTCGCGTACCAGGTCCAAGGCATGACGTGTGGTCACTGCGCCCGCGCCATCACCTAGGCGGTCCTCTCCCTGGATCCCGCCGCCCAGGTCAAGGTGAACCTCGACCGCCACAGCGTTCACATCGAATCCGAGACGGCCCAGGACGAGGCCCTGCGGCAAGCCATCCAGGCCGCCGGCTACGACGCCGTCCCCATCCAGACCAACGCAAGTCGCTTGCCGCCCCCGCCCGTCCAGCGCTCGGGCTGCTGCTGCGGCACCCGCGCGAGCCACTGCGCCAGCTGACACCCACCCCTTGTTTTCCTGAAAGGACACGACCATGCGCTCGACTCTCACCTTCGGCATCGCCGCCCTGTGCTCATCCTTCGCCTTGGCCCAGGCCACCCCGCCTGAGCAGGACCACGCCGCGCATCACCCCGCCGGGGCATCCGCCCCTGCGCCGGCCACCAAAGGCGCGGCCAAGCCCCCGGCCAAGCCTGCGCAGAAGCCAGCTCAAAAGCCCGATTCAAAGTCAGGCGCAGCGGTCAATGCCCCGTCTCCTGCGCAGCTTGACTCGACGATGCAGTCGATGCGGGACATGCACGACAAGGTGATGGCAGCCAAGACCCCTCAGGAGCGTCAGTCCCTCATGGCCGATCACATGAAAGCCATGAAGGACGGCATGGACATGATGGGCAAGATGAAGGCGGACCAGCCCCAGATGGGCATGGGCGGCATGGGAGGCATGGGGGCCAAAAGTGGCATGGACGGCATGAAGGGCATGCACGCCCACCACGACATGATGTCCAAGCGCATGGACATGATGGAAATGATGATGCAGATGATGATGGACCGCGAAGCAGCGCGCGCCATGCCCGCCCAATGACGACCGGAGAGCCCGATCATGAACAACATCGGCAACGACTACGGCCTGTGGGGCATGGTGCTGGTCAACGTGGCCATCTTCGTGGGCTTCGCCTACAGCTTCTTCAAACCCACCACCCTGCGTGACTGGCGCAGCTTCGGCGCCTACAGCGCTTTCGTCGTGGCCCTGTTCGCCGAGATGTACGGGTTCCCGCTGACCATCTACCTCCTGTCGGGATGGCTGGGCAGCCAGTTCCCGGGGGTGAACATTTACGGCCACGAGGCCGGCCACCTGTGGTGGGTCTTCACCGGCCAGCAGGGCGACCCGCACTTCGGCGTGCTGCACCTGTTGAGCTTCGTGTTCCTGGTGGCGGGCTTCACCTTGCTGTCGAAGTCCTGGCACGTGCTGTACCACGCGCAGCGACGCCACCAGCTCGCCACAGCGGGCCCCTACCAGGTGGTCCGCCACCCTCAGTACATCGGCTTCGTGGTCATCATGTTCGGCTTCTTGCTGCAATGGCCCACCCTGCTGACGCTGGCGATGTTCCCGGTGCTGGTGGTGATGTACGTGCGCCTGGCCATCGCCGAAGAGCGGGACTCGGACGCGGCATTCGGCCAGCGATGGCGCGAGTACGCAGCCGCCACACCCCGGTTCGTGCCCGGCCTCAAGAGGCTGGGCCTGAGCCTGGGCCTTGTCCGCCCCACGCAGAAACACTGAAACCCCATCCAGGCACACCATGCAACACGATCACACCCCTGCTTCCCGTTGGCGTTCGCCGCTGGGCATCTTCATGCTGGTGGCGGGTGCCCTCGGCACCTACTACCTCCTGACGGAACACCTCACGCACGTCACCCAGGCGATCCCGTACCTGGTTCTGCTGGCCTGCCCGTTGATGCACCTGTTCGGTCACCATCACGGCGGACATGGCGGGCATGGCAGACACGAGGACCATGGCCAGCACAAGGCCCCACCCGAGAAGCGAGACTGAGCTGTGACGTTGCGGCCCACCGCCGGGCCGGGCCCCATGCAGGAACACGCCATGCAAACATCCCACGCCGAGCACTGTGCCCATGGGCACCACCACGCCCACCCGAAGCCCGCACAAACGTCTGCACAAACGCCCGCAGGCGACCCCAGCGCGGTCGAGTACACCTGCCCCATGCACCCACAGGTTCGTCAGATGGGCCCGGGCCATTGCCCCATCTGCGGCATGGCGCTGGAGCCCGTCATGGCCACGGCCGAGCAAGGCGACAGCCCCGAGCTGAAGGACATGAGCCGGCGCTTCTGGGTCGGGAGTGCGCTGACCTTGCCGGTGTTCGCGCTCGAAATGGGGGGCCACCTGTTCAACATCCACCACCTCGTTGCACAGCAGACCTCGAACTGGGTTCAATTGGTGCTCGGCACGCCCGTGGTCCTGTGGGCGGGCTGGCCCTTCTTCACCCGCGCCGTCTCCTCGGTGAGGCACCGCAGCCTCAACATGTTCACCCTGATCGCGCTGGGCACGGGCGCGGCGTGGCTCTACAGCATCGTCGCCACGCTGGCACCCGCCCTGTTCCCGCCTGCCTTGCGCGACGACAGCGGCGCGGTGGCGGTGTATTTCGAAGCGGCCGCCGTCATCACGGTGCTGGTGCTGCTGGGTCAGGTGCTGGAGCTGCGTGCGCGCGAGAAGACATCAGGTGCCATCAAGGCGCTGCTGGGCCTGGCGCCCAAGACCGCGGTGAAGGTTCTGGCCGACGGCTCGGACGAGACTGTCCAGGTCGACAGCATCCAGGTGGGCGACCTGCTGCGCGTGCGCCCCGGTGAAAAGGTGCCGGTCGATGGTGAACTGGCCGAAGGCAAGGGCAACGTCGACGAGTCCATGGTCACGGGCGAGCCCATCCCTGTGGCCAAGTCCGTGGGCTCCAAGGTCACGGCGGGCACGCTCAACCAGACCGGGGGGTTCGTGATGCGCGCCGAAAAGGTGGGCGCGGACACCCTGCTCTCACAGATCGTCCACATGGTGGCCGCGGCCCAGCGCAGCCGCGCGCCGATCCAGCGCATGGCCGACCAGGTGGCAGGCTGGTTCGTGCCCGTGGTCATCCTGGTGGCGGCCCTGACCTTCGTGGCCTGGCTCGCCTGGGGCCCGTCGCCCGCCTTCAGCTTTGCGCTGGTGGCGGCGGTGGCCGTGCTCATCATCGCCTGCCCCTGTGCCCTGGGGCTGGCCACGCCCATGTCCATCATGGTGGGCGTGGGCCAGGGCGCGCAGCACGGGGTGCTCATCCGGGACGCCGAGGCGCTGGAGAAGATGGAGAAGGTCGACACCCTGGTCGTCGACAAGACGGGCACGCTGACCGAAGGGCGACCGAAGGTGGTGCACATCGAGGCGGCCGCCGGTTTCCGGGCCGACGACATCCTGCAAAAGCTCGCCAGCGTCGAGCGCTCCAGCGAGCACCCCTTGGCCATGGCCATCGTCATGGACGCCCAGGAACGCAAGCTGGCGCTGTCGGCGGTCACGGACTTCGACTCGCCCGTGGGCAAGGGCGTCGTCGGCCGCGTCGATGGCCAGCCCGTGGTGTCGGGCAGCGCGAAGTTCCTGAGCGAGCATGGCATCGACGCCAGCCCGCTGGCTGCTGCCGCCGAGGCACAGCGGCAGGAGGCTGCCACGGTCATCTTCGTGGGCATGGCGGGCCAGCTCGCCGGCTTCGTGGCGATCGCCGACCCGATCAAGCCCACCACACCGCAGGCCCTGCAAGCGCTCAAGGCGGCCGGCGTGCGCGTGGTCATGCTGACCGGCGACGGCAAGACGACGGCCGAGGCCGTGGGCCGGCAACTCGGCATCGACGAGGTCGTGGCGGACGTGTTCCCCGAGGACAAGGCCGAGGTGGTCAAGCGCCTGCAGGGCGAAGGCCGCGTCGTGGCGATGGCGGGTGACGGCGTCAACGACGCGCCCGCGCTGGCTCAGGCCACCGTGGGCATCGCCATGGGCACGGGCACCGACGTCGCGATGGAGAGCTCGGGCATCACCTTGCTCAAAGGCGACCTGATGGGCATCGTGCGGGCACGCACGCTGTCACGGGCCACGATGCGCAACATCCGCCAGAACCTGTTCCTCTCGTTCGCGTACAACGTGGCGGGCATCCCGCTGGCCGCAGGGGTGCTCTACCCCTTCTTCGGGCTGCTGCTGTCGCCCGTGGTGGCGGCGGCGGCCATGGCCCTGTCGTCGGTGAGCGTGATCGGCAACGCGCTGCGCCTGCGCGCGGCCAAAGTGAGCGACTGAGGCCGGCGCGGGCGCTCGGCGCCTCACTTCAAGGTGAAGCGCACCGTCACGGTCTTGCCTGCGACGTTGTTCAGCACGGCCACCACCTTGTCGCCTTTGCCCAGCTTGACGCCCTGGGCACGAAGCTGGTTGCCGCCAGCCTCCTTGAGCTCGGCCTCGGTCTTCTTGCCGCCCTGCAACACCGTGAGCTTGCCGGTGACGCCCTTGGCCGACTTCGGCGCATCGTGGTCCACCAGGTAAAGGGAGGCGCCATCGGCCTCGGCCACCAGCTCGAAGGCCAGGTCGTTGACGACCTGGACAACGCCGCCATGGTGCGGCTCGCCTGCGCCATGGGCCATCGCCGGGTTCAGGCTCAGCGCCCCCAGAGCCAAGGCTGCGATCTGGATGAGTTGTCTGGTACGCATGGTGTGTTCTCCGTTTGAAGTGGGGGTGCGCTTGAGGGCGGCACCACGCTGGCCCGGGTGGGTGACGCCCGCTTCAGAAAACGTCGCGGGTTTCGGCCAGGGACCCTGGCTCAGCGGATTCGGACTCGGCAGAGGCGCGCAACAGGCGCTCGGTGGGCTCGCGGCCCAGGCGCCAGAACAGCAAGGGCGTGAGCAGGGTGTCCAGCAGCGTGGAGCTGACCAGCCCACCGAAAATCACCACCGCCACCGGGTGCAGGATCTCCTTGCCGGGGGCGTCCCCCGCCAGGAGCAGCGGGGTCAGCGCGAAGGCCGCCACCAAGGCGGTCATCAGCACCGGGGTCAGGCGCTCCAGCGAGCCCCGCACGATCATGGCCTGGCTGAAGGACTCTCCTTCGAAGCGACACAGGTTGATGTAGTGGCTGATCTTGAGGATGCCGTTGCGGGTGGCGATGCCGGCCAGGGTGATGAAGCCCACCATGGCCGCGACCGACAGGCTCACCCCCGCCAACCACATGGCCACCACACTGCCGATCAGGGCCAGGGGGATGTTGGCCATGATGACCCCGGCCAGCACCGCCGACCGATAGCGCGAGTACAGCACCAGGAACATCATCGTCAGCGACACCAGGGACAGGCCCAGGATGAGCTGGGTGGCCTGCTCCTGCGCCTGGAACTGGCCTTCCAGGCTGATGAAGCTGCCCGCTGGCAACGCTGTGCGCCCGATGACCTGCCGGATCTCTGCGATGACCTGCCCCATGTCCGAACCATCGGTGTTGGCGTAGACCACGATGCGGCGACGGCCGTTCTCCCGACCGATCTGGTTGGGGCCATCGGCCTCTTCGACGCTGGCAAAGCTCGACACCGGCAAGCGGCCGGCGGGCGTGTCGATCAGCGTGCGCGCCAGGTCGACGGGGCCGCGTTGCGCGTCCGGCAGGCGCAAGACCAGGTCGTAGCGACGAGGCCCATCCACGATCTGGGCCCCGTGCGCCCCGTCGGTCAACGTTTGGAGGATGCGCACTGCCTCGCCCGGCGCCAGGCCGGTTTGCGCGAGCCGCTGCGGGTCGATGCGAACCATCACCTGGGGAATCAGGACCTGCTTCTCGACGGTCAGGTCGACCAGGCCATGAACCCCGGCCAGGCCTTGCCGAAGCTGCTCGGCCAGGCCGCGCAAGGTGTCGGTGTCGTCGCCGTAGACCTTGATGGCGATCTGGGCGCGCACGCCCGAGAGCAGGTGATCCAGCCGGTGCGAAATGGGCTGACCGATGGCCACCTGCGCGGGCAGGACCGACAACTGGGCACGGATCTGCGCCATCACCGCCTCGCGGTCCACGGGCGGCCCGTCGCGGCGCAGGTCCACGTCGATTTCCGCCGAATGCACGCCCTCGGCGTGCTCGTCCAGCTCGGCACGCCCGGTGCGCCGGCCGACCTGCGTGACACCTGGCACCTCGGTGATCAGCCGCTCGGCGATGGCGCCCATGCGGTTCGCCTCGGCCAGCGAGGTGCCGGGGGTGAACATCAGCGACAACACCAGCGAGCCTTCGTTGAAAGCCGGCAGGAAAGCGCGCGGGAAGAAGGGCACCGTGGCCGCAGCCGCAGCCACCGCCACCACCGCCCCACCCAGGAGCAGCCTGGCGTGCGGGAAGGACCAGTCGAGCAGGCGCCGGTCCCAAGCCTTGAGCCTGGCCACCAGCGGGCTGTCCCCATGGTCCAGCCGCTTCATGCGGCCGAGCAAGGCGCTGCACAGCACCGGCGTGACGGTCATGGACACCAGCATCGACGCCAGGATGGACACGATGTAGGCGATGCCCAGGGGCGCGAACAGGCGGCCCTCAATGCCGGGCAGCGCGAACAGCGGCACGAACACCAGCACGACGATCACCGTGGCGTAGACGATGCCCGAGCGGACCTCCACGCTGGCTTGGCGCACCACCTCCAGGATGGGCCTGGGCTGCGGCAGAAAGCGGTTCTCCTTGAGCCGGCGCAGGATGTTCTCCACGTCCACCACCGCATCGTCGACCAGCTCGCCGACCGCGATGGCCAGGCCACCCAGGGTCATCACGTTGATCGACTGGTCCAGCAGCCGGAACACGAGCGCCGTCACCGCCAGCGACAGCGGGATGGCCACCAGCGAGATCAGCGTGGTGCGAGCCGACAGCAGGAAGGCAAACAGCACGATGGCCACCATGATGGCGCCGTCCCGCAGCGCCTCGGTCACGTTGCCGATGGACGCCTGGATGAAGTCCGCCTGCCTGAAGAGCACCTGGGGAGCGGCCAGGCCTGGGGGCATGCCGGCCCGGAGCTCCTCCAGCGCGCGCTCGATGAGGGCGGTCACTTTCACCGTGTCCGCCGAGGGCTGCTTCTGCACGCTGACGATGACGGCCGGCTGGCCCTTGAAGCCAGCGTCACCCCGCTTGAGCCCTGGCGCGAACCTGACCTGGGCCACCTGGTTCAGCAACACCGGTCGCCCCTCTTTCCAGGCCACCGCCATGCCCTGCAGGTCCTCCACCTTGTTGGTGCGGCCGAGGTGGCGAATCAGGTACTCGCGGCTGTTGAGGTCCACGAAGCCGCCGCCCGCGTTGGTGGCAAAGCCACGCAAGGCCTGCTCGACCTGGCTCAGGGAGACCCCCAGCTGGGCCATGCGCGCGGGATCCGGCTCCACCCGCAGCTGCCGCACCTCGCCACCGATGGGGATCACCTGAGACACCCCGGGCACGGCCAGCAGGCGCGGCCGCAGCACGAAGTCCGCGTGCTCACGCGCCTGCATGGGCGAGGCGGCGTCCTTGCCATCGCCCAGCGGCAAGGCGATGAGCATGATCTCGCCCATGATGGACGAGACCGGCCCCATCACCGGGGTGATGGACTGGGGCAGTTGCGACCTCAATTGCCCCAGTCGCTCGGCCACCAGCTGGCGATTGCGGTAGACGTCGGTGCCCCAATCGAACTCCGCGTAGACGATGGACAAGCCCACCCCGGACGTCGAACGCACCCGGGTGACACCGGGCATGCCGTTGAGCGCCGTCTCGATGGGGAAGGTGACCAGTTGCTCGACCTCTTCCGGTGCCATGCCACCCGCCTCGGCCATCACCGTGACGACGGGCTTGTTGAGGTCCGGGAACACATCGACCGGCGTGCGCCAGGCCGTGATCGCCCCGCAGGCCATCAGCACGGTGGCGATGGCCAGCACGAAGAGCCGGTTGTGCAGGCTGTGCCTGACGATCCAGTTGAACATGCCAGCCCCTTCAGCGGATCTGCGCGACCAGCGCCGCGCCCTGGACCACGACCCGGTTGTCGGCCGACAGGCCCCGGGTCACCAGCACGGTGTGCGTGTCCAGCACCTGGACCTGCACGGGCTGCGGCACGAAGCGCTCTGCGCCCGACTTGATCCACACCACCGCCTCGTTCGACGGGCTGCGCACCACCGCCTCGGCGGGCAGCACGATGCCCTGGCGGCGCGCCTTGAGCGCCGCCGTCACCACGACCGGCTGCCCCACCGCCAGCATGGCGCCGTCGGACACCTGCACCCCGAAGGTCAGGGGCAAGACCCCGTCGCGCAGGGCCCGGGCCGCACCGATCAGCTTCAGCTTCACGCCCTCCACGCCGACCAGGCTGGCGGTGTCAACCTGCGCGCCCAGCTGGACATCCGGCGTCGAGGCCTCGACCAGCATGCGGGCAGGGTCGACGACCTCCACCAGCACCTCCCGGCTCTCGACGACCTGCCCCACCTGGATCGCCACCCGCGCGACGACACCAGAGACCGGTGCGCGCAAGGGTTCGCGGGCATCCAGGCTGGCGCCGATGTCGCGCTCGCGCTCCTGCAGCGACCGCGCTTCGACGCGGGCCGCCTCGATCTCCTTGCGGGGCACCGTGCCCTCCAGGGACGCCAGGCGCTGGAGGCGCTGCTCGGCCAGCTCCCGCGCCGCGCGCAACTCGGCGCGCTGCGATCGCTGGGCGGCCTGGGCATATGGCTCGGCATGGTGGCGCACCCAGGCCAGGACCTCGCCCTGGCGAACGACCTGACCGGCCACGGGCAGCCCTTTGGGGCCCGCCTCGATCCGACCGCCGTGGGCCGACTGCATCCACCCGCTGGCATTGGGGTCGGCGATCACGCGCCCGGGAAGCTGGACCGTCACGGCCGCCGCCGACTCGGCCGCGATCAGCGTGCGCAGGCCCATGCGCCGCTGGGCCAGCTTGGGCACCTGGACGCTGCCGTCGGGCAGGCGGGCCAGGCCCGCGGCGTTGGGGGCTGCCGCCAGGTCCAGGTGCTCGCCGTTGGGCCCGTGGGCCCCCGGCGACGCGTGGACCGGGGACAGCGCCAGGCTCAGCACCAGCGCGGCGCATGCAGGCCAGCGGTTTGCAAACAACTTGCGATTCATGCCTGACCTCCATCGACGTTGCGGGCCGCGACCCGACTGAGCTGGTGCCGCCGCCAACCCCAGGCGCTCGCCGCCACCACGGCGACGAGCGCGCCCAGGCCCCAGCGTGTCCACGCGCTGCCCGGGTGACCTTCGCTCCCCTGAGCCAGCGCGCCCGCCTCGACCCGCAGCACGGCATCGAGCAGGTCGCTGTCTTCGCCCGCCAGGATGGTGATCACCACCGGGTGCTCGCCTGGGGTCGCCAGCAGCTTCAACAGGGCTGGGTCATCGACCGCGTAGTCGCCGTGGTCTTCGTGGAACCGGGCCTTTGCCTTGAGCGGGCCCGACTCGATTTCGACATCGGCGCGGAGCACCGGCTCATTGGTGGCGAAGCGATCGATCAGCACCGACAACTCGCCCGAGCCCAGTTGACCGACCAGCTCGAACAACTCGGACTGGGCCTCCAGCCGGGGCGCGGTTGCGGCCGATGCAGAGACGTTTTGCGCCGGGGCGTCGAGGTGCTCACCGTTGGGGCCATGGGCCCCGGGGCCTGCCCACGCCGGGCCAGACAGCGCACAAAATGCCCAGGCCAGCACAGGCCTGAGGAGGGTTCGCTTGATCGTGTTCTTCATGGGAGTTGCCCCAACGCTTGGTGGAAACGGGCCTGGGCTTGGGCCACGGCCGCTTGTTGACGCACGGCATCCGACTCGGCCTGGCTGGCCGCGGCCAAGCCGCGAAGCACCTCGGGCAAGGCCGACTCGCCGGCCTGAAAGGCCTTCTGGAGCAGGCGCGCACGCTCGCTGAGCAGGGCCGCGCGCTCCTGGTGTGCTTCGGCCTGGGCCCGGGTGGCCGCGAGGTGGCTGCGGGCCAGGCTGAGCTCGGCTTCGAGCTGCAGGCGCAAGCGCTGCTGGGCGGCCTGCGCCGTGTCCTGCTCGGCCCAGGCCGCCGCCAGGCGAGGTTGGTTGTGGGCCTCGCTGCCAAGCGGCCAGCGCAGCGACAGCGCCACGCTCCTTTCAAGGGGCTGCCCCCATCCCGGCCGCTCCTGACGCAGGCCGATGGCCAGTTCAGGTGGCGCCCCCCACTGAGCCTGGGCCTGGGCCAGCCGCTGCCGTGCCCGTTGAACTGCCGCATCGGCCAGGCGGGCCTCCATGTGGTCGTCGACCAAGGCGCCTTGCTGGGCGTCGGGCTCCTCAGGGAACGCCTCCGGCTCGGGCGCGATCTGCCAGCCCGTCAGCAAGGCCCAGGCGCTGCGCTGCGCCTCGTGGGCTTGCTGCGCCTGCCGAGCCATCGCCCTCGCGGCCAGCATGTCCGCCCTGGCGGCCATGGCGTCGGCAGGCGCCAGGTCGCCCGCCTTGACGCGCCGCTCAACGTCCGCGCTCAGCGCTTCGAGCAGTTGGTGCTGCCGGTCCGCCTGCTGCGCCTGCGACTCGGCCGTCGTCAGCTGGGTGGCCGACTCGCGCACCTGAGCGGCCAGCTTCAGCCGGGCCACCTGTTCGGCCGCGCGGGCCCAGGCGACTTCGGCCTCGGCCGCATCGGCGCTCTGCTGACGCTGGCCCAGGCGCCACAAGGGCCAAGCCAGGCCGACGTCGGTTTCTCGGGCCCCATCGGCGGCCGCGCCACGGCCTTCTCGCTGCGACAGTTCCAGCGCGGGCGGGCCCGCCAGCCAGGTGGAGGCCACCCGCTGCTCGGCCTGGGCCTGCCGGTGTCGGCCACGTGATTCGGACGCTTCGACGGAGCGGGCCCAGGCCGCATCCAGGGCCTGCGCCAGCGTGGGGCGCTGTGCGGCCAAAGCGGAGGGGCTGGAAGGGGACGGGGCGGGGGCGGGCTGCGCCAACGCGGGGCAGCCCAGGGTGCCGCCTGCGATCACGCAGGCCAGGCACCACGGGGTGAGCCATGGGAGGGACATCACGGTCATCCTGACTGAAACGTGGGGCCCTCGCCGGCTTTCAGCACGGCTGACAGGCGCCCCGGTTCGAACCCGACACGCAGGGACTTGCCCCGCGCATCACGGCGGTGTCAGGTGAGTGATCGGGGCGGTCGCTCAAGCCCCATCAGGAAGGGCTGAGCTGGCTCGGTGGCGATGGCCGCGGCCGGCGGCTCTGCACGCAAGCTGAGCACGGGCAGAACGACTTCGGCCAGCAAAACCGGGGCGAACAGGCAAGCGTCGTTCATCACATGCTGCCGGGATGCCGCCGAGTCGTCGAGGTGAAAGCCATCACCATGGTCGTCATGGTGGTGCGACACCCCCTCGAAGTGGAGCATGGCGTGGACCATCTCCTTGCCTTCGGTCACCAACACGCCCAGCCCTGCACACGCCAGCGATTGCCAGAGCATGCAGAGGACGAGGAGGATGGAGAGCCTGCGGCGCATGGAGCGCAGTCTAGCAGGGGAGCCTGAGCGGCGCAGCCACTGTCCGGGTTCGGAGTGCGGGCACGATCGCGCTTCCCCGCACCTGGTGATTCGCATTTCTTGACCAGGGTCGAGGATGATGGCCAACAACGCTTTCTGTTGACGGGGCAACCCTCGTTCTCGCACGCAAAAGGGCCGCCAGGCGTGCCCGGCGGCCCTCTTTACTCAGCGGTCAGGCCGCTTCAGTTCAGGCAACAGGCCAAGTGCTCAAGGCAACAGGTCAGGTCACCACAACAGGCCTCCGTGGCCCAGACGACGGCGGTCAGCCCCATGAGGCCCAGGCCGGCGCCAGCCTTGATCAGCAAGTTCTTCATGTTGAAAGTTCCTTTGAAAAATGGGGAAATCGAATCAGGTGAAGCGATCCATCTTCCGAGGTGGCTTCCAGATGTCGCCGACCGGCTCCGGTGCCTGTCGCCACCCAAGGCGCTGGGGGCGGTCTTCTTCAGGCATCACCGGGAGCATTCGCAGGTCGGTTGCACTCAGCGCACTGCCGGCACATCCTGCACACGCCGTGCAAGCAACCGGCACACAGGCCATGACGGCGTCGCACGGGTCATCGCAACAGGGCTCGCTCAGGCGCACAGCCCCCAACACCTGCCAGGAAGCCAGGAGCAGGGAGAGTGTGACCAGCCAGCGCCGCATGGCGGCCTCAGCGCACTGTGAAAGTCTCGCTCAGTGGGAGAAAAATCGGGCTGACTGGGGCAATGAATGCTGCCCCCCGGATCACAAGCCCAAGCTTGAACCCCTTCGGGCGAGCTTGCGCCGCCCTGTCCGCTTCCTCCACCAGATCACCACCCCTGTCACCGACAAGGCGGCTACCGCCAAACCTGCGGCACAGACCACCAGTTGCATGGGCCAACCCCACACCCCGGCCATGTGCAGCGTGGTGAACCAGGTGCGGATGGTGTCGCCACTTGCCGAACCAGTGGGCAGCCAAACACCGATCAAAGCTCCCGTGTCCGCGTCAAAGCTCACCTGAGTAAGACCCCATCGTTCGGCTGCATCACGGGTGCTGCGCACCCGGTAGCTGTACACACCACTTCGCGGGTCATGACTCAATGCATCCTCGTCCAGCACCGCGAAACCGGCACGTTCAGCCTGGTGAGACATCAGCGCCCTGCCCCGTTGCCTTGCATCCTGCCAATCCAGTTTCGGCGACAAACGCGGCGCATCCAGATCAGAAGGCTTCACGTCCTGCTGATGGGCAAAGAAGACGTTCATGATCGGGTCATGCACCTCGCGCAGGTTGAAGGCCACGGCGCTCCAGGCCAACACAAACAGCATTGCCCAAGGCCACAAGCCCGCCACTCGGTGCGCATCGAGGTGGCGCCTGTAGCTGCTGCTGCCAAACCAGCGCAAGCTCCAGGAAATCCGCCATCGACTCAACCAAGCCCTGAAATGGGTCAAGCTCACGCGACGTCTGGATCGCCCCCTTGTCTGCCGAGCAGGGAGCGTCAGCCGGGCGCCAACGAAGCAATCCAGCGTCCACAGCAACGCGATCACCCCCATTGCAAAGCTGCCGATATCCCCAAGCAACAAAGAGTGATGGAGGCGGTAGATGAAGGGCATGAGGTTCTTCACGCCCTGAGAAAGGTCCCCCCATTTGCGCTGCCCAAGCACCTTCCCACTGTAGGGATCGACGAAAACTTCGTCATTTGCCAACTCTGGCGCCTCGCCTGTCGCGGGATCAGGCAGTGCGTACAGCCGAAGCACGACGGGCTCGTTCGGTTTTTTCGACAAAGGCACCCGCGCCACGAACGTACCCGGGTACAGAGCCTGGATCCGATCGCGAATCAGCAACGGGTCCATCCGGTCGGCATTGGGATGGGGTTGCTTGATGCGCCACAACTCCGGCGAGGACCATGCCTCCAGCTCATGGTTCCAGGCCAGAAGGCTCCCGGTGATCCCGGCCTGCAGCAGGAAGCCAGCGATCACCAAGCCGACGTAACGATGCAAACGCACCAGATCGGATCGCCCCACCCGCCAACGCCGAGCGAAGGAAGCGCCAGGTTCGTTTGCGTCAACGGAGGAACAACCGCCACTCATGCGGCCCCCGCCACCGCGCGCCAGGGGGCATCGACAATCATCGGATTCTGAGCGACCAGCGCCGCGGCTCCCCCATCCTCAACACCCGTCACCTGGCCGCTCTCCATGCGAATCAGGAGATCAGCCACATCAAAATAGCGGTCATCGTGTGAGATCACCAAAACGGTCTTGCCCATGGTCTTGAGCTCGGGGAGCAACTCTCGATAGAAGACGTCCTTGAACACCGGGTCCTGGTCTGCAGCCCACTCGTCGAACACCAGGAAAGGCCTGTCTTCCAGGTAAGCCACCACCAAAGCAAGCCTCTTGCGCTGCCCTTGAGAAAGCGCTCGCGTCGTGAAAGCGCCTTGCCGCACCTGCACCTTGTGCTGCAGGTGCAGCTTGCCCAGCAACGCATTGCCCCGCTCGTCCAGATCTGCGCCAGGGGCATCAAGCAAACGTTCAAACAGGTGGAAGTCAGAAAAGATGGCCGAAAAATTCTGCCGATGTGCATCGCGCTCCTCGTCGCGCACCGTTTGACCATTGAGGCGGATGACACCCGCATCCGGCCGATACAGGCCCACGAGCAGCTTGGCCAAAGAAGTCTTGCCGCTGCCATTCCCCCCAACCAGAAAGTAGATGCGACCGGGCTCGAAATCCAGGCTCACAGGGCCCAACGTGAACAGCTCATCAGCAGATTCGTGAAAGTACCGGTGTGTCACCCCTTCCAGGCGCAGACCGGTGAAGGGCGCGCGCACTTGCTGCGAGCAAGCATCGGCCTCTTCATGCGAGAGTTCTCGGGTGATGTCCTCGATGCGCTGAGCCGATGCCTTCGCTAGGTTGGCCCGAGGCAAGGTCAGCAGCAGGTTCTCCAGCGGCAACACCATGTACACGAAGATCAACGCGAACCCCGTCATCACACGAGCCCGGTCCGGCACGTCGCCAACCAGCAAGAAGAGCACCAGCCCGATGAATGCGTAGATGAGGAAATGGCCCCACGCCGCCGAAACCAGGAACAGCGACATGCCAAAGGCCCGTTTGCGGCGCACTGTTTCAATCGATCGATGGAGCATCTCTTGTGAAAACCACTGGCGCTTGGCCGCGTTCATGCGCAGCTCCTTTGCCCCATCGACCAAGGACCGGAAGTGCTCAAACAGGTGGTCCTGCTCCTTCGCCGCCACGTCGATGTGTTCAATGGCGCGCAGGTGTGCCAGGTGATAGCCCAGCGAGCCCAGACCGATGACCAGCGCAGCGGCCAGAAAGACCTGCCAGGAAAGCCATGCCATGTAGACCAGGCAACCGCCCACGATGATGGCGTTGACGAGGATGGCAGGCAGGTTGACAAAGAACTCCGCCACATTGGCGCAGTGCTCGGACAAGGCAGAGTTGACGCGCGGGCCTCCGATCTCCTCCATGCGCCGGTAGCCGGCTTTCATGACGCGCATGGAGATGTGGCGCCTGAGTTCGGCCTGCGCCCATTGGCTCAGGTGCTCAAAGAGCACGGAGGCGAGCATGCGTGACAGCATCGCCAGCACCGCCACCCCAGCAAACTGCCAGGCCAAGCGAATTCGATCTGCGTCATCAGGCGTTGTCAAGGCGTTGTTGATCTGCGCAACCAGGAGGACGCCGCAGACGCCTGACACGACGCTGGCGAGGGAGGCCGCCGCGAGCAGCGCCCCGGATTGTCGGATGAGATGAGCCAGCAAGGTGCACCGCCAGAGTGTGAATGGATCAACTCGTGTATGACGATGGGTGAGCTGGTTTGTTTAGGGGCCCAGCGCATTGGCCTAAACATCCAGATGCGTTCTTCGTCTCCAAGGCATGAAAGCTCAAACAGCAGATCACCTTTGATCCCGATCCTTGCGCCGCTGTTTCAAGGTGAGTGGTCCCATCATGGGCAGGGAGTGAGTTGCCCGCCTCATCCTCCACCGCCACCAGGTGGATCGCGTCATGCGCTGTCCATGTGGACGAGCCAGCACGGCATGCTGCTCGAGACCTTGACCCTGCACGCCAGGCACATGGGCGAACGCACACAGGATCTGAGGGCTGCGACCTCGATGTGGAGCCTCGACTACCTGTGGTTGCTACTGCCCCCCGCGACGGCTGGAGCCATCCTCCTGAGACACGGATTGCCGCTGGACCCCTCATCCTGCCACTTGGACATTGACGTTCGCGGCGCACCCGTTCAATTGCAAATGCCCAACTCGGGCCGCGCACTGCAAGGCGATGCAAGCATCCAGGCTCACCTGGAATTTCTGACGCGCCAACACCTATCGCCCTTGTTCTCGGCCTTGCACTCTTGCGCCGGACTGCCGATCAAGATCCTGTGGGGCAACGCCGCCCGCATCTTTTCGGACATCCTCAAAGCCATGGTGGATACCGCCAGCGCCCATGGCGACGCGACGACCTTGTCCGACGTCGCTCGACACGGACATGCCCTGCTGACAGCGCCCGTCTGGCCGGACCTCGCCCCCAACCCGTTGTGGGAGCACGGCGGACGTCCGGATTCTTTTGAGGCGATTCAAGCGCCATCTTCCCTTTATGCGCAATGCTGCCTGCGACACAGACTGGCAGGTCAAGTTCACTGCAGCAAATGCCCGCTTGAGCCAGTCTCCCTTTGCACCAAACACGCGAAAAGGCGAGTCAGCAAGGAAGCAACGCCCGACTCACCGTCTGCTGCGCACCCTCAGCGTTCATCAACAAGTTTTGCATGTGACGCAAACCGCCTTCCATTGCGGGAAACAGGCTCTGATTGAAGTTGTTCCAACGCAGCTCCAAGATGGTGTCCTGCGGTTCAATGCAGGTGTTGAGCACGTCCACGATCACTTCGCCCGAATCAATGCCGTTGTCAACGTAGTGAAAAGATGCCCCCGTCTTGTCCACCACAGGAACATCGATCGCCTCCATGGTCTGCCAGTTAACCACCTTCTTGCCTCGGGCGCCGTACAAGGCATCCAGGGTCGCGTGAGCGCCGCGCCGCTCATGCGGCGATTCGATGCGGGTGATGCCCGGATGGATGTTGACCACTTTGCGGCAATAAGGTGCCCCCGGCCGGATCAGCTCATCGAGGATGACCAGCAGGCCGTCGAGCAACACCAGATCAGCCCCCAACTCGCCCAACGTGAGCTGAAGCTGCCGCTCGAAGGCCGACTTGCCAGCGATCCGCTCTGACTTGGCACCCATCGGCAGACGCCGGTAGGTGGACGGCACCGCGCACAGCAAATCGTTCATGGCACGGCCTTGAACACGCAGCTCGGGCGGATAGAACCACTGCCGCCCTCGCTGCCACGTGCAGCCGTATTCGGCCAACTTGCGCTGGTCTGCCGGGGATCCTTCGTCGTCGTCACGGATCACGGCTTCAAGGCTGTAGGCATCCCCCAGATCGGTGTGATTCAGCAAGTGCGCCAAATGCTCCAGCGGCGACTTCATGTAGCGCAAACCACCCTTGTAGGCGATGTGCTGGCCGGCCTTGTCCGCCGCCGCGTTGCGCAGCGACCAGATGTATGTGAGTTTGATCTTAGGCATGGTTTGACAGGGAAAGTTGGGCGCGCCCGATCCGATAGACCAGAGCGCCATGCAACAGGGAAGCCAAGCTGAAGACGTTCAAGCTGCGCATCTGTTTACCGGCGCTAAACAAAGTCGCCCCTGCCTCGTCTGAACAGGCTGCCATCTGCATTCGGCCCTCGGGCTCCACGTGGACTGGCCTCAACCATTCGATCAGCAAGGAGCACTTGATGACAGCCCACGACCTCATTGGCATCGGATTCGGACCGTCCAACATCGCCTTGGCCATCGCGCTGGAGGAAAAGCGCGATGCAACCCGCCGCATGGATGCCCTGTTCATCGAGAAGCAACCCGGCTTCGCCTGGCACCAGGATATGTTGCTGGAGCAGGCCCACATGCAGATCTCCTTCCTGAAGGACCTGGCCACCCTGCGCAACCCCACCAGCCGCTTCACGTTCGTCAACTACCTGCATGAAAAGCGCCGCCTGCAGGACTTCATCAACCTCAAAACCTTCTTCCCAAGCCGACACGAGTTCAGCGACTACTTTGCCTGGGCCGCTGGGCAGTTTGCGAGCCAATGCGCGTACGGCGAAGAAGTGCTGGAGGTGTTGCCGCAAGAGAGCGGCCGGGAGGTCCATCTGTTGCGCGTTCGCTCAAAGGATGCGCAAGGCCATATCCGCCAGCGCTTGGCGCGCAACTTGGTGGTGAGCGTGGGAGGCAGCGCACATGTCCCCGATGTCTTCCGCCCTCTGGCCAACGACGCTCGCGTTGTCCACTCCAGCCGCTACTTGAGGGGCATCGGCGAGAACGGGCAGGCCAAACGCATCGCCGTGGTGGGAGCGGGCCAGAGTGCGGCAGAGATCTTCATGGACATGCATGGCCGGCCCCATGCCCCGCAGGTCGACCTGATCATGCGGGCACGCACCATCAAACCCTCTGACGACAGCCCGTTTGTCAACGAGATCTTCAACGTCGATGCCGTTGACGACATTTTCAGCCGGGAGCCTGGGGAACGCAGCGACATGCTCAGGGAGTTCCGGCACACCAACTATGCCTGCCCTGACATGGCGCTGATCGAAAACATCTTCCAGGTCTTCTACCTGCAAAAGGTCAAGGACGAATGCCGTCACCGATTCCTGAGGCGGACCGAGATCAAAGCCGCCAGCGCCGCAGCAGATGGCGTCCGGCTCACGCTGCACGACGCCAACACCGGTACCGAGAGCTCTGTTCGATACGACGCCGTGATCCTGGCCACGGGCTACGAACGCAAGCTACACCGCGAGATGCTGGCCCCCATCGCGCAACACCTGCAGGACTTCGAAGTGGACCGGCAATACCGCCTGAAAACCCACCCTGACTTCCGCCCCGCCATTTTCCTTCAGGGCGCCAACGAGGCCACCCACGGCCTCAGCGACACGCTCTTGTCCGTGACAGCGGTGCGCACAGGCGAAATCGGCGAGGCCCTCACATCGAGCGGCTCACTGAACACCGTTTCACAGCTGCGCCCCAACCTGCACGCGATCAGGGCCTGACGCCCTGAACCCCTTTCGTCAACCTCCACAGAAAAGAGTTTTTCCATGGCTTGCGCCAGTCGTACCCCATTCATCTTCTCGCCCGCACGCTCGCAGATCAGCCTGGCCACCCGAATGCTGTTACTGGCCTCGACGCTGACAGCAGCGGCCGCTCACGCCACCGAGAATGCACCCACGGGGCAAGCAACCGCATCCTCACCGGCACCTGTCCTGCCTGAGGTGTCGGTGACCCGCAAACGCACGAAATCCACCACCGAAGGCTCGAATGCCTACACCACCGACGTCACCCGTGCGGCCACCGGGCTGAGCCTGTCGCTTCGCAACACACCCCAATCGGTCACGGTGGTGACCCGTGAGCGCATCGACGACCAGAACATGATCTCGCTGGCCGATGTGATCCAGAACGCCCCGGGTGTCTCGGCCAAACCCATTGACTCCGTGCGGCAAACTTTCTACTCACGCGGACTGCCCATCAGCAGCGTGCAGATCGATGGCTTGCCGATGACGTGGAACACCGCTGAATCTCCAGGCGAGGTCAACGCCAACCTGGCACTCTACGATCGCGTGGAAATCGTGCGAGGCGCCACGGGGCTGTTGAGCGGAACGGGTAACCCGTCGGCCTCCATCAACCTGGTTCGCAAGCACGCAGACAGCAAGGTGTTCAAGGGATCGGTGGGCGCTGTTGTCGGGTCATGGGATCGCGTGGGCGCCGACTTCGACATCACCACCCCGCTGAACCAGAGCGGCTCGGTGCGGGCACGCCTGGTCGTTGACGCCAGCCAGCAAGCATCGTTCGTCGACCTTGAGAAAAGCCAGCAAAGCGTGGTCTACGGTGTGGTGGATGCAGACCTGACCTCCAGCACGCGCCTGAGCATTGGGCTGAGCGAACAGCGCGATGACCGACAAGGCAATGCCTGGTCGGGGTTGCCCATTTGGCACGCCGATGGCAGCCGAACCGATTTCGACCGCTCCAAGACAACCGCCGCCGACTGGAACCTGTGGGACTCGCAGCAAAAGAGCGTGTTCGCGACCTTGACACATCAGTTGGACAACAAGTGGTCGTTGCAAACAACGGCGGCCCAACGTCGCAACACACACCAGCAAAAGGTGCTGTGGTTGTACGGCAACCCAGAGCGTTCAACGGGCCTGGGCATGGACGGATTCGGCGTGAACTGGGACATCGACCACAAACAGAACGAAATCGGTATCCACGTTTCAGGCCCGGTTGGACGAGGTCACGAACTGAGCTTCGGTCTGAACCACAGCAAACAGGAGCTGACTTACGCAACACGGGAACAAAATTCCCTGCTGGCGAGCACTGGCAACTTCAACCATTGGGACGGCTCCATCGCGGAGCCTGAGTGGACAGACAGTTTGCCCATGCAACGAACCCAGATCACGGAAAGCGGCCTGCATGGTGCCGGCCGCATGCAACTGACCGAGACCACCAAACTCATCGGCGGGGTTCGGGCCATTCGCTGGCGCGTGGACAACGATGAAACCCTCTTCAACGCGGCCTATCAGAGCAGCAAGAACCATTTGACGCCCTACCTGGGTCTCGTTCAGGACCTGGGCGAGCAGGTGTCCATCTACGCAAGCTACGCCGACATCTTTGGACCGCAGCTTCGTCGAGACCGCAATGCCAAATTCCTGGATCCGATGACAGGCAAGAACGCCGAGATCGGGATCAAAGCCGAATGGCTTGATGGCCGACTGCAAGGGTCCTTGGCCATTTTCCGCGCCAAGCAGGACAACCTGGCACAACGTGATGGCAGCCTGTTCGTGCCGGGCAGCGATGGCCGCGAACGTGCCTACTTCGCAGCCCAGGACGCCACCACCAAAGGCCACGAACTGACGCTGACAGGGTCTCTGACATCCAACTGGCTCATCGACGTTGGCTGGAGCCAGTTCTCCATCAGCGATGGCACAGGACAAGACCTCAACACCGATCAGCCGCGCCGCATGTTGAAGGTTTTCACGCGTTACAAAGTCGATGGATGGACCTTGGGTGGCGGCGTCAACTGGGAAAGCAAAAGCCACTCGATCGGGACGAACCCATCCGGCGCCGATGAAAAGGTCAGCCAGGGCGCCCATGCCGTCGCCAACCTGATGGTGCGCTACGAATTCAGCAAGCAGGTGTCTGCTCAACTCAACATCAACAACGTCTTCGACAAGAAGTACTACGCCAACCAGATCGGCCGCTTCGGCAACCTGTTCTATGGCGAGCCGCGAAACGCCCAGCTCGCGGTCAAGTACACCTTCTGATCCTCTGTGCTCTTGAAGGCGCCATCGGTCTGGCATCGATGGCGCCTTTTCATTTGCTTCAGCATCAAACCAAGCTTGTGCGCATGGCCTGTTGCATCGACTTGATCAGGACAGGGTCTTTCACGATTCTTAGGTGATCGGCATCGACCCATTGGTTCCGCACATCGCGCAGGCGCATCCATTGAGCAAAGCGATCGACCTCAACCTTTTGACGCTCAGCGGACCACCAGACATGGAGCGGTGCACACAGCGAAGAGGCCGGTCCGTCATGACGCAGCGAACACAGCGTCAGCGCCCGAGCGGTCATGAACAGGCTCGCCAGCTCTTCGTCGGTCAGGGCGGCGTAGTCATGCAAGGCTGAGCGATCGACCCGCTCCATCACCAGCCCGAGCAGGTGGCCGATGGCCACTTCGGGATCGATCAACTGTTCAAGGCAGCTCGTGATCCGGTCGTCCGACAACAGCTCGGCATGCAGCCGATCTGGCACCAGGATGGCGAAGAATGCTTTCAGCTGGTCTGCCACTTTTTCGCTGGGACGCGGCCCGGCACCTTGGACATAGGGGTCGATCGAGGCGACCAGGGCCACCTGCCGGCCCCGCGCTTCGAGCACACCCGCAACCCATGGCGCCAGAGCGCCACCCAGCGACCAGCCGCACAGCCGCAACGCGCCAGCGGGCTGCAACTGCTCCACGGTGTTGGCGTGCGCGTTGGCCAGGTCCATCAGGAGCGGCTCGCCGTGTGCAGTCAGGCGACCGAGGTCTGCGGCCGTGCACGGCAGGCCGATCACCCGACACTGGCCAGACAGGGAGCGGGCCAAGACGGTGTGATCCAGCACGCTGCCCCAGCCATCGTGAAGGGTAAAAAGAATCGGCAAAGCTGGGTCTGCAGCATTCAGGGCGATGGTCTGATTGCCAACGGCTTGGTGCTCAGCCAGTTGTGCGAGTGTGGGTGCAGCGAACACATCTCGCACGGTCAAACGCGGCAGGCTCGCAGACCGCCTGGCGTGGTCGATGACTTGCAGGACCAGCAAGGAATGCCCGCCGATTTCAAAGAAGTTGTCATGCCGCCCGATGCGCTCTGGCGCCAGGCCCAACACCCGCGCCCAGATCTGCGCCAGCGCCTGCTCGACCTCGCCTTGCGGCGCCTGTGTGGCTGGCCTCTGCCCGGCTTGCCCCG
>NZ_LFRI01000362.1 GCF_001447195.1 Aquabacterium parvum | reverse complement strand
GGGCCTGTCAGAAATTTTGTGTTCGGGGCATAGCATGACGACCAGGAGCATGTATGCCAAGCAAACCGAAGGCGGCCAAGCCTGTGCTGCCGACCATTCCCCAAGAGATTTTGGACCAGTTCGCCAATGGGCCGATGAGCGCTGAGGCGATCCAGGCGGCCTCCATGGCGTTCAAGAAGGCCTTGATTGAGCGGGCGCTGGGCGCTGAGCTGAGCCACCACCTGGGCTACGAGCTCGGAGCAGCGAAGCCTGCGCAGACCATCAACCAGCGCAACGGCACAAGCGGCAAAACCGTCTTGACGGAAGATGGCCCGCTGCAGCTCGACATCCCACGCGACCGCGATGGCTCCTTTGAGCCACAGTTGATTGCCAAGCATGAGCGACGCTTCACGGGCTTCGACGACAAGATCGTCGCCATGTACGCCCGAGGCATGACGGTGCGTGAGATCCAGGGCTTCCTGCGCGATCAGTACGCCACAGATGTCTCTGCGGACTTCATCAGCTCCGTGACCGACGCGGTCATGGCCGAGGTCACCGCCTGGCAAAGCCGGCCGCTGGAGACGATGTATCCAGTGGTGTTCTTCGACGCTCTGAGGGTGAAGATCCGCGAGGACGCAGTTGTGCGCAACAAGGCCATCTACCTGGCGTTGGGCGTATTGCCCGACGGCTCGCGCGACATCCTGGGGTTGTGGATCGAAGGCACCGAGGGCGCCAAGTTCTGGATGAAGGTCTTCAACGACCTCAAGACGCGAGGCGTCAACGACATTTTGATCGCTGTCACCGATGGCCTAAAAGGCATGCCCGAGGCTTTGGCAGCAGTGTTCCCGGCCACGACGCTGCAGACATGCATCGTGCACCTGATTCGCGCCAGTCTGGACTACGCCAGCTGGAAAGACCGCCGGGCGCTGGCGGCTGCGCTCAAGCCCATTTACACCGCACCCACGATGGAGGCAGCGGTGGCCGAGCTACAAGCCTTTGAGGCTGGCCCATGGGGAAAGAAGTTCCCCACTGTCGTAGCGGCATGGCGCAGAGCATGGGACCGAGTCATCCCGTTCTTCGCCTTCCCGCCAGCTATCCGCAAGGTGATCTACACGACCAACGCCATCGAGAGCATCAACGCGCAACTGCGCAAGATCATCAAGACCCGTGGCCACTTCCCCAATGACGATGCCGCCACCAAACTGCTGTGGCTGGCGTTACACAACATCACCGCAGACTGGGGGCG
Organism: Aquabacterium parvum; assembly: GCF_001447195.1. GTDB lineage: Bacteria > Pseudomonadota > Gammaproteobacteria > Burkholderiales > Burkholderiaceae_C > Aquabacterium > Aquabacterium parvum. The sequence goes on along the minus strand of NZ_LFRI01000362.1, from coordinate 123 downwards.
GGCGGCGCATGACTGGAAGGCCGCAATGAACCAATTCGCCATCCTTTACGAGGACAGATTTCTTCAACCCTCCGTCTGACCAAGGCGGTGTTCAGCCTCAAACACAAAAAATCTGACAGTCCC
>NZ_LFRI01000361.1 GCF_001447195.1 Aquabacterium parvum | reverse complement strand
CATCACAGGCTCCCTTGATCCAGGGCACCGGAACGCTCGATAGCTTCCTCGGCGCGGGCCAGCGCATCAGACACAGCAGCCTCGATGAACTCGCGCTTGCTCATGTCGAGCAGGTTCGTCACTTGATCGAGGCGCTTGATCAGCGAGGGATGCACCTTGGCGCACATCTGGCGCAGCTCGGTGAGCTGGCCTTGATCAATGGCCTGATCGACCAGCCGGCCCATGTTGGCACCGTGGCTCAGGGCCTTGAGCTTCAGCACCTGAAGCTGGATT
>NZ_LFRI01000360.1 GCF_001447195.1 Aquabacterium parvum | reverse complement strand
CGACGCGCCAGGAGCCCACGCACGCACCGGCACGGACACCTGCTCACCCACTCGGCCCTCGAAAGGCTTGGTGTCCGGAACTGTGAGGGTGAAGAGTTGAACGAGGCCACGGTTATCGAGGCCCTCGATCTGGAGACCCGGGCGGGTGGGGATCACCTCGCCGGTCTTCTTGTTGACGCCACCACCCAGGGTGGTGACTGCTCGAATGGTGCCGGTCAGCGTGAGCATCACAGGCTCCCTTGATCCAGGGCACCGGAACGCTCGATAGCTTCC
>NZ_LFRI01000359.1 GCF_001447195.1 Aquabacterium parvum | reverse complement strand
TACCTATCACACCACCACAACAGCATCATGGGAGAACAAATGCATTGCACATCAAGCACTTGCGCCACCTCGCCTGCGTGGTTACAAACTTTTAGGCCCACATCCCTTGCGAAGGCAGGTTGGTCTATTTGCAGTTGGGCCTCTTCATTCGTGGCACCATTTCAGACTTGTTCGCATCAATAATTCAGAGGAACCCATGAGCATCCCACAAGGGGTGGGCCGAATCCATTTCGGCGAATCACCCGACCCATATAAGCCAGTTGTGGCTCTGCCGAGCAACCCCATGCTGGGCTGCAAGGCCAGCACACCAGAACAAGCCTTCGCCAACTTACAAGAACACTTCAGCTTGTTTGCCCGCTTCTGGTCTGAGCAAGCCACCAGCGATCAGTTGGAATACTGCGCCCGTCTGGCAACGGGCGACACTGCGGGCGATGACATGGCTTTGTGGCTGCCTGAAGGGTTCCTCA
>NZ_LFRI01000358.1 GCF_001447195.1 Aquabacterium parvum | reverse complement strand
AGAGCTGACCGATGAGCCGCTCGATGAGCTGCCGTATGTCGAGCTGTTCTATCGCTATCTGCATGGAAAGGGCTACGCCGTTTCGCATGCGAATCGCCCCAAAGCGGCGTAGCCGCCGAGGGATCAGACGGGTAGGAGATTGGCCTGGAACGCCGCTCCCCTGCCCTAACCAAGCCAACTACACAGGAGTTGAAATGGCTGGAATGAAGTCTATCGATGAAGCGCGCAATGTCCTCGAAGAGGCTGCGCTGATGACCACTGAGACGGTGAGGG
>NZ_LFRI01000357.1 GCF_001447195.1 Aquabacterium parvum | reverse complement strand
GAATGAAGTCTATCGATGAAGCGCGCAATGTCCTCGAAGAGGCTGCGCTGATGACCACTGAGACGGTGAGGGCCTTCTACGGGATCGTAGCTGCTGGCCCGGATGTTGACACGCCGCCCTGGCTGTTCATCCTGGCTAGACACATCGACGCCTGGGACAAGGCCTCGCAGGCCTACATGATGGCCGTGCATCAGCATGCTCGGCCTGTCCTCAATGACATGGAGCGCCTCTCCGCGTCGAAGTAAGCCGGGGGGCTGGGGGACACCCCAGTGA
>NZ_LFRI01000356.1 GCF_001447195.1 Aquabacterium parvum | reverse complement strand
TAAGCCGGGGGGCTGGGGGACACCCCAGTGAGCCCGAAGGGCGTTGCAGAGGGAGGGGTACCCGACCGGTCCACCTTCAAGCCAACCAGCGGAGCGATGGTCGCCGTCCTCCGCTGGTCTTCGCGTGCATTGCGTTCCGTGTGGCACTGCCTATCCTGCGCGGCCATCAAAACCTTGAACTTTTCAAGCGGCGCAGTTTCCCTTGCCTGCGATCTGACTTCCTCCTAGAATCCAAAGCATCCGCTTTTGGATTTTGGAGGAATCATGAACTTT
>NZ_LFRI01000355.1 GCF_001447195.1 Aquabacterium parvum | reverse complement strand
TGCTGAAGCCAGCTTGAATGCAAGCATGCCACGAGACTTTGCGCGGACCAAGAAGCGCATGCCTGGCTGCGAGTAGCCACCGAGGAGGTGGCTCGCTTGGCCTGTGCAAGCGGTGCATTTACGCGAGGGCCTAACGCCAAAGTTCAGGGGCGCCCGCTTGGCGTAGCCGAAGCGATGCGACGTATGAGCGTCCCCTGCAACGCCCAGTTAGGCGCTGGTTGATAGCGCTGCGGTGGTTGAGGGTCACGACGCTGATTGCTTGCCCACGTGGCGGCTATAGGCGAAGAACACTTCATCGCGAACCCAGCCCATGGACTCATAGAGTTGTTGCGCTTGATGGTTGGTTCTTGCTGTTGTGAGATCCATTCGCGCCTTGCCGTCCGATCTTGCGCGGTTCTCTGCGGCTTGCAGCAGCATTCTTCCAACTCCACTCCTGCGCGCGATGGGTAAGACGAAGAGGTCGTAGAGCGCATATATGGGTTGTGCTTCAACCGAACAGAATGTTGGGTAGAGCTGGCAGAAGCCAAGCAGCCCTGCCTCTTGGGAAGCTGCGAGCAGGATGACCGACTCGTTCCCATTGATTCGATCGGCGATGAACGCCGTAGCGCGAGGGAGGTCGGCGGGTTGTTCGTAGAACTGACGATAAAGATCAAACAACTCCGCAACGGAGCTTGTGTCTCGAGCTGAGGCTTCCCTGATGGTGATGTTCATTTTGTTCGTGGGGGCGCCTAACGCCCAAGTTCAGGGGCGCACGCTTGGCGTTGCCGAAGCGCGCAGTGGTGGAGGCGTCCCCTGCAACGCCCAGTTAGGCCGGTGCCAGTAGCAGAGCCGATGCGCAGCCAGCGAGCCCGCACACGAGGCG
>NZ_LFRI01000354.1 GCF_001447195.1 Aquabacterium parvum | reverse complement strand
GCATATGGATTGATCCTTCGCCGGGAGGGGGAATAGACTGCGTAATGCCGTGTGGTAGCCCATTCGGCCCATCGAAACGTTTTGCAAAGCCGTCAGTCGGCCAATCAATTGATGCTGTTGAAACACCATGCCAGTCTGTCGGCGATGCATGCGCAATGCACGCGAGTTCGCCAAATTTCCTAAGCCGGCGACAATGGTGGTGCCGCGCTGCGACGCATGCAGCGAATTAATACAGCGAAGTAGCGTGGATTTTCCAGCGCCGGAAGATCCGAGCAATACGGTGAACTGTCCCTGATGGAGTTTGAGAGTGGTGGGATACAGTGCAATCGCATCACCATAACTGACTGAGACATTCTGTAGTTCGATCATGACACCTCCGGCAGATTTGAA
>NZ_LFRI01000353.1 GCF_001447195.1 Aquabacterium parvum | reverse complement strand
CCACTCGGCCCTCGAAAGGCTTGGTGTCCGGAACTGTGAGGGTGAAGAGTTGAACGAGGCCACGGTTATCGAGGCCCTCGATCTGGAGAACCGGGCGGGTGGGGATCACCTCGCCGGTCTTCTTGTTGACGCCACCTCCCAGGGTGGTGACTGCTCGAATGGTGCCGGTCAGCGTGAGCATCACAGGCTCCCTTGATCCAGGGCACCGGAACGCTCGATAGCTTCCTCGGCGCGGGCCAGCGCATCAGACACAGCAGCCTCGATGAACTCGCG
>NZ_LFRI01000352.1 GCF_001447195.1 Aquabacterium parvum | reverse complement strand
TAGATTTCGAGCGGCTTGTTGTTTTTAATTACGGTCGATGCGTTTTCGTCCGGCAGCAGCGCAACTTTGAGCGTTTCTGGATCGGGATTGGATGATGCATGGCCAATGCTGCAGACGGCGGCAAGCAAGACAGACAATAATGCGGATGCGAGTTTTTTCATAATCAATCCTTTACGGTAGCAAGTTGCATGGGAAATGAAGTATCGATAAGCCGTTCCTCTCGAGCGTCTTGTGGAACGCTCAAAGAAGAACGGGGTACTTGTTCATACAGCG
>NZ_LFRI01000351.1 GCF_001447195.1 Aquabacterium parvum | reverse complement strand
CAGGATAGGCAGTGCCACACGAAACGCAATGCACGCGAAGACCAGCGGAGGACGGCGACCATCGCTCCGCTGGTTGGCTTGAAGGTGGACCGGTCGGGTACCCCTCCCTCTGCAACGCCCTTCGGGCTCACTGGGGCGTCCCCCAGCCCCCCGGCTTACTTCGACGCGGAGAGGCGCTCCATGTCATTGAGGACAGGCCGAGCATGCTGATGCACGGCCATCATGTAGGCCTGCGAGGCCTTGTCCCAGGCGTCGATGTGTCTGGCCAGGATG
>NZ_LFRI01000350.1 GCF_001447195.1 Aquabacterium parvum | reverse complement strand
TCTGGTGCCAATCCCGCGACAAGCGCTCCTGGCTGGGCTCGACCTCGGCCAAGGCGATCATGTGCAGGTGCGGGTGCCACTGGCCCGAGTTGTCTCCCCGCTTCACTTCGTATGACCAAACAGCGCCCACAACACCCTCGAGCACAGAGCCGCGACCACGTTGCCGGCGTTTCCATAGCTCGCGCTGGGCTCTATGAAGGTGCTTAAAGCGTTCAGCCAGGTCATCACCGTTCTTCACCGTCAAAGTCACCAAAAAAGGCCTCAGAGCCGTTT
>NZ_LFRI01000349.1 GCF_001447195.1 Aquabacterium parvum | reverse complement strand
CCTTCCTGGCCGGGGGACTCCCCCGCTCCCCCGTGTGAACAGGTCACACATCACGCAACCCATGTTGCAGGGGGCCATGCCGTGATCTGACAGACGGTTTAGCCGTATTCGGCTACCCGTTTTCGACGCATACACACCGGCCTCAAATCGGCCGGAAAGCAGCGCCAGTATTGGGTTGGGCGAATTGTTTGTATGTATGAACTCTAGAGCCGCCTGCGTCGTCCCAGCGTGCGGGCTTCGCCCATCCCGCAGGGCCGCCGCCAGCGGCCTCAT
>NZ_LFRI01000348.1 GCF_001447195.1 Aquabacterium parvum | reverse complement strand
GGGAGTCCCCCGGCCAGGAAGGGGGGGGTATGTCGCCACCCGACCTTGAAAAGGAAAGCCCCGAGTCCTGGTCAGAGGAGTTCGGGGCTGATGGAATCGAGACGCTACCCAGGCGGGTTGATCGGTACGGTAAGGCGAAGAGTCGTGCGCTCGATGTAGCGCAGTTTATCGGCGACCACGTTGAAGGTCAAGAAACGCTTCACCAGCGGCTCACCACTTGCGGTGACTACCTGCTGTTCCGGCACTACTTCACCATCGACGCTGTGAGGCTGC
>NZ_LFRI01000347.1 GCF_001447195.1 Aquabacterium parvum | reverse complement strand
GTTGTCTCCCCGCTTCACTTCGTATGACCAAACAGCGCCCACAACACCATCGAGCACAGAGCCGCGACCACGTTGCCGGCGTTTCCATAGCTCGCGCTGGGCTCTATGAAGGTGCTTAAAGCGTTCAGCCAGGTCAGCACCGTTCTTCACCGTCAAAGTCACCAAAAAAGGCCTCAGAGCCGTTTTCTCGGCTCGGATGACCTCCCACCTATCCAAGTAGGCTTTCATCGACTTAGCGCCCCGTCTAATGGCACACAGAGGGCAAAGCAGGTG
>NZ_LFRI01000346.1 GCF_001447195.1 Aquabacterium parvum | reverse complement strand
AAGCCTTTCGAGGGCCGAGTGGGTGAGCAGGTGTCCGTGCCGGTGCGTGCGTGGGCTCCTGGCGCGTCGGTGAGCCTCGCCTATGAGGGGGGCAAGGTGTGAGGATGGATGCACGTATGAGGCCGCTGGCGGCGGCACTGCGGGATGGGCGAAGCCCGCACGCTGGGACGACGCAGGCGGCTCTAGAGTTCATACATACAAACAATTCGCCCAACCCAATACTGGCGCTGCTTTCCGGCCGATTTGAGGCCGTTGTGTATGCGTCGAAAACGG
>NZ_LFRI01000345.1 GCF_001447195.1 Aquabacterium parvum | reverse complement strand
GCCGTGCTGGCCGCTGCAGGCAACAAAAGCGACCCGATCAGCCGATGGGCGAAGTCGGTGGCTGAGCGGCGAGGCTACTGGCGCGCGGTGATCGCCATCGCAGCCAAGAACGCGCGCATGGCCTGGGCGGTGCTCAAGCGAGGCGAGGCGTTCGAGCTGCCGACGTAGCCTGAACAGAGCAAGATGATTCTTCCGCCGCGTGACGGCAAGCGTTGATGACAGCAGGTTGGACCTGCGCGGGCAGTGACCGGATAACTGGTGGGCAGCGCCAAGGCGCTTGCCGGCTAACGAATGGGTCGCCCGCGTGCGTCTTGCATCAGGGTCTGCGGCATGTGAGTTGCCGCGTTCATGACCGTTTGTAGTCTGGCCAGTCCGCACCTTGTTGTCCTTACCTTTGCTCGCCTGATCTGCGTCGGCGTTGTGCTTGGCACTTTGATGTTGGCTCGCTGCGCGAGCCTGGGTCAGCT
>NZ_LFRI01000344.1 GCF_001447195.1 Aquabacterium parvum | reverse complement strand
CGACATTCTTGTTGACGATATCACTGATTTTGGCGATGCCGGCGCCAGTATTGGCGATCAATACGGACTGGTAGGTAGTGCTACCCTTTTGCTTCATCGCTGCGAATGGCTCGATGTCGCTCTTTTGCTTAGCCAGAACATACGACAAGGGGCCAAAATATGCCATGTCGATACGGCCGTGACGCATGGCTTCGATCATTGACGAGTAATCAGTGGTAACCACCAGCTCAATTTTCTTTCCCAGCTCTTTTTCCAGATAGATTTCGAGCGGCT
>NZ_LFRI01000343.1 GCF_001447195.1 Aquabacterium parvum | reverse complement strand
ACGCAGGCAGGACGTGACAAGGCCCGCAGTGGCCGCAGGCGCCCTGCAAAACCCCATTTGGGGACTCTGCGGGCGCACCTCGGCCCTCATGGCGCTCTCGGCATGGGGTCATGGCTGACCAGCCAGACAAGACGCTTGGCGTTGTACGTCGCACACTTGAGCAGAATGGCCAGCTCATTGCGCGCCAGTGTCAGCGCCCGCACGCACTTGCCGCCAAGCTGCTCCAGCCCAGCGAACACATGCTCGCCCCGGGCTCGGATGCGGTTGATCGCCTTGTTGC
>NZ_LFRI01000342.1 GCF_001447195.1 Aquabacterium parvum | reverse complement strand
CGCATCAACCAACGCACGGCAACTGTCGATTGCGGCACCGAATCATGGCGCCTGCCGTTTGCAGCGCTTCGCCACGTGTTGGATGTCTAAAGCCTAGCGGCCGGTCGTGACAAGAGGGTGCGCGTCGGACTATTACTGATCTGGCGCTTCTTGGCCAGCAGTTGCTCCAGCGAGTCGATCAAGGCGTCAGCGTCCGTGAGGGACTCTGCGATTTCCCGCTGCTCAGAGATAGGTGGTTGCGGCACCAAGAATCCGAGCATGTCGCCCACATTCAGATGCTTCATCGTTGTGCCCGTTTCAATCAGCTTGAGGCGGGCACGACCCTGAGCACAATTTAAGTACTGGGAGACGTAGCGGGGCTCTGCCACGGCACGATCAAGCCTAGAGATGATTAAAGCGTGACAATTTGCTCCGACCAATGATGGTGGAACAACTGTCGTCAACCCAACGTCACCAGTCTGGACTGTGAGTAGGTCGCCCTCTCGCAAGCAAGATTTTTGATGCGCACGATGGAATGCCTCGGTAACGTACTTCACTCCAGACAGATTGAATGCGTTTTCCTCGACGTTGAAGCCCTGGATGTAAATGGCTCCCGCTTCTTCTGGTGCGTAGTGCTTGGTAGCCGTTCCCACAAAACCGTTTGTCATCAACTTTGTGATCTCACCAAGCCGGCAGAGCTTCCAGTCCAAGGGTAGGACGCCGATATCTGTGCGTTGTTTAGCGGACCGCACAAGGTACTTCGCGCTGGGTTCACTCACTTCCATGCGAACCCCATCTTTGCGAGATGCCCCGCCACCCGCGCCTCCAGGTCGTCAACCTTCTGTGCCAGCTCCGGCATCGTCCGCCCATAACGCTCGGCAAGTTCTTTCACCCGCCCGGTCAGCGCCTGGCTTACGCGGTCCAGTTCGCCATGTACAGCGGCATCCAGCGCAGCCATCCACTTGTGGTCCACCACCAGCGTTTTCGCCTCATCAGCGGTCAGCGTGGCATAACGCGCCAGTGCCTTCGCATCCAGATCGGCGTCCAGCGTCTTGATTCGCTTCTTCAAACTGCTCACCTGCTCTGACAAGGTCAACCAGCGCTTGAGCACGGCCAGCTCTTCGGCGGCGTCTGGATCCGGCCCGATCTCCTTGATGCGTGATTTCACTTCCTTGTCGTTGATCTTGTCGAAGCCGTTGAAGACGGCATCGTCACCGCTGTGCTCTTCTTCCAGTTCGGTCTGTGCTGCCTGGGCGCTGTCCAAATCGGTCGTCAGCTTATCCAGTTCGGCTTGCTCTGCTGCAAAGAGGTGCTGCACCAGCAAGGCCTTGGGCACCAGGTCGCAGGCCCAGCCTTTGTCCACGGTCTTGCCGGGTGTGCCGTCCTTGTTCTTCTTGGTTTCCAGCACGCGGTAGGGCTCGGCCTTCCATCCATCTTCGGCAATCAGGTAGGCGTCGTCTTGCATCGTGTTGGCCCAGTAGTCCGTCAGGTGCTGGTACACGGCATAAGGGTCGATCAGGGCTTGGGCTGTGGGCTGGTGTTCGTAATGCGCCAGCAGGCCTTCGGCCAGCTCATGGATCAGCTCTTTGGGGTGAAAGCCGGGTGCCAGCGTTTTCAGCCGTTGGGCTACGGGTGTGCGCCAGGCATCGAAGTGCACGTTCATGGCCTGGGTGAAGGCCTGGAATTCGGCGTGCTGGTGGATGTTGGCCTTGATGGCCGCAGGCGCCACCGTCAAGTCCACATAGCCGGGGCGACGGGGCTTGAACAGCGCAGCCTGCAACTGCGGGCACACGGCCCAGTAGCGGCCCAGGGCCTGCACATCGGCCTCGGGGATGCCGCCGTTCAGGTGGGCGTCAATGTCCTGCTGGTCTTCGGGCGTGCTGCTGTCGATGTAGCGCGGCAGGTTGAGGTTGAAGTCGTTCTTTTCGATCTCGTCCAGCCCCACCATGCGGGCGTAGTGTGGGTCGCTGTCGTCCAGTTGTATGAAGGTGTCCACGATGCGGTGGATGTCGCGCTCGCGCAGGCGGTTCTTGGGGCCGTCTTTCATGAAGCCTTGCGAGGCGTCGATCATGAAGATGCCTTTGCGCGCTGCCGCGCCACCCTTGTCGATGACGATGATGCAGGCCGGGATGCCGGTGCCGTAGAACAGGTTGGCGGGCAGGCCGATGATGGCCTGGATCAGGCCGCGCCGCACCAGGCTCTTGCGGATCTCGGCTTCGGCATTGCCCCGGAACAGCACGCCGTGCGGCAAGATGCACGCGCCCCGGCCTGTGCTTTTGAGCGAGCGGATGATGTGCAGCAGGTAGGCGTAGTCACCTTGCTTGTCGGGTGGGATGCCGTGGCCGTCAAAGCGACCAAAGGCGTCGGCCTGTGGGTTGAGGCCGGTGCTCCAGCGCTTGTCTGAAAACGGTGGGTTGGCCACCACGTAGTCAAAGGTCTTCAGCTGGTCGCCATCCAGGAACTTGGGGTCGGCCAGGGTATTGCCTTGTTCGATCACGGCGCCGGGGTTGTGGTGCAGGATCATGTTCATGCGGGCCAGGCCGCTGGTGACTTCTTCCTTTTCCTGCCCGTACACGCTCACCTCGGTGGACGCGGCCTCGGCCACTTTCAGCAGCAGCGAGCCCGAACCGCAGGTCGGGTCGTACACGGTGGTGTCGGGGCTGGTCTTGGCCTTGGCAATGCCCAGCACCTGGGCCATCACGCGGCTGACTTCGGCCGGGGTGTAGAACTGCCCCTTGCTCTTGCCACTTTCGGTGGCGAAGTGGCGCATCAGGTACTCGTAGGCATCACCCAGGATGTCGTCGCCATCGGCGCGGTGCTTGGAGAAGTCCAGGTCTTTGGACTCGAAGATGCCGATCAGGTTGTCGAGCTTCTGGACCTTTTCTTTGCCAGAGCCCAGCAGGGCGTCGTCATTGAAGTCGGCCTTGATGCGCAGGCGGTTGGCTTCTTCCAGCGGGCGAACGATCTTCTTGTTGATCTGGTCGCCAATGTCTGGCTTGCCCTTGAGGGCCACCATGTCGGCAAAGCTCGCGCCTTCGGGGATCTGGATAGGGGCGAACGGCTGGCCAGCGTATTTGTCGCTGATGTACTTGATGAACAGCAGCACCAGCACGTAGTCCTTGTACTGGCTGGCGTCCATGCCGCCGCGCAGTTCGTCGCATGAGGCCCAGAGTTTGGAATACAGGTCTGACTTCTTGATGGGCATGAATGTCGTCTTCGAATATGGAGCGGAATAGGGTCAATGGGAACGACGGTGGCGCCCGGTTACTTCCGTTGGAAGTCTGCGGTGTGGACCTTTGCAGGTTCTCGCCCCAAGCTCAACGCCACAGCCTCCATGGCTGCGCCTGAGCGTTTGATGGCCGTGTTGGCCCGTGTCGTGTAGAGCGCAAAGCCGCGCCAGAACCACCAGAACAACACGGTGATCACCAGCAGCGCCGTCAGCTTCGCCCACCATGGTGCAGAAGCCAGCACAACCAGCGTGGAAAGACGCGCCCAGTTCAACACCACAACTGCGACAGCAAGGGGCGCAAGCAGCTTGATCCACCAGTTGCGCCGGACTTTGACTGTGTTGCCCACCACGCGAAGGTCCCTGTTCAGCGCAAGCATCTGCAGATCATCCAAAGGGATGCCTGCGCGATGACCAGCCTCCAAGGCATCCAAGACAAGGGGTGGGGATGCTCGCCAAAAGCACATGCTGCGCTCGAGCACACGGTACCGCTCGGTGACACGACGGGTGATCATTGACTGTTCGCCCGTCTCCTCCAATGCGTCAGCCAGTTTTCGCTCTTGCCACCAGCGACGCAACGCAAGCAACCAAACGCCTGACCAGAATCGATCGACGGCCACAAGCACCTCTTGGGCAGTGGGGAACATGTGCTTCTTCATGATTGACTGCTGAAAGGCTGTGATGTCATGTCCCCGCAAAACGAGCAAACTCATTGCGCAGAGCTTCCAAGCTTGAGGAGCTGGCTTCCTGCCCCTTCATGGATGCGCAAAGAAGCTGAAAGACACGGAGGCGGCTCTCTAGAGGCAGCAGCACGCCATCGACGTCAACACACACTTCGTCCACCACCCTGTAGATGTTGGACAACGCGGAATGACTGATAGTCATGACACCCGCCCCCTGAGATGGTTGGCGCACCCCTAGGACCAGGTAGCCCAGATCAGCACCGGCATCGCGAACCCTCATCAGGTAGTTGAGATCCGGAACACGGATGTCGGATTCATAGATGTGCTGGCTGGTTCGCTTCACACCGCCTATTTCCGCCATTTCAGCCTGGGTGAGTCCAAGCCTCAGTCGTTCCTCACGCAAGCGAGCCCCGAACTGCTGGGGGTTGACCGATGAGATCGGCCCGCTATCATGTTTAGAATTATGAACATTCTCGCCGCTTTTTTGAACAGGACGCATCATGATGAACAGCATAGTACCTGTTTGTACTGTTGAGGAAGTGCGCGAGGAGTTCCGTCGTCGGGGCATCTCGGTGAGCGACTGGGCGCGAAGTCAGGGCGTGTCCGCACAGCTGACGTACCGCATCCTCTCAGGCCGCACTTTGGGCCTGAGGGGCCAAAGCCACACGATTTGCGTCCTTCTGGGTCTGAAGCCGGGCGTGATCTGCTCCGCAAACGATCTGAAGTTTGCTCACGCTAGAGGCTCCACCGCCGAGACGTCACCTGGTGAGGCCGGCGACCGTCCAACTCAATCGTGCTGATGCCACGAGTGCAAAGAAACGACCATGCCGTCGTTGCAAAGGGGACCACGTGAATAACTGACTTCGCAAACAAAAACGCCGCAGGGACTGATCCGTGCGGCGCATTCGTACTGGGGAGATCCCACAGATTTCGGCGTGGTAACTGGAATCTACACGTGCCCAATGGACACGTCAACTCCCCAGGTCCAAAGATTGTGCCCGTCAGGTGACAGGCACTGGACTCGCACGCCTGTGCGAAAAGGGAGCGACCGATGAATCCGAGCTGACGACGACTTGGCCATGGTGCGTGTAGGCGCGCTACGCGCAAGTCCGCACAACGCATCGTGACGTTGAGCGACTCCACGCCCCCGCTCCCTCCCGCCGAAAAAGGACTCAAGCAAGCTCATTCGCTTCGCATGAGTCAACTCGCCTGCCGCAAATGCCCATGGTCAAGTCCGATGGGCATGCGCAAGCCATCCAACTACCTACCTGCCCGATTCGCAGAAAGGCAGCGCCATGCCTATGAATTCCCCAGGTCGTCCGTGCGCAAACACGATCGCTGCCCAAGCGGGCTACAGCGCCCCGTATCTCTACCTACTGAATGAGGAGGAAGGTCAAGCATCACGCAGCCCTTCGGAACCCACCGCTTACACACGTCGAAAGCTTGACCAGATCAGCCGAGCCATCCGTTCAGGACATGGACAAGGGCGTGGAGACGAGTACCTGCCGTGGATTCGGATCCGAAAGAACTTCACGTCACCCACCAGCCACCAAGTCTTTGACAGCGTTGGCATACAGGCGCGCAACCATCACTTTCTGAGCAAGCTCGAATTCCACACGGCATTGCTGGTCAGCTACATGGGAGCAACCGAGCTGAGGGAATGCCTGCCCCTGTGGCCGTTCGAACACCCGCACCCAGACACCGGACTGGATGCGGACTTCGATGATCGCAGGGAGTCCGTTCCGGGGCTGCTGGATATTGCGACAGGCGCCGGCATTGATCATGGCACCTACGTGGGAACGACCGTTCCATACATCGCCTCGATTGACCTGATGTTCAGGATTCGGCAGGACCACCGTTGGCGCCTGTTCGGCATCAGCTGCAAGCCCAAAGCGATTGCCGACAAAAGCGCACGAGCGCAGGAGCGCATTGAGCTTGATCGTCTTTACTGCCATGCCGTTGGCGCCCACCATCACCACGAAGATGGCGCCTTCTTGAACACCGAGTTGGTTCAACAACTCATCGTCATGCGACCTGCCGTGGACTTTTTGCGCTCGAACAGGCAAACCGCGCGGTTCGATGACTTTGTAGGCTCCTTCAACGAGCTTGCAGATGATCATCCAGTATCTGATGCAGCAGTGGCTGCCGGTCAACGCGTCGGCATAAGTCGCGAAGACGCGTTCTCCTTCTTCAGACTCGGTGCGTGGCTACACCGCATTGATATCGACTTGAGCCAGCGAGTTCAGATGCGCAAGCCTGTCAAACGCGGAGGAACAACGGTCGTCCAGTCATTGAGGCTTCGGTACTTAGGGGTGAGCCATGACTGAACTTTCGATTGGCTGCGCACTGCGCGCACAAAGATCGGGTGGAGAACCCAGGCTGTACGGCCGGATCGTGCATCTGGACAAACGAGACAACTTGGTCGTCATCGCCAAGTTTCCCGGAAAAGACAAGCATGGAAACCGCAAGAACTATGTTCCCAAACCGATCAGCTGCGATCTCGCTGCCCTTGAGATGCAGATTCGACAAGGGGATTACAGCGTCGCAGAATTTGACACGCCCTCCCACTGGCTTCTGACCCCCGATCAGCTGCGAACCAACGCCTCCACAGGCATGGTGCACCGCTCTCGTCGAAACCTCAGGTCGTGGCTTAGACGTCGCGCGGAAGCGTACCAACTGATCAGACCCTTCGTCCATGGACGCACGATTGAAGAAATCGTCACGGACCCAGCGTTTGTCGGATGGGCAGAGCGTCGCGCCAGAGAGCTAAACATAAAGGGAGGATCACGGATCCAGCGAACCCTGAACGCATACATCCTGGCACTTGGTAACCGCAACGGGCTGCTGCCTTGGTACAGCCGCTGCGGGAACCCTGGCAAGCAAAAGTTCAGCAGCGTGAAGACAGGTCGACCGGTTGATGTGGGCGACATCTCTCGTGGTCGCGACACGGGCGCAAATTGTGATGAGTTCGCAAGGGTGCACTTCGCGCTGGGATGGAAGAAATACAAGGTGCGCGGTGTGTCTGTGCGAACAGCATTCCACAGAACACTGGAAACATGGTTTGTCAAATCAGTGAGCTGGGACGGATCAGGCGCAAAGGTCACCCTGCAACCAGAGGCGCTCAAGTACAACGTCAGTCAGTTTGAGTACTGGGGAAGACGCAGCGACGAAGCACTTTCTGCGATCGCGATTCGCAGGGGAGAGACACCGGAGAGGCGCATCTACCTGCGTCGGCAGGGAAAGGCAAAGGACCGGTACCTGGCTGTCAATGGTGAGGCATTCCTGGATAGCACCAGTTGCGACCAAACCTTGGTCTCAGGTGCTTCTCGTCTCAAAGTGATCTCATCACCCTGGCGAACCGATGTGCAAGGTGCTGCGACGGATTACATCTTTGGGCACCACGTTGGCTTCGAAAGTCCAAGCCAGACGACAGCGCTGATGGCCATTCTTCACGCAGCAGAAGACAAGGTGGAGTACTGCGCAAGGTTCGGGATCAAGATCCAGTCAAGAGACTGGCTGCCAATGACATTCCGTCAGTTCGTCATGGATAACGGGGAAGGAAAAGGCGAACTGGCCATGCGTACGCTTGAGCAGATGGGTATTGGCGCTAGCTTTGGTGCGGCCTATGACGCCATCAACAAAGCAGCACTGGAGTCGAACCACGCCAGGACGCAAGCGCATGTCGACCACCTCATGCCCGGCTCAACCATGGGCCGAAGAGCTGAAAGAGGCGAACCATGTCGAGCCAGCCTGGCTCGACTGAACTTCTTTGAGTACATGCCAAGACTCATCAGGCACGTGCTGTTTCACAACAATGAAGAGGTCATCACGCTGCCGACAATCGAGATGCGTCGAGATGGGGTCGAGCCAACAAGGCGTGGTGTCGTCGAGTGGATGTTAGCGAACGGATACACGACATCGGTGCCCACCGACCTTCATGCGTTGCGAATCCGATGCATGCCTCGTCTACAGGCTTGCATACAGCCTGATGGCGTACACCTCTACGACCGTAAGCGTCCGACCAAGGCCCAACTTGGCAGCGCACGACTGGTCAGCTAGAGCTTGATTTCATACAAGCGATCCTGGGCGTCCTGCACGTTGAAGGCATTGGGATCGAAGGGGTGCCCGATCCATGCGGTCATGTC
>NZ_LFRI01000341.1 GCF_001447195.1 Aquabacterium parvum | reverse complement strand
AGCGCAGACTGGCTCCATTACGCCGATCCGCCGCTGGCTCCAATACGGCGATCACGCACTGGATCCATAACGCCGATCATCGGCTGGCTCCAATATGCCGATCACGAAGTGGCTCCATTACGCCGGTCGGTGACACGGCCCCTGGTGGACTGGTTGAACCGCCTCCGGGCCCCTCGGTGCTGGACGGGGTTAGGCAGGACCTGGATCGGGTTGCCACGCTGGCCCTGAGCCTCCCGCCTGACCAGCGAGACATCCTCGCCCGTGACCTTGCGTCCCTCCTGGCGAAGCTCCCGGCCCCACCTCCAGCGCCATCTGACGAGTTCTGAGGCGGGCCCTCGGGCTGTACAAATTGGACACCTCCAGGCATCAAGAATCGGGCGACAGCCCGTATTCATCGCGCTTGCGGGGCGATTGATCCCCCTCCGGTTTTGCTCGGGGCGGTTCAATGATCCACGGGCGCGCCTTCGGGCGCACCTGTCTTTTTTGGCGGGCGCTAACGGGGCCGGGCTGGGGTTGACGCCCGGTCTGATCCTTCCCACAATTCGGGCCTGAAGGCTTCCCACAATGGGGAGCCAGCCAAGTGGGTCAATCGGGCAGAGTCCCTTTATTCATCGGTGTTCTGAGCGTTTGACGGGTCTCGGCTCCTGGAGTCGAATCCTCTCACCCCGACCAGGAATGCAAAAAACGCCGCAGCATGTCTGCGGCGTTTTTGTTGGCGCGCATCAGGCGCCGTTGCGCAATTCCTGCAACAGCCGCCCGACTTCCAGGCTGGCGCGCTCGCGATGGCGCTCGACGGCCTGGCGAACGGTGTCGGGGGAGGCCCGGTCGATGTGACCGTGGCGGGCTCGGCTGATGGCGCGCAAGGTGGGTTGCAGGGCCTGCAGCGAATCGATCTCGGTCAGCGCTTCCTGGCAGGTCTGCATCAGGTCCAGGGCCGCGCGGCGTGCATCGGCGGTGAGCTCTTCCAGGTCAACCGTTTGATCGGTGGGACGGCCCAGGTGGTTGCTCATGGTGAGCTGGGTCGATTGCGGGTCGGTGCGCCAACCGGTCAGCACGCGGGGCGGGGTTTGGGGGTCGGGGCGCACCTCGACGCGGCCGTCGGCACGGTGCTGCCAGGACAGCCCGCGGGCCAGGGTCTGGGCGCGGGTCACCTGGCCGTCGTTGGCCGAGGCGTTGAGGCGGTCGGTGTCGAAGCTCAGGCGGGGCAGGGCGTTCAGCGGGGCGAGCAGCAACTCGCTGAGTTGCACCCGGCGCAGGCGCGCATTGTCGCGGGGCTCGAATTCGGCGTCGTCGGCCATGGAGCCATCAGGGGGCAGGGCCTCGGCGATGAACTGCAGCACATCGGTGACCCCGCAGTAGGTGGCCGCACGCAGGCGCACAGCCACGCTTTCACCGGGCCGCTCGGGCAGGGCCAGGTGGAAGGGATGTTGCCCCAGTGCGAGCGTCAGGTCAGGTGCCCCGGGCGGCAGCAACTGACCGAACTCGATGGTGCGGTCGATGTAGATGTCCATGGCGCAGCACACTCCCAAACCTCCCGTCTGTGCGGGATGCATGGACAGTGTGCCACGAGTGGACCTGTCATGGTTTGCGCATCATGGGATCACCCGGCCAGGGGGGTGAGGTCATCGTCCATGAGGCCTTCGCGCGACGCCGGGCGTGTTTTGGTGCGCGGCGCGTGCACCTCGCCTGGGCGCATCAGCATGGGGCGGACCCAGTGACCTGCTCGGCTTTTTCACGCCAAACATTCCTGGAAGACGGCGGGTTGTGGAAGGGGCAGATACTGCTGTTTGAACTCGTGGGGCGTCAAGTAGTCCAGGCTGCTGTGCGGCCGCACGGCGTTGTAATGGCGCCGCCAAGCTTCGATGATCACAGCCGCCTCGCGGCGTGACCTGAACCACTCCAGCGACAGGCATTCATCGCGGAACTTTCCGTTGAAGCTCTCGTCGGTGCCGTTCTGCCAGGGCTTGCCTGGATCGTTGAGCACCGTGCAAATGCCGCTTTGGCTGATCCACTCCAGGATGGCCACGCTCACGAACTCGGGGCCGTTGTCTGATCGCATGAACAGCGGCGCACCATGGATGCTCACCAGCCTGGACAGCACGTCGATGACTCGCCTGGAGCGAATCGACCCTGCCACGTCGATGGCCAGGCACTCGCGGGTGTACTCATCCACGACGGTCAGACACTTGATCTGTTGGCCATCAGCCGTGGTGTCGAAGACGAAGTCATAGGCCCACACCGTGTTGGCCTTGAAGGGCGTGAACGGTCTGCGTGGCTCGGTGATGGCGGCGTGGTGCTTGACGATGACCGGCTGCAAGGCGTCCCGCAGATCGGCGGCGGGGTCACGCTCACACCGCCCGGTGGCGATCCCGTAGCGGAAGCCCTGCCCGCACGCCTGGCGCACGCGGTGGGCCGTTTCGATGGCGCCCCGGGCCTCGACCTTGCGCAGGGCCTCCAGCAGCTTGGGTGCCGTCACTTCGGCGATGGGCAGGGCGCCGAACCATGGGAAGGCGTCTTGCTCCAGGCGCAGCAGGGTCCGGGCGGCGTGGCCCTCGGTCACTGCGGCCACGTGCACGGCCTGGTGCCACTCGCGGGCCACAGCCTCGAAAGTGTTCGCGGCCAGCTCGGCCCGGGTGGCCTTTTCCGCCTTGCGCTTGGCGCCAGGGTCGATGCCTGCGGCGATGTCGCGGCGGGCTTGCTCGCGGCGTTCGCGGGCGTCCTTCAGGCTGACTTCGGGGTGGGTGCCGAAGGACAGCATTTTTTCCTTACCGTCGATGCGGTAGCGGAAGCGCCACCACTTGGCGCCGCTGGGTTGCACCTCCAGGCCCAGGCCGCCGCCGTCAGCCAGGTTGAAGGGCCGGGCCTGCGGCTTGGCATTTCGGATGGCCGGGTCCGTGAGCTTGTTCGTGGCGTTCTTGATGGGCATGCGGGTAACACCGTTGCGGGTAACTGGGTTGCGGGTAGGTCGCTTACCCGCAAAGTTACCCGCACAGGTGCCCGGATGTCCATAGACTCACTCGCACGGCTGCGGACAAGAAAAAAGCCCTAGAGCGTTGATTCTCTAGGACTTTTTGGATGCTTGCGGACTGTGCCGGAAGCTTTTTTGGTGGAGCCGGGGGGAATTGAACCCCCGTCCGTCAGCCATCAACGAGCAGATCTACATGTTTAGCTGTCTGATTTGGATCTCGCCAACCTGATCGCGCAGCAGCACGCTATCAGGCCAGCCAGTCACTTGATCTCGACCTCACTTGAGTGACCCAGGTGAAGCCCAGCCCATGAAAATGACCTCTCAGTCCTTGCCTTGCGGCTCAGACCCAGCCCATGGGCCGACTGTTGAGAGGCTCACCGGTATTAAGCGGCGAGTGCGAACTTTTGATCGTTTGCAGTTGGTTTTTTTCCAGTGGATTTACGAGCGAACTGGTGCTCGACATGCCCTGTCCCGAATCCGCACCAACGTCGAAACCAGGTCGGCCCCAGGAAATGGGTGTCCCATTGTAGGCGCTTCCTTCCGCCACTGCCTGGGACATGGCCGGCAATTCGGGGCGGTCCGGCTGATTTCAAGCCCTGAATCGCCCTGGCTTCAGCTCCCGGGCTCCGCCACCAGGCTGGCGCAGAAACCGTCCAGGCTGTCCTGCTCTTCGCCGGACAGGTCACCTGCGGCCAGCCGGGCCATGCGCTCGATGGTGGCCAGGCGGTGACCCAGGGCGTCGAGCACCGCTTCGGCTTCGGCGATCTGGTCGATGCCGATCGCGTTGGGGCTCCACAGTCCGCTTTCGTTCCAGCCCTGGCGCAACTTGTGCAGCAGGTGGCGGCACAGGTCTGCCGAGCGCGTCAGGTTGGGGCCGGGGTTGTCGGGCAGCATGAGTTCGAGGCGGTTCATCGCGCCTTGCAGGGCGAAGTCCAGGTTGGCGAGCTCGTGCAGCAGGTCTTCACCCGAGCGGCGCGGCCGCAAGGGGGCCACCACGCGGGCGGCGGCCGCCAGCGGGCCGCTCAGGTGCTCGTCGAATTCGCCGGGCACCACCCGCAGTGCGACGCTGGCGTGGTGCAAGGTGGCGTCGGGCAGGCGCAGGGCCGCGAGGGCTTCTTCGGTGGCCGACAGCAGTTTGCCGAGCGCCGACATGCGATCGCCGGTGAGCAGGTGCGGGTAGCCGGAGCCGTCGAGTCGCTCGTGATGTTCGGCCACAGCTCGCACGATGTCGCGGGGGTAGTCGGTGAGCTGACCGAGCAGCAGCTGGCCCACGTGGGGGTGCACCACGAGCTGGCGGTAGGTGTCGACATCCAGGGTGGCGCCTGCGTCGGCTTCGCCGTACTCGGGTGAGATGTACATCTCGCCAACGTCGTGCAGCAGGCCGGCGGTCATGGCCTGGCCGATGAGGCGCTCGTCACCGCCCCGCGCGTGCATCAGCGCGCCGGCCACGGCCATGGCGTCGAGCGCGTGGGCAAAGGCAGCGGGGCGGGCGGTTTCGACAGCGCTCAGCAGCAGTTGCACCACGGAGTGCAGGCGCAGGCTGGCCGCACCGTGCATCAGGGCGTCGGCATGGGGGCGCAGCAGGGGGCTGAGCATGCCCTCGGTGTCGATCAGGCGGGCCATGGCGCGCTTGAGGCTGCCTGGCGTGACCCCGTCCTCGGCCATCAGGCAGGTCTCCAGCGGTTTGCGCAGGGACCGGTCCATCAGCTTGCGCTGCAGGTCCGCCGTGACGGGCTGGTTGCGCGCCCACAGCTTCATGCCGTTGATGTCGAAGATGTCGCTGGAGGCGATGATCGACCGGGTTTCGCTGGCTTCCAGGATGGTGGCCAGGGCGTGGGGGTTGGCGACCTGGAAGTCGCTGGGTACGGCGTGCACGGCGTTGGGGCTCATGACCACTCCTCGCCCCACGGTGAGGTGCAGGGCTGACCCATTATGGGACGATGCCTGCCGCATGGCACACGTGAAAACGCCAGCCCGGTGCCTGCTGGCGCCTGGGGGCTGGCGTGTGTGACGGATCTCACGATCCGCCATTGGGATCAGCTGCGGTAGTCGGCGTTGATGCTGACGTAGTCGTGTGAGAGGTCGCAGGTCCAGACGGTGGTCGAGGCCGGGCCGCGGCCCAGGTTCACGCGGATGGTGATTTCCGATTGCTTCATGACGCGCTGACCGTCTTCTTCGCGGTAGGCCGGGTTGCGGCCGCCCTTCGTGACCACGTGCACATCGTCGAGGTGCATCTCGATGAGGTTCTGGTCGAGGTCGTCGATGCCGGCATAGCCCACGGCGGCCAGGATGCGGCCGAGGTTGGGGTCGGAGGCGAAGAAGGCGGTCTTGACCAGCGGCGAGTGGGCGATGGCGTAGGCCGCCAGGGCGCATTCGGCTTCGTTGCGGCCGCCTTCGATGGTCACGCTGATGAACTTGGTGGCGCCTTCGCCGTCGCGCACGATGGCCTGGGCCAGCTTTTGCGAAACCTCGATGAGGGCGGCGCGCAGGGCCTGGCCGTCGGCGCTGGCCAGGTCGGTGATTTCGGCGTGCTGGGCCTTGCGGGTGGCGATCAGAACGAAGCTGTCGTTGGTGGAGGTGTCGCCGTCGATGGTGATGCGGTTGAAGGAGGCGTTGGCGGCATCGGTCACCAGGCTTTGCAGCAGGCCGGGAGCGACCTTGGCGTCGGTGGCCAGGTAGCCCAGCATGGTGGCCATGTTGGGCTTGATCATTCCGGCGCCTTTGCTGATGCCGGTGATGGTGACGGTCTGGCCGCCCAGGGTGATCTGTTTGGAGAAGGCCTTGGGCAGGGTGTCCGTGGTCATGATGCCTTCGGCGGCCACTGCCCAGTTGTCGGCTTTGGCGTCGGCGATGGCTGCGGGCAGGCCGGCTTCGATGCGGTCGACCGGCAGCGTCTCCATGATGACGCCGGTGGAGAAGGGCAGCACCTGGCGCGGCGAGAGCTGCAGCAGGCGAGCCAGCGCGACGCAGGTGGCGCGGGCGCGCACCATGCCGTCTTCGCCGGTGCCGGCGTTGGCGTTGCCGGTGTTGATCACCAGGGCGCGGATGTCGCTGCTGTCTTGCAGGTGCTCACGGCAGATCTGCACGGGCGCGGCGCAGTAGCGGTTCTTGGTGAACACGCCTGCCACGGCGCTGCCTTCGTCGAGCAGGATGACCGACAGGTCGCGTCGGTTTGCCTTGCGCACGCCCGCCATGGTGATGCCCAGCTTCACGCCGGGAACGGGGTGCAGGTCGGAGGGGTTCGGTGCGGTCAGGTTGACGGGCATGGTGTGAGGCGCGTGGCGTGGCGCTTGTCGTGGGCGCCTGGGTGGCATGTGGGGCGGATGGGCCCGCCCCGGCGGGGAGGCCCGATTGTGCAGCATCGTTGCGCAGCGGATGGGGACGGATCCCTGCTCACATGGCCTTGAACCTGTGGGCGTACATGCGGCTGACTTCGAGCGTTTCGGCGCGACCGCGGATGTGGATGCGCAGCTTGCCGCCGTCGCGGATGACGCGGTCGATGGCGGTGACGTTGACCACGGCGCTGCGGTGCACCTGCCAGAAGCGGTTGGCGTCCAGCCGGGGCAGGAGTTCGCGCAGGGGCGTGCGGATGAGCAGTTCGCTGCTGCCGGCGCGGTCGGTGACCAGGCGAACGTATTTGTCGGCGGCTTCGAAGCAGAGGATGTCTTCCACCGGCACCATGACCAGCGTCTGCCCGGCTGCGACCTGGATGATGGTCAGGGGCTCGGGCCTGTGCAGCGGGGGGCGGCCCATGGCGCCGTCGGCATCCTCGCTCAGGTTGGGCAGGCCGGGGTGGTCAGCAGAAACGGGGGACTGCGTTTCGGCTTCGCCGCCACCTTGCTGGCGCCAGCTCAACTGAGCCTGCAGGCGGGTGACGGTGGTGCCCAGGCGGGCCGACTGAACCGGCTTGAGCACGTAGTCGACCGCGGCGTGTTCAAAGGCGGCCAGGGCGTAGTGGTCGTAAGCGGTGACGAAGACGATGAGCGGCAGTGGGCGGTCATCGGGCCAGCGTTCCAGGATGACGTCGGCGGCGTCCAGCCCGGTCACGTCGGGCATCTGGATGTCCAGGAAAAGGATGTCGGGCAGGCCCTCCAGCGCCGCGTCGATGGCGGCCTGGCCATCGGGGGCGGCGGGCAGCAGTTGCAACTCGGGCCACAGGCGTTGCAGCTTGCGGGCGAGCGCCTCTGCCAGCAGGGGTTCGTCTTCGGCGATGAGGGCCAGGGCGTTCATGGCGGTGGTGGGGCGTGTGGGCTCAGGGCAGGAAGCGAGAGGGACCGAACGGTGAGGGCTCTGGCGCAGGCGCGGGGGCCGGGGCATCGGTTTGCAGCGGCATGCGCACGGTCACGCGGGTGCCTTCGCCGCCGGGGCCGGGCACCATCTCCAGGCTGATGTCCTGGCCGTAGGCAGAGCGCAGGCGCTCGCGCACGCTTTGCAGACCGAAGCCTGGGCCGCTGCTGGTGGCGTCCTCTTCAGACAGGGTGCGGCCGGTGTTGACGACATCGAGCAGCAGGTGTTGCCCCTGCTGCCGGGCGCGCACGGTGAGCTGGCCTTTGCCTCGGCTGGATTCGAGCCCGTGCTTGATGGCGTTCTCGACCAGGGGCTGCAGCAGCAAGGTGGGCACATGGATGCCGGCGAACTGGGGCGGCAGGTCCACTTCGATTTGCAGGCGCGGGCCCATGCGGATCTGCATCAGCGCGAGGTAGTCCTGCAGGCGGGCAAACTCGTCACGCAGGGGGTGGCTCAGGGCGCGGCTGCCTTGCAGGGTGGCACGCAGGAAGGTGATGAGGTGCTCGAGCATGGCCTGGGCGCGCGGCGGGTCGGCGTCGATCAGCGCGTGCAGGTTGGCCAGGGTGTTGAACATCATGTGCGGGTCGAGCTGGGCCCGCAGCAGTTGCAGCTGGCTCTCGACGGCCTGACGTTGTGCTGCCTCGGTGCGCACCTCGTTGGCGGCCAGTCGCACGCGCATGTAGTCCAGCGTGAAGGTCAGCAGCGCGATGCTGCAGGTCATGACCATGGCCACGCCGAAGGGCAGGGTGTCGCCGATGTGGGCGCTGCCCGGCCAGGGCAGGCTCAGCACCGCGCGGGCCAGGAACACGCCGAAGCCCGCAGCGATCGGCATGCACACCAGCGCGCAGAGCAGGTGGGTTCGCCAGCGCACCAGGCCGTACACGCCGCTGTGCAGGTAGCGGTGACGCAGCTCGGGCTGCTGGCGCCAGACGTAGCGGGCTTCGGCGAGGAAGACGATGCCGGTCAGCGTCCATGCCCAGTAGCCCAGGCTGATGGCGTAAGCCAGGAAGACGATGAGCGAGTGGCCCTCGTGCGGGCCGGGGGCGGCCACTTCCAGCGCCCACATGAACAGGGCAATCGCCACGCTCCAGGCCAGGTTGAACCAGCCTGTGCGCGGGATGGACCCGAGCGTGGTCGGGTCGCTGGATGGGGCCTGGGTGGACATCCCCCGATTGTGTCAGCCGCGTGCGCTCAATGCAGCGTCGGCATGATCCAGCCTTTGAGCCAGCCCTGCAGCTCGGGGAACTCTCTGATGGCGAGTGGCCCGAAGGACACGAGGATCAGGCCCACCGTCATGACGGCGCAAGGCAGGATCCAGCGTTCGTAGCGGCGGTAGAAGGAGCGCTGGTGGGCGGCTTCTTCGTCGGAAGCTTCGATGAGTGCATCACCCACGGCTTGTCGAGCCAGCAGTTGGTTGAGCGCCACCGGCGGCATCAGGTAGCCCAGCTCGAAGGCCACCAGCACCATCATCCAGAAGTGAACGGGGTCGATGCCGCTTTTGTAGGCCAGCGGAGCCAGCGTGCCCGAGACCAGGAAGATGGCGCCCAGGGGCTCCATGAACATGCCCAGCACGACCAGGGCGGTGGCCATGAAGGCCATGGCCGTCCAGGCGCTGTCGAACACGTCGGGTGCGTAGTGGATGATGCCCGAGCGCTCGATCACACCACCTGCTGCTTGCGACAGCAGGATCAGGAAGAGGTAGCCACCCAGGTGCTCGACCGTCTCCATGGTGGAGACACGGATCGACGACTCGATGCCCTTTTCGCGGTGCATGGCGAAAGCCAGCTGGGTCGATTGCGGGCCGAAGCCACGGGCCTGCAGCAGTTTGTCGAACACGACGATGAGGATCATCATCACCGGCATGATGATCGGCGCGGTGATCTCGTTGAGCGGCGAGTTCAGCACCGTGGCGTAGAAGGCGCTGACCACGGCCACGACGGCCACATAGGGCAGCAGCGTCGGGATCTGGCGCAAGGTGGCGGGCAGGGCCTCGCTCACCGGGGCGATGTCGATGGTGTGCTTTTCACGGCGCAGTTGCGAGGCGATGAAGAACAGCGCGGACGTCAGGAAGAAGACGTACAGGCCCCAGTGGAAGAGCTCGTCGCTGGTGACTTCCTTGTTGACGGCCACGATGGCGATGACCAGCAGGCTGGGGCTGAGCACCACCCCCAGCGAGCCCGACATGGCGGTGGCGCCCAGGGCGTACTGGCTGCTGCCGCCCACGGCCCGGATCTCGTGATAGATGATGGCGCCAGCGGCCATCACGAAAGCACCCGAGCCGCCGGTGTAGGCCGTCGGGATGGCGGCGGCCAGCAGCACGAAAAAGGTCAGCGCTTCGGGCGAGAGCTTCCAGGGGCGCAGCAGGTTCATGAAGACATCGACCATGCGGCTTTGCTTGAACAGCATGCCGCACCAGATGAAGAGCGCGAGCTGCAGCGGCAGGTTCGGGAACTCCATCAGGGCGTTGGTGTAGATGGCCAGGCCCGAGGGGTGGTTGGCGCCGAAGAAGTAGTTGGCCGAGCTCAGCGTCATCAGGCCGGCGAGCGGCACGCACTTGAGCGCGTTCAGCCAGCTGCCTTCGCCAATGTGGTGGGCGTCGTTCGGGCGATGCGGGCGCACGGTCTGCCAGGCGCTCACGAGCATCAGCGAGCCGAACAGCGCCATCCAGGCGAAGTGGATGTGCGGGTCTTCGACCTCCACGCCCGAGGCCACGGAGATCTGGTAGTAGCGGATGGCCGACCACATCGAGACCGACGAGGCCGCCAGCATGGTCCAGGCCTGGATCTTGAAGTCCCGGGGGAAACGGGGCGCGATCAGGCTGATGTGGTGGTAGCCCAGCGTGGTGGCCACGATGGTCACGCCCATGAGCAGCAGCAGGATCAGCGGGCGGTTTTCGGTGCCGAACTGGAACAGGCCGAAGAAGCTGGTCTCCAGGGTCCGGTAGGCGATGACGGTGGGCGTCAGGTGCGTGATGGCCTTCTGGTACAGCTCGTGGCGGGCTTGGCATTGCTGCAGGGACACGAGCACGGCATGGCGGCGAGCCACCGGGTCGATGGCCGAGGCTTCGAACAGGTCGTCGAGCGCGTCGCCGGTGCTGCGCTGGTCTGCGGCGATCTGGCGGGCGACCTCGGCATCGACGTTCAGGCTCGGGTCGCAGGCGGGTTTTTCAGGGTCGGCGCGCAGCATGAAGTACTGCACCCCGTTGTCCTTGTCGCCGAACATGGACTCGCCCATGCGCAGCAGCTGCCCGTGCAGCATCTCGCCAGTGCCGATGACCAGCACGAGCAGCAGCAAGGTGATGGTGGGCAAGCCGACCAGCCATTCGCTCGGCTTGCGGCCGAAGAGGCTGAACCTGGGTGGGGCGTGCAGGGTGGTTTCTGCTGACATGGTTTGTCTCCTGGTACCAGCGCAGGCCTCTGGCGGACCTCGTCGCTTTTTGTGTGGGTTTCCAGGCGCGACTCTAGGGACAAGGTCAAGCGCGAAACATTAGGGAAAGATGGATGGCGGGCTGGGCGGCGCGAAACGGCATCTGACGGGAGTGAATGGCAAGGCGCCAATGAGAAGGGCTCCCCGCAGGGAGCCCTTGTTGCATCGCGAAAGCGCCAGCTTGGGCGCAGAAACCGAGGCGATCAGGCCAGTTTGCCGTGGCAGTTCTTGTATTTCTGGCCGCTGCCGCAGGGGCAGGGGTCGTTGCGGCCCACGCGCGGCACGTCTTGTTTGGCGGTGGCCGGATCGGTCTCGGTGACCACCGAGCCGTCTTCGGCCGGGTGCGTGTAGGTGACGTTGCTCAGGCGCTCGCCCTGGTCTTCGATGGCCTGGGCGGCTTGTGCAGCCTCTTCCTGGCTCTGGATGCGCACCGTCAGCAGCTTGCGGGTGACGTCCATCTTGACCACGTCGAGAAGCTGGCCGAAGAGCTCGAATGCCTCGCGCTTGTACTCCTGCTTGGGGTTCTTCTGGGCGTAGCCGCGCAGGTGGATGCCCTGGCGCAGGTAGTCGAGCGCAGCCAGGTGCTCGCGCCAGTGCAGGTCGATGGACTGCAGCAGCACCATGCGCTCGAACGGCGCGAACTGCTCGCGGGTGACGGCATCGACCTTGGCCTGGTAGGAGGAGGTCGCGGCTTCGAGCACGCGCTCGAGCACGTCGTCGGCCTCGACCGACTGGGCGCCTTCGACCCACTTGACCAGGTCAACGTCGAGTTGCCACTCTTCTTTGAGCAGCTTCTCGAGTGCGGTCAGGTCCCTTTGCTCTTCGAGGCTGTTCTCGGGCACGAAGGTGTGCACGACATCGCCCAGCGCGCCCTTGCGCAGGTTGGCGATGGACTCGGCCACCTCGGTCGATTCGAGGATCTCGTTGCGCTGCTGGTAGATGACCTTGCGCTGGTCGTTGGAGACGTCGTCGTACTCGAGCAGCTGCTTGCGCATGTCGAAGTTGTGGCCTTCGACCTTGCGCTGCGCGCTTTCGATGGAGCGCGTGACGATGCCGGCTTCGATGGCTTCGCCCTCGGGCATCTTCAGGCGGTCCATGATGGCGCGCACGCGGTCGCCCGCGAAGATGCGCATCAGTGGGTCGTCCAGCGAGAGGTAGAAGCGCGAGGAGCCCGGGTCACCCTGGCGACCGGCGCGGCCACGCAGCTGGTTGTCGATGCGGCGCGACTCGTGGCGCTCGGTGGCGATGATGCGCAGGCCGCCCAGCTCCTTGACCTTGGCATTGATCGACTGCTGCTCGGCCTTGAGCGCGGCGATCTTGGCTTCCTTGGCGGCGTGGTCCAGCGACTCGTCGGCTTCGATCAGCTGGATGTCCTTCTCGACATTGCCGCCGAGCACGATGTCGGTGCCCCGACCTGCCATGTTGGTGGCGATGGTGACCATGCCCGGGCGGCCGGCCTGCGCGACGATGTCGGCTTCGCGGGCGTGCTGCTTGGCGTTGAGCACCTGGTGGGGCAGGCCCTCTTTGGTCAGCATCTGAGCGATCAGCTCGGAGTTCTCGATCGAGGTGGTGCCCACCAGCACGGGCTGGCCGCGGCCGTGGCAGTCCTTGATGTCGTCGATGATGGCCTTGTACTTCTCTCCGGCGGTCTTGTAGACCAGGTCGAGCTGGTCCTTGCGCAGCATCACGCGGTTGGGCGGGATGACCACGGTTTCCAGGCCGTAGATGGACTGGAATTCGAAGGCTTCGGTGTCGGCCGTGCCGGTCATGCCCGAAAGCTTGCCGTACATGCGGAAGTAGTTCTGGAAGGTGATCGAGGCCAGGGTCTGGTTCTCGGCCTGTATCTGCACGCCTTCCTTGGCCTCGACGGCCTGGTGCAGGCCGTCCGACCAGCGGCGACCCGACATCAGGCGGCCGGTGAATTCGTCGACGATGACCACTTCACCGTTCTGGACCACGTAGTGCTGGTCCTTGTTGAACAGGTGGTGCGCGCGCAGGCCCGCGTACAGGTGGTGCATCAGGGTGATGTTGGCGGCGTCGTACAGCGAGGCGCCTTCGGCCAGCAGGCCGGCGTCAGACAGCAGGCGCTCGGCGTTTTCGTGGCCGGCTTCGGTCAGGAAGACCTGGCGGGTTTTCTCGTCGGCGGTGAAGTCGCCCGGCTCGATGATGCCTTCGCCGGTTTTCGGGTCCTCTTCGCCGATCTGCTTCTTGAGGTGGGGCACCACCGCGTTGATGCGCAGGTACAGCTCGGTGTGGTCGTCGGCCTGGCCGGAGATGATCAGCGGCGTGCGGGCTTCGTCGATCAGGATGGAGTCGACTTCGTCGACGATGGCGAAGTTCAGGCCACGCTGCACGCGGTCGCGCACCTCGTAGACCATGTTGTCGCGCAGGTAGTCGAAGCCGTACTCGTTGTTGGTGCCGTAGGTGATGTCGCAGGCGTAGGCGGCTTGCTTGTCCTCGCGGGGCATTTGCGGCAGGTTGATGCCCACCGTCAGGCCCAGGAAGGTGTAGAGCTTGCCCATCCACTCGGCGTCACGGCGCGCGAGGTAATCGTTGACGGTGACGAGGTGCACGCCCTTGCCGGTCAGGGCATTGAGGTAGACGGGCAGGGTGGCGGTCAGGGTCTTGCCTTCGCCGGTGCGCATTTCGGCGATCTTGCCGTTGTGCAGTGCCATGCCGCCCAGCATCTGGACGTCGAAATGGCGCATCTTGAAGACGCGCTTGGAGCCTTCGCGAACCACGGCAAATGCTTCAGGCAGCAGTTTGTCGAGCGATTCGCCCTGCGCGATGCGCTGCTTGAACTCGTCGGTCTTGGCGCGCAGTTGCTCGTCGCTCAGGGGCTCGAGGCTGGGTTCGAGCGCGTTGATCTTGGTGACCGTTCGACGGTATTCCTTGAGCAGGCGTTCGTTACGGCTACCAAAAATCGAGGTCAGGAGCTTGGGCAACATGGAGCGGTCAGTTCAATCAGGCCGGCCTGTCGGGTGACGGCCGGCTTCGGCGAGCGGGGTGATCGGCCACGCCGATCGAAGCGAAAAAGTGTAGCACCGGGGTGTGACCCGGCCATGGCAGGGTCACCCGGCCCGCGAATGGGGGGCTGAAGCGGCGTGTTCCGCAGGGGACAGCCAGGCCGTCACCAGCGAGCTCAGGGCCACGCACGCCACCATCACGGCGCCCGAGGGCAGGTCGAACATGGCCGACAGGCACAGCCCGAGCAGGCAGCCCAGCCCGCCCGTCAGCCAGCCGGCCAGCATCGCGGCGCGTGGCGGCAGGTGTCGCACGGCCAGCGCCGGCATGATCAGGCAACTGAAGACGAGGTAGACCCCCACCAGCTGGACCGAGGCCGTCACTGCCACGGCGAACAGCAGGTAAAAGCCGGTGCGGCCCAGTCGCTCGCCCAGGCCGAACCACAGCGCCAGCAGCACGGCGGTCAGCCCTGCCATCAGCTGCAGCTGGCCTGACGTCACCCACAGCACCTGCCCGACCAGGAGGTCCTGCAGGTGCTCGCCGCCGTGCGGGTTGTTGGCCAGCAGCAAGATGCCGCTGGACGAGGCCAGCACGAACAACACGCCGATCAGGGCCTCCTGGATGTCGGGCCAGCGGCGCTCCATCCAGGTCATCAGCAGGGCCCCCCCGGCGGCGGCGCCCATGGCCGTGGCCTGCACCGCCCAGCCCTGGGGCTCCCAGCCCAGGGTGTGCGCCGCGATCAGCCCCAGCCCGGCGATCTGGGCGATCGCCAGGTCGATGAAGACGATGCCTTTGCGGAGCACCTGCCGCCCCAGCGGAACGTGCGTGGCCAGCACGAGCAACGCCGCCAGCAGGGCCGGGCCGACGATGCCCCAGTCGATGGGGTGCAGGCCTTCGATCATCGGCGGGCTTTCAGCAACAGGTCGATGGTCTCGTCAAACAGGCTGAACAGGTCCTGCGCCCGATCGCTGCCGCCCACCGTGTAGGGCACCACCACCACGGGCAGTTTGCTGCGGTCAGCCAGCCATTGCGAGGCCCGACCGTCTTGGTAGGCCGCACGCAGGATCAGCTTGGCGGGTTGCCCCTGCAGTTGCTGCAGCACGGCCGACAGGTGCGGGCTGGTCGGCTCGACCCCTGGTTTGGGCTCCAGTGTTGCCACCTGCCTGAGGCCCAGCCAGGCTTCCAGGTAAGGAAAGCCGCGGTGCTGCACGACGATGGGCGTGCCCTTCAAGGGTGCTGCAGCCAGCGTCCAACGCTGCACGGCCGGCGTCCAGCGGGCCTGGAAGTCGGCCAGTCGCTGGCGGTAGAGCGCGGCGTTGGCCGGGTCGACCTCGGCGAGCCGTTGGGCCAATGCCTGTGCCACCTTGCCAATGTTGCGCGGATCGGTCTGGATGTGCGGGTTGCCCTCGGCGTGCACGTCGCCATCGGCACGGTCCAGGCGACCCGGCACCTCCAGCATCGTCACCTGATCGGCGGCCTCGAAGTTGCCAGGTTTGCCCGGCTGCACAGCGGCGTTGCCGGCCTGGCGCAGCAGCACGGGCAGCCAGCCCACCTCCAGCTCGGCACCGGTGCACACCAGCAGGTCGGCGTTGCGCACGGCGGCGATCAGGCTGGGGCGGGCCTGGATGGCGTGAGGGTCCTGCAGGGCGTGGGTGGCGGCGTAGACGCTGGCCTGGTTGCCGGCGAGTTCCTTGGTCAGCGCGGCCCACTCGGGCTCACAGGCCACGACCTTGATCGGGCTGGAAGCGTGAGCGGGGGAGGTGGCCAGTGACCCGGCCAGCAACGCGGCCGAGGCCAGGCCGCGCCAGGTGGCTGCGGCGATGCCAACGATGCGCGGGCGTCGCTTGGCGCGCAGGGTGTTGTGGATGAGGCTCATGTCAGCGCCTTCTTCAGAAGCTGTGCGCGCCGTGGGCGCCCAGGTTGACCTGGTAGCGCAGGAAGACCTGGTGGTCCACGCCGTCGGCGCGCACGCGGTCTTCGCTGAGTTGCAGGCGCCAGCGGCTGAACTCGCTGGGCGACCAGTCGAACATCAGGCTGGTGCGGCGCGGCTTGCGGGTGCCCTCGTCTGCGCTGGCCAGGGCGGCGTTGCCACCGAAGTTGACCGAGCCGCCATCGAGCTGGTCAAAGCGCAGCCCGGTGCGCCATTGCGGCATGAACTGCCACACGCCCTGCAGGTACCAGCCCGATTGCGCCGAGCGGTAGGCGTCGGTGGTGTTGCCCGCGCCAGTGAGGTCGGCGGTGTCGTAGGTCACGTCACCACGCTCCTGGCGGCGGAAGTACTCGCCTTGCAGTTGCAAGTTGGTGACCTTGGCGTTGCCGTTGGGCGCCCATTTCCAGACACCGTCAACCGCCCAGATGCGGCTGCGTCCGGTGAAGCTGTTGACCAGCGGGGCGCTGCCACCGTTGGGGTCTTCGGACTCCCACTCGCGGCCATCGGCATGGGTGCGCATCCACGACACGCCGGCGCGCCAGCTCTGGCTCAGCCCGATGTCGCCACCCGTGTGGGCCGACAGCAGCAGGGCGCCCGCGCCATTGCGGTTGCGCTCGCTGCCCGGGAAGTTGTTGCCATTGCCCAGCTCCACGCCGAGCTCGACGTAGCGCTCCAGGGGCAGCACCCAGCGCGCCTGCAGGCCTTCTTGCTTGAACTGACCGCCCAGCAAGGCCTGGTGGGCCAGCGGCGCATCGACGAAGTCCCAGGCGTGGGCGTGCTGTTCGTTGAGGTAGCCCAGGCCCGCGAAGAAGCGGCCGGCCTTCAGGCGCAGCCCTGCGGGCAGTGCGGTGGTCTGCACATAGGCTTCTTCGACCTCGGTTTCGTTCTCTGGCGTGACGGCCAGCGTCAGGGAGCCATAGAACAAGTGATCGACGTTGGTCGCCAGCGTGATCTCGGACTCGCTGAGGGTCAGGCCGCGCGAGCCTGGGCCCACCTCGCCGCCCGTGGGCAGGAAGCCGGGGATGGCCCAGGTTTCGGGGTCCTTCGACAGGCCGTTGTAGCCGCCGCTGAGCACGGCCGACACGGAGGGGTTGAAGCCCGCTGCGCCCTGGCGGGCCATGGGACGGGCCGGGTCCTGCGGGGCTGAGCGATCTGACGCCGCAGGCGCCGTGGTGGCGTTTGGCGTGGCGTTGGCCACCGCTGACGGCGCGGTCGCTGCGACAGCTGGTTGCTGTGAGCGCTGGGCCGCCTGCAGCCTGGCCTCGAGCGCCTGGATGCGGGCGTCGTACTGGCGGCGCATCTCGTCGAGCTGCTGGCGAAGCTCCTGGAGCGAGTCTGCAGAAGATGGGGCTGTGCTCTGGGCCCAGACCGGGGCGTTGCCCAGTGCGGTGCTCAGGACCGCAGCCAGGGCCAGGGCGCGCGGGGTGTGGGGTGCAGACAGGGGCGAGGCAATGCGCGCGCGCAGAGCGCCGCGTTGAGGAGTGCGGGACATGGTGATGCTTTCCCGGGCCGGTTTCAGATGTGATGGCCCGATGTGTTCGAAGCAGGCTTCGATCGAAGGAGGTGGCGCGGCCAGGAGCTCCTGCCTTTCAAGGGGCGGGCGCGTCGAGGGCCGACGGCATGGCGACGGGGGAGGCGAGCGCCTCAGGCCAGGAAAGCAGGGGGGGCACGGGCCCGGTGCGCCACCACCGTCACAGCAGCCGCCACCAGGCCTGCACCTGCCATCTGGGATGCGACGGCATCGCAATCCGGCAGGCTCACCAAAGGCGTGCCCGAGCTGGCGTGGTCAAGGGCGTGACCCGCCAGGCAGCTCAGGCATTGGCTGTGGGCCGCGTGGTGGTCGGGGTCGGCCTCGTGCTCGAGCGCGTGGCGCAGCACCAGCTGCTGCGTCAGCAGCAACAGCAGGGCCAGTGCGAGGTGCAGCAGGCCGTGGCGCAGGTGTTTCGGGCTCGTTGGGAGACGCATGAGGACGCAAGCTTAACGGATGCTTGCCAAGCGTCAGCGGCTGACCTTGGCGGCGTTGTTGCCCCCGGCCGCTTGAAGGAAGCGCGTCGGGTTCTGCTGAACCCCGTCAACCAGCACCTCGAAGTGCAGGTGCGGCCCGGTGGAGCGCCCGGTGTTGCCTACCTCGGCGATGCGCTGGCCCCGCTTGACCAGGTCTCCTTGCTTGACCAGCATGCGCAGGGTGTGGGCGTAGCGCGTGACCAGCCCGTTGCCGTGGTCGAGCTCGACCAGCAGGCCGTATTGAGGGTGAGGCCCCGCCGACAGCACCACGCCGCCCGCGGCCGCCACGATGGGGGTGCCGGGGTCTGCGGGGAAGTCGAGCCCGGTGTGCAGGGCCGGCCGACCGGTGAAGGGGTCGCTGCGGAAGCCGAAGCCTGAGCCGATGGGGCCGTCCACGGGCTGCGTGCTGGGCATCAGCAGCGCATCCAGGCGCTTCTCGAACAGGTGGGACTCGATCAGCGTGAGCACGTCGGCGTGGCGCTCACCCAGCGCGTGGAGGTGTTCGACCTGGCCGTTCAGCGCCGCGAGGATGTCGGCGGACGTGGTGGCGGGGCCGGTGTCTTTCAGCGACACCAGGGGGCCACCGGATGCCGCAGCGGCACCACTTGCCGAGCCCAGGACTCCTGACGCCCCCGAGGCGGCTGGCGTCGGTGCCTCGATGGCCTTGAATTCTTCGGCCTTCATGCCGGCCATGCCCGCCACGCGTTCGCTGACAGCTTCCAGGCGGAGCAGGCGGGCTTGCATCTCGCCCACTTTTTCGGCCATGGCGTCGAGGTTCTCGCGCATGAAACGGTCGCGCTGGGCCAACTCCTGCCGCTCGACGAAACGCACTGCCTCGGAGATGATCGGCCAGCGCTCGTGGGCGGCCTTGAGCACCACGGCGTGGTACACAATCAGGCTCAGGATCATCAAGGGGATGATCAGCGCCAGCCCGGTCAGCACCAGGCTCCAGGGCGTGAACTGAAAGACCTTCGGCCTTGACAGCGCACTGGTCGTGATCAGGATCTGCATGCGTGACTTCCTTTGCTGAACCCATGAGCAAGCGCTCCCAGCCCCCATCAGGCGGCCGAATCCGCACCGTCACCCCGTCGCTGCACTGCCGGCCGATGGTGCCGGACGTGCCGCCCGTCACCCGGGCGCTCGATCGCGCATCGCCCCTGTCCAGCCTGATGCAGCGCCTGCGGCATTCGCAGGCTTGTCTCGAAGCCGTCAAGGAGGTGCTGCCGCCTTCGCTGGCGGCTCAGTTGCAGGCCGGGCCGTTCGACGAAGAGGGATGGACCCTGCTGGTCGCGAACCCGGCCGCGTCGGCCAAGTTGCGCCAGTCGCTGCCGCACCTGAATGAGGCGCTGTCAGCGAAGGGGCTCAAGGTTAACGCAATCCGCGTCAAGGTCCGCGGACGCTGAAGTCACCAGGTGTTCGGGCCTGGTGCGCTGGATCAAGCCAGCAGGGCGGGCGTCTGGGCCGCCAGCGCCTGACGCTGCGCGGTCGCCTTGCCTTGCAGGACAAAGCCCAGCAGTTGCTCACCGGCCATGAAGCGCGCCTCGATGGCTTCTTCGGTCTCGGTGACCTCCCACTCGCCCTGGGCATCGCCAGCGGGCGGGCAGACCACGGTCGGCCAGGCAGGCGTCTTGACCACCACGGGCATGGCCGGGTAGCTCACCTCGGTGGGCTTGCCCGCCAGGGTGGCTGCCAGGGCGCGGGCTTGACCCATCAGCGGCAGCACGTAAGGCAGCAGGTGGCCGGCCACCTCGGCGCAGTCGCCCACGGCGTGCACATGGGGCACGCTGGTGGCCAGGTGGCGGTCAACGACGATGCCGCGGTTGACGGCCAGGCCAGCGTCGGCGGCCAGATGGGTGCGGGGCTTGAGGCCAATGGCCGAGAGCACCAGGTCGGTTTCAAGCTGGCTGCCATCCGACAGCGTCAGCACCAGGCCGTTGGCGCCGAGGTTGACGGCGGTCACGCCAGTGCCGAAGCGAAAGCTCGCGCCGCCAGCTTCGAGCTTGGCCTGCAGGCGCGCCGAGGCCTGGGGTGGCAGCAGGCGCGGCAGCACGCGCTCGGCCAGGTCGAGCACGGTGGGTTGCACTTCGCGGTGCAGCAGGTCGTTGGCGAATTCGCAGCCGATCAGGCCGGCGCCCAAAATGGCCACGCGCTTGACCGGCTGGCCACCCGGGCCGGCGGTGTCGAGCGCCTCGGCGAAGCGGGCGAAGTCGTCCAGGTCGTTGACCGACAACACGGTGCTGGCGGCATCGCCTTCCAGGGGCAGGCGGATCGGGTCTGCGCCCAGGGCCAGCACGAGGTCACGGTAGGGCAGGAGCTCGCCGCTGGAGAGCGTGAGCGTGCGCGCGGCGGTGTCGAGCTTCGTCACGCTGGTGCGGGCCAGCACGCGCAGCTTGACCTCGTCGGCCATTTTTTCAGCCGACTTGGTCACCAGCGAGGCAGCCGTTTTTTTGCCCGCCAGGGCGTTCGAAAGCATGGGCTTGGAATAGAAACCGGCCTCGTCGCGGCTGACCACCACGATGGGGACCTCGGCGTCGGCCTTGCGCAGTTCGCGCGCGACGTTGTAGCCCGCCAGCCCGGAGCCGACGATGACGACCGATTCACTCATGCCCGCTGCTCCCAATCAGATCTCGATCATTTCGAAGTCGGACTTGCCGACGCCACAGTCCGGGCATTCCCAGTCGGCGGGCACGTCTTCCCATTTGGTTCCGGGGGCGATGCCGTCTTCGGGGGCACCTTTGGCTTCGTCGTAAACGTAGCCGCACACAACACACTGGTAGGTCTTCATGAATTCTTCCAAAAACGGGGGTGGATTCTGGGGCCAAGGCCGGCCAGGGCCGGGGTGCGATGGCGTCAAAAGGGCAGCCGAGGCGTCAAAACGGCGTCTGACGCCAAGGTGTCGGCGTTCGGCTGGCCGCCGAGGGGGCAAGGCAGGTGATCAGTCGGGGGCGTCCAGCAGGTCTTCGGTGGTGGGCTTGGCCTCCACCCGGTAATGTTCCGATGCCCAGGCGCCCAGGTCGATGGCTTTGCAGCCTTTGCTGCAGAACGGGCGATACGGGTTGTCGGTGCTGTAGACGTGCGTGACGCCGCAGGATGGGCAACGCACCTGGGGGCCGGCGCTTGCGGCGCCTTCGTTGGGATGCTTGGGCGGGGTGGGCACGGCGAGGGCTCGCGGGCAGAAAGTCGGTAGGGAACGGGCGAAATCCTGGGCTAGGTCCGCGTGACTCAGGCGCAAAGCGTCAACTCGAAGCTCGCGTCCGTGTCTGAGGCGATCTTGAGCTTGCCGTCGGCGTCGGGACGCATCAGGCGGATGGACACCATCAGGCGGTTGGCGCTGATCTCGGGAACCAGGCCCAGCGCCGGGTCGATGCGCAGGCGCAGCAGGTGGAAGCTGCGAGAGTCTTTCAGGTTTTGCTGGTACTGCCCGCAAGGCGCGGCAACCATGTGCGGGTGGCCGCCATCGCGTTGCAGGCCCAGCACCAGGCGAACGGCCTCGGCGAAGGGCGCCAGCGTGCCGGCCCACTGCTGCAGGTCTTCCTGGCGTTTGGCGGCTGGCTCGTGTTGCCAGGCGTAGTACGAGGGCAGGTCGAACTCGCAGGTGCCGCCGGGGATGCTGATGCGGCTGCGGATGC
The DNA here is from genome assembly GCF_001447195.1 of Aquabacterium parvum. Taxonomy (GTDB): domain Bacteria; phylum Pseudomonadota; class Gammaproteobacteria; order Burkholderiales; family Burkholderiaceae_C; genus Aquabacterium; species Aquabacterium parvum. The sequence continues at coordinate 478,642 of NZ_LFRI01000341.1, read as the reverse complement.
CCATGAGCCAGTCGTTGGCGGCCAGCGCCTGACCGGCCTTGCCGGGCACCTGGTTGAGCGCGTGGTGGATGCGCTCGATGCGGGCCAGCACTTCGTCGAGCGCGGCTTCCTGGATGGCGGGGTTGCCGCGGTAGGCCATGAGCTGCTGCTTGTGGCGATCGAGGTCGCGCAGCAGGTCGCTCTTCAAGTCGGCGCGGGCGGCCACGTCCATGATCTCGAAGATGGTGGCCAGCGCGAAGTGGTGATCGACGGGGTCTTGCCGCCAGATCAACACCCCGAGGCGGTCGAAAAGGTGCTCGAGCCGCAACGTCGTGCGGATGCTTTCGCCGAAGGGGTATTCGTAGAGGATCAACGCGCCACCTGAAACCTGCAAGCCGGGTCAGCTGCCATTGTTCCACAAGCGCCAGAGCTTGCCGACCTCGTCGCGAAGTTCTTCCAGGCTCAGGCCCTCGTTGAGGATGACGTGGTCGGCGATGGCGCGCCGCATTTCGCGCGTGGCCTGCTTGGCGAGCACGGCTTCAACCGCCTCGCGCGGCCAACCGGAGCGCACCATCACGCGGGCGATCTGGGTCTCGGGTTCGGTGTCGATGACCAGGATGTGGTCGACCTTGTCGCGCCAGCGCCGCCCCGACTCGGCCATCAGGGGCACGTCGTAGACGATGTGTTGTCCGGGCGCTGCAATGCGGGCGTGTGCGTCGGCCTGCTGGCCGATCAGCGGGTGCAGGATGCCTTCGAGGCGGGCCAGCGCGGCCGGGTCGGCGAAGGCCAGCTCGCGCATGCGGGCGCGGTCCATCGCGCCTTGGGCATCGATCAGGTGCTCGCCGAAGTGCTCGGCGATGTGCGGGATGGCGGCGCCGCCGGGCGCGGTCAGCGATCGAGAGATGGCGTCGGTGTCCACCAGGTGCGCGCCCAGGTCCGTCAGCATCTGGCTGACGGTGGACTTGCCGCTGCCGATGCCCCCTGTCAGACCGATGACCAGGCCCTGGCCATGCGGGTGTCGAGAGCTGCTGGGTGGGTGTTGGCTGGGCATGGCGGGCCTCAGGCCCAGCCCAACCAACCCAGCACCCTGGGTGAGCCGGCCAGGGCGACCACCAGGCCGGCACCGGCCAGGAAGGGCCCGAAAGGCACGTAAACGCCTTCGCGCAGCTTGCCCGAGACCTTCATGCCGATGCCCACCAGCGCGCCGATGACCGAAGAGCCCAGGATGATGGGCAGGATCATGGGCCAGCCCAGCCAGGCGCCCAGCGCGGCCAGCAGCTTGAAGTCGCCGTAACCCATGCCCTCCTTGCCGGTGGCCAGCTTGAAGAACCAGTACACGCTCCACAGCGAGAGGTAGCCCGCCACCGCGCCCCAAAGGGCGTCAATCAAGGGCAGGTTCCAGCCCAGCGCCGAAACCACGAGACCAGCCCACAGCAGGGGCAGCGTCAGGTCGTCGGGCAGCAAGGTGGTGTCCCAGTCGATGGTCGAGGCAGCCACCAGCACGGCCACGAAGCCGCACCACAGCAAGGTGGTGGGTTGCGCGCCGAACTGCAGGCCGCAAGCGGCGAACAGGGCGGCCGTCAGCAACTCGATGAGGGGGTAGCGCACCGAGATGCCGGTGCCGCAGGCGGAACATTTGCCGCGCAGCACCAGCCAGCTCACCACTGGGATGTTCTCCCACCAGCGGATCTGGTGTCCGCAGGCGGGGCAACGCGAGGCCGGCTTGGACAGCGTGAGTGCCTCGGCTGGCTCCGGCTCTTTGACCTCTTGGCCCAGTGTGTACGCGGCGTCCAGCTTCCACTGCTGCTCCAGCATCTTGGGCAGGCGGTGGATGACCACGTTCAGGAAGCTGCCCACGCACAGGCCCAGCACAGCCAGGCCCCAGGGCGTGAGGATGAAGCCGGTGAAAACCGGCCAGAAGGCGTCAGACGACATCGGGGGCAAAACGGGGGCGAGCGACGTCAGACCACCTGACCCAGCTTGAAGATCGGCAGGTACATCGAGACGACGATGCCGCCGATGATGGTGCCCAGGATCACGATGATGAAAGGCTCCATCAGGCTGGACAGCGCCTTGACGGCCTCGTCGACTTCCGCTTCGTAGAAGTCGGCGGCCTTGCCCAGCATCTGGTCGAGCGAGCCGGACTCTTCGCCGATGGCCGACATCTGCAGCACCATGTTCGGGAACAGGTTCGCCGCCTGCATGGCGTTGGTCAGGCTGGTGCCGGTGGAGACGTCTTTCTGGATCTGCTCGGTGGCTTCGGCGAAAACGGCGTTGCCGGCGGCGCCGCCCACCGAGTCGAGCGCCTCGACCAAGGGCACGCCCGCGGCGAACATGGTCGAGAGTGTGCGCGTCCAGCGCGCGGTGGCCGACTTGAAGAGCAGGTCACCGAAGACGGGCATTTTCAGCAGCAGGCGGTCCATGCGCTTTTGCATGGCTTCGGAGCGCTTCCAGGTCTGAAGGAAGAAGTAGATGCCACCCCCGATGGCCCCGAAGATGGCCCACCAGTACTTCACGAAGATCTCGGACATGGCCATCACGAACAGCGTGGGGGCCGGCAGGTCGGCGCCGAAAGAGGTGAAGACCTCCTTGAAGGCCGGGATCACGAAAATCATGATCACCGAGACGACGATGAAGGCCACGACCAGCACGGCGATCGGGTAGGTCAGGGCCGACTTGATCTTCTGCTTGATGGCGATCGTCTTTTCCTGGTAGAGCGCCAGGCGATCGAGCAGGGTCTCCAGGATGCCCGCTGCTTCACCGGCTTCCACCAGGTTGCAGTACAGGGCGTCGAAGTACATCGGGTGCTTGCGGAAGGCCTGAGACAGGCTGGTGCCGGTTTCAACGTCGCCGCGGATGTCGTTGAGCAGCTTGGTGACCTTGGGGTTGGTGCTGCCGCGAGCGACGATGTCGAAGGATTGCAGCAGGGGCACGCCGGCCTTCATCATGGTGGCCAGCTGGCGCGTGAAGATGGCGATGTCTTTCGGCTTGATGCTGCCGCCGCCACCCATGCGGCGCTTCTTGACCTTCTGCACCAGGATGCCCTGGCGGCGCAGCGTGGCGCCCACCATGGCTTCGCCGCCCGCGCGCATCTCGCCCCGGACGATCTTGCCCTGGCGGTCCTTGCCTTCCCATTCGTAGATGGTTTCCTGGACCTGCGATTTCTTGGCTGCTGCCGTGGCCATGTCGGAACTCCGTGACTGATGTCGGCTGGTGGGCTGACTTAAGGGGCGTGGGGGGCGCTGATGCGTTGGCTCATTCGTTGGTCACCGAGATGACCTCTTCGAGCGAGGTCAGGCCTGCCTTGACCTTCACGAGCCCGGATTCGCGCAAGTCTCGCACGCCTTCCCGCTTGGCTTGCTCAGCAATATCCATCGCTGTCCCCTGACTGAGGATGATTCGTTGGATTTCCTCACTGATGGGCATGACCTGGTAAATGCCGACGCGACCTTTGTAACCGTTGTTACAAGCCGAACAGCCAATCGCCTTGTAGGGCTTCCAGGTGCCGTCCAGGTCGGCTTCCTTGAAGCCGGCCTTGAGCATGGCCTCGCGCGGGTAATCGGCAGGGGCCTTGCAGGTGTCGCACAGCTTGCGCGCCAGGCGCTGGGCCGTGATCAGGATGACCGAGGAGGCGATGTTGAACGGCGCCACGCCCATGTTCATCAGGCGGGTCAGGGTGGTGGGCGCGTCGTTGGTGTGCAGGGTGGACATCACCATGTGGCCGGTCTGGGCGGCCTTGATGGCGATGTCGGCGGTCTCCAGGTCGCGGATTTCGCCGACCATGATCACGTCCGGGTCCTGGCGCAGGAAGGCCTTGAGCGCCACCGAGAAGTTCATGCCCGCCCGGTCGTTCACGTTGACCTGGTTGATGCCGGGAAGGTTGATTTCGGCCGGGTCTTCCACGGTCGAGATGTTGACGCCGGGCTGGTTCAGGATGTTCAGGCAGGTGTAGAGCGAGACGGTTTTGCCCGAGCCCGTGGGGCCCGTGACCAGCACCATGCCGTACGGCCGCACGATGGCGTTCATCAGGCGGTCTTTTTCGATCTGCTCGTAGCCCAGGGCGTCGATGCCCAGCTTGGCCGAGGACGGGTCGAGGATCCGGATCACGATCTTCTCGCCGAACAGCGTCGGCAGGGTGCTGACGCGGAAGTCGATGGCCTTGTTGCCGAACTTGAGCTTCATGCGGCCGTCCTGCGGCACGCGTTTTTCGGCGATGTCCAGCTTGGAGATCACCTTGATGCGCGAGGCCAGCTTGTCCTTGATGGCCACGGGCGGCTGGGTGACTTCGCGCAGCTCGCCGTCCACGCGGAAGCGCACGCGGTAGTTGTACTCGTAGGGCTCGAAGTGCAGGTCGGATGCTCGCGCGTTGATGGCGTCGATCAGCATCTTTTGCAGGAAGCGCACCACGGGGGCGTCTTCGACGTCGGTGGCGGCGGCGTCGGCTTCCTGGCTCGAGGTGCCGGTGTCTTCGGTGACGTCGAACTCGAAGTCGGACGAGGCGATGGCGTTGAGCTGGTCTTCGGCGCTGGCGGTCAGGCCTTCGAGCAGCTTGGCCAGTTTGTCGTGCTCGACGATGACCCACTCGGGCGTGAGCTGGGTGGCGAACTTGATGCGCTCGATGGCTTCTTGGTCGGTCGGGTCGGCGCCGGCCACGAACAGGCGGTTGCCTCGCTTGGACAGCACCATCACCTGGTACTGAGACGACAACTTGTTGTCGATCACGCCCTTGGGCAGGCGCTGCGTGTCGATCGCGTTGAGGTCGAGCAGGGGCACGGCCAGCGCCTGTGACAGCGTGTGCGCCAGGTCGGCGGGTTGGATGCGACCGGCCGCCACCAGGGTGCTGACGAAGCTGCGCTTTTGCTCGCGGGCGGTGCGCGTCAGGGTTTCAGCGGACTTCGCGTCGAGCTTGCCGGCGTTGACCAGCACGCGCGCGACACCGGAGAGGGTGCCGGGCGAGTCGGCCAGGGTGGACTCTGCTGCCATGGCGGGGAATGCTTGGGTGACGGGCGCAGGGCGCCCGGGGTTTGCTGCGATCCCGATGTTGCCACGGATACCGGCAGGTGAAAGCGGGTGGAAACCGTGGAAGGCTGCTCAATCAGGCGGCTTGCGATGCTGGCGCGGTGCCCAGGGCGTGGTCTTCGCAGGCTTGGAGCAGATCGCGGCCGTGGTCGCGCCAGGCCCTCAGAGGCGCCTGGCCGATGGCCTGGCGGTTGGCGTCGAGCTCGGCGGTTTGGGTCAGGGCCCAGACCAGCGAGGCGGTCATTTCGCCCGGATCGAGCGGGGAGTAGTAACGAGCCAGGTCCCCGCCCACTTCGGGGATGGAGGTGGCGTTCGATGCCAGGCAGGGCGTGCCGAACCAAAGGCTCTCGCCCACGGGCAGGCCCCAGCCTTCGTACAGGCTGGGGTAGGCGCTGAACAGGGCGTGACTGTAGAGCCAGGCCAGGTCGTCGTCGCTGCAGCCTTCGATCACCAGGATGCGCACGCCGCGCTCGGTGGCGCGGGCCAGCGCGGCCGAGAAAGCCTCCGCCAGCCAGCCCGGGCGCCCGGAGAACACCAGGGTGACGTCGCGGCGACCGGTTTGGTCCAGGGCAGCCACCCATGCGTCGATCAGCCTGGCGCCGTTTTTGCGCCCTTCGACCGAGCCCACGCAGATGACGAAGGGCTGGCCATCGAGCTGGCGCAGGGCGGGGCGGGCGTTGGCGGGCAGCGGGGGGCGGGCACCCCGGGGCTGGCCTTTGAACTCATGGGCCAGGGCGGTGACCTCGATGGGGGGCTGTCGCCCGCGCTCTTGCAGGTAGCCGGCGAGGTCTCGGGCGGTGTTTTGCGACACGCACACGAACTGCGTGGTGCAGCGCGCCATCTTCTCGAGCCAGCGGCCGAAGGCGCTGTTGACGCTGCCCTCGTGCAGGTCGGTGCGCAGCACGGGCACCAGGTCGTGGATCATCTGCACGACCTTGCCACCGCGCGATGCGTGCCGCTCGGCGATGTCGGTGGACCACTCGCGGTTCCAGGCGGTGCCCAGGCAGACGTAGACGTCCGAGGCTTGCAGCGCGATGTCGCGTTGCACACCTTGCTGGCTGGGGTGGCTGGCGGGGGCGCGCAGCAGGCCTTGATCGATCAGGGGGGCCGGGTTCAGCCGGGCCTGCAGCAGGGTGCCGGCTTTGATCAGTTGGCGCTGGATGCGCCGCCAGGTACCTGGACCCGGGTGGGCGGCCAGGCGTTGCTTGAGCCGGATTTCGTTGGGCGAGCGCTCGCTGATGTCCTGGCAGCCTCGGCGGTGGAAATCTTCGGGGTCGAACTGCGATTGCTCGGCCAGGAAGTCCAACTCGAAGGCGTGGCAGCTGCCGTTTGGCTCCGCCACCAGGCCCTTGAAGGGCAGGCGCCGGGGCAGGCGCATGATTTCCCACAGGGCGTTGATCTCCACCCGCTGGATGCCGGTCAGCGTGCCGCCCCGCCTCAGGAACAGCATCACGTCGGTGAGGTCGACAAAGATCGTGGTCAAGGAAGGCGCCTTTGCTGATCGGCCTGTGGCTCGCCGGTGCCTTGGCCTGTCTTTCGGAGGCTCAAAGTGTAGTGGCTGCGGCGAAGTCGGCCGGGCTCAGGATCAGCTCGATGCAGGTGTGCCGCACATTGGCCTGCTCGGGGGGGCAGGGCTCCAGCAGCGTCAGGCCGTCGTCCAGGGCGGTCTTTTTGAGTGGCAGGCTGGCGCGCCGCCTGAAACCCAGGCGCTCGTGCAATTCGATGACCAGCCAGTTGTAGGACAGCACGCGAGCGGTGATTTCGGCCGAGCCCATGGCGCTGAACAACCAGGCCAGCAAGGTGCGTTCGGCGTGCTGGATCAAGGTCGGGTGCCCGCCACCCACGCCGCGCATGAGGTTGTCGAGTTCGGCGGTTTCGTCTCCGATGCCGGAGAAGCCGCCGTGACCCACGCAGCGGTCATCGGCGTCGTGGATGAAAAACAGGATGCGGTCCGGCTCGCCCACGGAGCGCTGTTCGAGGTAGCGGAGGGTGCGTTCGGGCGTGGAGTCGAACTGGGCCATGAACATCTTCATGGCCGCCTGGCGCCATTGGCAGATCAGCCCGATGTGGTGGGCGTCATCCAGGATCCAGGGGCCGATCGGCACCAGGGAGCCGATGACCGCGCCATCGGCCTCGATGGGGATGCGCAGGGAGCGGGCTTGCTCCAGCGTGTCGGCCTTGAGGGCGCGGATGCGCGCCAGGCGGGTGGCGGCGTCTGGCTTCATGCCTTCTTGAATCGGTGGCCCACGGCGACCGAGCCCAGGGTGATGCGGCGCGGCACCATGTGGCGGGGCAGGCGTTCGGTGAGGTGCTGCATGAGGGCGTCGCGCTCCAGCGTGGCGCCATCCTTGGTTTGCACCGTCATCTCGACATGCTGGCCGGTGATGGGGTTGCTGCGTGGCACGGCCTTGGCCAGGCTGACGTCGGGGTGCTCCAGCGCGACGCGCTCGACGTCGGCGGCCATGAACTTGAGCCCGCCCACGTTGATGACGTCGGAGACGCGCCCGTTGACGCGGAACCAGCCGTCGTCCTGCTCGACCACGTCCTTGGTGTTGTACCAGCCCTCGTCGTCGAAGGGCGAGTCGGCATTGAGGTAGCCGAGCATGCGGGTCTGCGAACGGATCTTGAGCACCTGGTCGTCCACGCGCGTCTCGACGCCTTCGCCGCCGACCTTCATGAACAGGCTGTCGCGGGCGCGGGACTTCACGCGCAGGATGCCCAGCTCGCTCATGCCGAAGGTCTGGCGGAAGTCGACCTGGGGAAGCAGGCGGCACAGGGCGTCCAGCGTGGGCTGGTCCATCTTCTCGGTGCCGTAGGTGATGACCTTCAGGCTGGGCGGCACCTGGTCGGGCACCGCACCGCTCATGAGCATCATGCGCAGGAAGGTGGGCGTGGTGGGCAGCAACTCGACATCGAAGGTGCGGCAGGCGCGCAGCACCGATTCGATGCTGCGGTCGGTGGCGGCCACCACGGTGCCGCGGTTGAACAGCGTGTGCAGCAGGGTGTTGAGCCCGCCGATGTGGTCGAAGAGCAGGAAGTTCAGCGTCTTGAGCGTGGGCCGGGGCTCGTTGAAGCGTTTGAGGAAGTGCGTGAAGTCGTGCAGGATGGCCTTGGGGCGGCCGGTGGTGCCACTGGAGAACAGCACCAGGCCCGGGTGGCCGGCGGCGCGCAGCTGCTCGATGAAGGGGTGTGTTTGACCGTGGGCGCGGCGGCTCACGCCGTCGCCTTGAACGACCACGTCCACCAGGGCGGCGTCGAAGAAGTAGGCGTGGTCGTGGGCCGTGTCCTCGGTCAGCGGCACGACGATGCAGCCGCGATCGAACAGCGTCAGCAGGCGCGAGATGGAGCGGGGCTCGAAGTCGCCGATCAGGGCCACCACGTCACCCGAGCGGACGCTGGCGAGGTCGGACGTGTCCTGCGCCGCCAGGTCGGCGAAGCGCAAGGCGCTGGTTTCGGACACCAGGAAGGGGTCGTCCGTGTGGCCCCAGGTGCGTTGCAGGGTTTCGACCAGGCTCATCAAGCGCCTCCGATGTGAAAGACCTGCCCGCTCAGCGAGGCCGAGCGTTCGTCCAGCAGCAGCTCGACCACGTCGCAAACCGCCGAGGCCTCGAAAGGCTTGCGCAGGATCTGCTGCTCGATGATGCGGTCGATGTTGGCCTGCGGCAGGTTCTTGAGCAGGTCGGTCTGGATGGGGCCGGGCGCGATGCAGTTCACGCGCACGCCGAAGTCGCCCATCTCGCGGGCGAAGCTGCGGCTGAAGCCTTCGACACCGGCCTTGGAAGCCACGTAGACCGACTCGCCCTTGAGCCCCAGGGGCACGGCGATGGTCGAGAAGTTGATGATGGCGCCGGCCTTGTTGCGCGCCAGCATGCCGCCAAAGCTCTGGCAGGTGTGGATGGTGCCCATCAGGTTGGTGGCGACGATGCGCTGCACCACCGACGGGGGCGTGGTCAGCGCGAGGTTCATGGAGGCGATGCCCGCCGCGTTGACCAAGCCGGTGATGACCGGCGTGTGGGCCTTGACGGCCCGGGCGGCGGCCTTGACCTGCTCGGCGTCGGCGACGTCGCAGGCGAAGGCGGGGAAGGGCAGGCCCTCGGTGTGGCGGGCCAGGCCGAAGACGGGCAGGCCGCGTTCGATCAGCCGGTCGGCGATGGCGCGGCCCAGGCCGCGGCTGGCGCCGGTGACGACGATCATGCGGCCCCCTGGCTCTGGCGCACGAACTCGTCGGCCAGCGCGCCGGCGGTGCGGAAGATGCTGCGTGAGCGCGACATGGCGGCCTCGGAGGTCCAGTCGAACTCGAAGCCGTGCTCGCCGGCCAGGTCCTCCAGGCTCAGGCACAGCTCGACCAGGCGCATGGAGTCGAGCACGCTGCCGTCGCCGATCAGGGGGGTGGCGTCGGCGATGGGCGCGGTGGCCTCCGGCGCCAGTTTTGAAATGGCGGCGAAGACGGCGTGGCGCAGAGTGGCTTTTTGAGCGGGCTGTGTCATGGCGGGCATGGAGACGGTTTTCCGTCTGTGCAATTTGGCACAGATGCCGATTGGCGAATCAGAGAGAAGGTCTTGGCTTGCCCGGGTGTTCGGCGCATTGGATCGGAGGGCGTTGGCGCGGGGTACAGTTTCGGTTTAACAAATTTAGGGTCAGTGCAGCGTTTGATTCAGGGCGCACTGACCAAATGCATGTCCGATTTATTGACCCCCTCGCAAGGAGCGCAGGAGCCTGCACCAAGCACGGCACACACCGGACGCCTGAAAAAATGGCTGATCTGGGGGGCATGGCTGCGTTCCTCACCTGGTGCGTCCTTGGGTTTCGGCGCGACATCGTCCAAATCGACATCGGCCTGATCGGCGCGGCCTGGCCAGCCATCGCGGCGGCAGCTGGTTTATCCGTTTTCAACTATGTGCTGCGCATCTGGCGCTGGCATTGGTACATGTCTCACCAGGGGCACGTCTTGCCCCTGCGCTTCGTCTCCTTGACCTTCATGGCTGGCTTTGCCTTCACCTTGTCGCCGGGCAAGCTGGGCGAAATGGCCCGAGCCAGGTACTACCAGGCCAGGGGTGTGCCGCTCTCTGCGGTCAGCGGTGCGTTCTTCGTCGAGCGCATCCTGGACCTGCTGGCGATGATCTTGCTGGCTTTCGCTGCTTTGCTCAATGCCGATCGCTACCGAGGGATGATCTGGATCGCTGCGGCGCTGGTGCTGGGCTTGTTGATGCTGATCGCCCTGTGCCCCTGGAGTCGGGTGCGCACGCGGTTGGCCAAAAGGCCCAAACCCCTGCCAGGGCAGGGCAGCCTCACCGTGGTGGTCGACACCATGGTGAGCTCCCGGCAACTCCTGTCGCCCAAGATGCTGGTGGCTGGTTTGCTGCTGGGCTTGGTGTCCTGGGGGGGCGAAGCCGCTGGTCTGAAACTGGTGGCCGATGCGATGGCGCCTGGGCAATTGCCTTGGAGTGGTGCTGCCAGCGCCTACGCCGTTGCGCTCATCGCTGGCGCTTTGTCTTTTTTGCCGGGTGGCCTGGGCAGCACCGAGGCGGTGATGGCTGCCCTGTTGATGGCCCACGGCATCAGCGCACCCTTGGCCATCTTGCTGACCCTCATTTGCCGTTTGTTGACCCTTTGGCTGGCTGTCGTGATCGGGTGGGCCTGCGTCTGGCTCCTTCGCCGTGAACCTTCTTCTTTCTGACCATGTCTGACAAGACCCCTCTCTGCGTCGACCTCGATGGCACGCTCATCCACAGCGACTTGTTGCTGGAGTCGTTCCTGCTCTTGCTCAAGCGAAACCCTTTTTACTTGTTGTTGGTGCCATTGTGGCTGCTCGGTGGCAAAGCGAGGCTCAAGTCGGAAATCGCCGCCAGGGTGGAACTCAACGGCGGCGCCTTGCCGTACACCAAGCCCTTGCTGACCTGGCTGCAAGCCCAGAAGGAAGCGGGCCGACCCTTGTGGTTGGTCACCGCATCGGACCACCGGGTTGCCCAGGCCGTGGCCGATCACACTGGCTTGTTCGACGGGGTGCTGGCCAGCGATGGCAAGACCAACCTGGCCGGAGGCAACAAGGCTGCGGAGCTGGTGCGGCGCTTTGGTGAACAGGGTTTTGATTACGCGGGCAACCACCGCGTTGACCTCAAGGTGTGGGCCCATGCGCGCAAGGCCATCGTGGCCAACGCAAGTCAAGGTCTGGTGGCGGCTGCGGGCAAGCTCACCGAGGTGGTTCACGTCGTGCCACCGCTGACGGGCCTGATCAAATCCGTGGCCAAGGCCCTGCGGGTGCACCAGTGGGCCAAAAATGCGCTGGTGATCGTGCCATTGCTGGCGGCTCACCGGCTGTCCGAGTTGCCGGTGTTGATCGACGGTGCGCTGGCCTTCCTTGCCTTCAGCCTGTGCGCCTCGTCGGTGTACCTGCTCAACGACATGCTGGACCTGGAAGCCGATCGGCAGCACCACACCAAGTGCAATCGGCCGTTCGCAGCCGGCCGCCTGAGCCGGGTGTTCGGCCTGCTGGCTGCGCCCACGCTGCTGGTCGTGGCCTGGCTGATTTCCTGCATGCTGCCGGCCAAGTTCCTGCAGGTGCTGGGGGCGTACTACGCGGCCACCCTGGTCTATTCCTTCGGGATCAAGAAGGTGGTCATGGTGGACGTGCTCGCGCTGGCGGGCCTCTACACCATCCGCATCGTGGCGGGCTCGGCAGCGATGGCCATCCCTTTGTCCTTCTGGCTGCTGATGTTCGCCACTTTCATTTTCCTGAGCCTGGCCATCGTCAAGCGTTATGCCGAGCTCTTTGTCATGCGTCAGCAAGGCAAGCTCAAGGCCAAAGGCCGTGGCTACCAGGTCGAAGACATCAGCTTGCTGCAAAGCCTGGGCACGGCGTCTGGCTACCTCAGCATCCTGGTTCTGGCGCTCTACCTGAACTCGCCAGACATCGCCACCTTGTATTCGCACCCCAAGATCGCTTGGGGCCTGGTGCCGATCATGCTGTACTGGATCAGCCGCATCTGGATGGAAACTCACCGAGGCAACATGCACGACGACCCGCTGGTGTACGCCTTGAAGGACCGCACCAGTTTGTTCACCGGCCTGGCCGCAGGCGTGGTGCTTTACTTGGCGACTTGATCGGCACCATGTCTTCGCAGGTCTTCACTTCCTGGGGCCGTGTCGAGCGGCACGAGCATGAGGCGCTTGGCTTGAGCAGCCGCCACCAGCCTTTGCCCGAAGGCGAGGCCAAGGTGCTGCCCTATGGCAACGGACGCAGCTACGGGGACAGCAACCTCAACGTGGGCGGCGCACTGCTGCTGGGGCGCCTGCTCGATCGCTTCATCGACTTCGATGCGGCCACCGGCCTTCTGCGCTGCGAGGCGGGCGTGCTGCTGTCAGAGGTCATCCGCCTGGTGTTGCCGCAGGGCTGGTTCCCTCCCGTGACGCCCGGTACCCAGTTCGTCACCGTGGGTGGCGCCATCGCCAACGACGTGCATGGCAAGAACCACCACGTGGCGGGCTCGTTCGGCAACCACGTCACGGGCTTTGAGTTGCTGCGCTCAGATGGCTCGCGCCTGTGGTGCTCGCCCGATGAAAACCGCGAGCTCTTCGCCGCCACCATCGGCGGGCTAGGCCTGACCGGCCTGATCACCTGGGCCGAGCTTCGCCTGCGGCGCGTGGCCAACCCCTGGATGGACTCCGAGACTGTTCGCTTTCGCAACCTGGGGGAGTTTTTCGAGCTCAGCCAGGCCTCGGAGCGCGACTTCGAGTACACCGTCAGCTGGATCGATTGCGCCTTCTCGGGCAAGCGCCTGGGCCGGGGCCTGTTCAACCGGGCCAACCATGCACCGGCGGTGATGGACCCTTCGGCCTCGCCCAAGGGCGCCACGTTGGAGTCCCCGCGCTGCATGAAGGTGCCCCTGACACCGCCGGCGTCCCTCATCAACACGCTGTCGCTCAAGTCCTTCAACACCCTTTACTTCCATCGACAAGGGCCAGACGAGGCTCGGGCGTTTCAGTATTACCGGCCCTTCTTCTACCCTCTCGACTCTTTGCTGGAGTGGAACCGCATCTACGGCCCTCGGGGCTTCTACCAGTACCAGTGCGTGGTGCCCCACGAGAAGGCCTTTGCCGCCACCCAACGCCTGCTGGAGACCATCGCGGCCAGCGGCATGGGCTCGTTCCTAGCGGTGCTCAAGCAGTTCGGCGAGCCGCCCTCGCGCGGCATGTTGTCCTTCCCTTGCCCGGGCACAACCTTGGCGCTGGACTTTCCGAACCAGGGGCCCCGCCTGCACAAGCTGTTCGCCGCGCTCGACCGCATCGTGCTGGAGGCCGGGGGGCGCTTGTACGTGGCCAAGGACGGCCGCATGCCCGCCGATGTGTTCAAGGCCGGTTACCCCCGCCTGTCAGAATTTTTGCCACACGTTGACCCGCGCTTCTCATCGAGTTGGTGGCGTCGGGTCATGGAGAAAACATGAAGAAGATCCTCATCGTTGGCGCGACGTCCGCCATCGCCGAAGCCTGTGCGCGCCAGTGGGCACAACGCGGCGACAAGCTGTTTTTGGCCGCTCGCAACGAGGCTGCCATGCGCTCGGTGGCCGATGACCTCAAGACCCGCGGGGCCCTGGCGGTCGGCCAGAGGGTGTTCGACGCCGCGAAGTTCGATCAACACGCAGACCTCATCCGCGATGCGGCGCAGGCCATGGGCGGCCTCGACACCGTGTTGATCGCCCACGGCACGCTGAGTGACCAGGCCCGCGCGCAGTCTGATGTGGGCTACGCGTTGAGCGAGGTCGCCATCAATGGCACCTCGGTGGTGTCGCTGATGACCTTGGCGGGTGAGCACCTGGCGGCACAAGGCAGCGGCAGCATCGCGGTGATCTCGTCGGTGGCCGGCGACCGTGGGCGTCAAAGCAACTACGTTTACGGCAGCGCCAAGGCCCTGGTCAGTGCTTTCGCATCAGGCCAGCGCCAACGCCTGCGCAAGGTGGGCGTCAACGTGATGACCATCAAGCCCGGCTTTGTGGACACGCCGATGACTGCGTCGTTCAAGAAGGGGGCGCTGTGGGCCAAACCCGAGAAGGTGGCCAGCGACATCATTGCCGGCATCGACAAGGGCCGCTCGGTGGTCTACACGCCGGGGTTCTGGCGCTTGATCATGTTGATCATCAAGCACATCCCGGAGTTTGTGTTTGTGAAGTTGGCGCTTTGAAGGCCAGGGCTGCGGCCAGCAATGGAAGCAGCTCACTGAACATGCGCAACTCGACAAAGTTGCCGACCACGCAGAAGAAGGCGAAAACAGGGGCCGAGGCGATCAGCATGTGCTTAAGTGTGCTGTTCAGGGCACGCCAGCGCCTGGGCAGCCAGATGATGGCGCCAGCGCCGAACCACAGCAGCGCGATGCCGTGGTGGTGTTTGGTGGCCATGCGTTCGAGGTTGGCCAGGATGCGAAGTTGGTCGCCTTCCATCCAGCTGAAGCTGGCCTGGATGGGGTGGTCCAGGCTGTGAGAGATCAGCTTGCGAACGAGGAGCACTGCGACTGCGGCGCACGCCAGTTGGCAGAGGATGGGTGCCCATGTCCGCAGTGTCGATGTGCCTTGCCAAGGCAGTCGTGCGACGTGCCAAGCCGCTGCGTGGATCACCGCGATGCCCACGGTTTCCCTGTTGGTGGTCAAAGCGGCCGCCAGCAGCACCCCCAGCCATCGCTGACGTGGCGAAGCGGCCGTCAGCGCCATGAACGTCAATTGATAGAACGTGATGGCCGGGAAATCGTAGACGTAATAGAACTTGAGGTTGCGTGGCAGGGTGTAGTGAGCGATCAGCATCACGAGCATCATCAGTCGAACCCTTGACGCTTCCTTTTCGTTCAGGCCGGATCCTGTGACGCGGCCCATGAACGCCGGCATCAGCCAGATGGATGCAAAGGCGAACAATGTGGCCACCGCGATGCGGGTCGACGGCAAGTCAAGCCAGTCGTGGGGCAAAAGGATGGAGAGTGTCAGTGGCAGCAGGAACCTGAAAACAAATGGGGCTGAGACATTCAGGTCGGCGTGTTGCGCGATGCCGGAGGCTGGGCCGACGTGCGTCTTCACGACGTAGTGGACGCAAAAGATCAGCGCCAAAATCATCCAGACAGCCAAAGTCAGGGGCTCGCGAGTTGGAATCGTTGTTTTGGGCAGAGCACTCACGTCAGTTCAAGCTGTTATTTGTCTGATAATTCTTCGGTTTCCACGCGCTTGGTGCACAGTGCGTTCAATATGCTTCGCTTGCTTTAATCGGCCCAAGGCTAGGTACTCAATCGCAAGGTCTTTCCACGATGATGTTCAGACCCTAGGCTGCCATGTCCTTGGTCGCCTAGCGGATGACCCCGCCTGCCCATCGTCGTTTCATCCAACGCCAAAAGCTGAGCAGAAATTCACTGGGGCAATACATTCAGTGCCACAGCGTCAGCATTGACAACGGCGCACTCGTCTCAGGCGTATCCACCATCAACCAGGGGCGGCCGCCACCATGGCCGCCTTGAAGGTCAAAACTCTGCACGGAACCCCAGTTGTCCCTCCTGTAGTGGCACGCTGACCAGGGCGCCCTGGTCAAATCAAGCACTTACAGCATTTGGCATCGAAATCGGGAGGCAGGGGTCAGTCGAGGTACTTGTCACCAGCCACTGATGGCGTCTTCAGCACTACGGTCGTGGCAGCAGTGATGGCCTCGAAGTCAGTCATGTCGCCGGGCTCTAAAACGACTATGGCACCTTCACCATAGGTCACACCATTCATGCGGACGGTGCCTGAGGAAATGACAGTGACTTCCTGGGCAACTTTATGGTGATGTTTGGCCTCTTTTGCTCCAGCCTGGTAGTGCTTGACGGCCACCTCGAAATCCTTGCTGTGTACGATCGTGGGAGTAAAGTCCCCAGCAAACCACCCGCCCTGCATGTCGGACAATTGATAGACTTTCATGCCGTTACTTTCTAAATTCCTGAACGGTTTCAAAATTTTCGATCTGGCGCGTGGTTTTGAAGGGGTGGTATTGTCCGTTTTCAAGGGCTTCGATGCCGATACGTTTTTGTCTCAGAAGCATCTGGTTGATCGTGGGCGATATGTAATACAGGTCGTTGACATGATCGTTTTTGCGAATCACATCTTTTGCTGCCATGACGAAATCGGACCCGCGCCGATACCAGAAGAAAGTGGCTGCTGCGGTGTTGCTGATGGGGCGTTTTTCCGCAGCCTGTTGCACTAATCCGTCTGCACTAGTCTTAACGTAGGAATACCGTGGATGGATGGAGGGGAAAGTCAGCACGCCGCCATCTAGACGCCTATCCCGGAATCGCTGAATGATGGTGGTGAAATCGGCATCGATGTACTCATTTACGCCAAGGATCAGAAGCTCGTCTTCATTGTCGATATGCTCCGAAGCTAACAAGGCCGTGCATGCGGCGCCATGCGTTATGCTGTTGGTTGCTAAGAACGAAGCCTTCGGGTGAAGCAATCTAGGCAGTTCCCAGATCTGATAGTTGTCAATTTCCTTGGATTGGCAAGCAATGCCGATCCAGTCTGGCTGCAGTCCGGCGCATGACTCAACTATGCGCTGTATCAAAGGCGCGCCCTTGACCTCAGCCATGAAAGCCGGAAATGGGTCGCCATCGCTTGAGTTGGCGGTGACGCCAGCGCCCAGAATAAGGACTTTTAGTTTCGGGTCAGCCATTGTCGATCTCCTGGATTCTTGCGAGGATTTTTTCAAGTTTGACTTCGTGGACGTCCTTGACGCGTAAAAGGTGACCACCTGACGCCAGTGCAGCCTTTACGCCGTTGTCGTTGTCTTCAACGATCAGACACTCGTCAGGCTTGAAACCCAGGGTCGTCATGGCCGAAAGGTAGATTTCTGGATCGGGTTTTGCCTTGTGCACATCTTCGTTGGAAAGCATTAGATCTAGGTAGCTAGCCAAGTTGGATTTCTCCATCATCGTGACGACTGTTGATCGAATTGAATTGGAGGCTACCGCGAGTTTGTAGCCCTGTGCTTTGAGCGACGAGAGCGCGAATTCATGAGAGAATGTGGGTTTGCAGTGCGTGTGAACTATTTCCATGGTGTATAGCTGCTTCATCTCATTGATGAAGCCATGGAGTGCCCTGGGTAAGTCGCTTTCAATGCTGAGCATCTCAAGCTTCTTTGAAGTAGGCAGGCCGTCATATGTTGACAGATGCGCGTACCGTGAAATCTCGAATCCGAAAAGCCGCAAGGCTCTGTTAAGTGCTTCGTAATGCCAATCTTTGGCCTCAATCAGCACGCCATCCATATCAAATATTACGGCTTTTATCATTGCGCTGCTCCCATGATGTGTTGTTTGGCCTGATCGGGTAGGTCCGTGCAGAGGGTGAGTTGTGTCGCATGCGCTAGAGACCGCAGTTCGGTCCAGAGAGGCAAGGGATCTCTTTGGTGTAGCTCGGGGGAGACTAGGCAAACAGGCTTGCCTAATGAGAGGGCTCGTAAGATTGCGCTTGAGTCAAGCCAAGGCGTGTCAAGGGCGTCCAGCCAGATCCCTGCTGCGCGTTCTAGATAAGCTGGTTGTTGTTCGATTTCACTGAACCGGGTGTACGTGGTGTTGCCCAGTGCCAAGTGGTTGCGCATATCAGGTACGGACATGTCGAAGACGAACCACTGCAGTCCCGGAAACTTATCTAGTGTGTTGCGAAGTGGCTTCGCCAGACCATCTGATTTGATGTTCAGGGCTAGCGGGACCTTGTAGTGGCTCGCTAGTGCGAGTACAGGCTCAATACCAAGCTTGTCTCTTGCACGTGGCATGTCATGAGATATGACGAGCTGCCCATCTAGATCTCGTACGTCAGTTTCTGTGCCGTATCCGCGAGAAAACGACCGTTCGAACGCGGTCATGGTATTCTTTTCTTCGGGCTTGATCCACCAGCCTCGGTGAGAGATGAACTGCATAGTCAGCCACGTTTGAATTGATGGGACAACGATAACCGTAAGAAGTGTTCCAGATCGGCTGGGATGCCTAACCCATACATACCTTTGGCTTCGCTGCCAATGTTGTGAATACCGATCATTTTCCCGTTGCGGATGAGCGAGTTGTAGGCTGGCGCTACATAGAACTCACCATTTACGCGCTCGTCACGCAGAATCATGTCTTTTGCGGCTTGAACGAAGTCAGAACCTCGAAGGAAATTGTAGACGCCAACCGTGGCCTCGTTGGAGATGACCTCCTTCTCGACGACGCGAGTGACAAAATTCGCTTCATTTAAATCCACGAAAGACCATTTCGGATCATCCGCCCACATGGTCATTATGATGCCGTCTAAGTCGCCATTTTTCATTGATGCCAAATATGCATTTATGTCGCAATCAATGTACTGGTCGCTGTTGGCGATCATCAGTGGTTGGTCATTGTCAATCAACGATTGAGCCTTGAGTACGGTGCACGCCGCGCCTTCGGTGAGTCCGTCGATTTCAATGAGTTCCCCCCCGTTTGAAATGGAAGTCAGAAAATCGCGTAGCCCGTAGGCCTGCGCGTGTGCTGCCTGTACGATAAAAATGAATTTATGTGGGATGCTAGGACGAAGGTTGCGCACTACGGCCTCGATCATCGGGGTGTCGTGAATTTTTATCAGTGGTTTAGGGTCTGCGTAGCCTGCTTTAGCAAAGCGGCTGCCGGCGCCAGCCATGGGGATAACGATGTTGAGCTTGTTCATACGATGGCACGCAAAAAATAGTAGAGGCAGGAGATTGCGTCAGCCAGCATTTTGTGGCTGTGGGTAAATGAGCCCTCATCTGAGGCTCGGAAAATAAGCTGTGCATGCTGTTGCATGGCGAAGCGGTGTTTAACCAGTTTTTCGTGGGTTATTTTTCGGCGAGTTAGGCGGGCCTCTATGGCTTCCCGCCAGTTTAGCTTGGCATTCGGGTCGCACCACATTCGATACTCTGAGCGGTACAAGTTGCGGGAGTAACAGTTGTTGATGTCTTTTGTGATGGCATACGCTAGCGCAGATTTTCCTGTGCTGATACCGTAGTCCTGCATGTCGAGCACGACAAAGTTATTGACCAAATAGCGTCGGCTTTGTTCGGCAATGTTCCCGCTGGTGTCATGGTAGTGACGCAACTCAATCGGATGCCCGTTTGCTCGCAGACTGTTTATGAAGAAATGTTGTTCTGGGGCAAGACGCGGCAAGAAAAGTGGCACATTCTGGCCTCGGGTGATTTCCGACTCGTACTGCAGCGCCCAGTTCCAATCAGCTTCACCCAAAGGGGGGGCGTCGAAGTATCTGGTTACGTCTTCGGTCAAGCCGAATACGCTCAGGTCAGATGGGTGGAATGGGTAGGATGCCGTGTTGGGTGTGGGGTAGCGAGTCGCGTAATTAGGTATAACTAGTTTATGCTTGAAAAGCGTGTACTTGGTGTCGCGTAAGTCTGTGGTGGTAAAGCCTTGGATGAATCCGGGGTGATGAATCTCGAAGTCAGTGCGCAGTTTGAGTGTGTAAGGGCGATTGGCCCGACGCAGTCCAGCGACGGTCGATACTAGTTGTCGGTTGGTGTTATTGAGCAGTTTGCCGCCTTTGACTGCTGGCCGTGCTCCTGGGTCCGGGCTGAAAATGCACTGATCCACGTCCATTCCTGCCGGCAGGCTACTGCCCTCCCATGTTGACAAAATGATCTCGGATTTCGGTAGACTTCTGCGGACGCTTCTGATGCAGTCTGGCAGTTCCGCGCCGATTGCTCCTTGAATGACTACGCTGATTTGGTCGCTGCTGATCATTTCTTTTTACTTGGTGTTATGTTCCCAAGGGCGCTTCGTATAACCCTGTTTTCCGATGCGCTGACGGCCAATGTCACGGTATGGCATGAGATTCGGCGGTGTTGAGCCATCACGTCTGCGCTCCTTGCGCGACCAACCATACCAAACGCTTGGTGTTGCAGGCCACGCACTTCAGCGTGATGGCCAGCTCGTTCCTGGTCAGCGTCCTCGCCCCCACCACTTTGCCGCCCAGCTGTTTCGGACCGGCGAACACGTGTTCGACCCGGGCCCTCGTCTTGTTGATCGCTCGGTTGCGTGCATCCAGCCGCTGGCGCGCCTCTTGCCCTGGCTTGGCTCGCCGCGCAATGCCGTCGCGAAGTTGGTGCTTGGCCAACAAATCGCGGTTGGCTTGGGCCTCATAGCCCCGATCGGCCAGCAACCGGCCTCGGGTGTTGGCGGTGTCCATCACCGCCTGCAGCGTCTGACTATAGTCCACGTTGGCAGGCGTGATGGCAATTCGGCGGATCAGCTTCCAGCGTGCATCCACATTGCTGTGCACCTTGTAGCCGTGGAAGCTCTTGCCGTACTTCTTGGTCCAGCGGGCGTCGCGGTCTGTGTGCGGCAGCCGCTTGGTGCTCCTGCCCTCAGGCGCCTTGCCTTCGTTGAGCGCTTGGCGTTCTTCGCTGCGGGTCTGGGTGATGGGCGCCTGCACGATGCTGGCGTCCACGATCTGCCCGCCGCGCGGGATGTACCGTTGTTGTTGCAGTTGCTGGCTCCTTGCCTCGAAGATCGCCCGCCCGCCCAGGCCACCCTTGGTCAGGCGCTGCTTGAAGCTCTTCAGCGTGCACGCGTCAGGAATGTGCAGTTGCCCATCCAGCCGGCAAAAGCGCTGGACGCTCAAGCGATCCAACACTTGGTGTTCGCAGCCTTCCTCGCTCAGGTTGTACAGCGACTGCAGAAACACCATGCGCACCATCACCTCGGTGGGGTACGGCGGGCGTCCGCCCTTGCTGCGGTCCCTGCGTGGGCAGGCCGCATCCACCGCGGCGGCCACGGACCCGAAGTTGATCAGCCCGTCCATCGCCGCAAGGTTCGCAACGTAGCTGCCCAGCTTGGCTTGCCGATGCTCCAGCACGAACAGGTCGGTGGCGGGTTGGTCCTGGAAAAACGCCGAGGTTTTGATGCGGGGGGGTATCATGGCTGCTGTCTTGCCGTATCAAGTACCTCGGGTTGAAGTCGGGGCGGTTTCAAAAAGCGCCCCCAAGCGTCTCCTGCAGCGCAGGTTGGAGTGCTGAAGTCCAATTCAGTCCCTGACGGTGAAACTTCGATTGCTCGCTAGATGACGCGAGTAGGAGTTTAGCTAGGTTGTCTCGGAAAGACTCCGGCGCATCGGCAAAATGTACGCCAGGGGCATGTAGCCAATCCTCGAAGCCACGGAACGCTTTGGTCGTGCCAAGAACCAGTCGGCCAGATGCTAGTGCCTCTGCCGTCTTGAGATTGGTGCCTCCCCCTGAAAGGATGGGCAAGATGATAACTCCGGCGTTCAGCAGTGCCGAATCTAACAGCGACCCACTCACTTTGCCGTGGTGGTGCAAGCGTTCAGACTTCTGCCAGTGCCGATGTGGCGCGTGGTGACTCAGTGCTTCTACGCAGGTTCCAATGGTTTGAATGGACGTGCCCGGAGGTAGGAATGAAAAGTCATCTTCCAGCATGCGGAGGAAGCCGTTGACGTTTGGGCTGTAGTTCGTGCCGATGAATAAGGCATAGCGGCCTTGCAATCTGGTGAAGACTGATGAACAAGCGCGCTTTGGTAGTTCTCGGCAGCCGTTTGGAGCTACAACACATCTCTTCGCAAATGGCATCAGTTGACCAGCATCGGCGAGCGATACCGCCCAAGTGATGTCGGCCTCAGCCGCCGCTGCCTCTTCGATTCGACGAATTTCCTGGGTCAGTGTTCTTGCTGCCCAATTCCAGTTGCCCTGTTCTCGGGCGACGGATTCGAACAGAGTGTGCTCAATGTTGTGGGCGCTGTAAACGATGCGCGCATTGGTAAGCATGGGATGCCGCCTCATGGAGCGCATCAGTGCCATGCCCCATGGGTGCTCCACGTGTACGATTTGGTAAGGTTTCTCAAGGCAGGAAGATAATTGCTTGTGCAGCTTTTGGCTGGCCTGCGCGGCCCAGTGTTGCCGGATCTGGCCCAGGTTGTCAGGTTTGCCTATATGCTTGCGACGCACACGATCAAGCCAAGGCATGATCAAGTCCATCGGTCTCCTAGCGTCGCGTTGCCGGGTGACGATGCAACTTCGATCGACGATGCAGCCTGCCTCGCGATAAGCGCGAGCAATGGCTTCGATGCGAATTTGACCGCCAGTACTCGGTTCGTTGGGTATGTCGAAAGGACACACTTGTAGCACGCGGAGCCCCATACCGTTATCTGTAGGCGTCGGCCTGCACCAGATGCCGCTGCACGTAGTCACGTACCCCATTCTCCAGCGAGGTCATGGGGATCGAGTGCCCAGCCCCTTTCAACTTCCCCATCCGCGCCTCCGTAAAGTACTGGTAATTCGGCCGAATGCTCTCCGGCATGTCCACGTACTCGATGTTCACGGGCTTGCCCAGCGCCGTGCCAATGGCCTGCATCAGATCCACGAAGCTGCGCGCCTGGCCGGTGCCCAGGTTGAACACGCCGCTGACCTGCCGGTTGTCGAGCAGCCACATCATCACGGCGCAGCAGTCTTTGACGTAGACGAAGTCGCGCAGCTGGCCGCCGTCTGCGTAGCCGTCCTTGTGGGACTTGAACAGGCGGATGGTTTCGCCGCGGGCGATCAGCGCGGTGTTCTTGGCCACCAGGCTGCGCATGTCACCCTTGTGGTACTCGTTGGGCCCGTACACGTTGAAGAACTTCAGGCCCGCCCATTGCGGCGGTGCCTTGCCTTCCGAAGCGCGTTCCACGGCCCACTTGTCGAACTGGTGCTTGGACCAGCCGTACAGGTTCAGCGGGGCGAGCTGGTCCAAGGCTTCTGGCGATTGGTTGTCTTCGAAGCCCTGTTCGCCGTCGCCATAGGTGGCGGCCGAAGACGCGTAGATGAAGGGCGTTCCAGTGTCTGTGCACCACTTCCACCAGGCCATGGTGGCATGCAGGTTCACGCGCAGGATCTCGTCGCCGTCGGTGGACGTGGTCGATGAGTTGGCGCCCATGTGGAAGACGGCGTCGGCAGGTTGCTTCAGGCGAGCCAGCAGCCCATCGAGGTCGCGATAGTCGACCAGGTCGACAAAACGCCGCTTGGCGATGTTCTTCCACTTGCCTTGCGTGCCGAGGTCATCGACCAGTAGCAGGTCGGTGCGGCCGCGCGCGTTGAGGTCGGCGACGATGTTGGAGCCGATGAAGCCGGTGGCGCCGGTGACGATGATCATGGGGTTCAGGCAGGGCAGGTTGCAGGGGGCAATTATGCCCGTGCGCCTATGCGCCCGCCTTGATCAACTCATCCTGCGCGCGTTTGGGGTTGGCGTTGGTCGCGCCACCGAACATCGATGTGGGCATGAATGCCTTCTGCATCGATTGCTTGTCGTTAGGCGACCAAAGTCCTGGTTTGCTTGGCCTTTGGCTTGGACCTGCTTGGAGCGCGGGCAGCCGGTTTCTGCGCCACGCCAGATGCTCGCGCGCGCTGTCGCACTGGCGGCTTGGCCAGGGAGCTCAGGCTGTCGAGCATGATCACGGTGCCCGCGCCTGTTCGGACGGCCACAGCCAGTTCTCCACCCATTGCTTCCACGTACTTGCGCAGTGTCGACAGCAGCAGGTCCGAGCGCTTCTCCAGTTGTGCCACGGCGTTTTGTTTGACATTGAGCACCCGAGCGACTTCGTCCTGGGTCTTGATCAGCGCTGTGCGGACCTCTGCCAGAGAGTCTGCATGGCGGATCATCTCCTTGGCCAAGAGGCTTGCTTTGTGCTGGATCAGCTTCTGATCCTTGTCATCGAATTCTTCGATGATGCTTTGCAGGGTTGTGCTCATGGTGATTCCTTCTTGGCCTTTGCGAGCTTTTTCAGATGGGCGTCGAATCGCTTGTCTGCCGTCTTGATCAGACTTTTGTAGAACGTGTCGGCATCTTGTCCTTGCTTGTCACCCGCCACCAGCATGTAGGCTTTTCTCTGAGGGTCGAAGGCGAAAGCTGCTCTCCAGATTTCTGCGCCGTTGTTGGCTTTGAATCGCAACTCCTTCATGTTCTCGTGTTTCGAACCCTTGAGGGTATCGACATGGGGCCGACCTGTCTTGGGTCCCGCCAACTCGATGGCCTTGGCTGCGGCTGCTAACTCGCGGCGCACATCCAAGTTGAATGCCTTGAACTCTGGCAAGAACTCATCATGAAAAATGACTTCCCACTTTTCCTCGGAAGTTGTGGCGACGCTTGCTGGCGCCGACAACGATTTTTTTGATCTTCCTGGCATTGAGCGTTAAAGTGATATCACTTTAAAATGATTTTTTCAGATCATGACGCCCGGAAGGTGCGTTGTCAAGGTGCTTCAGCCGCGCAGCATGTTGCTGCTCCCAAGAGAGCCTCAGGTTGTCAGTCCGCCGCCTGGATGCGCACCATGCCGGCGTACAGGCCGCCCAGCGCCATCAGTTCGGCGTGCGTGCCTTGCTCGACGATGCGGCCTTCGGACATCACGCAGATGACGTCGGCGTTCTTGATGGTGCTCAGGCGGTGGGCGATGAGGATGAGGGTCTTGGCGTGGCGCAGGTCTTCGATGGAGCGTTGCACCACGGCTTCGGACTCAGAGTCGAGTGCCGAGGTGGCTTCGTCGAAGATCCAGATGGCGGCGTCGCGGTACAGCGCGCGCGCAATCGCCAGTCGTTGGCGCTGGCCGCCCGAGAGCATGCTGCCGTTGGTGCCCACGGCCGAGTCCATGCCTTGCGACATGGCCGACACGTGTGACCACAGGTTGGCGGCGCGCAGGCATTGCTCAACCTTGGTGCGGTCGACGCCATGCGGACTGGCGTAGGCCACGTTGGCGGCCACGCTGCCGTCAAAGAGCACGATGTCTTGCGAGACCACGGCGAAGTGGCGGCGCAGGCTGGCCAGCTTCAGCTCGTCAATGGGCACGCCGTCGAGTTGGATCTGACCCGACGTCGGGTTGGCAAAGCGCAGCAGGGTGTTGACCACGGTGGTCTTGCCCGCACCGGAGGAGCCGACCAGGGCCACGGTTTGGCCGGGTTCGATGTGCAGGTTGAAGCCATCGAGCGAGGGCGTGGATGCGCCTTCGTAATGCACCTTGACGTCGCGGAACTGGATGTCGCCTCGCGAAGAGGGCATCTCGCGCGTGCCGTTGTCGGGCTCGACGGGGGCGTTGATCAAGTCGAACGCGCCGCGAGCCGTGATGAGCGCACCCGTGACGGGTTGGTAGACGTCGGTGAGGTGCCGCATGGGCGAAATCGTCATCAGCAGCGCGGTGATGAACGACACGAATTCGCCCACCGTGGTGGAGCCCTGGCTGGCCTGATGGATGGCCAGTGTGATGATGATGGACACCCCGATAGCGGCCACGATCTGCGTCATTGGGGTGATCAGCGAGCTGGTGGCCATGGTCTTGAGCACCATGCGGCGCAGGACGTTGGCTTCTGCGTCAAAGCGCTTGAGTTCGAACTCGGCGGCGTCAAAGGTGCGAACCACGCGCCAGGCGCGGGCGTTGTCGTCCACGCTGTTGACCAGGCGTTGCTGTGATTCGTACTGGGCCTGCCCGACGTGCTGAAGGCGCTTTTGCACCTTCTTGAGCAGCACGCCCAGCAAGGGCATGCTGATGAAGGACAGCAGGGTGAGCTGCCAGTTCAGGTAGAGCAAGTAACCCAGCAGGAACACCAAGGTCATGGAGTCCTTGATCACCGTAATGGTGACGTTGCCCAGCGTCTGCGAGGCGAACTGCGGGTCGTTGATGATTTTGGTGACAGCCAGGCCGGGGCTGATGGTGGTGAACAGCTTGGCATCGGCGCGCAGAAGTCCGCGCATGAGGTCTCGCCGCAAGTCCAGCACGATGCTGGAGATGCTGGACGTCATGGCGTAGTTGCCCGCGAAGTTGAACACCCCACGCACCAGGAAAAGGCCAATGATCACCACGGGCACGATCCACAGCGGGTAGTTCAGCCCCTCTTTGAAGCCTGAATCGATCAGCTTCTTGAACAGCGCCGGGATGATGGGTTCGACCGCAGCACCCAGTGTGAAAAACAGGAAGGCGGCGCCGAACATCTTCCAGTGCGGCTTGCCGTACGCAAGGATCTTGCGTCCGGTCTCCTTGAGCTCCATGGTCTGTTCAGGCGTGTTTTGCGCCACGGCGAGCCTCTTTGAGCAAGTCGAGCACGCGCTCGACGGTGATGTCCGACAGCTTTTCAGCCGTGACGTTGTGCATGTTGACCGGGTCCTGGTCGAGGGTGGGGCGAGAGCCGATGATGACGAAGCTCGGGCGCCCCACGGCAGCGGCCACGTTGGTCATGCCGGTGTCGTTGCCCACGCAGAAATCGGCCACCTGCAAGGCGGCGGCGCTGCCCAGCACCGGTGCGTCGGTGACGATGGCCAGTGCGTGGCGGACCTTCTCCGGCATCAGGGCTTCGATCTCGCGTGCCAGCGCCACCTCGCCTGGGCCACCCAGCAGCATCACGCCACCGCCTTCGGCGATCAGCGCGCAGGCCAGGTCGGCGAAGTTCTGCACGCCCCATTGCTTGTGGGTTTCGCTGGTGCCGATGGCGAAGGCATAAAGGGGCCGGGGCAGGTGGGCCAGGCGCGCCTGCATGGTCGCCAGCTGTGCCAGTGGTGGCGTCATGTGTGGGATGACCGGCGCAGGGCAGTAACCGTGCGCCACCATGAATGCGCTGGCCTCGGGGTACACGGCCAGTGAGGGCCCTTTGTAGGCCTCGATGTAGGGGCCGCTGTTGAGGAAGATGCGCTGCAGGAACCGGTATCCAAAGCCCTGCCGAACGGGGATGCCACTGAGCCAGGCAATCAGACCGCGGCTGGGGCGACCCGAGAAAAGGATGATGCGGTCAAAGCGACCTGCACGCAGCTGTTGGGCCATGCGCCACATGCCGGCGATGCCTGCGTGGGCGCCCCGGCGTTTTTCTCCACGACGCGGCCGGTGGTCGTGCTCGATCACTGCCTCGACCCATGGCTCGTGTCCGATGAAATGCTTGGTCAGCGTCGAGGGCTGCGCCACCACCGTGACCCGGCCGGCCTTGCTCTGCTCGGCGATCATCCGGAAGTAGGGGATGTGCCAGATCAGGTCGCCGATGCCGGCGTACTGCAGCACGATGACGGTGCGTGGCTTGGGATCGCGGGAATCGGTGGATTCGCGGGTTTCGGACATGTGGGGCGCAGGCGGAATACAGCCCGCTATTGTGCCTTGTTGTGTCCCGGTGGCGCCTTGGGGGCGCAGGCCGGCGTGCCCTGGCGGTCAAGCCCCGATTCGAGGGCGATTTCTGGGGACAATACGGCTCCTGCCGGAACATTTCCTGTTCGGCCCCGGTTTTGTCCCCTGCACGCATGAAGTCTGCCGCCCACCCCGCCCGCGAAACCCTCGCCGCCCGACGCGTCCTTGTCGTGGGCGACGTCATGCTCGATCGCTACTGGTTCGGCGCCGTCGAACGCATCTCTCCCGAGGCGCCGGTGCCCGTGGTGCGGGTGGCCAGCGAGCAAGAGCGCGTGGGTGGTGCCGCCAACGTGGCGCTCAACATCAAGACCCTGGGGGGGCAGGTGACCCTGCTCAGCGTGGTTGGCCAGGATGAGCCCGCCCGCCGCCTGCAAGAGCTGCTCGAAGGCCACGGCGTCGGCACGGTGCTGGGGCAAGACCCGCGCATGCAGACCATCGTCAAGCTGCGCGTGATCGGCCGCAACCAGCAGCTGCTGCGTGTCGACTTCGAGCGCGAGCCTGACCACGAGCTGCTGGGTCAGATGCTGGGTGACTTCGAGCGCGAGCTGCTCAAGCACGATGTGGTGCTGTTCTCCGACTACGGCAAGGGCGGCCTGGCCCACATCCCGCGCATGATCGAGCTGGCCCGTCAGGCGGGCAAGGCCGTGCTGGTCGACCCCAAGGGCAGCGACTACGGCCGTTACGCAGGCGCCACCGTCATCACGCCCAACCGGGCCGAGCTGCAGCAGGTGATCGGTGGCTGGAAGGACGAGGCCGAGCTCACCGCCAAGGCCCAGGCCCTGCGTGAGCAGCTGGGTCTGCAGGCGCTGCTGCTGACCCGCTCCGAAGAAGGCATGACCCTGTTCGAGGCCGACCGCGTCAGCAGCGTGCAGGCCCAGGCCCGTGAGGTGGCCGACGTGACTGGCGCGGGCGACACCGTCATCGGCACCTTGGCTTTGATGCTGGCCTGCGGCCTGTCACTGGAAGAATCCATGGGCCACGCCAACCGCGCCGGCGGCCTGGTGGTGGCCAAGTTCGGCACCGCCACGCTGAGCTTCGAGGAGCTGTTCGCATGAGCGGCCAAGGCACTCACCTGACGGACAAGATCTGCGCTCGCGAAGACATCGCAGCGCGCATCGCCGAGTTGCCCAAGCCCGTGGTCTTCACCAACGGCGTGTTCGACGTGCTGCACCGCGGCCACGTGAGCTACCTGCATGCCGCGCGCCAGTTGGGCGGCTCACTGGTGGTGGCGGTCAACAGCGACGCCTCGGCCCGCATGCTGGGCAAGGGCCCGGATCGCCCGCTGAACCAGGACATCGACCGCGCGGCCGTGCTGGCCGGGCTGGCTTCCGTCTCGCTGGTGACTTTTTTCGACGAGCGCACGCCGGTCGAGCTGATCAAGCAGGCGCGCCCCGACCTCTACGTCAAGGGCGGTGACTACGACATGGAAACGCTGGAGGAGACGCGGGTGGTGCGCTCGTGGGGCGGCGAGGCGTTGGCGATTCCGTTCG
Organism: Aquabacterium parvum; assembly: GCF_001447195.1. Lineage (GTDB taxonomy): Bacteria > Pseudomonadota > Gammaproteobacteria > Burkholderiales > Burkholderiaceae_C > Aquabacterium > Aquabacterium parvum. The sequence continues at coordinate 450,027 of NZ_LFRI01000341.1, read as the reverse complement.
TCGATGGCTTTTCGACCACTTCGCTGGTGCAGCGCATTCGCGCCGGGCATTCGTCGGACGCTGCGGCGGCCGCGAAGCACCCGTCAGCACTGACCTCGCCCCGCAAGGCGGCCTTCCTTGATCGCGATGGCGTCATCAACCTCGATCGTGCCTATGTCCACCAGTGGGACGAGTTCGAGTTCGTGCCCGGTGCCGTGGACGCCATGCGCCGCCTGCGCGAGGCCGGCTACGTGCTCATCGTCGTCACCAACCAGTCGGGCCTGGCGCGCGGCATGTACACCGAGGCGCAGTTCCAGGAGCTCACGCGCCACATGCGCGAGGCCCTGGCCGCAGCGGGCGCTGAAGTCGAGGCTGTCTACCACTGCCCGCACCACCCCAAGGGCAAGGTGCCCGAGCTGGCCGTGGACTGCGATTGCCGCAAGCCCGAGCCCGGCATGATCCTGCAGGCGGTGCGCGAGCACGGCCTGTCGCTCGAGCACTCCTTCATGGTGGGCGACAAGCCTTCCGACATCGAGGCCGCGCGCGCAGCAGGCCTGGGGCGGGCCTACATCGTGCAGTCCGACAACGAAGAGTCGACCGACGACCTGGCGGGCGCCGACGCGGCCTACGCCGACCTCGCTGCTTGCGTGGATGCGCTGCTCAAGGCGGCTTGAAACCGACGCCGGTTTGGCGGGTGGCTTGATCGAAAGGGCTGCCAGGCGCTGAGGTCGTGTCCTCAGGCAACTCGGCGCTTGGCCATGGCCAGCTGGTACACGCCCAGGTTGCCCTCGACCATCGCTTCAACCGAGAAGCGCTCGACCACCCACTGCCGGCCCGCTTGCCCGTAGCGCTGGCGCAGCTCGGCCGAGCCCAGTAGCTTGTTCAGCTCGCGCACCAGCGCCGCCGTGTCACCCGGCGTGATCAGTTCACCGTTGAGGCCCGGCTGGATGATCTCGGGGATGCCGCCCGCGCGCCCGCCCACCAACGGCACGCCGCAGGCCGCAGCCTGCAGCAGCGACACGCCCAGGCCTTCCATGTGAGCGGGGTGGGCCAGCACATCGAGGCAGGGCAGCACGCGGTCGAGGTCTTTGCGGAAACCCGGCAGCTGCACGTGTTTTGACAGCAGCACGTCGCCTTTGACTCGGGCGTTGATTTCATCCCAGAGCGGGCCCTGGCCAAACAGGATCACCTTGAGCCCGGGGTGCTGGGCCAGCACATCGGGCAGCGCGTCGAGCAGCGTGACGTGGCCTTTGCGCGCGATGAATTGCGCCACCATGCCGATGGTGAGCTCACCGTCGGCCACACCGAAGGTGTCCTGGAACCAGCGCATGTGCGAGCGATCGGGTCGGTAGCGCTCGGTGTCGACCGCGCTGAGCACGCAGTGCACCTTGGCCGGCGGCACGCCCTCGGACAGCAGCACCTGGCGGATGCCCTCGGAGATGGTCACCACCTCGTCGTATAGGCGGTACTTCAAGTTCACCACGAAGCGCGATTCCGGGTTGTCGACTCGGCGGCTGAGCACCACGGGCACGCCTTCGAGCCGACCCGCCAACGCGCCCCACACGTCGCTGCCCCGGCGGCTGTGCAGGTGAACCACGTCGGGGCGCACCTCGCGGATCAGCTTGCGCAGGCGGCCGGTGAGGCCGATGTCGGCATCGCCACGCATCGTCATCTCGACCACGCGGGCGTGCGGTGCGGCTTCGGTGGCGATGGCGCTGCCGGTGGGGCAGGCCAGGACGCAGTCGATGCCGCGCGCTTTCAGGCCGCGCAGCAGGAAGACGACTTGCAGCGCGCCGCCGTAGAGGTGCATGCCGGCCTCGACGTGCAGCACCCTCATGACTGGGGCTCCAGTTGGGCCAGGGCGGTTTGCAGCACGCGCTCGGTGGTCAGCCCGGTCATGCAGGTGAAGGCGCCGTTGCAGGTGGGGCGCCGGCGGCAGGGCGAGCAGGGCAGGTTGTCGTACAAGATGCATGTGCGGGAGATGCCTCCAACCTTGGGGCCCTCGCGGTAAGGCCGGGTCGAGCCGAACAGCGCCACCGTCGGGATGCGCAGCGCCGAGCCCATGTGCGTCAGGCCCGTGTCCACGCCGACCAGCAGTTGCGCGTCGGCGATCAGCGCCACGCTCTCGTCGAGCTTCAAGGCGCCAGCCAGGTTGATCAGTTGCGGCTGGCCCGCGCAGATGCGCTCGGCGGCTTCTCGGTCGGCCGGGCCGCCCAACACGACAGGCTGCAGCCCCTGCGCCAGCATGCGCCGCCCCAACTCGGCCCAGTTGGCCTCCACCCAGTGCTTTTGCGGGCGGGTGGTGAAGGGGGCCAGCACCACCAGGGCACGGGGAGCGTGCGGCGCATCAGCGCTCGCGCCATCGCCCCAGGCGCTTCGCAGGCGCTCGCTCAGCACCTCGCGGGCGCGCAGCCGCTGCGCCTCGCCCACGGCCAGGTCGTGCACGAAGCTGCCATGCGGCGCACCCAGGTAATGAGCCAGGTAGCGGTACTCCGAGCCCATCACCGGGTCGGCGCCGGGCGGTGGCGTGACCACCTCGTGCACCAGGCGGTGGCTGCCCTCGCGAGCGATGATGCTCACGCGCCGTGGCGCGCCGGTGAACCAAGCCACCAGACCACTTTTGAGCAGGCCCTGGCCATCGAGCACGAGGTCAAATTGTTCGGCCTTGAGCTGCGCGCGGAAGGCTCGCACGGCGCGCCACAGGTCCAGGTAACGTTTGGCCTTCCAAAGCGCCTGCCACTCCCCGCGCGGCCAGACGATGACCTGCTTGAGCCGTGGGTTGTGCTTGAGCAGCGGCGCGCACACCGGCTCGCACACCCATGAAATCTCGGCGTTCGGGAAACGGGTTCTGAGCGCCGGGATCAGGCCCGAGGCCATGACGATGTCGCCCAACGCCGAGAGGCGGACGACGAGGATTCGACGGGGCTCGGGATGGGGGGCGCTCATGGTGTGATGGTGTCAGGCCGCGCGGCCAAGGCAGCGTTGGTACAGCGCCAGGGTGCGATCGAGCATGCTGCGGGCCGTGAGTTGTTCTTGGTACAGGCGCGTGATGCCTTGCGCCAGGGCTGCCGCGTTTTCGGTGGGCACGAGCAAGCCGGTGTCCTCATGGCGCACGATCTCGGGCACGCCGCCCACGCGCGTGGCGACCACGGGCACCCGCGCCGCGAACGCCTCGATGACGGCGATGGACAAGGCCTCGCGGCGCGAAGCCAGGGCAAAGGCGTCGAAGGCTGGCAGCAGCCGCTGCACATCAGGCCGGAAACCCAGGCAGTGCACGCGCGCAGCCAGCGCCGGCTCGGTTGTCAGCAAAGCTTGCACCTCGCGCCCGAACTCGGTGGCTGGGTCGCCGACCAGGTAGAGGTGCACACCGGCCGGCACGGAGCGCATGGCCTGAACCAGCAGGTCTTGCCCTTTGTCACGCACGAAACGGCCCACGTGCACCACGGCGAACGCATCCACGGGGATGCCCAGTTCTGCACGCAGCGCGGCGCGCTCTTCGGGCGACGGCGGCACAGGTCCTTCTGGCACACCGTTGTAGACCAGGCTGACGTCGCGCTCGGCGTACCCGGCGGCCAGCAGCCCATCACGCACCGCGCCCGACACCGCGATGATGTGCGCGCATCGTTGCATGTGCGTGCGCGCCGTGGTGGCGTGGGCCGTGCAGATGGCCAAGGGCGCGCGCTGGCGGTGGCCCGCCCGGCCTGCGTACATCGCACCACGGATCAGGTGGCCATGGACGATGTCGGCATGCCAGCGCTTGAGCAGCGCACGCAGCTTCCAGTGCGACCACAGGTCAAACAGCCCGTGCATGGGGATGTGTTCGAAAGCGATGCCGGCCTTCTCGCACTCGCTACCAAGCCAGGAGTCCATGGGGCCGGCGTAGCAGACCTCGTGGCCCGCCTCGCGCTGCAGCTTCATCATCAACAGGGCGTGGCTTTCGGCGCCACCGTAGCCGTGGCTGTGCAGGACGTGGACGATGCGCATGTTGCGGTGTGCCTCGGCTCAGGCCGCGATGCGGTCGGGCACGGCGCCCTGGCCCTTGCGCCCTTGCTTGGCGTGCAGCTTCCAGGCAAAGCCCACAAGGTTGTCGCCATAGGAGATGGCCTTGCGCGTCAGCTCAAACGGGTTGTCCGAGAAGTTGGCTGCACCGCGGATGCAGGTCGTGGCCGTCAGGTAGCCGGCGTCGCGAACCATGTCTCGCGAGCGCTCGGTGTAGTCGCCAAAGGGGTAGCAGAAGTGGTCGACGCGCTCACCCAGCAGGTCCTCGAGCGCCTGTTTGCTGCCGACGATTTCATGGCGCTGGCTTTCGGCGCTCAGCGTTGACAGGCGCGGGTGCGACATCGCGTGCGACCCGAAGTCGCAGCCTTCGCTGCGCAACTGGCGCACGGCGCCGGCGTCCATCAGGCGCGGCAATTCGGGCCGGTCGGTGAGCCAGTCGGCACGCTTGCCCACCAGCGAGCTGACCAGGTAGACCATGGCTGGAAAGCCGTGGGCCTTGAGCGCTGGCCAGGCGTGCTCGCGGAAATCGTCGTAGCCATCGTCCACGGTGATCACCACCGAGCGGCGCTTGAGTGGCTGGCCTTCGAACAGGCAGGCACGCGCCTGGTCCATCGACAGCACGTCCACGCCCATCCACTTGAAGTAGTTGAGCTGCGCCTTGAAGCGGTCGATGTGGCAGAACAGCGCGCGGTGCGCGTCCGGGCGCGGGTAGCGACCGATCTGGTGGTACATCAGGATCGACAGCGGCGGTGTGGCCGGAGGCTGGGTGGTCATCGGTCGGCGTTTCGTGCAGAGGCGCACTTTACCGCAGCGGGGCCCGGGCGTCGGTGCGGCGCCCGTGCGGGCAGTAGCCAGGGCGCGGGCCGACCTGCGGGTGTTTGCGGCAGGTGTTGGGCCGCTTGTCGTAGACCGTGCAGCGACGCGTTTGGGCGTCCAGGAAGCGGCAGTCGCCATCGGCGCGGCGCATCACGGTGAAGATGCCGGACTTCTGGTGAAAGCGCTCGATCACACCTGCCTTGACCAGGCGCTTGGCGATCTGCCTGGGGTCTTCGTGCTCGGCCTCGAACGGGTCGACCAGCTCCAGCCTCACCAGGTCGGGCAGCTTGATCTCCAGCGGCATGGTGCAGCAGTTGGCCATGCAGGTGTCGCACATGCCCGCCTTGTAGTGGGACCAGGTTTCGGTGCGGTCGACATCGACGATGTTGATCGGGGAGCGCATGGGGTCTTGCGGCGGCGAGGCTGGCAAACGAAAAAGCCCTTGAGTCCGGTGGAATCAAGGGCTTGGATGTTTTGGTGGCCTGGGGCGGAATCGAACCACCGACACGCGGATTTTCAATCCGCTGCTCTACCAACTGAGCTACCAGGCCTTTTGTCTTGGCTGAAAGCGTTTGTGCGATCAGCGAAGACTCTCAGTATACATCACTTTTTGAGGCTTTTTGGCCTCATCAGTTCATGGCCGTTTTCTTGTTGCGTCCGAGGTCCACGCCCAGCTGCTTGAGCTTGCGGTAGAGGTGGGTGCGCTCAAGGCCCGTCTTCTCGGCCACGCGGGTCATGCTGCCGCCTTCGCGTGCCAGGTGGAACTCGAAGTAGGCGCGCTCGAAGTCGTCACGCGCTTCGCGCAGCGGACGGTCCAGCTGAAAGAGCTGTTCGTTCGAGGGGCCCGACAGCGCAGTGCCGTGCGAGGCGGGGGCGTGCACGTGGTGGTGAGCCGGTGCGCTGCCGTATGTGGCAGGTGCCGTGGAATTCACGTGGGGGGCTTCGGTGTGCAGGTGCTGCGTCGGGGCCATCTCGGTGCGCAGTGCGCCGCCGCCGTTGTAGGACGATGCCGCCGTGATGGGCGTGACCGTGGCCAGGTGCACAGGCTGCACCATCGTGGTGGCGAGGTGGCCGCTGTGATGGGGGGCGTGAGGCGCTACACCGTTGGTGGCACGAGGGGCCGCCGGTTTGGCCAGACCCTGCTCGACCGTGCGCAACAGCTTTTGCATGGTGATCGGCTTTTCCAGGAATGCCTGGGCGCCGAACTTGGTGGCCTCGACTGCGGTGTCGATGGTGCCATGGCCCGACATCATGATGACGGGCATGGTCAACTGGCCGTTGGCTGCCCACTCCTTGAGGAGTGTGACGCCATCGACGTCCGGCATCCAGATGTCCAGCAAGACGAGGTCTGGTTTGCATTGCTCGCGCAGGGTGCGCGCTTGGGCGGCGTTTTCCGCCACTTCGACAGAGTGACCTTCGTCGCTCAGGATTTCTGACAGCAGGGCACGGATGCCCAGTTCGTCGTCGACAACAAGAATGGTGGCCATGTAATTTCTGATACCCGGGTGTGGGTGCAGTCCCTAGTGTGACCCACTTTGGTGTGGGATGGATGACAGCACCGAAAATGATAGCGAAACTTGTGCCCCGATCGCCGTCGGGGCACCCGGGGAGTTGCCCTGCGATGCGTTTTCCATCAGGTTGCGGATCCTCACCAGGGCTTTGTGCTCGTCTGCGATCTTCTTGACCACAGCCAGGCCCAGGCCCGTGCCTTTGGCTTTTGTGGTCAGGTAGGGCTCGAATGCCCTGCGCAGCACCTTGTCCGGGAAGCCTGGGCCGTTGTCGCGCACGGCCAGTCGCACGGCGCGGATGCTGCCGTCTTCATTGCGCGGCGTGTCGGTGCGCACGGTGACGCGGGCCGTGCCTCGCGCTGCGGCCCGATCGCTTGCCGCGTCTTGTGTGGTGTCCAGCGCGGCATCCAGGGCGTTCTGCACCAGGTTGTGCACCACCTGCCGCAACAGCGCGGCGTCACCCTGGATGTCGGGAAGGTCGGGCGCGAGGTCCAGCGTGAGCGTGCCTTGTTCGATCGCCTGGCCGTACAGGGCCATCACCTCGTTGACCAGTTCGTTGAGGTTCAGCGGCGCCAGCTTGGCCGAAGGCAGGCGTGCGTAGTCGCGGAACTCGTTGATCAGGTTCTTGAGTGCCTGCACCTGCGTGACGATGGTGTTGACCGAGCGGGTCAGCAGCTGGCGTCCCGGGTCGTCGAGCTTGTCGGCGAGCTTGATCTCCAGCCGCTCGGCCGAGAGCTGGATCGGTGTCAGCGGGTTCTTGATCTCGTGGGCGACCCGGCGCGCCACCTCGGCCCAGGCCTCGGCGCGCTGGGCCGACACCACCTCGGTGAGGTCGTCGAAGACGATGAGGGTTTCGTCGGGCGGCAACTCGGCTCCGCGCACCAGCAAGGTCAGCGGGTCGGGCGAATGCGGCAGGCTGAGCTCATAGGACTCCTGCCATTGCTGGCGCTCGCCTGGCGTGGGGTCGTTGGCGTAGAGCTCGAAGCGCTGGGCGATGGCGGTGGCGAAGTCCTGCAGGCCGGTCACGTCGGTGAGTGGGCGGCCACGGTAGGCCGAAATCGGCAGCTTGAGGATGCGTGTGGCGCCGGGGTTGACCATGTCGATGCGACCTTGCGCATCGAACACGATCACGCCGGCGCTGAGGTTGTCCAGCACGGTCTGCAAGTGGGCGCGGGCGCTTTCGAGTTCCTGCACGCTGCGCTCGGCCAGGGTGCGCGCGTCGGCGAGCTGCTGGGTCATGGCTGCGAAGGCGCGCGTGAGGCCCCCGAGTTCGTCCTGGGTGGCGAAGATGGTCTTGGGGCGCAGGTCGCCTCGGGCCACCTCCTGCACGCCTTCGGCCAGCAGCAGCAGCGGGCGCGCGAGCTGTTGTCCCAGGATGGCAGCGAGCAGGAAGGCACCGAAGACCGCCAGCACCAGCGCCAGCGTCAGCGTGCCGATGTACATCTTGCGCAGGCCGCCACGGCTGAGCGCACGTTGCTGGTACTCCTGGTAGGCGCTTTGCACGTCGAGCGCGTTGCGAACCAGCTCCGTGGGGATGAGCTGCGTGACGACCAGGAAGTGCCCGCTGGACTGCAGACTGAAGCTGCGGTCCGGCATCCAGGCGATGGCGATGATGCGCGGTGGGCCGGCGCTGTCGGCCTGCTCTTCCAGGCCTTCGATCTGGGCGTAGATGCCGCGGTTGCGAGCTTCGTTGCGCCAGCTTGCAGGCAGGCGTTCAGTGGCCAGCAGGCGTGTGCCGTCACCTCCGGCGGTCATGGACACGAGGCCGCTTTCGCTGGCCACCGAGACGGTGCGGGCTCGGATCTGTTCGCGCAGGCGCTCGAGCTCCAGCAGGCCGGGCTGGGTGCCGGCGCGGGGCTCTTCGGCCAGGCGCAGCGCGGCGGTGCGGGTTTTGGCCGACACGTCTTGCGTGAGCGTGTCGAGTGTGCTGCGGCCCAGGTTCAGGCCGGCTTCGAGCGCGCCTTCGACGCGCACGTCGAACCAGGTCTCGATGCTGCGTGAGACGAACTGGTAAGACACGGTGTAGATCAGCAGGCCGGGCAGCAGGCCGACCAGGCCGAAGATGCCAGCGAGCTTGAGCAGCAGCCGGCTGCCGAACTTGCGTGCACGCAGGCGCAGGGCCAGTCGGCCCAGGGCGATGGCGATGGTCAGGCCCAGCACCGTGGCCACCGCCAGGTTGCCCCAGACCAGCCAGGCGAAGTAGGGCTCCAGCCGCTCGCTGTTTTGCGTGGCCATGACCAGCAGGAAGGCCAGCACCAGGCCGCCGCCGGAGAGGGCGGTGCCGGCCAGGACCCACGCCCAGCGGTTGGCCTTGATGGTGCTCATGGGGTGGCGGTGCTCACGGCCATGCTCAGCGCATCGCCGCACTCAGGTTGATGCGCCGCGCGATCGAGAGGTCCCAGCCCGACTGGGGGCCCAGCCCGATTTGCAGCGGGCGGGGCAGCTCTTCGGTGTCCAGGCGGAAGCGGAAGATGACGTGGTGTTCGGCTTCGTCGCCCGACGCGATGGGGTCGCCGATGCGCCAGCGTGTGGTGCGGCGCATGGCGTCGAGGGCTTCCTGCAAGGTGACGAAGTGGCGACTCAGGCCGTCCTGGGTCAGTTTCCAGCGGCGAGTCAGCGGCTGCCAGCCCAAGCGCCAGCGGCGGTTGGCTTCACCGCGTGCCTGGTCCAGCCAGTACCACCGTTCGCGCATCAGTTCGGCTTCGGCCACGAAGACCAGGGTGACGCCGCGCAACAGCATCTGCTCCAGGTCTTTGGACAGCTCCAGGCGAACGCTGTAGGTCAGCAGCACACCTTCGTCGCCGAGGTTCACGGCCAGGCTGGTGAGTTCGGCGACGTTGCGGGTGGGGGCGCTGTCAGCCCAGGCGCCAGCCGGCCTCAGACATGCGGCAGCCAACGCCAGGCTGGCGCTTCGCTGGAGCAAGTCGCGGCGGCTCAGAGGCGACATCAGGCACCTTGTGAGGGTTTGGCGAGCAGGGCGTGGAAAAAGCCGTCGCCTGGGTCGGCAGCGGGAGCGCCCGGGGTGGCTGGTCCCAATGGCCGATGGGCTTCGGTCTCGGGGTATTCGACCACAGGGAGGATGTGGCCGGGCGCGGGCAGGCGCCGGGCGCCAGGCGTGCGTTGCAAAAACGCGTCGATGCGGTCTTCGCCCTCTTCGCGGAAGACGGAGCAGGTGCAGTAAAGCAGGTGGCCGCCTGGTTTGAGCAGGGGCCACAGGGCGTCGAGGATGGCGTCCTGAATGGCTGCCAGGGCCGCGATGTCGGTGTCGCGGCGTAGCCAGCGTGCGTCGGGGTGGCGCCGCACGATGCCCGAGGCGCTGCAAGGCGCGTCGAGCAGGATGGCGTCGAAGGGCTGGCCGTCCCACCAGTCGGCGGGGCGGCTGGCGTCTGCCGCGACGGTGCGGGCCTTCAGGCCCAGGCGGCCCAAGGTGTCTGCGATGCGCTTGAGGCGCTCGGGGTCGGCGTCGAGGGCGGTGACGTCGAAGTCGCCGAGTTCGAGCAGGTGGGCGGTCTTGCCGCCGGGGGCGGCGCAGGCGTCGAGGACGCGGGAGCCTGCGGGCAGCGTCGATCCACCTGCTTGCAGCAGCAGCGGGGCGGCCCATTGGGCGGAGGCGTCTTGCACGGAGGCGTCGCCCTCGGCGAACCCGGGCAACTGGTTCACCGGCACGGCGCGGGGCAGGACGATGGGCTCGGGGCCCAGCGGCGTCGGGGGGGCGCTTGCGGGGTCTTTCGCACTCACGGGCAGCAGGCCGACATCGGCCAGGCGCTCACGGTAGTCGGCGACGCTGCCGTGGCGGGTGTTGACGCGCAGGGTGAGCGGCGGCTGGGCCTGGTTGGCGGCCAGGATGGCCTGCCAGTGGTCGGGCCAGTCCTTTTTCAGGCGCCTGATCCACCAGCCGGGATGGTTGTGGCTCGCCACCTCGTCATTGGCCAGGGAAGTCATCAGCTCGGCGCGTTCGCGCAGGAAGCGGCGCAGCACGGCGTTGACCAGGCCGCTGGCAGCTTGCCCGACCTTGCGGTTCTTCTTGCAGGCGTTCACGGCCTGATCCACCAGCGTGTGGTCGTCGTAGCTGCCTTCGTCGATCAAAGCCAGAGCAGAGATCAGCAGCGCATCGACCCAGGGGTGGGGGGGCTTGGGCACCAGCTTGTGACGCAGGGCCTGAGCCAGGCCCATGCGGCGCATCACGGTGAAGGCCAGGGCCTGGGTGCCGGGGCGCTCGGGCGCCGGGGTGGCGGCGAGCGCTTCGTTGAGAGACTGGCCTTTGCGCACAGCGGCGACCGCGATGGCGCATCGGCCCAGCAACTGGGACAGGGGCAGGCTGTGCCCCGGGGTGGGTCGGTTCATGCCGCGCAGTCTATGCGCAGCGTGAACCGGTGGCCTTCAGCCGGGCTTCAGGCACCCAGGAAGTGGCGGCGGTAGCGGGCCGGCAGGTCTTCGATGCGCATGAGCATCGGCAGGTCGGCGGTGTTGAAGTCGGGGTCCCAGGCGGGCGCACCCAGCACCTTGGCGCCAACGCGCAGGTAGCCTTTGATCAGCGCGGGCGGCTCGACCTGCAGGTGGCGGTCCAGCTCTTCGACCGGCAGGGGCAGGCGCGGGCGCACCTGCAGGTCGATCGGGGCCAAGTGGGTCTGGCGCAGTTGCTCCCACAACGAGGCGGCCACGTGACCGCCGTCGCGCATCGAGATGCTGGCGCAGCCGATCATGGTGTCCAGGTCGTTGCGGACCATGAACTCGGCCAGGGCGCCCCACAGCGCCATGATGGCGCCGCCGGTGCGGTGGTCGGGGTGCACGCAGGAGCGGCCGAGCTCGACCATCTTGCCGCGCAGGCCGCGCAGGCGGGTCAGGTCGAATTCGGTCTCGCTGTAGAGGCCGCCGACGCGCTTGGCCGAGGCAGGCGTGAGCACGCGGTAGGTGCCGATGACCTGGCCGGGCTCGCCATCTTCGCTGATCAGGCGCACCAGCAGGTGCTCGCAATAGGGGTCGAACAGGTCGATGTCGTGGCCTTCGGGGCTGCCGGCGGGCACGTTCAGGCGCGCGCCCATTTCGCCGACGAAGACCTCGTGCCTCAGGCGTTGCGCCGCACGAACATCTTCTTCAGTGCGAGCCCAAACGACCTCAAAGGCCTGGCGTTTCGAGCGCGGGTGAAGTGACCTCCGGGCGGCCGTGCTGTCGGCCGACGGGGTGGACAGGCCTGCGATGGGCAGGGTGGGCAGCGGGAGGTCTCGCATCGTCGGTCTCCGTTCTAGGGGCCAGGTTCCGTATCGCCGTTTCGCGTTCTGAGGCGCAGTGTCCAGGGCGTGCATGACGGCGCCGTGACGCTCACGTGACGCCTGAATGACGCCGACGGCGGATGGGCCCGGCATCCGGGGTTGACACGCATCACAAACCCCGAGCCACACGGGCTGCACGGGCTGTTACGATCGAGGGCATGAGCATCCAGATCTTCGGCCTGCCGGTCTCGCGCGGCGTGGCCATCGGTCGCGCGGTGCTGGTCGCCTCCAGCCGCGTCGACGTGCCCCACGTCTTCATCGATCCTGCGCGGACCGAAGAAGAAATCGCGCGCCTGATTTCGGCCCGCGACACCGTTGCCGTCGAGTTCGACACCCTCAAGCGCGACCTGCCCGCCGATGCCCCGGCCGAGCTGGCCGCCATCCTCGACGTGCACCAGATGCTGCTGCAGGACGAGGCGCTGATCGGCGCTGCAGCCGAGTGGATCCGCGAGCGCCACTACAACGCCGAATGGGCCTTGTCGGCGCAGCTCGAAGTGCTGGCCCGCCAGTTCGACGAGATGGACGACGCCTACATCCGCGAACGCAAGGCTGACCTGGAGCAGGTGGTCGAGCGCATCCTGCGCAACATGGACCGCGAGGTCGCGGCTTCGGGTTTGCAGACGCCGGCCCATGGCCCGCGTGACTTCGGCGGGGACGAGCCGCTGATCCTGGTCGCCAACGACATCGCCCCGGCCGACATGGCCAGCTTCAAGCGCAGCGTGTTCTGCGGCTTCGTGACCGACGTCGGCGGCAAAACCTCGCACACGGCCATCGTGGCGCGTAGCATGGACATCCCCGCCGTGGTGGGCGCGCGCCAGGCCAGCGGCCTGATCCGCCAGGACGACCGCATCATCGTCGATGGCGATGCCGGCCTGGTGATCGTCGATCCGTCCCCCATCGTGCTGGAGGAATACCGCTTTCGCCAGCGTCAGGCCGAGCTCGAACGCGGTCGCCTGGCTCGCCTGCGCCACACCCCGGCTGTCACGCTCGATGGCGAGCGGGTGGAGTTGGTGGCCAACATCGAGATGCCCGAAGACAGCCCCGCCGCGCTGGAAGCCGGTGCCGTGGGCGTGGGCCTGTTCCGCTCCGAGTTCCTGTTCATGAACCGCGCGGGCAACCTGCCCGACGAAGAAGAGCAATACGACGCCTACCGGCGCGCGGTCGAGGCCATGAAGGGCCTGCCCGTGGTCATTCGCACGGTGGACATCGGTGCCGACAAGCCGCTCGAGGGCCTGACGGCCTCGGAGTTGCGCCACGAGTCGGTGCTCAACCCGGCGCTGGGCCTGCGGGCCATCCGCTGGAGCCTGTCGGAGCCCAGCATGTTCCGCCGCCAGTTGCGCGCGCTCTACCGCGCGGCGGTGCACGGCCCGGTCAAGATCCTGATCCCGATGCTGGCCAGCCAGCGCGAGATCCGCCAGACGCTGGAGAACATCGCCCACGTGCAGCGCCAGCTGACCGAATCAGGCAAACCTTTTGGGCAGTGCGAGCTGGGCGCCATGATCGAGGTGCCGGCTGCAGCGTTGACCATGCCGCTGTTTTTGCGGCACTTCGACTTCGTCTCCATCGGCACCAACGACTTGATCCAGTACACGCTGGCCATCGACCGTGCCGACGAGGCCGTGGCCCACCTCTACGACCCTTGGCACCCCGCTGTGCTGCAACTCATCCGCACCACCATCGCGCAGGCGCGGGCGGCGGGCAAGGGCGTGAGCGTGTGCGGTGAAATGGCGGGAGATCCGGTCTTCACCGAGTTCCTGCTGGCCATGGGCCTGCGCAGCTTCTCGATGCACCCCTCGCAGATCGCTTCGGTCAAGCAGCGCGTGCTGCGCGCCGACACGCGCCGGCTGGCGCCGCTGGTCGACGAGGTCATCCAGTGCGATGACCCGGAGGCCGCGTGCATGCAGGCGATGGCGGGTGGGGCTGCGGCGAAGCTGGCTTCGGCCGCCTGACGAACGCCTGCTCGCGCCCGGCTGGGGTGCCGTGAGCACGGCGAACAGCGGTGAACCCTGAAGGCGTTCACCTCGCCGTCAACGCTCAGCGCGCGCCGAGCTCTTCCCAACGGGCCAGCGCCGCCATCAGCTCTTCGTCGATGGCTTCGACGCGGGCGTGCATGGTGGTCACGTTGCCGGCTTCCTTGCGGTAGATGTCCGGGTCGGCCAGTTGTTTGTTGAGCTCCGCCTGCTCGGCCTCCAACGCTTCGATGCGGGCGGGCAGCTCGTCGAGCTCGCGCTGCTCTTTGTAGCTGAGCTTGCGTTTGGGTTGTGCCACCACGGGTGCAGCCGGGGCGGCGGCCGGCGCCGTGTCGGCGGCCACGGCCACGGGCGTGCGCAGGTTGGCCTCGGGCGTTTGCTTGACGGCAGCTGCGATGGCCGCCGCACCGGGCTTGCCGGCCGCGATCGCCTGAGCGCGGCGCGACTGGATCAGCCAGTCCTCGACACCACCTTCGTACTCGCGCCACTGGCCGTTGCCCTCGGACACCAGGGTCGAGGTGACCACGTTGTCCAGGAAGCGCCGGTCGTGGCTGACCAGGAAGACGGTGCCCGGGTACTCGGCCAGCAGGTCTTCGAGCAGGTCGAGCGTGTCGATGTCGAGGTCGTTGGTGGGCTCGTCGAGCACCAGCACGTTACTGGGCTTGGCGAACAGGCGCGCCAGCAGCAGGCGGTTGCGCTCGCCGCCACTGAGCGTGCGCACCGGCGAGTTGGCGCGCGCCGGCGAGAACAGGAAGTCCTGCAGGTAGCCCATGACGTGCTTGCGCGAGCCGTTGATCTCGATCCATTCGCTGCCCGGGCTGATGAAGTCGGCCAGCGTGGCGTCGAGGTTGAGGTGGTCGCGCATCTGGTCGAAGTAGGCGACCTGCAGGTTGGCGCCTTGCTTGACGGTGCCGCTGTCGGGCGCCAGCTCGCCCAGGATCATCTTGAGCAGCGTGGTCTTGCCCGCGCCGTTGGAGCCGACCAGGCCGACCTTGTCGCCGCGCAGGATGGTGCCGGTGAAGCCCTTGACGATGGTGCGGTTGCCGAAGGACTTGGAGACGTTTTCGAGCTCGGCCACGATCTTGCCGCCGCGCTCGCCTTGCGAGACTTCGAGCTTGACGCGGCCGGTCACGTCGCGGCGCGCGGCGTGGGCGGCGCGCAGGCCTTCGAGGCGCTTGATGCGCGCCACCGAGCGCGTGCGGCGGGCTTCGACGCCCTTGCGGATCCAGACCTCTTCCTGCGCCAGCAGCTTGTCGAAGCGGGCGTTGGCCACGGCCTCGTCGGCGAGCTCCTGCGCCTTGAGCGCCTGGTAGGCGGCGAAGTTGCCGGGGTAGCTGCGCAGGATGCCGCGGTCGAGTTCGACGATGCGGGTGCAGACGTTGTCCAGGAAGGCGCGGTCGTGCGAGATCAGCACGATGCTGCCCTTGAAGTCCTTGAGCAGGTCTTCCAGCCAGGTGATGGCATCGAGGTCGAGGTGGTTGGTCGGCTCGTCGAGGAAGAGCACGTCGGGGCTGGCCACCAGGGCGCGGGCCAGGGCCACGCGCTTTTTCATGCCGCCTGACAGGCTGGCAATGGGCAGGTCGGCCGAGAGGTTCAGTCGCTGCAGCGTCTCTTCAACGCGCTGCTCCCAGTTCCAGCCGTTGCGGGCTTCGATCTGGGTCATCAGCGACTCCATCTGGTCAGCATCGCCCTCGCCATGCGTGATGGCCTCGAAGCGCTCACGCAGTTCGCGGATGTCACCCAGGCCTTCGCTGACGGTGCTCTCCACGGTGGCGCCGTCGGCGAACGAGGGCTCCTGCGGCACGTAGGCCATCTCGATGCCTTTTTGCGCCTGCACCTGGCCGTCGTCGAGCTTGTCGATGCCGACCATGATCTTCAGCAGCGAAGACTTGCCGGTGCCGTTGCGGCCGATCAGGCCGATGCGCTCGCCCGTCTCCAGCGAGAAGGAGGTGTGGTCAAGCAGGGCGACGTGGCCAAAGGCCAGGCACGCGTCGTTCAGGGACAGGACAGCCATGGAAGGTCCGGGTGAGCAGGGGAGGGCCCCATGAGGTCATGGGTGGGCGAGGGGCAACCCGGTATTGTCGCTGTTTGGCGTGTCGCTGTCTGCCATGGTGGGGCTTGGGGCCTTGTCGGGCCCGCAGCCGAGGGGCCCGGGCCGATTTCACCTGACGGCACAAGGTCAGCCTGCCAGCTTGGCCTCCAGCGCGTCGATGAATCGCTGCGCCACGTTGAAGCCGGTCTGATCGGTGATTTCCTGGAAGCACGTCGGGCTGGTCACGTTGATCTCGGTGAGCCGGTCGCCGATGATGTCCAGACCCACCAGCAGCAGGCCGCGCGCCGCCAGGATCGGGCCCAGGTGCTCGGCGATGGCGCGGTCGGACTCGCTCAGCGGTTGGGCCACGCCCTTGCCGCCGGCCGCCAGGTTGCCGCGCACCTCGCCACCCTGCGGGATGCGGGCCAGCGAGAAGGGCACCGGCACGCCGTCGATCAGCAGCACGCGCTTGTCGCCTTCGCTGATGGCGGGCAAGAAGCCTTGCACCATGATGGTCTCGGTGCCATCCTTGGTCAGCGTCTCGGCGATGGAGCCCAGGTTCAGGCCATCGTCCTTCACTCGGAAGATGCCCATGCCGCCCATGCCGTCCAGCGGCTTGAGGATGATGTCGCGGTGCTCGGCGTGGAAGGCGCGCACCGCAGCCATGTCACGCGTGACCAGCGTGGGCGCGATGTGCTGCGGGAACTCCATGATCGCGAGCTTTTCGGGGTGGGCGCGCAGCGCGGCCGGGCTGTTGAACACACGCGCGCCCTCGCGCTCGGCCTGGGTCAGCAGGTGGGTGCAGTACAGGTACTCGGCGTCGAACGGCGGGTCCTTGCGCATCAGCACGGCGTCGGTGCGACACAGGGGCAGCTCGGCGGCCTCGATTTCGTCGTACCAGGCGTGCGCGTCACCCGTGAGCTGGATGCGGCGCGCGCGTGCCGTCACCACGCCACCACGTTGCCACACCAGCTCCTGCGGCTCGCAGGCCCAGATCTCGTGCCCGCGCGAAGCGGCTTCGCGCATCATCGCGAAGGTGCTGTCCTTGTGGGTCTTGAAGGTGTCGAGCGGGTCGGCGACGAAGAGCAGCTTCATGGTGTCTCAGGGGGCGTTGTCCGCCACATCGGCCCCCTCGGGCCGGGAACGGTAGTGTTCCACGAACAGGGTGACCCCACCCGCCACAAGGCCCCAGAAGGCCGAGCCCACGCCCAGCAGCACCACGCCCGACAGCGTGACCAGGAAGGTCACGATGGCCGCCTCGCGCGTGCCGGGGTGGGCCAGCGAGGTGGCCAGTCCGTTGGCGATGGTGCCCAGCAGCGCCAGGCCCGCCACCCCCATGACCAACTCGGGCGGGAAGGCCGCCAGCAACCCCGCCACGGCTCCGCCCAGCAGCCCCATGGCGATGTAGAACAGGCCAGCCCACACCGCAGCGGTGTAGCGCTTGTCGGGCGCAGCGTGGGCGTGCGGGTTGAGCACGATGGCAGCCGTGATGGCCGCCAGGTTGAAAGCGTAGCCGCCGAACGGCGCCAGCAGCACGGTGGTGATGCCCGACCAGCTCATCAAGGGCGAGACTGGCGGTTGGTAGCCCGACACGCGGATGGCCGACACCCCCGGCACCGCCTGCGAGGCCATGGTCACGATGAACAGCGGCAGACCCATGCCCAGCACCGCCTGCCAGGACCACTCGGGCGTGACCCACACGGGGGTGGCGAACTGCAGGGTCATCAGCCGCGTGTCGAGCAGCCCTTGCGATGTCGCCACCGCCGTGCCGCCGATCAGCACCCCCAGCACCGCATAGCGTGGCCACAGCCGCTTGCCGATCAGGTAGATCATCAGCATCGAGATGATGAGCAATGGCTGGGGTGTGGCCGCGGCGAACGACAGCAGTGCGAACTTGGCCAGGATGCCCGCCAGCAGGCTGGAGGCCAGCGCCAGCGGGATGCGGTTCATGATGCGCTTGAACCAGCCGGTGGCTCCACTGAGCCACATCAGCACGCCACAGACCAGGAAAGCGCCCACGGCATCGGCCAGGCTCACACCCGTGGCGGCGCTGGCGATCACGGCCGCACCTGGCGTTGACCAGGTGATGAGCACCGGGATGCGCGTCCAAAGCGACAGCCCGATGGTCGACAAGCCCATGCCGATGCCCAGAGCCAGCACCCAGGACGTGACCTGCTCGGGCGAGGCGCCCAGCGACCGCGCGGCGTGAAAAATCAGCGCGATCGTGCTGGTGAAGCCCACCAGCGTGGCCACGAAACCCGCCGAGATGGACGACAGCGAGGTGTCCCGGGCGATCTGGCCCAGGCTCGCGCGCTCAGCGGGGGTCTTCAGCTCAGATCTCCACCTTCGAGCCCAACTCGACCACGCGGTTGGTCGGCAGGCTCAGGAAGTCGGCCACGCCCGAGGCGTTGCGGTGCATGCCGGCGAAGAGCTTCTCGCGCCAGGGCAGCATGCCGCCGCCGATGGTCGGGATGACGATGTCGCGCGAGAGGAAGTAGCTGGTCTCCATGTCATCGACCTGCACACCATGTTGGCTCAGCAGCTTGAGGGCACGTGGCACATCGGGCTCATCCTTGAACCCGAAATGCAGCATCACCTGCCAGCAGTCGTTGCCCAGGTCTTCGATCTCGATGCGTTGCGCCGATTCGATCCAGGGCACCTCGTGTGAGCGCACCGTCACGAACAGGTTCTGGCGGTGCAGCACCTTGTTGTGCTTGAGGTTGTGCAGCAGCGCATTGGGGGTGGTGCCCGCGTCGGCATTGAGGAACACGGCCGTGCCTTCAACCCGCAGAGGCGGGCTGCAGAAGACGGCTTCGAGGAAGGGGTGCAGGTCGATGGCGTCCGAGCGCAGTCGCTCGCTCAGCAGCGCACGGCCATCCTTCCAGGTCGTCATCAAGGTGAACATGATGACGCCGATCAGCAGGGGGAACCAGCCGCCGTCGATGATCTTGAGCGCGTTGGCCCCAAAGAACATCAGGTCGATGAAGAAGAAAATGCCCGTGGCCCCGATGCAAAGCGGCAGGCTCATGTTCCAGGCAAAGCGGATCACGAAGAAGGTCATGATGGTCGTGATCAGCATGTCCAGCGCCACGGTGATGCCGTAGGCAGCCGCCAGCTTGCTGCTCGAGCCAAAGAACACCACCGCCATCACGATGCTGGCGTACAGCCCCCAGTTGATGAAGGGGATGTAGATCTGGCCGGTTTCGCGCTCGGAGGTGTGCAGCACGCGCAGGCGCGGCAGGTAACCCAGCTGAATGACCTGTTTGGTGACCGAAAACGCCGCCGAGATCAGCGCCTGGGACGCGATGAACGTGGCGCAAGTGGCCAGCCCCACCAGCGGATACAGCGCCCATTGGGGGGCCATCTCGTAGAAGGGGTTGCCGATGTTGTCGGGGTGAGCCAGCAGCATGGCGCCCTGCCCGAAGTAGTTGATCACCAGCGCTGGCATGACCAGGCTGAACCACGCCAGGCGGATGGGACGCTTGCCGAAGTGTCCCATGTCGGCGTACAGCGCCTCGGCGCCGGTTGCGCACAGGATCACCGCCCCCAGCGAGATGAAGGCCAGACCCGGGTGATTGAAGATGAAGCCCAGCGCGTGGTGCGGGCTCAGCGCCACCAGGATGGCCGGGTTGGCGATGACGTGCTTGAGCCCCAGCACCGCCAGCACAAGGAACCACACCACCGTGATCGGTCCGAAGAACTTGCCGATGCCGCCGGTGCCGTGCTTCTGGATGGCAAACAGCGCCGTCAGCACCACCAACGTCACCGGGATCACGTACCGCTCCAGCCCAGGCGTTGCCACCCCCAGGCCTTCGACGGCAGACAGGACCGAAATGGCCGGGGTGATGACCCCGTCACCGAAGAAGATGGCTGTGCCGAAGATGCCCAGCCCCAGCAGCACCTGCCGCAATTGGGGGCGGTCTTTCACGGCGGTGGACGCCAGCGCCAGCATGGCCACCAGGCCGCCTTCGCCATTGTTGTCGGCCCGCAGGATCAAGCTGACGTACTTCAGCGAGACGATCACCGTCAGCGTCCAGAACATCAGCGACAAGATGCCGTGGATGTTTTCCGGGCTGGGGTCCAGGTGTCCGTGGGCAAACACCTCCTTGAACGCATAGAGCGGGCTGGTGCCGATGTCGCCGTAGACGACCCCGAGGGCTCCCAGGGTCAGCGCGGCCAGCGAAGATTTGTGGCTCGGGTCGTGGGAAGGATGCTGCACGGAAAAAGGGCGGTTTGCCTTGAAGCGGCCATTTTGCGCCCGTTCCGCCCCGATCGGAAACTCCCCCGAGCAGGGGCGGTGCCTCAGGTCAGCTGTAAACCTCGGCGTCCGGGTCGGTGGCCGCCAGTTCGTAGCTTGCAGCCAACATCGCCAGTCGTGCGATGACGCCGTACATGTAGAACCGGTTGGGTGCGCTCACCCCTGGTTTGACCCCGGGGCGCGGCAGTTGCGTCGGCTCCGCGAACGCCAGCGGCACGAAGCTGGAGCCCGGCGCGTTGAGGTTTTCGTCGATGCCGCGCTCGGCGTGCACGCGGTAGAAGCCGCCCACCACGTAGCGGTCGATCATGTAGACCACCGGTTCGGCCACGGCGTCGTTCATGCGCTCGTAGGTGGGCACGCCCTCTTGGATGATCACCTGGCTGACGGCCTGGCCGTCTTTGACCACCGACATCTTGTTGCGCGTGCGACGGTTGAGCTCTTCCAGCTCCTTGGCGTCGCGCACCGTCATGATGCCCATGCCGTAGGTGCCGTTGTCCGCCTTGACCACCACGAAGGGCTTTTCGTTGATGCCGTATTCCTTGTACTTGCGGCGGATCTTGCCCAGCAGGGTGTCGACCTGGGATTGCAGGCATTCCTGACCGGTGCCCTCCTGGAAATCGACCTGATCGCATTCGGCGTGCATCGGGTTGATCAGCCAGGGGTCCATGCCCAGCAGCTTGGAGAACTTCTTGGCCGCCTCTTCGTAGTACTTGAAATGCTGGCTCTTGCGGCGCACGGCCCAGCCAGCGTGCAGCGGCGGCAGCAGGTACTGCTCGTGCAGGTCCTTGAGCACATCGGGGATGCCGGCCGACAGGTCGTTGTTGAGCAGGATGGTGCAAGGGTCGAAGTGCTTCAGTCCCAGGCGGCGCTTGCTGCGCAAGAGCGGCTCCAGCGTCAGCGTGCCGCCATCCGGCAAGGCGATGTCCGTGGGTTCGGTGATGGTTTCATCGAGCGTGCCCAGGCGCACATTCAGGCCCGTGAGCGTGAAGATCTGGACCAGTCGCGCCACGTTCTGCAGGTAGAAGGTGTTGCGGGTGTGCTTCTCGGGGATCAGCAGGAGGTTCTTGGCCTCTGGGCAGATCTTCTCGATGGCCGCCATCGAGGCCTGCACGGCCAGCGGCAGCATCTCGTTGGTCAGGTTGTTGAAGCCGCCAGGGAAGAGGTTGGTGTCCACCGGGGCCAGCTTGAAGCCGGCGTTGCGCAGGTCCACCGAGGTGTAGAAGGGCGGTGTGTGCTCCATCCATTCGAGCCGGAACCAGCGCTCGATGGCCGGCATGGATTCCAGCATGCGCTGCTCCAGTTCGTTGATGGGGCCGGTCAGCGCGGTGATGAGGTGAGGGACCATGGGTGGAGCGGGCGTCAAGCGGTGGACACCGGAGCATTCTAGGAACATCCGGACGAGCCCTCGCACATGGGGACGGATGGGCGAAAAAAAAAGGCCACCCGGAGGTGGCCCTGTCGTGGCGGGCGCGGGGGCCCGTTTCGGCGGTCAGCCGAAGATCACTTGGCGATCACTTGTGATAGGCGGTTTCGCCGTGCGAAGTGATGTCCAGGCCTTCGCGCTCTTCTTCTTCCGGCACGCGCAGACCGATGACCACGTCGACGATCTTGTAGGCGATCAGGGAGACGATGCCCGACCAGGCGATGGTGATCAGCACACCCTTGGCCTGGATCCAGACCTGGCCGGCGATGGAGTACGCGTCGGGCGCAACCATGGCAACCGTGGTCCAGTCAGACACCAGCGAGGGGCCGCCCAGGTTGGGCGAGTTGAACACGCCGGTCAGCAGGGCACCCAGGATGCCGCCGATGCCGTGCACGCCGAACACGTCCAGCGAGTCGTCAGCGCCCAGCATCTTCTTCAGACCGGTCACGCCCCACAGGCAGATCAGGCCAGCCAGCACGCCGATGATCAGCGCGCCACCGATGCCGACGTTGCCGGCAGCAGGGGTGATGGCGACCAGGCCAGCGACGGCACCCGAAGCGGCACCCAGCATCGAAGCCTTGCCCTTGAGCAGCGCTTCACCCAGGATCCAGCCCAGCACAGCGGCGGCGGTGGCGGCGAAGGTGTTGATGAAGGCCAGGGCGGCGAAGCCGTTGGCTTCCAGGGCGGAGCCGGCGTTGAAGCCGAACCAACCCACCCACAGCAGCGAGGCACCAACCATGGTCAGCGTCAGCGAGTGCGGGGTGAAGGCTTCCTTGCCGTAGCCGATGCGCTTGCCCACCATGTAGGCGCCCACCAGGCCAGCAACAGCGGCGTTGATGTGCACCACGGTGCCACCGGCGAAGTCCAGCGCGCCGTGTTGCCAGATCAGGCCGGCCTTGGCGGTCATGGCTTCGGCCACTTCAGGCGAGCTGTAGGCGTCCGGGCCCATCCAGAACCAGACCATGTGGGCCATCGGGATGTAGCTGAAGGTGAACCACAGCACCATGAACAGCAGCACGGCCGAGAACTTGATGCGCTCGGCGAATGCGCCGACGATCAGGGCGCAGGTGATGCCGGCGAAGGTGGCCTGGAAGGCGGCGAACACGATCTCGGGGATGTAGACGCCCTTGGAGAAGGTTGCGGCGTTGGCGAAGGTGCCCGCTGCGTTGTCCCAGATGCCCTTCATGAAGAGGCGATCGAGGCCGCCGATGTAGGCGTTGCCCTCGGTGAAGGCCAGGCTGTAGCCATAGATGAACCACAGCACGACGATCAGCGAGAACGTGACCATCACCTGCATCAGCACGGACAGCATGTTCTTGCTGCGCACCAGGCCGCCGTAGAACAGGGCCAGACCGGGCACGGTCATCAGGATCACCAGCAGCGTGGAGACCATCATCCAGGCGGTGTCGCCCTTGTTGGGAACGGGAGCAGGGGCCGCAGCGGGGGCGGCGTCGGAAGCGGCTTCGGCCGCAGCGGGTGCGGCGTCGGATGCCGCAGCCACTGCCTCAACGGCAGCGGATGCGACTTCGGCGGCGGAGGCCGCGGCTTCTTGGGCGTTGGCAACGCCGAAGAGACCGAAGGCCGCCAGCCCCAGCGCGAGGGACGCAATGAGCTTTCTCATGAAATGCCTCTTGTCAGGTCAGAAGGGGTGAATTCAGGGTGACGCCCGCCCGGTGAGGTGCAGGTTGTCAAAGGATGTGGAGAACGTGCGCCAGTTCGGTGCAGAGGATCAGAGTGCGTCCTGACCGGTCTCGCCGGTGCGGATGCGGATGACCTGCTCGAGCGAGGTCACGAAGATCTTGCCGTCGCCGATCTTGCCGGTGCGTGCCGACGATTCGATGGCTTCGATGACGCGGTCGAGGATGGCCTCGTCCACGGCTGCTTCGATCTTGACTTTGGGCAGAAAGTCGACCACGTACTCTGCACCACGGTACAGCTCGGTGTGGCCCTTCTGACGGCCGAAGCCCTTGACTTCGGTCACGGTGATGCCCTGGACGCCGATGGCAGACAGGGCCTCACGCACTTCATCAAGCTTGAAGGGCTTGACGATGGCGGTCACCATTTTCATGGTTGGTTCTCCGGTGAGGTTGGCAAAAGGATGGACTGCGAGATAACTGCATGTTCCATGCCAGCGGTCGAGCGGGAGCCCCGCCATGCCGGGCTGCACCGCAGCATGCACATTTCGGTGCGTGCACGCAATCGGTGCGCCCCGCGATGCGGGTTCGCGGGCCGCTGCGCGCACCAACATGGTGATGCACCCCTCGTGGGGAGTGCGCCTGACTCCCTGTGTGGTCAGAATGGGCGTTTTTGCATCGCGCAAACGCCTTCAACATGTCACTTGCCGTCGTCCGCAGCCTGGCCCTGGATGGCTTGAGCGCTCCAGAAGTCACCGTTGAGGTGCACTTGGCCAACGGCCTGCCGTCCTTCACGCTGGTCGGTCTGGCTGACACCGAGGTCAAGGAGGCCCGAGAGCGCGTGCGGGCGGCTTTGGCGAGCGCAGGGCTGGCGTTTCCGCACAACCGGCGCATCACCGTCAACCTGGCGCCAGCTGACCTGCCCAAAGAGTCCGGCCGTTTTGACCTGCCCATCGCTGTGGGCATCCTGGCGGCGATGGGTGAGATCCCCTTGCCGCACCTCGAAGGGCTGGCTTTGGCGGGTGAGTTGTCCCTCGGGGGAGATTTGAGGCCGGTGCGAGGTGCGCTGGCCATGGCCCTGTCGCTGCGCCGGCGGGGTGGCGATGCGGCTTCTGTCGGGTTGGTCTTGCCATCTGCCAGTGCCGCCGAAGCCGGGTTGGTGGACGGCGTGCCGGTGTGGGGCGCAGGTGGTCTGGCCGAGGTGGTGGATGTCCTCAAGGCAGGTCGCCCGCCCTGGCGCTCACCCCCTGCGGTGATGGCGGGGGCGGACGCGGTCAGTGGCCTCGACTTGCGAGACGTGCGTGGCCAGTCGGTTGCCAAGCGGGCGCTGGAGATCGCGGCCGCTGCGGGGCACAGCCTGCTCATGGTGGGGCCACCTGGCACAGGCAAGTCGATGCTGGCGCAACGCCTGCCCAGCCTCTTGCCTCCGCTGGAAACCGACGAAGCCCTGGAGTCCGCGGCCGTGCACAGCCTCTCGGGTGGTTTTGACGCCGTGCGCTGGCGTCACAGGTGGGTGAGGGCGCCCCACCACTCGGCCTCTCGAGCGGCCCTGGTGGGAGGTGGCTCACCGCCCCGTCCAGGGGAAATCTCCCTGGCTCACCGTGGCGTGCTATTCCTTGATGAGCTGCCAGAGTTCCCTCGAGGCGCCCTGGAGGCATTGCGTGAGCCGCTGGAGACAGGGCACATCTCCATCGCTCGGGCCCATCGGACGGTCGAGTTTCCGGCGCGTTTTCAGCTGGTGGCCGCCATGAATCCCTGTCCTTGCGGGCACCTGGGGCACCCCGTCAGGGTCTGCCGTTGCACACCCGAGCAGGTCTCGCGTTACCAGTCTCGCCTGAGTGGCCCGTTGCTCGATCGCATCGATCTGCAGGTCGAGGTGCCGATGCTGCCCCCCGAGGTGCTCTCGCGTGCGCCCGATGGGGAGTCAAGCGCCCAAGTGGCCGAAAGGGTGAGGGCGACTCGTGCGTTGCAGTGGCAGCGTCAGGGCTGCCTCAACGCCGAGTTGGACGCGGCGGGGCTGGACCGCCATGCTTGCCTGCAGCAGGCTGCTCGTCAGTTGCTGAACCAGGCGGCGACCAAGCTGGGTTGGTCTGGGCGGGCCCTGCATCGCGTGGTCAGGCTGGCTCGGACGCTGGCCGATCTGCAGGGTCAGGAGGCCATTGGCCCAACGCACGTGGCAGAGGCCATTCAGTTCAGGCGAGCGCTGGGGGCGATGGCGACGGCGGCTTGATGCGGTCCTCGGCGCCTCCACCCATTCGGCACGGCGCGGGCCCCGGCTTCAAAGGTCCTCGAGTTTGCGAGGCGGGTAGGTTTCCCAGCCCTGGCAGCCAGGGCATTGCCAGAAATGGTGCTGGCTCTCGAAACCACAGGCCGCGCAACGGTAACGCTGCAAGGGCTGTGCGGCCGTCGCCAAGGACTGCTGCATGCGCTCGATCTCCGGCTCTTCCAGCGGCTTGTGCGTGATCAGGCGCTCGCGGATCAGGCCCTGCGCTGCAGACAAGGAAGGCTGGCGCGCCATGTGCGTCATCAGGGCCTGTCTGCGCAGGTCGGGGTCGGGCTGCAGCGCGTTGAGGGCCAGCAGCACATCGACCGAGGGCATCTGCTGGTAGAGACTCTCGAGTTTGCGCAAGGCTGCCGAGGCCTGGCCCTGAGTTTCGGCGCAGCGCGCGTAATCCATCGCGACCAGAGAGAAAGACTGAGGCTGCATGGCCATCAGTTCGTCCCAAGCCGAAAGGGCGTCGGTTGGGCGCGCTTGTCGCAATGCACGCTGGCCGGCCAGCACCAGAGGCCGAGCGGCCTGGGGAGCGGCCTCGCGGGCGCGATGCAGGGCCTGTTCGGCTTCGTCCAGGCGGTCTCGGGCATCGGCCTCCTGTGCGATTTCACACCAGTGGTGAGCCATGCGTTGAGAGAACGAGCCCGTGCCAGCGGCTTCCAGCTGGCGCGCGACTTCGATGGCGCCATGCCAGTTGCGTGAGCGCTCGTGCAGCGACAGCAACGCCAGGCGCGCGTCGGTGCTGAAGGCGGTGCCTTCAAGCGCCTGAAAGGCCGCCTCCGCGCGGTCGAACAGCCCTGCCTTCATGAAGTCCTGCGCCAGGGCGTGCTGGGCCTTCTCGCGCTCTTCGCGCTTGAGGTCGGCGCGGGCCAGCAGGTGCTGGTGCACGCGGATGGCTCGCTCGTACTCGCCACGGCGCCGGAAGAGGTTGCCCAGTGCAAAGTGCAGGTCGGATGTGTTGGGATCGTGTTGCACCGCCTCGATGAATGCATCGATGGCCTTGTCCTGTTGTTCGTTGAGCAACAGGTTCAGGCCCTTGAAATAGGCCTGAGGCGACGCCTGGTCCTCGCGCTTGAGTTGGCGCAGGTCGAGCCGCGATGCGATCCAGCCCAGCAGGAAGGCCAAAGGCAGGGCAAGCAGCAGCCAGTAGAAGTTGAAGTCCATGGGCGGGGCGCCTGTGCGCTGTCCGGGTGAGCCGAGGTCGGCGGATGCAGGCCGTGGTTGACAGGTGCGATCAGGCCGCAGTCACTTGACCGGCTTGCGGGGGGCCGGCATGTCCGGCGGGAAGGGCAATTCGCTGGGCAGGTTCAGCGGCTCGGCGTTGGCGCTGGGCGTGGGGCCGGTCGTTGCCGTCACCGGATCGGGCATCAGCAACTGACGGTTGCGCGCCGTGCGGCGGTGGCGCCACCAGCTCGGCAGCATGGCCAGCACACCGGTGACGCAACCCAGCGCGAAAACGGCCAGGACAACGAACACCATGGGGGCTTGCCAGCGCCAGCCAAAGACCCACTTCAATTCAACCAGGTGCTGGTTGTTGAGTGCGAAGGCAAACAGGATGAAGAACAGCAGTCCGCGCCACAACCAGTTCAAGGCTCGCATGGGTCAGTTTGGCTTGGTTTCGTTGGGGGCTGAGAGATCGGTTTGAGAGGCCAGTGTAGCGGCTTGATCGACGCCTTCGCGCAGGGCCTTGCCGGGCTTGAAGTGCGGCACCAGTTTTTCCGGGATCAGGACTTGTTCGCCGGAGCGCGGGTTGCGGCCCATGCGCGGCGGGCGGCGGCTGATCGAGAAGCTGCCGAAACCACGGATCTCGATCCGATGCCCTTTGGCCAATGCCTCCGACATGGCGTCGAGGATGGTCTTGACGGCGAATTCGGCGTCGCGCTGGGTGAGCTGGCTGAAGCGCTCGGCCAGCCGGGCGACGAGATCGGAGCGTGTCATGGATGCGGTCGGAGGCTGGCGTGCCGAATGCGGGTGTCCGGGGGGACTGAGGTGAGCGGCAGCAGGCGTCTGTTGAAGGACGCTTGCCCCGCTCAGCTCAATCCCCTTCGCGCCGGAGCAGGCTCCGGCGGTCGGGGGAAAAGAACGCTGGCTGGGATCAGCCGTTGTTCTGGTCGAGCTTGGCCTTGAGCAGGGCGCCCAGGCTGGTGGTGCCGGAGCCTTCCTTGGTGGTGTCGGCGCGCAGCGATTGCATGGCTTCTTGCTGCTCGACGTTGTCCTTGGCCTTGATCGACAACTGGATGCCGCGGGTCTTGCGGTCGATGTTGATGATCAGGGCGGTGACTTCGTCGCCTTCCTTCAGCACGTTGCGAGCGTCTTCCACGCGGTCGCGGGAGATTTCCGAAGCGCGCAGGTAACCGATGATGTCGTCACCCAGGGTGATTTCGGCGCCCTTGGCGTCCACGGTCTTGACCACGCCGGTGACGGTGGCGCCACGGTCATTGAGGGTGGTGAAGTTGGTGAACGGATCGGAGTCCAGCTGCTTGATGCCCAGGGAGATGCGCTCGCGCTCGACGTCGATGGCCAGCACGACGGCTTCGACTTCCTGGCCCTTCTTGTAGTTGCGCACGGCGGCTTCGCCAGGCTCGTTCCACGACAGGTCGGACAGGTGCACCAGGCCGTCGATGCCGGCAGCCAGGCCCACGAACACGCCGAAGTCGGTGATCGACTTGACGGGGCCCTTGACCTTGTCGCCACGGTTGAACGACTGGGCGAAATCGTCCCAGGGGTTCGGCTTGCACTGCTTCATGCCCAGCGAGATGCGACGCTTGTCTTCGTCGATCTCCAGGACCATGACTTCCACTTCGTCGCCCAGGTTGACGATCTTGTTGGGGGCCACGTTCTTGTTGGTCCAGTCCATCTCGGAGACGTGCACCAGGCCTTCGATGCCGGGTTCGATCTCGACGAAAGCGCCGTAGTCAGCGATGTTGGTGACCTTGCCGAACAGGCGGGTGCCGGCCGGGTAGCGGCGCGAAACGCCAACCCAGGGGTCGTCGCCCATTTGCTTCAGGCCCAGCGAAACGCGGTTCTTCTCGGCGTCGAACTTCAGGACCTTGGCGGTCAGCTCTTGGCCCACGGTCACCACTTCGGACGGGTGACGGACACGGCGCCATGCCATGTCGGTGATGTGCAGCAGGCCGTCGATGCCGCCGAGGTCCACGAAGGCACCGTATTCGGTGATGTTCTTGACCACGCCGTTGACGATCGCGCCTTCGCGCAGGGTTTCCATCAGCTTGGCGCGTTCTTCGCCCATCGAAGCTTCGACCACAGCGCGGCGCGACAACACGACGTTGTTGCGCTTGCGGTCCAGCTTGATGACCTTGAATTCCATGGTCTTGCCTTCGAAAGGCGACATGTCCTTCACGGGGCGGGTGTCGAGCAGCGAGCCGGGCAGGAAGGCGCGGATGCCGTTGACCAGGACGGTCAGGCCGCCCTTGACCTTGCCGTTGACGGTGCCGGTCACGAAGTCGCCAGACTCCAGAGCGGTTTCCAGCGACAGCCACGAGGCCAGGCGCTTGGCCTTGTCGCGCGACAGGATGGTGTCGCCATAGCCGTTTTCGATGGCGTCGACAGCCACGGACACGAAGTCGCCCACTTGGACTTCGATCTCGCCCTGGTCGTTCTTGAACTCTTCCAGGGGCACGTAGGCTTCGGACTTCAGGCCGGCGTTGACGACCACGAAGTTGTGTTCGACGGCCACCACCTCAGCGGTGATGACTTCGCCCGTGCGCATGTTGGCGCGCTGCAGCGACTCTTCAAAAAGGGCGGCAAAGGATTCAGACATGGAATTTCCTGTGCTGGCGTGAACCAGCGATAACGCCCGGATCGACAGGAACGACCCGAACGGGTTGGGTTGAAGAACATGGCGCCCGGGTGCCCAAAGATGGCAGCCCTGATTGCTCAAGCCCCCACCTGGCAGCAGGGGCTGGACGTCACAGCCTTGTGTTTGTCACGGAACGTGACGTGGCCCCTTCACAATGGGCATTGGCCTGAAGTCGGTTGAAACCAGGTCAGTGCCGCACGATGACGTGGGGCCAGCCAGCCACCCACCACCCCAGCACCGTGTCGACCGATTGCTCGATCGTCAGGGCCGAGTTGTCGAGCAACTGGGCATCTTGTGCCGGCTTCAAGGGCGCCACCGTACGGGAACGATCCCGCAAGTCGCGCGCCTCCAAGTCGGAGCAAATCTCATCAAGGGTAACAGAAACGCCCTTGGAAATCAATTGACGGTGCCGGCGCTCGGCGCGCTCGGCCACGGCGGCGGTCAAAAAGACCTTGAGTGCGGCGTCCGGGAACACCACGGTGCCCATGTCGCGGCCGTCGGCCACCAGGCCCGGCAGGCCACGGAAGGCTTTCTGCAGCTCCAGCAGCGCCTGGCGCACGCCGGGGTAAGCGGACAGGCGAGAAGCGGCTTGTCCGATTTCCTCGCGGCGCACGGCCTCGCTCACGTCGCGGCCATCGACCCAGATGTGTTCGCGGTCGAAGCGCAGGGAAATGGCTTCGCCGAGTTGGCGGGCGAGCTGCTCGAGTGCGTTGGCGTCATCGAGGTCGATGCCCTGCTCGACGGCCAGCAGGCCAGTG
The DNA here is from genome assembly GCF_001447195.1 of Aquabacterium parvum. Taxonomy (GTDB): domain Bacteria; phylum Pseudomonadota; class Gammaproteobacteria; order Burkholderiales; family Burkholderiaceae_C; genus Aquabacterium; species Aquabacterium parvum. The sequence goes on along the minus strand of NZ_LFRI01000341.1, from coordinate 420,288 downwards.
ATGCGGTAGAGCGAGCCCGAGTCCAGGAACTGGTAGCCCAGGCGGGTGGCCAGGGCGCTGGCCAGGGTGCCCTTGCCCGAGGCGGTGGGGCCATCGACGGTGATGACGGGGATCCAGTCCGGGCGCGTTTGAGCAACCTGGAAGAGCGCCTCGAAGTAATCGGGGAAGGTCTTGCCGACGCAGCGCGGGTCTTCGATGCGCACCGACACGGGCTTGTCGGCGTCGGCCGTGGGCGCCAGCGGGTTGAAGGCGGCCAGCGAGAAGCACATGGCCATGCGGTGGTCGTCGTAGGTGTGGATGCTGGCGTGCTGCCAGCCATCGCGCGCCGGGGGCGTCACCTCGATGAAATCCTCGCCCTCGACCACGGTGGCGCCGAGTTTGCGCAGCTCGGTGGCCATGGCGGCGATGCGGTCGGTTTCCTTCACGCGCCAGCTGGCGATGTTGCGCAGGCGGGTGGTGCCTTCGGCGTACAGCGCCATCACGGCCAGGGTCATGGCCGCGTCGGGGATGTGGTTGCAGTCCAGGTCGATGGCCTTGAGCGGCCACGCGCCGCGGCGCACCTCAAGCCAGTTGGCGCCGGAGCTGACCTTCGCGCCCATGGCCTCGGCGGCCTCGATGAAGCGGATGTCGCCCTGGATGGAGGCGCTGCCCACACCTTCGATGCGAACGGGCTCTTCGATGCCGGCGATGGCGCCGGCGGCGATGAAATAGGACGCCGACGAGGCATCGGCCTCGACGTGGATGTGACCGGGCGACTGGTAGCGGCTGCCACGCGGGATCACGAAACGCTCCCAGCCCTGGCGTTGCACCTGGATGCCGAAGCGCGCCAGCAGGTTCAGCGTGATCTCGATGTAGGGCTTGGAGATGAGCTCGCCCACCACGTCGATGACCAGGTCCTGCTCTTGCGAAACCAGGGGCAGCGACAGCAGCAGCGCGGTCAGGAACTGGCTGGACACGTCACCGCGGACCTGGATGGGGCGGCCGAGGTTCAGGCGACCACCGGCCAGGCGCAGCGGCGGATAGCCTTCGTTGCCCAGGCACTCGACCACGCAGCCCAGCGGGCGCAGCGCGTCGACCAGGTCGCCGATGGGGCGCTCGTGCATGCGCGGCACGCCCGTGAGCGTGAACACGCCGCCTTGGGTGGCCGACAGCAGGGCCAGTGCCGCGGTCAGCGGGCGGATGGCGGTGCCGGCGTTGCCCATGAACAGGTCGGCCTGCAGCACGGCCAGCTTGCCTGCCAGGCCCGTGATGTGCACGGTGTCGCCGTTTTGCTCGATGTCGCAGCCGAGCGCACGCAGGGCGTCGAGCATGACGCGCGTGTCGTCAGAGGCCAGCAGGTCGTGGACGACGGTGGTGCCTTCGCTCAGGCCGGCCAGCAGCAGCACCCGGTTGGAGATGCTCTTGGAGCCGGGCAGTCGCAGGGTGCCTCCGGCGGTCAGCAGCGGGGGCAGGTCGAGGAAGGCGGTGGTGTACATGCGAAAACGGGGAAAACTTCAGCGGACGGTCTGGGGCGGCTTGCCGCCCCCCAGGCTCCACTGGCTGCGGGCATCGGAAGCGGTCTGGATCAGGCGCTGCAGGTCGGGGCCACTCCAGTCGCGCATCTGGCGCTCCATCGCCTCGAGGGCGTGGCGGAAGGCCTCGGACTGCCGCAGCACTTCCTCGCGATTGGACAGCAAGATGTCGCGCCAGACGGTCGGGTCGCTTGCGGCGATGCGGGTGAAATCACGGAAACCGGGGCCGGCGAGCGAGAGGTACTCCTGCCCGCCAGGTTGCTCGCCCATCGCGTTCATGTACGCGAAGGCCAGCAAGTGGGGCAGGTGGCTGACGGCTGCGAAGGCGGCATCGTGGTGCTCGGGCGTCATCTTGAGCACCTGGGAGCCGACCGCAGCCCAGACGTCGGTGGCCTTTTGCACCAGCGTCGGGTTGGTCTGCTCCAGGGGCGTGAGGATGACCTTGCGGCCTTGGTAGAGCGCGGCGTCGGCGTGCTCGATCCCCGCGACTTCGCGGCCGGCGATCGGGTGGGCCGGCACGAACGAGGGCAGGCGTTCCTTGAGCACGCGGCGCGCTGCGTCGACCACGTCGCGCTTGGTCGAGCCGACGTCCATGAACAGCACGTTGGGGTCGACCAGGTGGCGGATGGCCTTGAAGGTGCCTTCGCTGGCGGCCACCGGCACGGCGATCAGCACGATGTCGGAGCCCGAGACCGCCAACAGCGCCGATTCGGCGGCCACGTCGATGACGCCCAGGCGGCGGGCTTTTTCGACCGTCGAGGGGGACTTGCTGTAGCCGATGACGCGCTTGACCAGGCCGGCTTTTTTCAGCGCCAGCGCGAAGGAGCCGCCCATCAGGCCGCAGCCGATCAGACCGAGCTGGTTGAACATGGTGGTCGAGGTCCTGGTGACTCAGTGCACGTCCAGCGGGTAGCTGCCGAGCACCTTGAAGAAAGAACACTGGGCGCGCAGCTCGTCGAGGGCGGCGGCCACGTTGTCCTGGGCGGCGTGGCCGGCCAGGTCGATGAAGAAGAAGTACTCCCACTGGCCCGAGCGGGCCGGGCGGGACTCGAAGCGGGTCATGGACACGCCATGGCGCTTGAGCGGCACGAGCAGGTCGTGCACGGCGCCAGGGCGGTTGTCCACCGAGGCGATCAGGCTGGTGCAGTCGCGACCGGTGGGGCCGGACGGCGGCTGTCGCTCTGGCCGGGTGAGGACCACGAAGCGGGTGCGGTTGTGGGCTTCGTCCTGCACGGCGCGCTGCACCACGTGCAGGCCGAACATGGCCGCAGCGCGTTCACTGGCCAGGGCTGCAACGCTGGGGTCGGCGGCGGCCAGGCGTGCACCTTCGGCGTTGCTGCTCACGGCATGGCGCTCGGCTTGCGGCAGGTGCTGCGCGAGCCAGCCCTGGCACTGTGCGAGGGCCTGAGGGTGAGCGGCCACCGCGGTGATGCCTTGCAGCGACGGCGTGCCGCGAAGCAGGTTGTGCTGCACCAGCAGCGAGGTCTCGCCCATGACGACCAGCGGCGATTGCAGCAGCAGGTCGAGCGAGCGGGCGACCACACCTTCGGTCGAGTTTTCAATGGCGATCACGCCGAAATCGGCTGAGCCGGCTTCGGTGGCGCGGAACACCTCGTCGAAGTTGGCGCAGAGCACCGGCTCGATGGACGAGCCGAAATACTTCAGGGCGGCCTGCTCGGTGAAGGTGCCCACGGGGCCCAGGAAGGCCACGCGCTGCTTGGCTTCCAGCGCACGGCAGGCCGACATGATCTCGCGCCAGATGGGGCTGATGCTTTCAGGCAGGACGGGCCCCGGGTTGCCTTGGCGCAGGCCTTCGATGACCTGGATTTCGCGATCGGGCCTGAAGACGGGCGATCCGTCGATTTTCTTGACTTCGCCCACCGCTTGCGCCAGCTTGGCGCGCTGGTTCAGCAGCGACAACAGCTGCTGGTCGACCGAGTCGATCTGCACGCGCAAATCGGCGAGCTGTGCATCGACCGGGCGGCCGTCGGGCTGGAAGTGGCCGGATGCGGAGTCAGGGGTGTCAGCCATGGGTCGTCGCGAAGTGCTTCATGTAGTCGACCAGGGCCTGCACGCCTGCCATCGGCATGGCGTTGTACAGGGACGCGCGCATGCCGCCCACCGACTTGTGGCCCTTGAGTTGCAGCAGGCCGGCGTTCTTGGCGCCGGCCAGGAAGGCCTCGTTGAGCGACTCGTCGTGCAGGAAGAAGGGGATGTTCATGCGCGAACGGCAGTTCACGTCCACCTTGTTGAGGTAGAAGCCCGAGCCGTCGACGTAGTCGTAGAACAGCTTCGATCGGGCGATGGCGCGGGTCTCCATCGCGGCCAGGCCTTTGAGAGTGCCTTGCGGCGTGACCTCGGTCTGGCGCTGGATCCACTGGAACACCAGCCCGGCGATGTACCAGGCGTAGGTGGGGGGCGTGTTGTACATCGAACCGTTGTCGGCCACGACCTTGTAGTCGAAGGCCGAGGGCGTGATCGGCAGGGCCTGGCCCAGCAGGTCTTCTCGCACGATGACCAGCGTCAGGCCGGAGGGGCCGATGTTCTTTTGGGCGCCGCCGTAGGCCATGGCCACGCGCGACCAGTCGATGCTGCGCGAGAGCACGTGCGAAGAAAAGTCGATGACCAGCGGCGCCTTCGATCCCAGCGCTGCCAGGTCGGGCAGCTCGTGCATCTCGACGCCGTGGATGGTCTCGTTGCTGCACGCGTGCACGTAAGCCGCATCGCTTGAGAGCTGCCAGGTGCTGGCGGCGGGCAGCGAGGTGTGGTGGTCGGCCTCGTTGCTGGCGGCGATGTGCACGTCGCTGAACTTGCGTGCTTCTTTGGCCGACTTCTGCGACCACGAGCCGGTGACGACGTAATCGGTGCGGCCGCCGCGCGAGAGGTTCATCGGCAGGATGGCGTTTTCGGCGAGCGCGCCACCCTGCATGAACAGGATGCGAAAGTTGGCTGGCACCGCCAGCAGGGTGCGCAGGTCGGATTCGGCCTGCTGCGCGATGGAGATGAACTCCTTGCCCCGGTGGCTCATTTCCATGACGCCCATGCCGCTGCCTTGCCAGTCCAGCATCTCGCGCGCCGCTTGCTGCAGCACTTCTTCTGGAAGCGTGGCCGGTCCGGCCGAGAAGTTGAAAGGGCGGGTCATGGCGCGCGGGAAAAGGCGTCTTGAAAAACGGGTCGGGGCGCCGTCGGGCGCCCCGCACCACGATAGAGGGCTCTAGCTTACTTCTTGGTGGCCGGCTTGGCGGCGCCAGCACCACCCTTGTCGCCCGCGCTCAGCTTGCCGCCCGAGGCGGTGTCCAGCAGCTTGCGGATGTTGCCTTCGGCGGCTTGCAGCTTGGGGTTGACGGCGGGGCGTGCGTCTTCGACGACCTTTTCCAGCAGGGCGTTGCTCATCTCGGGCAGGGCCGACTGGTAACGCTTGAGGATGGGCGACTCCAGCATCACGACCAGCTGCTTGAGTTCTTCTTCGGTGAAGCGCTCTTCCAGGATGGGGCCGATGGCGGTCGGGGCCAGCTTGATGGCGCTGGCGCGCACAGCGGGGATGGCGCCATCGAGGTACTTCTTGATTTCGGCATCGACCTGCTTGGCCGTGGCCTCGCGCTTGTCCTCCGGCACGGCTTGCACCAGGATGTTGCGGGCACCGCCGGCCAGCTGGCGGGCGGGCTGCTCGGCCACGCCGCGGGCCATGTCTTCCAGGGCGGGCTGCTGCACGGACAGCACCTTCTGGATCTGCTCCTTCTTGTCGGCGTGGGCCGACAGGCTGCACAGGGCCAGGGTGGCGGCCACGGCGGCCAGAGCGGTTTGGCGGAACATCATCTTGCGGTCCTTGTCTTTTCCGGTTGCGAAAGGGGCGACATCTTCGCCCGGCAGGATGTCAGATCGTCGTCAGGCCTCGGAGGTTCCCTCGGCGTTGTCACCAGGGGTGCCGACTTCCGGGGTTTCGGCGCCTTCTGCCTCGTCGGCCGTCGCCGCATCGTTCTCGGCGATGCGCTGCAGGCCGATCAATTTGGCGCCTTCGTCCAGCGAAATCAGCGTCACGCCCTGGGTGGCACGTCCGAGTTCACGGATTTCTGCCACGCGGGTGCGCACCACCACGCCCTTGTCCGTGATCAGCATGATCTCGTCCTCCGGACGCACCAGGGTGGCCGCGACCACCTTGCCGTTGCGCTCGGACTGCTGGATGGCGATCATGCCCTTGGTGCCACGACCATGGCGGGTGTACTCGACGATGCTGGTGCGCTTGCCGTAACCGTTTTCGGTGGCGGTCAGCACGCTTTGCGTCTCGTCTTCGGCCACCAGCATGGCGATGACCGACTGGCCTTCTTCCAGCATCATGCCGCGCACGCCGCGCGCCGATCGACCCATCGGGCGCACGTCCTCTTCGTCGAAGCGCACGGCCTTGCCGCCATCGGAGAACAGCATCACGTCGTGCTTGCCGTCCGTCAGGGCTGCGCCCACCAGCACGTCGCCCTCGTCCAGGCCCACGGCGATGATGCCGGCCTTGCGGGGGTTGCTGAAGTCGGTCAGCGGGGTCTTCTTGACGGTGCCCAGGCGGGTCGACATGAAGATGTAGTGGTCTTCGGGGAAGCTGCGGAACTCGCCGGTCAGCGGCAGCACCACGTTGATCTTCTCTTCCTTTTCCAGCGGGAACATGTTGACCATGGGCTTGCCGCGCGAGTTGCGCGAGCCCTGCGGCACTTCCCAGACCTTGATCCAGTAGACGCGACCCCGGTTGCTGAAGCACAGGATGTAGTCGTGCGTGTTGGCGATGAAGAGCTGGTCGATCCAGTCGTCTTCCTTCGTGGCTGTCGCCTGTTTGCCGCGGCCCCCCCGCTTTTGCGCACGGTACTCGGACAGCGGCTGGCTCTTGATGTAACCGGTGTGCGAGATCGTCACGACCATGTCGGTCGGCGTGATCAGGTCTTCCGTGCCCAGCTCTTGCGCGTTGTGCTCGATGGTCGATCGGCGAGCGCCCAGCTTGGTCTGACCGAACTCGGTGCGGATGGCGATCAGCTCGTCGGAAATGATCGACGACACGCGTTCCGGCTTGGACAGGATGTCCAGCAGGTCGGCGATCTGGGCCATGACGTCCTTGTACTCGCCGATGATCTTGTCCTGCTCCAGACCCGTCAGGCGTTGCAGGCGCATCTGCAGGATTTCGCCGGCCTGGTCTTCGCTCAAGCGGTACAGGCCATCGGGCTGCATGCCGTAGTTGGGCGACAGGCTCTCCGGGCGGTACTGCTGAGGGTCGCCATCGACGCGGGCGAGCATCTCGCGCACCAGCGACGAATCCCAGCTCTTGCTCATCAGGGCCGTCTTGGCCACCGGCGGCGTCGGCGAGGTCTTGATGGTCTCGATGAACTCGTCGATGTTGGCCAGCGCCACGGCCAGGCCTTCGAGCACGTGCCCGCGCTCGCGCGCCTTGCGCAGCTCGTACACGGTGCGGCGCGTGACGACTTCGCGGCGGTGCTCCAGGAAGACCGTGATCAGGTCTTTCAGGTTGCACAGCTTGGGCTGCCCATCGATCAGGGCCACCATGTTGATGCCGAAGGTGTCCTGCAGCTGGGTCTGCTTGTACAGGTTGTTGAGCACCACCTCAGGCACTTCACCGCGCTTGAGCTCGATCACCACCCGCATGCCGGACTTGTCGGACTCGTCCTGGATGTGGCTGATGCCTTCGATCTTCTTTTCGTTGACCAGCTCGGCGATGCGCTCGAGCAGGTTCTTCTTGTTCACCTGGTAGGGGATCTCGTCGACGATGATCGCCTGGCGGTCGCCCTTGCCGATGTCTTCGAAGTGAACGCGGGCGCGCATGACCACGCGACCACGGCCGGTGCGGTAGCCCTCGCGCACACCGCTGAGGCCATAAATGATGCCGGCGGTCGGGAAGTCCGGCGCCGGGATGATCTCCATGAGCTCATCGACGCTGCAGTCGGGGTTCTTGAGCGAATGCAGACAGGCGTCCACCACCTCGTTGAGGTTGTGCGGCGGGATGTTGGTGGCCATGCCGACCGCGATGCCGGCCGAGCCGTTGATCAGCAGGTTGGGCAGGCGTGCCGGCAGCACGAGCGGCTCTTTTTCGGAGCCGTCGTAGTTGGGGCCGAAGTCGACGGTTTCCTTGTCGATGTCGGCCAGCATGTCGTGGGCGATCTTGGCCAGGCGGATTTCCGTGTACCGCATGGCGGCCGCGTTGTCGCCGTCGACCGAGCCGAAGTTGCCCTGGCCGTCGACCAGCATGTGGCGCAGCGAGAAGTCCTGCGCCATCCGCACGATGGTGTCGTACACAGCCGAGTCGCCGTGCGGGTGGTACTTGCCGATCACGTCGCCGACGATGCGAGCCGACTTCTTGTAGGGGCGATTCCAGTCGTTGTTGAGCTCGTGCATCGCGAACAGCACGCGCCGGTGCACGGGCTTGAGGCCGTCGCGGGCATCGGGCAGGGCGCGGCCGACGATCACGCTCATCGCGTAATCGAGGTACGAACGCCGCATCTCCTCTTCGAGGCTGATGGGCAGGGTTTCCTTGGCGAATGACGTCATGCGTGCTTCACTGATATGGGAGAGCGCCTGGCTTGGACGGTGGTCCCGGTCCAAACGAGCATTGTAATTGGCCGCTCATGTCGCCCTGAAGCAACAGCGGCGAGCTGCGCGACGCTGCAGCCCGGGGGATGCTTGAGCGAATGGATCGCTGTGGCACAATGATTTGGTTACCAGCCCTAGGGTGATCCCTGTTCTTCAGGGCAAAAGCCCGTTCTGGGGTACTGCCCACATGGGCCGTTCGCAGTTTTTGTCTGCGCCTAATACTCGTGAGGACCTGCATGATCAAACTCAACAAGATCGCCGCGCTGTTTGCCACTGCTGCACTGGCCGGTGGTGCATTCGCCCAGAACGTCGACAACTGGCGTGCCACCGACGGCACCGTCTGGAAGAACGGCTCGAACGAATACTGCTGGCGCGACACCGGCTGGACCCCGGCCACCGGCGTCCAAGGCTGCGACGGCGTGCCCGCTCCGACTGCCCCGGCTCCTGTTGCCGCACCGGCTGCCCCCGCAGCTGCCCCGGCTCCGGCCCCCGTCGTGCCCGTGGCGCCTGCCACCGAAAAGGTGAGCTTCGCTGCTGACGCCTTCTTCGACTTCGACAAGGCCACCCTCAAGCCTGAAGGCAAGGCCAAGCTGGACGATCTGTCCGACAAGGTCAAGGGCATCACCCTGGAAGTCATCATCGCCGTGGGTCACACCGACTCCGTGGGCGCTGACGCCTACAACCAGAAGCTGTCCGAGAAGCGCGCTCAGGCCGTCAAGGACTACCTGACCAGCAAGGGCACCGACGCTTCCCGCGTGTACGTTGAAGGCAAGGGCGAGAAGCAGCCCGTTGCTGACAACAAGTCGGCTGATGGTCGCGCCAAGAACCGCCGCGTCGAAATCGAAGTGGTCGGCACCCGCACCAAGTGATGCACGGCGGGCTTGAGGCCCGCTGATTCGCACTCACCGAAAAAGCCCTGCAGGCAGCTGTGGGGCTTTTTCTTTTTGGGACGGGAGGCTTGCTCGCGTGCTGAAGGTGGCTTGAGGGCGTTTGGTCGTCCTCGTGACCTTCGGGCATGAAAAAGGCGACCTCATGGGTCGCCTTGGGTACTGGAATGCCTCGGCTGAGGCCTGCGTGCGCGTCAGGCCAGTGCCACGTCCTTGTCGCTCAGCCGCTTGGCCAGTTGCGTGGCCATGCGGTTGACGATGCCGTAGATCGAGAGTTGCGGGTTGGCGCCAATGCTGGTGGGGAAGATCGATCCGTCGTGCACCGAGAGGTTCTCGATCTGCCAGTGCACGCCGTCCGGCCGCACCACGCCGAGCTTTTCTGAGCCGCCCATGCCGCACCCGCCCATGATGTGGGCGCTGCCGCCGCCGACGTAGTACGCCTTCATCTCGAAGGCCTCGATGGCGGCCTTGGCCTCGGCCCAGCTGGTGTAGTAGCGGCCTTGTTCGTGCAGCGGCAACACCTTGGTGGCACCAGCTGCGAACTGGATTTCGGCCATGGTCAGCAAGGACTGCTTGAAGCCGGCCAGCACGTAGTCGCTCATCACGTAGTTGAGCAGCGGCATGCCATCGACGTTGAGCAGCACCGTTCCGCCTTCGGACTCGGGGTGGAAACCATCGCGCATGAGCGACAGCATCGTTTGCGTGTGCGGGTAGTTTTCGACGCGCTCGGCCAGGGCCTTGCCGTAGCCGCCCATCAGCACGGACATCAGGCCCGGGTGGATGGGGGTGGCTTCCAGCTTGTAGCCGATCGGGCCATCAAACGGCGCGTTGTGCACGAAGTGATCGGAGTAAATGGACTGCGGCGCGCCGCTCCAGCCTTCCACGCGCTCCTTGTAGACGCCGTTGGAAAACGCCACTGGGTGCAGGAAGGTGCGCTTGCCCAGCAGGCCGTGCGGGTCCGGGGCGTCGGAGCGCTTGAGCAGCGCGGGCGAGTTGATGGCGCCGCCGGAGACCACGTAATGGCGAGCCTTGACGCGCATGACCTGGTCGGACGTGCGGGTGCCGTTGATGCGGATGCCCACGCACTCCAGGCCCGTCACGCGGTTGCCATCGAATTCGAAGCGCTGGGCTCGGGTCTGGTGAAACAGCCGTGCGCCTGTTTCGAGGGCAGCTGGGATCGTGGTCACCAGCATCGACTGCTTGGCATTCGTCGGGCATCCCATGCCGCAAGAGCCGAGGTTGTAGCAGGTCTTGACGTTGCGCGGGATCACCTCGGCTGAGATGCCGAGCTTGTGCGCGCCGGTGCGCAGCAACTCGTTGTTGGGGTTGGGGGGGATGTCCCACTTGTGCACGTTCAGGCGCTTTTCGGCTTGATCGAACCAGGGCGCCATGGCGGCTTCGCTGAAGTCTTTCAGGCCGAACTTGTCCTGCCAGTAGCCCAGGGTGCTGGCGGGCGTTCGGAAGGAGCTGGTCCAGTTGATGACCGTGGTGCCGCCCACGCAGCGGCCCTGCAGCAAGGTGAGCGCACCGTCCATGGTGCGGCGACCTGCGCCTTCCTGGTACAGGCTGGCGTAGGCCTCGGATTCTTTCTGGTTGAAATCCGAGCTGGTTTTCAGCGGGCCTTCTTCGATCAGGACGACATCCAGGCCAGCCTTGGTCAGCAATTCAGCGGTGATGCCGGCGCCGGCGCCAGAGCCCACGATGGCCACGTCGCACTGAATCTCTTGGGGCAGTCCCGCCTCGCCATTGGTGGCTTTCCAGCCACGCGCCAGGCCTTCGCGGAAGGGATCGGGGAGTTTGCTCATAGTTCGACAGGGCCTGGGTAGCCGGTCAAGGACCAGTTGGCGGAGTTGGAGAAAAAGACCATGCAGGTCACCGAACGGACCACCTGGTAAGTCAGACGTGTGGTGGGCAGCGGGTTCAAGCGCATGGTCTCGATCGCGTCGGCGATCTCGGCTTCAGAGGCTTCGCTCCAGCGCTTGCCCAGGCCAGTGAGCATCTTGCGTGTGGGCAGGTTGCCCAGCAGGCCCAGCACGGCACCGATCTGTCCCTTGAGGAAGGTGGGCAGGCCGTTCAAGAACACTTCGACGCGTTCAAGGTGGACTTCGAGTGCCGCCTCGCGGGCCTTGGCATCGGTGGGCAGCATGGGGCCGACCATGCCGATGGCGAGTCCGCGCAGCACATCGCGGCCATGTTCGGTCAGCTTGTCATCGGCCATGCCGCGGTGCCAGTAAACCAGGCCGCCGAGCGACGCACCAACGGCGCCGATGGCCAACGCGGTCTTGAGGAACCAGCGTCGCTTGGGGGTGAGGGGGTGGTCAATCTCGCGGTCAGCCATGTCGAATCTGTCTCATCTGTGGGGGCGCCAAGGTGAAAACATTCTGAGTCAAATCAGCCGAAGATTGTGCCCGTGACAGGGTTCACACATACCCTGAGCGCGACGCCGCCGATACCGTGTTCAATGGTCATCGGCGTTTCAAACAACGATCACGGCGTGTGCGGTCTCGGGAAAACCCTTAGTCGCGAATGTTGCAGAATCCATGCAGCGAACAACGCTCCAGTTTCAGACTGTCACGCTTGGTGACAGTCCTGCCTCCATCGACCCATCAGAGGAAGACAAATGACGACTTCTCAACCATGGCTGGCCAGCTATGAGCCCGGCGTGCCCGCAACCATCAACCTGGGCGAGTACAACTCGCTGGTCGATCTGCTGGATCAGGCTTTCAAACAGCACGCCAAGCGCGACATGGCCGCGTTCATGGACGTGCACTGGACCTTCGAGCAGGTCGATGAGCTCTCGCGCTCCTTGGCGGCCTACTTCCAGTCCTTGGGGCTGGCCAAAGGTGCACGCATCGCGCTGATGATGCCCAACGTGCCGCAATATGTGGTGGCGATTGCTGCGGTGCTGCGTGCCGGCTACGTGGTGGTCAACGTCAACCCGCTCTACACCCCGCGTGAACTCGAGCACCAGCTCAAGGACTCTGGCGCAGAAGCCATCGTGATCCTGGAGAACTTCGCGACCACGCTGCAGGAAGTCATCGCGCGCACGCCGGTCAAGACCGTGGTGCTGGCCGCCATGGGCGACCTGCTGCCCTTCCTCAAGGGCGCGCTGGTGAACCTCGTGGTGCGCCACGTCAAGAAGATGGTGCCGGCTTTCAGCCTGCCCACCGGCTCGGTCAAGGTGGTGTCCTTCAAGGACGCATTGGCCAAGGGTGCTTCGGCCAAGTACAGCCGCCCGAACATGCAGCCCAGCGATGTGGCCTTCCTGCAGTACACCGGCGGCACCACGGGCGTCTCCAAGGGCGCCACGCTGCTGCACAGCAACGTCGTGGCCAACATCCTGCAGAACGAAGCCTGGTTCAAGCCTGAGCTGAGCAAGCTGGGCAACCAGCCGCTGGTGGCTGTGTGCGCTTTGCCGCTGTATCACATCTTCGCGCTGACGGTGTGCTACTTCATGGGCGCTCGCATGGGCAGCATGAACATCCTGATCCCGAACCCGCGTGACCTGCCGGCCGTGATCAAGACGCTGGGCAAGTACAAGATCAACCAGTTCCCCGCTGTGAACACGCTGTTCAACGCGCTGGCCAATCACCCCGATTTCATCAAGCTGGACTTCTCTGGCCTCAAGGTGTCAATGGGCGGCGGCATGGCCGTGCAGCAAGCCACCGCAGAGAAGTGGAAGAAGGTCACGGGTTGTGCCATCGTTGAAGGCTATGGCCTGTCGGAGACCTCGCCGGTGGCCACGGCCAACCGCCTGGACAACACCGAGTTCAACGGCTCGATCGGCTACCCGCTGCCTTCGACCGAAGTGGCGATCCTGGACGACGATGGCAACCACCTGGAAATTGGCGCCGTGGGCGAGATCGCCATCCGCGGTCCGCAGGTGATGGCCGGTTATTGGCAGCGTGCCGATGAGACCGCCAAGGTCATGACCGCCGACAACTTCTTCCGCACGGGCGACATCGGCATCATGGACGCCTCGGGCCAGGTCAAGATCGTGGACCGCAAGAAGGACATGATCCTGGTCTCGGGCTTCAACGTGTACCCCAACGAGGTCGAGCAGGTGGTGAACCTGCACCCTGGCGTGATGGAGTGTGCGGCCGTGGGTGTGCCGGACGAGAAGTCTGGTGAGGCCGTCAAGCTGTTCGTGGTGCGCAAGGACAGCACGCTGACCGAAGCACAGCTCAAGGCTTACTGCCACGAGCAGCTGACCGGCTACAAGTGCCCCAAGTACGTCGAGTTCCGCAACGACCTGCCCAAGACCAACGTGGGCAAGATCCTGCGCCGCGAACTGCGCGACGAGAAGAAGGCCGCCTGATCTGCTTCAGGTTGCTGAATGAAAAAGCCGCTGGTGAAAGCCAGCGGCTTTTTTGTTTGTCGAGGCACTTGCCTGCCTTGCCTGGTGCGACAGTGATGGGCCCAAGGGCCTTCGTTGAAGCTCACTCGTTGAGAAAGAGGGCCTGCAGGTCGCTCAGGAAGTCGAAGCCCTTGTCGGTGGGCCAGGCGCGCGCCAGGTCGCGTTGCAGCAGGCCTTTGGCCTCGGCTTCGGCCAGCGGTTTCTGGATGCTGGCCAGCGTCAGGCCCGTGCGCTCGGCAAAGCGCTGCAGCTCGAAGCCGTCCTTCAAGCGCAGCGCATTCATCATGAACTCGAAGGGGCGCGCCGACAGGCCGACATCGTGTTCGTTCGAGGTGGCCTGGCCTTGCGCGGCCTGGTCCATGTAGGTGTTCGGCTCGCGCCAGCGCACCTGTCGCACGATGCGGTCCGGGAAGCTGATCTTGCTGTGCGCGCCTGCGCCGATGCCCAGGTAGTCGCCGAACTGCCAGTAGTTGAGGTTGTGCTCGCAGTGGTGGCCAGGGCGCGCGTAGGCCGAGACCTCATAGCGCTGCAGACCTGCCGCGGTGGTGCCTGCGGTCAGCAGGTCGAGCATGTCGAAGGCGGTGTCGTCGTCGGGCAGGTTGGCAGGTGGGCGGCTGCCGAAGACGGTGTTGGGCTCCATCGTCAGGTGATAGAGCGAGAGGTGCGGCGGCGCGAAGGCCAGTGCCTGATCGAGGTCGGCCTGCAGCTCGGCCATGGTCTGGCCGGGCAGGGCGTACATCAGGTCGAGGTTGAAGGTGTCGAAGCAGCGCTGGGCTTCTTCGACCGCAGCGATCGCTTGCGCGCGGTCGTGCACGCGGCCCAGGGACCTGAGCTTGGCGTCGTCGAAGCTCTGCACGCCGATCGACAGGCGCGTGACGCCGGCCTGGCGGAAGGCCTTGAAGCGGTCGCGCTCGAAGGTGCCGGGGTTGGCTTCCAGCGTGACCTCGCAGCCGGGCTCGAGCGGCAGGCGCGCGCGGATGTCGGCCAGCAGGCGGTCGATGGCCTCGGGCGAGAACAGGCTGGGCGTGCCACCACCGATGAAGATGGTGTGCACGCGGCGGCCCCAGATCTGGGGCAGTGCGGCTTCGAGGTCCGCGCGCAGGGCGTCGAGGTAGCGGGACTCCAGCGGTGCGCGCTCGTCGGCATCACCGCGCAGCTCGTGTGAGTTGAAGTCGCAGTACGGGCATTTCTTGAGGCACCAGGGCAGGTGCACGTACAGCGACAGCGGTGGCAGGGCCGTCAGCGCGCCTGGGCGTTGCAGGGTGATCATGGCGTTGCCTCGGGGTGCTCAGTGTTGCCAGGGCCAGGCCGACGTTGCAGCGCCGCCATCGAGGCCCCAGCGCGCGCGCATGAGCGCCAGCAAATGCTGACAGGCGAGTGCGCGGTGACTGATGGCGTTCTTGATGGCCGGATCGAGCTCGGCGGCGCTGTGGCCGTGCGAAGCGATCCACAGCAGCGGGTCGTAGCCGAAGCCGTGTGCGCCTTGTGGTGCGTCGAGCAATTCACCGCGCCACTGGCCCTCGGCGATCAAGGGCTCGGGATCTTCGGCGTGGCGCACGGCCACCAGCAGGCAGGTGAAGTGGGCGCCACGCTGAGCCTGGCCCTTCATCTGCGTCAGCAGCCACGCGTTGTTGGCCTGGTCGATCTGTTCGCGCGGCAGGCCTTCGGCGATGCGGCCGGCATCCACCGCGTGGCGAGCGGAGCGAACGCCCGGCGCGCCGCCCAGCGCATCCACGCACAGGCCGGAGTCATCGGCCAGCGCCGGCCCACCCGCTGCGGCGGCGGCATGGCGGGCCTTGGCCAGCGCGTTCTCGACGAAGGTGATGTGCGGCTCTTCGGCCTCAGGGATGCCCAGGCTGCCCTGTGTCACCAGCTCGACCCCGAGCGGGGCGATGAGGGCCTGCAGCTCCTTGAGCTTTTTGGCGTTGTTGGAGGCGAGGATCAGTCGCTTGCTCATGCTCGGGGCTTTCGGAAGGCTGGCAGGTCAGTGAGGCAGGGCAGGATGCTCAGGCGTGCCCATGGCGATCACGCGTTGAGCCTGCCTGGGTTGTTCATGCTTGCGCTAGGGCAGCGGCCTGGGCGGCCACGAGTTCGCGGATGCCCTTTTCGGCCAAGGCCAGCAGTTGGTCCATCTCGGCGCGGGTGAAGGCCACGCCTTCGGCCGTGCCTTGCACTTCCACGTAGTGGCCTGCGCCAGTCATGACGACGTTCATGTCGGTGTCGCAGGCCGAGTCCTCGATGTATTCGAGGTCGAGCAGCGGCGTGCCTTCGACGATGCCCACGCTGATGGCGGCCACCGGGTTGAGGATGGGGCTTTCGCTGATCTTGCCTTGGGCGATCAGGCCCTTGACGGCATCGGCCAGGGCCACGTAGGCGCCGGTGATGGCCGCGGTGCGGGTGCCGCCGTCGGCCTGGATGACGTCGCAGTCGATGACGATGGAGCGCTCACCCAGCTTGGCCAGGTCGACCACGGCACGCAGGCTGCGGCCGATCAGGCGCTGGATCTCCTGCGTGCGGCCGCTTTGCTTGCCGCGCGCGGCCTCGCGGTCGCTGCGGGTGTGGGTCGAGCGGGGCAGCATGCCGTACTCGGCTGTCACCCAGCCTTCGCCGCTGCCGCGCTTGTGCGGCGGCACCTTCTCTTCGACGGAGGCCGTGCACAAGACCTTCGTGTCGCCAAAGCAGATGAGCACCGAGCCTTCGGCGTGGATGGTGTAGCCGCGGGTGATGGTCAGGGGACGCAGGCTGTCGAGCGCGCGACCGTGGGGGCGGTTGTAGGCCATGGTGGGGTCCGTGAAAAAGGGGTGACGGTGAAAAGCAAAGGCCCGAAGCGGGTGCCCGGGCCGGTGAGAGGGGCGGGTGGCTTTGCGAGCCGGCCGCCGAGGGTCATGATGAGATCAGGCCTGATTCAATCGGTTCAAATCAGGTCGTTTTTTTGGCTGCGGCACTGGCCGACGAGCGCCGGATGGCTTCGTTGATCTCGCGGATGGAGCGTTCGATTTCGGCCTCGTCCAGGTCGTCGACCTCGACATTGTCGCCCGGGGTGCCGGTGTTGCCCACGCTGGCCTGGATGGTCGAGGCGAACACCTCGTCGCCCAGGCTGTCGGTGCTCACGCCAGGTTGTTCGTCGTTGGCGGCCGATTCCCACTCCATGGCCAGCACCGTCACGTTGTCGCACTTGGCGCCGCCATTGCGCAGGGCCATCTCGACCAGTTCGGGCACGGCGTCGGAGATGGTGCGCGTGGCCAGGTTCTGGGTGATGGCGTCGTCTTCAACCGTGCCCCACAGGCCGTCGGAGCACAGCATGATGCGGTCGCCTTCTTGCAGCACCAGCGGGCCGGCGGTATCGACCACCGGCTTGCCCGGGCTGCCCAGGCAGGTGAAGAGCACGTTGCGGTTGTAGCGCTCGTTGAGCGGCACCACCGAGGACAGCGTGTTCTGCAACTCGGAGTAGGAGTGGTCGCGCGTGCGGGCGATGAGTTTGTCGCCGCGCACGAAGTACAGGCGCGAGTCGCCGCAATGTGCCCAGTAGGCCGTGTTGCCCTGCATGATGCAGGCGACGATGGTGGTGCGGGGCGTGTCCATCAGGCCGCGCTCGCTGGCGTAGCGCAGCAGCTGGTGGTGGCCCGCCATGATGGCGTCCTGCAGGAAGCGGATCGGGTCGGCCAGGCGAGGCTTGGCGTCGCGCTGGTACAGGGCCGCCATGGTCTGCAAGGCGAGCTGCGAAGCCATCTCGCCCTCGGGGTGGCCACCCATGCCATCGGCGAGGGCGAACAGACCTGAGTCCCGCGTGTAGCAGTAGCCCATGCGGTCTTCGTTCTTTTCACGGCCGCCCTTGCGGCTGATCTGGTAGACGGAGAATCTCATGCCTTCGCACCGGACTTGAGGTTTTCGAGTTGCAGCTTCACGCGCTCGGAGAAAGTGAGCTTGGAGTAGCGGCGTTCGGTTTCACGCGCGAGCTCCTTTTGCAGCGCGAAGACGCTCTGCGGACGGGCCAGCGGGTCAAGGGACATGCACCACTCGGTGACCTCGATGAGGTTGTCCGAGTAGACGTTGCGCAGGCGCGAGAGCGACAGGCTCAGGCGGTCTTTTTCGAGGCGCTGCGGCGCGTCGTTGGGCGGGTAGCCCTGCATGCAGGCGTAGATGCAGGCCCCGATCGCGTAGATGTCCGTCCAGGGGCCGAGAGAGCCGTCGCGGCGGTACATCTCGGGGGCGGCAAAGCCCGGCGTGTACATCGGGCGGATGAAGTTGCCTTCCTTGCTCAGCACCTCGCGCGCGGCGCCAAAGTCCAGCAACACGGCCCGGTTGTCGTTGGTGATGAAGATGTTGGCCGGCTTGATGTCCAGGTGCAGCATCTTGTGCTGATGCACGATGCGCAGGCCTCGCAGGATCTCGTCGAAGAGGCTGCGGATGGTCGATTCGCGGAACACCTTGTCGCGCTTGAGGTCGCGCGCGGTGACGATGAAGTCCTGCAGGGTGTCGCCCTGGAGGTAGTTCATCACCATGTAGACGGTTTCGTTCTCGCGGAAGAAGTTCAGCACCGACACCACACTCGGGTGGGCGATCTGGGCCAGCGAGCGGCCTTCTTCGAAGAAACTTTTCAGCCCCAGGCGGTAGAGTGGCTGCTTGTCGGGCTTGACGCGGGGAATGAGCTCACCGGCCGAACGTTCGGCCAGCGAGGCAGGCAGGTACTCTTTGAGGGCGACCAGGCGCTTTTCCGGGTCTTCAGCGAGGTAGACCACGCCGAAACCGCCTGCGGCAAGCTTCTTGACGATCTGGTAGCCGCCCACGACGGTGCCCGAGGGCAACGGAGCGGGTTTCGGCTTTGACATAATCGTGTTTTATCTGGGTGAAATAGATCCATGTCAGTCTACTCCATGACCGGCTTTGCCAGCGCGGTCGCGTCGGCACCCGACCACGTCGGTGAAAACACGGACGACTCGGAAGCGTCGAATGCGTCACGCAAGACGGCATCGGGGGCGGTGAGCGCCGAACTGCGCTCGGTCAACAGCCGTTTCCTGGACCTGAGCTTCAAGCTGGCCGACGAGTTCCGCGCCCTGGAGCCTGCCCTGCGCGACCTGCTGACCGCCGCCTTCAAGCGCGGCAAGATCGAGCTGCGCATGCAGCCCCAGCGCGCCGCCGACGCTGGCTGGCCCCAGCCCCAACCTGAACAGCTCCACACCCTGGCCCGCCTCGAGGGAACCGTGCAGAACTGGTTGCCCAAGTCGCAGCCGCTGTCGGTCAACGAGGTGCTCAACTGGTGTCGCGCGGCCGCTCCCTCGGTGCGCCTGGAAGACGCCGCCCTCGAAGCCACCCGACAGGCCATCGCCGCCCTGATCGAGGCGCGTGAGCGCGAAGGCGCCCGCCTGGTCGGTGTGCTCAAGGAAAAGCTCAACGGGCTGAAGAACCTGGCCGAGCAGGCCCAGCCCCTGGTGCCCCAGGCCGTGCAACGCCAGCAAGAGCGGTTCGTTCAGAAGTACACCGAAGCCCTGCAGGCCGTGGGGGGCAGCGTCACGCCCGAAGCCGCGCAAGAGCGCGCTCTGCAGGAGGCCGCGGCCTACGCGTTGCGCATCGATGTCGACGAAGAGCTGCAGCGCCTCAAAGCCCACCTCGACGAGATCGGCCGCCTGCTCAAAAAGGGCGGTGAGGTTGGCAAGCGCCTGGACTTCCTGATCCAGGAGCTGCACCGCGAGGCCAACACCCTGGGCTCCAAGGCTGCCGCGCTGGAGCTGACCCAGATCTCGGTGGACATGAAGGTGCTGATCGAGCAGATGCGCGAGCAGGTGCAGAACATCGAGTGAGTGCAGGTTGATGCAATGGTGCCCGTGGCGTATGGCGTCATGCACGCTGGTCGGTGAGAATGCGTGAATTCCTTCACCCATTTCCCGCCTGACCCCATGACATCGAGCACGCACCGTTGGCGCTTTTTCCGAGCCGGTGGCTTCGACCAGGTCCGCCTGGACACCGGAGCCGACCTGGCCCACCTGGCCGAGCTGGACCAGAAACTCTGGGTGGCCCTCTCGTGCCCGACCCAGGGGGTGGAGCTCGATGCCGCCACCCTGGCCCTGGTCGACACCGACGCAGACGGCCATGTGCGCGCGCCAGAACTCATCGCCGCCATCGACTGGGCGATCGCCCGTCTGCGCTCGCCTGACGTGCTGGTTCGCGCTGGCGCGCTGGCGCTGGTCGACATCAACGGGGAAGGCGAGGACAACGCCAAGCTGCTGGGCGCCACGCGCCGCATCCTGGCCAGCCTGGGCAAGGCGGATGCCACGCACATCAGCGTCGAAGATTGCACCGACATCGGCCGCATCTTCGGCGGCATGCCTTTCAATGGCGACGGTGTCATCGCGGCCAAGGGCCTGAGCGACGACCTGCAAGCCGCCATCGCCACGCTCATCGACCGGTTGGGTGCCGTGCCCGATCGCAGTGGCGAGCCCGGGGTCAACCGCGCCACGGTCGAGCGCTTCTTTGAAGAAGGTGCTGCGTTGCAGGCCTGGCGACAGGATGCGCGCGCAGCCGTCAGCGGTCTGCCCGAAGAGGCCAGTGCTGCCGATGTTTTCTCCGTCCTGCAGTCCGTGCGCGCCAAGGTCGACGATTTCTTTCAGCGTTGCCAACTGGCGGCGTTCGACCCGCGTGCCGCCAACTTGCTCAACGGCAGCGAGGACGACCTTCAACGCATCGGCTCGCAGCTGCTCGGTGGCGGTGCTGGCACCCAGGACGTCGCCACCTTACCGCTGGCCTATGTGAGCAGTGGCGCCAGCCTGCCCCTGAGCGACAAGCTCAACCCGGCCTGGGCGGCCGCCGTGCAGGCCTTGTACCGACAGGTGGTGCGGCCCCTGCTGGGTGACCGCGCCGAGCTGAGCGAAGTCGAATGGCGTGCCCTGGTGGCGCGCTTCGCCGACTTCGAGGCCTGGCAGGCCGCTCGCCCCGAAACCCCGCTTGACCAGCTCGATGCCGAGGCCCTGGCAGCACTGCTGGCCGGCGACGTCAAGTCGCGCTTGCTCGACCTCGTCACCCAGGACGAAGCCGCCGCCGAAGAGGCTGCGTTGATCGGTGACGTCGAGCGCCTGGTGCGCTACACCCGCGACCTCGCCAAGCTGGCCAACAACTTCGTCGCTTTCACGGACTTCTACACCCGCCGTGACAAGGCCAGCTTCCAGGCCGGCACGCTCTACATCGATGGGCGCAGCAGCGACCTGTGCGTGAAGGTGCTGGACTCGGGCAAGCACGCCGCGCTGGCCACGCTGTCGGGCGTTTACCTGGCCTACTGCGAGTGCAGCCGGGCGGGGGAGAAGCTGACGATTGCCGCAGCCATCACAGCGGGTGATGCCGACCAGCTCATGGCCGGGCGAAACGGCGTTTTCTACGATCGCCAGGGCCGCGACTGGGACGCCACCATCGTCAAGATCGTCGACCACCCGATCAGCATCCGCCAGGCTTTCTGGACGCCTTACAAGAAGGTTTCGCGCCTGATCGGCGAGCAGGTGCAGAAGTTCGCGGCCAGCAAGGCCCAGGCTTCGACCGACTTCACGACACAGGCGGTGGCCAAGGCTGGCGAGAAGGCCGCGGCGGGTGCGGCTGCTCCGGCCGCGCAAGCAGCACCGCCCGCGCCTCCCGCGCCCGTGGATGCAGCCAAATTCGCGGGCATCTTCGCGGCGGTGGGGCTGGCCATCGGTGCCATCGGCACGGCCTTGGCGGCCGTGGTCACGGGCTTTCTGGGGCTCAAGGCCTGGCAGATGCCGCTGGCGCTCCTGGGCCTGATGCTGCTGATTTCGGGCCCGTCCATGGCCATGGCCTTTTTCAAGCTGCGCAACCGCAACCTGGGGCCGATCCTCGATGCCAACGGCTGGGCCGTGAACACGCGCGCCCGCATCAACATCCCGTTTGGTGCGGCCTTGACCCAACTGGCCAAGCTGCCCGATGGCGCCGAGCGCGCGCTCACCGACCCTTACGCCGAGAAGCGCTCGCCCTGGAAGGGCTACGTGCTGATGGCCGCCATCACCCTGGGCGTGGTGCTTTGTGTGCACTGGATGGGCGGGTGGCCGGGCATTTTCCCGCCTGCGCCCTGAGTTGGGTGGGCCGCTATGAGGCGGGGGAGGGCGGTTGCGGGTAGACTTGCCTGGCTCCCAACCTCCTTCGCAGGGGCTGTTGTGACCGGCTGAACACCGGTGCCAACGGTCCCTGGGCCCGTTCCATGGACTATCCCGGCAACCTTTTCGTGGTGTCTGCGCCCAGCGGCACTGGCAAATCCAGCCTCGTCAAGGCGCTGCTCGAGCTCGACTCCCGTCTGCAAGTCAGCGTCTCGCACACCACGCGCCAGCCGCGCGGTCAGGAGCAGCACGGGCGCGAATACTGGTTCGTCTCCAAGGACGAGTTCCAGGCCATGATCGAGCGGGGTGACTTTTTCGAGCACGCCGAGGTCCATGGCAACCATTACGGCACCTCACGCCAGGCCATCGAAGAGCGCATCAAGGGCGGCGAAGACGTCGTGCTGGAGATCGACTGGCAGGGCGCGCTGCAGATGAAGGAAACCTTCCCGTACGCGGTGCTGGTGTTCATCCTGCCGCCCAGCTACGAAGAGCTGCTGCAGCGCTTGCACCGACGTGGCGAGGACACGGCCGACGTGATCGAGGTGCGCATGGCCAATGCGCGCGTCGAGGTCGAACAGGCCCAGCATTTCGATTTCATCGTGGTCAACGCCCTGTTTGAATCGGCTTTGTTCGATTTGAAGGCGATTGTTCACTCGCAGCGGTTAAAATACGCTGCTCAGCGCCGGAACAAGTCTGCCGTGTTCCGCGCTCTCCACCTGGTCTGACCAGGCCCCACCTGAGTTCACCTCCTGGAGTTGACATGGCCCGCATCACCGTCGAAGACTGCCTGCAAAAGATCCCCAACCGCTTCCAGCTGGTGCTGGCCGCGACCTACCGCGCTCGCATGCTGAGCCAGGGTCACACCCCCAAGATCGAGTCGCGCAACAAGCCCAGCGTGACCGCCCTGCGCGAAATCGCCGCTGGCCAGGTTGGCCTGGAGATGCTGCGCAAGGTCCCGACCTGAGCGTTTGAGCGCCTGCAGCCTGTCGCGCCAGACGCGACCAGGCCCGCTTCACACCCCATCAGCCCGCTTCGTGCGGGCTTTTGTTTTTGGCGCGCTGGCGCTGCAGCCTGGTGGGCCCCGCACGCGCTGCAAAGGCGCCGGCCTTGACCCTTTGGGATAAGCTAATTAGAATCCATACATATTTATTCAAATGGCGCCGATGGTGCCTGCATCGCATGAGCCGACCCAAATCCATCGATCGAGCCCTTGTGCTGGACGCTGCCGAGCGCATCGTCGTCGAACAAGGCGCCAGCCACCTGACCTTTGAGTCGGTATCGCGCGAAGTGGGTGTCACCAAGGGCGGCATCCAGTCTTGCTTTGGCACCAAGGAGGGCTTGGTCACCGCCATGCTCAAGCGCTGGGGTGAGAGCTACGACGAGGCGCTTGGGCGCCTGCCGAATTCGCCTGCGCCGTTTCAGGACGCGAAGGACCACGTGAGGTTGACCGCCATCTCCCACGACCTCAACGCCCGCTCGGCCGGCTTGCTGGCGGCGCTGATGCAGTCCAAGGAGCAACTGAACTTTGCCCGCGAGTGGTACGCGCGGCACTTCGAGGGCTTCGACCTGCAGAGCGAGCAGGGGCGGCGTGCGCGCCTGGCTTTTTT
The DNA here is from genome assembly GCF_001447195.1 of Aquabacterium parvum. Lineage (GTDB taxonomy): Bacteria > Pseudomonadota > Gammaproteobacteria > Burkholderiales > Burkholderiaceae_C > Aquabacterium > Aquabacterium parvum. The sequence continues at coordinate 397,257 of NZ_LFRI01000341.1, read as the reverse complement.
CGCCACCGAAGGCATCTTCCTGCTGCGTTACCTGGGCCTGGCCGACATCACCCAGTCGGACTGGGATGATTTTTTCAAGGACGTCGAAAGTCACCTTACGACGTGAGTGCCTCGGGGGCGCGCCCGCTTTGGCAGCTGGCCCCCTGGGGCTGTTTGACCGAACTGGAGCAGTGACATGAGCTGGGTTTACCTGACCCTTGCCGGGTTGTTTGAAATTGGCTGGCCCGTGGGCCTGAAGATGGCGCAGGAGCCGGGTACCCGTTGGCTGGGTGTGGCGATCGCCGTGCTCTTCATGGCGGTCAGTGGCGCCTTGTTGTGGATGGCGCAACGTCAGTTGCCCATGGGGACGGCTTACGCGGTCTGGACCGGCATCGGGGCGACAGGCACCTTCGTGGTCGGGGTGCATTGTTACGGTGATCCAGCCACGTTGATGCGTTACGTCGGGGTGCTGTTGATCGTCTCCGGGGTGCTCACGCTCAAGCTTGCACATTGATCGTCGCCGCGATTCCTGCGTGGAGAAGCTGTGCACCGGAGGGCGCTCGCTTGTTTTGTGTGCTCAAGGTGCGGTCGAAGAGGGCCTTGCTGCCGCCGCGGCCTTGCATCCGCGCTACAGTTTGCGCATGAACACCGTCACCGATGCGGCAGCCGCTTCATTTGCCGCGCTCACCCACAAACTCGACTACCTCGATGAGGCGGACATCCGCCGGGTGCGTGACGCTTACCGCTTCGCGGACGAGGCCCATCTGGGGCAGTTCCGAGCCAGCGGTGAGCCCTACATCACCCACCCGATCGCGGTGGCTGGCCTGTGCGCCGACTGGAAGCTCGATGCCCAGGCCATCATGGCCGCGCTCATGCACGACGCCATGGAGGACTGCGGCGTCACCAAGATCGAGCTGATCGAGCGCTTCGGGGCGCCAACGGCCGAGATCGTGGACGGCCTGACCAAGCTGGACAAGCTGCACTTTTCCACCAAGGAAGAGTCGCAGGCAGAGTCTTTCCGCAAGATGCTGCTGGCCATGGCGCGCGACGTGCGCGTCATCCTCATCAAGTTGTCGGACCGGCTGCACAACATGCGCACCATGGACGCCATGGCGGCTCCGAAGCGCGCGCGCATCGCCCGCGAGACGCTCGACATATACGTGCCGATCGCGCACCGCCTGGGTCTGAACCAGACTTACCGCGAGCTGCAGGAGCTGTCCTTCCAGTACATCAACCCATGGCGTTACGGGGTGCTGGCCAAGGCGGTCAAGAAAACACGCGGCAACCGCCGTGACCTGGTCGAGCGCATCCGCAAGGACGTCGACGGAGCTTTCACCGATGCCGAGATGCACGTCGAGGTGTTCGGCCGTGAGAAGACGATTTTCTCCATCTACAACAAGATGGTTGAAAAGCGCCTGAGCTTTGCCCAGGTCAGCGACATCTTCGGCTTTCGCATCGTCACGCGCGAGCTGCTGGACTGCTACCGCGCCCTGGGCGTGCTGCACCAGCTCTACAAGCCGCTGCCCGGCCGCTTCAAGGACTACATCGCCATCCCCAAGGCCAACGGCTACCAGTCGCTGCACACCACGCTGGTCAACCCGGTGGGCACGGCGGTGGAGTTCCAGATCCGCTCGCAGGCCATGCACGCCGTGGCAGAAAAGGGCATTGCCGCGCACTGGATGTACAAGGAGAGCGAGGGGGCTGAGCCCGACGCTTCGCCGCAGGAAGGTGCCGTGTGGCTGCAGTCGCTGATCGACATCCAGCACGAGACGCGCGATTCGGCCGAGTTCCTCGAGCACCTCAAGATCGACCTGTTCCCCGAGTCGGTGTACGTGCTCACGCCCAAGTCGCGCATCGTGGCTTTGCCCAAGGGCGCGACGCCGGTGGACTTCGCCTATGCCATCCACTCGGGCGTGGGCGACCGCTGCGTGTCGGCCAAGGTCAATGGCGAGGCGGTGGCGTTGCGCACCGAATTGCGATCGGGTGACGTGGTCGAGATCGTCACCGCGCCAAGCGCTCGCCCGAACCCGGGTTGGCTCAATTTCGTGCGCACGGGCCGGGCCCGCTCCAAGATCCGCAGCTACCTCAAGAACATGGAGGCGGAAGAGTCGCTGGCCCTGGGCGAGAAGCTGCTGGGCCAGGCGCTGCGAGCCGAAGGCCTGTCCATGCCGGCTGGCAGCGAGGAAAGCGAAGGCGATGCCGGCGCCTTGTGGCAGTCGCTCACGCGCTGGGGCGGCAACCGCACGCGCGACGAGCTGCTGGCCGACATCGGCCTGGGCCGCAAGATCGCCACGATGGTCGCCAAGCGCCTGGCCCAGAGCATGGTCGAGCAGGGCGAGCGGCCGGATGCGCTGACGCTGACGCTGGGTCGTTTCTCGGATGAGGGCCCGACCAACGCGGCCGTGGTCATCGACGGCAGCGAGGGGGCCACGGTCCAGCTGGCATCGTGTTGTTGCCCGGTGCCGGGTGACCCGATCGCCGGCTACCTGGGGCGCGGCGAAGGTTTGGTTGTGCACACCCAGGTTTGCGGTGTGGGCAAGCGCCTGTTCGAGCGCGACAGCGAGCGCTGGATCGACGTGAGTTGGTCGGATGAGCCCACGCGCCTGTTCGAGACCGTCATCAAGGTGCTGGTCACCAACGGCAAGGGTGTGCTGGCGCAGGTGGCCGCGTCCATCAGCAGCGCCGAGACCGACATCACCCACATCGAGATGGGTGATGAGCGCCTGGGCGAGACGGCCGAACTCAAGCTCACCGTGGCCGTGCGAGACACCGAGCACCTCACCGATGTGATGCGCACCCTCAGGCGTTGCCCGGTGGTGCTCAAGGTGGATCGCGTTTGAACTTGAGCCACGTGGGCCGCGCCTGAGCCGTCGGCCTGGCTCGTTGCGCCTCAGTGCGCCGTCTGCGGCTTCGGGTAGCGCACCTCGATCACTTCGATCTTCTCGATGCCGCCCGGCGTCATCAGCGTGACCTCGTCGCCTTCGCGTGACTTGAGCAGCGCCCGGGCGATCGGCGAGACCCAGCTGACTTCACCTTGCAGCGCGTCGGCCTCGTCGATGCCTTTGATGGTGATGGTGCGCGCCACGCCCGACTGGTTTTCGTAGGTGACCGTGGCGCCGAAGAAGACCTGGTCGCGCCCATGGTGCTGGCTGGGATCGGCCACCTCGGCGATGTCCAGGCGCTTGGTCAGAAAGCGGATGCGGCGGTCGATCTCGCGCAGGCGTTTCTTGCCATAGATGTAGTCGCCGTTTTCCGAGCGATCGCCGTTGGAAGCGGCCCAGTGCACGATTTCCACGATCTTCGGACGCTCGATGTCGATCAGGTTGAGCAGCTCGGTGCGCAGGCGCTGGTAGCCCTGCGGCGTCATGTAGTTGCGCGTGCCCGCGGGCAGCGGGGGCAGGGCGAGGTCGTCGTCGTCCTCGCTGTCGGGTTCCTTGGTGAAAGCCTTGCTCATGGGCGGCGATTGTGCCGAATCCTCGGGCATCGGGCCAGCGCAGCTGCGAGCGGGCGCGGGAGCGTCATTTGTTCACGGCTGCCCCATGTTTGTGCGCTCTTGGGCGTTCCTGAGCGCGATTCAACTTGCAAAAATGAAACCGTTGCCGAAAACAAGGCCAGATCAAGCAAGCGCTTTGGAGTTCGCGAAGATGTCACAAGTGATCCCCCTGGGCCCTGGTTCCCGAATGCTCACCACCCGAGAGGCCGCTCAGCGCCTGGGCGTGTCATTGCGAACGGTGCAGCTGTGGGTGGAGGCGGACATCTTGCCGGCCGCGCGCACACCGGGCGGGCACCGCCGCATCCCGCACAACGCGGTCGAGGCCCTGGCTTTGTCGACGGGCCTGGGCGGTGAGCCGCTGGCTCGCCCCTCGCGCGCCGAGGCCAGGGCGCGTGATCGCGACCACGCCCAAGCAGAGGCCGCGGTGAGCGAGGCGGAGCGCCCCCCAGCGCTCGCAAATGGCCCGGTTCTGCGACCAAGGGACGTGCTGCTGGTGGCGGACAACCCCATCTGGCAGGTGCGTTGCGAGCAGGCCCTGGCGCCGTTTTTGCCGAGCATCGAGCTGCGCTTTGCCGAAACCGGCTACCTGGCTCTGCTGCAAATCGGCCAGAAGGCCCCCGATCTGCTGATCACCAACCTGGAGTTGCCCGGCATGGATGGCCTGGCGATGTTGCGCACGCTGGAGCGATGCGAGTCGATCGCCGGCATGCGCATCCTGGCACTGAGCCACCTGGACGAAGCTGAGTTGAAGCGCCGGGGCGGTTTGCCCGCCAGCGCTGAATTGATGCAATTGCCCGTCTCGCCTGAGGGCGTGGCGGTGCGGGTGGGGCGCTGGTTGCTCCATCAACGAGTGTCTTGACCCTGAGAAATCCGAGGACGCCACCATGAATGAAGCCTTCAGACTGTTGTTCGATCAGGTCAAGAGTGGTGTGGTCTGGGTGCAGCGCGACGGCGTGGTGCGCTACGCCAACAAGGCGGCGGTTCAGATGACACCGGTGATGTTGGGGCAGGTCATGATGGACCCGGTGGCCGATCGCACCGTCAAGGCGGCCGGGCAGGGCATGCTCAAGCTGCCCTTTCATTTCGAGCTCACCACGCAAGAGGCCCACCCCGACAGCATCCGTGCCGCGGTGATCGGTGCCCCGGTCGGCAGCGACCTGATGGTGGTGCTCAACAACGTCTCCGAGGAGCGTTGGTACTCGCAAGCGCTGGAGAACCTCATCGGCTACATCGAGGCGGAGATGGCCCATCCCATCGAGGCCCTGGCGCAGAAGCTGCCCAAGATCGCGCAGATCGTGCAGCAGCAAGGTGCAACCGGTGAGCTGGCCGCATTGGTCGCAGACGCCAGCAACTTGTCGACGAAGCTGGGCAAGTTGCGCGACCTGGTGTCGGTGTTTGGCGAGAGCGCCATCCAGCGCGACGAGCGCATCCTGCTGTCCGACCTGCTGCGCCGCGCCGTGGGCGAGGTCATGCCGATGGCCAGGGGGCGCAACATCACGCTGTCCGCCAATGGCCTGAGCGACGAATTGCCAGCCGTCTACGGCAGCGCTCACTGGTTGAGCAAGGCGATGTCGGAGTACCTGGAGCAGTCGGTGCGCAGTGCCCAGTCGGGTGACCTGATCGAGCTGTCCATCCAGGCCGTGGGCACCCGCGTCATCGTGCGGGCGCGCAACCAGGGCCTGTTTGTCTCCCAGCACGAACGGCGCAGCGCCTTCGTTCCTTTTGGCGTCGGTGACTCGGCCAAGCCTGGTGAGGCGCGTCAGGGCATTGGCCTGGCTTTGAGCCAGCGCATCCTGGAGCAGCACGGTGGCTGCGTGCGCATCGAGGACGAGTTCGACTCGGTGGACTTCGTGCTCGAGTTGCCCGCCGGCGCGCCCAGCACCCAGGACGCCCAACTCTCGGTCGAGCAGGCGCATCGCTACGCCCGCGACATGTCTGAGCTTTTGAACCGCAGCATGTCTCGGCGAGCCAAGGGCAGCGAAGCGACGCCACCCGCCGCAGTGAAGGCACCTTGACACCCGGAACAGCCGCCCCGAACCCGGACAGCACCACACGACGCCCACATTCACGGAGCACCTCATGGCCCACCGCATCCTCATCGTTGAAGACCAGCCAGACATCTGCAAACTCATCCGCATGACGCTGGAGTTCGGTGACTTCGAAATCCACGAGGCCAACGACGGCGAAACCGGGCTGAACATGGCCCGCGCCATCAAGCCCTCCATCATGTTGCTGGACGTCATGATGCCCGGGCTGCTGGACGGCTACCAGGTCTGCACTCGCATCAAGCAGGATCCTTCGCTCCAGTCGATTCAGGTCGTGATGCTCACCGCTCGAGGGCAGGCCTCGGACATCGCCGCAGGCGAAGCCGCAGGTGCAGACGCCTACCTGGTCAAGCCCTTCAGCCCACTGGAGTTGATCGAGCGGGTCGAGGCCATGGTGAGTGCTGCTGCCTGAGTCAACCCAACCAAGCACCACCAGGCGCAAGCCATGGCCGACCAACCAGGTCATCAGCCCCTGCCGCCCTTGCTGTTGAAGGCGCTGGATCGCCTTGAGCGCTGGACGGGGCGCATCCCCAGGTCCCAGGCCCTGATCGCGATCGTGCTCGTGGGTCTGCTCATGACCGGGCTGGCGGGCAGCCTGGTGTGGTGGGTCGAGCGGCACAGGCAGCAAGGCTTTTTCCAGACCCTGGTTCACCAGCAGCAGATGGCGGTGCAAGCCCGGCTTGATCGGCAGCAAGCACTGATCGATCAGGTGGCTCACTGGACCCGTGAACAGGTGCGCTTGTCTGGTGTGCTCAATGGCACCTGGTCGGTGGGCGGTGTGACGGTGGTGCGCAGCGAAGACCTGGACGCCGACATGTTGGGGGGCAGGCTGGACCTCGATGAATCGAGCGCTGTCGCGTCTGCTGCCTGCCTGCAACGAGCACAGGCTCAGGCACGCCACATGTTTTGCGCCCTGGGCGGGCGGCCCGATGCCGTTGGAGGGTGGTTGATGGCCACCCGACTTGAATCTCCGGCGCGGGGCTGGGTGATCATCCCGGTCTGGCGTGACTGGCTGTTTGGCGAGGGCCGCGGTGCCCCAGGCGTCCGCGGTGATGCCGAGGTGTCGCTGCAGGTGATGCTGGACGGTCCTGCAGGTTCGGCTGCGGTGCCTTCGGCTGATTTGTCGGCGCCCGCGCAGGTGAATGCGGCAGGCAGCGACCTGAAGCTGCGTGTGTGGGCCCAAACCGTCAGCGTGCCCTGGCACGAAGTGCTGGGGCGTCAGGCCGGCATCTGGATCGCCTGTGGCCTGGGCCTGCTGTTCACGCTGGCCGCCGTGCATGGCTACCTCATGTTGATCTCGACGCGCTTGCGAGCCCGAGAGATGGCGCGGGACATGGGCATGGCCTTGCAGCGCACGCAGTCGCGCAACCAGGCGGTCATGGACACTGCGCCTGACGCCATCCTCATGGTCGACAGACAGGGACAGGTGCGTTGGTGCAACCAGGCGGTCACCAGCATCTTTGGGCAGCCCATCGAGTCGCTGATCGGGCAGCCCATTCAATTGGTGCTGCCCTCGCTGGGCGATGGCAGCCTGGACGACTGGTTCAACACCTGCGGGTTCTCCAACCGCGTCATCGGGCACGAGAGCACCGGGCGTCGCAACGAGGGCGTGAGTTTCCCGGTGGCGGTCTCGGCCAGCCGCGCGATGGTGGATGACGAGCTCATCCAGACCTTCATCGTGCGCGACACCACGGACGCCAAGTGGGCCGAGCAGGAGCTGGAGTTGCGAGATCGCGCGCTCGCTTCATCTGCCGACGGGGTGGTCATCGTCTCGATGACCTTGCCCAACCAGCCGATGATTTATGCCAACCACGCGTTCGAGCAGATCACGGGCTACGAGACCCACGAGCTGCTGGGCTACAACTGCCGATTGCTGCAGCGAGACGACCTGCAGCAACCCGGCATCGAAGTCATGCGGCAAGCCATCCGCGAGGGGCGCGCCTGCCAGGTGGTGGTGCGCAACTACCGCAAGAGCGGCGAGCTGTTCTACAACGACCTGGCGATCTCGCCCGTTCTCAGCTCGGAGGGGGTGTTGACGCATTACGTCGGGGTCGCCACCGACATCACCGACCGCATCGCGGCCGAGCAGGTGCTGCACCTGCGCACGGAGCGGCTCAATGCGGTCTTCGAGCTGAGCCCAGACGGATTCGTGGTGCTGGACAGGCGAGGTGAGGTCAGCATTGTCAACCCGGCCTTTGAGCGCATGACGGGCATGCTCGCCGCTGACCTGGTAGGACAGTCGCTGTCGGTGTTCGAGGAGCAGTTGCTCGAGCGCTGCCGCTCACGGGAGGTGCTCGATGCAGACGGCAGTGTCGTGGCCGCCAGCGAGGGTGACACCGTTGCCTCCGCGACCAGGGAGGTGCTGCACCTGCACACCCCGTGCACGCGCACCTTGTTGCGGCGCGTGCGCCAAGACGAGCAAGACAACGAGACGGTGATGTACTTCCGGGACATCACGCACGAACAGGAAGTCGATCGCATGAAGAGCGAGTTCCTGGCCATGGCCGCGCACGAGTTGCGAACCCCCATGGTCAGCATCTTCGGTTTCACGGAGTTGCTGCTCAAGCGGCGGTTCACGGACGAGCGCCGAAATGACATGCTCTCGACCATCCACAGGCAGGCCTCGGTGCTCATCAACCTGGTCAACGAGTTGCTGGACCTGGCGCGCATCGAATCGCGTCGGGGCAAGGACTTCAAGCGCGAGCGCCTGCAACTGCAACCGCTCATCGAGGCCACGGTGGCCGGTTTGCTGATGCACAACGACCCCCGCAAGGTGGACGTCAGCTTGCCGGCCGAGCCCATCGCGGTCGATGCGGATCGCGAGAAGCTGTCGCTGGCCATCACCAACGTGCTGTCCAACGCCTACAAGTACTCGCCCGATGGCGGTGAGATCGCCCTGGACCTGGTTTGGCGCGACCGCGCAGGCAAACTGGAGTGCGGCATCCGCATCACCGACCAAGGCCTGGGCATGACACCCGAGGAGCTGGGCAAGGTGTTCGACCGGTTCTTCCGGGCAGACACCTCGGGCAAGATCCCCGGCACGGGGCTGGGCATGACCATCGTCAAGGAAATCGTCGAGCTCCATGGCGGGCAGGTGAGCCTGAGCAGTGAGCGCGGTGTGGGCACCACGGTGACCCTGTGGCTGCCCACCTTGGGGACTGCCCAGGAGATCCAGGAGGACCGGGAGGGCTGCGAGACGGATGTTGCGCCTAGCTGAATGGCGTTGAACGATCCCCGGAATGGAGGGGGCAAGGGCGCGACACAGGGCCAGCCCGGCTGACGTCGCCGACCAAGTGGTTCAAGATCCGGCATCCCGAAGGTCCATGTTGTCGGGGCGGATCGGGCCGCCCTTTGCTGGAGTTGCAAGTGCGTGTCGAAGAACCCAGTCGTCCCCTGCCGTGGATGCGCTGGCTGTTGCTGGGTGCCTATGGCGTGGTGCTGGTCGGGCTGATGCTGGCCTGGCAGGACCCGGCCTGGCAGCAGCACATGTCGCCCGAGGCGCTGAGCCGCCACGGTGCCTGGTTGCTGTCGCAGCCGCTGGGGCCCGTGGCCGTGGTCGGTGGTTACGTGTTGATGGTGTTGATGGCCGTGCCCGTGCTGGCCCTCATCAGCGTGGGCACCTTGGTGTTCGGACCCTGGCCGGGCATGGCTTATTCGTTGCTGGGCATGGTGGCGGGCGCCACGGTGGCCTATGGTTTCGGGCGCTTCACGGGCGCGCAGGGCATGGACCGCTTCGCCAGGGGGCGCCTGCGCCTGCTGGACACGCACCTCAAGCAACGCGGCTTTGTCACGATGGCGCTGGTGCGTTTCATGCCGGTGGCGCCGTTCATGGTGGTCAACCTGGCCGCCGGTGCCTTGCGGGTGCGCTTGCGCGACTACGTGCTGGGCACCTTCTTCGGGCTGTTGCCCGGCACCGTGGTGCTGTCGTTCTTCCTGGAGCAACTCAAAGAGGCCTGGCGCAACCCGGATGCGAGCACGTACGCGATGGCCGCCGCCTGGGCCGTGGTGACGCTGCTGGCCTTGTGGTGGCTCAAGCGCTACCTGTCCAGGCGCCCTGTTTGAATGCGGGCAACAAAAAACCCACAGGCCGTTTGACCTGTGGGTTTGGATGTTGGTGCGGCTGGCAGGATTCGAACCCACGACCCCTTGGTTCGTAGCCAAGTACTCTATCCAACTGAGCTACAGCCGCATTGTTGTTCAATGCACCGAACCCAACAAAGGGACCGGGATGTGAACTGGTTTCTCTGGTGCGGCTGGCAGGATTCGAACCCACGACCCCTTGGTTCGTAGCCAAGTACTCTATCCAACTGAGCTACAGCCGCCGAGAGAAGCGAGACTATAGCATGTTTTCGAGCCGCTCATCAAGCCTCGCGGCCGTCGCGTGATTGCGACTGCCGCGAACACAGGCTGTTCAGCGCGCCGTTTCCAGCAAGGCCGCCAGGCGGAAGAAGCGGGCGGCCTCGTCGCTGCGTTGCTCTTGCTCCGCCAGTTGGCCCAGCCGGGCCCAGGCCAGCCGACGACCGTCGGCGTCGAGGTCCAGGTCGTTGGCCGCTGACAGCAGCATGCCGCGCGCCTTGCCCCACAGCTGCCTTTCGGCCAGGGCCATGCCCAAGGTCAGGGCCAGGTGAGGGTTGCGCAGCGCGGCCTGCGTGGTGGCGTCCAGGCGCGGCAGCCAATCGGCTTCGAGGTCCAGCAGCGCATGGCGCAGCGCGTTCGCCAGGGCGGTCGATTGCTCCACCGTCAGCCTGCCGATCTGATCCCACAGCGGCGCGATCCATTGGCGGGCTTCCTGGGGGGCGCCCAGGTCGGCCATGCGCCGGGCGGCTCGAGCCGCCACCAGCGGATCGCGACGATCGCTGGCGTCGAGCGTGTTCCAGAGGGCACGCAACTGGTCGACGTCGCGGGCGGCCCCCAGGGCCTCGCTGGCCAGCGAGCGCAGCAGGCCCTCGGCCGCACCGGCTGTGAAGCCCTGGTGCTTGGCCAGCAGGCGAGCGGTTTTGAGCGCCTCCATCGGCTGGCGAGCAAGGCGGCTGGCCTGCAGCTTCAGGCGCAGTGCCTGGGTGCGGCGGGCCACGCCCGGTGGCAGCTCGGCCAGGTCACGCAGTGCCCGGCTTGCATCGCGGTCTTCGAGGGCGCATTCGGCTGCCAGCAGGCGGGCGCCTTCTTCGGTGGCGCGTGGTTTGCGGGTCAGCTGCGACAGCTCGATGGCGCGCTGCAGGTGCTCGTCGCGGTGGGCCCGGTCTTGCAGGCGGTGCAGGCTGCCAGCCGACAGCAGGTGGGCCAGTGCGGTGAACTCGGCGTCCAACGCGAGTTCGGGCGTGTCGGCCTGGATGGCGATGGCGCGCTGACAGGCCTTGTGGGCGCGCGTGTAGCGGCCGGCCATGTACAGGGCCAGGCCTTCACGCAGGGCCGCCTGGGCCAGGCGGTCGCGCTGGGTGATGCGCCAGCGACGGGCGCGCTCGGGCAGGTTGAGCAGGCCATCGAGGCCACGGATCAGGGAATAAACCGCCAGGATGAAGACGAACAGGCCCAGCAGGAACAGGTTGAGCGAGAAGTCGACCCGCCAGCCCATCCAGAACAGGGTCACGAGGCCGTCGTTGGCCCCCAGGGCGGTGGCGCCAACGACGGCCGCCACGGCCAGCAGCAGGATCCAGACGATGCCTTGCACGCGGGTCTCTCCGGTCAGCGGGCGCCGGTCGAGGCGGCCACGGTGGCCAGCGCGGCCAGGGTGTCGTCAGGACGAGGAACCTGGGTCAACTGGCTTTGCGCGATGGCGTCGATCACCATGGATTGCAGCAGCTGGGTCTTGCGCGACTGGGCGTCGAAATAACGCGGCAGCAGTCGCTCGATCTGGCGCAGATCGGCTGCGGCCTGGGTGGTCTGGCGGCTCATCAACGCCAGGCGCGCGTTCAGCAGCCTGAGCTTCATGTTCTCGCGCAGGAAGAAGGCCTGATCGGGGGCGATCAGCATGGCCTCCGGTTGGGCGATGCGGGTCAGGCGCACGAGGCCGCGGGTTTCGGTCCACACCGCTTCGGCTGCGCCCTTGCCCCAGCCCAGGAGGGCCGCTCGCCAGCCGGTTTCTTCTTCGGGCGTGGAGGCGGCGTTGGCGTTGGCAACGGTTTTGCCGGGTACCGCGTTGCGGTCTTTCGCTGGGGCGCTGGCTCGCGGTGCGGTGGGGCCCGTGGGGCCGGTGTCAGGCTGGTTGAGCAGCGGCACCTCGTCGACCAGGCGTGCGGCCTCATCGAGGCGAATGGCCAGCGTGTTGATGTCGGCGACGCGGGTGGCGCGGGCGCGGTCGAGGTCTTTGGCCAGCGCGCGGCGGATGTTGTCCAGGCGCGGCTGCTTGGCGCGAGCCAGGCGTTCGTCGGCCGATTGCATGGCAACGATGAGCGGCTCTGCGCTGCCGGTCAGCGCAGCTTGCTGGGTGGCCACGCGCAGGCTGGACTCGATGTCGAAGACGAGGTTTTCGTCGCGCGAGAGGCTGAGGTTCTTGATCAGGTCTTCGACCTGGCTGCGTTGCAGCGCGATCTCGGTCAGGCGGGTTTCGAGCAGGGTGGCCCGGGCGGCGGCTTCACGAGACAGCTCTTCGGCTTGCTTGGCCAGCACGCGTGCTTCGGTGGCCTGGCCCTGGCTGTCTTGCTGACGGCGCACCAACTCCTTCTCCAGGCTTTGAACGCGTTTGCTGGCCTGCCATGCCTGCCAGCCGACACCAGCCACTGCCACGCTCAGGATCACGACGGCGTAGCGCACCCAGCCACTTGGTTCGCCGTCGTGCGGCTGGTGGTGGGTGGGGGGCGGCAGGTCGGCAACTGGCGGCAGCGCCGGGTTGGCGGGGAGGGGGGAGGAGGGTTCGCTCACGATTTCATTGTATCGACGCGCCCAGGCGGTGGTGTGTCGCAGCGTCGAGGCGGCCGCAAACAGGCCGCAATCTGGCGGTGATCAGCCGTTTGAACGTCGTGCCTGCACCACTGAGGCCAGCGTGGGTGCGCAGCGTTGGGTGTGGCGGATGCCGCGCCGGGCTGCGTGCTCGGCAATGCGAGGGTGGGTGCACAACAGGCGCAGGTCAGCGGTTTGGCTGCCTTGCCAGTGGGTCGGCCCCAGTCGTGGCAGGTGGTGATCGAGCAGGAAGTCAAGGGCCTGAGAGCTGCTCAGCAACCAGGTGGTGTTGGCTTCGCGCAAGGCGTCCTGAGCCAGGCGTGCCTGCTCGGGCGTCCAGTTGCCAGGTCCGCGCTGGTAGGCCTGCACGGCTTGAACCTCGGCGCCGGCATCGCGCCAGCGGTCGGTCAGCCAGGTGCGGCCTTGAGCGCCCGATGCATCGCCGCCGCTGACGATGACCACGCGTGCACCCTGCCAGTTCATGGGTGCCAACAAGGGCCACAGGGCCTCTGAGTCGAATTGCTCGGCGTCTGCAGAGGGCGACACGATGTGAGGTGCGCGCAGACCAGCGCTGGCGCCGGCCTGCAGCAACACCTGAGCGGTGCCTGGCCCCGGTGCGGTGGCGAGCGTGCCCTGGGGCCAGGTGCAACCTTCGGGGCGCAGGCGGAAAAAGCCTTCGACCGCAGCGGGGCTGACGAACATCAGGGCACGAGGGCTGTGCAGCCCGGGTGGCCTTGGCTCGGTTGCCGAGGTGGCCGAGTCGGGGTGGTCGCCCAGCTCCTGCCAAAGCCGGGTGACGGCCGCGGGCTGCGGTGGCGCGGTGATGGCGATCAGGGGCAGGGCTTGTGCGGGCACGCCCGCTTGCCGCAATGCTTCGGCCCAGGCCGAGGCCTGGGGTTCAGGGCGGGTGACCAGCAGGGTCATGCCTGGGCTTTGCGCTTGCGCCGTGCCCGTTCAGAGCGCGGCCAGCCACTCGGGGCCGGCTGCGGCCTGCAGTTCGGCGGCCACGGCCCGACCCATGGTCTCGGCCTCGGCCAGGGTGTTGATCGGGCCTTGGCGCTGGGCCGAGACCAGTCGGCCATCGGCGGGGTGGCCTAGGCGGCCTCTCAGGCGAAGGGTGGCCTGGCCTGCCTCATGGTGCCAGTCGCCGTGGGCAGCCAGGGGCATGGAGCAACTGCCGCCAAGGGCGCGCGAGACGGCGCGCTCGGCCGCGGTGGCCAACCAGGTGGGCGAGTGGGCGAGTTGGGCCAACGCTGCGGGCAGCTCGGTGTGCGTGGCGCGGATTTCCAGGCCCAGGGCGCCCTGTCCGGCAGCGGGCAGCATCACCTCGGGCTCGATCACCTGACGGATGCGGCTGGCCAGGCCCAGGCGCTTGAGGCCGGCGGCGGCCAGCACGATGGCGTCGTATTGGCCTTCGTCGAGTTTGCGCAGGCGGGTGTCGAGGTTGCCGCGCAGGGGCTCGATGCGCAGGTCGGGGCGCAGGGCGCGCAGTTGGGAGAGCCGGCGCAGGCTGGAGGTGCCCACCACCGCGCCCTGAGGCAGGGCTTCGAGCGAGTCGAAACGAGGGCAGACGAGCGCGTCACGCGGGTCCTCGCGCTCGAGCACGGCGGCCAGCACGAAGCCTTCGGGCAGCTCCATGGGAACGTCCTTGAGCGAGTGCACGGCCAGGTCGGCGCGGCCAGCTTCAAGGGCCACTTCGAGTTCTTTGACGAACAGGCCCTTGCCGCCCACCTTGGACAGCGAGCGGTCGAGGATCTGGTCGCCCTGGGTGGTCATGCCCAGCAAGTCGACCTGGCGGCCAAAGCGGCTTTGCAGCAGGTCGCGCACGTGCTCGGCCTGCCAAAGGGCGAGGCGGCTTTCACGGGTGGCGATGACCCAGGGGGTGGAGGGGGCGGAAGCGGAAGACATCCGCCGATGCTATCAGCGACGAGGGCGAGACCCGTCAGCCGGCCAGCACGATGCGGCGCTTCTGCGTCTGGTTGATGTAATGCTGCAGAGCGCGGTCTTGTCCATCGATCCGGGCGAACTCGCAGCCCAGTCGGGCCCCCCGGGTGTCCGGGTGCAGGGCGGTGCGGTAGTGGATCAGCAGGTTGACTTCGAGTTGCGTTTCGCCGTCAAAACGCAGCAGGCAGTCGTTGACCTGCACGCCGGCTTCGATCGCGGGGACGTTCTCGGGCAGGAACAGGGCCACGCCACTGAGGCTGACGTCCAGCACGCGCAGGCTGACCTTCATGTCGGGCATGGCCGGGTGGCGGAAGGTGGCGGTGGGGCCGTGCTGCGCAAAGGGCTCGACCCGAAATGCGGAGCGGCGCTGAAAGCGAAACAGCTCGCTGGGCATGCGGGCGTTGAGCACGTCGTGCTGCTGGCCCTTGACCTGCACCAGGTCTTCCACGTCGAACTGCACCTTGATGCGATCGAGGTAGACCACAGCAACGATTTCTTCGCTCTCGAGCAGGCTGCGCAGCGAGGTGTCGGTGCTGTCGCCGCTGAACGAGATCACGCCTCTGGGTGCATCGATGCCCCACAGCAGGGTGGTGAAGCTCACGCCGTCCGGTGTGCTCAGGGTGACGAGGCAGCGCTCTGCTTCCATGCGCTCGAGCATGGCGGCGACCTCGGCGCTGGCCGAGAGGCGGAAGTCTTCTAGGCTGGCCTGACTGGCTCGGGACGTCTGCATGCTGGTGTCCGATCAGTGCATTTTTTCGGGGTCGGTGCCGCCGTTCATCATCGAGCCGAGTTCGTTGATCCAGGGCTCGGCCAGGTTGCGGATCTCGGCATCGTTGACGAGGATGCGTTGCATGATGCGCGACTTCAGCGCCTGCTCGGTCGGGCCCATCGGGTGGTCGGCCGAGGCATGCTTGAGGCGGGCGATCAGCACGGCGCAGGCGCCTTCGAGCTTGACGACGCGGTCCCAGTCGCCGGTGCGGGCGGCTTCGAGCATGCCCAGGCTGGCGTTTTCGATGGCTTCGTAGTAGCTCAGCAGGTTGCCGGCGACGACCTCTTCATCGGGGGCGGTGATCAGTTCGGGGGCGTTCATGCGCGCACCTCCATGGCCATGCGCACGACTTCGGCGTTGGCCGGTGTGATGGCTCCCCAGGCTTCGCGGATCGGCTCCATCAGGCTGACGCATTCGTCGAGGGCCGATTCGTCGTTGCTCAGGTTCGCCTGGGTCAGGCGAAGGCACACGTAGGTGTAGAGGCTGTGCAGGTTGTTCGCCAGCTCGCCACCGGCCTTGGCGTCGAGGCTGGCCTTGAGGCCTTCGTCGACGATGCGGATGGCGCGGGTGATGGCCTTGGTCTTGCCTTCCACATCCTTCTTGCGCATGTGGCCGCGGCTTTCGGCAACGGCATCGAAGAAGCCGTCGAGCAGCAGTTTGACCAGTTGATGCGGCGAGGCGCTGCTGATGCTGGTCTCGACACCCACTTGTCGGTACAGGCCGGACATCGAGCGATCACCGGCGGGGATGGGGCGGGAGAAGGGGCTGGCTGGTGCGTACATCTTCAAACTCTGCGGGTTGGTCCGTGTTGATTGAGTTATCGACGTTTGCTGACAAACCTTGATCACTCAGACCCAGGAAGAAGTGCCTATCCAGGCCCTACTTTGGGTTCAGGATTTGTTGAGCGCAGCCAACTGGGCGGTCACGTAGCTCTGCAGGCCGCTGAGCTTGCTGTAGCTGGCGTCCAGGGCGGTGTACTGCTGCCGCAACCGGGCTTCGAACAGGCCGGCGCGGTCGTTGATGCTGTCGATCTTGCTCGTGTTGCGCTTGATCGTGGCTTTGAGCCCGTCGGTGCTGTTGGCAATCGCCCCGTTGGTGTCCAGGATCTGGGAGGCCAGGTTCTTGATGCGCTGGCCCATGCCGTTGTTGGCGGCCACCACATCGTCGCTGTTGGCGAAGTACTTCTGCATGTCCGCCAGCTTGCTGCCCATGGCGTCGTTGAACTTGCTGGTCGTCATCTTCAGCGTGCCGTCGGTGTTGGTCACGATGCCCATGTCGAAGAGCCTGGAGAACGACGCGGTGGCGGTGGAGTCGCTGGTGATCAGGTTGCGCATCTGGCTGAGCAGGCCGCGCGCGGTGGAGTCGCCCTGCAATGGCCCTGCCGTCTTGGATGCCTCGTCATACAAGGTCTGCACGCGGATGGTGCTGACCACGTTGTTGTAGGCCGAGATGAAATCGTTCACGCCTTTGCTGATGGCCGCGGTGTCGGTGGCGACCGTGATGTTGGCCGGCGTGGTGGTGGCCTGCTTGAGCGTGAGGGTGACGCCGTCCATCACATCGCTGAGGGTGTTGGACTCGGATGAAACGAGCAGGCCGTTGATGGTGGCCTCGGCGTTCTGTGCGCTTTGGCTGCGGGTCATGGCCGAGGTGCCGCCGGTCTCGGCGGTGTAGGCGAGTGCCGACAGGCCGGGCACCGCGCCGTTTTCAGTCACCGTTACCTTGAAGGCGTTGCTCTCGCCGTTGGCGCCGCGCATGACCAGGCGGCTGCCCGATGCGTCGTTGACGATCGAGGCCGTGATGCCGGCGTTGGCGCCGTTGATGCGGTCGCGGATTTTCTCCAGGGTGTTGTCGCCGGGGCCGATGGCGATATCCACCGCCGTGGCGGCAACCTTGGCGTTGAAGGTGACGGCCGGAGGCGCCACGGCGTTGTTCGTGACGTAGGTGCCCAGCTCGATGCGCAGCGTGCCCTCGCCAACCGGGGCCGTCTTGCCAGCGGTGAAGGCATTGCTGGCCACCATCTGGCCCTGTGCCAGTTTGGTGACCGAGACAGCGTAGGAGCTCGCCGCAGCGCTGCTGGTGGTGCTCACGCCCACTGCGGCGTCGTTGCTGGAGGTGGCCGTGGTGCCTTTCCAGAAGTCGGACTGGGTCAGCTTGTTGGCCGCGTCCTTCAGGGAGGAAAAGGCGCTCTGGATTTTTCCCCACGTGGAAACCTTGGTTTGCAGCGTGGTGTTCTTGGTGGTGAGTGCGTCGGCGGGCTGCTTTTCGAGCGCCACCAGTTTGGTGATGACGTTTTCGTCCAGGCCGGTGCCGCTGACGCCAACTGAGCTGAGTGAGGGCATGATTTCTTCCTCTCAATGCAAGAGCGCCCGGAAGGCACTTTTGGCCACCCGGACGCCGTGCTCATCGGTGACTGGCATGAAAACTTGATGCTGTGTCGGGTCCCGGCGTGAAAAATGGGCGGAATCAGCGACCCAGGAGGCTCAAGACCTGCTGTGGCAGCTGGTTGGCCTGCGCCACCATCGCCGTGCCGGCTTGCTGCAGGATCTGGGCGCGAGACAGGTTCGCGGTTTCGGCCGCGAAGTCCGCATCCATGATCCGGCCCCGTGCTGCGGCCTGGTTTTCCACGCTGACTTGCAGGTTGGAGATCACGGCTTCGAAGCGGTTTTGCGATGCACCGAAGGAAGCGCGCTTGTCGTTGATCACGTCCAGCGCGGCGTCGATGACGTTGATGGCGTCGTCGATTTGCGAGGTCGTGGCGATGTTGGTGGCCACACCGGAGGCCGCGCCACCGATGGCCAGGCCGTTGGTGCCGTCCCAGTTGGCCGTCACGGTGGCCAGCAGGTCCTGATCGGCCGTGGCGCTGGTGGAGTCGACCACGGTGGCGGTGCCGGCGGTACCACCACCCAGCACGGCGCCTTCGATTTCGATGCGGTCGGTCACGTCGGTGCCGGCGCCCACCTGGAAGGACAGGGTGGTCGGGGCGCCCGAGTCAAAGAGGGGCTTGCCGTTGAAGCGCGCGCCGCCAACGGTGCGCGAGATTTCTTCCTGCAGCTGCTTGAACTCTTTTTGCAGGTTGGCGCGGTCGCCATCGCTGTTGGTGGCGTTGCGCGACTGGACTGCCAGTTCACGCATGCGCTGCAGGTTGTCGCCGATCTTGCCCAGCGCGCCTTCAGCGGTCTGGGCCAGCGAGATGCCGTCGTTCGCGTTGCGGATGGCGACATTCATGCCGCGCACCTGGGTGTTCATGCGTTCGGCGATCGCCAGGCCAGCGGCGTCGTCCTTGGCGGAGTTCACGCGCAGCCCGGATGACAGGCGTTGCATCGAGGTGGCCAGCGACGTCTGAGACATGTTCAGGTTGCGCTGTGCGTTCATCGAAACGATGTTCGTGTTGATCGTTTGGGGCATGTTGCACTCCTAAAGAATCGAGATAGTCCCGGCTCACGCCGGCCGGCTTTCTTGCAAAGCTGGCCAAAGATGCTTTCGGATTACCTCTGACCTGTGCCCTGATGTTCGACCAATTCGAGCCGAGGCAAAAACGGGATGTGAAGGCCTTTTTGCCCCTTGTTTCGATTCCTGTGCACCCAATGGAAAAGCCGCCCCGGCTGGGGCGGCTTCCGAGGGCGCCAGCGCGGTGGCTGGCGCGGGCTGGCTGAAGATCAGCGCAGCAGAGACAGGACCTGCTGAGGCAGCTGGTTGGCCTGGGCCACCATCGCCGTGCCAGCCTGTTGCAGGATCTGGGCTCGAGACAGGTTCGCGGTTTCCGTTGCGAAGTCTGCGTCCACGATCCGGCCGCGGGAGGCGGTCTGGTTCTCGATGTTGGTCTGCAGGTTCGAGATCACGGCTTCGAAGCGGTTCTGCGAGGCACCGAAGGAGGCACGTTGGTCGTTGATGGTGTCCAGGGCCTTGTCGATGACGTTGATGGCGTCGTCGATCTGCGAGGTCGTGGCGATGTTGGTGGCCACACCGGAGGCGGCGCCACCGATGGCGATGCCGTTGGTGCCGTCCCAGTTCGAGGTCACGGTGGCCAGCAGGTCGGCGGTGGCCGTTGCAGCGGTGGAGTCAACCACCGTGGCGGTGCCAGCGGTGCCGCCACCCAGCACGGCGCCGTCGATGTCGATGCGGTCGGTGGCATCGGTGCCAGCGCCCACCTGGAAGGACAGGGTGGTGGAGGCGCCGGATGCGAACAGGGCGGTGCCGTTGAACTTGGTGCCTTGAACCGTGCGGTCGATTTCAGCCTGCAGCTGCTTGAATTCCTTTTGCAGGTTGGCGCGGTCGCCATCGCTGTTGGTGGCGTTGCGAGACTGGACAGCCAGTTCACGCATGCGCTGCAGGTTGTCGCCGATCTTGCCCAGCGCGCCTTCAGCGGTTTGGGCCAGGGAGATGCCGTCGTTGGCGTTGCGCACCGCGACGTTCATGCCCTTGATCTGAGCGCTCATGCGCTCGGCGATGGCCAGGCCGGCGGCGTCGTCACGTGCGCTGTTGACGCGCAGACCCGACGACAAGCGCTGCATCGACATGGACAGGCTGGATTGAGAGGTGCTCAGGTTGCGTTGTGCGTTCAGAGCGACGACGTTGGTGTTGACTGAATTATCCATGATGAGTTCCTTTGGCGATGATTACTACCCGGCGATAGCGCCGGCGAACAAGTGCTGGCTGTCTTTCGACCTTCCAGATTGACCTGCCCGACGCTAGTCAGCCCATTCGCCTTCGTGGTTGAACCACTCCAGACTCTGGCCGGCTAACCGGACCCCGAAACCTTTCGATCCCGTTGGTTGGTGTATCGGACCGATCTGACGCCTTCTTGAGTGTCTTTTTTCTCGTTTTGGGCGGGTCTTTGCACAGTGACTGCTTGACGTGTCCGGGAAATGCAGACCCTTTTCGGCGCACTTGTCGGGTTCTTTAGCCCCTCGTCTTCATAGACTTCGTAAAGCCCCGTGAAGCGTCTCGCGATGGGGCCTTGCCATCCGAGGAAGCCCATGAAAGTCGTCAGCCGACCCAAGTCTGCATCAACCCAGAAGGCCCGTCAGCACTGGGAACGCGGCGTCACCCTGTTGAAGGCGAAAGACTGGGTTCCTGCCCTGCAGGCCTTCGATGCCGCGGTCAAGCTGCAGCCCAACGACCCGCTGTATCGGCTCAACGCAGCGCGTTGCTGCCTGGAGCTGTCGCGTTTCGAAGAGGCTTTGAAGCATGCAGACCGAGCGGCCGAGCTGGAGGCAGGCTCCGAGGTGGCTGCTTTCATGCGCGTGCGCGCCATGCACCGCCTGCAGCGCAACACCGAGATCCTCCAGGTGCTCGCGGCCATGCCGGAGTCTCAGCGCAACACACGCGAGTACTGGGTGGCCAAGGGCTGTGCCTTGCAAAATACCGGCAAACACCAGGAGGCCATCCAGGCCTTCATGGACGCCATCATGTTCAGCATGGACGATGCCCTGTCGCACTACCGCATGGGCATTTCCTTTTATGAGCTCGAGCTCAAGGAAGAGGCGTCGGAGTGCTTTCGCACCGGCCTGGTCCTGGGGCTGGGGCCCAACGCCTTGCATGTGCACGGCATGCTGGCCTACGCCGAGCGAGAGAACTGCCGCTGGCCACAGGCAGCCGAGCAGGAAGCTCAGTTGCGCAACCTGGTGACCGCCGCGTCCGACGACGCCCGGATCATCACGGCCCCCTTTGCCCACGTGACGTTGACGGACGACCCGCTCCACCAGCGCAAGGCCAGCGCCATCATGTCCAACACCTGGCTGGGGCTCAAGCCCGTGGTCAGGCCGAGCCGGGCCTCGCATCCTCAGCGCCTGCGCGTGGGCTACCTGTCCAGCGACTTCCACCAGCACGCCACCTGCGTGCTGATGTGCGAGGTGTTCGAGCACCATGCCCGCGATCGCTTCGAGATCTTTGCCTACTCAACAGGCCGCGACGACGGCACGGCCATGAGGCGGCGCGTGATCAAGGCCGTCGAGCACTTCGTGGACCTGCAAGGCCAGCCCGACCACGTGATCGCACAGCGCATCGCCGACGACGACCTGGACCTGCTCATCGACCTCAAGGGCTACACCGCCGGCAACCGCATGGGCGTGCTGGCGCGCAGGCCGGCGCCGCTGCAAGCGGCCTTCCTGGGCTTTCCTGGCACCACGGGCGCGCCGTTCATCGACTACATCGTGGGCGACCCGCTGGTCACGCCGCTGTCGCACGCACCGAACTTCTCCGAGCACATCGCGCAGATGCCGCTGTGCTACCAGCCCAATGACCGCCAGCGCCCCCGCCCCCAGCCGATGACGCGCGCCCAGGTTGGCTTGCCCGAAGACGCGGTGGTGCTGTGCGGCTTCAACCAGGCTTACAAGATCAACCCCGAGGTGCTCGACACCTGGGTGGGTGTGCTCAAAGACTTGCCCGAGGCCGTGCTCTGGTTGCTTGACTGGCACGGGCAGGCCAAGCCACACCTGCTGGAGGAGCTGGCGCAGCGCGGCATCGGTGCCGAGCGCGTGTTCTGGGCCCCACGGTGGGACCTGGGTCCCCACATCAGCCGCGTTCGCCTGGCCGACCTGTTCATCGACACCTGGCCTTGCAACGCCCACACCACCGCCAGCGACGCCTTGTGGGCCGGCCTGCCCGTGGTCACGCTCATGGGGCAGACCTTTGCCTCGCGCGTGGCTGGCAGCCTGCTCAATGCCGTGGGCCTGCCCGAGCTGATCTGCACCGACACGCGGCAGTACCACCGCACCATCGTCGAGCTGGCCCGAGACCCGCAGCGCCGCCAGGCCATGCGCGAGCGTCTGGACCAGGCGCGCGAAGACAGCCCGCTGTTCGACAGCGCCCGTTTTGCGCGCGAGTACGAGGCGCTGCTGGTGCGCATGATCGAGCGACAACGCGCGGGCCTGGCGCCCGAGGCCTTGCCTGCGGCTTGACCACCCTTGCCCGGCGCGACGCCGGGTGCCAAGCGAAATGAGAAAGGCCGGGTCTCCCCGGCCTTTGTGCTTGTGCTGCCTGATCAGCGGCTGTCAGCGAAAGCTCAGGTTGGTGCGCTTGCCCTGCTTGACATGCAGCGCTCCCAGCAACTGGCTTGGCACCTCGACGTAGGTCACGTCGTTGATCTCGACGATCTTGTCGAGCACCTGGTCGATGCCGCTCTTGCGGCGCACCAGCAGGATGTCCGACCAGTCGGTGTTGGTGATCATCACGGGCATGAAGTCGGCCATCTTCATGAAGGTCAGCGTGGCTTCGAGCACACCCAGGTTCTGGCGCACGCCGGCGGGCGAGTGGCAGCAGTCGTTGAGCTGCAGCATGCCGTCCAGGCCGAGCAGGCTGTCATAGAACATCAGGTCGTCCAGCACCGACTCGTACTGGTGGCTGGCGTCCACGTAGATGTAGTCGAGCTTGCGATCGCCCAGCAGGGCGCCCAGGTGCTCGCGCGCCGGCAGGGTGGGGCTCTTGATGACGCTGGCGTGAGGCTTGTGCTGGAAGCGCTCGACGGCCTTGGCGTGCAGGCGGTCCATCGTGGCCTGCTCCGACACCGGTCCACCAAAGTAGTTGGTGAAGCTGTCGATGTCGTTGACCCAGGGGCGGTGGCGGTTGTTGCGCCGGTAGTCGTCAAAGGCCTGAGAAGACCAGGCATCGACGAGGAACAGTTTTTCCGGCGCGATGATCTGGTCGATCACCTCGGCGTTGCGGCCGTCCAGGACGCCCAGCTCGGCGGCCCAGGGTTTGGTGCCGACGGCGTCGAAGCACCCACGCACGATCTTGTAGATCAGGTCTCAGTTGTTGATCAGGACTTTCATGGGCGGGCTCCTATCTGGAAGGGGGCTCAGCAGCGCTGCAGCGCGTCAAGCAGGGTGTCGGAGACGAAGTCGCACTGCTCGTCCGTCATCTCGTAGTACAGGGGCAGGCGCAGCAGGCAGTCGGCGAAGCGGTCGCTGTGAGGCAGGGCTCGACCGTCGTGCTGTTGCTGGAAGTAGGGGCTGCTGTGCAGCGAGAGGTAGTGAAAGACCGCGTGGATGCCGGCCGCGCGCAACTTCTCAAGCACGCAGGTGCGGTGTTCCAGCGAGCGGCACACGATGTAGAAGAGGTGGCCGTTGTTGGTCGCCCACTTGGGGATGTAGGGCGCCTCGACCTCGTGGCGCTGCAGGGCGGCGGCCAGCTGGTCGTGGTAGCGCTTCCACAGCGCCTTGCGGCGGGCCTGGATGGTGTCGAGCACCTCCAGCTGCGCGTACAGGTAGGCCGAGACGATGTCCGAGGGCAGGAAGGACGAGCCGATGTCCACCCAGCCGTACTTGTCGATCTCGCCACGGAAGAAGGCGCTGCGGTTGGTGCCCTTTTCGCGGATGACCTCGGCGCGCGCGACGTGGGCCGCGTCGTTGACGGTGAGCAGCCCGCCCTCGCCCGCGATGACGTTCTTGGTCTCGTGAAAGGAGAAGGCGCCGAACAGCCCGAGGCTGCCCAGCGGTTGCCCCTTGTAGAAGGAATCGATGGCCTGGGCCGCGTCCTCGACCACGGCGATGCCGCGCTCGCGTGCCAGCGTCAGGATCGGGTCCATGTCGCAGGCCACGCCGGCGTAGTGCACGACCACGATGGCACGGGTGCGCGGCGTGATCAGCTCGGCCAGCTTGGCGGCGTCGATGTTGGGGTTGTGGGCCTCGCTGTCTGCAAAGACGATGCGGGCGCCGCGCAGCGCGAAGGCGTTGGCCGTCGACACGAAGGTGAAGGCCGGCACGATCACCTCGTCGCCCTCGCGGATGTTCAGCAGCAGGGCCGCCATCTCCAGCGCGTCGGTGCACGAGGTGGTCATCAGCGCCTTGCGGAAACCATAGCGCTGCTCGAAGAAGGCGTGGCAGCGCTGCGTGAAGACGCCATCGCCCGAGATCTTGCCCGAGGCCACGGCCTCGGCGATGTACACCAGCTCCCTGCCGTGCAGGTAGGGCTTGTTGAAGGGGATGTTGGGGCGCGCCGCCAAGGGCGCAGCCGGCATGTGAGCTTGCATGAGCCACCTCCGATGCTGGCATCTTGAGGTTTTGGCGCGGGGTCAAGGCGCGGATAACCGGCTTGGCGGCAGCCCTGTTGAGGCCTTATCCGGCTGCGTGCTTTCGCCTCAAGCCGCGGCCCTGCGCTGATCTTGGCGAAACAGCTTGCTCAGGTCGCCTGCCAGCCGGTCCGCGCAGAAGTGAGCGCGTGCGAGCTCGATGTTGCGCTCGCGCAGGGCGGCGGGCAAGGGGGTGGGGTCGAACTCGCTCAGGTCGCAGGTGGCCAGGCCCAGCTGGTTCAGGTAGCGGGTGTGGGCCTGGTCGGGGCGCATGAACACCTTCTTGCCCAGCGCCAGCAGGCTGACGATGTTGCCCATGCCCTGCTGACGGTTGTGGTGCATCACGGCGATGTCGATGCCGGTCAGGAAGTCGTTGTAGGCCGCCAGGGGCAGCATCTCCAGCATCGGTTTGAAGCGCGCGCCGAACATCGCGCGGCCATTGGCCATGACCAGTTCGCGGTATTTGGGGTCGCCGTAGGACAGCGGGCAGTGCACTTCCATGTCGTCTCGCGCATGCCGCCCGATCAGTGCAAAGGCTTCGAGGTGGCAGTTGGTCTCGGTGGCGGAGTTGCCGACCAGGATGCGCACGCCGGGCTGCCCTGTGGGCGGCGGGGCATGACGCGGCGCGATGTTCGACGGGTAGGCGAAGGTGCTCAGGTGCTGGGCCTGGCCGCCGTAGCGCTTTTGCGCCAGGACCATGTCGCCAGGGATGCCGGCCATGCCGCCCAGTTGCGAGATCACGCCCTGGCGCACGATTTCCTGGTGCAGCCAGCCGGGCGACGGCTCGGTGGGCACAGCCTGGTACAGGTCGCCGCCCCAGATGACCCAGTGCGACTTGCGCGCCAGCGCGGGCAGGGCGTAGAGGATGCGGTTGATCGCCTCTGACCACAGGCCGTGCAGCACGATGCGCTCTGCGCTGTGCAGGGTCTCGACCAGGCGGACGTGGTCGTCGGCGCTGGCCACCCATTCCACCGGGTGAGCCGGGGTGAGGCCGTGCTCCCAGCGCGCCGCGCCCATCAGGCAGAAGCGGTGCTCGGCCAGGTCGAAGTGTTCAGCCACGAAGTCGATGAAGCGCGGGATGAACTTGTCCAGCACCATCAGGTGCACGGTGCGGGCACCGGGTGCTGCGCGGGTGCTCATGCGGCGGCTTCCGTGGCGTCGGCTTGTGCGCTCAGCCGGGCCTGGATGTGCAAGGCGGGCAGGCGAGAGCTCGTGCAGCCGATCGTCACGTCCGGCATGACCTGGCCGATGAGGTCTTGCGCCTGGCGCAGCTCGTCAGCCGGCAGGCCCAGCATCCACAGGTCGAAGTGGGTGGGGTGCATCAGCGGTGCGATGGCCGCCAGGCCCACCAGGGGCAGGCGCTTGCCGCCCCATGCATCGGCCGCGACGACCACCGTGTCGAAGGCCGGGCCCTCGGGCACGGCGGCCAGCTCGGGCAGGTAGGCGGGGGCATCTTCCAGGATGTATTCGGCCCAAGGCGCGATGACGTCGTCCTGCACTGGCGCCAAAGGCGTGGCCGATTCGGTGGCGCGCAGCCGGGTCACGCAGGCGCCATGCTGGGTGGCCAGGCAGGCCAGGGCCTCCAGCGCGGGCCCGGTGCCGATGCACAGCACCTGCCTGCCCGGGATCAGGCCCAGGTGCTGTTGCCAGGCCAGCAGCTGCACGGCGTCGAGCGCGTTCAGTTCGTTGGCGGGCACGGTTTGCAGCAAGCTGGGCACCTGCTGGGCCAGGTGAACCGCGCAAGCGGTCTCCCATGGAGAGGCTGCTGCCACGGGCGCAGCGGGAGCGGTGCGGGCCACTGGGGCGCTTGCTTCGGCGAGATCGAGGCGGGGCAGCGGTGCTTTGGACAGCACGATCTGCGCACAGGCGCGTTGCTTGGGCGAGGACAAGGTCTGCCGCTCCTCGGCCTGGTTGTGGTGCGACTGCGGGTTGCTCTCGGTGTAGCGGTAGGCGTGAACCGGGATGTAGTGGTAACGCCGCGTCTGGTCGAGGATGGGGTAAGCGATGGCGAGGTCGCAGGCGGCGTCCAGCCATTGCCCATCGGGGTACTGGAAGTATTCCTCCGGCACCGTTTCGAGCAGCGAGGCCCGGAAGCTGAAGAGGTGGCTGGTCAGCCAGCGCTGGGCGCGGGGCGACTTGTTGCGGTCCAGCGGGCCGTTGCCGCCGAAGCGGCCGTGGTCTGTCAGGTAGTTCGTCCAGACGACGTCGTTGCCTTGGCGGTAGGCGTGGGCGAGTTGCGCCAGCACGGTCACGTCCAGCAGGAAGTCGTCCGCGTCCAGCACCGCGACGATGTCGTGCTCGCGCGCGGCGCGGCGAAGGTGGGTGCTGGCGTTGCAGGCCTTGCCCATGCGCTCAGGGTTGCGCACCAGCTCGAATCGGCCGGGCAGCAGCTCGGACAGGGCCGCCTGGGCGGCACCCGCCGTGTCGTCGTCGGAGCAATCGTCGATGAACAGCACGTGCACGTTCGGGTGCGTCTGCCGGGCCACCGATCCAATGGCCTCCCTGACGTAGGGCGCGCAGTTGCGACCGGTCATGAACATGAGCACGCTGAGGGGCTGGCTGCTGGCCATCGTCGATCCTTTCAGTCAGGACCATCGCGGGCGCCTGCATGGCGGCCCTGCGCAGGCTCGGGCGGCCTGGGTCCATGCTCGCCAGAGTAGGGCTCGCTGGCCCGACCCGCTGGGCCGATGAACAGGGCGCGCAGGCCCCAGTTCCGCCGATTCAGCCGGGGTGCGCTTCGCTCAGAAGATGCGCCGGCCGGTCAGGCGCTCGTGCTCCCGCACGGCGAAGCGGTCGGTCATGCCCGAGATGTAGTCGGCCACGGCGCGGTGCAGGTCGTCGCGCTGCGCGTAGGCCGGTTTCATCTCGGAAGGTGAAGCCACGTAGGCGTGGAACAGCTCGGTGAGCACCTGTTTGGCCCGCGCCGTGGTCTCGTTGACCTGCGGGTGGCGGTACAGCTCCTTGAACAGGAATCGCTTGAGCTGGGTGCTGGCTTCGCGCATCTCGGGGCTGAAGCGCACCAGGGGCGGGCAGCGGCGGGCCTCGTCGGCGTCGGCGGGCCGGTGTTCGGCCAGCTTTGCCCGCGTGGCGTCGATCACGTCGTACACCTGCTGAGAAAGCATGCGGCGGATGGTGTCGAAAAGCAGGCGGCGGCCCGTGGCGCCGGGGAACTCGGCCAGCGTCTCGTCGCGAAAGCGCGTGAACAGCGGCACGGCTTCGAACTGCTCGATGGTGACCAGGCCAGAGCGCACGCCGTCATCGATGTCGTGGGCGTTGTAGGCGATCTCGTCGGCCAGGTTGCACAGCTGGGCTTCCAGGCTGGGCTGGGTGCCCTCCAGGAAGCGCTGGCCCACGCCGCCCGGCTCGGCCGTTTCGAGCAGTTCAGCGTTGCGCCTGGAGCAGTGCTTGAGCACACCTTCGCGTGTTTCGAAGGTCAGGTTCAGGCCGTTGAAGGGCAGGTAGCGCTCCTCCAGCTCGTCGATCACGCGCAGCGACTGCAGGTTGTGCTCGAAGCCGCCGTGCTCGGCCATGCATTCGTTGAGAACGTCCTGGCCCGCGTGGCCGAAGGGCGTGTGACCCAGGTCGTGTGCCAGCGCCACGGCCTCGACCAGGTCTTCGTTCAGGCCCAGCGAGCGGGCGATGGAGCGGCCCAGTTGCGCCACCTCCAGCGAATGCGTCAGCCGCGTGCGGAACAGGTCGCCCTCGTGGTTGAGGAAGACCTGCGTCTTGTAGACCAGGCGCCGGAACGCCGTGCTGTGCACGATGCGGTCGCGGTCGCGTTGGTAGTCGCTGCGGGTGGGGGCAGAGGGCTCGGCGTGTCGCCGTCCTCGCGAACGATCGGGCCGGCTGGCGTAAGGGGCGTTCGTCATGCGCGGATCGTGCGGGGCTTGAGCGAGTGAGGCCTCAAGCGGGCTTGGCCACGTTGGCGGCGATCACCTCGCGCACCACGTCTTCCGGTGCCGGCTGCATGGTGGCTTGGCCCAGCGGCCCGATCACCACGAAGCGGATCTGCCCGCCTTCGGCCTTCTTGTCGACCTGCATGAGTTCCAGGTAACGCTCGGCGCCCAGGTCGGGTCCGACCACGGGCAGGCCCGTGCGTTCGATCAGCGCCTTGATGCGCGCCGCGGTGTCGGCGTCGATCAGGCCCAGTCGAGCCGACAGATCGGCCGCCATCACCATGCCGCAGCCCACGGCCTCGCCGTGCAGCCACTCGCCATAACCCAGGCCCGCCTCGATGGCGTGGCCGAAGGTGTGGCCGTAGTTCAGGATGGCGCGCAGGCCCGATTCCTTCTCGTCCTGGCCGACCACCCAGGCCTTGATCTCGCACGAGCGGCGCACGGCGTGGATCAGCGCCTGGCGGTCACGCGCCAGCAGCTTGTCGAGGTTGGCTTCCAGCCAGGTGAGGAATTCGGCATCGGCGATGGGGCCGTACTTGATGACCTCGGCCAGGCCGGCCAGCAGCTCGCGCTGGGGCAGGGTGTCCAGCGTGTCGAGGTCGCAGACCACGCGCAGCGGCTGGTAGAAGGCGCCGATCATGTTCTTGCCGGCGGGGTGGTTGATGGCCGTCTTGCCACCCACGCTCGAATCCACTTGCGCCAGCAGCGTGGTCGGCACCTGCACGAAGGGCACGCCGCGCATGTAGCAGGCCGCAGCAAACCCGGTCATGTCGCCCACCACTCCACCGCCCAGCGCGTAGAGCACCGTCTTGCGGTCGGCGGCTTCTTCCAACAGCTTGGTGAAGACCTGGTTGAGCGCGGGCCAGTCCTTGAACTGCTCGCCATCGGGCAGCTCGACGTCGAGCACTTCCGTGTGCAGCGGGGCGATGGCCGCGCGCAGTTTGGCGGTGTAGATCGGGCCGACCGTGGTGTTGGTGACGATCAGGGCCTTGGACGATTTGGGCAGCCCGGCGAAGCTCTCGGTTTTGAGCAGCCCTCCGCCGATCAGGATGTCGTAGCTGCGATCACCCAGGTCGATGGGCACCAGGGTGTGACCTGCATCGGTCAGGCGTGCGGGGGACGGGGCGGAGGGGGAAGCGGGTGCCATCGGGTCGCTGCGGTGTCGTCAACAGGTGCCCCGAACGTTTGCGCAAAGTTCGGACCTGGCCGCGATGCGAGGGGCATCCATGAGGTGAAAAAGGGTGACGAGCCTTGACCCTGGCACTGGCGGCAAACGGTTAGGGCTGCTTCGTTCCCGATCTGACCCGGTTGGCCGCGCCTCCATGCAGGGAGGCCCGTCATCGACCATTGTACGCGAGGCCCGGCACGCGCGGGCCTCGAGGGCTCAGATTCACTCGCCCAGCATCGCTGGCTTGAGCAGGTTGTCGGCCGGGTTGGCGCCGATCCAGATCCGCAAAATGGCGTTGTAGAAGGCGCCGTCAGGCATGGTCGAGCCCAGCTGCTTGCCATTGAAGGTGATGGTGGTGCCCACGCCGGGGACGTAGTCGCCGATGATGACGTCGCCCTTCTTGGCCCCATCGAATTCGGTGAACAGCTCGCCCATCTTCGTGATCTGGTTGATGAACTTGCTCTTCTCGTCTTTTTCCAGGTTCTTGTTGATGCCCGCGACGAAAGCTTGTCCAAATTCATCGGAGGTCAGTTCACGCAGGAAGACGATCTTGAAGCGCTTGGGGCCGCTCAGGGCCAGCACGTCAGCTGGCGAGCTCTTCTTCTCGGTCAGGTACAGGCCGATGGCGTAAACCTTGAAGACGGCCTTGATGCGGGCGCCAGCGCCATTGAGCACCAGGGTCTTGCCTGCCACGGTGGCGGAGTCTTCGATGTTGACGCCCTGGACCTGGACCGCCTGGGCAGCGGGCAAGGCACCAAACGTCAGGGCGGCGGCGGTCATCAGGGCAGAGAGTCGGGCTTTCATGGTGGGTTCCTTTGCGATCGATACACGCGGGTCAGGGGGGGAGCGTCAGGCGTTCGAATCCAGCTTGAACACGCTGACCACCGCAGCCAGGTTGTGTGCCTGGTTCTGCATGGATTCGGCGGCCGCAGCGGCTTGCTCGACCAGGGCGGCGTTCTGTTGCGTCACGCCATCCATCTTCTGGATGCTTCGGGTGACCTCTTCGATGCCGTCGCTTTGCGAGCGAGAGGCGGCGGTGATCTCGCCAATGATGTCGGTCACGCGCTGCACGCTCGAGACCACGTTGTCCATGGTCTGGCCAGCGTCGCTGACCAGCTTGCTGCCTTGCTCGACCTTGTCCACCGACTCGTTGATCAGCGACTTGATTTCCTTGGCGGCGGTGGCCGAACGCTGCGCCAGCGTGCGCACCTCGCCAGCCACCACAGCGAAGCCACGCCCTTGCTCGCCAGCACGAGCGGCTTCAACGGCGGCGTTCAGCGCCAGGATGTTGGTCTGGAATGCGATGCCGTCGATCACGCTGATGATGTCGACGATCTTGCGCGACGAGGCGTTGATCGCTCCCATGGTGTCGACCACCTGGGCCACGACCTGACCGCCTTGTGCCGCCACCTGCGACGCCGTGGAGGCGAGCTGGTTGGCTTCGCTGGCGCTCTCGGCGTTCTGTCGCACGATGCGGGTCAGCTCGTTCATGGCCGAAGAGGTGTGGGCCAGCGATGAGGCCTGCTCCTCGGTGCGCACCGACAAATCCGAGTTGCCCGAAGCGATTTCAGACGAGGCCGAAGCGATGGCGACGGTGCCCTGGCGCACGTCACCGACGATGCGCTGCAGGCTGCGGTTCATCTCGTCGAGGGCGCGCATGAGCTCGCCTGTCTCGTCCCGGCTCTCGCTCTGGATCGAGGCGCTCAGGTCGCCTGCCGCCACTTGCTTGGCCAGCGACACGGCGCGCGTCAGGGGGCGGGTGATGCTGCGGGTCGCGAACAAGGCCACGCCGACGCTGACGGCAACGATCGCGCCCGCGAGGCCCAGGATGAACACGGTGGTGTTGCGGGCGGTCTCTGCAGAGCGAGCGCCCGCGGCCTCCATCAGGCCGTTCTGGCGCGCATTGAGTTGCTCCAGCGCGTCGAAGTACTTGGTGTGCATCGAGCGCACCGAGAACAGGAACTTGGTCAGGGCATCGTCTTTTTGACCTGCCTGAACCAGGTCCACGAACGCCTTTTGGGCCTTGTTCGAGCGTTCGCGGAACTTGGTCAGGTTGGCCAGCAGTTCCTTGTCGGCTTCGTCGGTCAGGGCCTTCTCGACCTCGGCCGCCAGCTCGACATTGAGCTTTTCGTACTTGGCGATGTTGGCCAGCTCACCCTTGATCTGCTCGTCGTCGCTCATCACCAGCACGCTGAGCATGCTGCGAGAGATTTCGTTGAGGTGGGCCTTCATCCGGTTGGCGGTCACCGTTTGAGGGTAGGTGCCGTGCACGATCTCCGTGGTCTCGTGGCTCAGGCCCTGGATGCGGGTCAGGGCCAGGCCAGCCAACAACACCATCAGGGCGATCACGAGGCCGAAGCCGATCGTCAGTCGTTGACCAATGCGGATGTTGCGGATGTTGATCATGTGGTTTGCCCAGGAAATGCGAAAGGCGCTCTCCCCGACGGATCGTCACCCTTTTGCCTGAAGCAAAGCCGGTGAAATCCATCACGGATGAGCGCCTTATCGGCGGTTCAGGGGCAAACTGAATGCACACCGAGGGTTGCCCCTCGGGTGGCGTCAGCGCAGTTGCAGCTCCTCTGCGCCGTAGGTCACACCCAGCGGCTCGATGACGACCTGCTTGGGGCCGTCTTCCACGCGGCCGGCCACCCAGGCGTCGATGCCCAGTGACTTCGAGATCGCGACCACGCGCTCTGCCTGCTCGGCCGCCACGTACAGCGCAAAGCCCGCACCCATGTTCAGCGTGCCGTAGGCCTCGTGGTCGTCCAGGCCGCATTCCTTCTGCATGAAGGCCAGCACCGGCGTCTTCGGGGGCACGGCGGTGATGCGGTAGGTCAGTTGCTTGGGGTGGCGCAGCAGCTTGCGCCAGCCGTGGCCCGTCACGTTGGCGCAGTAGTTCGGGATGATGCCCTCGGCGGCCATGGCCTCGGTGACCGGCGAGTACAGCGTGGTGGGCGCCAGCAGGGCCTCACCGTAGCTTTGCCCGTTGCCGATGTCGGTCAGGTAGCCCTGGGGCAGGCGCTCGGCCAGCTTGCGCGCCAGCGACAGGCCGTTGGCGTGGATGCCGCTGGAGGCCAGGAAGACGATGGCGTCGCCCGCGCCCAGCTTGTCGCCCACCGACAGTCGGGTCTTGGGGCTGATGATGCCGGTGCACGATGCGGCCAGGTCCACGCGGCCATCGGCCACGATGCCGGCCAGGGCAGGGGTCTCGCCGCCGCCCCAGGCCACGTTGCAGACCTCGCAGGCCTTCTTCCAGCCGGCCACCAGGGCGTTGGCGCGCACCTTGTCGCCGAACCAGTCGGAGCCGCCAGCGGCCCAGTAGGCCTGAACCACCAGGGGCGTGGCGCCCACGGTGATCAGGTCGTTGACCGCCATGGCGATGGTGTCCTGCGCGATGCCGTCGTAGAAACTTTTGCCCGTCAGGGTGGCCATCTCATCGGCCACCAGGGTCTTGGTGCCCAGGCACTCGACGATGGAGGCCAGGTACATCGGGCCCACGTCAACCACGTAAGCCGACTCGCCACGCGAGGCCAACACTTCGCTGAAGCCGTGGCTGGCCAGGTGGGTGCCGGTGGCTGCCGCTGCGCGCTGTGCCGCCACCTTCAGCGGGTCGATCAGGTCGTAGTTGACGCCGGCCTGGTCATACGTCAGGGGCGCATTCGTGATGGGCGCGTTCTGGTTCGGGGGCGTGGCGGCGGTCATGGGCGGGCGTCGTCGTGGAGCGGAAAACCCGTAATTATCGTGCAGGCCAGGGCTCACTGGCTGAGTTTGCGCGCCTCCTCGATCTGGAGTTCGAAGTAACGCTGTCCGGAAAAGGCGATGGTGGCCATCAGCACGCCAGCGCCGATCAGCAGCGCCAGGGCGATGCCGATCACCGTCAGCCACCCGGCTTGCGGCGCTTGCGAGGCAGGCGTGCCGGGGTTGTGGCGGGCGTTCCAGCGCTCGTCCGGGGTCAGCCCGTAGAGGATGGCTTGCAGCATGGTGGCCGCCACGGTGAAGCCCAGCACCGGGATCAGCGCCCAGGACAAGTGGTCGTCCTGGCCGAACTCGGCCACCCGGTTGAGGCCCCACAGCCCGATGGCCGTGGGCACGGGCAGCAGCCAGCCCAGCAGGTCGCCCAGGCCGTGCAGGTAAAAGCGGTGCAGGCCCAGGGGGCCGCCGAGCAGCGCCAGCCAGGTGGCCAGGGTCTTGGAGCGGGGCGCGCGTGTCGAGGGAGAGGTCGCCATGGGCTGGAGGTGTTTGCAGCGAGCTGTCGAGAGTCGGTGCTGTCAGGGGGCGAGGTGCAGTTTTTTGCGCAATCTCGTGTCGTCAGACTATAATCCGAGGTTTTGCGGCCCGAGCTGGGCTGGTTGATGCTTGGCAAGGCTTGTTTTTGCCGCAGCAGCCGGCCTGCGCGTATCTAATCGTGCCGCCGAAAAATCAACCGCCGGCAGGCCTGATCCCCCCGATGAGTCGAAGGGTTGCAGCGTGCCGGCTTTGGCTGCCGATCCCCGAGTGTCTCCCGGGCGAGGTGGCCGCCCAACTGATCTGAAGGACACACCATGGTCGTGATTCGACTTGCACGTGGCGGCTCCAAGAAGCGCCCTTTCTACAACATCGTCGTTGCTGAACAGAAGAACCGTCGTGACGGTCGCTTCCTGGAGCGCGTGGGCTTTTACAACCCCGTGGCTTCCGGCAAGGCCGAAACCCTGCGCCTGTCGCTCGACCGCGTGAACCACTGGGTGGAAAGCGGCGCTCAGCCCTCCGCCGCCGTGACCCGCCTGCTGCGCGAAGCCGGCAAGGCCCAGCCCGCCGCCTGATCGATCAGGCATGACGGATCGCGCCCCGAGCACACCGCTGGTGCTGGACGACGGAGTCGTCTGGCCCGAAGACGCGGTGGAAGTGGGGCGCGTCGTCGACGCCTGGGGCGTCAAGGGCGGCATCAAGGTGCAGCCCTTTTCATCCGACCCCCAGGCCCTCTTCTGCACGAAGAAATGGTTCCTGCGCCCCGCTGAAGCCAGCGCGGGTGCTGTGGTTCGCCCCGGTGCTTCACCAGCTGCCCAGGCCACGAAGGCCGCAGGTGCCGTGACCTCCGCGGGCGCGGCCAAGCTGGCTCGCCCTCGTTTCCTGCAGGTCAAGACGGCCCGCGAGCAGGGCGATGTCGTGGTCGTCACCGCCGATGACCTGGTCGACCGCAACGCCGCCGAAGCGCTCAAGGGCGCTCGCGTTTTTGTTTCGCGCTCGGCCTTCCCCACGCCCGACGAGGGTGAGTTCTATTGGGTCGACCTGATTGGCCTGGATGTGCGCAACCCGCAAGGCGAGTCCCTCGGCCGCGTGATCGACCTGCTCGACACCGGGCCCCAAAGCGTGCTGCGTTGCGAGCACGAAGGCGCCGATGGCAAGCCTGCCGAGCGCCTGATCCCCTTCGTGTCGGCCTACATCGTGAGCGTCAGCCTGGCCGACAAGCTCATCGTGGCCGATTGGGGCCTCGATTACTGATCACCTGCACGGGTGACCAGCGCCCAAGGGCTGCGCTGAGCTTGGGAGTTTGTCCATGGCCGTTCGCTTCGACGTCATCACGCTGTTTCCCGAGTTGTTCGTGCCCTTTCAGCAGGCCGGGGTGGCGCGGCGCGCCTTCGAGTCAGGCCAGGTGGACCTGCGCCTGTGGCAACTTCGCGATCACGCCGAGGGTGTTTACCGCCGGGTCGATGACCGGCCATTCGGTGGTGGACCAGGCATGGTGATGCTGGTCGAGCCCCTGGTGCGCTGCCTGGGCGCCATCCGTGCGCAGCAGGTCGAGCAGCGTGGCGAGCGCCTGCCGGTGATCTGGTTCAGCCCGGCCGGGCCGCGCTTGACGCAAAAGCGCGTGCAGCAATTGGCCGCCAGCCCTGGCGCTGTGCTGGTGTGCGGCCGCTACGAAGGCGTGGACCAGCGTTTCATCGATGCCCACGTGGACGAAGAACTCAGCCTGGGTGACTACGTGCTCTCGGGCGGTGAGTTGCCCGCGCTGACGCTGATCGATGCGGTGGCGCGCCTGCAGCCCGGCGTGTTGCACGACGCTGCCTCGCACGAGCAGGACAGCTTCTCGGATGGCCTGCTGGACTGCCCGCATTACAGCCGCCCCGAGGTGTTGCCGGGCGCCGAGGGCGCTGCCGATCAGGCCGTGCCGCCGGTGCTCATGTCGGGCCACCATGCGCAGATCGCACGCTGGCGTCGCGAGCAGCAACTGGCGTTGACCGCGCGTCGCCGGCCAGAGCTGATCGAGGCGGCCAGGGTGCGTGGCGAGCTGTCGAAAAAAGATGAAGACTTTCTCCGCAGTTTGACGCTATAATCTGCGGTTTTCCGATCCTCTGCCCGGCTTTGCTGGGGCCGCTCTTGCAAAGGGGCGTGCACTTGGCGCCAATTTTTCAACGCGCGGGCATGATCATCAAGGAGCCTTTGATGTCCAACATCATCCAGCAGCTCGAGCAAGAAGAAATCGCTCGTCTGAACAAGACCATTCCCTCTTTCGCCCCTGGCGACACCGTGATCGTGTCCGTCAACGTGGTCGAAGGCACCCGCAAGCGTGTCCAGGCCTACGAAGGCGTGGTCATTGCCAAGCGCAACCGTGGCCTGAACTCCAGCTTCATCGTCCGCAAGATCTCCAGCGGCGAAGGCGTGGAGCGCACGTTCCAGCTGTACAGCCCGCTGATCGCTTCGATCGAAGTCAAGCGCCGCGGTGACGTCCGCCGCGCCAAGCTGTACTACCTGCGCCAGCGTTCGGGCAAGTCGGCACGCATCAAAGAGAAGCTCGCGTAAGCTGGTCCTCTTTCGCAGTCATCACTGCTCAAGCCGCCCTCGCTCACGCGACGGCGGCTTTTATCATTGGCGCATGGCCCTCACCATCGACCCGCGTGCCGCCGAGTTGCTCGGGCACGACCTTCACCTGCCTCCCGTCTCGCCTGATCGATTCTCGCGTCAGGCTTTGAGCGCGCGCTTTGCGTCACCACCGATCTGGCAGCCAGACATCGAGGTCGAGAAGTGGTATCGGGCGCCCGACCCGGTTCAGGCGGCGGTGCTGGTGCCGCTGGTCATGCGTGAACGCGCTTCGGTGCTGCTGACCCAGCGCACTGCACACCTGAAAAAACACGCTGGGCAGATCAGCTTCCCGGGGGGGCGCATGGAGCCCACCGACCTGAATCCGGTGGCAGCAGCCCTGCGCGAAGCACACGAAGAGGTGGGGCTGGAGCCCGAGCGCATCGAGGTGCTGGGCAGCCTGCCCACGTACACGACCGGCACCGGCTTCATCGTCACGCCGGTGGTGGGCCTGATCACGCCGCAAGCGGGTGAGCACGAGGGCCTGATCATGCGGCCCGACCCGGGCGAGGTGGCCGAGGCCTTCGAGGTGCCGCTGGACTTCCTGATGGACCCCCGCCACCACCAGCGCCGCGCCTTCGACATGTCGGGCACGCAGTTGGACTTCTTTGCCATGCCCTGGTCGCCGCAGCCCGACAAGGAGTACTTCATATGGGGTGCGACAGCGGCGATGTTGCGAAATTTATACCGCTTCCTCTCGGCCTGAGCCCGGCACGGCGCCCCGGGGGCAATTACACGGGATTTGATCGGGTTGGGTCACAGCACCACCGCTATCATCGGCGCATGAGCTTTTTTGCCGTGCTCTTCGCCTTGCTGGCGGAGCAGCTCAAGCCCTTGTCCAACCTCAACCCCATCCACCACGCGCTGGCGGCCTGGGTGCGTTGGGCTGGTCGCAATTTCGACGCCGGTGCCGACGTGCACGCTCGCGTGGTTTGGGCCATCACGGTGCTGGCGCCCGCCTCGCTGGTGGCCCTGAGCTACTTTTTCATCGACCGCTACAGCACGGTGCTGTCGCTGATCTTCGACGTGGCGGTGCTGTATTTCACACTGGGTTTCCGCCAGTTCAGTCACCATTTCACCGACATCCGCGATGCGCTGGAGGCGGGCCGTGAAGACCGTGCCCGCGAGCTGCTCGCGCATTGGCAGAACCTGGACGCCAGCGAGTTGCCGCGCACCGAGATCCTGCGCCACGTGCTGGAGTACTCGCTGCTGGCGGCCCACCGCCACGTCTTCGGTGTGTTTTTCTGGTTCGTGGCGCTGTCGACCGTTGGCCTGGGGCCGGCTGGCGCGGTGCTCTACCGACTCGCCGAGTTCGCCAGCCGCTACTGGGCCTACCGCAGCCGCGTGACGGGCACGCCCACGCACGACCGGCTGATGAACCTGTCTCAGACCTTGTTCACCTGGCTGGACCACGTGCCGGCGCGCATGACGGCCTTTGGTTTTGCGGTGGTGGGCAACTTCGAGGACGCCATCGACGCCTGGCGGCGCCACGCCGCTTTGTGGGTGCGCCGCAATGAGGGTGCGATCCTGTCTTCTGCCTCGGGGGCGCTGGGTGTGCGCCTGGGCGGGCAAGTGGCCCCGGTGTCGGGCTCGCCCGATGTCAGCCGCACCATGAGCCAGGGCGATTCACCCGATGTCATCGAGGCTCAGGGCAGCACCCAGGGCTCGCCGCCGATGCTCGCGCACCTGCGCAGCGTGGTGGGCCTGATCTGGCGCTCGGTGGTGCTGTGGATGCTGCTGCTGGCGCTGCTGTCGCTGGCCAACCTGGTGGGTTGACGCCCGGCGTGACGATCAGAGCGCGCGGGCGCGCGTCAGCCAGTCGCTCAGGGCGTCGACCATGTCACCCTGGCTGAACGAGCAGCTTTCTTCCGTGAACAGGGCGGCGCTTTCGAGTTGGTTGAGCACGCGCTCGAGCACGTACTGGTAGCGCTGCGGCAGCGCGGGCTGGTGGCCTTGTGCGGCATCGCGCCAGGTGCGGGTCAGCTCGGTGAGCGGCAGCTGCCCGCTGCGGAAGGCGTCGAGCGTGGCGGGCAGGGCTGAGAGGCGATCGGTCATGCGTCGGTCACCAGCGAGGCTGGCTCAGTTCTTCGAAGAGGTCGGTGTACAGGCTCAGGCGGATGGGGCTGACCTCGCCGCGTTCGACCGCTGCGCGCACGGCGCAGCCGGGCTCTTGCCGGTGCGTGCAGTTGTGGAAGCGGCAGTCGGCGAAGTGGGCGGCCAGGTCAGGCATCAGGCGCACGAGCTCGGTCGGCGGGATGTGGTGCAGGCCGAATTCCTGAAAGCCTGGCGAGTCGATGACGGCGCTGGTGCGCGTGTCGTCGAGCCAGTACCAAAGGCTGGAGGTGGTGGTGTGGCGGCCTGAGTTGAGCGCTTGCGAGATCTCGCCGACCTCGGCGCGGGCGTCGGGCAGCAGGGTGTTGATGAGCGTGCTCTTGCCGGCACCCGAGGGGCCCAGCACCAGCGAGGCTTTGCCTTGCAGCATGGGCAGCACCTGTTCGCGGGCGGCGTCGCCTTCGCCTTGGCCCTTGTCCTTGAGGGACAGCTCGACCACGTTGTAGCCCATGGCTCGGTAGGGCGCCAGGCGCTGGCGCGCGGTGTCTGCGCCGGGCAGGTCCACCTTGTTGAGCACGATGGTCACGGGGATGTCGGCCGAACGGGCGGCAATCAGGGCCCGCGTGAGCTGCATCTCGCTGAAGACGGGCTCCACCGCGATCCACATCAGCAACTGGTCGAGGTTGGCCGCGAAGGACTTGCTGCGCCATTCATCCTGGCGCCACAGCAGGTTGCGGCGCTCGTCGACCGCGACGATGACGCCTTCGTCGCCGCCTTCGATGTGTTGCCAGCGCACGCGGTCGCCGACCACGGCTTCGCTCTTTTTGCCACGGGGGTGGCAGATCAGGCGCTCGCCATCGGGGTCCTCGACGACCACGTGGCGGCCGTGGGTGGCCACGACCAGGCCGCCTTCGGTGCCTTCGGTGTTGGGGGCCTTGTCCTTGCTGCGCGCGGGGCGGCTGCTGCCGTGTGTGCGCTTCATGCGAGCAGGGCGTCGACCCGGGCCGCGCAGATGAAGTCGTTGATCGACAGGCCGCCGACCGAGTGGGTCGACCAGTTCACGGTGCAGCGGCTGTAGGCCACGAGCAGGTCGGGGTGGTGGTCTTGCTCGTGAGCGATCCAGGCGACGGCGTTGACAAAGGCCATGGTGCGGTGAAAGTCGGGGAAGCTGTGGGTGCGGGTCAGGACCACGGCGTCGCCTTCGCGCTCGATGGTCCAGGCGGTGAGCTGCTCGAGCAGCCTGGCGGCTTGTTCGTCGGTCAGGGCCGGGCCGGTCTGGTGGCTGCAGCGTTGGGCGGTCAATGATGGGGTCTGCATGCTCGTCTCGTGCGCGGGGCGGTGTGTCATGTCGGGCTCTTCACGCAGGGGTGGGCGTGGAGATGGCGCGCATGGCGGCCAGTCGTTCCAGTGCTGGCGGGTGCGAGTAGTGAAAGCGCACGTACAGCGGGTCGGGCGTGAGCGTCGATGCGTTGTCCTGGTAGAGCTTGACCAGGGCGTTGGCGAGGTCGCGACCATCGGACTGGGCGCAGGCGTAGGCATCGGCCTCGTATTCGTCGCGGCGCGAGAAGCCAGACATCAGCGGCACGATGAAGAAGGCAAAAGGCGGCAGCGCCAGCATGAGCAGCAGCAGCGCCAGCGCGTCATTGGGCGCGTTGAGGTTGGGCGAAACGCCCAGGCCCAGGTAGAAGTCGGCCTGGCGCGAGAGCCAGCCCAGCAGCGCAAAGGCCAGCAGGCTCAGGCCGAACATCATGACCATGCGCTTGAGCACGTGGCGGTGCTTGAAGTGACCGAGTTCATGGGCCAGCACGGCTTCGACCTCGCCATGGCTGAGCTTGCTCAGCAGCGTGTCGTAGAACACGACGCGCTTGCCCTGGCCCAGACCGGTGAAGTAAGCGTTGGCGTGCGCCGATCGGCGGCTGCCGTCCATCACGAAAAAGCCCTTGGCGGTGAAGCCGCAGCGGTCCATCAGGGCCTTCACGCGCTCGGCCAGGGCCTGGTCTTTCAGGGGCTCGAACTTATTGAACAGCGGTGCGATGAAGACAGGGAAGACGATCATCATCAGCAGGGCAAAGCCCACCCAGGCCCCCCAGGCCCAAAGCCACCAGGCGTCGCCGGCTGCGCCCATGAGCCAGAGGATGAGGGCCGCGATGGGCGCGCCGATGACCACGCCGACCACGCCCTGGCGGATCTGGTCGCCGACCCACATCGGCCACTTCATGCGGTTGAAGCCGTGGCGTTGCTCGATGCGGAACGTGTGCCAGGCTTCCAGGGGCAGGTCGACCAGGGCGGAGATCAGCGTGAAGGCGCCCAGCAGCGTCAATTGGTAGACCAGTGGGTGAGCGCGCTCGCCACCGCCCACAGGCAGCAGCCAGTTTCGCAAGGTGGTGTTGAGGGCGTCGAGCCCGCCCAGCAGGGTCCATCCCAGCAGCACGGCGGTGCCCACCAGGGCGCTCACCATGCCGAAGCGCAGCTTGTCGAGCGTGTAATCGGCGGCGCGCTGGTGGCTGCGCAGGGTGATGTTGCCGCTGAAGGGCTGGGGCACGGCTTCGCGGTGGCGGGCGACGTGGCGGGCCTGGCGGCTGTCCAGCCACAGGCGCACGAGCACCGAGGCGAGGACGAAGCTCACGAAAAGCGTGGTGACGAGGCTGGCTTGCATGCCCGGGAGTGTACGTTTGCCGCACAATCGCGACCACGGCGGCGCGGCCAAGACCCTGGTGAGCAGGGCGGTGTCGGCGCGGCTTTTGTCAGCACATGAGGATGTCGATGAGCGAAACCACCCCCGGCGCCGAGCAGGCCCCCGTCACCCTGGTCAAGAGCGACCAGAACCTGATCTGGATCGACCTGGAGATGACGGGCCTCAAGCCCGAGACCGATCGCATCATCGAGATCGCCGTGGTGGTGACGGACGCGCAGCTGAACAACCGCATCGAAGGCCCGGTGTTTGCTGTGCACCAGAGCGACGCCACGCTCAACCTGATGGACGCCTGGAACAAGGGCACCCACGGTCGCAGCGGCCTGATCGACCGGGTCAAGGCCTCGACGGTGAGCGAAGAGCAAGCCAGCCAGGCGGTGATCGACTTCCTCAAGCAATACGTGCCGGCCAACAAGTCGCCCATGTGCGGCAACTCGATCTGCCAGGACCGCCGATTCCTGGCCAACTACATGCCCAAGCTGGAAGCCTTCTTCCACTACCGCAACCTGGACGTGAGCACGCTCAAGGAGCTGGCCAAGCGCTGGAAGCCGGGCCTGGCCGAGGGTTTCCGCAAGGCGCAAAAGCACACGGCGCTGGCCGACATCCACGAGTCCATCGACGAGTTGGCGTACTACCGCGAGCACTTCCTGGTGAAGTGAGGTGGCGGTGAGCGAGCTGAATGCGCCGAGCGTGCCTGCCATCGTGAAGGTGGCGCAGCCTTCCAGCGTCGGGACGATCGATCACCCCAGGCCCGACCGGCTGGTGCGAGGCAACCCGCGACGTGAAACATGGTCGCTGTACGAGTCGGGCGACGGGGTGAGCAGTGTCGGCATCTGGGCTTGCGAGCCGGGGATGTGGCGCATCGTGTTCGCCGCGAACAAGGAAGAGTACTTCTTTGTGCTCGAAGGACACGTGCGGCTGCACGACGAAGCTGGTGTGGCGGTGGACGTGCGCGCCGGTGAAGGCGCTGTGATCCCGGCCGGCTTCGTGGGCGCCTTCGAGGTGGTGGAGCCAGTGCGCAAGCACTTCGTGGTCATCGAACGGCCAGGCCTTCAGCCTCAAGCCCCGCTGGGCTGACATCGCCAGGCGGCCACGGCCGAGGCCAGCAGCTCGCTGAGCGATGCGCCTTCGCCTGCTTGCCAGCCGGGCGTCAGGCCGGAGGCCGAGGCTTCTGCTGTGGCTGGGCTGGCCAGTGCCATCAAAGCCGTTCGCACCGAGCGCGCTGGGTCGGTGAGGTCCAGCGGCGCGGCACCATTCTGCTTCGAGAGCTTTTCGCCGTTGTCGCCGTTGACCAGCGGGGTGTGCAGGTAACGCGGCTCGGGCAAGCCCAGCAAGCGCTGCAGGTGCAGCTGGCGCGGGGTGTTGTCGGCCAGGTCCTCTCCGCGCACAACGTCGGTGATGCGTTGCTCGGCGTCGTCCACCACCACGGCGAGCTGATAGGCCCACAGGCCGTCGGCACGCTTGACGACGAAGTCGCCCACGGCGGTGCCCAGGGCCTGCTGTTGTGTGCCCAGCCTGCGGTCGTGCCACTTGATCACGCCAGCCTCGCCGTCGGGCACGCGCAGGCGCCAGGCTCGGGCCTCGCGGCCGTGCAGCCCACCGTTTTCAGGGCGACAGGTGCCTGGGTAGACCAGCTCGCCATGGCGGGCCTTGGGGTGGCCTGCTTGCTCGTGGGCGCGGGCAATGTCGGCGCGGGTGCAGGCGCAGGGGTAGGCCCAGGCATGGACAATGGCTCGGGGGCTGGTGATGCCGCCCTTGGGTGCGACCAATTGGTCCAGGGCCGCCTGGTACAGCTGACCGCGCCGGCTTTGCCAGACGGGCGGCTCGTCGGACCTGAGGCCGCAAGCGGCCAGTTGGGCCAGGATGAACGCGTCGGCGCCGGGCACGCAGCGGGGCGTGTCGACGTCCTCGATGCGAACGAGCCAGGTGCCGTGGTGCGCGCGCGCGTCCAGCCAGCTGGCGAGCGCGGCCACCAGCGAGCCGGCGTGCAGCGGGCCGGTGGGGGAGGGGGCGAAGCGACCTCGGTAGGGTGCGTCACTCACAGGATCAATCCCTCGTGCAGGTCCAGGAGCGCGCGCCGTGTCTTGGGGCTGGCGAGCTGGTGCAGCCACCAGGTCAGCGCCATGCCGGGCTGTGAGCTGGTCTGGCGCCAGGCGTAGTGGGTCTCGAAATTTCGCGGTGGGCCATCGACTTCCTTGCGCAGCAGTCGGCCAGCGGCCACGTGGGCGCGCACCATCGGTTCGGGCAGGTAGCCGATGCCCATGCCTCGCAGCTGGGCCTCCAGCTTGGCCGCCATCGATGGCACGGTGAGCACGTCTTGTCCGGGCAGGATGCCGCTCGTGGCAGGGGGCAGGCGTTTGGCCGAGTCGGCCACCGCGACGATGCGGTGCTGCGCCACGATCCCCGGGCTCAGAGGCTCGGGCTCCTGCGCCAGGGGGTGGTGCGATGCCACCGCCAGCACGAAGTGGTGCTTGCCAATGGGCTCGCAGCGGATGTCGGGTGCGCTGAGCCGGTCGCTGGAGATGCCGATGGCCAGGTCGGCCTCGCCGTGCAGCAGCGGCTCCCAGGTGCCGGTCATCACCTCGCTGCGCATTTTCAGCCGGGTGGGCGGCTTGAGCGCCAGGAAGGCCTCCATCAGGTCGAACACGGCGTGCGGCGCGATGGCTTTGTCCACCACCACGGTCAGCTCCGTTTCCCACCCCGAGGCGACGCGCTTGACGCGGTTGGCCACGGCGTCGAGCTGCTGCAGCAGCAACTGGCCTTCGCGCAGCAGCTCTTCGCCGGCGGCGGTCAGCTTGGCCTGGCGGCTGCGGCGGTCGAACAGCAGCACGTCCAGCGCGTCTTCGAGCTGGCGCACGCTGTAGGTGAGGGCGGAGGGCACCTTGCCCAGCTCGCGCGCGGCGGCGGCAAAGCTGCCCGTGCGGGCGATGGTCACGACCATCTGCAGGGCGTCGGGCGAAAGGGCGTGGTAGCGGTCCATGGCGGCCGGAGGGTCGTTCAAAACATTTGAATGATGCCATCAGCGCGGCTCAGCCACCGACCGGTGCTCGGTGCCTACAGTGAAGCCATGGTCACACGACGTGACCCCCACGCGAACTTCACAAAGTAGGAGCTTCACATGCTGACCCTGCGCCGATCCGACGAACGCGGCTTTGCCGACCATGGCTGGCTGCAGTCCTTCCACAGCTTCTCGTTTTCCGAGTACTTCGACCCGGCTCACATGGGCTTTGGCCCGCTGCGCGTGATCAACGACGACATCGTGGCGGCCGGGCGTGGTTTCGGCATGCACGGCCACCGCGACATGGAGATCGTGACCTACGTGCTCGAAGGCAAGCTCACCCACCAGGACAGCCTGGGCCACACCGCCGACATCCTGCCTGGCGACGTGCAGCGCATGACGGCCGGCCAGGGGATCATGCACAGCGAGTTCAACCGCACGCTGCACGACCGCGTGCACCTGCTGCAGATCTGGATCGAGCCGACCGAGAAGGGCCTGCGCCCGGGCTATGAGCAGAAGAACTTCGGTGAAGCCGACAAGCGCGGGCGACTGCGCCTGGTGGCCTCTCCCGATGGCCGAGATGGTTCG
Organism: Aquabacterium parvum; assembly: GCF_001447195.1. Classification (GTDB taxonomy): domain Bacteria; phylum Pseudomonadota; class Gammaproteobacteria; order Burkholderiales; family Burkholderiaceae_C; genus Aquabacterium; species Aquabacterium parvum. Next base: position 352,916 of record NZ_LFRI01000341.1, on the reverse strand, counting down.
GTGACGATCCACTCGGACGCTTCGCTGAGCGTGGGCCTGTTCGATGGCGACGAGCGCGCCGAGCTGGCCCTGAGCCCGGCTCGCAAGGCCTATGTGCACGTGGCCCGTGGCGCGATCACGGTCAACGGCCAGGCCCTGCAGGCGGGCGACGCGGTCAAGCTCGAGGGCGAGTCGACGCTGTCGCTGAGCGATGGCCAGCAGGCCGAGGTGCTGGTCTTCGACCTGGCAGCCTGAGCCGAGGTGGCGTCGTGTCAGCTCTGCTGCGCTTCGAGGGTGTAGGCGGCGTAGTCGTCCAGGCCAATGGTCTCGACCAGCCATGGCAGCGCTTCGGCCAGGCGGTCGTAGAGCGTCCAGGGCGGGTTGATGATGAACATGCCGCTGCCATACAGCCCCAGGCCGCCCTTTTCGGCGCCCTTGACGCGCAGCGTGGCGTGCACCCAGTCGACCTTGGCCAACGAGCCGCCCAGCCGCTTGAGCTGGGCCCCGAACTGCTGCGATTCCATGCGGGCGACTTCGGGGTACCAGATGGCGTAGGTGCCGGTGGCGAAGCGCTCCGTGGCCGCGCGCAGGGCTTGCAGGACCTTCTTGTAGTCGTCCTTCATCTCGTAGGGCGGGTCGATGTGGACCAGCCCGCGGCGAGGCGGGGGTGGCAGCACCTTGGGCAGGCCGCTGAACCCATCGGCCTCTTCGATGCTGACGCCGCGCTTGACGCCCGCGAAGTGGTCGCGCAGCAGGCCGATCTCGGTGGGGTGCAGCTCGTAGAGCCGCAGGTGGTCGCCCTGGCGCAGCATCTGCGCGGCCAGCTGCGGCGAGCCGGGGTACCAGCGCAGGTCGGTGCCGTTGTTGAGGGCGGCGATCTGGTCGAGCAAGGCCTTGACGGCCACGGGCGTGCCGGCCGCCTTGCGCAGGGGCCAGATGCGGGCGATGCCGCCTTCGAACTCGCCGCTCTTGGTGGCGTAGTTGCTGGTGAGGTCGTAGAGGCCGCCACCAGCGTGGGTGTCGATCACCCAGAAAGGTTTGTCCTTTTGCAGCAGGTGCTCAAGCACCTGCACCAGCACCATGTGTTTGAGCACATCAGCGTGGTTGCCCGCGTGGAAGCCGTGTCGATAACTGAACATGCCCCGAAGGGTAACGGCTTTGCCGCCTTTCAGCCCACGGATCGTGTGTCTTTTTTGATGGCCTGAGACTGGCCGAGTTCCCTGAAACCTTCCCTCCCGTCCCTTGAAAGGAATCACCATGAGCAAGCAAATCGTCGTTGTTTACTTCTCCGGCTACGGCCACACCCAGCGCATGGCCGAGTCCGTGGCCCAGGGTGCGGGCGCCAGCCTGCTGGCCGTTGACAAAGAAGGCAACTTGCCAGAAGGCGGCTGGGAGCAGCTGGCCGCAGCCGACGCCATCATCTTTGGCGCGCCCACCTACATGGGCAGCGTGCCCTGGCAGTACAAGAAGTTCATCGACGCCACCTCCAAGCCCTGGTACCACCAGCAGTGGAAGGACAAGATCGCCGCCGGTTTCACCAACTCGGCCTCGATGAACGGCGACAAGCTCTCGACCTTGCACTACCTGTTCACCCTGTCGCAGCAGCACAGCATGATCTGGGTGGGCACGGGCCTGATGCCCAGCAACAGCAAGGCCGCCACGCGCAACGACGTGAACTACGTGGCCTCGTTCAGCGGTGCCATGGCCTCGACGCCATCGGACGCCAGCGTGGATGAAATGCTCCCTGGTGACCTGGAAACCGCCCGCCTGTTCGGCGTGCGCGTGGCCGAAGTGACCGCAAAATTCAATGCTTGAACGAGCTCGCCGTGCCACATCGGCACGACCCTCGCCCTGAACCGGAGTGCCCATGACCACCACCCCTTCCACCCGTGCACCGCGCTTGCTGGTGATCGCCGGCAGCGCCCGCATCGGTTCGCTCAACCGCCAACTGGCCGACCTGGCCGCGCGTCGCGCCCAGGCGCTGGGAGCCGAGACCACCGTGGTCGACCTGCGCTCGCTGGAGCTGCCGGTCTACGACGAGGACTGGGCGCAGGCCCATGGCAAGCCGGCTGGCGCGCGTCGCCTGCGCGATTTGTTCGCCGAGCACGACGGCCTGATCCTGGCCAGTCCGGAGTACAACGCGCTGCCCACGCCGCTGTTCATCAACAGCTTCGACTGGTTGTCGGTCATCCCGGCCGAAGATGGCAAGCCATCGGGCACCGGCGCCACGGGTGGCAAGCCAGCCGGTTTGCTGGCGGCTTCACCCGGTGCGCTGGGCGGCATCCGCGCTTTGCCCATCGTGCGGACCTACCTGAGCACCAATTTCGCGATGCTGGTGGTGCCCGAACAGCTGGCCTTGCCGCTGGCCGACCAGCAACTGACCAGCCCCGAACACCTGGCCAAGCCTGAGCTGGACGCGGCGCTCGATCGCGTGGTGGCTTCGGTGGTCAAGCAGGCGCGCTGGCGCGTGGCCGCAGGCTGATCGTCAGTTCGCCAGGAAGGACACCAGGTCGGGCAGCGTGCCTTCCGGGTCTTCTTCCTGGGGCAGGTGGCCCAGGGTCGGGTAGGTGACCAGGCGGCAGCGCTGGATGTCCTGGCAGAACAGCGTGCCGTGCTCGGGCGAGATCATCTCGTCGCGCTCGCCCCAGATCACCAGCGTGGGCTGCTGAACGCGCCGGATCAGGGTCGAGTTGCCACCGAACTGGGCCTGGTCCATGCGCTGGAACAGCGCGCGGCGGTTGCCCACACGCAGGTTGAGCTCGAAGTAGCGGTCGATCTTGTCCTGCGTGACCTTGTCCGGGTCACCGAAGACGTTGCGCACGCTGGAGGCCACCATGGCCTTGGGCAGGATGCGCTCGGACACCCAGCGCAGGCCGCGCATGCTGGCGATCTGGAAGGCAATCGGCATGGACAACACCGATGGCTGGTAGCCGTCGGCGTCGATGAGCACCAGCTTGCGCACGCGATCGGGCGCGAGCACGGCGGTCTGCCAGGCGATTTCGCCGCCCAACGCGTTGCCCGCCAACACCACCTGCTTGACACCCAGCGTGTCGAGCAGCCGCAGCACAAAGCGGGTGTAGGCGTCGATGCGGTAGTCGCCTTGGGGGCTGGGACCCGTCAGGCCGAAGCCGGGCAGGTCGACGCTGATGACGCGGCGCTCGCCTTGCAAGGCGGTTTGCCAGCCTTCGTAGGTGTGCAGGCTGGAGGACATGCCGTGCAGCAAAACCAAAGGCATGGGGTCGTTGCGCGGGCCGGTGTCGCGGATGTGCACCTGCATGCCATCGAGCTCCAGGAAGGTCGATGGTTCAGGTGCCCAGCGGGCCATCAGCGAGCCCAGCTGGCGGTCGGGCTCCCAGGTGGCCCAGACGGTGAACGCCAGCGCCAGCCCGAAGAGCACGCCCGCCCACCACAATCGCTTCAGCCAATTCATCCGCGCATCATGCCGTGGAACCGGGCGCACCCGGGCCGCGAGCCTTGAGGGATGTCACCAAGTGACGCGGGCTGGCCTCATCACATGTCCGCCAACCCCACGTCTGGTGGCGTCAGCTGGCGTTGCGCGCGGCGTGCTGGGCCGACGAGCGGCGCGAGTTGTTCATCTTGCGCACCTGCTTCATGACCAGCACCTGGTAGGTCGAGCCCAGCAGGCGCACCACCTTGTCCAGGAAGCGGGCGTCGGGGCCCACCAGCACGCGTCGCTCGTTGTTTTCAACGGCCTTGAGGATCTGCAGGGCAGCGGCCTCGGCGGTGGTCACGTTGATGAGCTTGTTGGCCATGCGCTTGTGGTCGGCCTCGCTCACGCCCGTCTTGGCGGTGACGGACTCGTCGATCTTGCCGGCCATGGCGATGTTGGTGGCGATGCCGCCCGGGTGCACGCAGGTGGCGCTGACGCCGCAGCCTTCCATCTCCAGCTCCATGCGCAGGGCCTCGGTGTAGCCGCGCACGGCGAACTTGCTGGCGTTGTAGGTGCCTTGCGTGGGCACGGCCATCAGGCCGAACAGGCTGGAGGTGTTGATGACGTGGCCGTCACCGCTCTTGCGCAGGTGCGGCAGGAAGGCCTGGGTGCCGTGCACCACGCCCCAGAAGTTGATGCCCATGATCCACTCGAAGTCCTGGATCTTGACGCCTTCGACGGTGGCGGTCAGGGCCACGCCGGCGTTGTTGAACACCAGGTTGACCTTGCCGTGGTCGCGCGCGGCCTCATCGGCCCAGGCGAAGACCTCGTCGCGGTTGGCCACGTTGACCTTTTTGACGGTGACCTTCACGCCATGCTTGCCAGCCAGCTCGGCCGTCTTGACGAGCTCGGCTTCGTTGACGTCGCTGAGCGTGAGGTGGCAGCCGCGACGGGCGAGCTCGACGGCCAGCGTGCGGCCCATGCCGGATGCAGCGCCGGTGATGGCAGCGACCTTGTTCTTGAAGTCTTTCATGGTGTCTCCTGGGGGGCTTGGTTCAGCCGTGTTGATCAGCGCTGGCCGGTGACGCGGGCGGCGAACTCGCCGCATTCCTTGAGCGTCTGGCGGGCTTCCGGCAGCATCAGCATGGTGGGCCACACGTGCGGCATCTTGGCTTTGAGGTGCAGCTCGCTGGTCACGCCTTGCGCCTTGGCGCGCTCGTGCAGGCGCGTCGAGTCGGCCAACAAAATCTCGTGCTTGCTGGCGTGGATCATCAGCGGCGGCAGGCCGCGCAGGTCGGCGAACAGCGGCGAGGCCAGCGGCGTGTCGGTCGGCTTGCCGGCCAGGTACAGCGCGGCGGCTTCGGGCAGCGAGTGCGGGTTGAACATCACGTCGGCATCGGCCAGCGTCTTCATCGTCTCGCCGGAGCACGACAGGTCGCTCCAGGGCGAGAACAGGATGGCGCCGGCGGGCAGGGGCAGGCCCCGGTCACGCGAGGCCACCAGGCAGGCCAGCGTCAGGCCACCACCAGCGGAGTCACCCGCGAAGACGACCGTCTTGGGGTCCACGCCTTGCTGCAGCAGCTCGGCCCACCAGGCCACGGCGTCATCGACGGCGGCGGGGTAGACGTGCTCAGGCGCCATGCGGTAGTCCACCGACAGCACGCGGGCCTGGGCCGTGCGGGCCAGGTAGGCGCAGGTGGGGCGGTGGGTCTCCAAGCCGCAAAAGAAGTAGCCGCCACCGTGAAAGTAAACGATGGTGCGCTGCGGGTTGGCCACGCTGAGCCACTCGGCGGCGCACAGCTTGTGCTCGGGGCGGGCGGCCACGGGCTTGTGCTCGATGTCGGCGGGCGGCGGCGGGTAGCGCTTGGCCATCTTGTTGACCATGTGGCGCGCCTTGTGCACGTCCAGCTTGCCTTTGCCCTGGCGCTTGAACTGGTGGCGCAGGACGAGGTTGGTGATGAAAGACTGGATGCTCATGCGCGTTCTGCCTGGTACTGCTGGAGTTTGAATCGGCGGGTCTTGAATCTGTAGGCGAAGGTGAAGCCGGGCCACGCCGCCGTGTTGCGGCCCTGCTCGTTGACGTACCAGCTCTTGCAGCCTGACTGCCAGACGGTGCGCTCAAGCTCCTTCTGCACGCCGTCCACAAAACGTTTTTGCACCTCTGGCTTGACCTCCAGGGCGCGGATGCGGCGCTCCTTCATGGCCTTGAGCGCTTCGAGGATGTAATGCGCCTGCGATTCGATCATGAAAACCATGGAGTTGTGGCCCAGACCGGTGTTGGGCCCCATCAGCATGAAGAAGTTGGGAAAGCCCGCCACGGTGATGCCCATGTGGGCCTCGGCGCCTTGCTTCCACACCTCGGCCAGGTCGGCGCCGCCACGGCCGAACACGGTGGCCTTGGGAATCGGGTCCTGCACCTTGAAGCCGGTGCCGAAGACGATGGCATCGACCTCGTGCAGTCGGCCGTCCTTGGTCACCACACCCTGGGGCACCACGCGCTCGATGCCCTCGGTCACCACCTCGACGTTGGTGCGCGCCAGCGTGGGGTAGTACTCGTTGGAGATCAGCAGGCGCTTGCAGCCGGGCGTGTAGTCAGGGGTGAGCTTGGCCTGCAGGGCCGGGTCCTTGATGTGTTTGCGGATGCGGTGCTTGCCCACCTTGGCCACCAGGTTCATCCACTCGGGCTTGAACTTGAAGGCCAGGAAGCGCGCTTCCAGCGTCCAGTACAGCTTGGTGCGGGCGATGCGCTGGCGCCAGGGGTTGGCGGTGAAGTCGGCACGTTCTTCAGGGCGCACGGGGCGGTCCATCTTGGGCACGACCCAGGGTGGTGTGCGCTGGAAGTAGCTCAGGTGAGCCACCTTGGGTGCGATCGCCGGCACGAACTGGATGGCGCTGGCCCCGGTTCCGATGACGGCCACGCGCTTGTCGTCAAGGTCGAAGTCGTGGTCCCAGGTGGCCGAATGGAAGGCGCGGCCCGAGAAGGTCTCGATGCCGGGCACGTTGGGGTAGGCCGGGTTGCTCAGGCCGCCCATGCCTGACACCAGAATTTCGCCTTCGAAGACGCGGCCGTCCTCGGCCTTGACCACCCACAGCTTGCGGGCCTCGTCCCAGCGCGCGCCCGTCAGGTTGGCGTGAAAGCGGATGTGGCGCAGCAGGTCGTACTTGGTGGCGACGTGCTTGAGGTAGGCAAAGATTTCAGGCTGCGGCGCGTACAGGCGCGACCAGTTCGGGTTGGGCTCGAAGGAGAACGAATACAGGTGCGATTCGACGTCGCAGGCGCAGCCGGGGTAGGTGTTGTCGCGCCAGGTGCCGCCGACGTCACCCGCGCGCTCGAGCAGCACGAAATCTTCTTCGCCTTGCTCGCGCAGCTTGACGCCTATGCACAGGCCTGAAAAGCCCGTGCCGACGACGATGATGCGGTGGCGCTCGACGCCGTCGCCACCGGGCGCGGGGTGCGCGGCAGGCGAGTGAAAGTGTTGCGGTTTCATGGTGGCGTGTCCCCGAAGATGCCTTGACTTTTGACAAAGATTCTTGTCAGAATAACTTTGACAATGATCCATGTCAACATAGGGATCTCCATGGAAGCCCCGACGCCAGCCTCACCTTTGTCTCCACGCCGCCGCTATGGCGGGGTCCTGCCCGAAGAGCGGCAGCGGCTGCGCCGTGCCAAGCTCATCGAGGGCGCCTTCGAGGTGTTCGGCACGAAAGGCTTTCACGCCGCGACGGTTCGCGAGGTCTGCGTGGCCGCCCACCTGACCGAGCGCTATTTCTACGAGTCGTTCAAGACGCTGCCACAGCTGTTCATGGCCACCTACGGCGAGCTGCGCGATCAGCTCATGGCCCAGACCCTGGCCGTGCTCAAGGAGGCCGAGCCCACGCCCCTGGGCATGCTGGAGCCGGCCATCCGCGTCTTCCTGGAGTTCATCCGCGACGACCCGCGGCGTGGCCGCATCATGCTGGTCGACTCGCTGGGTGTGAACGACGAGGTGGCGGCGCTGAGTGGTGCCACCGCGCGCGACTACTCGAACATGATGCGCCAGCACCTGCACCTGCTGGTGCCCAAGGCCCGACTCGACGAGGTCAACCTCGACCTGCTGGCCGACGGCATGATCGGCCTGAACGTGCTGCTGGCCGCCAGGTGGATGCAGGATGGGTTTGCCGAGCCGATCGACAAGGTGGTGCGGACCAACCTGATGCCGTATCAAGGGCTGCTCAAGCTGATGGCTTGAGCCCCAGTCGCAGCCTGGTTCGCGTCGGTCGCCTCAGAGCTTGCCGTTGCCCGCGAGCCAGTGCACGACCTTGTCGAACTGTTGCGAGGTGTGGGGGTGGGACAGCAGGCCCTCGACCACGTAGGTGCCCACCGTCGCCATGACGGACGCTTTCGTGCGTGACATGCCCTTGGACACCATCTGCTGGATCAGCATCGCGTCGAGCATGTCGTGAAAGCGCTCGTGCCATTCCCGCACCGTCTCGGACTTGTCCAGGCGGGCATGGACCGTCGAGATCAGCTTGCTGGCCTGCTGAAACTCGCCCAGCAGCCAGCTCAGTTGTTCGCCCAGGGATTGGTCCTGCATGCCCGTCATCCGGGTCAGGGCCCTGCCGACCAACCGGTTCAGCGTGGCCACCAGCAGGTCGTCCTTGCTGGCGAAGTACCAGTACAGCGTGTTGGGCGCCACCCCGGCTGCCTTGCCGACAGCCGCCATGGACGTGGCGTCATAACCGTCGGCCAGGAAGAGCGCGCAGGCGGCTTCCTCGATCTGCTCGCGCTTCACCTCGGCATCGACGTCTCGCTTGTTCCTCGCCATGGGGGCATCTTAAATGACATCTTGAATGGCATTCAAGATCATGAACGTCGCACGTCAAGCCGTCGGTGAACCGACCGAATCAGCCCTCCTGGCCATGGGCTTCAAGGACCTCATGGCCTTGTTCGACAAGCTGCCAGCGCCCACCATCCAGGAAATGGACGGTGAGTTCGCCGCGCGCCTGCTGGCGCAGCCCAACGCCGTGGCCCAGGTCATCGGCAACCTGACGGTCAACAACCCGCTGATGCCGGGGCGTTGGCTTTGCAAGGCCTTCAAGCCGGTGTCGGCGGTGGGTGGTCAGGGCTACAACAGCTTCGCGCACCTGGGGCGCACGGTGCAGCGCTACCCCATGCAGACGCTGATCGCGCCGTCCCGCTACGACGGGCGTCCGGCGTACACCCTGGTCTACGCCGCGTTCCAGTCCATGTGCGGGGCCATCCACATGGTCGACGAGGTCCGCCGGGTGGCGCCAGGCCTTTACCTCGGCATCGGAACCTGGGGCTTCACGGACGGGCAGCGACAGGTTCCGCTTCCCTTCGTCCTGCGCGGCCCCATCGCGCCCTACGCTGGCCACATTGGCCGGGCCAAGCAGGGCTTCAACGCCCAACAAGAAATCCCCGCGTTCAAGCACAAAGGCTGATCCACATGAGCACCCCACGTCGCAAGGCCCTGATCACGGGCGCATCCGCTGGCATCGGCGCCACGTTCGCCCGCCACCTGGCCGCCCCAGGCTACGACCTGCTGCTGGCCGCGCGCCGCGGTGACCGCCTGAAGGACCTGGCCCAGGAGCTGTCGCAGCGGCACAAAGTGCAGTGCGAGGTCCTGTCGGTGGACCTGGCCAGCCCAGGTGCCGCGACCCAGGTCATGGCCCACCTCGACCAGATCGGCTGGCGCATCGACTTTCTCGTGAACAACGCGGGGCTGTCCGGGCACTCGAAGTTCGCGGGGTCCCCCTGGGCACCGCTGGGCGGCGAGATCCAGCTGATGATGACCACCTTGACCGAGCTGACGCACAGCATCGCGCCCGGCATGATCGAGCGTCGTTGGGGGCGCATCATCAACGTGTCGTCCCTGGCGGCCCTCTCGCCACCCGGTGAAAGCCTGCTGTATTCGGCCATCAAGACCTATGTGCTGGTGTTGTCGCAGTCGCTGGACATGGAGTTCAAGCCGCATGGTGTGCACGTGACGGCGCTGTGTCCCGGCTTCACACACAGTGAGTTCCATGATGTGATGGGCACGCGTGACACGGCCAACCACTTGCCGAGCATCCTGTGGCAGCAACCCGAAGACGTGGTCTCCGAAGGGTACAACGCCGTGATGAAAGGCAAGCCCGTTTGCGTGCCTGGTGCGGTCAACAAGTTCCTGGCGGCCATCATGCGCCCGATGCCCCTGTGGATGGGCTACCTGATGGGCAAGACCTTCAACCCGTTCAAATGACGCGCGGCTGACAACATGGTGTGGATGATTTACGGCGCCAATGGCTACACGGGTGAGCTCATCGCCCGCGAAGCCGTTGCCAGGGGCACGACCCCGATCCTGGCGGGACGCAGCCGCGCCAAGATCGAGCGCCTTGCACGAGAGCTCAAGCTGGACTTCCGGGTCTTCGGCCTGGACCATCCCGCCCACATCGCGGCCCAGCTCAAGGGCGTCAAGGCGGTCCTGCTGACGGCGGGGCCGTTCTCATCAACGAGCCAGCCCATGGTTCAGGCCTGCATCCAGGCGGGTGCGCACTACCTCGATATCACCGGGGAAATCGACGTGTTCGAGCAGGTCGCCAGCAGCGATGGCGCGGCGCGGCAGGCCGGCGTGGTGCTTTGCCCGGGCGTGGGCTTCGATGTCATCCCGACCGACTGCATCGCGGCCGCGCTGAAGCAGGCCCTGCCTGATGCGGTGGAGCTGCGCCTGGGCTTCGACACGACCGTGAGCCTGTCACCCGGCACGATGAAGACCACGCTGGAGAGCACGCCCGAGGGTGGGCGCGTTCGCCGCGACGGCAAGCTGATCAAGGTGCCCTTGGCGCACGAGGTCAGGCGCATCGATTTTGGTCGGGGAGAGCGCCTGGCGGTGGCCGTGCCGTGGGGCGACGTGTCGACCGCGTTCCACACCACGGGCATCCCCAACGTCACGGTGTTCATCCCCACGTCCCGGCTCGGGGTCATCGGCATGAAGCTGGGCAACGTCTTCGCCCCGCTGTTGAAGCTGCCTGTGGTTCAGCGGGCCTTGGGCGCCTTGGTGTCCAAGCTCGTCAAAGGCCCCGATGAGGCGGCGAGGGCTCGAATGCCCGCCTACGTTTGGGGCGAGGCCGTCAACGCGCGTGGCGTGCGCCGCACCGCCCGCGTGCAAACGGTCAACGGCTACACCCTGACCATCCCGGGGGCGCTCACCGTGACGGAGCACCTGCTCAAGCACGGTGCACCCGCTGGCTTCACCACGCCATCGAGGCTGATGGGCTCGGGGCTGGTGAGCCAACTGCCAGGGTGCGGTCAGATCAGCCTTGGCTGAAGTGGTACGCGTTGAGTGAAGCGTGGCGCGTGAGCCAGCGGTAGCCGAAGGTGAAGCCCGGCCAATTGGTGCTGTTGTGGCCGTTGGCGTCCACGTACCAGCTTTTGCAGCCTTGCCAAACGGTGGCGCGCAGGCGGTTCTGGATGGTGCTGTTGAAGCGGGTGTAGCGCTTGGCATCCACCTCCACCGTGCTGGCGCCTGCCCGGTCAGCGGCCTTGAGGCAGCGCATCACGTGGGCGATCTGGCTTTCCAGCATGTAGATGATGGAGTTGTGGCCCAGGTTGGTGTTGGGGCCATAGAGCATGAAGAAGTTGGGGAAGCCCGGCACGGTCATGCCCAGGTAGGCTTGCGCGCCCTGTTGCCAGGCGTGGTTGAGGTCCTGCCCATCGCGGCCCGTGATCGTCATGGGCGCGAGGAACTCCGTGGCGGCAAAGCCGGTGCCGTAGACGATCGCATCAGCGGGGTGGTGTTGCCCGTCCACTGTTTCCACACCATCGGCCGTGATGCGGCGGATGCCCTGGGTGACCAGGTTCACATTGGGCCTGGTCATGGTGGCCAGGTAGTCGTTGGACAGCAGGATGCGTTTGCACCCGATGGGGTAGTCGGGCGTCAGTTGTGCGCGCAGCGCGGGGTCTGGCACTTGCTTGCGAAGCAGCGCCTTGAACGGCACGCCCACCGCCAGCTTCATCAAGGACTTGATGCGGGTGAAGGCGATGGCGCGGCTTTCGTAATGGGCATAGATGCGGGCCCGGTGAAGTCTCATCGTCCAGGGCAGGGCGCGGAACAGGGCCTTGCGCCAGCCAGCATAGGGGCCATCAGGGCGAGGCAGGATGTAGGCGGCCGAACGCTGAAACACCGTCAGCTGGCTCACCTGGCCCGCGATGGCGGGCACGAACTGGATGGCCGAGGCACCGGTGCCGATCACGGCGACGCGTTGGCCGGTCAGGTCATGGCTGTGGTCCCACAGGGCCGAGTGACAGACGTGCCCCTTGAACTGCGCCATGCCCTCCAGCTTGGGGTAGACCGGGCGGCTGAGCTGCCCCGTGGCCGTGACCACGTGACGCGCTTGCAGCACCTCGCCGCTGGTCAAGTTCACGGTCCACAGCGCGAGGCCCTCGTCGAAGCTCGCCCGCGCCACCTCGCAGCCAAAGCGGATGGACGGCAGCAGGCCGTGCTTTCTCGCGCAGTGCTGCAGGTACTGATGGATCTCGGCCTGCCGAGCAAACACGCGAGACCAGTTCGGGTTGGGCTCGAACGAGAACGAGTACAGGTGCGATGGCACGTCGCACGCGGCGCCGGGGTAGGTGTTGTCTCGCCACACGCCACCCACGTCGCTTTGCTTTTCCAGGATGAGGAAGTTGCCCAGGCCCGCCTTCTTCAAAGAGATGGCCATCCCGATGCCTGCGAAGCCTGATCCGATGATGAGGGTGTGGAAGGGGGCGCTGCCCTCTGAGCCGGTGCGGTGCATGTGTTGAAGCCTCTCGTTGCGACGAAGGTCTGTTCCTTGAGCGCGAATCATGCGCAACGCCACCCGCGTCGGGAATGTTGACTCAGGTCAATCGCTTTATGATTTGGGCCAAACGCATCGGTGTTCACCCTCCATCGGCCTTCCATGAACTTCTGGGATTTCAAGCGCAGTTCGGCGAGCGTGCGGCTCATGGTCGAGTTCGGCCAGGAGCGCGGTCTGGACGCCGCCAAGATCCTGGCGCGCTCGGGCCTGAAAGAAGCCGATCTGGCGGACCTGTCCATCGAACTCGACGCCAGCCAGGAGCTGTGCGTGGTGGGCAACCTCATTCGCGCGTGCAGGCAGCCTGGGCTGGGGCTGGAGATGGGCATGCGCTACAACTTCGCTTCATACGGGTTGTGGGGCCTGGGCTTGATCAGCAGCGCGACGGCTGGCGACGCCTTGGCGCTGGCGCTGCGGTTCATTCCCCTGACGTTTGCGTTCTGCCGCATATCGGGCGGCATGGAGGGCGACATGTTCACCGTGACCTTCGAGGCCCCGGACGTGGAGCCTGCGGTGCAGCGCTTCCTGGTCGAGCGAGATGTGGCCGCAGCCGCTCGGCTCATGAAAGAGGTGCTGGGGCCGGAGTTTGCTTTGTCGCGGTTCACCCTCCAGCACACCGTTGAGCGCGGTGGCGGCCGCGTTGAAGACCTGGTGCGGGTGGTGGGGGTGAGGCCAGAGTTCGGTGCGCCCAGCAACAGCCTGACGTCAGATCGCCAGCTGCTGGCCTTGCGGCTTCCGCAGGCCAACCCGGTGACGGTGGCGATGTGCGAGCGGGCCTGCGAAGAGTTGATGGAGCGGCGCCGAGCCCGACTGGGCACCGGTGAGTTCTTGCGCCAATACCTGGCGGCTGCACCGATGAACATGGCGCCGGACCTGCCCCAGGCGGCGCGGGCGCTGGGGCTCAGCGACAGGACGCTCAAGCGCAGGCTTCAGGACGAAGGGCTCACCTACCGGGCGCTGCTGGCCGAGGTGCGCGGTGGCCAGGCGAACCAGTTGTTGGGGGATCAGACCCTGTCGCTCACCGAGATCGCAGAGCGCATGGGGTTCAGTGATCATTCGAGCTTTTCGCAGGCTTACAAGAGGTGGTTCGGGGTGGCGCCGAGTGTGAGGCGAGTGGGCGGTGGCGCAGCTTGACGTCTCGCGTGACGGGAGCGGCTGTTAGCGGTTGGTTCGACTGGATGGTTTGCAGTGCCATCCATCGACGCCCAGTCGGGATTTGTCGCGCAAGCCGCCCACGGCGATGCAGCTGACGCACGCCTACATCGAGTCGGAGAGCGCGGCCGGCGGCGAACCGTCGGCCGACTCCTGCCTATCGCACGTTCACCGCTTTTGCTACAAGGCTTATTGCTCGATCTCCAAGACGTGCCACTGCGCAGTGGCGGAGACGGTCAAGGAAAGCTCACGTCCGCTGAGGGCGGGAATCGGCCGACTTGTGGGGGCCGCGCTCCCCAACTTGTATTCCTTGATCGAGCGCACAGCGGTGGTGGTGGGCAGCACGACCTTCAAGTTGACGGGCGCTGTGGTGGCTGTGACCGGAACTGGCCGCACCACATGCACCACGAACTTGCTCGTGGGCGTCGACGAGATCTTGTTCTCGCCCCAGCTGACGAGCACGCCTTCCATCGCCGCGGCAGGTGCGCCGCTGGCCCACTTGACGTCCAACCGCGACTTTCCGAAGCTGTTGGTGGTGGCCGAGGGCGCCAGGGCTGGCAGTGCCGAAGCGATGACCGGATCGCCCACTTTGATCTTTTCGCGCACATCGCCGGCAATGTAGACGTTGCCGACCCCGGAGGGGCCGTTGGTGCTGGCCGTGATGCCAGGCAGTGTGATCGATGTGCCTTGAGGCACGTTCCCGGCCAGGGGCTGCCCAGTGGGGCTGACCAGCTTCACCATGGTGCGGCTGGCGTCGTCCGGATAGAACTCGGCGCTGCCGACCGTCCACAGCGATTGGCCGCGGTTCAGGAAGTCGGCTGCCTCGAAGCCGGTACGCAAGTACGTCAGTTCGGCGCCCCTCGGCACCGCCTGCGCCGTGGCCGAGCTGACGACCAGATGCCTTGCGTTGGCATCCTGCGTGTATGTCACAGCCACCGGCCCGCTGCTGGCCGGCTTGAACACGGCGTAGCCAGGAGTGCCTGCGGTCAGGCCCGCAAACAGCTTTTCGCTGGACAAGGTCAGGCGCGCTTCCGTCTGGCCGGCCTTGGGGCCGCTGGTGTGTGTGTAGTCGACATTGGCGGCCACATAAGGAAGGGGCGTGAGACGGCGTGTGAACTCAATGGCCTGCCGGCTGTTGGTGGGGGTGATCTGCCGGACGGCCGAGCACACCCCGATCTGGTCCGCGTCCGACTTCGCGAGGTAGAGCGCACCCACGGTGGTGACCATGGCGGTGACGTACGTCCGGTCATTGATCGTCACCTGTGAGCCGGCGGGAATGGCCTTGAGCGTGCCAATCCCTTCGAAATCAAGCGCGATCACATTGGGGTAGGAGGGGTGGGGCGTCTTCTTGGTGACGCGCGATGTCTCCATGAAGCCCATGTGCCCGTCGATGACGTAATTGTCGAACAGGCTCTTGTTGCCGCTGATGAGGTTGAAGACATCGGCGAAGCGCGCCGGGTCACCGAAGTAGCGCTCGGCCTCGCCTGTCCGGCATGCGCCGGGGAAAGTGCCAGGCGAACACATGTAGATGTCCCAAGGGGCGACCGCCTGGGCACCCAGGGCATAGGCGCTCATGGTCACGCGCCGGTATTCGTCGGTTTGCCGCTGCTCGGTGCTCATCACGGGGATGGGGCGGGAGCCATGGCAGGACGGAATCGGGGACGGCTCTTGCTGCAGCCTCAGCACAGGGTTGAGCACGACGCGCTTGCCAGTGAACTTGAATGGCGCGATGAACTGCGTGAGGGCGAACGGATCGGTCTGGCTCAGTGGCAACTCGGTGTTGACCCAATCTATGTTGCGGTCCATCACCTTGGAGTAATAAGGCCAGTAGGCGGTGTTGGCCATCAGCGTGCCGCTCGCGCCCATCACGTTGCGCACTTCATTGCGCAGCGAGCCCAGGTGGTCGTTGCTCACCTTTTCGCTGAAGCGCAAAAACAGGCTCTGGAGTTCAGCTGTCAGAGGGGCATTCTGGAAGCTGTATTCGCCGCGCACGTACTTGGCATAGTCGAACTTCTCGCCGGTGGTCGAGATGTCAAGCGACGGCAGTTGCTGCTTGAATGCCGGAGCCAGTCGGTCTTTCAGGAAGGTGTTGAACTGGCTGCTGCCGTGGCAACCCTTGCGGCCATCCCTGTCGCCGGTCAGCGCGCTGGCGAAGTTCGTGCCGCCGTCGTCGTACTGAACGGAGTTGCAGCCGGCTGCCTTGGCATCGGCAATGAGCGTCTTCTGGAGTTGCTCACGCTTGAGTGCATCGCCGATGTACTTGCCGGCGACGATCGCGTTGAGAGGCAGACCATCGGCACTCAGACAGGCCTGCGCTTCATCAGCCGTGCTCTGGTTGTTGATCAGGACGTGGTTGTTGATGGTGCACTGCGCCTTCATGCCCAGGTTGATGAAGGGCTGGGTGGAGTAGATCCCACCGTTCTTGGATGTGTAGTGCCACCAGAGCACCGTGGCATGGAAGCCGTCGGCCGCCTGGAGGGCGGCCGACTGGGTGGCCGGTGCCGCGCGTCCATCAAAGCGCCAACTGAACAAGATGTCGCTGGGTGAAGGGGCCTGGGCCTGGACGGGGGCGGATGCGGTCGCAGCCATGCCGGCTGCCAGCGCGAGCGCGCTGTAGCGATGTCGTTGCTTCATGATTCCCTGCTTTGTGATCGATGTGGGTAGAGAGCATCGAGGCCCTCTTCGGACATTTCATCACAGCTCTCTAAAGCAGGGTGTTACAAAACGCTGAACCTGCGCAGGCCTTCTTGGAGGTGGTCGCGCCATGCTGCGAAGACAGGCGCAAGTGCGGCGAGGCCCTGATGCTCCGAAATCGGGCTCCGGTGTCAGACCCCATTGCGCCTCTTGCAAGGCCGTTATGCAAAAGCGCATCGCATCCAGCCCTGTGCTGCTGAAGTCGATGTACTCGTGGCACGCGTGGTCGGGCACCGCGGGTGCGTGCAGTCCGATGTCGGGTGGTATGAAACGGGTCCGGCTCGCGATGCCTCACCGACCGAGTCCACGGTTCCGAGCTGCCTGCAGTCACCGTTCGCCGGTGACTTCTCAAGCCTCGCTGCTGGTTTCAAAGCCCTGCTCACCTCGCTCAACCGGGCGTGAACTCACTTACGGCTCAAACAACCTCCAGCACCTCAAACTGCTGCCGGATCTGAGCGACCTGTATCGCCACCTCATCCCCCTCGAACTTGCCCAGCAAGGCCTTGCCCAATGGGGCTTCGACGCTGATGACCTGAACGGGCTGAGTGCCGCAGACCAACTTCATGGTGCCCCCAACGGGTCCCAGAAAGAGTCGTTGCTGCTTGTCGGTGGCATCTGCCAGGCAGACCAACGCGCCGAGCTGTATGCCTTTGCTGGGCTCGTAGGGACCTGGGCGGAACTGACGCCAATTGGCCATCACCTGGCGGATGGCTTCGGCGCGCTGAGCTTGGCCGGAGGCCAGGTAGGCGGCTTCGAGTCCCAGCGTGTCGTATTTGTTTTCGGCGATGTTTTCTTCGTGGGTCGCCGTTTCATGGGCCACCCGCGCTGCCTGTTCGGCTTGCAGCAGGTCTTCGGCGAGCCGTTCCAGCACCTGCTGCTTCAGCAAGAATTTATCCATGGTGAAAGGCAGGCGCATCGCACGAGGTTAGGCTGGTTTCGATTGTCACGGGGCCTGCCAGCCTTCTGTGCATCTGTGTCAGTCCGCAGCATACTGGCCCGTCCAAACCAAACCCAGGAGCCCCCATGCCACCCCTGCGCCTCATCGGCATGCTCGACTCGCCCTATGTGCGCCGCGTGGCCATCTCCATGCACTGCCTGGGCGTGGCGTTCGAGCACGAGGCCGTCTCTGTCGTCAGCACCTTTGCGCAGTTCCAGCGCATCAACCCCGTCGTCAAGGCGCCCACGCTGGTCTGCCCCGATGGCGAGGTGTTGATGGACTCGTCGCTCATCCTGCAGTTCATCGAGGCGGCGCACAGCCAGGGTCGGTACCTGTGGCCTTCCGAGGCCCACGAGCTGCAGCACGACTTCTGCGTGCTGAGCCTGGCCATGGCCGCGTGCGACAAGGGCGTGCAGTCCATTTACGAGCGCAAGCTGCGCCCCGCGGACAAGCAGCATGGCCCTTGGCTGGAGCGCGTGCGGGGGCAGCTCGTGGCAGCGCTCGCGGGCCTGGAGCAAGCGGTGGCTCGGCAGCCCGAGGCGCTGGCGCCGGTGCAGGGCCAACCCACGCGGCAGGCGGGCATCACGGCCGCCATCGCCTGGCAGTTTGTCGGTGAGGTCGAGCCCAGCCTGGCGGTGGCAGCCACGCACCCGGTGTTGGCAGCCCTGGCCGCGAAGATGGAATCCACCGAGGCCTTCAAGCGGTTTCCGCCTGTGGGGCCTGGGGTGAGCCCTCCTGCGGCGTGACGCTGGCGGGCTGGGGCATGACCAGGCCTCAGGCCGCAGCCCCCACCTCATCCTTCATCCCGAAGGCCTTGACCAGCCGCTTGCGCTGCGCCGGCAGGAAGTTGATGCGCGAGGCGTCGCCACCCGTGGCCTTGACCACGCGCTTGTCCATCACGGCAAACCACAGCCAGGGCACGTAAGCGACCAGGAACATGCCCGTGTAGCCCAGTGGCAGGAAGGTGGGGATGTCGTGGAAGCTGCGCAGCGACTGGTAGCTGCGCGTGGGGTTGGCGTGGTGGTCGGAGTGGCGCTGCAGCTGGAAGGTCAGGATGTTGGACAGCACGTGGTTGCTGTTCCACGAGTGGTGCGGCTGGCAGTGCTCGTAGCGGCCATCGGCCTTTTTCTGGCGCACCAGGCCGTAGTGCTCGATGTAGTTGGCCGAGGTCAGCATGAAGGCGCCCAGGAAGGCCAGCACCATCAGCAACACCAACGCTTGCGTGCCCAGCCACAAGGTCATGCCACCCCAGACGATGGCGGTGCCGATCCAGCCCTGCACGATCTCGTTGTCCAGGCTCCAGGCCGACTTGCCCTGGCGCTCCAGGCGCTCGACCTCCAGGTCCCAGCCGCGGAAGTAGGCGCCGGGCATCTCGCGGAACATGAAGCGGTAGATGGTCTCGCCCATCTTGGACGAGGCCGGGTCTTCCGGCGTGGCCACGTGGCGGTGGTGGCCGCGGTTGTGCTCGATGCAGAAGTGCACGTAGGCACCCAGCGAGAGGTTGAACAGCGCGGCCTTGCGGGGCAGCCATTCCTTCTTGTGGCCGAGCTCGTGGCTCATGTTCATCACCAGGCCCAGCATGAAGCCGTTGATGATGACGGTGGTGACGACGCCATACCAAGGCACCGCGTGCGTGCTCAGGAACCACACGTTGAACAGCGTGGTGGCCCAGCCCACGGGGATGGCCAGGTAGATCATCCAGCGGTAGAAGGCGCGGCGCTCGAGGTCGGGCACGGCGGCTTCGGGCGGGTTGCTGGTGTCGTCGCCGATCAGCCAGTCGAGGATGGGCACCAGCACGAACAGCACCAGAAAGGGCAGGACGTACCAGGCGGCGTGGTCTTGACCCATCAGGTGGGCGATGGGGCCTGTGGCGACGATGGCCGGGATCAGGGCGGGCAGCAGCCAAAGCGGTTTCTTCGGGTCCCGGTAGGACGTGGCCAATGGGTCGGGTAGCACGGCGCTCATGTTGTTGTCTCCTCGGTGTGTCTCGGTGTGAAACCGTGAAATGGGGTGATGCGATCTTGCGAGGGCAGGGCGAAATGGGGTACCGTCGGCGCTGGCAACTTATCGTCATTTGGTGACAAACCCTGTGAGCCCCCGAACCCTTCCCGCGCAGGCGGCCGACTGGCTGGCGCCCGCGCTGCACCCCATCTACGCCCGGCTGATCTGCGCCGAGATGCGCCGCCGTGGCTTCGATGAGGCGCAGATCCTGGCGGGCACTCGGTTGAACTGGGCCGCGCTGCACGAGGGCAACCGCTACCTGAGCTTCGACGAGGTGACCCGGCTGATCCGGCGCGCGGTGGCGCTCACGCAAGAGCCCTGGCTGGGCATCACGGTGGGTTGGGGCACGCAGTTGTCGGCGCACGGGCCGGTGGGCGTGGCGGCCATGTCGTGCGACAACGTGGGGCAGGCGCTGGCTTTGATCCAGCGACACGCCGGCTTGCGACAAAGCCTGATCTCGCTGGAGGTGGCCACACAAGGCGAGGAGGTGACCTTGTGGATGCGCGAGCACCTGCAGGCGCCCGACGTGCGCGAGTACATCATGGGCCACCTGATGGGCGCGGGCCTGCGCCTGCTCGACACCCTCACGGGGCTGGACATGACCCGCGTGGCGCGCGTGGAGTTTGCCTTTCCGGAGCCGCCTTGGGCCGATGCCTACCGGCGCTGGTGGCCCTCGGTGAAGTTCGGTGTGGAGCGCTCGGCCATGGTGTTGCCGGCCTCCTTGCTCAGCCACCCGGGGCTGGCCCCGGACCCGCAGACCCACCGCATGGCCCTGCGCGAGTGCGAGCGCCTGTGGTCACAGCAGAACGACCCGCGCGACCGACTGGGGCCCGTGGGCGATCGCGTCTTGCGCCAGTTGCTGGCCTGCGAGGGCCGCTACCCGACCCTGATCGAGCTGGCCGAGCGCGAGCACGTCTCCAGCCGCACGCTGATCCGCAAGCTGCGCGACGAGGGCCTGACCTACCAGCAACTGCTGGACCGCGTGCGCGAGGACCTGGCCTGCTGGTGGCTGCTCAACTCCGACCTGACGGTCGAGGTCATCGCCGACCGGCTCGGCTACCAGGACACGTCCAACTTCAGTCGCACCTTTCGGCGCTGGGTGGGCATGCCCCCGAGTGATTTCAGGCGATCGGCCGGTGCTCAGACCTTGAACACCGCCACCGACTGAACCAGCTCGGCGGCCTGGTGCTGCAGGCTCTCGGAGGCCGAGGCCGACTCTTCCACCAAGGCCGCGTTCTGCTGCGTGCCGTGGTCCATTTGCTGGATGGCCTGACCGACCACCGACACACCGGCTTGCTGCTCGGCGCTGGCCGTGCTGATCTCGGCCACGATGGTGTTGACGCGACCGATGGCGTCCACGATCTGGACCATGGTGTCGCCCGCCTGGTTGACCAGCGTGCTGCCACGCTCGACGCGCTCGGCACTGGCCGTGATGAGGTGCTTGATCTCGCGGGCGGCACCCGCGCTGCGCTGCGCCAGCGAACGCACCTCGGCAGCCACCACCGCGAAGCCTCGGCCTTGTTCACCCGCGCGGGCGGCCTCCACCGCCGCGTTCAGCGCCAGGATGTTGGTCTGGAAGGCGATGCCGTCGATCACCGAGATGATGTCTGAGATCTTGCGCGAGGCCTCGTTGATGCCCTGCATCGTCTCGACCACTTCGCGCACGACCCCGCCACCTTCTTCTGCGACCTTGGCCGCTTCCTGAGCCATGGTGGTGGCCTGCAGCGCGTTCTCTGCGTTGCGCTGCACCGTGTGCCCCAGGTCCGACATCGTGGAGGCGGTTTGCTGCAGCGAGCCGGCTTGTTGCTCGGTGCGCTGGGACAGGTCCTGGCTGCCTTGTGAAATCTGCGCGCTGGCCGTGGCCACGGCTTCGGCGTTGCCGCGCACCCTCGTGACCACCTGGGTCAGGCTGCTTTGCATGTCGCACAGCGCCTCCAGCAACGGGGTGAACTCGTCGCGGTGGTCTTCCTGGATGGTGGTGCGCAGGTCGCCGTCGCGCACGCGTTCGGCCACCTCTCGAGATCTGTCCACTCGCCGCTTCAGGGTGCGACCGATCCACCAGGACAGCGTCACCATGGCGCCGCCGATGAAGACGAACACACCGATGAGCACCGTCAGCGTCTGCTGGATGCTGGACTGGATGCGTGCGATGTCCTGCTCGGCGCTGTCGCGCTGGTAGCTCACGGTTGCTGCGAGCTCCTTGAGCAGCGCGTTGCGAGCGGGGATGGTGTGATCCACCAGGTAAGCGAAGGCTTCGTCCTTGCGGCCCTCGGTGATGAGTTTGACGTTGGTTTCCCCATGTACCCAGAAGGCCCGGACCGCCGGCGGGATGGCTTCAAAGCGTTGCTTGCCAGATTCGGTGAACAGCTGTTGCTCGTAGGTTTTGAGCAACTGCTCGATCAGTTCGCGCTTGGCTTGAACGTCCTGCAAGGCCGCGTCGCGCTCGGCGGGCGTGCGCGCCAGCATGGCGTGGCGCAGTTGCAGTGAAGCCCGGGTGACGTTGAGCTCAACCTGGGCGATCCCGGCCAGTTGAGGGATGCGGTTCATGGCCGTCAGCCCGCTGGTGGCCGAGACGTCCTGCAGACGCCACACCGTGAAGATGGCGGCCCCGATCAACCCGGCGCAAACCAGCACCGAAGCCAGGGCGATGCGGGCAGCCAACCCGCGCTCACGGAAAAACGACATGTCGTGCTCCTTTTCGCATTCATTGTCGTTGTCGGCATGGCTCCTGAGGACTGAATGCTTGAGGCGCTCATTCGGCCGCAAATTGATACATCCTGCACGCCTGAACCCGCGAATCTGAAAAAACCACCCAAGGCGTCGAGAGCGGGGCGCAGGGCGCCGGCTTCTTACAATGGCTTCATGCCTTTCGTTCACCTCCGCGCCCACACCGAGTTCTCCGTCGTCGACGGCACCGTCCGCATCGACGACCTGGTCAAGCTTGCAGCCAAGGACAGTCAGCCCGCTGTGGCGGTGACCGACCTGTCCAACCTGTTTGGCGCGGTCAAGCTGTATTCCGCAGCGCGGAAAAAGGGTGTGCAGCCCATCATTGGCGCCGACATCTGGCTGGAGCCCGAAGAGGCCGGTCGCGCGCCCCTGCGCTTGCTGCTGCTGATCCAGAACCGCGCGGGCTACCTGCGCTTGTGCGAGCTGCTCGGCGAGGCCTGGACGGCCCCGGGCCAGCGCACGCACGCCTGGGTGAGCTGGGCCTCGCTGACCGAGCGCAACGAGGGCCTGATCTGCCTGTCCGGCGCCGAGCTGGGCCCGGTCGGCCAAGCCATCTTGATGGGCGATGTGGCCAAGGCCGAAGCCTGGGCGAAGAAGCTGGCCGAGGCCTTCCCGGGGCGCTTCTACATCGAGTTGCAGCGCGGCGGCCACCCCACCAACGAGCCGCACATCCGAGCCGCCGTGCCGCTGGCCGCCAGGCTCAAGCTGCCGGTGGTGGCCACGCACCCCATCCAGTTCCTCGCGCCCGATGACTTCGAGGCCCACGAGGCGCGCGTGTGCATCGCCGAGGGTGAAGCGCTGGGCAACCCCAAGCGCATCAAGCGCTTCACCAAGGAGCAGCACTTCAAGACCACGGCCGAGATGCAGGCGCTGTTCGCCGACATCCCGTCGGCCATCGCCAACACGGTGGCGATCGCGCGGCGCTGCTCGCTGACGCTGGTGCTGGGCAAGCCGCAGCTGCCCGACTTCCCGACGCCGATCATGCCGGACGGCCAGCCGCAGCCCATGGACGCGTTCTTCCGCGAGCTGTCGCACCAGGGCCTGCAAGAGCGGCTGGAGCACCTGTTCCCCGATGTCGCCGAGCGCGATGCCCAACGCCCACGCTACGTCGAGCGCCTGGACTTCGAGATCAACACGATCCTGAAGATGGGTTTCCCGGGTTACTTCCTGATCGTGCAGGACTTCATCAACTGGGCCAAGAACAACGGCTGCCCGGTGGGCCCGGGCCGGGGCTCGGGCGCCGGCTCGCTGGTGGCCTACGCGCTCAAGATCACCGACCTCGACCCGCTGAAGTACAACCTGCTGTTCGAGCGCTTCCTGAACCCCGAGCGGGTCTCGATGCCCGACTTCGACATCGACTTCTGCCAGGGCAACCGCGACCGCGTCATCGACTACGTGAAGGACCGCTACGGTCGCGCTGCTGTTTCGCAGATCGCCACCTTCGGCACCATGGCTGCCAAGGCCGCGCTGCGCGACGTGGGCCGCGTGCTGGGCATGGGCTACGGCCACGTCGACAGCATCGCCAAGCTGATCCCGGCACCGCCGGGCAAGACGGTGACGCTGGCCAAACTGCCACCCGACTTCGACCCCGAGAAGGCGAAGGTCATCTACGCCCGCCACGAGGCCCCCGAGATCAACGAGCGCGAGAAGGCCGAAGAAGAAGTGGCCGCGCTGCTCGAACTCGCAGAGAACGTCGAAGGCCTGGTGCGCAACATCGGCATGCACGCCGGGGGCGTGCTGATCGCGCCGGGCAAGATCACCGACTTCTGCCCGCTCTACCAGCAGCCTGGCAGCGACTCGGCCGTGAGCCAGTACGACAAGGACGACGTCGAAGCCATCGGCCTGGTGAAGTTCGACTTCCTGGGCCTGGCCACGCTGACCATCCTGGAGACGGCCAAAGAGTTCATCATGGCCCGCCACCCGGACCAGAAGGACTTCGACTTCGCCAAGATCCCGCTGGACGACGCGCCCACCTACCGGCTGCTGTCCGAAGGCAAGACCGTGGCCGTGTTCCAGCTTGAATCACGCGGCATGCAAGGCATGCTGCGCGACGCCAAGCCCAGCGTTTTCGAGGACATCATCGCGCTGGTGGCGCTGTACCGCCCGGGCCCGATGGACCTGATCCCTTCTTTCTGTGCGCGCAAGCACGGCAAGGAAGAGGTCGTGTACCCGCACCCCCTGATGAGCCAGGTGCTGGAAGAGACCTACGGCATCATGGTCTACCAGGAGCAGGTGATGCAGGTGGCCCAGATCGTGGGCGGCTACTCGCTCGGCGGCGCCGACCTGTTGCGCCGCGCCATGGGCAAGAAGAAGGTCGAGGAGATGCAGCACCACCGCGGCCTGTTCGCGGAAGGGGCGGCCAAGAACGGCATCAGCACCGAGCTCGCCAACGAGATCTTCGACCTGATGGAGAAGTTCGCGGGCTACGGCTTCAACAAGTCGCACGCGGCCGCTTACGCCTTGTTGGCCTATCACACAGCCTGGCTCAAGCACCACTACACGTCCGAATTCTTCGCAGGCAACATGACGATCGCCAGCGACGACACGGACAAGCTCAAGATCTTCCACGACGATGCCACGCAGAACTTCGGCATCACCTTCTCGCCGCCCAACGTCAACGAAGGCGAGTGGCGCTTCATCCCCACGGGCGACAAGTCCATCTGCTACGCGCTGGGCGCAGTCAAGGGCACGGGGCAGGGCGCCATCGAGGCCATCGTGGCCGAACGCCGGGCCAACGGCCCGTTCAAGAGCTTCTTCGATTTCTGCACGCGCGTGGACCGCAAGCTGGTCAACAAGCGCGTGGTCGAGGCTTTGATCAAGGCCGGCGCCTTCGACACCTTGGCGGACAACCGCGCTGCCCTGCTGGCCAGCGTGTCGCTTGCCTTCGAATACGCCGACACGCTGGCGGCCAATGCCGACCAGGGCGGCCTGTTCGACTTCGGCGACAGCCACGCCGCGTCCACCAACGAGCCCGAACTGGTGCCCACCGACCCGTGGGCGCTCAAGGAACAGCTGGGGCTGGAGAAGACCGCCATCGGCTTCTTCCTCACAGGCCACCTGTTCGACCAGGCAGAGGGCGAGATCCGGCGTTTTTGCAAGCAACGCATCGCCGACCTGCGCGACAGCCGCGACCCGCAACTGGTGGCCGGCATCGTCAGCGAGATGCGCGTCATCAACGGCGCGCGCGGGCGCGTGGGCCTGTTCAAGCTCGACGACAAGAGCGACGCCATCGAGGCCGTGGCCAACCAGGACACGCTCGACGCCAACAAGGACGTGCTCAAGGAAGACGAGCTCGTCATCATCCAGGGCAAGGTGCAGAACGACCGTTTCTCGGGCGGACTGCGCCTGAACGTGCAGCAGGTCTTCAGCCTGGCGCAGGCGCGCTGCCGCTTTGCCCGCTTCGTGCGAGTGCACGCGCCAGGGCAGCAGCTGCCCGTGGGCGAGTGGTTGCGCGAGTTCCCGGGGCGCCGCGTGGCGGCGCCTCAGCCTGACCTGCCCGACACCGTGCAGGGCCTGCCGGTGCGCGTGGTGATCGAGCGCCACACCGAGGGGCTGTCGGCGCGTGGCGAGGTGGAGCTGGGTGAGGCCTCGCGCGTGTTCCCGAGCGACGAGGCCATGGTGCGCATGCGCGAGCTGATGCCGCAGGCGCAGCCGCAGGTGGTGTACGGGGAGGGGTGAGGCCGGGGCTCAGATGATGAGCAGCGGCTTGGCGCTTTCAACATCGATGAGGCGCACACGCACCAGACCAATGTCGAAGCCGAAGGTCTGCAGCAGTGGCTCGACCACCAGGTCGGCAATCAACTTCAGCGGCGCCATGACCACGCTCTGAAGCCAGCTCAGGTCAAAAGGCAGGAAACCCAGCACCACGAACTTGATGGTGGTGTCGTCACCCAGCAGTCCGCCCAGCGTGCCGCTGCCCACGCCCTGTGTGGCCACGGCCCTTGGCAGTTGAGCGGTGCTCTGGATGGCGAAGGGCGCGCTGGCGTTGCTCGCGCTCAGCAGCGGCAACTTCAGGTCGATGCCGACCACGGGGATGCCCAGCACGGACACCGTGGCGCGTTTGCTGCCGTCGGTGGTCTTGGCGTCGTTCAGGCGCAGCACGATCACGTCGCTGGCGATGCTGAAGTTGCCGGTGGTGTTGCCCGGGGCGATCGCCAGGCTGGACAAGCGGCCTGCCGTTTGCAGGGTGTCCACGTACAGGGCCATGTCCAGGGCCGCCACAACGAGGTTGAGGTTGAGCCCCACCTTCAGGGAGAACTGAGCTGACTTGGCCTCGGTGCACCAGGCACCTGCCAGCGATTTGCCGGCGGGTCCCACGGCGATCTTCGGTGGGTTGAGCAGGTTCAACGAGATGTTGCCCACGCCCAGGATGTTCAGCCCCAGGTTGATGGTGCCTTTGCCCTTGCCCACCAGCAGGCTGGTCTGGATCAGGTCGAGCAGGTTGATGTCCACGGTGGCCGAGGCCGCCGAGGCGGGCACCTGGATGTTGAGCACGTCACGCAGGCGCACCTTCAGGCCTGAGTTGACCGAGATCGACCCCAGCTGATTGAGTTGCGTGGCCGCTGCAGCCGACGGGGATGCCGTGGCCAGCCAGCGAAACAGCTCGTCGATGGGCACCTGGCGGTCCAGCAGCTCTTCGATGGTGGCCGCGCCAGCAGCGGCTTGCAGCGCCAGCAGGTTGACCGATGTGCCAGCCAGGTCGGTCAAGGCCGCCACGCCCAGGTTCAAGCTGCTGTTGCCCAGCAAGGCACGGAACAGCGCGGTGGTGAAGTCGGCTTGGCGCTGGGTGATGCTGGCGAAGCTGGCAATCGAATAAGTGGCCTGGGGCGGGCCGCCCTTGGCCGTGGCCGTCACCTTCATCACCGTCGAGTTCGAGGAAAGCAAACCACTGGCCAGCACGCTGGGCTCGACCGTGCGGGTGAGCGTGACCTGCGCGGCGTTGCTGCTTTCAGACTCGTTGGCCTGGAAGGTGTTGACGCGGGTGGTGGCGTCGCGGCCATGGATGCCTCGCTGCAAGTCCAGGCTGTAGCCCGACGTCAGGCCGTTGGCCACCACCACGGACTGCGCCGCCTGCAGCGCGGACGTGCGGGTGCTGCCACAACCGGTGTGACGCGCTGCCGCCATGGCCGCCATGTCGGCGGTGGACTGCAACTCGCGCTTGGTCAACCACAGGCGCGCGGTCTCCAGCGTCAGGCCAGTGAGCATCAAGGCCAACAGCAGCGTGAAAACGCCCAACAGGGTGATCATGCCTCGCTGCTGCCGAGCGAGCGCGCCCAGGCGCCGCGCTCGCTGGCGGGCGCGTGGGTGCTGGGCGTGCTGGCTGGCTGGCATCGGACTGTCGTGGGATGAAGCTGTTTAATGAGGCTTGTTAAGCGTACTCATTTGTTGGCTGGCAGGCTTTCCCTCAATTGCTGGGGAATGTCGACTTCGAAGGTGCGCAGGTAGCGATCGTGAACACGGCGCAAGGCAGGGCCTGACAGGGTCGGCCGTGTGGCCGAGGCCTGTTCGCGACTGCTTTGGCTTTGCAGCCATTGACGGGTGGCCCGGCCGGTTTCCGGCAGCTGCCGCCTTTGCTCAAGCTGCCATTCCTCGGTGCTGAAGGGCTCGGTTGCCGGGGCGGCGGTGGCGGGCGTCGCGTCGGCCTGCGTGGCGCGAGCGCTTTGGCAAACGAACAGGGCGGTCAGCAGGGCAGCGCCCAGCACCCACGGCTGTTCGGTCCAGGCGCGTGATGCGCGGCGGTTGGTGGCGGTGGGCTGTTTCATGGTTGGGCGGGTGTGGAGGCGGGAGCGGACGGGGGCTGAACGGGGGCAGGCAGGTCGGCACTGGATTGCGCCAGGCGAGCCACGGTGGCGGCATCCAGTCCCAGCGACGCGGCGAGTTCGCGGGCTTTGTCGGCGCGGCCTTCGCGCAGCGTCAGCAACACGAGGTTGCGGGCGGCTCGGGCATCGCCGGGTGCGAGCTCCAGCACGGTGAGGAATTCGAAACGGGCGTCGTCGTGGCGTTGGGCCAGCAGCAGGGCGTAGCCGAGGTCGTTGCGCACGCGGGCGTCGGTGGGCTGCAGGTTGCGGGCGCGCTCCAGCGACGCGATGCTCTCGGTTGACTGGCCACGCTGCGCTTGCAGCAAACCGAGTCCATGCCAGGCACGCCCCTGCAGGCAGCCGCCGAGCAGGCTTCGGTAAAGGGTCTCGGCCTGCGCAGGTTTGTCGATGCGCCGCAGCGCGTCGGCACGGGCCAGGTCCACCTGCGGCGGGCGCACCCCTTGTGCTGCGAGCGCGTCGAGCTGGGCCAGCGCCGCGTAGGGCTTGCCCTCGCGCAGCAGCTGTTCGATGCCGGCCAGGCGAGTGTTGTCGGTCGGGTTGAGCTCGCTGCCACAGGCGCCGCCTGCCAGGGTGCCAGCCGGCGTGACAGGAGGCAGCGCGCATCCGGTGAGGCTGCCCATGAGCAGTGCCAAGCCAAGCAGCTTGCGCAGGCGCGTCGTCGAGGGGGGCAGGTGTGGGGCGCTCATGACATCCTCTTGAGGGCGTTGATCAGCGCCAGGAAGCCAGGTCCAGCCAGGAACAGCAGCAGGGCCGGGAACATGAACAGCATCATCACGATGCTGAGCTTGGCCGACATCTTGCCCACCTTGTCGCGCAGGCTGGT
This sequence comes from Aquabacterium parvum, assembly GCF_001447195.1. Taxonomy (GTDB): domain Bacteria; phylum Pseudomonadota; class Gammaproteobacteria; order Burkholderiales; family Burkholderiaceae_C; genus Aquabacterium; species Aquabacterium parvum. Next base: position 324,582 of record NZ_LFRI01000341.1, on the reverse strand, counting down.
CATGCGCCGCTCTTCCATCATCTTGACGTAGCGCATCAGCGATTCGCGCAGGTTGCCGCCGTAGCGTGCGGCCTGCTTGAGCATGGCAACGGTTTCCGTCAGCTCGTCGACTTCGAGGCGGCGGGCCAGCTCTTCGAGCGCGTCACCGCGCTCCTGGCCGTGCTGGATGCGCTGCAGCACCCAGGCGAATTCGTCGGCCAGGTTGGGCGTGACCTGGCGGCCCTGTTCGCTGATGGCTTTGAGCGTGTGTTCCAGAGACAGTCCCGCGTCAAAGAGCAGCCGCATCAGGTTGAGTGCCACCGGCATCTCTTCGCGGATGGCCAGCCTGCGTCGCTCGGCCAGGTTGCGCAAGATGGCGCGTGGGGCGATGTAGCCCACGGTCAGGCCGGCAAAGGCGGAGTGGAACATGGGCCAGCCCTTGGCCGACCCGATCAAGGCGCTCAGCACGGCCAGCACCAGCGGGGCCACCCACAGCGAGGTGTAGACGCGCGAGCGAAGTGCGTCGTCCATCAGCGCAGCCTGGCGAATCAGCAGCTCGATCTCCTGCATGTCCGAGCCCGGCAGGCGCTCGAGCATGCGGCGAAAGCGCCGAGTCAGTCGGGCCATGCCACTCACGCGCCGCTGTTGCAGCCAGGCGCTTTCGTCGTCGGCCTCGAGCACCTCGTTGAAGCGCTTCTCGGCCTCGGGCTGCGCGCCTTCGTCGCGGGTGAGCGTCAGCAGCACCCAGGCCAGGGACAGGAGCATCGCAGCGAGCAACCACCAGATCAGCATGCCATCGTCCTCACAGGCTCTTGATCATGCGCCACATCACGAGCGCGCCCAGGGCCTGCAGGGCGGCGGCCACCACCAGCACGACCTGTCCGGTGCTGTTGTCCCACATGGTCATCATGTACTTGGGGTTCTGCCAGAGCATGTAGGCCACCAGCACGCCGGGCGTCAGTCCCAGCACCCAGGCCGTGACACGCGTCTCGCCGGTCAGGGCCTTGAGTTCTTCCTGGGCCTGCTGGCGCTGGCGGATCATGCTGACGATGCTCTCGAGCATCTCGCGTGGGCTGCCGCCGTAGACGCGCGAACTGTGGATGGTCAGCGCCAGCAAGTGCAACTCCTTGATGTCGTAGAACTGCGCGGCCTCGCGGAAGGCATCGCCCAGGTCAACGCCCAGCTCGACGTTCTGCTGCGCTCTCACCACCACGCTGCGCAGGGGTTCGCGCAGGTCCTCGGTGGCCATCTTGATGGCGCCTTCGATGTTGCGGCCCGTGACCAGGCCACGCACGACCTGGTCGATGAACAGCGGGATCTGCTCGACCAGGCGGTTGACCTTCTGGCGGTAGCGCACTTGCGGCACCAGCACGATCACCACGGCGGCCAAGGCCCACCAGCCGATGCCGAACAAGGCACCCAAGTTCTGCCACAGCAGCACGCCCATCAGCACCACGCCGGCCAGCATGACCAGGGCCATGGTGGGCGAGAGGTTCAGCCCCACCCGTTTGAGCCACAGGTCCAGCGACGCGGTCAGCGCGCCGAGTTGCACATCGGGCTTGTGGGTTTCGTGCGGCAGGAAGGCCACCGCCGCCAGGCGCTGGTGCACCTTGGCGATCTGCTCCTGTCTTTGCGCCCGGATCATCGAGAGCACGGCGCCCAGCATCATCAGCAGGGCGATCAGGAAGAAGATGGCGCTCAGCATGGCTTCAGTCCGTCACCGTCACCACGAGCGGTGGAACTTGGTGGCCTGCTCGTCGTCCGGCAGGCGCAGCTTGGGGCTGGCCGGGCTCAGGCCGGTGGACTCGAAGGCCTTGCGATCGGGCTGGTAGACGAAGAGCTCGTTGGTGACGATGCGCTCGTCCTGCACGCCCAGCACCTCGCTGATGGCCAGCACGCGGCGGCGGCCATCGGCCAGGCGGCCCACCTGGATGACCAGGTCCAGCGCCGTGGCGATCATGTGCTTGAGGGTGACGTCCTGGCCCTGGAAGCCCGCAAAGCCCGCCAGCATTTCGAGGCGCAGCAGCGCGTCGCGCGGGCTGTTGGCGTGCACCGTGCTCATGCAGCCGTCGTGGCCGGTGTTCATGGCCTGCAGCATGTCGAGCACTTCGTGGCTGCGCACTTCGCCCAGCAGCACGCGGTCGGGGCGCATCCGCAGGGCGTTGCGCATCAGGTCGCGCGCGGTGACCTCGCCCCGGCCATCGACGTTGGGCGGGCGGGTCTCCAGGCGCACCACGTGCTCGTGGCCCAGCTGCAATTCGGCTGCGTCTTCGATGGTGACCAGGCGCTCATACGGCGAGATGCTGCGGCTGAGCACGTTGAGCAACGTGGTCTTGCCCGCGCCCGTGCCGCCGCTGATCAGGATGTTGCAGCGACGCTGGACGGCCCCTTCCAGGAACACCAGCATCTCTTCGTTGAAGGTGCCAGATGCCAGCAGGTCGGTGGCCTGCAGCGGGTCCTTGCGGAATTTGCGGATCGACAGGCAGGGGCCGTCCAGTGCCAGCGGCGGGATGATGGCGTTGACCCGGCTGCCGTCGGGCAGGCGCGCGTCCACCATCGGGCTGGACTCGTCGATGCGGCGACCCAGTGGCGCCAGGATGCGGCGGATGACGCGCAGCACGTGCTCGTCATCGATGAAGCGCATGTCGGTCTTGCTGAGGATGCCGTTGCGCTCGACGTAGATGTGGCGCGTGCCGTTGACCAGGATGTCGTTGATGCGGTCGTCGCGGATGAGCTCTTCGAGCGGGCCATAGCCGGTCAGCTCGTCGACCATCTCGCGGCTGAGGTTCTCCATCTCGTGGCGGCTCACCGGCAGGCGGTGTTCGGCCACGTACTGCTGAACCTTCGAGAGCACGAACTCCGACAGCTCTGCCTTGCCCATCTCGCCGATCGAGACGCGCTCGGTGTCGATGCGGTCGATCAGGTAGTGGTGCAGGCGCAGCTTGACGTCCTGGTAGCTGTCGCTGCTTTTCAGGCTGTAGTCGGTGGCGAGCGATCGGTAGTCCATGGCGCTCGGCTCAGGTGGTCTTGAAACGGCTGGTCAACTGGTTGAGCCAGCCAGAGCCCACATCGATGGGCTTGAGCGGTGCACGCGGGTCGTCGCCCAGGCCGATCGCGATCTTGCGGATGGCCACGGTGTACGGATCGCGCGGGGCCGAGGTGAACAGGCTCTCGCCCGAGTTCATCATCGTCAGGCGCGCCATGCCCGAGGAGGGCAGCGTGCTCAGCAGCGGGATGCCAAAGCCCTTGGCGATGGTCTCGGCATCGGGCGGCACGCTGGGCAGGTAGCGATCGACCACCAGGCTGATCTGGCCCGAGCCCATCTTGTCGACCTTGGCGTCGCGCAGCTTTTGCAGCAGGTTGCGGTTTTGCTTGCAGCTGGGCACGCTTTGCTCGACCAGCAGCAGGGTGCGGTCGGTGCGGCCCAGCAGCACGTACAAGAACTCGGAAGCTGGCACGCCGCCCAGGTTGACCACGATCTGCCTGAAGTGGCGCTTGAGCGCGCTCAGCAGCACGTACAGGTCGGCCGAGGTGATGCGGCTCATCTCCAGCGCGTCCTCCGGCATGGCCAGGATGCGCAGGCCGGTCTCGTGCTTGGGAAACGCCGTGTTGATCAGGGTTTCGTCCAGACGCCGCAGGCTGCGGATGGCGTCGACGAAGGTGTAGGTCGGCTCGATGCCCAGGTACTGCAGGCTGTCGCCCGCGGGCACGCCCAGGTCGAGCAGCAGGATCTCGTCCTTGGGGGCCTGCTCTTGCAGGGCCAGCGCCAGGTGCAGGGCGAACATCGTGGTGTCACCACCCGGGCGAGCGCTGGCCACGGCGGTCATCGCGCCTTCGCTGCCACCGTTGCCTCGTTGCGGGTCGCTCACCTCGCGCTGGGCGGCGCGGCGCACCAGGCTGATGACCTCACCGGGGCGCATGTCGGGCTAGAGGGGTCAACGTGGCGCCCATCATCCCATTTGTCAACGAGCCCGAGATCGAGCGCCTGGTGGATGCCGCGGCCGATGCGGGCGCTTGTGCCATCCACTACACCATCGTGCGTTTGCCCTGGGAGGTGTTGCCGCTGTTCCAGGGCTGGCTGGCCGACCACCTGCCGGAGCGTGCCGAGCGCGTCATGGCGCGCATCCGCGAGATGCGAGGCGGACGAGACTACGACGCGAACTTCAGCCTGCGCATGAAGGGGCAGGGCGTCTGGGCCGACCTCATCCGCCAGCGTGTCAGGGGCGCGGCGGCGAGGCGGGGCATCGGGCATGGCGGCCCGGTGCTCGATGGCTCGGCGTTCGATCCCGGTTTGCTGGGTGAGCCGCCGGCCCAGTCGAGCCTGTTCTGAACGCTGGTCAACCGGCGAGGGGCTGCGCATGGCCGGGCAGCAGCCGCGCTGCCGGACTGGGGGCCCGACTCAGCCGACGATCGGGTTGAAGGCCGAGCGCTTGACTTCGGCCATCGGCACCTCGTCGCCGATGCACAGCGGGATCGCAGGACCAGGCAAGCCCAGTTGGTGGATCAGCTGCTGGCACAGGCCAGCGCGCTGGGCGTTGTTCAGGTCAGGCACGTCCACGAAGAGCAGGTAGGCGCGTCGGTCGCTGTGCTCGGGCAGGCGCCGGCGGCACAACCAGGCCTGGCGAATGGCGGGGTGCCATCCCAGCACCTCGCGCGTGTCTTCGAGTTGCACCTCGTCGAGGTCGTGGCGCTGCAACTGGGTGAACCAGGGCGGCTCGGTCAGGGCTTCCCACACAGCGTCGTCGGCCGCCTGCGCGTCCTTGACGCGCTGGCGCCATTGTTTGAGGGCGATGGCGTCGGGCTCGGTGCCTCGTGGTGGCCGCTCCAGCCAGGTCACGGCCTTGCGTGCCGCGAAGTGGCGGTGGTCGGGCGAGCGCGACCACAGCTGATCGAGCCAGCTCAGGCGCAAGGCCGGTGGCGCGTCCTCGCAGGCTTGCACCAGGCCTAGCAGGGCATCGGCGTGGGCCGGGTTGCGCTCCAGGGCTTGTTGGTACAGCTTGACGACGTCGATGTCGCTGTGCAGGCGGCTCTCGCAGCGCGCCCACAGCACCAGCTCGTCGGTGCCCAGTGTTTCGGCGCGGGCACGCCAGCCTTCGACACGCTGCTTGAGTGCCTGCTGGCGCTGGTGCTGGGCCTTCCATGCCTTCGCCTGGTCCTTGCACCAGGCCTGGTCGAAGCGCTGAACCCACGCCTCGGCTTCGGTGCCCAGCAGCGCCAGGGCGCCCTTGCTGGACCAATCGGGCAGGTTGGCAGGCACCTTCAGGGCACCCAGGCGTTCTTTGAGCACCGGGTGGGTGTCGTCGATGTTCGAGACCTCTTTGAGCGAGCGGCGCAGGGCCTCGCGAGCGAAGCCTTCTTCTGGCGGGCTCAGCAGCAGGTGACGCAAGGCCTTGAAGGGGCCGACGGGCAGGGCGTGATCGGTGGCGCCTTGCCAGTGCTGACGCCAGAAGTGCTCGCCCATCCAGGCGCCCTTGATGTCGATTTCGACCAGTGCCGCACCAGCAGTGGCCGCCCCCACCAGCCGCGCCGAAATGCGGTCGGCCTCGTACTCGTCCTGGCGGGCCAGGGCAAAACTGCGCGCCAGGAAACGCGGCACATACCAGCTCATGAAGCGCGCGTTTAGCCAGCCGCTGATGCTGTTGTCTTCGCCCAGGCGCTCGTTCATGCGCAACCAGCTCAGTCGGGTGCGGTAGATCCAGGCGGCGAAGCGGCCATGGTTGCCGCGCAGGTGGCCGTACTCGTGGGCCAGCACGGCGCTCAGGCGCTGCACGTCCAAGGCCATCAGCAGCGGCAGGCCGATGGTCAGTCGATTGACTGGGCGACCGAGCAGGCCAAAACGTGGCACCTGCGAGATGCTGGCGTTGAAGCGGTCGTCCAGCCAGACCTCGTCCAGCCTGGGGCCCTTGACCTTGCGCCTGACCTGGCTGATGAGCTTGAACAGCGCCGGGGCCTGCTGTTTGGTGAGCCGATGGCCTTCGGGCTCGGCATCCAGGCGAACCCACAGCGATCGAAGGCTGGTCCAGGCCAGGCCGGCCGCACCGATCAGCAAGAAGATCGTGCCCCCTCGGGCGCGGCCGCTCGCGAGGTGCTGGATGGCCCATGTGGCCAGCCAGATGGACACCAGCAGGCAACCACCGATCCAGGCGTAACCCAGCCCTGCGAACCACGCCACGCGCCGCCGGTAAGCGCTGGGGTCTTCGGCGCTGAGGTATTCGTTGACGCGGACGTGGTGGACGAAGTCGGCCTGTTCCATGCGGCTTCTCCCGGGTTTCGGTGTTCTGCCCGACATTCAAGCACGGGCCAAGCAGGCCGCTGGCGTCTAGAATCCGCTGTTTCGTTCTTCTTTTTGCCTGACCATGTCCAAATCCACGAAGGCCACCTCATCCACCAAGGCCGCCAAGCCCGTGAAGGCTGCTGCCGCTCCTGTCACCGCTTCTGCCCCCGCCGTGGCCAAGAAGGCTGCTTCTGGCGTCAAGAAGGTCGTGCTGGCCTACTCCGGTGGTCTGGACACCTCCATCATCCTGAAGTGGCTGCAAGATGAGTACGGCTGCGAAGTCGTCACCTTCACCGCCGACATCGGCCAGGGCGAAGAGATCGAACCGGCGCGCGCCAAGGCCCTGAAGATGGGCATCAAGCCCGAGAACATCTTCATCGAAGACCTGCGCGAAGAGTTCGTGCGCGACTTCGTGTTCCCCATGTTCCGCGCCAACGCGCTGTATGAGGGCGAATACCTGCTGGGCACCTCCATCGCCCGCCCGCTGATCGCCAAGCGCCTGATCGAAATCGCCAAGAAGACCAAGGGCGACGCCATCAGCCACGGCGCCACCGGCAAGGGCAACGACCAGGTCCGTTTCGAGCTGGGCGCCTACGCGCTGCTGCCGGGCGTGAAGGTCATCGCCCCGTGGCGCGAGTGGGACCTGCTGAGCCGCGAAAAGCTGCTGGCCTACGCCGACAAGCACGGCATCCCGGTGGACTTCAAGAAGCGCAAGGGCGGCGCCCCGTACTCGATGGACGCCAACTTGCTGCACATCAGCTACGAAGGCGGCGTGCTGGAAGATCCGAACTTCGAGCCCGAAGCCAACATGTGGCGCTTGACCGTGTCGCCCGAGAAGGCGCCCAACAAGCCCCAGATCATCGAGCTGACCTATGCCAAGGGTGACGTGGTCGCCATCGACGGCGTGAAGATGTCGCCCGCCACCGTGCTGACCAAGCTCAACGAGATCGGCGGCAAGCACGGCATCGGCCGCCTGGACAAGGTCGAGAACCGCTATGTCGGCATGAAGAGCCGCGGCTGCTACGAAACCCCGGGCGGCACCATCTTGCTGAGCGGCCACCGCGCCATCGAATCCATCACCCTGGACCGCGAAGTCCTGGCGCTGAAGGACGACCTGATGCCGCGTTACGCCCGCATGATCTACAACGGCTACTGGTTCAGCCCCGAGCGCGAGCTGCTGCAAGGCCTGATCGACAAGAGCCAGGAAACCGTCAACGGCACCGTCAAGCTCAAGCTGTACAAGGGCACCATCCTGGTGGTGGGCCGCGAGTCCAAGACCGACAGCCTGTTCGACGCCAAGATCTCGACCTTCGACGACGACGGTGGCGCCTACAACCAGGCCGACGCAGCTGGCTTCATCAAGCTCAACGCCTTGCGCCTGCGCATTGGCGCCAACGTGAAGGGCGCGCGCGCTGCATCGACCAAGCCTGCTCGCAAGGCGGCTGGCAAGAGCGCGGTCAAGAGCGCAGGCAAGGCAGCAGCCAAGCCCGCAGCCAAGAAACCCGCTGTCAAGGCCGCTCGCCCGGTGATCAAGACGGCTTCCAAGTGAGCTCAGCCCTCAACCTGAGGCCGTGGCAGTTGCCGCGGCCTTGTTTGTTCTGAAAGACCTCAACATGACCACCACCACCCTGGCCGGCACCGTTGCCACGCAAGCCAATGTGTACTTCGACGGCAAGTGCGTTTCTCACACCGTCACCCTGGCCGACGGCACCCGCAAGTCCGTTGGCGTGATCCTGCCCGCCTCGCTGACCTTCAACACCGGCGCGCCTGAAGTCATGGAAACCGTCGCTGGCAAGGCCACCATCAAGCTGGCCGGATCTTCCGAGTGGAAGACCTATGGCGCTGGCGAAAGCTTCGACGTGCCGGGCAACTCGTCCTTCGAGATCAAGGTCGAAGGCGAGCCCTACCACTACATCTGCCATTTCGGTTGATGCCGCTTGGCCCGGTCACCTCGGTGACCGGCGCATGAAAAAAAGCCGCTGAGGATTCAGCGGCTTTTTTGTGGGCCCAAGTCGGCGTTCTTGGGCTTTTTGGCTTTCGTCGCGCCCTCATCGGGCGGCCAGAGCCATGCTCAGAGCTTGGGCTCGGGCAGCTCGTCCGGGTCGACCTTCTCACACGTCATCTGCATGGTGCCGATGAGGTCGTCGTTGAAGTCGAGCAGTTCGCCTTCGAGCTCACCTTCCTGCCGGTCGATGGCCAGCCGGATGGTGGCCAAGCGCTTGAGGTTGGGCTGCCAGACCACCCAGGTGCCGTTCAACCAGTCATGGTAGTAATGCGTGCCGGGCTGACGCAGCTTGTAGACCATGGTGTAGTCGGTCGGCGTCTGCGTGTAGTCCAGGCGCTCGCCCTTGGGCAGCACGTTCGAGCGCTGGATCAGCGCCGTCGTGTTGTTGTCCCGCAGGGCGAGGTCGAGGTGGGCTGGCTTTGATTTGCCCGAAGCCGACAGCGTGCCCTTGCACTTGACGTACAGGTGGAACTCAGCGGCTTGGGCGGTCGTGGCATGGGCCCCCAGAACAAGCAGGGCGCAGGCCACGGCCTTCCGAAGGGGTGTCGGTTGGGTCATGGCGGTGCGAGGCAAGGGCATCACTTCTTGGTGGTGGACTTGGTGGCGGGCTTGGTCGTGGCTTTGGGCTTGGCGTCCAACTCCTTCGAGGCGGCGGTTTCGCCACCTTGCACGCCCAGTCGGCCGCCGGTGCCCAGGCCGCCCTTGACCTGTTGCGCCTTGTAGTTGCGCAGCGCCTTGACCATCTGGTTGAAAGAGTCCGCGAAGGCGGCGGTGATGACCTTGCCTTGCGGGGTCTTGGCGTAACCGCCACCACCACCGCCCAGGCTGCCACCGAAGGCCGCGCCGAAGATGCCGAAGTCGTAGTTGCCGGCGGTGCCTTCTGCAGCCGAAATCTGAACGCCCGAGCGGTTGTCGATCAGCAGCAGCGTGGTCGAGGCTTCGTTCTTGCTGACGCTGCCGGCCACCAGGCCCAGGATGCCGCCACCGAAGCCACCCAGGCCGCCACCACCACCACCGGTCTTGCCGGAGAACTGGATGGACGGGCTCATGGTGTAGTCGGCCGCGACCATCTGGCCCTTCTGGAAGTTGCTGCCGGCACGGCTTTCGTCACCGCGGGCGAACTCGCGCTCGCGCATCATGTTGTTCATGGCCTTGCCGCGCTCGACGATGACGAAGCAGTTGGACTGCTGGATCATCAGACGCAGCACCGGCACGGTCGAGCCGAGCTGGTACTCGCGCAAGGTGATGTACCAGGGGGCGTTGGTGTCCTCGTCGATGGCCAGGGTGCCCAGGGTTTCGTCGCACTTCTCGAGCTGGCTGTTGTTGTTCTCGGCGGTGGCGCCACCGGCGGCGCCGCTGACGGTGCCCTTGTTTTCGCCCATGGTGGGCGCGGTGGCCAGGCAGCCCGACAGCAGGGTGGCGCAGGCGGCGGTGATGGCCAGCAGGCTCAGGCGGCCTGCGGTGGAGATGTTGCTGACAGCAAACGACATGGAAGCTCCCTCGGTGCAAATGCGTGACTCGACAAAGCGAGGGCCATTCAGGCCCCCGTCATGAACGACGGGAAGTTTAGCCCGATCAAACCGGCGTCGGGAGCCCCCCCCTAGATCACCACCGGCTCTGGCTCCAGTCGGATGCCGAAACGCCCATAAACGCTCTCCTGGATGGCTCGCGCGAGCGTCACCACTTCGGCGCCGCGGGCGTCGCCCCGGTTGACCAGCACCAGCGCCTGCTTCTCGTAGACGCCGGCCTGGCCCACGGTCTTGCCCTTCCAGCCGCAGGCGTCGATCATCCAGCCGGCGGCCAGCTTGAAACTGCCGTCGGGCATGGGGTAGTGCACGATCTCGGGGTCGCGCTGGATGATGTCGCGGCACTGCTCGGGCGTGACCACGGGGTTCTTGAAGAAGCTGCCGGCGTTGCCGATGACGGCGGGGTCGGGCAGCTTGGCGCGGCGCACGGCCACGATCCAGTCGAAGATCTGACGGGCGCTGGGGGCGGTGATGCCGGTCTCCTGCACCTTGCGTTCGAGCTCGGCATAACCCAGCATGGGCACCCAGGGGCGGGGCAGGCGCAGCCTCACCGTGGTGATCACGCTGCGGCCAGCCAGGGCCTGCTTGAAGATGCTGTCGCGGTAGTCGAACTGGCACTGTTCTCGGTTGAACGTCACGGTGCGGCCGGTCATGAGGTCAACGGCGTCGAGCGACTCGAAGCGGTCTTTGAGCTCCAGGCCGTAGGCGCCGATGTTCTGCACCGGTGCGGCGCCCACCGTGCCGGGGATCAGGGCCATGTTCTCCAGGCCGGGCAGGTCCTGGCCCAGGCACCAACTGACGAGGTCATGCCAGGCCACACCTGCACCGGCCTCGACGACCCAGGCGTCGTCGCGGGTTTCGAGCAGGCGGATGCCGGGGATCTCGACCTTGAGCACCACGGCCTTGATGTCCTGCGTGAACACCAGGTTGCTGCCGCCACCCAGGATGAACTTGCGCGCCAGGCCCAGTTCGCGGTCGTTGACCACGCGTTTGACATCGGCTTCCGAGCGGATGCGCACCAGCGTCTGCGCCACGCAGGGCAGGCCAAAGGTGTTGTAAGGCTTGAGGTTGATGCCGTTTTCCACGGACAGGGCGGTGTGCATGCGAGAATTTTCGCAGACAAAGGAGAACAACCATGCCCAGTTTTGACGCCAAGCTCGACCCGAACCTCGAATCCGTCGGCAATGCCGTGGACACCACCGCCAAGGAAATCGGCACCCGATTCGACTTCAAGGGCACCAGCGCCGCCGTCGAATTCAAGAAAAAAGAAAAGGAAGTCATCGTCTTCGGCGACAGTGATTTCCAGATCGACCAGGTCCGCGATGTGCTGTTCAACAAGCTGACCAAGCAAAAGGTCGACATCCGCTTCATGGATGTGGGCAAGGTCGAGAAGATCGGTGGCGACAAGGTCAAGCAGGTGATCAAGGTCAAGGCCGGCATCGAGGCCGAGCTGGCCAAGAAGATCACCAAGCTGATCAAGGACAGCAAGATCAAGGTCAACGCCAGCATCCAGGGCGAAGAAGTGCGCATCCAGGGCAACAAGCGCGACGACCTGCAGGCGGCCCAGGCCCTGCTGAAGAGAGAAATCACCGACGTGCCGCTGGATTTCGGCAACTACCGAGACTGATCGGTTGATGCGGACGAGGTGTCCGCGATCGGCAGCCAGCGCGCAAAGCAGGAACAAACAGGGGGAACGGGCTGTGAAACAAGATCGATCGATGACAACCTGGGGGCGCTCGGCGCTGGTGGGTGCCTGGCTGGCCAGCGTGGCCTTGTCCGCTTCGGCCCAGAGCGTGGCCATGACCGGCAGCATGGGCAGCAAGGCCTTGCTGGTGGTCGATGGCGGCGCGCCCAAGGCCCTGGCCGCTGGCGAGACCCATCGGGGCGTCAAGGTGGTGGCCGTGCGCGCCGACCAGGTCACGGTGGAGGTGGGCGGCAAGCGTCAGACCATTGACCTGGGCGGAGCGCCCGTGAGCATCGGTGGGGGCGGTGGTGGCTCTGGTGGCACGCAGATCGTGCTGACGGCCAGCTCAGGCGGGCACTTCGTCACCAGCGGCAGCATCAATGGCCGCGCCACCCAGTTCATGGTGGACACCGGGGCCACCAGCGTCGCCCTGAGCGCCGACGAGGCGCGCCGCATGGGCATCAACTACGAGCAGGGAGAGCGAGGGCAGGGCAGCACGGCCAATGGCGTGATCCCGATCTGGCGTGTCACGCTCAAGTCGCTGCGCATCCAGGATGTCGAGGTCTACGGCGTTGACGCGGTGGTGGTGCCTTCGGGCATGCCGCATGTGTTGCTGGGCAACAGCTTCCTGACTCGCTTTCAGATGAAGCGCGAGAACGACATGCTGACCTTGACCCGCCGCTTCTGAGGCGGCCCGTCTGAAGGCGGGTCCTGCAGGCGCTGGCCGGGATGGCCGGGATGGCCACGACGGCCTGCGTGTCAGGCGACGTGTTCAGCCGGGCGCGCTGGCAGGCGGTGGTCGCGCGTGCGCATGTTCGACAACTCGACCGGATCGTGGGCGGAAAACAGCGTCACCTCGTCACCATGGGCATGCTTGAGTTCGCGCAGGCGCTTCTGGTTGGCGATGCGGCTGGGGCCATGCATCTGCAGCAGGCTCTGGAACAGGCTCAGGCCGATGGGGCAGTGCGGATCGGGCTCCATCTCGCCGCGGAAGAAGTAGGCGTCGCCGCAATGCAGCAGCCAGCCCCGGTCGGTGCGCACGGCCACGCCGCAGTGGCCTTGTGTGTGACCGGTCAGGGGCACCAGCAGAACCTCTTCGTCGGTGTCGGGCAGGGCGCGCACGGCGTCGAAGCCGAACCAGCTCTCGCCCGTGACCTCGCGTGCGGCCCACTTCGGGCCATGCGCCCACTGGGCCGGGATGTAGCGGTCGCGCTCGCGGAAGTTGCTGCGCGCCATGGCGGCGTCGAGTTCGGTTTTGTAGACGTGCACCTGCGCGCCAGGGAAATCGCCCAGGCCGCCCGCGTGGTCGAGGTCCAGGTGCGTGGGCACGATGTGGCGCACGTCGCGCGGGTCCAGCCCCAGGTCGCGGATCTGCTGGATGGCCGTCTCCTGCATCAGCAGGCGAGGGCGCACCACGTTCACGAAGGGCAGCCCCAAGCGTCTCGGGTCGGTCACGTCGCCGGTTCCCAGGCCGGTGTCGACCAGGGTCAGGCCGTTGCGGCCTTCGATGAGCAAGCAGTGGCAGCACATGTGCGCCGATGCCAGCCAGCCGCCTTCGCCGTTGATCAATCGCTTGCCGATCGGGCACATGGAGCCGCAGTTGAGGTGGTGGATGCGCATGGTTTGCTGCTTCGGGAGACGGTGCGTGCGCATCATGGCAGCACAATGTCGGCTTGACCAGCGCTGTCGCGCCGCCCCTGTTCGCGTCACCCTTTTTGCCAAAAACGCCTGCCCCATGTCCCGCCGAACCCGCCTGCCTGCCGGCCACCAGCACCTTGCCGACATCCTCTTCGACCAGGGCTTTGGTGAGCGGCGTGTGTGCGATGGCCTGATCCTCAAGGGCCTGGTGCAGGTCGAAGGCGAGACAGTGGACGACCCGGACGCCGCCTACCCGGCTGACCGCCTGAACCTCGTGGTCGATGGTCAGCCCTGGGTGACCCACATTCAGGCCCTGGTGATGCTGCACAAGCCGGCTGGCTACGAATGCTCGCTCAAGCCAGGTGCCTGGCCTGGTGTGCACAACCTGCTGCCCGTGCCACTGCGTCGACGTGGTCTGCAGCCTGTGGGCCGGCTCGACCAGGACACCACCGGCTTGCTGCTGCTGACCGACGACGGCCCGCTGCTGCACAAGCTGACTTCGCCCAAGAAGAACGTGCCCAAGGTTTACGAAGTCACCTGCAAGCACCCCGTCACCCAGGTCATGTGCGACAAGCTGCTCAAGGGCGTGGTGCTGGACGACGACCCGGCGCCCGTGGCAGCCCACGCTGCCGAGCGGGTGCTGCCTGATGGCGCCCCGGCCGATGCCGCCACCGAGACCCTGCACCTGCGCCTGACCCTGCTGCAGGGCAAATATCACCAGGTCAAGCGCATGGTGGCGGCCGTTGGCAACCGGGTCGAGGGCCTGCATCGCAGCAGCATCGGGCGGCTGGCGCTGCCCGCTGACCTGGCCCCGGGCCAGTGGCGCTGGGTCGAAGACCCGGCCATCGTGCTGCCCTGAGCCGATAATCTGCCCCCATGCAAGTCTTTCGCGGTTTCCACCATGCGGCACTGGCGCCGGCCTGTGCCCTGACGATCGGCAATTTCGACGGCGTCCACCGTGGGCACCAGGCCATGCTGGCCCTGCTGCGCAACGAAGCCCAGCACCGCGGCCTGCCTGCCACCGTGCTGACCTTCGAGCCGCACCCGCGCGACTACTTCGCCGAGCTGGCGGACAAGCCCGAGCTGGCTCCGGCCCGCATCGCCACCCTGCGCGACAAGCTCTCCGAGCTGGAGCGCTGCGGCGTCGATCAGGTCGTGATCCTGCCTTTCGATGCGCGACTGGTGGCCCTGAGCCCGCAGGACTTCATCCAGCAGGTGATCGTGGACGGGTTGCACGCACGCTACGTGCTGGTGGGAGACGATTTCCGCTTCGGCGCCAAGCGCGCCGGTGACTACGCCACGCTGGACGCCGCAGGCGTGGCCCATGGCTTCGATGTCGCCCGGATGATGAGCTACGAGGTGCACGGCCTGCGTGTGTCGTCCTCGGTGGTGCGCGAGGCGCTCACCGCCGGTGACATGGCCCGCGTGGCCACGCTGCTGGGGCGCCCCTACACCGTCAGCGGCCACGTCGTGCACGGCCAAAAGCTCGGCCGCAGCCTCGATTGCCGCACGCTCAACGTTCGCTTCGGCCATGAAAAACCGGCCACCACCGGCATCTTCGTGGTCCGCACCCATGGCCTCGCAGGCCACCCGCTGGAAGGCGTGGCCAGCCTGGGCGTGCGCCCCACCGTGACCGAAGCCGGGCGCGTGCTGCTGGAGGTGCATTGCTTCGATTGGCCTGCCGACCTGGGCCTCGAAGGGGGCTACGGTAAAATCGTGCGCGTGGACCTGCTGCACAAACTCCGAGACGAAGCCCGCTACGACGGGCTGGACGCGTTGCAGGCCGCCATCCACAAGGACATCGCCGACGCCAAGGGCTTTTTCCAGGCCCAGGGCCGTCAGACCACCCGCGACCGAATTTGACGCGGGCGGCCCCGTCCGCGAGCTGCCCGGCCTGAGGCCGACAGCGCCGGACGGTGTGCAGGTCTCGCCCGCCTGCCGTCGCCTTCGCATCGGCCTGCCTCGCAGGTCGCTGCACCCGAATCCCCCATGACCGTGGCAACCGGGGTGCGCTCAACCTGACGCACGCCTGGGCCGCAGTCGGACCCAAGAGATCGCCATGAGCCAAGACAACAACGCCAAGCCCGGCAAGAACCAGCAAGATGCCAAGAAAGGCGGCGGCAAGCCCTCGGAGGCAGTGCCCGAGTCGAAGTACCGTGCCACGCTGAACATGCCCGACACCCCCTTCCCGATGCGGGGTGACTTGCCCAAGCGCGAGCCGGCTTGGGTGGCCGAGTGGGAAAAGAACGACCTCTACGGCAAGCTGCGCGCCGCACGCCAGGGCGCGCCCAAGTTCGTGCTGCACGACGGCCCGCCTTACGCCAACGGCAACATCCACATCGGGCACGCCGTCAACAAGGTGCTCAAGGACATGATCGTCAAGGCGCGCCAGTTGGCCGGCTTCGACGCCAGCTACATCCCCGGATGGGACTGTCACGGCCTGCCCATCGAGAACCAGATCGAGAAGACCTTCGGTCGCAACCTCAGCCGCGATGACGTGCAGGCCAAGGCCCGCGCCTACGCCGCCGAGCAGATCGACGGCCAGCGCACCGACTTCAAGCGCCTGGGTGTGCTGGGCGACTGGTCCCACCCCTACCTGACGATGAACTTCGGCAACGAGGCCAACGAGATCCGGGCTCTCAAGAAGATCATGGATCGCGGCTACGTGTACCGGGGTCTGAAGCCCGTGTACTGGTGCTTTGACTGCGGCTCTTCGCTGGCCGAGTTCGAGATCGAATACGCCGACAAGAAGTCGCAGACGCTGGACGTGGCCTTCCTGAGCGCCGAGCCTGAAAAGCTGGCAGCCGCCTTCGGCCTGCCGTCGCTGAGCAAGGAAGCCTTCGCCGTGATCTGGACCACCACCGCGTGGACCATCCCGGCCAACCAGGCGCTGAACGTGCACGCCGAACTGAGCTACGCCCTGGTCGACACCCCCAAGGGACTGCTGGTGCTGGCCGAGTCGCTGGTTGAGAAGGCCTGTGAGCGTTACGGCTTCGCGGCCGATGACTGCAAGGTGGTCGCCACCACCTCTGGTGCCAAGCTCGAAGGCCTGAAGTTCAAGCACCCGCTGTCGCATGTGCATGCTGGCTACGACCGCACCAGCCCCGTCTACCTGGCCGAATACGTCAGCGCCGAAGACGGCACGGGCATCGTGCACGCCGCACCGGCCTATGGCGTGGACGACTTCAACAGCTGCGTGGCCCACGGCATGAAGTTCGACGACATCCTCAACCCTGTGCAGGGCAACGGTGTCTACGAAGCCGAGCTGCCGCTGTTCGGCGGCCAGCACATCTGGAAGGCCGCACCCGTGGTGCTCGAGACCCTGCGCGAGCACGGTCGCCTGCTCGCCTCCAAAGACATCGTCCACAGCTACCCGCACTGCTGGCGCCACAAGACGCCGGTGATCTTCCGCGCCGCCGCTCAGTGGTTTGTGCGCATGGACGAAGGCGAGGGCGTGTTCACCGCCGACAAGGCTCCCAAGACCCTGCGCCAGACCGCGCTCGACGCCATCGACCAGACCACCTTCTACCCCGAGAGCGGCCGCGCCCGCCTGCGCGACATGATCGCCAACCGACCCGACTGGTGCATCAGCCGCCAGCGCAACTGGGGCGTGCCGCTGCCTTTCTTCCTGCACAAGGTGACGGGCGAACTGCACCCCGACACGCCCGCGCTGATGGAGCGCGCCGCACAGTTGGTGGAGCAGGGCGGCGTCGAGGCCTGGTCCAAGCTAGACCCCGCCGAGTGGCTGGGCGCAGAGCAGGCCGCCGAGTACAGCAAGTCCACCGACATCCTCGACGTGTGGTTCGACTCGGGCACCACCTTCTTTCATGTGCTCAATGCCCAGAACGGCAGCCACCCGAACGCCGGCCACCACCAGGGCCCCGAGGCCGACCTCTACCTCGAAGGCCACGACCAGCACCGCGGCTGGTTCCACAGCTCGTTGCTGGCCGCTTGTGCCATCTATGGCCACGCGCCCTACAAGGGCCTGCTGACCCACGGCTTCACCGTCGACGGCCAAGGCCGCAAGATGTCGAAGTCGGTGGGCAACACCGTGGCGCCGCAAGAGATCAGCAACAAGATGGGCGCCGAGATCATCCGCCTGTGGGCGGCCTCGACCGACTACTCGGGTGACCTGGGCATCGACGACAAGATCCTCGCCCGCGTGGTGGACGGCTACCGCCGCATCCGCAACACGCTGCGCTTCCTGCTGGCCAACACGTCAGATTTCAACCCTGAAACCGACGCGGTGCCTTTGAGCGAGCTGCTGGAGATCGACCGCTACGCGCTGGCCCGTGCCTCGCAGTTGCAGGAAGACATCCTGGCCCACTACGAGCGCTACGAGTTCCACCCCGTGGTGGCCAAGCTGCAGGTCTACTGCTCGGAAGACCTGGGTGCCTTCTACCTCGACGTGCTCAAAGACCGGCTCTACACCAGCGCCGCCAAGAGCCACGCCCGCCGCGCCGCGCAGACCGCGCTGTGGCACATCACGAACGGCATGCTGCGCTGGATGGCGCCCTTCCTGAGCTTCACGGCCGAGGAGGCCTGGCAGGTCTTCAAGGGCCTCAACAACCCCAGCATCAGCCTCTTCACCGAGACCTACTGGGACTTCCACGAGGCCGACAAGGACACCGAGCTGCTGGCCAAGTGGTCGCGCATCCGCGCACTGCGCGAAGAAGCCAACCGCCGCATAGAAGACGTGCGCACGCGCGGTGAGGTGGGTGCTTCGCTGCAAGCCAAGCTGTTCATCACCATCGGCACGCAGGACGAGCAGGGCGCGCGCCTGCTGGCCGACCTGCGCAGCCTGGGCGATGACCTGAAGTTCGTGCTCATCGTCTCCGAGGTCGAACTGGCCGAAGGGCACTCGACGCAAATCGAGGTCAACCCGTCTCATGCCGTCAAGTGCGAGCGCTGCTGGCACTACCGCGACGACGTCGGCGTCAACCCCGAGCACCCGACGATCTGCGGCCGTTGCGACAGCAACCTGCACGGCGCGGGCGAACACCGCGAGCACGCCTGACCATGGCCAAAACTTCCAGCTCCTCGCTGATGCCTTGGCTGGGCATCGCCGCGATCATCATCCTGGCCGACCAGTTCACCAAGGTGCTGGTCATCGGGGCGTTCGACCTCGGCCACAGCCAGCCGGTCACGTCCTTCTTCAACCTCGTGCGGGTGCACAACACGGGTGCGGCCTTCTCGTTCCTGGCCCACGCGGGGGGCTGGCAGCGCTGGTTCTTCGTGGGGCTGGGCGCGGTGGCCACGGGCTTCATCGTCTACATGCTGCGCCAGCATGGTGGACAAAAGCTGTTCGCCTGGGCGCTGACGCTGATCCTGGGAGGTGCCATCGGCAACGTGATCGACCGGCTCATCCATGGCTACGTCGTCGACTTCCTGGACTTCCACTGGGCCTTCCTGTCGCCGATGTTCCCGGGAGGGCACTTCCCGGCCTTCAACATCGCGGACTGCGGCATCACCATCGGGGCGATGTTGCTGATCCTGGATGAGTTGCGCCGCGTGCGGCGGGGCTGAGCGCTTCCGTGACGCCAAAAGGGCGCTTGCGTGGTGACATGCAAGCGCCCTTTGCGCATGCCTTTACGCGATCTTTGCATGGCCCTTTGCCAGGCACGTGCTTCACGGGCCTTTACGATCGGGCGCAACACCAAGCCTGATCACCCATGCCTGTCCTGACCTCTCGACGCTGGATCGCCGGCGTCGTCCTCATCGCCTGCGGCGCCGCCGCGCTCGTGCTCTGGCCCCACCGCGCATCGGTGGCCCAGAACCAGAAGGCCGATGCCGGCAAGGCAGCGCCCCCGGTGCCCGTGCGCGTGGCCCAGGCCGTGGTGCAGGACCTGCCCCTGGCCATCAGCGCCGTCGGGCAGGTGCAGGCGGTGCGTCAGGCGGTGGTGCGGGCGCGCATCGAGGG
This sequence comes from Aquabacterium parvum, assembly GCF_001447195.1. Lineage (GTDB taxonomy): Bacteria > Pseudomonadota > Gammaproteobacteria > Burkholderiales > Burkholderiaceae_C > Aquabacterium > Aquabacterium parvum. The sequence goes on along the minus strand of NZ_LFRI01000341.1, from coordinate 305,556 downwards.
GCTGCTGACCGAGGTGAACTTCGCTGAAGGGCAACCCGTCAGGCAAGGCCAGGTGCTGGCCCGCATCGATGACCGCAGCCTGCAGGCCCAGGTGGACCAGGCCGAAGCCGAGCTCAAGCGCCTGCGGGCCCAACTGCAACTGGCCGAGCTCGACCTCAAGCGCTACCAGGGCCTGGCCGAGCAATCGGCCGTGTCCACGCAGCAGCGCGACCAGCAGCAGGCCCAGGTCGACCAACTGCGCGCCCAGGTGCAATCGCAGCAGGCCAGCCTCAGCCAGGTGCGCACCCAGCTGTCCTACACCGCCATCACGGCGCCATTCAGCGGTCGGGCAGGCCTGCGGCTGGTGGACGTGGGCAACATCGTTCGCCCCTCTGATGCACAGGGCATCGTGACCCTGGCCCAGACCGAGCCACTGACCGTGGTCTTCAGCGTGCCCCAGGCCCGCCTGGCCGATGTGCGCAATGCGCTGGCGCAACCCAAAGGCGCGGTGATCAGCGTGTCCGAGCGAGAAGGCGGCGCGAGCCTGGCGCAAGGTCGCCTGCGTTCGGCCGACAACGCGGTGGACGCGGGCTCCGGCACGCTCAAGCTCAAGGCCGAGCTGGCCCCGGCAGGCGACCGCCTGTGGCCTGGTCAGTTCGTGGCCGTGAGCCTGAACACCGGCGCGCTGCCCGGGGCCCTTACGGTGCCTGCCAAGGCGGTGCAGCGCGGGCTCAAGGGCTCGTTCGTGTGGCGGGTCGTTCAGGGCGAGGCGCAGATGGTGGCCGTGCAGCCGGCCTGGCAGTCCGATGTGGTGGTGGTCGTCAAACCCGCGGCCGACGGCCTGAAAGCGGGCGACCAGGTGGTGGTGGACGGGCAGTCGCGCCTCAAACCCAAGGTCCGCGTCAAGCTGGTGGCTGAGCGCGGGACGGCGGCCGCCGAAGCCACCTCTGCTGGCAAGCCATGAGTCGGGTTCAGCATCGGAATCCACCATGAGCCAGGACGTTTCTTCTTCCACCGCCGCGAACGCCGCACAGTCCGTGGGCCGCGGCCTGTCGGCCTGGTGCATCTCGCACCCAGTGGCCACCACGCTGCTGACCCTGGCGCTTGTGCTGCTGGGCCTGTTCGCCTTCCCGCGCCTGCCGGTGGCCCCGCTGCCCGAAGCCGAGTTCCCCACCATCCAGATCAGCGCACGCCTGCCCGGCGCCAGCCCCGAGACCATGGCCTCGGCCGTGGCCACGCCACTGGAGGTGGGCTTGAGCGGCATCCCTGGCGTCACCGAGATGTCGTCGACCAGCTCGCTCGGCAGCACTTCGGTCACCCTGCAGTTCACGCTCAGCAAAGACATCAACGAGGCTGCGCAGGAGGTGCAGTCGGCCCTCAATGCGACCGCCGGCAAACTGCCCGACGACATGCCTTCGCCGCCCACCTGGCGCAAGGTCAACCCGGCCGACGGCCCGGTGCTCATCCTCAAGATGCAGTCCGAGGTGCTCAGCCTGACCGAACTCAGCGACCTGGCCGAGACCGTGCTGGCGCGCCGCTTGAGTCAAATCGACGGTGTCTCCGAGGTCGCCATCTCCGGGCAACGCAAACCGGCCATCCGCATCCAGGCCTCGCCCGCGGCCCTGGCGGCGCATGGCCTGAGCCTGGCCGACATCCGCGCGGCGGTGCAAAAAGCCAGCGTCAACCAGCCCAAGGGCGTGCTGCTGGGCGCCGACCGAACCAGCACCCTGGCCACGAATGACCAGCTCTTCGATGCCTCTGACTACGAACAGCTCACCATCGTCGACCGAAGCGGCGTGCCGGTGCGCATCGGTGACGTGGCCAAGGTCATCGACGGCGCCGAGAACGACTTCGTCGGTGCATGGCAGAACGGCCAGCCGGGCCTGGGCATCATCATCCGTCGCCAGCCAGGCGCCAACATCGTCGCCACGGCCGACCGCATCCAGGCGGCGCTGCCCGAGCTGGCCGCTCGCCTGCCGGCCAGCGTCACGGTCGAGGTGCTCAACGACCGCACGCGCACCATCCGATCCTCGCTGCACGAGGTCGAGCTCACGCTGGCGCTGACTTTCGTGCTCGTCGTGGTGGTGATGGGCGCCTTCTTGCGCCAGGTCTCGGCCACCGTCATCGTCACGGCGGTGCTGGGCGTGTCGATGATCGCGACGGTCGCGGCCATGGACGTGCTCGGCTTCAGCCTCAACAACCTGACGTTGGTGGCACTGATCATCGCCATGGGTTTCGTGGTCGACGACGCCATCGTGGTGGTCGAGAACATCCACCGCCACCTCGAGGATGGCCTGCCCATGCGCGAGGCCGCGCTCAAGGGCTCCAGCGAGATCGGTTTCACCGTGCTGTCCATCAGCGTCTCGCTGGTGGCGGCCTTCATCCCGCTGCTGTTCATGGGCGGAGTGGTGGGGCGCCTGTTCAGCGAGTTTGCGGTCACCGTCACGGCGGCCATCGCGGTCTCGGTGATCACCTCGCTCACGCTGGCGCCCATGCTCGCCTCGCGCTGGATGTCGCGCGCACCGGCCCACCACGAAGGCGGCTGGGTGCAGAGGCTGATCGACGCCTATGGCCGCAGCGTGGGCTGGGCGCTCGACCACAGCCGGCTGATGCTGGGCCTGTTCTTCAGCACCATGGGTCTGGCCGTGGCGGCCTACACGTTCATTCCCAAAGGCTTCTTCCCTCTGCAGGACACGGCCTTCGTGCTGGGCACCACGCTGGCGGCACAGGACGAGTCCTACGAGGCCATGGTCGAGAAGCACGCGGCGCTCGCCCGCATCCTTGACGAAGACCCGGCGGTGCTGGGCTACAACCAGACGGTGGGAGGCTCCAGCGGCAGCGTCTCCGGCGGCCGCTTCTTCATCGTCCTGAAAGACCGCTCCAAGCGCGACGTATCGGCCCAGGGCTTCATCGACCGTGTGCGCGCCAAGACCTCGCAAGTGCCCGGCATCACCCTGTTCATGCGCGCCGCGCAAGACATCAACCTGGGCACCGGCTCGCCCCGAACGCAATACCAGTACGCACTGCTCGGTGACGACAGCGCGAACCTGGGCCAATGGGCCGAAAAGCTGACCGAACGCCTGGCGCGCCTGCCCCAGTTCCGCGACGTCTCCAACGACCTGCAACTCGGCGCTGGCATCACCCGCCTGACCATCGACCGCGCCGCCGCGGCCCGCCATGGCCTGAGCGTCGACGACATCAACCAGGTGCTCTACAGCGCCTACGGCCAGCGGCAGATCGCCGAGACACAAACCGAGCAGAACCAGTACCAGGTCATCCTCGAAATCGATCCCGCCTTGCGCGGTCAGACCGACAGCCTGAACTGGCTGCTCCTGCGCTCCGCCAAGACGGGGCAGATGGTGCCGCTGGCCGAAGTGGCCCGCCTGGAGTCGCCCGAAACCGGTGCCGTCAGCATCGCCCGACTGGCCATGTCGCCGGCCGTCAACCTGTCGTTCAACCTCGCGCCGGGCGTGGCCCTCGGTGATGCCGTCAAGCTGATCGACGACGTGCGCCAGGAGCTGCAGGTGCCCGACAGCATCAGCGGCCGGTTCCAGGGCGCAGCGCAAGCCTTCCAGGACTCGCTGGCCACCCAACCCATCCTGATCCTGGCGGCGCTGCTGGCGGTCTACATCATCCTGGGTGTGCTCTACGAGAGCTTTGTGCACCCCCTGACCATCCTCTCTACGCTGCCTTCGGCCGGCATTGGCGCGGTGGCAGCCTTGTGGCTCAGCGGACAGGACTTCTCCATCATGGCGCTCATCGGCGTGGTGCTGCTGATCGGCATCGTCAAGAAGAACGGGATCATGATGGTCGACTTCGCCCTGCAGGCCCAGCGCGAGCAAGGCCTGAGCCCGCGCGAGGCCATCCAGCAGGCGTGCGTGGTGCGCTTTCGCCCGATCATGATGACGACGTTGGCGGCGCTGCTGGCCGCGATCCCGCTGATGCTGGGCTTCGGCACGGGCGCGGAGCTGCGCCAGCCACTGGGTTACGCCGTGGTGGGTGGCCTGCTGCTCAGCCAGGTGCTCACGCTCTACACGACGCCGGTGGTCTACCTAGCGCTCGACCGCCTGTTCCACCAGCGGGCGAGGGCAGCGTCGCCACAAGACGTGCCAGCATGAAAAGGCACAACCAAGGGCACAGCCAGGGGCACAAGCAGGAGGGACAAGGGATAGCCTGACGCGTGCCTGTCAGGCTGCTGTGCTACGCTGATTTCAATCATTTGACTGCACACGCCATCCCATGTCCGGCCTGCTTCCCAACATCGATCCCGACGGTCTGCTCGAGTTCTCGGTTGTCTACACCGACCGCGCGCTCAACCACATGTCCAAGCGCTTCCAGGGCGTCATGACCGACATCTCGGCCATGCTCAAGCGCGTCTACAACGCCCCGTCCGCCGTGCTGGTGCCCGGCAGCGGCACCTTCGGCATGGAGTCGGTGGCGCGCCAGTTCGCGCAAGGCAAGCACGTGCTGGTCATCCGCAACGGCTGGTTCAGCTACCGCTGGACGCAGATCTTCGAGATGGGCTCGATCCCGGCCAGCCACACTGTGCTCAAGGCCCGCCGGATTGCCGACGGCCCACAGGCCGCCTGGGCCCCCGCACCCATCGACGAAGTCGTCGCCACCATCCGCCGCGAAAAGCCCGCGCTGGTCTTCGCCCCCCACGTTGAAACCGCCGCCGGCATGATCCTGCCCGATGGCTACCTCCAGGCCGTGGCCGACGCCGCCCATGAAGTCGGCGGCCTGTTCGTGCTCGACTGCATCGCCTCCGGCGCCATGTGGGTCGACATGAAAGCCACCGGGGTCGACATCCTGATCAGCGCACCGCAAAAAGGCTGGAGCAGCTCGCCTTGCTGCGCCATGGTCATGCTCAGCGAGCGCGCTCGCGTGGCCATCGACGCCACGCAAAGCACCACCTTCGCCATGGACCTCAAAAAGTGGTTGCAGATCATGGAGACCTACGAAGGTGGCGGGCATGCCTACCACTCCACGCTGCCCACCGACGCCTTGCTGCGCCTGCGCGACGCCATGGCTGAAACCGAGGCCTACGGTTACGAAAAGGTGCGCCAGGAGCAAATCGCCCTGGGCAGCCAGGTGCGCGAGTTGATGGTGCGCCACGGCTACCCCAGCGTCGCAGCCGAAGGTTTCCAGGCACCGGGCGTGGTGGTCAGCTACACCACCGACCCCGACATCCAGAACAGCAAGAAGTTCCTGGCCCTGGGCCTGCAGACCGCCGCCGGCGTGCCGCTGCAATGCGACGAGCCGGCCGATTTCCGCACCTTCCGCGTCGGCCTGTTCGGGCTCGAGAAATGGCACAACGTCAGCCGCTCGGTGACGCACCTGTCGAATGCGCTGGAGGCCATCGCCGCCACCCGTTGAACCCGACCGCTGGCTTTCACCGATGACGTGAGCGTCAAGCAGCCTTAACTTGGGGGCTCCTCATCTCGATGGAGGGGTCTTCATGGGCACGGTCAGCCGCTTGTCGCAGCACCACGTGGTTTCTCGTCGCCGAACGACGCGCCGCAAGGCCGTCCTCAGGCGTCACCTCGCATGGCCACCAGCCGATGGCGTGTCGTCCTCTGATGAACGGGCGGTGGCGTCGTCGGTGGCGGCCGCGCAGCCCAACGCCGACGGCCTGGCGCCGCTGGGTTTTGACACCCGCCCCGAGCCCAGCGCCCTCGACCTGCCGCTCAACACCTTGCCTTGGTCCGCGCCATTCGCCTGGCTGAAAGCGGGCTGGCGCGACTTCACCCGGGCACCGGCCATCGGCCTGTTTTACGGGCTGTGCTTCGTGCTCATGGGTTGGGCCCTGGTGGGCACCTTCCAGCGCGCACCTGAATACACCCTGGCGTTGTCAGCCGGTTTCCTGCTGCTGGGCCCCTTCCTGTGCCTGGGCCTGTACCACGCCAGCCGCGAGCTGGAGCAGGGGCGTCAGCCAAGCCTGCTGCGCTCGCTGACCGCCTGGCGCATCAGCAGCGCGCAACTGGCCATCTTCGCGGCCGTGTTGCTGGTTCTGGAGATGCTGTGGGGGCGCGCCGCCATGATCGTCTTCGCCATCAGCTTCGAGGGGGTGCCTGACTTCAATGGCCCGCTCTCGAGCTTCCTCACCGAAGAGTTCATCACCTTCGGGGTCGTGTACACGGCCGTGGGCGCCATCTTCGCCGGGCTGATTTTCGCCATCAGCGTGGTCAGCATGCCCATGATCCTCGACCGCTCGGTTGACGCGGTTTCGGCGGGCTTGCTGAGCATGCGCCTGGTGGCCACCCAGCCGGGCGTGATGTGGCTGTGGGCGGCGCTCATCGGGCTGCTCAGCCTGGTGGCGATGCTGCCAGGCTTTGCGGGCTTGCTGCTGGTGGTGCCGGTGCTGGGCCACGCCTCGTGGCACGCCTACCGCGCGGCCCTGGCCCAGGGGCCAAACAGCCCACCCTGAACAGGGGGGTGAATCCGCGTGAGCGGGTGCATCTGTCCCTCGACCCCGGCCCGTAGTGGGGGTGCGCGCATCGGAAAGGTCTGCTGCGCGAACCACAAACTACCCGGAGTCCAGCCATGTTCAAGCCTTCCATCCTGGCCCTGGCGGCCATCTTCTCTGTGTCCGTTGCGCAAGCCGAAGCCCTCTACGGCCTGACCACCGACAACCGCCTGATCACCTTCGACACCGCGGCACCGAGCATGGGCTCGGCCGTCGGCCTGAGCGGCCTGGCCGCCTCAGAGAAGCTGCTTGGGCTCGACACGCGCCCCACCAACGGTCAGCTCTACACCTTGAGCAACCTGGGCAACGTCTACACCCTCGACGCCAGCACCGGCGCCGCCACGTTCGTGACCGCGCTCAAGGCGCCCATCAACGGCAGCCTCCTGGGTTTTGACTTCAACCCCAACGCCGACGTCAGCGGCGCGGCCTCCCTGCGCGTCCTCACCGCCGCAGGCGACAACTACGCCGTCAACGTCAACCCAGGCGCCAACCTGGGCGCCGTCGCCAAGCAAACCAACGTCAGCTCGGCCAGCGGCTCGCTCAAGCTCACTGGTGCGGCTTACAGCAACAACGACACCAACCCGGCCACCCCGACGGTGCTGTTTGCCATCGACACGATCAGCAGCAGCCTGTTCTCCACCTCGGCACCGGCTGGTGGCGTCTACACCCGCGTGGGCAGCCTGGGCGCCAGCTCCCTCAACGTTTTCGGCTTCGACATCTCCGGCTCGGGCGTGGCTTACGCCGGGCTGACCGGTGACGACAGCTACTCCAGCCTGTACACCATCAACCTGCAGACCGGCGCGGCCAGCCTGATCGGCGCTTTCGGTATCCAGGGCAACACCGCGCTGCCCACCATCGTCGGCCTGGCTGTCGCCCCTGCCGTGCCCGAGCCCTCGACCGTCGGTCTGATGCTGGCAGGTCTTGGTGCCGTCGGCTTCGGTTTGCGCCGCGGCCGCGCTCGCGCTCAGGCCTGAAGCATCTCAAGTGCGCAAGGGGCCGAAAGGCTCGCCCCCCCGAGAGGGGGCTCGGTTGGCCTGCTCTAATGCAGGTTCTTCGCAGAACGCTGCCAACAGCAGACCAAGAATTGGCAGCCCAAGAATAGGCAGACCGAGCCTTGTCACTTGCTTCATCCCTGTCCTGGCGAACAGCCTGGCTGCTCGTGTTGCCGCCCATGCTCTGGGCGGGCAACGCCGTGGTCGGCCGCATGCTGGTCGGCAGCATGCCGCCCGTGGCGATGAACGGACTGCGCTGGCTGCTTGTCGCCATCTTGCTCGCGCCCTTGGGCTGGCGGGTCCTCCAGGAGCCGTCGGCCATTGTCCAGCGCTGGCGGCACCTGGCCTTGATCGGTTCATTGGGCGTGGGCACCTACAACGCCCTGCAGTACCTCGCGCTGCAAACCTCCTCACCCATCAACGTCACGCTGATCGGCGCCAGCATCCCCGTGTGGATGATGGTCGTGGGGCGCGTGTGCTTTGGACAGCCTCTGTTGCGACGGCAGATGTTCGGCGCGGCCTTGTCGGTGGCGGGCGTCTTGCTGGTGATGTCCCAAGGTCAATGGGCCACGCTGGCCAAACTGCGCCTGGTGCCGGGCGACCTGCTCATGCTGCTGGCCAGCCTGGCCTGGGCTTTCTACAGCTGGTTGTTGGCCCGCCCGCCCGCGTCGATGCAAGGCCAGGCCCGGCCTGACTGGGACTGGGCCGGTTTCCTGTGGATCCAGGTGGGGTTCGGTCTGCTGTGGGCGACCCTGTGCGCGGGCGCGGAAGCCGCCTGGACTCCAGGCTGGAGCGATGGCTGGCGCCTCGATGCCGGCACCCTGCTGGGCCTGCTGTTCATCGCCATCGGCCCATCGATCCTGGCCTACCGTTGCTGGGGCTTGGGCGTGCAAGCGGTGGGCCCGACGGTGGCGGGCTTTTTCAGCAACCTGACGCCGGTTTTCGCGGCCACCTGGTCCACCTTGTTGCTGGGGCAGGGGCCGCGTTGGTACCACCCGCTGGCGCTGCTCCTCATCGCTGCGGGCATCGTCGTGTCATCGGGCTGGCGACCACGCCTCAAAAGCGCCGACGGGGGCCGCCGCGATTGAACGGCGGCTGGCCGCGCCAGTAGCGCAGCATCAACCAGCCGCCCAGCATGCCGCCCAGGTGGGCAAAGTGGGCCACCCCCGAAGACGTGCCCGTCACACCCAGGAACAACTCGATGCCGCCGTACACGGCCACGAACACCTTGGCCTTCATCGGGATGGGCGGGAACAGCGGCATGATCGTGCGCTCAGGGAACATCATCCCGAACGCCAGCAGCAGGCCGAACAGCCCGCCCGAGGCGCCCACCGTGGGGTTGTGGTAGCCCGCCAACATCGAAATCAGCAGTTGCGTGGCCGCTGCGGTCAGCACGCTGGCGCCCAGGAACTCGATGTATCGGCGCTGGCCCCAGATGCGCTCGAGCTCGCTGCCGAACATCCACAGGCCCAGCATGTTGAAGAAGATGTGGCCGATCGAGCCGTGCAGGAAGGCGTAGGTCAGCACCTGCCACGGGTAGAAGAGACCGCTCTCGAGTGGCCACAGGGCCATGTACATGGACAACGCCCCCCCCAGGAGGTCGTCCAGGAAATACATGGCCACATTGATCAGGATGAGCGCCTGGGTGATGGGGGGCATCGGTGGCATGGGGCAACAGCGGATGTGTGGTTGACCCCGGATCATAGATGCAAGCGCCCCTGTGCTATCCTTGCGGCCTTCCTGCACCAGGGCCCTGGTGGTGAAATTGGTAGACGCGCCGGATTCAAAATCCGGTTCCGCAAGGAGTGTCGGTTCGAGTCCGACCCGGGGCACCAAGCAGCTTGCACAAGCCTGCACACAGAGCCGGCACATGCCGTGAGCGATGGCCGCGTGAAGTCATGACCTACCCGACTCTCGAAGACGCCATCGGCAAGACCCCGCTGGTCCGCCTGCAACGCGTGCCCGGTGCCGACAACGACGCCCGTGGCAACGTCATCCTCGCCAAGCTTGAGGGCAACAACCCGGCCGGCTCGGTCAAGGACCGCCCCGCCATCAACATGATCCGCCGCGCCGAAGAGCGTGGTCAGATCAAGCCCGGCGACACCCTCATCGAAGCAACCTCCGGCAACACCGGCATCGCGCTGGCCATGGCCGCCGCCATCCGGGGTTACCGCATGGTGCTGATCATGCCGGAGGACCTCTCCATCGAGCGCGCCCAGACCATGAAGGCCTTCGGCGCCGAGCTCGTCCTCACGCCCAAGAGCGGCGGCATGGAATACGCCCGCGACCTCGCCGACCAGATGGTGCGCGAAGGCAAGGGCGTGGTGCTCGATCAGTTCGCCAACCCCGACAACCCGGCGGTGCACTACGACACCACCGGCCCCGAGATCTGGCTGGACACGCAAGGCCGCATCACCCACTTCGTGAGCGCCATGGGTACCACGGGCACCATCACCGGTGTCTCCAAGTTCCTCAAGGAAAAGAGCCCAGAGGTGCGCATCGTCGGCGCTCAGCCGCAAGATGGCTCGCGCATCCCCGGCATCCGCAAGTGGCCCGAGGCCTACCTGCCCAAGATCTACGAGCCCAGCCGCGTCGACGACATCATCCACGTCAGCCAGGCCGATGCCGAAGACATGGCCCGCCGCCTGGCACGCGAAGAAGGCCTGTTCTGCGGCATCTCGGCCGCAGGCGCCTGCTGGGCGGCCCTGGAGCTGGCCAAGCAAGTCAGCAACGCCACCATCGTCTTCATCGTCTGCGACCGGGGCGACCGCTACCTGTCGACCGGCGTCTTTCCCGCCTGATCAACGGCCCAACCCGGCCCGCAACCTTCGCAGCCTCAGCCATGGACCTGATCCACAAGGAACTCGACGCCCGCGGCCTGCTTTGTCCGCTGCCCATCCTCAAGGCCAAGAAGGCCTTGTCGGACATGCACAGCGGTGAAATCCTGCGCGTGCTGGCCACCGACCCAGGCTCTGTGCGCGACTTCCAGGCTTTTGCCCGCCAGACCGGCAACGACCTGGTCGATCAGCAGGCCCGGGAAGTGGACGGCAAAGAGGAATACACGCACCTGCTGCGTCGGCGCTGAGAGGCGCCCGGGCACACGCCGGGGCAGCCCCGGGGCTGTCGTGCTGCCCTTGCGTGTCCAGCACGCTGCAGCGCTGAGTTCGGCTCAGTCGCTCAACCTTCGTCCAGCAAGTTGCCACCCTGTGGCGCGATCAGCCCCAGGTGCCTGAAGGCGGCCGACGTCGCCACCCGCCCGCGCGGCGTGCGCTGCAGGAAACCTTGCTGGATCAGATAAGGCTCGATCACGTCCTCGATCGTGTCCCGCTCCTCGCCGATGGCCGCAGCCACGTTGTCCAGGCCCACCGGGCCACCGTCGAAGCGGTGAATGATGGCTTCGAGCAGCTTGCGGTCCATCACGTCAAAGCCGATGGGGTCCACGTCCAGCATGGCAAGGGCCTTGTCTGCGATCTCTTTGGTGATGTGCCCTGTGCCCTTGACGTCGGCGTAGTCGCGCACCCGGCGCAGCAGCCGGTTGGCGATGCGGGGCGTGCCGCGCGATCGACGCGCCACCTCCAACGCGCCCTCGGCGTCGATCGGCGCGCCCAGCAGCTTGGCCGAGCGCGTCACGATGCGCTGCAACTCAGCCGCCGTGTAGAACTCCAGCCGCGCCACGATACCGAATCGGTCACGCAGCGGGTTGGTCAGCATGCCGGCCCGCGTGGTGGCGCCCACCAGCGTGAAGGGCTGCAGGTCCAGCTTGATCGAGCGCGCCGCCGGCCCCTCGCCAATCATGATGTCGATCTGGTAGTCCTCCAGCGCGGGGTAGAGGATCTCTTCGACCACCGGGCTGAGGCGGTGGATTTCGTCGATGAACAGGACGTCGTTGCGCTCCAGGTTGGTCAGGATGGCCGCCAGGTCCTTGGGCTTTTCAAGCACGGGCCCCGAGGTTTGGCGCAAGTTGACGCCCAGTTCGGTGGCGATGATGTGGCTCAGCGTGGTTTTACCCAGGCCGGGCGGGCCGAACAGCAGCACGTGGTCGAGGGCCTCGCTGCGCTTTTTGGCTGCGCCGATGAAGATTTCGAGCTGCTCGCGCGCCTTGGCCTGGCCGATGTACTCGTCAAGGTCTTTCGGGCGCAGCGCACGCTCCAGCGCGTCCTCCTGGGGGGAGCTGACGCCAGCCTCCACCACACGCCCCGAGGGCACGCTCTCGGGGGCGCCGCCCTGGCGAGAGGGGCGCTCGGGCTCGCCGCGGCCGGAGCCGAAATCGTCGGTCTGGATGCTCATGGTGTGATTATCCGGCCCAGGGCGGTGTTGCATCAGGGCAACGATGAGCCGCATGGAGCATCGTTATGACAACCATGTCATCAAGCAACTTTGAAGAATCTGGTGCAATCCCCAACAGTTCCAGCGCTCGAACGGCGTGGCGGGGTCACCCAAGTGACTTGCAGACACGCGCCGGCGAAGCTGGAGCCTCTGGTTCAGACTTTGGATAACTCCATGAAAAAGACTGTGCTGGATCTGGCCGCCATCGCTGCCTCCTCGGCTGCCTTCGCTCAATCCTCCGTCACCCTGTACGGTGTGGTCGACGCTTCTGTTGAGTCCGTCAAGGGCGACAAGACCGTCACCCGCGTGTCCTCCGACAACCTGGCTTCTTCGCGCATCGCCTTCAAGGGCGTGGAAGACCTGGGCGGCGGCCTGAAGGCCACCTTCCTGCTGGACGCGAGCGCCAAGGTTGACAACGGTGGTTCTGACTCTGCCTTCTTCAGCCGCTCGGCTTACGTCGGCCTGGCCGGTGGTTTCGGTGAAGTCCGCCTGGGTCGCCAAGACTCGCTGATCGGCGCTCAACTGTTTGGCGTGACCGGCGCCCAAGCCTACGACGAAGGCAAGATCTCCGGCGTGCTGGCTGGCAACGACCTGCGCCGTCTGGACAACGCCATCACCTACATCGCCCCGACCCTGGTTCCCGGCCTGACCCTGGCTGCCCAGTTCTCGACTGGCTACAGCTCGAGCGTCACCACGGAAGACAACGGCAACGACGGCCGCACCTACGGCTTCAGCGCCGCCTACGCCAATGGCCCCCTGTCGGCTGGCTTGAGCTACATCAAGGCCAACACCGATGTGGCTGGGGACGTCGAAAACACCGGCGTGCTGGTTTTTGGTGCCTACGACTTCGGCGTGGCCAAGCTGACTGCCTATTACAACACCGACGACCGCGACACCGCTTCTGGTCAACAGTACGACGATCGCAACCTGTACGGTTTCAAGGTTGCCGTGCCTGTGGCGACTGGCGTGACCCTGACCGGCGGCTACGCCCAGGTTCGTGGAGCTAAGGGTGACGCAACCAACACCGCAGTTGCTGGTAGCTTCAACAACAAGAACACCCAGGACGACAAGGCCAGCATCCTGACCTTCCGTGCACAGTACGACCTGAGCAAGCGTACCGCCTTGTACGCCCTGTTCACGCAAGTGCGCAACGACAAGAACACCGACCTGTCGGTGTCCGGCGTGACCATCGCCAACGACAAGTCGTCGCGCGGTCTGGCCGTCGGCGTTCGCCACTGCTTCTGATCGGTTTCCAACCGACTCAGCAAAAAGGGGGCTTCGGCCCCCTTTTTTCATGCCTGTCCGGCGTTTGATCTGCCCCCTTGTGTTTGATCCATGTCCGCTGCCGTGCCGAGGGTTGTCGCCCTGGCGCAACAACCTAGCGGAAACCTGAGTGTCGTGCCCGAACCCCTCAGCAACAATTCCTCACGCCCCCCGTTTCAGGGGGGACATCTAGGAGATCCAAATGCAAAAGCGCGTTCTGTCCTCGGCCATCGCTCTGGCCCTGACCGCCCTGGCCTCGGGCACCGCACTGGCCCAGTCCAGCGTCACCATCTACGGCAACATTGACGTTTCGGTTGACCGCGTCAAGCGTACTTCTGGCGATGCCATCACAGCCCCGGCATCGACGGGTCTTCTCGGCGCTGGTACCGCCGCTGCCTTGTCTTCGGCCTTGCGTTCCCAGCAGAGCATGACCAGGGTAGGGCCGGACACAAGTTCGCAGTCGTCGCTGGGCTTCCGTGGTGTCGAAGACCTTGGCAATGGCTACAAGGGCAACTTCGTCCTGGAAGGCCAAATGGGCGTGGATAACGGTGCCCTGCTGCGTGACGGGCGCCTGTTCGGTCGCCAGGCCTATGTCGGTCTGACCACGCCGTTCGGTGAGTTCCGTGCTGGCCGTCAATACGCCCCCATCTTCTTTTCTAGCGCCTTGGTCACCACCGAACGTTTCGGCTCGACCGACCAGTTCGTTGAAGGCGGTCTGTCCAACAACCTGAACATCCGCTGGGACAACGCGCTTACCTATTCGCTGCAAGCGGGTGGTTTCCGCGGCCAGCTGGGCTATTCGCCCAACGCGGGCGTGGCCCAGAAGGTCAACGCGCTGCGCAGCACCTCTGGCGGTTCCGATGCCAATGGCCAGATCCTGGGCGGTATCACGGCTGCCAATGAAAACAAGGACGGCCGTGGCCGCAGCCTGGGTGCTTTCGGCGCTTATGCCATCAGCGATCTGACCGTGACACTGGGTTATGGCCGCACCAATTTCGACAACACGCCGGTCGTGGCAATCATCAGCGGCTCGGCCACCACTTTGTTCCAGGTCGATGATTACTCGGTCTGGAACCTGGGCGGCAAGTACGTCTTCAAAGAGCTTGGCCTGACCCTGAACGGCTCCTTCGGCCGCGCCGCCTACGACATCAACGGCGCTGGTTTGCCCGCCAGCCTGGTTGGAATCACGGACGGCAAGCTGAAGGTCAGTTCGCTGGTGCTGGGCACCCGTTATGAAATCGGTGCCATGGCTTTCCTGGCGCAATGGTCTGAAACCAAGTTCCGCAACGAAAGCCGCGGCAAGAACCAGGCATACACCCTGGGTGCCGAGTACTCGCTGTCCAAGCGCACCACGCTGTACACCCGCTACGAGCAGATCAAGGACAAGGGCGTGGGCCCCGCTGTTACCCTGGCGGCAACCGGCATCCGCGAAGTGCCCACCCTCGCTGGTCTGGGCATCTCACCCGACGGCAAGTCCACCCAACTGGCCTTGGGCGTTCGCCACAACTTCTGATAGAGGCTCTCGCTTCGTCACCCAAAGCCGCCCTCGGGCGGCTTTTTTCATGCGACGTCCACCCAAGGCGTCCAGCGATCGCCACCCGCTGAAAGAAAACGGGCCCCAAGGGGCCCGTTGTGCCGACCGATGCGGGGCGGATCGCCCCAGGCGACTCAGTCCTTGATCAAGCGCTCATTGGCCAGCAACTGCTGCACCGTCTCGCGCTCGCGGATCACCCAGGTCTGCTCGCCGTCCACCATCACCTCGGCCGCGCGGCCTCGGGTGTTGTAGTTGCTGGCCATCGTCATGCCGTAAGCGCCAGCCGACAGAACGGCCAGCACGTCACCCGCCTGCACGGCCAGCGAGCGGTCGCGGCCCAGCCAGTCGCCCGACTCGCACACCGGGCCGACCACGTCCCAGGTCAGGGCAGGGCTGCCCTCGCGCTGGTGCGTGTTGACGATGCCCATCCAGGCCTCGTACAGGGCAGGGCGCATGAGGTCGTTCATGGCCGCGTCGACCACGCAGAAGTTCTTCTGCTCGCCCTCCTTGAGGAAGAGCACGTCGGTCAGCAGCACGCCGGCGTTGCCCACCAGCGAGCGACCCGGCTCGAACATCACCTCGCGCTGGCCGTGGCCACGCGCGTCGATCTTGGCCAGCAGCTTGGCGATCAGCTCGTCCGCCTTGGGCGGGGTCTCGTCGGTGTAGGTGATCCCCAGCCCGCCGCCCAGGTCCAGGTGGTGGATGGGGATGCCGGCGGCTTCGATGGCCTCGACCAGGTCGAGCACGCGGTCGAGTGCGTCGAGGTAGGGCGAGACGTCGGCGATCTGCGAGCCGATGTGGCAGTCGATGCCGACGACCTGGATGCCGGGCAGGGCGGCGGCGCGGCGGTAGGCGGCCAGGGCCACCTCGTGCGCCACACCAAACTTGTTGCCCTTCAGGCCCGTCGAGATGTAGGGGTGGGTGCCGGCGTCCACGTCGGGGTTGACACGCAGGCTCACGCGAGCCGTCAGCCCCAGGCCCGATGCCACTTGCGACAGCACCTCGAGCTCGGCCGTGCTCTCGACGTTGAAGCACTTCACGCCGGCCTGCAGCGCCTCGGCCATTTCAGCGCGGGTCTTGCCCACGCCGGAGAACACCACCTTGGCGGCGTCACCACCTGCTGCCAGCACGCGTGCGAGCTCGCCCGAGGACACGATGTCGAAACCGCAGCCGGCCTGGGCGAAGGTCTGCAAAACCGCCAGGTTGGAGTTGGCCTTGACGGCGTAGCAGACCAGGTGCTTGCGGCCTTGCAGGGCGCGTTGGTAGGGCGCGAGCGCGGCCAGCATGGCGCGGCGCGAATAAACGTACAGCGGCGTGCCGTGCTGGCGGGCCAGGTCGGCCAGACGCACGTCATCAAGGTACAGGTCCGGGCCGCGCCAGGACAGGAAGGGGGAGCCGGGGAGGGTCATTGCGAGGCTGCGGGGGCGGGTTGAGGGGTGGCCTGGGCCGGGGCGGGCAGGTACAGTGGGCCCTTGAGGCCGCAGCCGCTCAGCAGCAGAGAGGCCCCAAGTGCGACGGCGGCTGCCAGTCTGCCTAGAATTCGGATGTTGTGTTCCATGCCCCCGATTCTAAGGAAACCGCCATGTCCACCCCCGGCGCCCCCCAGGCCCTGACCGATGCCCAGTACCACGAGGTCATTTCCGCCACGCTGGCGCGCATCGAAAAGACGGTCGACACCTGGCTCGAAGAAGACGTCATCGACATCGATGCGGCCCGCACCGGTGGCATGTTGACGCTGAGCCTGCCCGATCGCAGCCAACTCATCGTCAACGCTCAGCCACCTTTGCAAGAGCTGTGGCTGGCGGCCAGGCGCGGCGGCTTTCACTTCAAGCTGGACGATCAGGGTCTGTGGCGCGACACACGCTCTGGCGAAGAATTCTTCGCCTTGCTGTCTGCCTGCGCAGGCGAGCAGTCTCGCAAGCCTCTGAAGTTCTGATCACTCTGGCTTGGTGCCGCCGAAGAGGTCGAGGATGCCCTTTTTCTCTTCCTGGCTGGCGGGGCTGGGCGCAGGCTGAGCCGGGTTCTCGCCTTCGCCTTCGTGCGCAAGCTCCTTCACGCCGGTCGACGGGGTGTACTCCTCGTAGAACCATTCGCCGCCGATGTTGACCACGCCTTCGGGCGGCACGGGTTCGGCCACCGGCACGTTGCGCAGGGCGGTTGACATGAAGTCGATCCAAACGGGCAGGGCCAGGCCGCCGCCGGTTTCCTTGTCGCCCAGCTTGCGGGGCTGGTCGTAGCCGATCCAC
The DNA here is from genome assembly GCF_001447195.1 of Aquabacterium parvum. Lineage (GTDB taxonomy): Bacteria > Pseudomonadota > Gammaproteobacteria > Burkholderiales > Burkholderiaceae_C > Aquabacterium > Aquabacterium parvum. Next base: position 288,750 of record NZ_LFRI01000341.1, on the reverse strand, counting down.
ACCACGGCCACGTTGTTGGGCTGGTAGCCGGCGAACCAGGCGTCCATCGAGTCGTTGGTGGTGCCGGTTTTGCCGTACAGGTCGGGCCGCTTGAGCGTGGCCTGCGCGCGTGCGGCGGTGCCCGAGCGGGTGATCTCCTGCAGCAGGCTGCCCATCACGAAGGCATTGCGAGCGTCGATGGCGCGCATGCTTTCGTCGAGCACGGCGGGGCGGTACTGGGCCAGCACGGCTCCTCGGTTGTCCGTCACCCGCGTGACCAGCAAGGGGTTGACGCGGTAGCCACCGTTGGCGAAGACCGCGTAGCCGTCTGCCATCTGCAGCGGGGTCACAGAGCCGGCGCCCAGGGCCATGGTCAGGTAAGCCGGGTGCTTGTCGGCCTCGAAGCCGAAGCGCGTCACCCACTCCTGTGCGGTTTTGGCGCCCACGGAGCGCAGCACGCGGATCGACACCATGTTCTTGGACTTGGCCAGCGCCCGGCGCACGGTCATCGGGCCTTCGAATTTGCCGTCGTAGTTCTTGGGCTCCCAGGGCTGGCTGCCCGTGGTGCCGGCGTCGAAGAACAGCGGTGCGTCGTTGACCACGGTGGCCGGTGTGAAGCCTCGCTCCAGCGCTGCCGAGTAGATGAAGGGCTTGAAGCTCGATCCCGGCTGGCGCCAAGCCTGCGTCACGTGGTTGAACTTGTTGTGCGTGAAGTCGAAGCCGCCCACCATCGCTCGGATCAGGCCGGTGCGTGGGTCCATCGACACGAGGGCGCCTTGCACCTCGGGGAACTGCATGACCACCCAGCGGTCCTGCTTGGTGTCTTTGCTCACGCGGATGACGGCGCCACGTCGGATCTGTTGTTTGGGCGTGGCTTTCTCGTTGAGTGCGTTGCCCACGGCCTTCAGCCCTTCTGGCCCCACCTCGACCTGCTCGCCCGATTGCAGCGCTGCCACGATCTTGCGGGGCTCGGCCACCAGCACCACGGCAGCGCGCATGTCTTCGCTGTCGGGGTGGTCTTCCAGGGCTTCGGCGATGCGCACGTCGACCAGCTTGGGGTCCTGCGGCAGGTCGATGTAGCCCTCGGGGCCGCGCCAGGCCTGGCGGCGATCGAAGTCCAGCAGGCCTTTGCGCATGGCCTTGTTGGCCGCTTCCTGCTCGACCATGTTGATCGAGGTGTAGACGTTCAGGCCTCGGGTGTAGGCATCGGGGCCGTACTGCTCGTGCATGAGCAGGCGCGCCGCCTCGGCGGCGTACTCGGCGTGCAGCGGGATCGGTGCCTTGTTGCGGTACTTGAGCTTTTCGGCCTTGGCCTCGTCGCGCTGCTCTTCGGTGATGAAGCCGTTCTCGAGCATCCGGTCGATGATGTACTGCTGACGGATGGTGGCACGACGGGGGTTGCGAACGGGGTTGTACGCCGATGGCGCCTTGGGCAGGCCCGCCAGCATGGCCGCTTCCGCGATGGTGACGTCCTTGATGGGCTTGCCGAAGTAGGTCTCGCATGCCGCAGCAAAGCCATAGGCTCTTTGACCCAGGTAGATCTGGTTCATGTAGAGCTCCAGGATCTGGTCCTTGGTCAGCAGGCTCTCGATCTTGAGCGCCAGCAAGATCTCGTAGATCTTGCGGGTCATCGTTTTTTCGGTGGGCAGGTAGAAGTTGCGAGCCACCTGCATCGTGATGGTCGAGGCGCCCTGGCTGCGGGATTCGCCGAAGTTGGCCAGGCCGGCTCGCAGCACGCCCAGGTAGTCGACGCCTCCGTGGCGGTAAAAGCGGGCGTCCTCGATGGCCAGCACGGCATCGCGCATCACCTTCGGGATCTCTGCGATGCGCATGAAATTGCGCTTTTCTTCCCCGAATTCGCCGATCAGGATGTTGTCGGCCGAGAAAACGCGCAGGGGCATCTTCGGTCGGTAATCGGTCAGGCCCTTGACGTCTGGCAGGTTCGGGTAGGCCACCGACAGGCCGATGCCCACCAGCAGGACGCCCGAGAGCACGGCTGCGATCACCAAGCCGCTGAGCACCAGGATGGGTCTCATGACCCAGCGCTGCCACCAGGGGCCTCGGCTGGCCGAGGAAGTGGCGCTGTCGCCGCGGGAGTCTGAATCGCTCATGGGGAGGTGCTCAAAGAGGTGCCGAATTATAGAAACCCTGGGCACTCAGCTCAGCTGGCGTGTCGCGTTCCCCTCGATATTAGGCAAGTTGTTGATTTTGAAACTGTCTGTAAGGCGTGTGCATACCGCAACGAGCCTGGGTTTTCTCCTGCTTTCCACGCGTTCAGTGACAAAACCTTTGCTGATAGCATTGAAGTGGTTTATTAACTTTCCAGCGTCCGTGGACGCATGGGGGACGGTGTGAGCTTTCTTGATACGCTCTTGAGCCGCAAGCACGCGCCAATGATCGGGCTGGACATCAGCTCGTCAGGCGTGAAGCTGGTCGAGCTGAGCCAGACGAACACAGGCGAGTACGTCCTGGAACGGTTCGCGTCTGAACCATTCGAAAAGGGCTGGATCGCCGACGGGCAGATCGAGAAATTCGACGAAGTGGCGGAAGCGGTCCGCAAGGTGGTCTCCAAGAGCGGCTCGCGGACCAAGCAGGTCGCCATGGCCATGCCGCAATCGGCCGTGATCACCAAGAAGATCATGCTGCCCGCAGGCCTGCGCGAAGAAGAGATGGAACTGCAGGTCGAGGCCGAAGCCAACCAGTACATCCCGTTCTCGCTCGACGAAGTCAGCCTGGATTTCTGCGTGATCGGCCCCAGCGTCACGTCGGCTGGTGATGTGGACGTGCTGATTGCCGCTTCGCGCAAGGACCGCGTTCAGGACCGCCAGGCCCTGGCTGAGGCTGCGGGCCTGAAGCCCGCGATCCTGGACATCGAGTCGCACGCTTCCCGCCTGGCCATGGAGCGACTGGTCTCGGCCCTGCCAGGCGAGGGGCGTGATGCCCTGGTCGCCCTGTTCGAGATCGGCGCCGAGAACACCAGCCTGAAGGTCCTGCGCGACAACGAGTTGCTCTACGACCGCGATCAGGCCTTTGGTGGCGCGCAGCTGACCCAGTTGATCTCGCGCCAGTACGGCTTCTCGTTCGAAGAGGCCGAGGGCAAGAAGCTCTCGGGTGACCTGCCAGAAGACTTCCAGAACACCATCCTGGCGCCCTTTGTCGACAGCCTGTCGCAGGAAATCGGTCGCGCACTTCAGTACTTCTTCACCAGCACGCCGCACCACAAGGTGCACTACGTGATGCTGGCCGGTGGCACGGCCACCTTGCCCGGTCTGAAGGAGCGCGTGACCGACCTGACCGGTTTCGCATCCATGGTCGTCAACCCTTTCGAAGGCATGAAACTCGGTTCGGCCGTGCGTGAAAGCAAGCTGCGCCGTGAGGCCCCCGCTTACCTGACCGCCTGTGGCCTGGCCATGCGGAGGTTCCTCGCATGATTTTGATCAACCTCCTGCCTCACCGCGAGGAAAAACGCCGCCTGCGCAAGCAGGCCTTCTTCGCTGGCCTCGGGCTGTCCCTGGCCGCTGGTGCCTCGATCGTGGCGCTGGCGTACGGCGTTCAGGTGCAGATGATCTCCGGCCAGCAGGAGCGCAACCAGTACCTGCGCTCGGCCATCACCAAGCTCGACGAAGAAATCAAGGACGTGTCGGCCCTCAAGGCCGAGATCGAATCCCTGAAGGCCCGCCAGCGCGCCGTGGAAGACCTGCAAACCGGCCGCAACATGCCGGTCTACCTGCTCAACGAGCTGGTGGCCCAGACGCCCGAAGGCATTTACCTGACGTCCATTCGCCAGAACGGCCGCACCGTGCAGGTGACCGGCATGGCGCAGACCAACGAGCGCGTCTCCGAGTTCCTGCGCAACACCGGCGGTCGCTCGACCTGGCTGGAGCGCCCCGAGCTCGTCGAAATCAAGGTGTCGAACCAGGCCTCGAAGGATGCCCGTGCGGCCAAGCGCCTGTTCGAGTTCACCATGCGGGTCTCTTTGAAGCAGCCTGCCTCCGAAGAGAGCGCCGAGAGCGCATCCCGTCCGCGTGGCGCAGGCAAGCCTGCGGCCAAACCTGCCGGTCAGTCCTGAGGAGTCGCAGGTGGCCAAAACCAACATGAACATCGACGTCAACGCCCTCTTTGAACAGGCCCAGAGCCAGTTCAGCGGGCTCAATCCCAACGAGCCGGGGCAGTGGCCCTTGCTGCCCAAGCTGGCAAGCTTCGTCTTCGCTGCCATCCTGATTTTTGGCGTGGGCTGGGTTGCCTTGCTCTCCGGCCAGCGCGACGAGCTCGAAGCCGAGCGCAACAAGGAGCCGCAGCTCAAGCAGGAGTTTCGCGACAAGGTGGCTCAGGCGGTCAACCTGGCCGAGTTGCGCAAGCAGCTCATCCAGGTCGATGAGTACGTCAAGCAGCTCGAAAAACAACTGCCCGGCAAAGCCGAGATGGACGCGCTGCTGTCCGACATCAACCAGGCTGGCCTGGGTCGTGGCCTGGATTTCGAGCTGTTCCGCCCGGGTCAGGTCGTTGTCAAGGACTATTACGCCGAGCTGCCGATTTCGATCCGCGTGACGGGTCGCTATCACGACGTCGGCGCCTTCACCGCAGACATCGCCAACCTGTCGCGCATCGTGACCTTGCACAACCTGGTGATCACCAACGTGGGCAAGGATGCCGGGCAAGGCAACCTGGCGCTGGAAGCCACTGCACGCACCTACCGTTACCTTGACCAGGCCGAGCTCGACGCCATGCGCGCCGAAAAGAACAAGGCTGGCAAAGGCAAGAAAGGGGGCAAGAAATGAACGCGCCCTTGAAGAACGTGAAGGCAACGCGCCTGGCCTGTCTGGCCCTGGTGCTGCCGCTGATGCTGAGCGCCTGCGGCGGTGAGCAAGATGAGCTGCAGGCCTGGATGGACCAGGAGCGTCAGCACGTCAAGCCCAATGTGCAGCCGCTGTCGCCGCCTCAGAAGTTCAACCCGGAAACCTACGCCGGCTTGGATGGCGTCGAGCCTTTCAGCACCCAGAAGCTGACGGGCGCCCTCAGGCAGGAAGCTCGCCAGCCGAACTCTGCGGTGGCGGCCGAGCTCAACCGCCGCAAGGAGCCCCTGGAGGCCTACCCGCTGGACAGCATGTCCATGGTGGGCAGTGTCCAGAAGCAAGGGCGGCCATATGCCCTGCTCAGGGTCGACAACCTGCTCTATCAGGTCAAGGCAGGCGACTACCTGGGTCAGAACTACGGAAAGATCCTGAAGATCACCGAAACCGAGATCTCACTGCGTGAGATCGTGCAGGATGCCGCTGGCGAGTGGATCGAGCGGCCGACCACCCTGCAGTTGCAAGAGGGTGGCAAGTGATGATGAAGCTGGAGAATGCATCGATGAAAACGTGGCGTCTTGCGATGGCTGGGGTTGCCCTGGCACTGGTGTCGCCCCTGACCCTGGCGGCTGCGGCCATTCAGGCCATCACCAGCACGCAGCAGGCGGGCACGGAGGTCGTGAGAATCGACCTGTCCGAGCCCCTTGCCACGCTGCCGGCCGGCTTCGTGGTGCAGGCGCCTCCGCGCATCGCCATTGACCTGCCTGGTGTGACCAACGCCCTGGCGCGCAACGTGGTCGAGATCAACAACGGCAACCTGCGCACGGTCAACGTGGCCAACGCCGGCGACCGCAGTCGCGTGGTGCTCAACCTGCGCCAGGCGACCACCTACCGGGCGCAGTTGCAGGGCAAGTCCCTGTTGCTGATCCTGGATCCGGCCGTCGGTGCTGCCCCGGCTCCGGCCCAGACCGCGCAGCCCGCCCAGGCTCAGGTCAAGGCAGGCGCTGCGAACGCCGAGCCGGTGCATTTCGCCGAGAACAAGAACGCCACCCCGCTGGCCCTCAAGGAAGTCGATTTCCGTCGAGGGCAGGACGGTGCGGGTCGCGTGATCGTCGAGCTGCCCAACAACCAGGTGGGCGTGGACATCCGCCAGCAGGGCCCGTCCCTGGTGGTCGAGTTCGTGCGGGCCACGCTGCCCGAGCGGCTGCGCAAGCGCTTCGACGTGGGCGATTTCGGCACCCCGGTGCAGAAGGTCACGGCTTCGCAAAGCGGCGACCGCGTCAAGCTCACCGTCGACCCCACGGGTGACTGGGAACACTCTGCCTACCAGAGTGACAACCAGTTCGTGCTGGAAGTGCGTGCGCGCAAGGTCGACCCCAACAAGCTGACCAAGGGCCCGGGCTACTCGGGTGAGAAGCTGTCGCTGAACTTCCAGAACATCGAAGTGCGTGCGCTGCTGCAGGTGATCGCCGACTTCACGAACTTCAACGTTGTGACGTCTGACACCGTCACGGGTAACGTGACCCTGCGTCTCAAGGACGTGCCCTGGGATCAGGCCCTGGACATCATCCTGCAGTCCAAGGGGCTGGGCGTTCGCAAGTCCGGCAACGTGCTGTGGATCGCGCCCAAGGACGAGATCAACGCCAAGGAAAAGATCGACCTGGAAGCCAAGGCCCAGGTGGCGGCGCTTGAGCCGCTTCGCACGCAGTCCTTCCAGCTGAACTACGCCAAGGCCGAGGACATTGCCAAGGGCCTGGCTGGTCGCAGTGCGGGTGGTTCGGGCGGCGGCAGCGGGCAGGGCAACGGCCGGATCCTGTCGCCGCGCGGCAGCGTGATCTCTGAATCGCGCACCAACCAGCTGTTCGTCAACGACATCCCGTCCAAGCTGGAAGAAATCCAGGCCCTGATCACCAAGATCGACGTGCCGGTTCGCCAAGTGTTGATCGAAGCTCGCATTGTCGAGGCCGATGACTCGTTCAGCCGCAACCTGGGTGTTCGCCTGGGCACCAAGAACAGCGGAGCGGTCGCTTCGTCTGGCAACCTGAACGTGGGCGTCTCCGGCAACTACTCCGGCGTGGTGGCCGAAACCGGTCAGACCCTGTCTGGCTCGGCCGCCAGCGTGGCCAACAGCTACTTCGTGAACTTGCCGGGCGCCGGCATCAACGGCTTCAACGCCGCATCGGTCGGTGTGTCCTTGTTCACCTCCAGCGTGAACCACGCGCTGAACCTGGAAATCTCGGCCCTGGAAGCCGATGGTCGCGGCAAGATCGTCTCGAGCCCGCGTGTCATCACGGCCGACCAGGTCAAGGCGCTGATCGAGCAGGGCACCGAGCTGCCCTACCAGACGGCGACGTCCAGCGGCGCCACCGCCATCACCTTCCGCAAGGCCAACCTGAAGCTGGAAGTCACGCCGCAGATCACGCCTGAAGGCAGCGTGATCCTGGACGTCGACGTCAACAAGGACAGCGTGGGCCAGATCACCACGGCCGGCTTCGCCATCGACACCAAGCACGTGCAGACGCAGGTGCTGGTCGAGAACGGCGGCACCGTGGTCATTGGCGGCATCTTCCAGCAGACCGAGAGCAATGCCGAACAGCGCGTGCCGCTGCTGGGCGACATCCCCTACCTCGGCGCTTTGTTCCGCAACAGCTCGCGCAGCACCCAGCGCCGCGAACTGCTGATTTTCCTGACGCCCAAGGTGGTGTCCGACCGCACGGCATTGCGCTGATGTCGTCGGTGGTGGCTTTGGTGGGCTTGCCCGGAGGGGGCAAGTCCACGGTCGGGCGGCAGTTGGCCCGGCGACTGGGGGCTCGCTTCCTGGACGCGGACGCGGTGCTCGAAGAGCGGATCGGCATGCCGATCCGTTCGTATTTTGAGCAACACGGAGAGCAGCCGTTTCGTGACCTCGAAGAGCAGGTCATTGAAGAGCTGACGTCGCCGCAGCAAGGGCCCTTGATCCTGGCCACGGGCGGTGGCGCGGTGCTGCGCCCAGCCAATCGCAAGCGCCTGCACGAAGGCGCCACGGTCATTTACCTGCGATCGACACCCGAAGAATTGTTCAAGCGCCTGCGGCACGACACCCAGCGCCCGCTTTTGCAGGTTGCCGATCCGCTGGCCAAGCTGAGGGAACTCCACGCACAGCGTCACCCCCTGTACGAGGAGGTGGCGCATTACCGCGTGGACACAGGGCGGCCGTCGGTGGCGACTTTGGTCAACATGATCATGATGCAGCTTGAACTCGCGGGGCTGTTGCCTGCGCTGACGGTGCCGCCCGCGGAGCCGTCGCCATCGGTGTGATGCGCCGCCACGGCGAACACCCATGAAAAAGGCCGAACAGTTGTTCGGCCTTTTCGTTTGTTCGCTCAGGCATGGGGCCTGCCGCCCCAAGCCCCGGAATCAGCCCAGTCGGACCAGTTGCCCTTGCAGGCGCTCCACCGTCGCGCTGAAGTCGGCCACGCGTTGCTTTTCCTGCTCGACCACGGCTGCGGGCGCGCGGGCCACGAAGCTTTCGTTGCCCAGCTTGCCTTGGGCCTTGGTGATCTCGCCTTGCAGGCGGGTGATCTCCTTGCTCAGGCGGGCCTTTTCTGCCTCGACGTCGATCTCGACGTGCAGGGCCAGGCGGGCCTCGCCGTGCACGGCCACCGGGGCCATTTGCGTGGCGGCGGCAAACGCCGCTTCGTCGAGCACCTGCACCTCGCTGAGCTTGCCCAGGGCCTGGATGATGGGTGCGGCCTGGCGGATGAACTCGGCGTCGCCCGTGGTCAGCAGGGGCATGCGTTCGGCGGGCGAGAGGTTCATCTCGCTGCGCAGGGTGCGGGTGGTGCCCACGATGGCCTTGAGCTTGGCGACCCAGGCGTCGGACTCGGTGCAGACGCGGCCCAGATCGGCGCGGGGGTAGGCTGCCGTCACCAGGGTTTCGTCGCTGTCGGCCTGCTTGCGGCCGGCAACCGGTGCCACCACCTGCCACAGCTCTTCGGTGATGAAGGGCGTGATGGGGTGCAGCAGGCGCAGCACGGTTTCGAGCACGCGGATCAGGGTGCGGCGGGTGGCGCGCTGCTTGGCCTCGTTGCCCTCGGCCTTGGCAGCGTTGAGCTGGGCCTTGGCGATTTCGATGTACCAGTCGCAGTACTCGTCCCAGACGAACTGGTAGATGGCGTTGGCGACGTTGTCGAGGCGGAAGTCGGTGAAGCCTTGTTCGACCGCCGCTTCGACGCGCTGCAGCTCGGACACGATCCAGCGGTCAGCGGGGCTGAAGTCAAGGTAGCCACCTGCGGCGCACACGCCAGGCTCGTGCGTCTTGAGGCCACAGTCCTGGCCTTCGGTGTTCATCAGCACGAACTTGGTGGCGTTCCAGAGCTTGTTGCAGAAGTTGCGGTAGCCCTCGCAGCGCGTGGAGTCGAAGTTGATGGCGCGGCCCAGGCTGGCCAGCGCGGCGAAGGTGAAGCGCAGCGCGTCGGCGCCGTAGCCGGGGATGCCTTCGGGGAACTCCTTCTCGGTGGCCTTTCGCACCTTGGGCGCGGTCTCGGGCTTGCGCAGGCCGGTGGTGCGCTTGTCGAGCAGTGGGGCCAGCTCAATGCCGTCGATCAGGTCGACCGGGTCCAGCACATTGCCTTCGGACTTCGACATTTTGTTGCCTTGGGCGTCGCGCACCAGGCCGTGGATGTAGACGTGCTTGAAGGGCACCTTGCCGGTGAAGTGCTTGGTCATCATGATCATCCGGGCGACCCAGAAGAAGATGATGTCGTAGCCGGTGACCAGCACCGACGAGGGCAGGAAGAGGTCGAGCTCCTTCGTCTGCTCGGGCCAGCCGAGGGTGGAGAAGGGCACCAGCGCGGACGAGTACCAGGTGTCGAGCACGTCGGGGTCACGGGTCAGCTCACCGGTGTAGCCGGCGGCGCTGGCCTTGGCGCGCGCATCGGCCTCGGAGCGGGCGACGAAGATCTCGCCGTTGCTGCCGTACCAGGCCGGGATCTGGTGGCCCCACCACAGCTGGCGGCTGATGCACCAGTCCTGGATGTTGTTCATCCACTGGTTGTAGGTGTTGACCCAGTTTTCGGGCACGAACTTGACGTCGCCCGAATCCACCGCTTCGATGGCTTGCTCGGCGATGCTTTTGCCGCCAGCGCCGGGCTTGGTCATGGCCACGAACCACTGGTCGGTCAGCATGGGCTCGATGACCTGGCCGGTGCGGGCGCAGCGCGGCACCATCAGCTTGTGCTTCTTGACCTCGACCAGCTGGCCGTCGGCTTCGAGTTTGGCGACGATCTGCTTGCGGGCCACGAAGCGGTCCAGGCCGACGTACTCGGCGGGGATGTCGGTGGCCTCGTGGGCGCTGACCTTGGCTTCGAGGTCGAAGATGGTCAACATGGGCAGGCCGTGGCGAAGGCCGACCTGGTAGTCGTTGGTGTCGTGGGCCGGGGTGACCTTGACGACGCCAGTGCCAAATTCTTTGTCGACGTGCTCGTCGGCGATCACGGGCACCAGGCGGCCGGTGATCGGCAGGCGCACCTGCTTGCCGATGAGCGCCGTGTAGCGCTCGTCTTCGGGGTGCACCATGACTGCCGTGTCGCCCAGCAGGGTTTCGGGGCGGGTGGTGGCCACGACCAGGCTGGCGTCCGAACCCTCGACGGGGTAACGGATGTGCCACATCGAGCCGTCTTCTTCCTCGCTCTCGACTTCCAGGTCAGAGACGGCGGACTTGAGGATCGGGTCCCAGCTCACCAGGCGCTTGCCGCGGTAGATCAGGCCTTCTTCGTGCAGGCGAACGAAGGTCTCCACCACGACCTTGGAGAGCTTGTCGTCCATGGTGAAATACTCGTGTTCCCAGCTCACCGAGTCGCCCATGCGGCGCATCTGCTGGGTGATGGTGGAGCCGGACTTTTCTTTCCACTCCCAGACCTTGGCGACGAAGGCTTCACGGCCGAGGTCATGGCGCGACTGGCCTTTTTCCTGCAGCTGGCGTTCCACCACGATCTGCGTGGCGATGCCGGCGTGGTCGGTGCCTGGAATCCACAGCGTGTTGTGGCCCAGCATGCGGTGGTAGCGCGTCAACGAGTCCATGATGGTCTGGTTGAAGGCGTGGCCCATGTGCAGCGTGCCCGTCACGTTGGGCGGGGGCAGCTGGATGCAGAACGAGGGCTTGGCCGCGTCGAGGGTGGGCTTGTACAGGCCGCGTTGCTCCCACAGGGGGCCGTGCTGGGCCTCGATGGGGCCGGGTTCGAAGGATTTGGCGAGTTCGGTCATGGTGTGAGCGGCTGGCCGAGCGGGGCTCGGCGGCGGAAAGTGGTGCGGCTGTGGGCGGTGGTTGGCCGCTGCGCAGGGCAAGGGGCCAGCCCGCGCGCAGGCCAAACCTCGATTTTAGGTTGCTGCGGACCTTGTCAGGCGAATTCCTGCGCGTGGCGCGGACGCCGACCCGCGGGTCCAAAACATGATGTGAGTCAAGTGTGGCGGTGATTGCCGCCGAACGGGGTGGGGCGGCGGCTTGGCGGCTTGCTCCGCTGCGCCTACGATGAGCCGAGTTTCACCTTTTGCTGGAGGCGATCATGTACGAGCATTTGCTGGTGCCGGTGGACGGCAGTGAGTTGTCGCACAAGGCCATGGCCCACGCCATTGGGCTGGCCAAGATGCTGGGGGCGTCGATCACGGGCTTCACCGCCGAGCCGCCGCTGCCGGTGCTGGTGGTGGAGCAGGCCGCCGTGGCCTATGACGTGGCGACCTTCCAGGATCACGAGAAGCGTTGCGAGGCCCATGCCCGAGAGGTGCTGCTTGACTTCGCGGGCCGGGCCAAAGCCGCCGGGGTGACGTTCGACGGGCAGTTCATGATCACCGATGACGTGCAGCAGGCCATCGTCGACATGGCGAACAGGCAGCATTGCGACCTCATCGTGATGGCCACCCATGGCCGCCATGGGCTGGACGCCCTCATTCACGGCAGCCTGACCAAGAGCGTGCTGGCCCACAGCCAGGTCCCGCTGCTGGTGGTGCATTGACCCCATCGTTGAAAACATGCCGATCGATCTGACTTTCTATGGTGCGACGGGCACCGTGACAGGCTCGCGCAGCCTGGTGGACGTGGCGAGCCAGGCTGGCAGCCAGCGCCTGTTGGTGGACTGTGGCCTTTTCCAGGGCTACAAGACCCTGCGAGAGCGCAACTGGGCCGAGCTGCCTTTTGATGTCCGCAGCCTGGATGCGGTCCTGCTCACCCACGCCCACATCGATCACAGCGGGGCCTTGCCTTTGCTGATGAAGGCGGGGTTCAAGGGACGCATCTGGACCACGGCCGCGACGGCCGAGCTCGCCGAGGTCCTGTTGCTTGACACGGCGCACCTTCAGGAGGAGGAGGCCCGCTACCGCAACCGCCACGGCAAGACCAAGCACCAGCCTGCCGAGCCGCTCTACACGGTGGACGATGCGCACCGAGCCATCCAGCACCTGCAACGCGTGGGCTCGGATGGTCGGCTCGACCTGGGCGGCGCTCAGATCGAGTTCACGCCCGCAGGTCACATCCTGGGTGCCAGCAGCATCCGCGTTGGAAACGGCGAGCGCAGCGTGCTGTTTTCAGGTGACCTGGGGCGCGACGATGACCTGGTCATGTTGCCTCCTCAAGCCGGTCAGCGGGCCGACTGGGTGGTGATCGAGTCGACCTACGGCGATCGCCATCACATGGAGCAAGACCCGATCGAGCAACTGGGCGACATCGTGCGACGCACGGCAGCCCGAGGCGGGGTCGTGATCGTGCCCGCGTTCGCGGTGGGGCGCACGCAAAGCCTGTTGTACGGGCTTTACCGGCTCAAGCAGGCCGGTGCCATCCCGGACTTGCCGGTGGTGCTGGACAGCCCCATGGGCATCAAGGCCACGGGCCTGTACGAGCGCCACAACCACCTGCACCGGCTCAGCGACGACGAGTGTGAGGGCATCCGCCACATGACGCGCTTTGTCAGCTCCGTGGATGAATCGAAGGCGCTGATGCGGCAGCGCTACCCGATGGTGGTCATCGCGGGCAGTGGCATGGTGACGGGTGGGCGGGTGCTGCACCACATCGCTAACTTCGGCACACACCCGCGCAACACCATCGTGCTCAGTGGCTTCCAGGCCGGGGGCACGCGTGGTGCGGACCTGGCCGCAGGCGCCAAGTCGATCAAGCTGTTTGGCGAATACGTGTCGATCCGGGCCGAGGTGGCGCAGATCGAGGGGCTGTCGGCGCACGCCGACCAGAGCGGCCTGCTGAGCTGGCTCAAAGTCCTGGGCGAGGCGCCCCGGCAGGTGTTCGTGACCCATGGCGAGCCCCATGCCGCCGACACGCTGCGCCTGCGCATCCAGGAGCAATTGGGCTGGTCGGCCCGGGTGCCCGATTACCGCGAGACCTTCCGGCTCGACTGAGCCGGTGGTTTTCGGCTCAGCGGCCGAAAAAGAATCGGGTCATCTCGTCGGTGGCCGACAAGGCCGTGCTGCCTCGCCCGCCTCGGGCCTTCTGACCGCCCGGCCAGGAGTGCCCACCTGTGTCGGTCACACACAGCTTCACGCGGGCGCCACCCTGGCAGCCATCGTGCTCGGTGCAGCTCGCGCCAGCTTGCGTCGGCACCGTGCGGGGCGTGGCCTGGCACGCGTCGTGGGTCACCCAGCGCGCCACCGAGTCGGCCACGGACGTGAAGTCGGTCACTTGCTGGGAGGCCTTGCCGGCGCCACCGTTGAAGAGCACCCGCTCGTCGTCCTTCGCGTGGATGTGCAGCACCGACACCGGGCGGCTTGGCTGGCAAGTGCGGGTGTTGTCGGTGCCCGCGACGGCGGTGATGGCGGTGAACAGGTCGCTGGCTTCGCACGCCAGGCGGTAGGACATCATGGCGCCGTTGGACATGCCGGCGGCGAACACCTGCCTGGGGTCGACCTGGAACCGCTTGCCCAGCTCGGCGTGGATGGCGCGCACGAAGCCGACGTCGTCGACCTGGTCATCGCGCGCGGCGCCGCAACAGTTGCCGGCGTTCCAGGTGGCGAGCTTGCCGGACTTCAGTCGGCCGTGGCCGTTGGGGAAGACGACCAGGTGGCCCAGGCGGTCTGATGCACCGATCTGCCCATAGAGGCGGTCATCTGAGCCGTGTTCCATGTTGCCACCGCCTCCGTGGAAGAAGTAGACAACAGCCGTGGGCCGACCCGACTGGAAGTTGTGCGGCACATGCAGCATCCATTGGCGGGTCTCGCCGCGCCAGGTGAGCGTGAGTCGGTGGGTGCCTGGCGTCGTGGGGACATGGCTGGCGCCTGGTTCCGTCGCACCCGATGCCTGGGCCTGGCGGCGCTCGCGCAGCTTCTCGAGCAGCGGGCCGGCGTTCACGGCGGTCACGAGGGCCAGGCCGGCCAGCGATGCGGCCAGGAGTTTGAGGGGCGTCATGAGGCAAGGTTGCGTCGGGTTGGAGGTGGGGCAGCACGCAGGTGTGACCCAAGCAGGCTAGTGTCCCCTGCAGCCGGCGTCAACGCCGGGGTCCCTACAATCCGGGGATGAGCTTTCCGACCCCGTCTCCCGCCGAGTCCTCGCCGTTGCTGGCTGGCCTCAACCCCGAGCAACTGGCCGCCGTGACCGCCCCGCCAGGCCCGTCGCTGATCCTGGCCGGCGCCGGCTCGGGCAAGACGCGCGTGCTGACCACCCGCATCGCCTGGCTGATGCAGACGGGGCAGGCCTCGCCGGCCGGCATCATGGCCGTGACCTTCACCAACAAGGCCGCCAAGGAGATGCAGGCGCGCCTGTCGGCCATGCTGCCGGTCAACACCCGCATGATGTGGATCGGCACCTTCCACGGGCTGTGCAACCGCTTCCTGCGCGCGCACGCCAAGGCGGCCGGTCTGCCGCAGGCCTTCCAGATCCTGGACACGTCGGACCAGCTCTCGGCCGTCAAGCGCGTGATCAAGGCGCTGAAGTTCGACGAAGAAAAGTGCGTGCCCAAGCAGACCACCTGGTTCATCGCCAACTGCAAGGAAGACGGCAAGCGCCCGCAAGACCTGCAACCCCGCGACGAGCTCGGCCGCATGCAGCTGGCCGTCTACCAGGCCTATGAAGACCAGTGCCAGCGCGAAGGCGTGGTCGACTTCGCCGAGCTCATGCTGCGCACGTATGAGCTGCTGCGCGACCACCCCGAGATCCGCGAGCACTATCAGCGCCGCTTCAAGCATATCCTGGTCGACGAGTTTCAGGACACCAACCGATTGCAGTACCTGTGGCTCAAGATGTTCGCGGGCGACCCGGATGTGACGGGCAACAGCGTCTTCGCCGTTGGCGACGACGACCAGAGCATCTATGCCTTCCGGGGCGCGCAGGTCGGCAACATGTCCGACTTCGAGCGCGAGTTCCGCGTGCCGCGCGTCATCAAGCTGGAGCAGAACTACCGCAGCCACGGCCACATCCTCGATGCGGCCAACACGCTGATCGCACAGAACAGCAAGCGACTGGGCAAGAACCTGCGCACCGACGAAGGCCAGGGTGAGCCCATCCGCGTGCACGAGGCCGCCAGCGACTTCGCGGAGGCGCAATGGCTGATCGACGAGATCAAGCAGATCCGTCGCGGCGAGGAGCCCTTGCACGAGGTGGCCATCCTCTACCGCAGCAACGCGCAGTCGCGGGTGATCGAGTCGGCGCTGTTCAACGCCGGGCTGCCGTACAAGGTGTATGGCGGCCTGCGCTTTTTCGAGCGCGCCGAGGTCAAGCACGCGCTGGCCTACCTGCGCCTGATCGAGAACCCCAACGACGACACCAGCTTCCTGCGCGTGGTGAACTTCCCGGCCCGCGGCATCGGCGCGCGCAGCATCGAGCAGCTGCAGGATGCGGCGCAAGCCAGCGGCCGCAGCCTGGCGCAAAGCGTGACGGCGGTGCCGGGCAAGGCCGGCGCCAACCTGCAGGGCTTCGTGGCCCTGGTCGACGCCATGCGCGAGGCCACGCGCGGCCTGACGCTGCGCCAGATCATCGAGCACGTGCTGGACACCTCGGGCCTGCGCGACTTCTATCGCAACGAGAAGGAAGGCCAGGACCGGCTGGAGAACCTGGACGAGTTGGTCAACGCCGCCGAGGCCTTCGTGACGCAGGAAGGCTTCGGCAAGGACGCCGTGGCCCTGCCGGTGGACGAGTCGGCCGGCACCATCGCAGCAGGTCTGCCAGCCGCCGTTGCCCAGGTCGACACCTTGCCCGACGCCGAGACCGGCGAGATCATCTCGCCACTGCTGGCCTTCCTCACGCACGCCTCGCTCGAGGCCGGCGACAACCAGGCCCAGGCCGGCCAGGACGCGGTGCAGCTCATGACCATCCACGCCGCCAAGGGCCTGGAGTTCGTGCACGTCTTCCTCACGGGACTTGAGGAAGGCCTGTTCCCCCACGAAAACTCGATGTCCGACACGGATGGCCTCGAAGAAGAGCGCCGCTTGATGTACGTGGCCATCACCCGTGCGCGCCGCCGCCTGTGCATCAGCTTCAGCCAGACGCGCATGCTGCACGGCCAGACCCGCTACAACGTCAAGAGCCGATTCCTCGACGAGCTGCCCGAGGGCGCACTCAAGTGGCTGACGCCGCGCAACCAGGGCTTCGGCTCGGGTTTCGCCAAGTCCTACCAGGACGCGTGGTCGAGCGGCAAGGGCATGGGCTCGATGGTGGGGGCCGGGGCGCAACCCTGGCGCAGCAACACGCCGCCATCGTGGGCCGGGGCGCGCCGCGCAGAAGACAACTTCAAGGACCTCACCGCGCCCATCCCCAAGGCCATGGCCGAAGCCAAAACGGCGGGTGGCTTGCGCGTGGGGCAGGGCGTCTTCCACAACAAGTTCGGTGAAGGCGTGGTGCTCACGCTCGAGGGCAATGGCTCCGAGGCCCGCGTGCAGGTCAACTTCGGGCGACACGGCACCAAGTGGCTGATGTTGAGTGTGGCCAAGCTGACGCCGATCGAGTGAGCCCACACCCTGCTGCCCTGGCCGGTGGTGCAGGACTGGTGTCGCGATAGATTCTGGACAAGCGTTCGATAGAAGCGCTTGTGTCGGGTTTGTGCAGGCTGGGTGTCAAGCGTCACGGACCCTTGCTACAGTCAGAACATCCATTCAATTTTGTCTGCTCAGGAGATTGATCCATGGCCAAGACCGACAAGAAACCTGCCGCCAAGTCCGCCACCAAGGCTGCGGCCAAGCCGGTGCCCAAAGGCCAGGCCATTGACATCGGCATTTCCGCCGGCCACCGCGCTGCCATCGCCAAGGGCCTCAATGGCCTGCTGGCCGACACCTTCACGCTGTACCTGACCACGCACAACTTCCATTGGAACGTGACGGGACCGATGTTCAACACCCTGCACACCATGTTCATGGACCAGTACACGGAGTTGTGGAACGCGGTGGACCCGATCGCCGAGCGCGTTCGCGCACTGGGCTTCACGGCCAAGGGCTCGTTCGCTGACTACGCCAAGCTCAGTTCGCTGCCCGATGCGCCCAGCGAGCCGCCCAAGTCCAAGGAGATGATCCGCATCCTGGTGGCCGGGCACGAAGCCGTGGCACGCACCGCTCGCTCCTTGTACCCCTTGGTCGATGAAGCCTCCGACGAGCCTTCTGCCGACCTGCTGACCCAGCGCCTGGACGTGCACGAGAAGGCCGCCTGGATGCTGCGCTCGTTGCTCGAAGACTGAGCAAGGAAGGGCGCTGGCCGCTGCCTCAGCCGGGGGCCAGCTTCCGACGGCACTGAGCGGCCAGCGCCTCGGCGATGCGATCGCGGTCGTAGTGTTGCTGGGCGTAGGCGCGAGCCGCTTCGCCCAGTTGCGCCGCTCGTTGTGGGGCCGCCAGCAGCTCCAGGCAGCCCTCGGCCATGGCCGACGGGCTGTCACGCAGCAGCGCCTGTTGCCCATCGGTGAAGCCAAGGCCCTCGGCGCCCAGCGTCGTCGACACGATGGGCTTGCCGCGCAACGCCGCTTCGATCAGCTTGACTCGCGTGCCTCCGCCCGTGAGGATGGGGCAGATCACCACGCTGGCTTGCGCGTACACCGCTTCGATGTCGTCCACAAAGCCCAGCAGCTTGACGCCCTCGGGCATGCGAGAAGCCTCGCCGATGGCCTGCGGGCTGGCGCCTGCGAACCAGACCTCGGCATCGGGCCGGGCCTGGCGCACCAGAGGCCAGGTGTGCTCGATGAAGTGACGCGCGCCTTCGCCGTTCGGCTCGTAGGAGTAGATGCCGACCATCAGCAGGATGGGCGCCTGGGCAGCGGGCATGGACAGGTTCGGAGCCTGCGAGCTCACCGTGCCCTGTGAGCCCTGCGGCGGCAAAGGCAGGCCGTTCGGCACCACGGTGACCCGTTCGGTCGGCACGTCGCAGAAGTCGGCCAGCAGTTGCGCATCGTCACGGGCGCACACCAGCGTTTTCCAGGCGCGCCGCACGGCCTGACGCTCCAGGCGTGCCAGGGCGGGCAACTCGGCGCGCGACAGCCAACGCTCGCGTGTGCTCTGGCCCAGGCCCATGCGGCGCTGGTGCACCACGTGCTCGATGTCGTCCATGTCGAACACCGCTGTCGGCAGCCCCTGGCAGGCACAGAGCAAGGCCATGCTGCGCAGCCGATGCGCCAGCACCAGCACGGGCTTTTCATCGAGGGCGCGTTGCAGCACCTCGAGCTGGCCCCCGGCCACCGCTGCGCGCATGCCGGGCGACCAGCGTTGCGACACGCAGCCCAGCAGCTGTTGAACGATGTAGGGCGTGTGCACGTCTTTGACCGAGCGGGTCAGCCCGAGCACGCGCGCCTGCAGGCCCCAGTGCTCGCGGATGCCGTCTGACACGCGCGCCAGGGCCGCCGAGTCATGCCCTTCCACCCGGTTGCCTTGCGAGCACACAACGTCCAGCATCAAGCCGGTTCCAGCCATGGCCGTCATCAGCATCCGCAGGCGCTGGTAGATGCCGTGGCGGCTGGCTTGAAGGTCGTCCAGGGGCAGGGCAGTGACGATCAGGCAACGGCCACTGGCCAACGGTGGCGAGGCGTCAAAGCGGTCTGGCGTCGAGGCGGGCTGGTTCATGGTGGCCTGGGTGATGGGGCGTCGGCGAGGGACTGCGCGGGTTTCATCGACGCCACTGAAGCGCGTCGATGACGCGCCCCAGGGCCTTGGAGTTCTTGCGCAGCATGTCCAGGTCGTTTTTCTCCCAGGCCCCGATGTTCAGGGTCAGGATCAGGAAGAGCACGCCGAACAGCACGGTGGACACCAGCGTGCGCCAGATCGAACTCGGGTCATGCAGCGCCAGCTCGACCACGCCCAGCGCCATCAAGGCGGCCAGCAGCTGCAGCGCCACGTTGCGCACCGGGAAGCGGATGCCCAGGCTGCGATGCGCCACCGTGCCCACCATCGCCACATAGAGGATGTTGCCCACGGCGTTGGACAGCAGCGCGCCCGTGTAGCCCAGCCAGGGGATGAACAGGAAGGCTGTGGCCACCGAGATGCCGGCGCCTGCAAAGATGAAGCGCAGGCGGGCCTGGTGGTTGTCGGTGGCGATGAACACGGCCGAGTAGGAGGCCGAGGACGTCGTCAGCCCGCCGACGATGGCCATGGTCTGCAGGGCGGGGATGACCTCGTCGTAGGCATGGCCGTACAGCGTGTGCACGATCAGCTCGGACATCAGCCAGCCGCCTGCGGCCACCAGCACACCCATGAACTGGTAGAAACGCACCGAGACCGAGAAGATCTCCTGCACCTTTTCGCGCCCACCTTCCCCCTGGGCTCGCGAGATGAACGGCAGCAGCATCGACGAGAAGCCGTTGGTCAGCAGGTCCATGCCGCTCTTGGACAGCGCGCCAGCGATGTTGTAGAAGCCGACGTAAGTCGTCATCGCGCTCAGGCCCAGCAGGTAGGTGTCCATCGACTTGGACGACAGCATGCCCACCAGCGTCAGCGAGGTGTTCCAGCGCACGCCTTCGTTGAGCTTGGCCTTGATGTCGTCGGGCAGCGGGCCGTCCGAGGGGCGCAGGCCGGCGCGGCGCATCAGCACGTGGGCGATCACCGGGTGCAAGGCCGCTGCCGCCAGGAACAGCAACAGGTAGGCATCCAGTCCCTGCTTGGTCATGAACAGCGTGAAGGTCGTGGCCGTGGTGCCCAGGCTGATCAGCGTGGTGGTGATGGCCTCGGTGTGAAAGACCGAGTAGCCCTTGGAGGCAGAGACCTCGAACATGTACAGGGCGCGCAACACGGCGCACAGCACCACGAACACCAGGTGCAGCACCAGCCGCTGAGACACCTCCACCGGGTACACGGCGGGCAAGAAGGCCGTGGCCAGCAAAAGGGCCCCCATGCCGGCCAACGCCAGCCACAGCACCTTGCGCAGTCGCAGGAAGATGGCATGGCCCTGCTCGACGTCACCGCGCCCCACAGCCTCGGCGATGAAGCGGATGGCCGTGACGTTCAGGCCCCCACCGGCCAGGCTCACGGCCGTGCTCACCATCCAGATCAGGTAGGAGTAGACGCCGTAGGCCTCCGGGCCCAGCCCCCGGGTGATGAAGATGCTGTTGACGAAGCCGGTGACGAAGACGATGTAGCTCGACCCCGTCATCCATTTGGCCGCGTCAAAGGCCGACTGCTGCGAGCGCTTGATGTTCATGGGTCGCGATCATCCCTTGTCCGAAAGGGTTTTCGGCGGGGAGGGCGTGCCCCTGAACCACCAAATCAGGGGGAAATGAGCGCTCAGACCAGCCCGTTGCGGATGGCGTAGACCGTCAGCTCGGAGTTGTTGGTCAGGGCCAGCTTTTCCAGCACGCGGGCGCGGTAGACGCTCACCGTCTTGGGGCTGAGCAGCAGCTGCTCGGCGATGTCGGACAGGCGCTTGCCCGAGGCGATCATCACCAGCGTCTGCAGTTCGCGGTCCGAGAGCTTCTGGTGGGCGTCTTCCTGGGCGGGGGTGGTCAGGTTGTCGACCAGCATCTGCGCCATCTCGGGCGTGACATATTTCTTGCCCTGCGAGACGGTGCGCACGGCGGCGACGATCTGGGCGGCGTCGCTGCCCTTGTTGAGGTAACCGCTGGCGCCCGCTTTCAGGGCCCGCATGGCGTACTGGTCTTCGGGGTACATGGAGACCACCAGCACCTTGACCGGGTTGCCTTCTTCCTTGAGCACGTGCAGCACGTCCAGGCCGCTGCGGCCGGGCAGGTTGATGTCCAGCACCAGCACGTCGCAGCTTTGGTCGCGAAAGAGGGCGCGCAGCTCGCCGTAGTCGGCGGCTTCGCCCACGACGTCGATGTCTTCGGCGTCGGCCAGGGTGTCGCGGATGCCGCGTCGGATCAGCGCGTGGTCGTCACAGAGGATGACTTTGATCATAGGTTGCCCCAGGCGGTCGGGTCGTCTCGGTCGGGGTCAGCGATCGCTGCGTCACCATCCAGTGCGGGCAGCAGTCGATCGATGAAACCGTTTTCAGGGCCGGAGAGCGGCACGGACAGGATCAACGAGGTCACGCCGGGTTTGCTGCTGAGGTCGACCCAGCCGCCCACCGTCTCGGCGCGTTCGTGCAGGCCGCGGATCCCGAAGGAGCGCGCCTTGGCCAGGTCCTCCGGGCTCAGGCCTCGGCCATTGTCGGTCACTTCGATGGACAACACGCCCCCGGCCTGCGAGACATCGACGCTGACCTTGCTGGCCTGTGCGTGTTTGGAGACATTCGTCAGCGCCTCCTGGGCGAAACGGTAGGCCACCAGGGGCACGCCGATGGCCAGCTGCATCTTTTCGTGGCTGGTGCGGAAGGTGGTTTCGATGCCGGTGCGCTTGCCGAAGCGGTCGGTCATCCACTGCAGGGCGGCCACCAAACCCTGCTCCAGGATGGCCGGGCGCAGGTTGTGCATGATGCGCTGGCTGGCCTCGTGGGCGTGACCGATGGACTCCAGCGCCTGTTGCACCCTGTCTGCGATCTCGGGCGTCGGGGCGTGGCGAGCGATCCAGGCCAGGTCGAATTTCACAGCCGTCAGGGCCCCACCGACGTCGTCGTGGATCTCGCGGGCGATGGCGGCGCGTTCTTGTTCGATGCTGGTCTGCAAGTGCTGGGCGAGCTCACGCAACTGCTGGCGCGAGCGGGTCAGCGCGTGGTCGGCGCGCTGCTTGGCGATGCGGGTGCGGTTGGCTTCGATGGCCAGCAGGGCGGCCGGGGCCAGGCGGGCGAGGTTGCTTTTGAGCAGGTAGTCGTTGGCGCCATTGCGCATGGCCTGGACGGCGATGTCCTCGCCGATTTCGCCCGAAACCAGGATGAATGGCACGAGTTTGCCCAGAGCGCGCACCTTGTCGAGCGCCGCCAGGCCGGAGTAGCCAGGCAGGTTGTAGTCGGACAGGATCAGGTCCCAGTCCTCCGCCAGCGCCTCGATGAGGGCCCGCTCGGTCTCGACCCGGGTGATGTCGGCCTCGATGCCGCCTCGGCGAAGGTGGGCGGTCACCAGGGCGTGGTCGCCTTCGTTGTCTTCGAGGTGCAGAACCTTCAAGCGAACGGGCGGCAAGCCCGTGCCAGCCCCATTTACCGGGGGATTCGGTGTGGGCGAGTGTGAGAACTCTGGCACAGGTGCGTTTCCGATCCTTCGATTTGAGCCAAGTTTTCCCGCGTCATTTTGAACACCGACCGGCGAGAAGTGGAAAAAATTGTACCAACCGGCTAAAGCGCAAGGTCCGATTATGCAAAGGCCTAAGGATCTGCGAAAACCTGCCGAGAACCCCATGTGTCCGGTCATGACTTGAGCATGACCGCCCCCCAATCCGGTTGAGTGGAGCCACGATGAGCTACGAAGACCCCGGCACGGACCGGCCGCCAGAGATGCCTCTGCTGCTGGCGGCGGAGCTGCAGGATCACATGATGACGGCCACCAACGACCTGGAGCGCCTGCAGCGCTTGCTGGACGACGCCTGCCAGGCCCTGATGGAGGGCTTTCACACCTCGGCAGGCCAGCTCGGCACGGTCATCGACCAGGGGCACGAGATCACGCCGCACCTGCACGAGGTTCGCCAGACCCTGTACAAGGCCGTCACGGCCCTGCAGTTCCAGGACATGGCCACCCAGCTGATCGCCCACACGAACAAACGCCTGCGCAGCTGCGCCGACCAGATCGCCCGGGATGCCTTGGGCGACGACGACCCGGACGGGGCTGCCGTGGTCGAAGAAGGCCCGCTCAAGCCCAACCCTGTCACCCAGGACGAAATGGATGCCGGCTCGGTGGAGTTGTTCTAAAGAATGACTTACCACCTGCCGAAAACAACCATGCCGTTGACAGGTTTCAACACACCGATTCCCTCCTGATCACACTCATCCAGCAACGGAGCGCGCCATGCACTCGATTCTTGCCGTCGACGATTCCGCATCCATGCGTCAAATGGTCTCCTTCACGCTCAAGAGCGCGGGCTACAACGTCATCGAGGCCGTGGACGGCCAGGACGCCTGGGAGAAAGCGGGTGGACGCAGCTTCGACCTGGTGCTCACCGACCAGAACATGCCCCGCATGGATGGCATCAGCCTGACCAAGAAGCTGCGTGAGTCGCCCCAGTTCAAGAGCACCCCCATCCTGATCCTGACCACGGAGTCGAGCGATCAGATGAAGCAGGCTGGCCGCGCTGCAGGCGCAACGGGCTGGCTGGTCAAGCCGTTCGACCCGAACAAGCTGATCGAAGTGATCCAGAAGGTCATCCGCTGAGCGCCTGACCGACCGAGCGAATCGGCCCACCCGTTACACATCTGGAGCCAGACATGGCAGACACGAGCACCGACAACAGCACGTCATCCGCGGGCATCGACCTCAGCCAGTTCTACCAGGTCTTCTTTGAAGAAGCCGGTGAGAACCTGGAGAACATGGAGCAGCTCCTGCTGGAGCTCGACATCGAGTCCGCCGACGACGAGGAGCTCAACGCCATCTTCCGCTGCGCGCACTCCATCAAGGGTGGCGCCGCGACGTTTGGTTTCAGCGACGTGGCCGAGCTGACGCACCAGATGGAGACGCTGCTGGACAAGCTGCGTCGCCACGAGCTGACGCCCACGGCGCCGATGGTCGACGTGCTGCTGCAGTCGGGCGATGCGCTCAAGGCCATGCTGGGTCGTCATCAGGGCTCAGGTGCCGATGCCATCGACACATCTGAGCTGCTGGTCAACATCCGCGCCATGGTCGCTGGCGATGCGCCGGTGGTCGCCGTTGCGGCTCAGAAGCCCGCGCCTGCTCAGCCCGCCGCCACGCCTGCTCCCATCGCCGTCGCTGCTGCTGCGCCCGATGGCCAGCGCACCGTCGAGCTGCGTGTGGGCCCCCTGGACAACCCATCTCAAGCCGACAACTTGGTTGATCTGTTCAAGGAAATCGTCGACCTTGGCACCATCGAGCCTCTGCCGGATGACGCCATGCTCGTGGGCGTGCGCCGCTTCAAGGTCATCACCCGCACGCCCGAGTCCGAACTGCTGGACCTGTTCACGTTCCATGTGGCCCGTGAGCAGGTGGCATTCCTGGCAATGGGCGAGACCGCTCAGCCTGCTGCCGACGCCGGTTATGGATTCTTCGATGCCCCTGAAGCGCCCAAGGCACCAGAGGGTTACGGATTCTTTGACAACGCCCCCGGCTCGCCCGACAAGCCTGCACCGGTTGCTGCCGCCGAGGCGCCGCAGCTCAAACCCGTGGCCGCTGCAGCCAAGCCCGCTGCC
Source organism: Aquabacterium parvum (assembly GCF_001447195.1). GTDB lineage: Bacteria > Pseudomonadota > Gammaproteobacteria > Burkholderiales > Burkholderiaceae_C > Aquabacterium > Aquabacterium parvum. The sequence goes on along the minus strand of NZ_LFRI01000341.1, from coordinate 264,366 downwards.
AAGGTTGAAAAGCCCGCTGCCGGCCCCGAAACTTCGACCATCCGCGTGTCGGTCGAGAAGGTCGACCAGCTCATCAACCTGGTGGGCGAACTCGTGATCACCCAGGCCATGCTGGCCCAGAACAGCCGCGGTCTCGACCCGGTCGTCTACCAGCAACTGGTCTCGGGCCTGACCGACCTGGACCGCAACACCCGCGACCTGCAAGAAGCCGTGATGTCGATCCGGATGATTCCGATGTCGACGGTGTTCAGCCGCTTCCCTCGCATGCTGCGCGACCTGGCCAACAAGCTGGGCAAGAAGGTCGAGCTGGTCACCCAGGGTGAGGCGACCGAGCTGGACAAGGGCCTGGTCGAGAAGATCACCGACCCGCTGACCCACCTGGTGCGCAACTCCTGCGACCACGGCGTCGAAATGCCGGCAGACCGCCTGGCCAAGGGCAAGCCGGAAGTCGGCACCATCACCTTGGCCGCCTCGCACCAGGGCGGCTCCATCGTCATCGAAGTGCGCGACGACGGCCGTGGCCTGAACCGCGACAAGCTGATCAAGAAGGCCCGTGAGAAGGGCATCGATGCACCTGACACGATGACCGACGCCGAGGTCTGGAACCTCATCTTCGCGCCGGGCTTCTCCACGGCCGACGAAGTGACCGACGTCTCCGGCCGCGGTGTCGGCATGGACGTGGTCAAGAAGAACATCACCTCGCTGGGTGGCACGGTCGAGATCGACTCGGCCGAAGGCTACGGCATGCGCGTGGCGGTTCGCCTGCCACTGACCCTGGCCATCATGGACGGCATGAGCGTGGGGGTGGGCGAAGAGGTCTACATCCTGCCGCTGTCCTCGGTGGTCGAGAGCTTCCAGGTCAACCAGGACGTCATCAAGACCGTCGGCGGCTCGGGTCGCGTGGTCGAGGTGCGCGAGGAGTACATGCCGGTCATCGAGCTGGAAAAGGTCTTCCAGGTGCCTCGATTCGACTGGGAGCACAACAGCGGGATCATGGTGGTCGTCGAAGCAGAAGGTGGCCGAGTGGCCCTGCTGGTCGACGAACTGCTGGGCCAGCAACAGGTCGTGGTCAAGAACCTCGAATCCAACTACCGCAAGGTCAGCGATGTATCGGGCGCCACCATCATGGGCGATGGTCGCGTGGCGCTGATCCTCGACGTCGGCAGCCTGGTGCGCCGCTCGCGTCACTGACGCCGGGCACACGCAGGGCACAAGGAGAACAGCATGGGCATGATGGAAAAACTGGACGTGCAGACCGAACTGGCGCGCGAGTACCTGACCTTCCGCCTCGGTGACGAGGAGTACGGCATCGACATCCTGAAGGTGCAGGAAATCCGCGGCTACGAGAACCCGACCCGCATCGCCAACGCACCGCACTTCCTCAAGGGGGTGCTGAACCTGCGCGGCACGATCGTGCCGATCGTCGACCTGCGCCTGCGCTTTGGCTGCGCCACGGTCGAGTACAACGCCTTCACGGTCTCCATCGTGCTGCACATCGGCCAGCGCACCATCGGTGCCGTGGTCGACTCGGTCAGCGACGTGATGGAGATCCCCTCCGATGCGGTCCGTCCGGCACCGGAGATGAACTCGGCCATCGACGCCACCTACATCCGTGGGCTGGCCCAGATCGGCGAGCGCATGGTCATCCTCCTGGACATCGAGAGCATGTTGATGAGCCAGGACATGTGCCTGATCGACTGAAGCAGTTGAGCAGAGACAGGCGATCTTGTTGGAGCCGGGCAGTTGCCAGCGGCTTCGACACCAACCTTGTTGAGGAACGCGAGATGAAAAAGCACATCAAGTGGATGGTCGCCGCCGTGGTCGCCGCCGCAGGTCTTTCCAATGCTGCCCTGGCCGCCGATGGTGGCGCCACCAAGGACGATGCCGTGGGCATGGTCAAAAAGGGCGTGGCCCACGTGAAGTCGGCCGGCAAGGACAAGGCGTATGCCGAGTTCAGCGACAAGGCCAACGCCAGTTGGCGCAAGGAAGACCTGTACCTGGTGGTCTATGGCCTGGACGGCACCGTGCACGCCCACGGCGCCAACGCCAAGATGATCGGCAAGAACCTGATCGAGTTGAAGGACATCGACGGCAAGCTCTTCGTCAAGGAGCGCGTCGACATGGCCAAGTCCCAAGGCACCTTCTGGCAGGACTACAAGTTCACCAACCCCGAGACCAAGAAGATCGAGCCCAAGCAGATGTACTGCGAAAAGCTCGAGGACACCGTGCTCTGCGGCGGCATCTACAAGTGAACTGATTCGGTCCAGGATGCGGACCCGGTGGGTCCGAAGGATGACCCATGAAACTTCGCGCCAAGTTGATGGTGGCGCCAGCCCTGGTCAGTGGCGTGCTGCTGCTGGCCTTGGGCGGCTACCTGGCCGTGATGGCCCATTTTCGCGATCAAAGCCACGTCAGTTATGAGGACGCCATCACCCGGCAGGTCAGCATCGCGGGCGTGGTGGACTCGCTGGGGGATGCGCACGTCGACATGTACCGAACCGTCACGATCATCGGATCGCTCGACGATGCCCAGGTCAAAGCTCGGCGCGACGCCCTGCCCAAAGCGGCAGAGCAGGTCCGCAAGGGTGTGGAAACCAGCGTGCCCGAGGCGGTTCGTTCGTCACCTGCTTACCAGCAGTTTGATCAGGCGCTGAACAAGTACGCCAAGTCCGCCGATGCGGCCATTGACCTGTCCACCATCGACCCCAACACCGGCATCGCTGCCCTGCAGACCGCAGACGCCGATTTCAAGGCGGTCAAGGTCAGCCTTGATCAGCTCGAAGCACAGGTGCGAGGTGCGGCCGACGAGGCCGTGCTCGATCTCGAAGCTGCGGCTTTGCGCAACAGCCTGATCCTGTCGCTGATGGGTGTTCTGGCTGGTGTCGGCGCGCTGGTCTATGCATGGCGCTTGCAGAGCCAGGTGATCTCTGATCTGGGGCGGGCGGTCGATGCATCGAATGCGGTGGCGTCCGGGCGCTTTGACACCGACTTGTCTGCTCGCACGCAAGATGAGATCGGCCAGCTGATGGAAGGTCTGCAACGCATGGTCGCCGAGCTCTCGTCATCGATGACAGTGGTTCAACAGGCCGCGCAGATGATCGAGACCGCCTCCACGGAGATCGCTGCGGGCAACCAGGATCTCAGCCAGCGCACCGAGCACACGGCCTCGAGCCTCCAGGAAACCGCGTCCTCCATGGACCAGCTCACCAGCACGGTGAGGCACACGGCCGAGTCGGCCCGTTCGGCCAACGACCTGGCGGCCAGCGCCACCCAGGCCGCGCGCCAGGGCGGTGAGGTGATGCAGCAGGTGGTGCGAAACATGAGCGAGATCGACGCTGCCTCGCGCAAGATCAACGAGATCATCGGCGTGATCGATGGCATCGCTTTCCAGACCAACATCCTGGCCTTGAACGCTGCGGTGGAAGCTGCACGTGCCGGTGAACAAGGTCGAGGCTTTGCCGTCGTGGCCGGCGAGGTGCGCTCGCTGGCTCAGCGCAGCGCCAACGCCGCGCGCGAGATCAAGGGCCTGATCGGCTCGTCGACCGAACGCGTGGAAGTGGGCTCCAAGCTGGTGCAAGAAGCGGGCACGTCCATGCAGGGCATCGTCGAGGGTGTCGAGCGCGTGACGCAGATCATCCGCGAGATCACCCAGGCAGCCGACCAGGAATCCGATGGCATCGGCCTCGTCAGCCAGGCGGTGGGCAAGCTCGATCAGATGACGCAGCAGAACGCGGCCCTGGTTGAAGAGTCCGCTGCAGCGGCAGAGCACCTCAAGGGCCAGGCGGAAACGCTGGCCGAAGTGGTCAGGCGCTTTCAGTTGCGCTGAGCCCAGCGAGCCTGTTCAGTTCGAGGGCTTCGGATTGCGGTAGGCGTCGAGCAGTTCGCCTTGCGGCCCGAACAGCCGGTTGCGCCAAGCCTCTTCCAGAGCTTGCGTGGCCTGCTGGCGCGGGTGGAACTTGCGCCGCCAGAACTTGGGCATGTGGCGCAGCACCGAGCTGATCAATGCCTTGGGGCCAAACAGGGCCTTGAAGCCTCGCCGGTTCTCTTTCAGGTTGAAGAGTTGCCCTTCTTTGATCAGCAGGTGGAGCCAGCTGGCCACCACCGGCAGCATCACAAAAATGCCCACGAGCCAGCCGGCTTGCTTGCGCTCGCGCTGGGTGCCGCCGATCAGCTCGAAAACGTCGTAGGCCACTGACTTGTGTTCGAGCTCTTCGAGCGCGTGCCAGTACCAAAGCTGCAGCATTTCCGGGTCGGATGACTTTGCCAGGGCCTCGTCGGTCAGCCAGACCTCGGCGAGGTGGGCGGTGAAGTGCTCCATCATGGTGGTGCACGCCAATTGCAGCCGGGGCGAGAAGCGCTCGAGCTGGCGCAGTCCGAAGCGCACGTAGCGAGCAGGCAGGTCCACGTCGAGGCCGCGCTCGCGGAACAGGTCGTTGAGCCGATCGTGTTCACGGCCGTGCAGGGCCTCCTGTCCCATGAAGCCCGAGACCTGGGCCTTGAGCACCGGGTCGGTGATGCGGTCGCGGAAGTGGCGCACCGACTCCATGAAGAAGCGCTCGCCCGGCGGAAAGATGCCGGAGAAGACCACGAACATCAGGCTGGCCAGCGGGTTCTGGTCGTAAAAGAAATACCGCTGAGAAGCCTGGGGAAAGCGAAAGTCGATGTGACGGGGGGGATGCCCACCTGGGCGCCAGTGAGCGGGCGGGTGGCAACGGTGTCTGACATGCGTGGTCTCCTGATGGGCGCACGTTTGCTTGACGTGCACGATAATCGCTGACAGTTTGATCCGAATGTTCATTCGGATTCAATTCGGATCCTTTCACGTCAGCCATGCCACGCATCCCCCGACAGCAACGCGCCAAGTCCACCGTGGAAGCCATCCTGGACGCCGGCTACATCAGCCTGGGCAGGCATGGCCTGGCCGGCACCACCACCACCCACATCGCCGACATCGCGGGCGTCAGCGTGGGCTCGCTCTACGAGTACTTCCGCAACAAGGAAGCCATCTACGCGGCCATGCAGGAGCGCTTCGTTCGCGACCTGGTCAGCACCTTGCAGCCCCTGACACCCAGGATCGTGCGCACGCCTTTGACGCAGGCCATCCCGACGCTGCTCTACGAGGTGCAGGCCCTGCTGCTGCGCGACGAGCAGCGCTACCTGCGCTATGCCCGGGTGATCTTCAACGCCGACTTCCGCCTGGACCTGACCGAGGTCTCGCGCCTGCTGGGCGACATCATCGTGCAGTACTTGCTGCACAACCCGCAGTACGCGCGCATGCAGCGCTTCGCGGCCATGAGCTACATCTTCGTGAACGCCGGCATGTTCACCGTGATCCGGCACCTCTCCGATCCGAACCCGCCCATCTCATACGACGAGCTGGTCGATGGCCTGGCGCACATGGTGAGCCATTACGTTCGGATGGAGCAGCAGTTGATGCAGGCGGCGGCCCGAGACGGGCTGTCGGTGGCTCAGGCAGGCCCGTTGGGTGGGGGTGTCTCTGGCGGTGACCCTGGCGGTGCCGAGGGCGGTGTGCCCGGCGGCGGCTGAACTCAGCCGGCCAGCAGCGCCTCGGCCACGCGGCGGTCCAGCTCGGTCAGGGGCAGCGCCAGGCGAGCTTCGGCTTGCGCGACCTCGCGCTGCTTGGGCGCCCACACCGGCGCAGGCCAGCGGGCGTCCCAGTCGAAGCGCGCGATCACATGCCAGTGCAGGTGCGGCACCACGTTGCCCAGGCTCGCCAGGTTGACCTTGGTGGGCTTGATGTGCTCGCGCAGCACCGTCTCGACCTTGGCCACGGCCTGCATGATGCGGCTGCGGTCAGCCGGGGGCAGGTCGGTCCACTCGGCCACGTGCGCGTTCCAGATCACGCGGTAGAAGGCCGGGTGGTCGGCATCCACCGCGCGGATCACGCGCAGGGCTTCGTTGCGGAAGACGGGGATGCCACCTTCCTGCTCGCACAGCTCGCAACCGGTCATCGGACTCACACCAGCACCCGCTCGATGCCGCCGGTGTTGGCCCGGTCGACGTACTCGCGCATCCAGTTCTCGCCCAGGATCTGGCGGGCCATCTCGACGACGATGTAGTCGGCTTCGAGCAGGCCGTTGGCCGTGTCTTCACCGTAGCGGCTCAGGCCTTGCAGGCACGCGGGGCAGGAGGTCAGGATCTTGACGTTGTCCTTCTCGCCCAGCAGGCCCTGGTTGCGCAGCGCGGCCTCGCCCTTGCGGATCTCTTCTTCCTTGCGGAAGCGGATCTGCGTGGAGATGTCCGGGCGGCTGACGGCCAGCGTGCCGGCCTCGCCGCAGCAGCGCTCGGACTTGATGACGCCGTCGCCCACCAGGGCCTTGACGGTCTTCATCGGGTCCTGCAGCTTCATGGGCGTGTGGCAGGGGTCGTGGTACAGGAACGCGTCCTTGCCCTTGAGCGTGATGCCCTTTTCCAGCAGGTACTCGTGGATGTCGATGATGCGGCAGCCCGGGAAGATCTTGTCGAACTGGTAGCCCTGCAGCTGGTCATAGCAGGTGCCGCAGCTGACCACCACCGTCTTGATGTCCAGGTAGTTCAGCGTGTTGGCCACGCGGTGGAACAGCACCCGGTTGTCGGTGATCATCTTCTCGGCCTTGTCGAACTGGCCGGCGCCGCGCTGGGGGTAGCCGCAGCACAGGTAGCCCGGCGGCAGCACGGTCTGCACGCCCGCATGCCAGAGCATGGCTTGCGTGGCCAGGCCCACCTGGCTGAACAGGCGCTCCGAGCCGCAACCTGGGAAGTAGAACACCGCCTCGGTGTCGGCCGTCGTCTGCTTGGGGTCGCGGATGATGGGGACGTAGTCCTTGTCCTCGATGTCCAGCAGGGCGCGCGCGGTCTTTTTGGGCAGGCCGCCCGGCATCTTCTTGTTGATGAAGTGGATGATTTCCTGCTTCAGCGGGGCCTTGCCCACCGTGGCCGGCGGTGCGTCGGTCTGCTTGCGGGCCACCACCTTCATCACGTCGTTGGCCACGCGCTGCAGCGGCATGGCCACGTCCACCAGCGCCGTGCGGATCAGCTTGATGGTCTGCGGGTTGTTGGTGTTGAGCATGGCCATGCCGGCTGCACCAGCGGGGCGGAAGCTCTTCTTGCCCATCTTGGTCAGCAGGTTGCGCATGTTCATCGACACGTCGCCGAAGTCGATCTTGACCGGGCAGGGCGTCAGGCACTTGTGGCAGACCGTGCAGTGGTCGGCCACGTCCTCGAACTCGGACCAGTGCTGGATGGACACGCCGCGGCGCGTCTGCTCTTCGTACAGGAAAGCCTCGACCAGCAGCGAGGTGGCCAGGATCTTGTTGCGCGGGCTGTAGAGCAGGTTAGCGCGCGGCACGTGGGTGGCGCACACCGGTTTGCACTTGCCGCAGCGCAGGCAGTCCTTGACGCTGGCTGCGATGTCGCCGATGTCAGACTGCTGCATGATCAGCGACTCGTGGCCCATCAAGCCGAACGAGGGCGTGTAGGCCTCGGTCAGGTCGGCGGCGTGCACGTCATCGCCCAGGGCCTTGAGGGCCGCGCCGCGCAGCAGCTTGCCCTTGTTGAAGCGGCCTTCGGGGTCCACTTTCAGCTTGTAGGCCGTGAAGTTGGCGATCTCTTCGTCGGTCAGGAACTCGAGCTTGGTGATGCCGATGCCGTGCTCACCGGAGATGACCCCGTCGAGCGAACGCGCCAGCTTCATGATGCGCGCCACGGCTTCGTGCGCCGTTTGCAGCATCTCGTAGTTGTCGGAGTTGACCGGGATGTTGGTGTGCACGTTGCCGTCGCCGGCGTGCATGTGCAGGGCCACCCACACGCGACCGCGCAGCACCTGCTTGTGGATGCGCTTGAGCTCGTCGATGACGGGGCTGAGCGCCGCGCCGTTGAAGACCTTGGCCAGCGGCTCTCGGATCTCCTTCTTCCAGCCGGCGCGGATGCTCCACGTCTGCAGCAGGTTGAAGACGGTGCCCTGGCCAGCGGTGGCCTCATCTGGCACATAGGTGCCGTCCTGGTGCTGGGTGTAGCCCAGGGCCACCAAGTCGCCGCTGACGTCGGCCAGCGGGGTGTCGAGGTGCTGGTACAGGAAGCCCCAGCGGGCGCGCGTCTGGGCCAGCAGCGTTTGCGCCGCCTGCACCTTCTCGGTGAGTTGCTCGTCGCTGGGCAGCTCCGACGGGTCGTCTGCCTTGCCCATGAAAGCTGCCACCGCCGCGTTGCCACCCTTGAAGAAGGCGTCGAACGCATCCAGCAAGGCCAGCTTGTTGCGCAGCGAGAGCTCGATGTTGATGCGCTCGATGCCCAGCGTGTACTCGCCCATGCGCGGCAGCGGGATCACCACGTCTTCGTTCACCTTGAAGGCGTTGGTGTGCTTGGCGATGGCGGCGGTGCGCTTGCGGTCGGCCCAGAACTTCTTGCGCGCGTCGGCGCTCACGGCCACGAAGCCTTCGCCGTTGCGGCCGTTGGCCAGGCGGATGACCTCGCTGGTGGCGCGGGCCACGCGGTCTTCGTCGTCACCGACGATGTCGCCGATCAGCACCATCTTGGGCAGGCCATTGCCGCCCACCGTGCGCTTGCTCTTGGTCGCGTAGCCCACGGCCTTGAGGTAGCGGTCGTCGAGGTGCTCCAGGCCGGCCAGGATGGCGCCGCCTGGTTGCGCCATCTCGGCGAACATGAAGTCCTTGATTTCGACGATCGAGGGCACGCACAGGGTCGGGTTGCCGAAGAACTCCAGGCACACCGTGCGGGTGTGCTTGGGCATGCGGTGCACCACCCAGCGGCAGCTGGTGATCAGGCCGTCGCAGCCTTCCTTCTGGATGCCGGGCAGGCCGGCCAGGAACTTGTCGGTGACGTCCTTGCCCAGGCCTTCTTTGCGGAAGATGCGGCCGGGGATGTCGAGCTTTTCGGTGCGCAGGTGGGTCTTGCCGTCGGCCGCGTAGTAGTGCAGCTCGAAGCTCGCCACCTCGACGTCGTGGATCTTGCCCAGGTTGTGGTTGATGCGGACCACCTCCAGCCACTCGGCGTTGGGCGTGACCATGCGCCACGAGGCGAGGTTGTCGAGCGCGGTGCCCCACAGCACGGCCTTCTTGCCACCCGCGTTCATGGCGACGTTGCCGCCCACGCACGAGGCCTCGGCCGAGGTCGGGTCCACGGCGAACACGTAACCGGCGCGCTCGGCCGCATCGGCCACGCGCTGGGTGACGACGCCCGCGCCCGTCCAGACGGTGGGCACCTTGTGCTGCACGCCGGGCAGGTCGACCAGCTCGACCTCGGTCATCTGCTCGAGCTTTTCGGTGTTGATGACCGCGCTCTTCCAGGTCAGGGGCACAGCGCCGCCGGTGTAGCCGGTTCCGCCCCCACGCGGGATGATGGTCAGGCCGAGTTCGACGCAGCCCTTGACCAGGCCCGCCATCTCCTCTTCGGTGTCGGGCGTGAGCACGACGAAGGGGTACTCGACGCGCCAGTCGGTGGCATCCGTCACGTGGGCGACGCGGCTGAGGCCATCGAACTTGATGTTGTCGGCGCGGGTGACGCGACGCAGGGCCTCGGCAGCCCGCTTGCGCAGGTCGGCCATCTGTTCGAAGGCGCGCGCGAAGCGGTCGATGGCCTGGCCGGCGGCTTCGAGCAATTCGCCGACCAGCTTGTCGCGCCCGGCGTCGCTGCCGGGGGTGCGGCGCTTGTTGACTTCGCTGAGGCGGTGATAGAGCGCGTCGATCAGCTGGCCACGGCGCTTGGGCGTGTTCAGCAGGTCGTCTTGCAGGTAGGGGTTGCGCTGCACCACCCAGATGTCGCCCAGCACCTCGTAGAGCATGCGGGCGGAGCGGCCGGTCTGGCGTTCGGTGCGAAGCAGGCTGAGCACCTCCCAGGCACGCTGGCCCAGCAGGCGCTGGACGATCTCGCGGTCCGAGAAAGAGGTGTAGTTGTAGGGGATCTCGCGCAGGCGGGGTTGGCCGTCGGCGTGGCCGTCGGCGACCTGGGCGGTCATGTGGGTCAGCTCGGTGGGTGCGTTCATGAGGGCGCCGGGCGCGAAAGGCCAGTTTTGGCCGGGTTCCTGAATGAAAACGCCACGGAGCCGGGGCGACGCAAGCCGCCCAGGCACTGCGGTGAGGGGGTGGTTTTCGCGCCTGAGGCGAGATGTTAACGCACCCCACCCACCCCTTCCCGCGAAAAGGGCACTTCACACCCCCCTGTGGATCGTTTCATGCTTGAGGGGTTTCGCTATCCTGACACCCATGCCGACGCCGACCTCCCCACTCGATCCTTGGCCTTACCCTTGCTGGATTGCCCACCGCGGCGCCGGCTCGCAGGCCCCTGAAAACACGCTGGCTGCCTTTCGCCTGGGTGCCGATCATGGTTTCGGGATGTTCGAGTGCGACGTCAAACTGAGTGCAGATGGGGAGCCTTTCCTGCTGCACGATGCCGAGTTGGAGCGCACCACCAACGGGCAGGGCTTGGCCGGCGCGCTCACCTGGGACGCCTTGTCCAGGCTGGATGCGGGGTCGTGGCATGGCCGGTCCCACGCCGGAGAGCCCTTGCTGCGCCTGGAGAGCCTGGCGCGTTGGCTTCAGGCCTTGGGGCTGATGGTGAACCTGGAAATCAAACCCTCGCCGGGCGATGAGGTCCGCACGGGTCGCACCGTGGCCGACCGGGTCGCCCAATGGTGGGCTCAGGCCGAGGTCAAGCCGCTGCTGAGCTCGTTCAGCGTCGAGGCCCTGAGTGCCGCGAGGGACGCCCAACCCGATCTGCCCCGTGCCCTGCTGGTCGATCGCTGGATCCCGGAGGCCGTCGAGCAGGCGGTCGAGATGGGTTGCTGCGCCCTGGTCGTGCACCAGGCCTTCCTGAGCGATCGTCGCATCGAGATCATCCACGAGGCAGGGCTCAAGGCGTTGGCCTACACGGTCAACGAAGCCGAGCGTGCAGACACCCTCTGGGCGGGCGGTCTGGATGGCCTGATCACGGACCGGGTCGATGCGTTCGAGCCGCAGGCCCGACTCGGGCTTCGCCCGGGCGCCCGTATCCCCTTGGACCAACTCATCGCCGAGTCGGCCACGGCACCCGAATCCGAGTCGGTACCCGACTGAGGTCGTCCCGACGCCTGGCAGGCGCCGAGGTGCCCTCGGTTCAGCTCAGCGCCGACAAAAGCTTGGCGTGGATGCCGCCAAAGCCGCCGTTGCTCATGCACAGGATGTGATCACCCGGCCGCGCGACCTTCACCACCTTGGCCACCACGGCGTCGATGGTGTCGGCCACCAAGGCGCGCTCGCCCATCTCGGCCAGTGCTTCGCCTGCATCCCAACCCAGTCCGCCTGAGTGACAGATCGCCAGGTCGGCGTCTTCCAGAGACCAGGGCAGCAGGGCTTTCATCGTGCCCAGCTTCATGGTGTTGGAGCGCGGCTCGAACACCGCGATGATGCGCGCGTCGGGCCCGACCTTGCGGCGCAGACCATCGACCGTGGTGCGGATCGCGGTGGGGTGGTGGGCGAAGTCGTCGTAGACGGTGATGCCGCCCACCTCGCCCTTGACCTCCATGCGCCGCTTGACGTTCTCGAACCGGCCAAGCGCCTCGCAGGCCTGCTGAGGCGGCACGCCCACGTTTTCGGCGGCGGCGATGGCGGCCAGCGCGTTCATCTGGTTGTGCTCGCCCAGCAGGCTCCATTCAACGCGCCCGACCAACACACCGGCCTTGAGCACGTCGAACGAATGGGGCTCGCCACGGGCGCGAAAGCCTGGCGTGTCACCGCGCACGCCGAAGCGTGCGGCGTCGCTCCAGCAGCCGCGGGTCAGCACGCGCTCGAGGGCCTCTTCGCGGGCATTGACCACCAGGCGGCCCGAGGCCGGCACGGTGCGCACCAGGTGGTGGAACTGCGTCTCGATGGCGGCCAGGTCGGCAAAGATGTCGGCGTGGTCGAACTCGAGGTTGTTGAGCACGGCGGTGCGCGGGTGGTAGTGCACGAACTTGCTGCGCTTGTCGAAGAAGGCCGTGTCGTACTCGTCGGCCTCGATGACAAAGGGGTGGCCGCCGACGGGGCGCGAGGCCTCATCGTTGCGGCCCAGTCGGGCCGAAACGCCGAAGTTCTGCGGCACGCCGCCCACCAGGAAGCCGGGCTGCAGGCCGCAGGCCTCCAGGATCCAGGTCAGCATCGAGGTGGTCGTCGTCTTGCCGTGCGTGCCGGCCACGGCCAGCACATGCCTGCCTTGCAGCACGTGTTCGCTCAGCCACTGCGGGCCGCTCGTGTAGGGCAGGCCCGCGTCGAGGATGGCTTCCATCAGCGGGTTGCCCCGGCTGACCACATTGCCAACCACGAACAGGTCGGGCTTGAGTTCAAGCTGATCGACGCCGTAGCCTTCGATCAGGTCGATGCCGAGGGCGCGCAGCTGGTCGGACATCGGCGGGTAGACGCCGGCGTCGCAACCGGTCACGCGGTGGCCGGCCTCACGGGCCAGTGCGGCCACGCCACCCATGAAGGTGCCGCAGATACCGAGGATGTGGATGTGCATGGGGTCGCTTGAAAAAGGGGCCTCAGAGCCGGCGGAAGGCGTTGGCCGCGGCCGCGACCGTGTCGGCGATGTCCTGGTCGGTGTGGGCGGCGCTGACGAAGCCGGCTTCGTACATGGCCGGCGCGAGGTACACGCCCTGGTCCAGCATCAGGTGGAAGAAGCGGTTGAAGGTGTCGGTGCCCCGCGCCATGACTTCCTGGTAGTTCTGGGGCAGCTCGGGGGCAAAGAAGAAGCCGAACATGCCGCCTTCGCTGTCGGCGGTCAGGGGCACGCCGGCATCGGTTGCCACCTTCACGAAGCCGCCCATCAGCTGGCGTGTGCGAGCCGACAGCTGTTCGAAAAAGCCTGGCTGCTGGATGAGCTTGAGCGTGGCCAGGCCACAGGCGGTGGCCACCGGGTTGCCCGAGAGGGTGCCGGCCTGGTAGACCGGGCCCAGCGGCGCCAGCTTGGACATGACCTCGCGGCTCGAGGCAAAAGCCGCCAGCGGCATGCCCCCGCCAATCACCTTGCCGAACACGCTCATGTCAGGCTGGAAACCCGGGATCAGCTGCGCGTACAGGCCCTGGGCGCTGCCCAGCCCAACACGGAACCCGCTCATCACCTCGTCGAACACGAACAGGGCACCGTGCTGCTTGCACAGCTCGCTGACGCGCTGGATGAAGGGCACGCTGGCGCGCACGAAGTTCATGTTGCCGGCGATGGGCTCGATCATCACGCAGGCGATGTCATCGCCCTGGGTGGCAAAGGCCTGCTCGATCTGCTCGATGTCGTTGTAGGTCAGCACCAGGGTGTGCTGCACCACCTCGGCCGGCACGCCGGCGCTGGTCGGGTGGCCGAAGGTGGCCAGGCCCGAGCCGGCCTTGACCAGCAGCGCGTCAGCATGACCGTGGTAGCAGCCCTCGAACTTGATGATCTTGTTGCGGCCGGTGTGGCCGCGCGCCAGGCGGATGGCGCTCATGCCGGCCTCGGTGCCCGAGCTGACCAGGCGCACTTGCTCCGCGCTGGGTACCAGTTTCAGGATTTCTTCTGCGAGCTCGATCTCGCGCTCGGTGGGGGCGCCAAAGGAGAAACCCTCCAGCGCTGCTTTTTGCACCGCCTCGAGCACCTCGGGGTGACCGTGGCCCAGGATCATCGGGCCCCAGGAGCCGATGTAGTCGATGAAACGGGTGCCGTCGGCGTCCCAGGTGTAGGCGCCCTGGGCGCGTTGGATGAAGCGGGGCGTGCCGCCCACGGCCTTGAAGGCACGCACGGGCGAGTTCACGCCGCCCGGGATGACGCGCTGGGCGCGCTCGAACAGCTGGGCGTTGCGGGACATGTCGGTGGACGTCAGTGGACGTTGCGGGAAGAGGGCGGCGGGGTGTCGTCGAGCGTGGGCTGGCCCGGCTCGCTGCCCTCGGGCAGCGGCTCGCCATCCACCGAGGCATCGCCCGGGGGCAGGGCCCAGAAGAAGCGGTCGGGCACGACGTTGCCCATGCCGGGGCGAAAGCCCGCGTCCAGCGCCTGGTCCAAAAAGCTCAGGGCCTCGGACACGGCGACATCGAGCTCGGTGCCGCTGGAGAGGATGGCTGCCAGCGCCGCCGACAGGGTGTCACCCGCGCCCACGAAACCGGCCTCGAAGCGCTCGAAGCGCTCGCCCGCCAGCGCGCCTTGCGGCGAGGCCAGCACGTTGTCGATGAACTGGTCGGGCAGTTGCACGCCGGTCACCAGCACGTAGCTGGCGCCCAGCTCGGAAGCGGCCACGGCCAGCTCGCGCGCCGAGGGCATGCGCTCGGATTCCCACTCGGGCAGCAGGAAGTCGGTCAGGGTCTGGTGGGCGCCAACCAGCACGTGCGTGGCCGGCAGGATCAGCTCGCGGTAAGCGTCCAGGTAGGCCATCTGGGCGTCGTCGTCCATCCACGACAGGTTGGACAGGTGCGCCACCAAGGGGGTGTCGGGGTAATCCGACAGGATCTCGGCGACCACGCTGATGTTCTCTGCGCTGCCCAGGAAGCCCACCTTCCAGGAGGCGACGGTCACGTCTTCCAGGATAGAGCGGGCCTGCTCCATGACGGCTTCCGGGTCGATTTCGACCGACTCGAACACCTCGGCGGTGTCTCGGATCAGCAAGCTCGTGACCACGGGCAGCGCGTGGGCGCCCATGGCGGCCACGGTGGCGATGTCCGCACCGATGCCCGAGGCCCCGCTGGGGTCGTTGGCATTGAAGCTCATGACGCAGGCTGGCGCACCCCCGTCCTGGTCGGTGGGGGGCTGGGCTTCGTCCGGGCCGGTCTGGAGTGCGTTCATCAGGTGGGTAAACAGTGTAAGAAGCGTGAGCCATTGCCGGCAAACCCTGCGGTTTACACAAAAAAGGCGTGGCTACAATGGCCTGATTGTATTCAAGCTGGTCTGAACCAACGTGAGCGAGTTTCGTACCTGGATGTGCCTGATCTGCGGCTGGATCTACGACGAGGCTGCGGGCCTGCCAGAGGAGGGCATCCCCCCCGGCACCCGCTGGCAGGACGTTCCCATGAACTGGGTCTGTCCCGAATGTGGCGCCCGCAAGGACGATTTCGAGATGGTGCCTCTCTGAGCCCCTCGACCATGAAAACGCTGCCCGATGGCCCTCAGGGCATGTCGGCCAGATGGAGGAGTGTTTGCAGTGTCTGAATCCGTGAACCCCGACGCCCCCGCGCCCCGGAAGGTGCTTGTCATCGATGACAGCAACACCATCCGCCGCAGCGCCGAGATTTTCCTCAAGCAGGGCGGCTACGAGGTCGTGCTGGCCGAAGATGGCTTCGACGCCTTGTCCAAGGTCAACGACCACGCCCCCGACATCATCTTCTGCGACATCCTGATGCCCAGGCTGGACGGTTATCAGACCTGCGCCATCATCAAGCGCAACCCGCGTTTCGCCAACACGCCCGTGATCATGCTGTCGTCCAAGGACGGGCTGTTCGACAAGGCACGTGGCCGAATGGTGGGTTCGCAGGACTACCTGACCAAACCGTTCACGAAGGACCAGTTGTTGCAGGCTGTCGCTCAATACACCGCTGAACACCGATAGAACGCCCCCAGGGGGGGTGCGGCCGCGCCGAGCGGGCTGTGCGACCTCCCGAAGTCCCCAGAATGTGAAGATCCACGCCACGCGCCATGTCACGGGAGGGCGCAGTGGCGAACGACAAGAGGTTAGCCATGTCCATCCAGAAAATCCTGCTCGTTGACGATTCCAAGACCGAACTTCACGTTCTGTCGGAATTGCTGACCAAGAAGGGCTACAAGGTGCGCACCGCCGAGAATGGCGAAGAAGCGCTCAAGCGCCTGCAGGAAGAAAAGCCCGACCTGATCCTCATGGACGTGGTCATGCCCGGCCAGAACGGCTTTCAGTTGACACGCGCCATCACCCGCGATCCGGACTTCGCCAACGTGCCAGTCATCATCTGCACCAGCAAGAACCAGGAGACCGATCGCGTCTGGGGCATGCGCCAGGGCGCTCGCGACTACGTGGTCAAGCCGGTCAACCCGGACGAGCTGCTGGCCAAAATCAAGGCCTTCGGCTGATCCGGAGCACCTTCGATGGCCAACAAGGAAGCCCTCAGGGAATTGCAGCAACGGCTGGCCGAGCGCCTGCAGACGGTGCGCGAGCAGGCGCCCACGCGCAGCTGGTTGGCCGTCGAGATCGCCGGGCACGGTTTTTTGTTGCCGCTGGACCAGTCCGGTGAAATCTTTCCGCTCGCCACCATTCACCCGGTGCCGCACAGCGCCGAGTGGTTCCTGGGGGTGGCCAACCTGCGCGGCCAACTCAACGGCGTGGTCGACCTGGCCAGCTTTCTGGGCATGGCCAAGCGCGCGCCGCGCCCCGTGACCGAAGGCGCCGCCCCGCGTGACGCTGGCCGGCTGGTGGCCTTCAATGCCCGCCTGCAGGTCAACGTCGCGCTGCTGATCGATCGCCTGCTGGGCCTGCGCAACCCGTCCAACCTTCAGCCCGTTCCTCAAGTCGAGGACGCGAGGCGGCCGCACTTCATCGGTCAGCAAATGATCGATGCCCAGGGGCGCACCTGGCATGAACTCGACCTCACGGCCCTGGCCTCGGACGAGGCCTTCGCCCGCATCGACGCCTGAAGGGCGTGGACGCGCGAAACAAGAACACAGCAAATCACAGAAGTCACTGGAGCAAGCACATGAGTTTCCTGAGCCGCATCAAGGAGCTGGGCAAGACGCAGGATCGCGAGGAAGTCCAGCCGGAAGCCTTGAGCACGGAGGGCATGGTCACGGCCGATGGCTCCCAGCAGGTGGACACGCAGTCATCGCCTTCGACCATCCAGCCTGGCGGCAACACCACGACTTCGGACTCCATCATTTCTGAGGCCGCGCCTTCGCAGTTCCCCGATGACTACAACGAGACCCGGCTGAACGCGGAGGCCCTGTCAACCCCGGCGCCCGGCAGCGAGTCGCAGACGGGCCTGCCCCTGATCGGCCACCTGCGCCTGGACCGCCAGCAACGCGTCCTCGGTGGTGCGCTGGCCGTGGGCGTGTTGGGCTTGATGCTCGCCGCCTTCCTCTCTGTGAACGCAGCCGACCGACGCGCCGCCCAGACCGGTGCCACCGGTCAGGCCCTGATGCAGTCGCAGCGCCTGGCCAAGTCGGTGTCGCAGGCCCTGATCGGCCGCGCGCAGGCCTTCCCGGAAGTGGCGGACTCGGCCAAGGTGCTCGCCACCAACGTGCGCGGCCTGGCCCAGGGCGACAGCGCACTCAAGCTCTCCGAGGTCTCGGGCGCCGCGCGCGATGCGCTCACGCCCATGCTGCCGCTGGTCGATCGCGCCGAGAAAAACGCCAACTTCGTGTTGAGCCAGAAGCAGACGCTGACCCAGGTGAGCGCGGCCCTGCGCGAGGTCAACAGCCAGTCGTCCGAGTTGCTCGACCTGGCCGAAGGCATCGCCAACGCCCGCATCGAGAAGGGTGGCGTCTCCCCGGCTGAAGCCTCGGCCCTGAACCAGCTGGTGATGCTGACGCAGCGCATCGGCAAGTCGGCCAACGAATTCCTGACGGTGGAAGGCGTGTCGACCGAGGCCGTGTTCCTGCTCGGCAAGGACTTGAACGCCTTCAAGGAAACCGCCGAGGGCCTGCTCAGCGGCAACCAGGACCTGCGCCTGGTCGCCACGCGTGACCCGGAAATGCGCGAGATGCTCGACGCCCTGCTCAAGATCTTCGAGCGCACGCGCACGCAGTCGACCTTCATCCTGGGTTCGCTCCAAGGCCTGGTGGCCGCGCGCGATGCGCAAGTGGCCGTGATCGACGACTCCGAGCCGCTGCGCAAAGGCCTTGAAGAAGTGCAGGCCAAGTTGTCCGAAGGCGCCGGCATCGGTGGCCTGAACGTGGCCCTGATCCTGGTCTTCCTGCTGTTGACTGCCACGGCTTCCTACGGCCTGCTGCGCGTCTTCCTGACCGACCAACGTCAACGCGCTTTGATCGCCGAAGCCCAGCGCCAGGAGGCCGAGCGCCAGGAGCGCGAAGCCAAGCGCGTCAACGACGCCAACCAGGCCGCCATTCTGCGTCTGATGAACGAACTGCAGCTCGTCGCTGAAGGCGACCTGACGCAACAAGCCACCGTGACGGAAGACATCACCGGCGCCATCGCCGACTCGGTGAACTTCACTGTTGAAGAGCTGCGCACGCTGGTGTCTCAGGTGCAAGGCGCTGTGCTGCGGGTGTCGGAAACGACGAACGAGGTGGAAAGCACCTCGACCGAGCTGCTGGCCGCGTCAGACGAACAACTGCGCGAGATCCGTGAAACCGGTGAATCGGTGCTGCAGATGGCAGGCCGAATCAACGAGGTGTCCGCCCAGGCCCAGCACTCCGCCGAGGTGGCGCGCCAATCGCTGGCCGCCGCCGACTCCGGTCTGGCCGCCGTGCAGAACGCCATCGGCGGCATGAACACCATCCGCGAGCAGATCCAGGAAACCTCCAAGCGCATCAAGCGACTGGGCGAGTCGTCTCAGGAAATCGGCGAAATCACCGAGCTGATCTCGGACATCACGGAGCAGACGAACGTGCTGGCTTTGAACGCCGCCATCCAGGCCGCGTCAGCCGGTGAAGCCGGTCGCGGCTTCTCGGTGGTGGCCGAAGAAGTGCAGCGCCTGGCTGAACGCTCTGCCGACGCGACCCGCGAAATTGCCGCGCTGGTGCGCACCATTCAGACCGACACGCAAGACGCCGTGGCCGCCATGGAGCGCTCCACGCAGGGTGTGGTCGAAGGGGCTCGCCTGTCTGACGCCGCCGGATCTGCCCTGGGTGACATCGACCGCGTGTCGCGCCGCCTCGCCGAGCTGATCGAGCAGATTTCGTCGCAGGCCCTGCGCGAAGCCGACAACGCCAACGTGGTGGTCGCCAACATCCAGCACATTTTCGCCGTGACCGAGCAGACGGGTGAGGGCACGCGCTCGACCTCGCAGCTGGTTCGTGAACTGGCCAAGACCGCTGAAGAACTTCAGCAGCAGGTGGCCCGATTCAAGATCGCTTCCTGATCGGCTTCGCAGCACCACGAACGTCAAGACAAGCAAACACCCGGGATCCCATGGACAGCCTGCAAACCGACGCCGCCCTGCCCGCAGACGACCTCAGCGCCCTGGCATGGGTGCAGGACGAGTTGCGCAAGTCGCTGGACGCCGCACACAAGGCGCTCAACCGTGCGCTCAAGGACCAGGCCTCGGCCTCGCAGTCGGACGTCGATGCGCTCGATCCGTCCGTGTTGCGCACCGCTCGCCAGCAGATCCACCAAGGTGTGGGCGCGCTCGAACTAGCTGGCTTGCCTGCCGGCGCGGCCTTGCTGCGCGCCAGCGAAGCGCTGGTGCAGAAGTTCGTGGGCCGTCCGGCCTCGCTGTCGGCCGATGCCGTGCGCGACATCGAGCGTGCCTCGTTTGCTCTGCTCGACTACATGGGCCGCCGCATCGGTGGCAAGCAGGTCTCGGCCGTCGAGCTGTTCCCGCAGTACGAGGCGCTGGTGTCTCGCGTGGGTGGCGGCTTGCCGCGTCCTTCCGACCTCTGGTCGCAGGACTGGCCTTCGCTGTCGCTGGAGTCCCGCCTGGAAGCGCCCGATGACGTCGAGCCCCGCAAGCCCGATGCGGGCACGGTCGATGCCTTCGAGCGTGGCTTGCTGGGCCTGATGAAGCGCCAGCAGCCACAAGACGCTCGTGACTTGGCTCAGGTTTGCGCCGCCCTGGCGCGCGACGCCGAACAGCGCCGCGCCCACCGCGAGGCGGCCACCTGGATGCTGGCCAGCGGCTTCCTCGAGGGCCTGGCCGACCGCCACATCGCGCTCGACGTGCACGCCAAGCGCGTGCTGTCGTCGCTGCTCAGCCAGTTGCGCGTGCTGGTGCGCGGCAATGGTGTGCCGTCTGATCGCCTGGCCAACGAGCTGCTGTTCTTCTGCGCCCAGGCCCAGGAAACGCCAGCTGCCGAGCGCTCCGTGCTCACCCGCGTGCGCCGCACCTTCGGCCTGGAGCGTCATCGGCCGGTCAGCCTGGCGGCGTCTTCGCTGGGGCGGCACGATCCGGCCACCATCGCCCAGGCGCTCAAGCGCGTGGCCAGCGCCAAGGAAGGCTGGTCGGCCGTGGCCGCTGGCGAGGCCCTGCGCCTTGGCGGCCTGAACGAGCAGTTCAGCCTGGTCGGTGACTCCTTGCGCAAGCTGTTCCCCGATGGGGAGGTGCTGGCCACGGCTTTGTCCGATGCCGTGCAGCGCACCGTGCAGTCGTCTCAGGGCCCCGAGGCCGGCTTGGCCATGGAGGTCGCCACCAGCGTGCTGTACGTCGAGGCTTGCCTGGAAGACGGCGAATTCGAGTCCAGCGAACAGCACGAGCGCATGCAGCGCCTGGCCGATCGCATCCGCCTGGTCAGCGAGGGCCAGACCGCTCCGCCGCTGGAAGGCTGGATGGAGGACCTCTACCGCCGTGTCTCCGACCGCCAGACCATCGGCAGCGTGGTGCAGGAATTGCGCACCACCCTGTCGGAGTGCGAAAAGCAGATCGACCAGTTCTTCCGCGACCCCCAGAACCGTGCGCCCCTGGTGAACGTTCCGAACCAGCTGCAGTCCATCCGCGGCGTGCTGGCCGTGCTGGGGCTGGACCTGGCCGCCCACGCGAGCGTGCGCATGCGCGACGACGTCGACCAGCTGCTGCTGCCATCGAGTGACCTGCAAGAGGCGGCCGAATCGGGGGTCTTTGACCGCCTGGCCAGCAACCTGGGTGCCCTGGGTTTCCTCATCGACATGATGGGCGTGCAGCCATCCCTGGCGAAGTCCCTGTTCACCTACGACGAAGCCAGCGGGGTGCTGTCCCCGCTGATGGGCCGCGAAAAAAAAGTCCTGAGCACGCCGGATGACCCGGTCGAGGCCGCTGCGCACCACGTGCAGCAAGTCGAAAAGCAGGAAGCCCAGGCCGTGGCCGAAGAGGTCGTGCAAGCGCTGGAGCAAGCCGGGCAGGGCGATGCGAGCCTGGACCTGGTGTCCGAGCAGTTGCAAAAGCTTGCCGAGACCCCGCACGTGCAGGAACAGTCCGAGCTGGCTGGCACCCTGGCTGCGGCCCAGGCCGCGCTGGATCAGGCTCTGCAGACCGATGACGCCGCATCGACCGCCGCTGCGCGCGAGCAGGTCTCCCAGGTGCTGGCCGACCTGACCCAGCCAGAACCGGAGCCCGAGCCTGAAGCCCCGGCCTTCCCGCCGCAAGCGCCCCTGGCCCCGACCCCGGTGGTCGAGGCCCTGGCCACCGGCCTGGAAGAAGACGACGAGATGCGCGAGATCTTCCTGGAGGAAGCGCGCGAAGTCATCGACCAGGCCCGTGAAGGCCTGCAAAGCCTGAGCGAGCAACCGGACGACGTGCAGGCCCTGACCTCGGTGCGTCGCGCCTTCCACACCCTCAAGGGCAGCTCGCGAATGGTTGGCCTCAAGGAGTACGGCGAAGCCGGCTGGGCCTGCGAACAGCTCTACAACACCTGGCTGGCGTCCCAGGCCCCGGCCAGCGCCGACCTGCTGGGCCTGAGCCACGAGGTGCTCGATCACCTCGCCCAATGGACCGAGGCCATCGCCGAGCGCCGCGACGCGGCCTGGTCGAGCGCGCCTGTTGTGGCCGTGGCCGATGCCATGCGCCTGCGTGGCGAGCGTCACTCGCTGGCTGCTGCGCCGCAAGTGTCGGCGTCGCCCGATGCAGCCCTGGACGTCCTGCCCACCACGTCGGAGTCGGCACTCGTTGACCTCACCGAGCCCCTGCCCCTGATCGAACAGGGTGCCGACCTGGTGTCGGTCGAAGAAGTCATCTCCCTGGACTTGCCCGAGTTGCTTGCCGAGCCGGTGCCTGCCAGCGAGGCAGCGCTGGTGGCAGCGGTCGAGGCCGGCCTGTCCGACCTTGACTTGCCCGACGCACTGGGCCAACAGCCCAGCCCGGCCGAAGCCACGTCGATCGCGCAAGCCGTCGTCCTGCAAGACGAAGAGCCCCTGGACCTGTCCAACCTGGAGGTCATCGAGCCCGTCGAAATCCGCTCGCCGGACGATGGCGCGCCGACCCAGGCAGGCTCCTTGGGTGACACAGCCCCGGTCGTCACCGAAGTCGACTTCTCGCTGGATCTGTCCTTGGGTGATTCGCCCTCAGGTGAACTCGAACCCGCGCCGGAGCCCGAGTCCGACACAGAAGGCAGCGACGAGCCCGTCAAGGTCATCGGCGACCTGCGCATCCCCATCCCGCTGTTCAACATCTACCTCAACGAGGCCGATGAGCAGTCTCGCCGCCTCGGCCATGCCTTGAGCGAATGGGCGCTGGAGGGCGCGGTGCGCCCGGTGGGCGACGACATGGTGGCGCTGGCGCATTCTCTGGCCGGCAATTCCGCGACCGTGGGTTACACCGACCTGTCCAGGCTCGCGCGCCTGCTCGAGCATGGCCTCAGCCGCGCCCAGACCCTGGGCCGTGTTCGCGAGAGCGATGCGAGCCTCTTCAACGAAGCCGCCGAAGAGATCCGCCAACTGCTCCATCAGTTTGCCGCTGGCTTCTTGCGCCCTGCGTCGCCCGACCTGCTGAGTCGCCTGGACGACTACGACCACGAGGCCTCGCGCCTGATCGAAGCGCGCAGCCTGCAGCCATCGAACGACGACCCGCAGGCGACCGGTCCTGGTGCGCTGTACGAAGCCTCCGAGCGGTCGCACCTGCGCCTGGTGCGTGCCGAGCCGGATGCGTCCGAGGGTCCCGATGAGCACGAGCCCATCCATGCCGAGACCGTTCAGCCCACGCCCGCCTCTGCCGCGCTGACGCCCTTGGCCGAGCTGAACCTGCCCTGGGACGGCGAGGACGACATCGATCAGCTGGACCAGGTGGACGCCGACCTGTTCCCCATCTTCGAAGAAGAAGCTCAGGAACTGTTGCCTCAGCTCGCCAACGAAGTTCGCCATTGGCTGAGCCGGCCTGAAGACACCGAGGCGGCCTCCGCCTGCATGCGCACGCTGCACACCTTCAAGGGCGGTGCCCGCCTGGCCGGGGCGATGCGCCTGGGCGAGCTGGCCCACCGACTCGAGTCCGCCATCGAGCGCTTGCTCAGTGCTGGCAGCCCCAGCGCCGATGCCGTGGCCCCGCTGGAAGGCCGTGTGGACCGCCTGGTGGACGACTTCGAGGCCCTGCGTCAGCGCGATGCGACCCAGCAGGCCGATGTGCTGGCGCACTCCCTGGCCAGCCCGCTGACCGAGGCCTCGCCGCCGATGGCGCCCGTGCCGCCGTCCGAGCCCGAGTTGGCGAGCGTCGACATCGACCCCGATGGCCCTGCCGACGTGGGCGCTCAGTTGGCGGAACCGGCCAGCCTGTCGCCGAGCTGGTCGGCCCCCGTCGTCGACGCAGACCAGCCGACTTTGGCTGCACCCAACACCGCAGCCGAAGCGCTGGTGCCCATCGACTGGGCCTCGCTGCCCCTCGATCGCCTCACCGCCATGCGGCCTGCCGTGCGTGAGAACACGCAAGGCCCGACCCATGCCGCCGTGCGCGTGCGTCCTCAACTGCTCGACCGCCTGGTCAACCACGCCGGCGAGGTCGCCATCACCCGCACCCGACTGCAAGGCCAGGTGGGGCAGATCAAGGGCTCGCTGTCCGACCTGACGGAAAACCTTGACCGCCTGCGCCAGCAACTGCGCGACATCGAGCTGCAGGCCGAAACCCAGGTGGCCACCCGCATGGAGCAGGCTCGCGCCGCGTCCCAGCAATTCGACCCGCTCGAATTCGACCGCTACACCCGGTTCCAGGAACTCACGCGGATGATGGCCGAGTCGGTCAACGACGTGGCCACCGTGCAGCGCACCCTGCAGCGCAGCATGGAAACCACCGAAGACCAGCTGGCTGCTCAGGCTCGCCTGACGCGTGACCTGCAGGACGACCTGCTGCGCACGCGCATGGTGGAGTTCGAAGGTCTGTCCGATCGTCTCTACCGCGTGGTGCGTCAGGCCGCCAAGGAAACGGCCAAGCAGGTGCGCCTGGACATCGTGGGCGGCAGCACCGAAGTCGACCGCGGCGTGCTCGAGCGCATGACCGGTGCCTTCGAGCACCTGCTGCGCAACTGCGTGACCCACGGCATCGAGTCGCCTGAAAGCCGGGCGGCATCGGGCAAGGACGCCACCGGCACCATCACCGTGACGCTTTCGCAAGAGGGCAACGAAGTCAACATCGCTTTCAGCGACGACGGTGCAGGCCTGCGCCTGGATCGCATCCGCGAGCGCGCCTTGTCCCTGGGCCTCATCCAGCCTGACGCACAGCTCAGCGATGACGAGCTGGCCCACCTGATCTTCACCCCCGGCTTCTCCACCGCCGACCAGGTCACCGAACTGGCGGGCCGAGGCGTGGGCATGGACGTTGTGCGCGCCGAGGTCAACGCCATGGGCGGTCGCGTCGAAACCCACACCGAGGCCGGACAGGGTACCCGCTTCACGCTGATCCTGCCGCTGACCACTGCGGTCACCCGTGTGGTGATGTTGCGTTGTGGGCAGATGAACGTGGCCGTGCCGACGCACCTCATCGAGATGGTGCGCCGCTCGCGACCGGCCGAAGTCGAGCAGGCCTACCGCGAAGGCTCCATCCCCTTCGGCGATCAGACCTTGCCGTTCTACTGGTTGGGTGCGCTGCTCGATTTCAGCCCCATGGGCGTGGAGGGTGGCCGCAGCCTGCCGGTGGTCATCGTGCGCTCGGCCCAGCAACGCATCGCCATCCACGTGGACGAAGTGCTGGGCAACCAGGAAGTGGTGGTCAAGAACCTGGGCACGCAGCTCTCGCGCCTGCCTGGTCTGGCCGGCATGACGCTGCTGGCGTCTGGCGCTGTTTCGCTCATCTACAACCCGGTCGCGCTGGCCACGGTCTATGGCGATCAGGCCCGCGAGGTGACGGGTAAGGCCCTGGCCGCGGCGGGCGATGCGGCCGGTGGCTGGCTGCAGCCGCACGCCAAGCCCCTGCTCGTGGCCGAGGCACAGTCGGCCGAACCCGACGTGCCACTGGTGCTCGTGGTCGACGATTCGCTGACCGTTCGCCGGGTCACGCAGCGCCTGCTGGCGCGCGAGGGCTACCGCGTCAACCTGGCAAAAGACGGGCTGGAGGCCCTTGAATCCTTGGCTCAGGAGCGCCCGGCGGTGGTACTGTCGGACATCGAAATGCCCCGCATGGACGGCTTTGACCTGGTGCGCAACATCCGCGCTGACCAGAAGCTCGCCGGCCTGCCCGTCATCATGATCACCTCACGGATTGCGCAAAAACACCGTGACTACGCGGCCGAGTTAGGGGTGAACCACTACCTCGGCAAACCGTACCGCGAAGAAGAATTGCTGGCGTTGGTGGCCCGTCATGCCGCCGCGACCGACATCGCCATCTCGTGACGATCGCCCTTTTCGGGTTCAAGCTGTAATTGCCACCTTTGCCTCATCACCCTTCAGACATCCCTGCGCCAGCCCCGGCCATGGATGACGCCATCTCCCACCTCGCTGCGCTGACCGCCCAGCGGGACAGGGAGTTGTTGGACGTCACCCTGGCCCAGGGCGTGCTGGATTTGCTGGGCTCGGTCAGCGTGGGGGTGCACCGCCTCATTGGCCGCGAGGACGAGGTACGGCGCTGGTTGTGCTGTGGCCTGGCTCGCAAGGGCCAGATCGCGGTCTCCGACCCGTCCTGGGTCGACCTGCACACCTTGCCGCTGGAGGCCGACCACCCCTTGCGCGCCAAGGCCCTGGCCTCTCGCCTTTCCGAGCAGAGCGGCCCCGACTCAGGGCAGCCCGGGCACCTGATGGTCATGCCCCTGCCTGTCGAGGTGGGCTTGCCCGGTGTGCTGGAGGTCCATTCGGACGAGCCCTTGTCCGTGCGAGCACAGCGCACGATCCAGACGGTTCTGAAGGTGTTTGGCAACTTCCAGAACTTGCTGGAGTCCAGTCAGCGTGACGCGCTGACAGCGCTGCTGAACCGGCAGACTTTTGACGCGACCTTCCTGAAGGCCTCGATGCCGGTGACCGAGCGTGGCGCCGATCACGCCGAGGGCGAGCGTCGTCACAGTGACTCGTCTGGCTATTGGCTGGGCGTTGTGGACATCGACCACTTCAAACGCGTCAACGACGGCTTCGGGCACCTCATCGGTGACGAGGTGCTGGTGCTGGTCGCGCGCATCATGCGCCAGACCTTCCGCCACCACGACCGGCTCTATCGCTTTGGCGGTGAAGAGTTCGTCATCTTGCTGCGCGGCGGCAGCGAAGAGGACGCCTTGGGGGCCTTCGAGCGCTTTCGCCTCAACGTGGCGCAGTACCCGTTTCCGCAGGTGCAGAACGTCACCGTCAGCGTGGGCTTCACCGAGGTGCGCCACCAGGACACCCCCAACGTGGCCTTCGCGAGGGCCGACCAGGCCGTCTACCGTGCCAAGCACCAGGGACGCAACCAGGTGCTCAGCCACGAGGGACTGGTTCGCGCTGGCGTGCTGGCCTCGCCCGAGGCGCACATCGGCGACGTCGAACTGTTCTGAGCGCTCAGGGCTTGCGTGCCGGCTTGGCTGGGGCCTCGGCTTTGACCACGGCGTAACGATCCAGCGTCAGCAGGCGGGCCTCATCGTGCTGCACGATGGGCTGAGGGTAGTCGCGCCCGATCACCACGTCTTCGGCAGCGGCCAGGTCGGCAGGGCGAGCCAGCCAGGGCGCGTGCAGGGCGTTGTCGGGCAGCTTGGCCAGCTCGGGCACGTAGCGGCGGATGAACTTGCCCTGCGGGTCGAATTTCTCGCTCTGGCTGATGGGGTTGAAGATGCGGAACCAGGGTTGCGCATCGCAGCCCGATGAAGCCGCCCACTGCCAGCCGCCGTTGTTGGCGGCCAGGTCAAAGTCCAGCAGCTTCTCGGCGAAATAGGCTTCGCCGCGCCGCCAGTCGATGCCAAGGTCCTTGATCAGGAAGCTGGCGGTGACCATGCGCAGCCGGTTGTGCATGTAGCCGGTCTGGTTGAGCTGGCGCATGGCCGCGTCCACCAGGGGGTAGCCGGTGCGGCCTTCGCACCAGGCCGCGAAATGGGCGTCGGCCTGCTTGCCCTTGGCCCACTTGATCTTGTCGTACTCGCGCCGGTAGGCATGGCCGACCACGTGCGGGTGGTGGTGCAGGATCTGGTGATAGAAATCGCGCCAGATCAGCTCCGACAGCCACACCTGCGCGCCAGCCGAGCCGCGCTGGCTGCGCTGCCAGGCCAGGTCGGCCAGCTCGCGGATGGACACCGTGCCAAAGCGCAGGTGGGTCGAGAGGTAACTCGGGCCTTTGACGCCGGGGTAGTCGCGCAGTTCGTCGTAGCGGTCGATGCGGCCCAGGAAGTCGTCCAGCAGGGCGCGCGCGCCACTCATGCCAGCGGGCACCTTGAGGTCTTCCACGGGCTCGAAGCCGATGTCGCCCAGCGTGGGCACGTGGTCCTGCTCGCTTGGACAGACGGCCGGCGGGATGGGCGCCAGGTGCGCCGCGTACTTCTCGACCGGGTAGGGCTTGACGTAGAAGGGCTCGATCTTCTTGAGCCAGGCGTTCTTGTAGGGCGTGAAGACGCCATATGGCGTGCTGTTGCCGGTCAGCACCTCGTTGCGTTCGAAGACAACGTGGTCCTTGAGGGTGTAGAGCGCCGCGCCGATGTCGCTGAGCTTGCCGCGCACCTGGGCGTCGCGAGCCAGGGCGTCGGGATCGTCGTCGTGGTTGGCGTAGACGGCCTGCACGCCCAGCTCGGCGGCCAGTTTCGGGATTTCCACACGGGCGCTGCCCTGTCGCACGATCAGCCCCGCGAGGGAGGGCGAAGGGGCGCCCACCTGCCGCGCCAAGTCTCGCAAGCCGGTGTCCAGCTCCACCAGCGAGTCGCGGATGAACGCCACGCGCCGATCCTGCCGGGGCAGGGTGGCCAGGATGTCGCTGTCAAAGACGAAGGTGCACCACACCCGCTGGGCGTTTTTCAGGGCATGGAAGAGGGCGGCGTGGTCGTGGTGACGAAGGTCGCGGCGGAACCAGACCAGGGCTGAGGTGTGGACGTCGGGCATGGGGGGGAGGTGAAGCAGGGGCGGCGGCGTAAAATCATGACATGTCTGCAGGCTCCCCATCTTCCCGCACCATCGACCTGACCGATCAGTTCCTCATCGCCATGCCCAGCATGCGCGACGACAACTTCGCCGGCGCGGTCGTTTACCTGTGCGAGCACAACGCCAATGGCGCCCTTGGGCTGGTGATCAACCGCCCGACCGAGTTGCCTTTGCAGGAGCTCTTCGAGAAGGTCGACCTCAAGCTCGAGCGCCCCGACCTGGCTGACGAGCCGGTGTATTTCGGCGGCCCGGTTCAGACCGAGCGAGGTTTTGTCCTGCACGACCGCCTGGACGAAGAGGGCGGCCATTACAACTCCACGCTCAAGATTGGCGCGGCAGGCCTGGAGATGACCACCTCCCGCGATGTGCTCGAGGCCCTTGCTGGGGGTGCCGGCCCCAAGCGCGTCTTCGTCACCCTGGGCTACTCGGGCTGGAGCGCCGGGCAGCTCGAAGACGAAATTTCTCGCAACGGCTGGCTGACCGTCAAAGCCCAACCCGAAGTCATCTTCGACACCCCGGTCGAGCAGCGCTATGACAAGGCTTTGTCTCTGTTGGGTGTGGATCGCAACTTCCTGATGGGCGAGGCCGGTCACGCATGAGCGCGGCTTCCACCTCCGCTGCCGTGCTCACCTACCTGGCCTTCGACTACGGCGCCAAGCGCGTGGGCGTGGCCTGCGGCAACAGCCAGACGCGCCAGGCCCAGCCACTTCAGACCATCGCTGCCGAAGGCACCCTGCGCTTCGAGCGCATCGCGCAACTGGTGGCCGAGTGGCAGCCTGCGGCGCTGGTGGTGGGCGTGCCTTTTCACCCCGATGGCGCCGAGCATGACAACACCCTGCGCGCGCGCAAGTTCGGGCGCCAGCTGTGCGGGCGTTTCCACCTGCCCGTGCACGAGGTCGACGAGCGTTATTCGACCACCGAGGCCATCGCCCACGGTGCGCGCGACCTGGACGCCGCCTCGGCCGCCATCCTGCTGCAACAATACTTTGACGCCATGGGTGCTGCCGCCGCAACCGGCGCCGCGCCCCACACCGAAAGGCCCGCGTGAGTTCCACCCCGCACACCCTGCGCCTCGACGCCGAGGCCCTGTACACCAACCTGCTGGACGGCGTGCGCCGCCTGGTCACGGCCGACACCACCTTGGTGGGCGTTTGGTCCGGTGGCGCCTGGCTGGCCGAGCGACTGGCCCGTGACCTGGGTCTGAGCACCCCGCATGGCGTCATCTCTTCGGCCCTGCACCGAGACGACTTCGGCTCGCGCGGCATGAGCTCCACCAAAGGCGCCACGCACCTGCCCTTCGAGGTCGAAGGCCGCCACATCCTGCTGATCGACGACGTGCTCTACACCGGTCGCACCACGCGCGCCGTCATCAACGAGCTGTTCGATTTCGGTCGTCCTGCCAGCGTCACCCTGGCCGTGCTGGTCGACCGAGGCGGGCGCCAGTTGCCCATCGAGCCGGCCTATTCGGCCGCCCGCATCAGCCTGCCCGCCGACGAGCGCGTCTCGCTTGACCGCGCCGATGACGGGCGCTTCCAGTTCCATTTCGAGAAGGTGTGATGAGCACCTCCCTGCCCATGCGCAAACCCCAACGCAACCCGCAGCTCAACGCCCACGGCGAGCTCATCCACCTGCTGTCGACCGAGGGCCTGCCCAAGGCCAACATCCACCAGATCCTGGACACGGCCGAGCAGTTCCTGAGCTTCAACGAGCGCGAGGTCAAGAAGGTGCCGCTGCTGCGCGGCAAGAGCGTCTTCAACCTGTTCTTCGAGAACAGCACGCGCACGCGCACCACGTTCGAGATCGCCGCCAAGCGCCTGAGCGCCGACGTCATCAACCTCGACATCGCGCGTTCATCGGCCTCGAAAGGCGAGAGCCTGCTCGACACCATCGCCAACCTGTCGGCCATGCAGGCAGACATGTTCATCGTGCGCCACAGCGAATCGGGCGCGCCTTACCTGATCGCCCAGCACGTGGCCCCGCACGTGCACGTGGTCAACGCCGGTGACGGCCGCCACGCGCACCCCACGCAGGCGCTGCTGGACATGTACACGATCCGGCACTACAAGAAGGACTTCACCAACCTCACGGTGGCCATCGTGGGCGACATCGTGCACTCGCGCGTGGCCCGCTCCAACATCCACGCACTGACCACGCTGGGCGTGCCCGAAGTGCGTGTGGTCGGTCCGCGCACCCTGGTGCCTGGTGACCTGCGCGAGATGGGTGTGCGCGTGTGCCACAGCCTGGAAGAGGGCATCCGCGGTGCCGACGTCGTCATCATGCTGCGCTTGCAGAACGAGCGCATGAGCGGCGGCATGCTGCCCAGCTCGGGCGAGTTCTTCAAGGAGTTCGGCCTGACGCAAGCCAAGCTGGCGCTGGCCAAGCCCGACGCCATCGTCATGCACCCGGGCCCCATCAACCGCGGCGTCGAGATCGAATCCGCCGTGGCCGATGGCAAGCAAAGCGTCATCCTGCCCCAGGTCACCTTCGGCATCGCGGTCCGCATGGCCGTCATGTCCATCATCGCCGGCAACGAAGCATGAAGATCCTCATCCAACAAGGTCGCCTGGTCGATCCCGCGTCCGGCCTCGACCAGGTCGGCGACCTGGCCATCAGCGCTGGCCGCATCACCGCCATCGGCAACGTTCCGGCCGACTTCGCACCCGACCGCACCATCGACGCCAAGGGCCTGATCGTCGCGCCTGGCCTGGTTGACCTGGCCGCCCGCCTGCGCGAGCCCGGTTACGAGCACGAAGGCATGCTGGAGAGCGAACTGGCCGCTGCCGCCGCAGGTGGCGTGACCAGCGTGGTTTGCCTGCCCGACACCGACCCGACGCTCGACGAGCCCGGCCTGGTCGAGATGCTCAAGCTGCGCGCACGCAAGCTCAGCCGCTGCCGCCTGTTCCCGCTGGGTGCGCTCACGCGCGGCCTCAAGGGCGAGAACCTCACCGAAATGGCCGAGCTCAACGAAGCCGGCTGCGTCGGCTTCTCGCAGGCCGAGGCGCCCGTGCAGAACACCCAGGTGATGCAACGTGCGCTTCAGTACGCCGCCACCTTTGGCTACACCGTCTGGCTGCGCCCGAACGACGGCTGGTTGGGCAAGGGCGTGGCCGCCAGCGGTTCTGTGGCCACCCGCCTGGGCCTGTCGGGCGTGCCGGTCGCCGCCGAGACCATCGCCCTGCACACCATCATCGAGCTGGTGAGGGCCACCGGCGCACGCGTGCACCTGTGCCGCCTGAGCAGCGCCGCCGGCGTCGAGTTGGTGCGCCAGGCCAAGGCCCAGGGCCTGCCCATCACGGCGGATGTCAGCATCAACTCGCTGCTGCTGACCGACATCGACATCGGCTACTTCAACCCCTCGATGCGCGTGAGCCCGCCGCTGCGCCAGGTGCGCGACCGCGACGCCCTGCAGGCCGCCCTGGCCGACGGCACGCTCGACGCGCTGGTCTCTGACCACACCCCCGTCAGCGAAGACGAGAAGACGCTGCCCTTCGGCGAAGCCGAGCCCGGCGCCACCGGCCTGGAGCTGCTGCTGAGCCTGGCCCTGAAGTGGTCGGGGGCCGACGCCACCGACTCGCCCGACGCCGCCAGCCTGCGCCGCGCCCTCTCGGTCGTCACGCAGGGCCCGGTCAAGGTGCTGGGCGACTCGCTTGGCTCTCTGGCCAGCAGTGCAGGGCGCCTGACCGAAGGCGGCGTGGCCGACATCGTCATCTTCGACCCCGCCACGCGCTGGACGGTGCAGCCCGACGCCCTGGTCAGCCAGGGCAAGCACACGCCCTTTGCCTTCAAGGACACGGGTTTCCAGCTGGCCGGTCGCGTGCGCCTGACCCTGGTGGCAGGACAGGTGGCCCACGAAGCATCCGAAGCCGAGTCTGCCGCCGCAGCCTGAGCACCGCTGCGAGATGTCCCGGGTGCCCCTTCAACAGCATGCCTCTGCCGCCGCGCCCGTTTCCGGGCGCTGGCTGCGCTCGCCCATCGCGGCCTGGCGGCTGACCCGCGCGGTGCTCCACATCCTCTGGGGCGTGGTGCTGGTGCTCACCGTCTGGGACCGGCTCGATGCGCGCCAGCGGCGCGAACGCCACCTCGACTGGTCCAGGAAGCTGGTGAACCGCCTTGGCGTCACGCTGGAGGTGCGCGGCGCGCCTCACCCGTCGGCCAAGCTCGTGGTGGGCAACCACGTTTCCTGGCTGGACATCGTCGCCATCAATTCGGTGATGCCTTCGCGCTTTGTCTCCAAGGCGGAGGTGGCGAGCTGGCCGATCGTGGGGCGCCTGGTGACGGCCGCAGGCACCCTTTACCTGGTGCGCGAACGCCGACGCGACGCCATGCGCGTGCTCGGCCTGATGGCCCAGGCCCTGCGCGACGGCGACACCGTCGCCGTCTTTCCCGAGGGCACGACCGGGCCGGGAGGCCACATCATGCCTTTTCACGCCAACCTGCTGCAGGCCGCCATCGACGCGCCAGCACCGGTGCAGCCCGTGGTCATCGCCTACCGGGAGCACGGCCATGCGGTCAGCCCCTCGGCCGCGTACGTGGGCGACATCGGGCTGCTGCAATCGCTGTGGATGACCGTCACCGCTCGGCAGTTGGTGGTGCGCGTCGAGTTCCTCGAAGCGCGAACGGTGGCCCATGCCGACCGCCGGGCGCTGTCCGATCACCTCCATCAGGATATGAGTGCCACGTTGCAACGGACGATCTGCGAAAACCCGCAGACGTGACATAAGCCCGTTGTACGACGTCTTATTCGGACAACTCTCGCGGGTTTCAGCCGATAGTCTGAGCACTCCACATCGCGACATTCTTGCGGTGCGGTAACAAAATCCGTCTCTCGGTCAGTGTCAATCACTCGATCCGGGGGTCGAACGCTCAATTCACCCTGATGAGGAGCCCCTCCATGTCCGACAAGACACTGCAGCGCCTGCCCCTGGCGCTCGCCGCCCTGCTGACTTGCGTCAGCGCTCATGCCGATTTCACCTCCGCAGACGGCAAGGCCCGTCTCTCTGGGTTCGGCACCGTGGGTGCCGCCCGCACCAGCACCGACGACGCCCTGTTCAACTACCCAGGGCAGGGTGGTGGCGTGGACAAGCAAATGGGCATGGAGCCTGACACCAAGGTGGGTGTGCAGGGCTCTTACAAGTTCACCAACACCATTTCGGGCACGGCTCAGGTGCTGACCAAGTACCGCGCCTCTGGCCAATACCAGCCCGAGTTCGAATGGGCCTTTGCCAAGTGGCAAGCCATGCCCAGCCTGGCGGTCCGTGCAGGCCGCATCGGCGCCCCGTATTTCATGATCTCCGACTTCCGCGATGTGGGCTACGCCAACACGGCGGTGCGCCCACCCCTGGATGTTTACGGCCAAGTGCCCGTGAGCTCGTTCGATGGTTTGGATGTGTCCTACCAGACCGAGTTGATGGGCGCCAACGTGACCTCGACCATTTGGGGCGGTAGCTCGCGCGCGGAGTTTTCTTCGTCTCTGCGCAGTGGCGCATCGGAGGTCGAGCCCAGCGTCGTCAAGATCAAGAACTCCCTGGGCTTCAACCTGCAAGCCGAGTTTGACAACGGCTTGACGGTGCGCGCGGGGCACGCGGGTGGTGCACTGACCGTTGAGTCGAACACAGCCAACTCGGTCATCAACGGGGCCAATGCCCTGGCGGGCAGCGCGACGCTGCAGGCGCTGGGCTATGGTGCCGCACTGGCTGCCGACGCAGCTGCTGTGCGCGCAGCCCTGACCACCCAAGGCGTCCGAGCAACGTTCTCGGGCATCGGGGCTTCCTACGACCAGGACAACATCGTCTTGTCCGGCGAGTTCACCAAGCGGAAAATCAAAAAGGGCTACATCGCCTCCACCACCGGTTGGTATGCGCTGGGCGGCTACCGTTTCGGCAACATCCTCCCTTATGTGGTGGTCTCCAAGTTGAAAGTGGATGATGCCAATGCGACCCTGCCGAGCTTTGCAGGCTACGCCGCGCTTTCGGCTGGTTTGCCTGGGCAGATTGGTCCAGCCGCTGTGCCTGTGCTGACCAGCGCTGGCACCGTTCGCGTGGGCACCAATGCCGTGCTGAACACCCAGAAGCTGGAGCAGAAGACCCTGAGCGTCGGTGTGCGTTGGGACGCCACCCGCAGCCTGGCGGTCAAGGCTCAGTTCGATCGCATCACCAAGCCCGCTGGTTCCGACGGTCTGTTCCTGGTCCCCGATCTCGCGGCCGACTTCGCCAAGGGCAACTCGTCCTTCCTCAACACCAAGAAGAACATCAACGTCATCAGCGTCGCTGTTGACTTCGTGTTCTGAGCTTGATCTGGAAGGAGAAACACATCATGCAAAAGACAAACCTCATCAAGTCTCTGGTGCTCGCCGGTCTGGTGACGCTGAGCAATGTGGCTGCGGCCGAAATCGTCGTGATCGTCAACCCCAAGAGCCCTTTGGCTTCGATGACGCCTGACCAGGTCAGCGCCATCTTCATGGGCAAGACCAACACGCTGCCGTCTGGCTCGACCGCCGCCCCGGCCGACCTGCCCGAAGGCAACGCTGCCCGCGACCAGTTCTACAGCAAGGCCGCAGGCAAGTCCTCGTCGCAGGTCAAGGCCACCTGGGCCCGCCTGACCTTCTCCGGCAAGGCCACCCCGCCGAAGGAATTGGGCACCGCTGCCGACGTCAAGAAGTTCGTCGCCAGCAACCCGGACGCCATCGGCTACATCGAAAAATCTGCGGTGGATGGCACGGTCAAGGCGATTTTGTCGCTCGACTGACGCCGTTCGCGGGTTGTCACGCTCCGATCCAGCGTGGCAACCCGCTCATGATCTCGATCACGGATCGCGTGGGTGCAGGCCACTACAATCCGGCACCCGTTGAAAGGTTTTCGAGATGTTTGATTTTTCTTTCCACGATGCCCTGATTCAGTGGGGCATCGGTGGTTTGGTGAATGCCTCGTGGTGGCAGATCGTTCTCTACACGCTGCTTCTCACGCACATCACCATTGCTTCGGTGACGATCTTCCTGCATCGTGCGCAGGCGCATCGGTCACTTGAGCTGCATGCGATCCCCTCGCACTTCTTCCGCTTCTGGCTCTGGTTGACCACCGCCACCGTCACCAAACAATGGGTGGCCGTGCACCGCAAGCACCACGCCAAGTGCGAAACCGCTGAAGACCCCCACAGCCCGGTGGCCCATGGCATCAAGACGGTGTTGCTGCGCGGTCGCGAGCTCTACGCCGCCGAGGCCGCCAACGGCGAAACCCTCAAGAAGTTCGGCCACAACACGCCGGACGACTGGCTCGAGCGCAAGCTCTACACCCCGCGAGCAGTCTGGGGCATCTGGCTGATGTTTGCCATCGACCTCGCCCTGTTCGGCGCCATCGGCATCACCGTGTGGGCGGTGCAAATGGTCTGGATCCCGATCACCGCCGCCGGCATCATCAACGGCCTGGGCCACTGGTGGGGCTACCGCAATTTCGAGGCCGCCGACGCCTCCACCAACGTGTCCCCCTGGGGCATCCTCATCGGTGGCGAAGAGCTGCACAACAACCACCACACCTACCCGACCTCGGCCAAACTGTCGGTCAAGCCTTACGAGTTCGACATCGGCTGGGGCTACATCCGTGGCCTGGAGATGATCGGCCTGGCCAAGGTGCGCAAGACCCCGCCGCGCCTGCAACTCGGTGACGTCAAGCCCGTGGCCGACGCCAAGACCCTGGAGGCCATCGTGGCCAACCGCTATGAGCTGATGGCCGGCTACGCCCGCGAAGTGCGCAGCGCCTGTCAGGCCGAAATGGCCCGCTTGAAAGCCGCTGGCGAGACCAGCGCCGCCTCGCGCCTGGCCCAGGTGCGTCGCTGGATGCACCGAGACGTCGAGCAGATGCCCGCAGGCATGCCCGAGCAGGTGGCCGATGCCTGCGCGCACAACCCCAACCTGGCCAAGCTGATTGCCATGCGCGAAGAGCTGCGGGCGCTGTGGACGCGCACCAATGTTTCCGCCGAGCAACTGGTCGTTGACCTTCAGAGCTGGTGCCAGCGTGCGGAGGCCAGCGGCATTCAGGCGCTGCAGGAGTTCTCGATGAAGTTGCGGGCCGCTCGCGCCACCTGAGTCCGCCCCTTTTCGAGCTTCACGGTCACCGCCCGAGCCACCCGGTTCGGGCGGTTTTTTTTTTCACCTGTTTGGCTGATGGGGCATTTCGTGCAAAAGCCACGTTTCCCTGGCGCTGATCCGTTTCATTTTTTCGCGCAGCTTCCGTAATCTGAACTGACCCTTCGGTAATCAGGACACGGAGCCGCCAGTGCACACCGATACGCTAGACAACAAGACCCCCGCCGCCAACGATGGCCACGCCGACGCGCAAGCAGGCACCGGCCAGGACAGCAACCCCATGCGCAAGATCATCATGATCGTGGGGGTGGCGATCCTGGTGTTCCTGGGGGTGACCACGCTGTCGGTCCAGAAATCGTTCCGAAGCAGCGACCAGCTCACCAGCATCAAGGACCTGTACTTCCCGGTGCTGCAAAAAATCGAGGCCAACATCGTTCGCCTCGACAAGATGGAAGAGTTGTTCATGCGCGCGGTCATGATCGGCGAGACCGATCCGCTCGACGAGGCCGAAGGCTTCTACCAGCAGGCTGACCAGGCGTTGGTCGAGGTCGCCGAGCTCTACCCCGCGCGCAAGGCCGATGTGGAGAACCTGCGCAAGGAGTTCAAGGACTACAACACCCTGGCGAGCTCGACGGCCAAGGCCTTCCTGGACAAGGCCGACATCGACATGCCGACGCAGACCAAGAAGATGGGCGAAGCGCTCAAGCACCTGCGCATGTCCACACAGGTGTTCCGCGACTCCAGCTACGACAACTTCGTCAGCACCCTGGCCGACTCGCAGCAAACCGTCAAGGTCAACCTGTACATGGGCGTGGCCCTGGGTGTGATGAACCTGGCCTTCATGGCAGTGCTGGTCTTCTTTATCCGCAACAACCTGCAGATGATGGCCGTGATCGCAGAGCAGAACGCCAGCCTGGAGCGCCGCGTGGCCGAGCGCACCGCCCAGTTGCGCCAGAAAACCAACGACATCCAGGCCATGCTCGAGAACATGCCCCAGGGCGTGATGACGGTGATGCCCGGTGGTGTGATCCACCCCGAGTACTCCGCCTACATGGAGGCCATCTTCGAGACCCAGGACATCGCCGGTGCCAACGTGATGGAGCTGGTTTTCAGCCAGACCAACCTGGGCTCCAACGACCTGTCCCAGGTGGATGCCGCCGTCGGCTCGTGCATCGGCGAAGACATGATGAACTACGAGTTCAACTCGCACCTGCTGGTCACCGAGTTCGAAAAGACCATGCCCAATGGCGCTGTCAAGAGCCTGGAGCTGAGCTGGTCGCCGATCGCCGATGAGAGCGACACGGTCGAAAAACTCATGCTGTGCGTGCGCGATGTCACCGAACTCAAGCGACTGGCCAGCGAGGCGGGTGCGCAAAAGCGCGAGCTGGAAATCATCGGTGAGATCCTGGCGGTCACGCAGGAGAAGTTCCAGGAGTTCATCGAAGGCTCGCGCAAGTTCGTCGAAGAAAACGAGCAGCTCATCCGCCAGGCTCAGGGCAAGGACGCCGACACCATCGGCCTTCTGTTCCGCAACATGCACACCATCAAGGGCAATGCGCGCACCTACGGCCTGCAGCACATGACCAACACCGTGCACGAGACCGAGCAGGCCTACGACGAGCTGCGCAAGGACCCCGAAAAGGAATGGGACGCCCAAGCCCTGCTGGCACAGTTGGCCCAGGTGGGTGCCCTCGTCGAGGAATACCACAAGATCAACGACCACAAGCTGGGTCGCAAGGGACCAGGCCGCCGCGGCAGCGTGGAGCGCTTCCTGATGGTCGAGAAGGACCAGGTCTCCCATGCCATCGAGCTGCTGCGCAAGGCACACCAGGCCGACGCACAGGAGGTGCGCGCCACCCTGGAGAAGGTCAGCCACACCCTGCAGCTCATCGGCACCGAGAAGGTAGAGCACGTGCTCGCCGGCATCGTCGAGTCGCTGCCCTCGCTGGCGCGCGAGCTGGGCAAGGAGCCGCCCAAGGTGGCCATCCAGGACCACGGCATCATGGTTCGCAACCAGGTCACCGGTCTGCTCAAGAACGTGTTCACCCACCTGCTGCGCAACTCCATGGACCATGGCCTGGAGACCGCAGAGACCCGGGTTGCTGCCGGCAAGGCACCTGTTGGTCAGATCTCTCTGGAGTTGGCGGTTCAGGATGGCCAGATGCAGATGCGCCTGCACGATGATGGCCGAGGCCTGGCCGTCGCCAAGATCCGCGCCAAGGCCATCGAGAACGGCGTGCTGGATCCAGCCTCCAACGCGAGCCCAGAAGAGGTGGCCAACCTCATCTTCGCCTCTGGTTTCTCCACCGCCGAGCAGGTCACCGAAGTCTCCGGTCGTGGTGTGGGCATGGACGCCGTGCGTGGCTTCCTGCAGCGCGAGGGTGGTGACGTGGTCATCCGCTTCCGCGGGGGCCAGGACGGCGACGAATGGCGCCCCTTCGAACTGCTGATCTCCCTGCCCGACAAGCATGCTGCCACCGTGCAGCCTCTGGCGGCCTGACGGCGACGCGGTGCTTCAGGAAGCTGTTGCACCCGTCGATAAGACCTCAGGCATCAACATTCAGAAGAAAGAACGAGGCGTGACATGTGGTTGGATCTGGGCATTTCCGCGGTGAGCCTGATCGTTGGCGGCGGTGTGGCCACCTGGTGGTGGCAGCGACGCCAGTCTGCGATCGGCCCCTGCATTCCCGTGGCCGATGTGCAGGCGCGCGAGCAACTGCTGCAGGCCGAGATCAACAACCTGCGAGCCGAGCATGAGCGCCATCAACAGGCGCTCGAGAGCACGCAGGTCAGCTCCCAGCAGGAGCTTGGCCAGCTGCGTGCCAGCCTGGAAGACCAGTTGCACGACGTCAGGTCCGGTGCCGCCGACTCCCGCGAGCGCACCCTGGCCGCGTCCAACCAGTTGGCGGAGTCCATTGAGAAGCTGCTGGGCCTGATCAAGACCTTCGAGCGCTGGCACGAAGACATGAGCGTGCTGCTCACCCACAACCGCGAGATGCACGAGCGCAACGACGAGTTCGCAGCCATCGTGCGTCAGGTGGTGATCGTGGCGCTCAACGCCTCCATCGAGGCCGCGCGCGCGGGTGACATGGGCAAGGGCTTCGCCGTGGTGGCCAACGAGGTGCGCACCCTGGCCAATCGCGCGGAGGCCCTGTCCAAGGACTACCGCAACAACCTCTACAAGAACGACCTGATCACCACCACCACCTTTCAGGACATGCAGGCGGGCGGAAAGATGATCATCGGGGCAGTCACCGAGCTGCAGTTGATCAACAACAAGACCCGTGGCCTCCTCGCCGAGGTCGCCTGACAGCCATGATCAGTCCATCCGCCCGCGAAGCGTTCGAGTTCTTCGCCAAGCAGGCCATCAAAGGCGCGCTGCCGGCATCGCCCGAGGACACGTGCGAGGTCTCGGTGCTGGAGGATGTTTCCCGCATCCAGGGGCAGCGCATCGTCATCCTCACGGTGTCGTCCTACCTGTTCAGGGCGATGACGCTGGTGTACTTCACGCTCGATGCCAAGCTCAAGCAGCACCTGGCGGCCATCAACCGCCGGCCTGTGGACGAGCTCAGCGAAGAAGAGTTCCTGGACGTGTTGGGCGAGGTGGGCAACATCCTTTGCGGCGCGATCAACCGCGACCTGGCCCAGCACTTCCCTTACCTGGGCATGTCCACGCCCAATTTCCTCGATCGCCATTGCATTGACTTCATCGACGAGCTGGGCGCCGGCTTTGTGCGCCACTTCGAGATCGTGGTCAATGACTCCATGAAGCTGTATGCCACCTTGGCTGTCAGTGAATTCGCGGACATCGATTTCCGGGCCGACACCACCGTGGTTGAGGAAAGCCACGGCGAGCTCGAGATGTTCTGACCCCACCCCACCTTGACAGGAATCCCCCATGGTTGAACAAGCTGAACTCATCAGCAAGGTCCTTGTCCTCGATGACGACGACGACGCGCAGCAAAAGATCAGGCAGTTTTGTGATGAGAACAAGCTGGTGTGCGTCAAAGCGACGGCCGCCAACGTGCTCTCGGTGCTCAAGACCAACGTCGACTTGGGGGCCATCTTTCTGTCGGAGACCTACCGAGTGGAAGGCGACAGTGCGCTGGACTTTGCCGAAGAGATCCACGCCGTTCGCCCCGAGCTGCCCATCTTCCTGCGGCGCGAGGCCTTCTCGCACCTGGACGACCTGAGCGAGCGTCAGCAGCGGCTGTTTGCTGCCGCCTACACCTTGACGGACATCGCTCAGCTCAAGGATGTGATCGCGGCAACGATCTTCAGCCTGATGTATCCCAACGCCCTGGTGCGTGGCATCACCGAGATCACGAAGACGGCCCTGGAAAGCCAGTTCAAGAACGTCGAGGTGCTCACCGAGGCGCCTTACATCGTGCGCGATCGCATCATCTACGGCGAGTTGTTCACCCTCATCCCCCTGGAGAGCAACTGGTGCCGTGGCTACATGATGTTCCAGACCGAAGGCGAGCCTGTGGTTCGCCTGGTTGAAGGCGGGCGCACGCACATCGTTCCAGGTGACCACATCGACTTCCGTGACATCAACCACGTCATGGGCGAAGTGACCAACCTCGTGTGGGGCATGTTCAAGAACCGCTACATCTCCTTCGACCCGATCGATGGCCGCCAGTCTCAGGTGCCCATCATCGTCAACCACGCCCACCGCTACATCTCCTTCGGCTCCGAGGACCCCCAGCTGTGCTTCAAGTACCTGCTGGTCGATCCGGACGAGAAGATGCCGCCGCTGGTGCTGTACCAACGCTTCGTCTTCAACCTCAGCTGGACCCCGGAAAAATTCAAGGAAAACGAGGCAGTTGCCGAAGACCTCTTCGAATCCGGAGAGCTCGAACTCTTCTGATGGCTCTGACAAACCCAAAGGTGAACCAACATGGCACAAGTGCTCGTCGTCGATGACTCCGCAACCGTTCGCAACGAAGTCAGTGACTTCCTCAAGGCCAATGGCCTGGACGTGATCACGGCCGTTGATGGCCGGGATGGCCTGACCAAGCTCAAGGGCGACCCCCGCGTCAAGCTGGTGGTCAGCGACGTCAACATGCCCAACATGGACGGCCTGACCATGGCCGAGAAAATCCGTGGTGAGCTGGGCAATGCGGCGGTCAACATCGTGATGCTGACCACCGAGAACACCCCGATCATGAAAGAGCGGGGCAAGGCCGCCGGTGTGAAAGGCTGGATCGTCAAGCCCTTCAAGGGCGACGCCGTGTTGGCCACATTCAAGAAGCTGGCCACCGGCTGATGGACCGGTCGATGGCTGGCTGAACGGCCTCAGGCCATGATGTTCAGCCCGCCATCGATGTAATGCGTCGAGCCGGTGAGGTGTCGGGCCAGGGGACTGGCCAGGTGGGCGCACGTCATGCCCACATCCAAGGTGTCCACCGGCTGCCCCAGCGGGGCTTCGGCCACCGCGTGGGCCAGCAGCACGTCGAACTCCTTGAGCCCCGACGCCGCGCGCGTCGCAATGGGCCCCGGCGAGATGGCGTGCACCCGGATGCCGCGCGGCCCCAGTTCGTGGGCCAGGTAGCGGCAGGCTGACTCCAGCGCAGCCTTGACCGGTCCCATCAGGTTGTAGTTCGGCACCACCTTGTTCGCGCCGTGGTAGCTCATGGCGAACATCGTGCCGCCGTCGCGCATCAGCGGCACCGCACGTCGGGCCAGGCGCAGGAACGAGTGACACGAGATGTCCATGGCCTGCGCGAATCCGGCGGCCGAGCTGGTGAGCAGACCGCCTTGCAGATCGGCCTTCGGGGCGAAGGCGATGGAATGCACCAGCAGATCCAGCTTGCCCCAGCGCTGAGCGATGGCCTCGAAGACCGCGTCAAGCTGGGCCTCGTCGGTCACGTCCAGGGGCATCACGATGTCCGCGCCCACCGATTCGGCCACCGGCAGCACGTGCGTGCGGGCTTTCTCGTTCTGGTAGGTGATCGCGAGGTCGGCGCCGCATTGGCGAAACGCCCTGGCGCAACCGGTGGCGATCGAGGCTTCGTTGGCGACGCCGACCACCAGGGCCTTCTGGCCAAGCAGCAGCGACGAGGGCAGGGTGGGGTCCATGGGGCCTCCGTGTGTTCGAGGCTTCCC
Source organism: Aquabacterium parvum (assembly GCF_001447195.1). Lineage (GTDB taxonomy): Bacteria > Pseudomonadota > Gammaproteobacteria > Burkholderiales > Burkholderiaceae_C > Aquabacterium > Aquabacterium parvum. The sequence goes on along the minus strand of NZ_LFRI01000341.1, from coordinate 222,154 downwards.
ATGGTGCATGAAAAAAACCCGCCTGGCTGGATGCCCGGGCGGGTTTTTTGCGGGAGTGCCAGCCACCAGGGGCTGGCGCTGAATCACTTCAGCTTCACTTCCTTGTAGGCGACGTGCTTGCGCGCCTTGGGGTCGAACTTCATGAATTCCAGCTTTTCGGGCGTGGTCTTCTTGTTCTTGCTGGTCGTGTAGAAGTGGCCGGTGCCCGCAGTGGATTCCAGCTTGATCTTTTCGCGTCCGCCTTTTGCAGCCATGGTGTTCTCCTAGATTACAGTTCGCCGCGAGCGCGCAGGTCCGACAGGACCTGGTCGATGCCGACTTTGTCGATCAGGCGCAGAGCGGCGGTGCTGATGCGCAGGCGCACCCAGCGGTTCTCGCTCTCGACCCAGAAACGGCGGTACTGCAGGTTGGGCAGGAAACGACGCTTGGTCTTGTTGTTGGCGTGGGAAACATTGTTCCCGGACATCGGGCCCTTGCCCGTGACTTGACAGACGCGTGCCATGACGCTTCTCCGTTCGCTTGGTATGCACCACCGAGGTGATGCTGATGTTGCGGTGGCCAGTGTGCAGAGCAGGGGTTCGGTCTGTTGGGCCGGACCCTGGTTCACACCCTTCCGAAACGGGCCTGGTGCATCGACGAGATCGACGCCTCAAGCCATGGCTTCGGGACGAATTTTGCAAAAACCAAGATTATAGACAGATTCCGGCCGTTTGGCAAAGTCTGCGTGATCTCTGGTTCCGCGGGGCGCCGCCCCAAGGGGGTCAGCCGGCGTTTTGCTCCAGGAAGCGCTGGGCGTCGAGGGCGGCCATGCAGCCCGTGCCAGCGCTGGTGATGGCCTGGCGGTAGACGTGGTCCTGCACGTCGCCGGCGGCGAACACGCCCGGCACGCTGGTCATCGTGGCAAAGCCTTCGTGGCCGCCGCGGGTGATGATGTAGCCGTCCTTCATCTCCAGCTGGCCCTTGAAGATGTCGGTGTTGGGCGAGTGGCCGATGGCGATGAAACAGCCCTTGAGCTCGATGTCCTTGGTGCTGCCGTCGGTGGTGTTCTTCAGGCGCACACCCGTCACGCCGCTCTGGTCGCCCAGCACCTCGTCAAGCACGTTGAAGAGGTGCAGCTCGATCTTGCCGGCGGCGACCTTTTCCTGGACCTTGTCGATCATGATGGCTTCGGCGCGGAACTTGTCGCGGCGGTGAATCAGGTGCACCTTGCTGGCGATGTTCGACAGGTACAGCGCTTCTTCGACGGCGGTGTTGCCGCCGCCGACCACGCAGACCACCTGGTCGCGATAGAAAAAGCCGTCGCAGGTGGCGCAGCCGCTCACGCCGCGGCCCATGAAGGCTTCTTCAGAGGGCAGTCCCAGGTACTTGGCCGAGGCGCCGGTGGCGATCACCAGCGTGTCGGCGGTGTAGGTGCCGGCGTCGCCCTTGAGCGTGAAGGGGCGCTTGGACAGGTCGACTTCGTTGATGTGGTCGAACACCATGCTGGTCTTGAAGCGCTCGGCATGCTCCATGAAGCGCTGCATCAGCTCCGGGCCTTGCACGCCGTGCACATCGGCTGGCCAGTTGTCCACCTCGGTCGTGGTCATCAGCTGGCCGCCTTGGGCCATGCCGGTCACCAGGGTGGGCTGCAGGTTGGCGCGGGCGGCGTAGATGGCGGCCGTGTAGCCGGCGGGGCCGGAACCGAGGACGAGGACTTTGCTGTGGTTGTTGGTGCTCATGACGGGCTTTCGTGCGCTTTCAGGGCTCTGTCTGGGTGTTCAGGTGCGGATTCTCGCCCAGCCGGGTGGGACGGGCGCGAACTGTGCGGGATTCACGGCGCTGTTCGGTGCATGCCTCTTGGGCGGACCTCCATAAAGTGCTAAAAAATCCCGCGCCGCTGCCGAAAATTGTAGGGACAGGTTGTTTGTCACACCGTTGCAGGTGGCATTTGTCCACCTGATCACACCCGACACACTCGCATCAGATGGGGCCACAGCCCCTTCTCACAACCCGCTGAAGGAGCCGCCATGGCCATGTTGTCCAACCTCGACCTGATCCGTCGCGTGCCGCTGTTTTCGATGCTCACGCAGGCCCAGGCCGAAGCCATCGCCGAAGGAGTGGTCAAGCGCCGCTACCGCCGCGGCGAGCTGATCGTCGAACGCGGTCGCAAAACCAACGCCCTGTTCATCCTGCTGACCGGGCGTGCCCGCGTCGTGGCGTCTGATGAGCGTGGCCGCGAAGTCATCCTGGCCGTGCTCGAAGCAGGCGACTACCTGGGCGAGATGAGCCTGATCGACAACGAGCCCCATTCCGCCACCGTCCGCGCCGAGGTGCAGACCGATGTGCTGGTGCTGGGCCGTGCCGAATTCGCCCGCTGCCTGCCCGAAAACTCCTCGCTGTCGTACGCCATCCTGCGTGGCCTGGTTCAGCGCCTGCGCAACGCCGACCGCCAGATCGAATCGCTGGCCCTGCTGGATGTGTACGGCCGCGTGGCCCGCGCCCTGCTCGACATGGCCGACGAGGACGCCGGCGAGAAGATCATCCGCGGCAAGGTGTCGCGCCAGGACCTGGCCAAGCACGTGGGCGCGTCCCGCGAGATGGTCTCCCGGGTGATGAAGGACCTCGAGGAGCGGGGCCTGATCGAAACCCAGGACTCTGGCAGCGTGGTCCTCAAGGACCGGCTGGCCGCGACGGCCTGACCTTTTACCTGCTGTCAGTCGGTCGCCGGCTGCGGCGACCCCGGCAGTCTGCCAACGCCTCCCTCGTGGAGGCGTTGGCATGTCGGCAGGGCAAGGTGAGCTTTTGCCCCAAAATGGGCGCATGACATTTCCCCTGGGTTCCCTGCAGTCAGATGCCCCTGCCACCCCCCGTCCGTCAGGGCGGGGCGAGGCGCCTCCTGGTGGCCGCGTTGGCTCTCGCCTTTCCCGACCGGCGGTGCCGGAGCCGGTCGATGTGCCGGTGGCGCCAGAGCACACCTTGCGCTTCCAGATGGCTTTGTTGTTTGGCGGTGTGGTCTGGTTGTTGACCTTGCTGGCCCTGATCAGCCACCACCGGCTGGATGCCGCTTTCACCACCTCGGGCCAGCACCAGGAGGTGCGCAATTGGGTGGGCGCGCTGGGGGCTCATGCTTCTGATCTGGCCTACCTGCTGTTCGGCTTGTCGGCTTGGTGGTTGCTGGTGATCGGCGCCCGGGCCTGGCTGGGGGCCCTGGCCCGCTGGCTGCGTCGTGACGACGCCCTGGCCAGCGGAGGGTCCGAGCCTGCTGTGCCTGCCTGGCGGATCTGGCTGGGCCTGGTGATGCTGATGTCGGCGAGTTGCTCGCTGGAGTGGTCGCGCCTGTACAAGCAGGAAGCAGCCTTGGCTGGCGAGCACGCCGGCGGGGTGCTGGGCTACACGCTGGGCAAGCTGAGCACCACCTGGCTGGGATTCAATGGCTCGGGCGTGTTCTGGATCGCCGTGCTGGTGGCGGGGCTGTCGCTGGCGCTGCGCTTTTCCTGGCTGGACCTCGCCGAGCGCATCGGCGAGCGCGTCGATGCCCTGCGCGAGCGCCGCGAGGCCAAGCGCGAGGTCGAGCAAGACCTGCGCATCGGCGAGCAGGCCACCATCGAGCGCGAGCGCGTGTTCGAAGAGGTGCGCCACGATCTGCCCCTCGAGCCCATCCCACTGATCATCGAGCAGCCTGTGGTCGAGGTGCCCAAGTCCACGCGCGTGGTCAAGGAAAAGCAAAAGCCGCTGTTCGCCGACATGGGCGACAACAAGTTGCCGCAGATCGACCTGCTGGACGCCGCCCCGGGTCGCATGGAAACCGTGACGGCCGAGTCCCTGGAGATGACCTCTCGCATGATCGAGAAGAAGCTCAAGGACTTCGGCGTCGAGGTGCGCGTGGTCGCTGCCTCGCCGGGCCCGGTCATCACGCGCTACGAAATCGAGCCGGCCACCGGTGTGAAGGGCTCGCAGATCGTCAACCTGGCCAAGGACCTGGCGCGTTCGCTGTCGTTGGTGTCCATCCGCGTGGTCGAGACCATCCCGGGCAAGAACCTGATGGCGCTGGAGTTGCCCAACGCCAAGCGCCAGATGATCCGCCTGACCGAGATCCTGGGCTCTCAGGTCTACCACGATGCGCAGTCGATGCTGACCATCGGCCTGGGCAAGGACATCGTCGGCGCGCCCGTGGTGGCCGACCTGGCCAAGATGCCGCACTGCCTGGTGGCCGGCACCACCGGCTCGGGTAAATCGGTGGGCATCAACGCCACCATCCTGTCCTTGCTCTACAAGGCCGAGGCGCGCGACGTGCGCCTCATCCTGATCGACCCGAAGATGCTTGAAATGAGCGTCTACGAAGGCATCCCGCACCTGCTGTGCCCGGTCGTGACCGACATGAAGCTGGCCGGCAACGCGCTGAACTGGGCGGTGGGCGAGATGGAGCGCCGCTACAAGCTCATGAGCAAGATGGGCGTGCGCAACCTGGCGGGCTACAACAAGAAGATGGACGAGGCCAAGGCGCGTGGCGAGCTGGTGCCCAACCCCTTCAGCCTCACGCCTGATTCGCCCGAGCCGCTCGAGCGCCTGCCACACGTCGTCATCGTGATCGACGAACTCGCCGACCTGATGATGGTGGTGGGCAAGAAGATCGAAGAGCTGATCGCGCGCCTGGCGCAAAAAGCCCGTGCCGCCGGCATCCACCTGATTCTGGCGACGCAGCGGCCTTCGGTCGATGTCATCACCGGCCTGATCAAGGCGAACATCCCGACGCGCATTTCTTTCCAGGTCTCCAGCAAGATCGACAGCCGCACCATCCTCGATCAGATGGGCGCCGAGGCGCTGCTGGGGCAGGGCGACATGCTCTACATGGCCTCGGGCACCGGCCTGCCGATGCGCGTGCACGGCGCCTTCGTGTCCGACGAAGAAGTGCACCGCGTGGTCGAGTACCTCAAGACGCAGGGCGAGCCCAACTACATCGAAGGCATCCTCGAAGGCGGCAGCCTTTCAGATGAAGGCAGCAACCTCGACGGCTCGCCCATGGGCGGCGGCGATGGCGAGCAGGACCCGATGTACGACAACGCCGTGGCCGTGGTGCTGCAGCACCGCAAGGCCTCGATCTCGCTGGTGCAGCGCCACCTGCGAATCGGCTACAACCGCGCCGCGCGCCTGCTCGAGCAGATGGAGAAGTCCGGCCTGGTCTCCAGCATGGCGACCAACGGCAACCGCGAGCTCATCGTGCCGCAGCGCGGTGGCGATGGCGGTGCCACGTCGGCGCCCTGGGACGAGAGCTGAGCTAGCTTGTCTCAGTCGAGGGCTTGGCCCCTTTGCTTGGCCCCTTTGCTTGGCAGCGCCAGGCGACGTGAAACAATCGCCTCACCACCTTGAGAACAGACCGCATCCGATGCCGATGACCCAGACCAACGGATCCATTTTTCTGCCCCGGATGAGCGCCACCTCGCGCACCGCGGCCGTGGCAGTCTGCCTTTCGATCGCGTGCGTGGCGACCGCCAGGGCTGACGCCGTGGCGTCGCTGCGCGCTTTCGTCAAAGACGTGCAGAGCGGGCAGGGCAGTTTCGTGCAGACCGTCACCTCACCGGACGGCAAGCGCACACGCAAGTCCGAAGGCACGTTGGCTTTTCAGCGCCCTGACCGATTCCGGTTTGTCTACACGAAGCCGACCGAGCAGGTCATCGTGGGCGATGGCAAGAAGGTCTGGCTCTATGACGCAGACCTCAACCAGGTCACGGTTCGGCCCATGACGCAGGCTGTGGGCGCAACCCCTGCAGCCTTGCTGGCAGGTGGCGCCCTCGAGAGGGACTTTGTCCTCAGCAATGTGGCGACCATCGACGTGCCTGCGTCATCATCGGGTGCGGCGTCCGCGACCCCGACGGCTCAACAGGCAACGTCTGGTCTGAAATGGGTGGAGGCCCGTCCTCGCAACAAGGATGGGCAGTTCCAGTCGGTGCGTGTGGGGTTCCGGCAGGGTCAACTGGCCGAGCTGGAGATCCTCGACAGCTTCGGGCAGCGTTCGCGCCTGACGTTCACACAGCTCGATTCGCGCGCCAAGCTGGCGGCAGATCGCTTCCAGTTCACGCCGCCCAAAGGGGCGGATGTGCTGGAGCAGCCCTGACGATTGCGCTGGCGCAGCCCGTCAGGGCGCTGATTCAGAGGGGGTGATCGATGGGGCGCTGCGAACCGAGGCCGTGCGCACCATCGTGGGCGGTTTCAGTGTGTTCGCCGAAACCGCCGTGGCTGAGGATCAGCCTTCGCGCTTGCCGAAGCCAGGGCGCTTGCCGCCAGCGGGCTTGAAGCCGCCTTTGTTGCCGAAGGGCTTGTCGCCAAAAGGCTTGTCACCAAACGAGCGCTCGCCGAACGACTTTTCGCCAAAGGGCTTGCCACCGAAGGCCTTGCCACCCTTGCCGCCAAACGGCTTGTCACCGAAAGGCTTGTCACCGAACGACTTGCCGGCCGGCTTGTCGAAGGACTTTTTCTCGAAGGGACGGTCGCCGCCGAAGCTGCGCTCACCTTGCGGGCGGTCGCCAAACTGGCGGTCGCCGAAAGGCTTGTTGCCAAACGGCTTGCCGCCGAAAGGCTTGTCACCAAAGGGCTTGTGGCCGAAGTTGCCGCGGTCGTCGAAGCGCTTGCGCTCGCCGCCACCGAAGCCACCACGGTCGCCGCGGTCGTCACGCGGCGCAAAACCACGGTCTTCGGACGGGCCATTGAAGCGTTGGTCCGGACGTGGCTGGAAGCCACGGTCTTCGCGGGGTGCGAAACCACGGTCTTCACGTGGGGCAAAGCCACGCTCGCCACCGCGGTCGTTGCGATCGCCCCAGCCGCCTTCGCGCTTGCCACCGAAGCGGTCGCCACCACCGAAGCCGCCGCCAAAACCACCGCCACGGCGGCCATGGCCGGGCATCGGCTTGTCATGGCGCGGGCCCCGGTCGTTGAACAGCTTGGTTTGCGGCTCCATGCCTTCGATCACCGATTCGGCGATGCGATGGGTGGTGAAGCGCTCGATGCGGCGCAGCATGCCGATGTCGCGGCGCTCGACCAGGGTCACGGCCAGGCCCGAACGACCTGCGCGACCGGTGCGACCAATGCGGTGCACGTAGTCCTCTGCCTTCATGGGCATGCCGTAGTTGATCACGTGGGTGATGGTCGGCACGTCGATGCCGCGAGCGGCCACGTCGGTGGCGACCAGCACGCGCAGCTGGCGCATGCGCAGGCCTTGCAGCACGCGGTTGCGACGGCCTTGCGGCATGCCGCCGTGCAGGGCGGCCACGGCGTGACCCATGTCGGCCAGGCGGTCGGCCAGGATGTCGGCATCGCGCTGCGTGCTGGTGAAGATCACGGCCTGGTCAACGGCCTTGTCGGCCAGCAGGTGGTCCAGCAGCTTGTTCTTGTGCACCAGCGAGTCGGCCATGTGCAGGCGCTGCTCGATGTTGTCGTGGCTGTCCGTGTGCGAGGCCACTTCGATGCTCAAGGCATCGCGGGTCAGGCGCTGAGCCAGCTGGCCGACGTGACCGGCGAAGGTGGCCGAGAACATCAGGGTCTGGCGCTCGGCTGGGGTGGCGTCGGCAATGGCTTCGATGTCATCGATGAAGCCCATGTCCAGCATGCGGTCGGCTTCGTCGAGCACCAGCACTTCGAGGTTGGACAGCACGGCAGCGCCGGTGTTGAGGTGGTCCAGCAGGCGGCCGGGTGTGGCGATCAGCACGTCCAGCGGGCCTTTGAGGGCCTTGAGCTGGTAGCCATAAGGCACGCCGCCCACGATGGTGGCCACGCGCAGGCCTTGCATGTGCTTGCCGTAGGTGGATGCGGCCTTGGCAACCTGCATGGCGAGTTCGCGGGTGGGGGCGAGCACCAGCACGCGGGGGCCGTGCGTCTTGCCCTTGCCGCCCTGGTTGTCGCGGCGCTTGCTGTCGCCGCGGGCGGCGACGATGCGCTCCAGCGCGGGCAGCATGAAGGCGGCCGTCTTGCCGGAGCCGGTGGACGAGGCCACGCGCAGGTCGGCACCGTTCATGGCGGCCGGGATGGCCTTGATCTGAACGCCGGTGGGCTGGGTGTAGCCGGAGTCGGCCAGGGCCTTGCACAGCTCGGGGCTCAGGCCCAGCTCTGCGAAGTTGGGGCCGGTGGGTTCGGCAGCGGTTTCCTGGGTGATTTCGTTGGCCTCGTTGCCATGCGGCAGTTCGGCATCGATGAGGTCACGAGAAGCGTCGGTCATGTTGACATCCAAAGAGAGAGCAGCCCCGCGTCCGCGCAGTTGGCGCGGCAACAACAGGGCCTGCCTGCCGGGCGCAAATGCGCGGCAGGACATGGTGAGTCGCTGGGAACGTGTCCGGACTGCGTGGCGGCCGACGGTCTTGCCGTGGGGCCGGGGTCACGTTGAGTCGGTCAAAGCGACGGCATCGCCGCCAACCGAAACTCAAGACACGACAGGGGCGCTCTGGTGTGTCCTTGCGGATGAGAGAGCGCCGTCCTCGCTTCAGTTGACTGTGTTGCGCTGTGGGCGCAAGCCAACTGGCTTGAAAGAGGTCAGAGGGGATGAACGAACTGCCGAGCCAAGAAAAAATCAGGTCCCGGCTGTTGTTCCGGGCTCCTCGGGTTTCCCCGGTATCGGCAAGTCGCGGATCTTCTTACATCAAGGCCGATTTGTCAAGCGTCGCCGCAGAGCGCGCCATGGACAGCTCGATGGTCTGATGGCGGCCACGCAAGGCCAGGTCGATGGCGACGGGAACGGCCACCAGGGCCAGCAGGGTCAATGTCAACATGGGGCACCTCAGCATTGCTCGTTGTGGGTTCAGGTCCTGCCGACCTGAACGAGCGCCGGGAATGCCGAGCATGCGCCTGACGCACCCGGTCCAAATCGGTGTTTACCTTCATCAAACCGTCACATCTCTGCCTTTTGCCTGCGCTCGTGGTCACGCGCGACAATTGCGCTCATGCAAGACTCTTTGTCTCTGGACTTTCCCGAACCAACGCCGTCCTCGGTGGCTGAGAGCGCATTGGCGGGGCGTGGCCAGGCCTCCCCCCATGCCCCGCTGGCTGAGCGCCTGCGTCCTCGCTCGCTGGCCGACGTGATCGGGCAGGACCACCTGCTTGGCGAGGGGCAGCCCCTGCGGGTTGCCTTCGAGTCGGGTCAGCCTCACTCCATGATCCTCTGGGGCCCACCAGGTGTTGGCAAGACCACCTTGGCCCGGTTGATGGCGGGCACGGTCGAGGCCCAGTTCATCGCGATTTCGGCGGTGCTCGGAGGTGTCAAGGACATCCGCGAGGCGGTCGAGCAGGCTCAGGCCGCACTGCGAAGCGGGCGGCGAACCATCGTTTTTGTCGACGAGGTGCACCGATTCAACAAAGCTCAGCAAGATGCTTTCTTGCCGCATGTCGAGTCGGGGTTGTTCACCTTCATCGGTGCCACGACCGAGAACCCGTCTTTCGAGGTCAACGCCGCGCTGCTGTCCCGCGCCACCGTGCACGTGTTGCGCGCCATGGACCACGAAGCCATGGCGCAGCTGCTGGAGAAGGGGCGCGAGGCGCTGTCGGGTCCTTCGTTGACCGCAGCCGCGCGCGATCGCCTCATTGCTTACGCAGATGGTGACGCACGTCGCGTGCTCAACACCTATGAAGCCTTGTGCGGCATGCTCAAGGGGCGAGACGTGCTGGACGAGCCGGAACTGGAGCGAGCCCTGGGCGAACAGCTGCGTCGCTACGACAAGGGGGGGGATCAGTTCTACGACACCATCTCGGCGCTGCACAAATCGGTGCGGGGTTCGGACCCCGATGCAGCGCTGTACTGGTTCGTGCGCATGGTTGACGGTGGGGTGGACCCACGCTACATCGCTCGGCGCCTGGTGCGCATGGCCAGCGAAGACATTGGCCTGGCGGATCCGCGAGCCCTGCGCATGGCGTTGGATGCTTCGGAAACCTATGAGCGACTGGGCTCGCCCGAAGGTGAACTGACGCTGGCCCAATGCGTGATTTACCTGGCCGTTGCGCCCAAGAGCAACGCCGCCTACGTGGCCTACAAGGCGGTGCGTGCCTGGGTCAAGCAAGACACCACGCGGCCGGTGCCCATGCACCTGCGCAATGCCCCCACCAAGCTGATGAAGCAACTCGGCCATGGCGATGGATACCGCTACGCTCACGACGAGCCTGAGGCGGTGGCGGCAGGTGAGCGCTACTTCCCGGATGGCATGTCGCCGCAGGCTTTCTACCAGCCCGTGCCGCGTGGCCTGGAGATCAAAATCGGTGAGCGGGTCAGGCACCTGCGCCAGCTCGCCGGTGACGCACGCGCACCGGACGTTGCCAGCGAGCCGGGAGGCCCCGACGCACCGGGCCTGCCAGACGCAGACTGATCAGGGCAGGGTGATGGTGATGTGCGCCGACTGCGGGGCCAGTTGCACGATGTGATGGTGGGCGCCCAAGGTTGCCTGGGTGTGTTCCGAGAGCTGCCAGCGCAAGCCGATGAAAGCCAGGGCAGCCATCAGGCCGAACAGCGAGGCGATGGCCCAGAGAGGCACCTGGTGACGCAGTTGGTGTCGCACGCGATCGGGCGCGGCCCAATGGGGAGCGAACCCTGCCGAGTTGCCGCGCATGCGAGCGATCTCGTCACCCAGCCTGGCGGTCAGGTAGCCCAGCTTTTCGCTGCCTTCGATCAGGTACTTGCCTTGGAAGCCCAGCAGCAGGCACATCTGGTAGACCTCCATCACCTGCAGGCGTGCCGCGCCTTGCTGGCGCATGTCGTCCAGCTTGAGGAAGAACTGCTCACCCGCCAGTTGGTCGCCAAAGAACTGCACCTGCAGGGGCAAGCGTTGCCAACTTTCACGCACCTTGAACGAGGACATCAGCACGGCCTCATCCACCGTGGCGCAGAAAGCGTACTTGCAGGCGTAGATGTCTTCAGCAGAGGCGCCGAGTTTGCCCGCGCCCCGCTCGAACTGGGTCAGGAACTGCTTGATACGATCGCGGAAGAGCTCGGCGTCCGTCGGTGCGTGTTTGCCCTTGAGCAAAAACAGCAGGTAGAAGCCGTCGTACATCAGGTCGAGCAGGCGCGAGGACGCGGTCGCCGCCGAGGACTGCGCGCTGGCTGCACCCTGATTTGGCGTGCCTTGCGGCGGCTGGCTGCTGCCGAACAAGCTGGGCGGATGAACGGATGCACTCATGGGAAGGGGCTCAGGCGTTGATCGCCACCAGCTCCAGGGTCAGGTCCTGGATGCCAGTCGGCGTGTAGAGGGTCAGCGACTGGGCCTGCAGCATGCGCTCGTACAGCGCGCCACGAGGCTCCAGCGAAAAATAGTAGTTGCCAGGACGAACCGGCACCGCGGCGGGCACCTGTGGCACGTGGGTCAGGCGCACGCCGGGCATGGCCGACAGCACGAGCTTGTCCACGTCGTCCGGTGCGCCCACCTTGAAGCGCTGGGGCACGATCTCCACCAGCTCTGCCGGGGGCATCGATGCGCTGACACCCAGGTAGAACTGGGTGCCGGGGGTGATTTGCTCGGAATCCAGGCGGCCACGGTGAAAAGACGGTGCGGCCTCGTGCAGGGAGATGGCGAAACTGCGCGTGGAGATCACCGTTTCGAGCAACTCGCGGATGACTTGATCGAGTTTGACAAAGGCCTGGCCGGGCTGAGCGTGGTCGTAGGTTGGCAGGTCGGCCAGGGTGAAGCTGCGTGAGAACGTCATCAAGGAGCCCGCCAGCTCCAAGAGCCGCTCGAACAGGCGCTCGGGGTGAAAGCCCGGGTTGCGGGCGAGGTGGGTCAGGCCCGCGAGCGCGGTGCTGGCCGTGTGAAGCAGCCAGAACGAGGCGATGTCACCCGATCTGAACTCGATGACGTGTTTGCTGGGCTCGCGGTGCATGCCGTACAGGGCGTCGACCTTGGCTTGCAGCGCGTCCATGAGCCTGCGCAGGTGCAGGGTCAACATGGGCGATGCCTGGATGTGCAGCGAAGGTGGCATGAAGCGACCGTCGAGCTCGAAGCTGCCGGCGGACGTTCGACGCAGTCGCACCAGCGGCAGGCTCACCAGGTGGTCGCGAGCGCTGGTGTCCGGCAGCAACTTGGTCGAGCGACGCAGCGTCATCAACTCGGCGCTGACCGCGTCGGTGTAGCGGTCGGCGACTTGAACCGGTGCACGGTGGTAGCGAACGGCCGTGTCAGCTTCTTGCTGGGTGGCGGCCATGTTGCTGCCTTGGCTGCGCAGCGCTGCTGTGGCCAGGTGAAACGTCACGGTGCTGCCGTCCTGGGCCGATGGCAGCGAGCCCAGCACCACTGGGGGAGGCAATTCGTCCTCGGAGGGAGCATGGATCATGTCGCCGTCGGGCATCACAACCTGCAACTCCAGGACGCGCAGCACGCCCGTTTGCAGTGCATCCAAGTCGAGCTTGAGGTGGCGCACACCCCAGGCATGCGGGTGCAGGGAGCGGCTGGCCTGCGTCAGGCGCCACTCGTGGTAGGCGTCTTGCTGCTGGAAGTGTTGCGGCCTCAGGAACAGGCCTTCTCCCCACAGGACTTTGGGTGACTGGATCAAGTGCTTACCTCCGGAAATGGCATGTGTTGGCGGCAGGTTGGCTGGACGGCGTCATGCACCGGGGCACGCGACCGATGCAGACCGCACACGCTCGCTTGACACGCCAACGGCTTGGCCTGTGTGCACGGTCATGGCGCAGGCGTGCAAGCCCACTTCAATGCCTGTGATCTCGGCCTGGTTGGCTGGGAAGGCGTATCTCCAGCGGCCTGCCGCCGGTTGGCGATAAAGGGCCACGATGCCAACGTGAGCGATGTCGCGTGGCAGCTTGTCCGTGGCTTCGTGACGTTGCCCTGGCACCAGTTGCACTTCGCGCACGGACACCAGGTCGTCGCCCAGGCGCTCCTTTTCGAGAGCCGGGTCACCGAACGTGTCGGCTGGCGCCTGCAAGAAACTGTCGGGTGCTCGAAGTCGGTAGACGCGGACCAGCAATGACAGGGACTGTCCGTCTGGCAAGGTGTTGAGCGATGGGCTGGCGTGCAGGCGCCACGTGATGCGGCGGTCGGGCAGGGCGCTGTCCGGCACCTCGGGCTTTTTCAAGCCGGTCAACTCAAGTGCCTTGTCGCCCGCTTTCTCGAGCCAGCTGCTCACGCCTGACGCCTCGGTGGCCGATGGCGGCAAGCGCCCGGGCGCAGTGCCGCAAGCACCGAGCGATAGCAACAAGCAGGCCATGCAGACGCTGCGTGCGGTGGTGCTCAGAGCCAGTCGCTCATCGCGGCGAACCCCTGATCGGCATTGACGATGCTTGCGCTGCAGGTGGCGCATGGGGTCCTTCCCTTTTGATCCCTTGGATGTGTGCGGTCGATGTTGGCGCCGCTTTTGGGCGTGCAGTGTACGGATCAGGAAAGGTGTTCTGTGCCGCATCCCCCCAGCAGAGGGGAGGTGGACATGAAACCAGTTGAAAGAGTCTGTAAATCACCCCCGAAAGAGGGCTGGAGGCCTCCGCGAATTCGGCTCTAATCCGCCGCAATGACGGCCGATCGCCCCGATGGCACGGCGTCACAACACAGATCCAAACAGGGAGCATCAGATTGAGCAGGACGGGCCAAGGCCGTCGGCTTAGCGCCGCGGTTTTCATGGGTGTCAGTGTGGCTTTTTTGGCCACCTTGCAGGGTTGTGCCAGCGTGGGTTCGAAGGACCCTCAGGTCGAGAAGCGACTGGTTCAGGAGAAGCTGGACGAAAGCCTCAGCGCGGCCGACAAGGCCCAGAAGCAGGGTCAAACCGACCAGGCGCTGCAACTGCTGGACGAGGCCACTCGAATTGACCCGGCCGCCAAGCAACCCTGGTTGCGCAAGGCGCAGATCCACTTCGAGGCCCGGCAGTACGGTCCTGCCATCACGCAGGCGCACGAGGCCTTGCAACGCGACGTGAACGACCTCACCGCTCAGAGCATCCTGGCGGTCAGCGGCTTGCGCGTGAGTGCTTCGGCGCTGGATCAGCTTCGCAAAGCCAACGAGGTCACCGGCTCCACGCGCAGCGAGGCCGAAAGCGTGGCGCGCGTCATTCACCAAGCATTGGGTGAGCCCATCTTGCTGGCACCCACGGCTTCAGGGCCTGCCGCCTCGGCCGAGCCTGCCCCTCGGCGCAGCGGCCGGAGTGCTCCTCGGCCTCCGGTGAGCCCTGCTGCGCGCCCAACGAATGGCGCAGCGCCTGCAGTGGCACCCGCGCTGGCAGCGCCGGCAAAGGCGCCGGCAACGCAAGCTCCCACTGTTTCCAAGCCCGCTCCGGCGGCCCGTCCCGCGCCGGCGCCAGCCGGTCGGAACAACCCCTTTGGGGCACTGCAGTAAATCCACCTTCAAGGAGTCCGGCCATGGCCAAGAAAGACAGCGTTCAACAGCGACTCGGTCGCGTGCGTCCACCGCGTGTGCAACTCACTTACGACGTCGAGGTGGGTGATGCCATCGAGCAAAAGGAAATCCCTTTTGTGGTCGGCGTGATGGGTGACTTCACCGGCCAAGCTGATCCGGACAAGCCTTTGCCCAAGCTCAAGGACCGTGCCTTTGTCCAGGTGGACATGGACAACTTCGACGAGGTCATGGCCGGCATGTCGCCACGTGCCAGCTTCCGCGTGCCCAACAAGCTCGCGGGTGAAGGCGAGTTCGGTGTCAACCTGCAGTTCAACAGCATGGATGACTTCCGCCCCGAGTCGGTGGTCCAACAGGTTGACCCGCTTCGCAAACTGCTCGAAGCCCGCACCAAGCTCTCCGACCTGCGCAACAAGCTGGCTGGCAATGAAAAGCTCGAAGACGCGCTGGCCGAGGTCCTGAGCAACACCGAGCAACGTCAGCGCATCGAAGCCGAGGCCGCCCAAGGCCAGGACAAGGAGTGACCCCATGAGCGCCCAACTGCAACCCCAAGGCCAGCCGCAAGCCGCCTCCACCGAAGGCCTCGGCCTGCTCGATGACATCGTCGCTCGCAGCAAGGTCGCCAAGACCGATGTCGAGCACGCCCGTGCCAAGGACATCATTGGCGAGCTGGTGCGCGAGGTCATGGCCGGCACGGTCACCATCTCCGACAACCTGTCGGCCAGCATTGACGCCCGCATCGCCGAGATCGATCGCCTCATCTCGACGCAGCTCAGCGCCGTGATGCACGCGCCTGAGTTCCAGAAGCTCGAATCGACCTGGACGGGCTTGCAGTACCTGTGCAAGCAAACATCGACCGGCGAGCGCCTGAAGATCAAGCTGCTCAATGCCACCAAGAAGGACATGGTCAAGGACTTCAAGACCGCCATCGACTTCGACCAATCGGCGTTGTTCAAGAAGGTCTACGAAGAAGAGTTCGGCACCTTCGGCGGCGCACCCTTTGGTGCCCTCATCGGTGACTACGAAATCGGCCGTGGTGCCGAAGACATGTACTTCGTCGAACAGATGTCGCATGTGGCGGCCGCCGCCCATGCGCCCTTCATCTCTTCGGCCTCGTCTGAACTGTTCGGGCTTGAATCGTTCACCGAGTTGGGCCGCCCCCGCGACCTGGCCAAGGTGTTCGACACGGTTGACTATGCCAAGTGGAAGTCTTTCCGTGAGTCGGAAGACTCGCGTTATGTCGGCTTGACCGTGCCCCGTTTCCTGGGCCGTCTGCCCTATGACCCGAAGGAAGGCACCAGCACCGAAGGCTTCAACTTTGTCGAAGAGGTGGATGGCAGCGATCACAGCCGCTACCTGTGGGTCAACACGGCCTACGCCATGGGTGCTCGCCTGACCGATGCCTTCGAGCATTACGGCTGGTGCGCTGCCATCCGTGGTGTCGAAGGTGGCGGCCTGGTCGAGGACCTGCCGACCCACACCTTCAAGACCGACGACGGTGAGCTGGCCCTGAAGTGCCCGACCGAAGTGGCCATCACCGATCGCCGTGAGAAGGAGCTCAGCGACCTGGGCTTCATCCCCCTGGTCCATTGCAAGAACACCGACTACGCCGCCTTCTTTGGCGCGCAGTCCGCCCAGAAGGCGCGCAAGTACGACAGCGATGCTGCGAATGCCAACGCCACGCTGTCTGCTCAACTCCAGTACATGTTCGCGGTCTGCCGCATCGCGCACTACATGAAGGCCATGATGCGCGACAAGGTCGGCAGCTTTGCCAACACCCTGGACGTCGAGCGCTACCTGCACAACTGGCTGATGCAGTACGTGGTGGACGCGCAGGATGCCTCCCAGGAGATCCGCGCACAAAAACCCCTGCGTGAAGCCAGTGTCGAAGTCAGCGAAGTCCCTGGTCGTCCGGGTTCGTACCGCGCCGTTGCTTTCGTGCGGCCGCATTACCAACTTGACGAACTGTCGGTTTCGCTGCGGCTGGTCGCCGAGCTGCCGGAAGGCTCGAAGTGACCGGTTTCACCATGCCGTCTCGCGCGTCAATCTGACGCAGTGAGCCGGTTCATCAACTCAGGAGTGAGAAAAAATGAAAGACATCTACGTCAAGTTCGGCAAGCCTCTGAACGGCAAGGAAATCAAGGGCGAGTCCCGCGATGCCGGCGCCGGCACGCAGCACGCCGCGCCCTGGTTCGAAGCGATCAGCTGGAACCACGTCATTCGCCAACCCAAGTCGGCCACGGCTTCGACCGCTGGCGGCCACACCGCAGAGCGTTGCGAGCATGGCGAAATGATCTTCACCAAGGACCTGGACCTGGTCAGCCCCCAACTGTGGGAAGCTTGCTCGGCCGGTACCCTGTACGACGACGTGGAAATCCACTTCATGCGCGCCAACGGCACGAATGACCGCGTCCTGTACCTCAAGATCAAGCTCAAGAAGGTGCTGATCTCGCAAGTGCTGCCCCAGGTCGAATCCGAAGGCCTGCCGACCGAATCGTTCGGCCTGCGCTACTCCGCCGTCGAGTGGACCTACACCCAGCAAACCATGGACGGCAAGTCCAAGCCGGGTCAAGTCGCTGCCTGGAGCCTGGCCACCAACAAGGCTGCCTTCGACGCTCCGAACTGATGAGCGAACGCCGGCATCCTCAACGGATGCCTGCATCAGGCGGGGCCGAGCGCCCCGCCTTTTCTTGAGACCTGTGCACCATGTCCAGCGCGCTTCGCATTCGCCGCGGGCTCTTTGACCGCCTGCTGGCCACCGACCCGGAGGCTCCCGAAGGCCTGATCCAGACCTGTTCGGTTGAGCAGTTGCGTGACACCGTTGCGCGCGACCTGGAGCGCCTGCTCAATGCCCGATCCGCGTTGCTGTCGACCGACCCCCAGTGGCCGGCCCTGGGCCCCCAAGCCCGTGCGTCGGTGATGTGTTTTGGTGTGCCCGATTTCGCTGGCCGCGTTCTCGCCAGTTCAGAGGACCAGCGTTTCATCGCCGTCGGTCTGGCCAAGGCCATCGAAGCCCATGAGCCCCGCCTCAGGCAGGTCGCGGTCGACTTCCGGCAGGACGATGCCCCCGGCCGTGCCCTCCAGTTCACCATCCGCGCCACCCTGGTGGTGCGCCCGGCTCGCGAGAGCGTCAGCTTCGACGCGGTGCTGATGCCTTCGATGTCTCGCTACCAGGTCACGCAGGCGCGTTTTGCCTCAGCGGGCCAGCGCCTCTGAGTCGAAACCAGGCAGTTCATGGACGACCTCCTTCCCCATTACGAACGTGAGTTGGCCTTCCTGCGCACGCGCGCCGGTGACTTCGCGAAGCAGTACCCCAAGATCGCAGGGCGCCTTCAGCTCAGTGGCGACGTGGGCGATGACCCCCATGTCGAGCGACTCATCGAGGCATTCGCCTTCTTGTCGGCGCGCATCCACAAACGCCTGGATGACGATTTCCCGCTGTTCACCGAGGCCTTGCTGGAGGTCCTGTATCCGCATTACCTGAGGCCTTTCCCGTCCTGCGCCATCGCACGATTCGACCTGGGTGCGCAGGCGACGCAAATGAGCAAGGCCGTCTCTGTGCCACGCGGCACGAGCCTGAGCAGCCGCCCCGTCAAAGGCGTGACCTGCCGCTTTCGCACCACGGCCGATGTGCAGCTCTTGCCCCTGGAGGTCACGGAGGTCAGCCACCGCCACACGGTGCAGGCCCCGACGGGCACCAGCGTGCCACCAGGGGTCACGTCGGTGTTGTCCATCACCCTGCTCAAACGCTCGCCCCAGGTGAGCTGGGGGACGCTGCTCTGCAGGCCCTGGCGGGTGCACCTGGACGGCGAATCGTCCCAAGTCAGTGTCTTGCGCGAGGCCCTGTGTCGGCGCACGCGGGCCGTGCGATTTGCCTGGCAGCCTCACCAACCCTGGCAAGCACCTGCGTTGTCGACAGCCCTTCCACAGCCGGCGGGTTTCGGTGACGACGAAGCCTTGATCGATTGGGACGAGCGCGCACACCCGGCCTACCGACTGCTGGCGGAGTACTTTGGTTTTGCCGACAAGTTCAATTTCGTCGACATGCCGGCGCTGTGCTCGCCGCGCGGCGTGTCCGGGGTGAGTCACGCTGAGCCGGGGTGCGCGGCCGGCCACGCCCAGGCCCAGGCTCAGGGCATCGATTCTTTGGCTGGCGCAGGCGTTGACGCGGAGCCAGCTCAACTGGTGTGTCACCTGCTGATGGACGGTTTGCGCGCCGATTCCGACGAGGCCAGGCTGCTGGAAACGGTCAACGCGTCCAACATCGTTCTTGGCGCAGTGCCGGTGATCAACCTGTTTCCGCATGCGGCCGACCCGATACGGGTCACGCACAGGCAGGCCGAGTACCCCGTGGTCGTGGACGGGCGTCGCGCTCACGGACACGAGGTTCATTCCTTGCTGCGCGTGCATCGCGTCCGTCAAACGGCGCGCGGCGAGGTCATCGACGAGGTCCGTCCCTTCTTTTCGCTGCAGCACGACGAGCTGCTTGATGCGCTCGATGCGCAAGCTGACGATGTGGCGCAGCCGCACTGCCTGGCCTACTGGCAGATGCGCCGCGACGAGGACCTGGCCGAGCGCAGCCCGGGGCACGAGGTGTCCATCAGTTTTGTCGATGCGAGCCAGAACCCGATGACGCCTGCGGTGGACACCCTGTCGCTCGACGTGATGGCCACCAACCGCGATTTGCCGCACCTGTTGGCGCCCGGCACGGTGGGTGGCGACCTGTTCATGGAAGGTGGCGGCCCGGCGCGCAGCATCACCCTGTTGCGCAAACCCACGCGCAGCCATCGCATCGAGCGTGGCAAGGGCATGTTGTGGCGCCTGGTTTCTCAGCTCTCGCTGAACCACCTGTCCTTGACGGCGGGGGGCATTGACGCCTTGCGCGAGTTGCTGCGCCTCTACGACCTGCCGCACAGCGCCAGCAACCGCCGCCAGATCGATGGCCTGGTTGGCATCGAATTCCAGGCCGACACCGCCTGGATACCGGGCGAGCCGTTTGCCACATTCGTGCGTGGCACGTTGGTGAAGCTGACGGTTGACGAGGACAGTTTTGTGGGCAGCGGTTTGGGCCTGTTCGCCAGCGTCATGGATCGCTTCTTCGGCCTGTACGTGCATGTCAACAGCTACGCGAAGTTGCAGGTGCTGTCCGCACGCTCGGGCGAGGTGTTGCTGACCTGCGCGCCTCGGCACGGTGACCGACAGTTGCTGTGAATTGCGCCATGACTCGCGCCACGCACTCCTCCCGCGCCGCATCGCCGGCCGTGCCGGCCGCACGGTTCAGCGCCCCGATCGATTTGCTCATCGGTGAACCCCATGGCTTTGGCTTCTTTCAGGCCATCCGCCTGCTGGATCGTTGGCTTGGCGATGGGCAGGCTCCGGGCGCGGGGCTGCAGAAGCTGCAGTTTCGCAACTCGGTTTCGCTGAGCTTTCCAGCCAGCGAGATCGAGTCCATGCACGTGAGCTGGCGAGATCCTCAGGCGGTGCATTTGCCTGCCAACGTGGACAAGGTTGACCTGACGCCAGCCTGCATGGGCCTGCTGGGTGTCACGGGAGCCTTGCCACTGTTCTACACGGAGTGGTTGGGGCAGGTGGAGTTGCGGGGGCGTGACCCATCCGCGAGGGCGTTCCTGGACGTGTTCAGTCACCGTTCGGTGGTGTTGTTCTACCAGGCCTGGCGCAAGCACCGCCTGGCGCTTCAATACGAGGTCGACCGGCAGCGTGCGTTCTTGCCCCAGGTGTTGGCCCTGGCCGGCATCGGGCTCAAAGGCTTGCGACAGCGGCTGGAGCCGCAACGCGGCGGTGTTTCCGATGAAGGCCTGGCTTACTTTGCGGGCGCGCTGCAGCAACGCACGCTGCCCGCTCCACAGTTGCAGCGGCTGTTGCAGCGCTACCTTGGCGTGGCGGTAGAGGTTGAGCCCTTCGTGGGGCGCTGGTATCGCATCCCGGATGAGGGGCGAACCCACTTGGGCCTGGGGCTGGCGCACGGTGGCGGCTTGCTCGGGCGCAGCGCCGTGGTGGGCGAGCGCGTCTGGCAGCGCAACCTCCGTGTGCGCCTGACCCTGGGGCCACTGGACCATGCCAGGTTCCGGCGATTTTTGCCCGGTGGGCCCGGCGAGCGGGCCTTGCGTCATTGGCTGGGGCTGCTCCTGGGGCCGTCGCTGGAGTTCGAGGTGCGCTTGTGTTTGCGCCAGGACGACGTGCAGCCCATTTCCCTTTGCGCCGATCGGGCCGACAGCCTGGGGCGCCTGGGTTGGGACACATTCCTGATGAGCCGACCTGCGCATGCCGATCGCGACGACGTTCGCTACGACATCCAGGCAGCAGCCTGACCCCTGTTACCCCATCACATCACAAAAAAAGGCGAGACCATGTCACATCCCCTCGAACTGCTGATCACCAAGCTCAACGACTCGACCCGGCGTGCCGCCGAGCAAGCGGTGGTGCTGTGCAAGCAGCGCGGCCACCACGAGGTGGACATCGAGCACCTGATGCTGGCGCTGTTGGCCCAGCCGGCCAATGACCTGCTGTTGCTGTGCCGCCATGCCGATGTGTCCGTCGATGGCCTGGTGCACGACCTGGAGGCCGAGCTGTCACGCTTCGCCTCGGGCAGCAACCGCCCGCCGGTGTTCTCGGTGCACGTGCCGGTGCTGCTGGAGCAGGCCTGGCTGGTGGCCTCGCTGTCGGCCCCGTCGGCACGCATCCGCAGCGCGCACCTGCTGCTGGCTTGGCTGACCGAGCCCACTCTGTCGCAACTGGCTGTGCGCAGCTCGCGGCGCTTGGCGCAGTTCAACCTGACCGAGCTCAAGCATCGCCTGGCCGAGCTGACAGCTGACTCGCCCGAAGCACCGGTGGCCGCCTCCGCATCAGCCAGCGCCGACGGCGCATCGCCAGCTGACCTGGGTGCCGATGCAGCCCAGGGCCCGGGCCGCACCCCGGCGCTGGATCAGTTCACCACCAACCTCACCGAGCGCGCCCGTCAAGGCCAGCTCGACCCGGTCATCGGTCGGGACACCGAGATCCGCCAGGCCATCGACATCCTGCTGCGCCGCCGACAGAACAACCCCATCCTCACCGGCGAGGCGGGGGTGGGCAAGACGGCCGTGGTCGAAGGCCTGGCCTTGCGCGTGGCCTCGGGCGACGTGCCACCGGCCCTGCAGGGCGTGGCCATCCATGTGCTCGACATGGGGTTGCTGCAGGCAGGGGCGTCGGTCAAGGGCGAGTTCGAGAACCGCCTGAAAAACGTCATCGATGAGGTGCGCAAGAGCCCGCACCCCATCATTTTGTTCATCGACGAGGCGCACACGCTGATCGGTGCCGGTGGCCAGGCAGGCGGTGGTGACGCGGCCAACCTGCTCAAGCCCGCGCTGGCTCGTGGCGAGCTGCGCACCATCGCCGCGACCACCTGGAGCGAGTACAAGCAGTACGTCGAGAAGGACGCGGCCCTGGCGCGGCGTTTCCAGGTCATCAAGGTCGAGGAGCCGAGCGAGGACATCGCTGTAGCGATGCTGCGTGGCATGGCCCCGTTGATGGAAAAGCACTTCGGCGTGCGCCTGCTGGATGAGGCCATCACCGAGGCGGTGCGCCTGTCCTCGCGCTACATCAGTGGTCGCCAACTGCCGGACAAGGCGGTGAGCGTGCTCGACACGGCCTGCGCGCGCGTGGCCCTGGGCCAGAGCGCCACGCCCGCCCGCATCGAAGACACGCGCCGCCGCGTCGAGCAGATCGATGCCGAGGTGGCCGCGCTGCAGCGCGAGGTGGCGGCCCGCATCGAAGGCTCGCCGCAGCGCGGGGTGCGCCTGGATGAGCTGGGCATGGCTCGCCTGGACCTGCAGCACCAGTTGCAAGCCGACGAAGCCCGCTGGTCGCAGGAGCAGCAAGCGGTGCAGGCCATTCTGGCGCTGCGCCGAAAGGGGGAGCAGCAGGCCGGCGGCCTGAGCGAGGACGAAGCTGCCGAACTGAGCCAGCTGCAGGCCGACCTGCGTGCGCTTCAGGGTGAGGCCCCACTGGTGCCAGTGCAGGTCGATGGCCACGTGGTGGCCGACATCGTCAGCGGCTGGACGGGCATTCCGCTGGGCAAGATGGTGCTCAATGAGATCGAGACGGTGCGCCAGCTGCACACCACGCTGCAAGAGCGAGTCATCGGTCAGGACCACGCCCTGGGTGCCATCGCGCAGCGCGTGCGCACCGCCCGAGCAGGCCTGGAAGATCCGAACAAGCCGCGCGGTGTGTTCCTGTTCGTGGGCCCCAGCGGCGTCGGCAAGACCGAAACCGCGCTGGCCCTGGCCGACATCCTCTACGGTGGTGAGCGCAACCTCATCACCATCAACATGAGCGAGTACCAGGAGGCCCACAGCGTCAGCGGCCTCAAGGGCTCGCCCCCGGGCTACGTGGGTTACGGCCAGGGCGGCGTGCTGACCGAGGCCGTGCGCCGCAAGCCCTACAGCGTGGTGCTGCTCGACGAGGTCGAGAAAGCTCACCCGGACGTGCTGGAGATGTTCTTCCAGGTCTTCGACAAGGGCCGCATGGACGATGCCGAAGGCCGCGAAATCGATTTCCGCCAGACGCTCATCATCCTCACGTCCAACGCCGGCTCGCAGCAGATCATGCAGGCCTGCATGCAGCACGACGAGGAGGCCGGTGGCGTGGTGATGAAGTCACCCGAGGCGATGCCCGCCGCCGATGACCTGGCCGAGGGCCTGCGCCCCGTGCTCTACAAGACCTTCAAGCCGGCCTTCATCGGGCGCACCAAGGTGGTTCCGTACTACCCGCTGCACGACAACGTGCTGGCTGAGGTCATCCGCCTCAAGCTCGAACGCATCGCTGCGCGCGTGAAGGCGAATCACCAGGCTGACCTGACCTTCGATGAGTCGCTGATCGACACCGTGCTGGCACGCTGCACCGAGGTCGACACCGGCGCACGCGCGGTCGACCACATCCTCAACGGCAGCATGCTGCCCGAGGTGGCCGATGCGGTGCTGGCGGCGATGGCGGATGGGCGTGCGATCGAGCGCATCCGCGTGGGGGCGAACGAGCAAGGCGAGTTCACCTTCGAGGTGGCCTGATGCGCTTGGGCGATGAGCGTTGATCGTCAGCCCAGCTCGAGGATCAGGAGGGCCTCGTCGCGCCAGTAGGTGGCAGCGGCGTAAAAGCCTTCCCAGACGCAACCATTGCAGCCGCGGCCGCAGCAGGTCGTGGGTGCGGGAGGTGGCTCGCGAAGTGTCATGCTGCGGGCCTGGGCCTCGGCCTGCAGGGCCTGGAAAACCGCCTGGGCCGTGCTCAGTTCGTACAGGGGTTGCGTGAACAGGGGGGCGGGTGTGGCCATGGACGCGATCTTACCGTTCGTCGTCCCGGGTGAGTTCGCGCCAAGGCGGACCTGTCGCCATGGCATAGTCTGATGGCAGTCGTCGCCGTGCGCCGACCGTGCCCAGCTTCACGTGACCGAACCCAGCCCTTCTTCCCCATCCTCGGCGGTTGTTGCCGACTCGGCCTCCCATCCAGGGGGAGGGCTGGTCGAGCCTGCCCAACCCATGCTGGCCGTTTACGGCCATGTCGTGACCTGGCGTCACCTGGTCATCACGGCGGTGCTGCTGTTGTTGCTCATGGCCGTCCTGGCCGCCGGCGTGGCCTGGTGGGCCTGGCACAACCTGGCCGCGCGCGTGGTGCTGCGCGAGCAGCACGCCCTGGTGCGGCTGCCCGAAGAGCTGAGCGTGCAGGCTTCGATCAGCCGCAAAGTGGTGGTTCAGGTCGATCAGGTGCTGCCGGTTCGCGTGCCCATCCAGCAAGACATCAGCGTCCCGCTGCCTGACCCGATCCCGGTGCAGGTCAGCATCGACACCGTGGTGCCGGTGAACCTGTCGGTGCCAGTCAAGCACGTCTTCAAGCTCGACCAGGTCATCGAGGTGGACAGCACGGTGCGCACACGCGTGATGGGCATCTCGCTGAGCCTGCCGGTCAAGGGACAGGTGCCGGTTCGTGCCGACGTGCCCATCGACATCGTTGTGCCGGTCAAGCAGGACTTGCCGGTGGCCCTGACCACTCAGGCGCAGGTCCGCATCACCGAGCCCCTGCGCACGCGCATCGACACGGTGGTCGAGGCCAGGGTGCCCATCCGCGAGTCCTTGGCCCTGCCGATCAGCGAGCCGGTGAACGCGCGCCTGACCTTCCCGCAGAGGCAGGTCGAGGCGGGGCTGGACCTGATGTCGCTCACCGTGCCTTTCGAGTCGGTGTCGCTGGGCCTGCGCAGGCCTGCCAAGCCCTGAGCGCGAAGCGATGGCATCGACCCTGGCGCGTGGTGGCTGGCACCGACCGATCAGCCTGAAGTCCCTGCTGATCGTCGGCGGACTGGTGCTGCTGGTGTGGCTCGCGCTGATGCTGGGCGCGGTCTGGTTTGTCTACACCCAGCTCGATGCGCGCATGGACTTGCACGAGCAGCCGGTGACCTTGCAACTGCCCGCTGGTCTGCAGGCCCAGGCCAGCGTGCAGCGTCCTGTGAGCACCCGGATCGATTTGCGACCCCTGGTGAGCGTGCCCGTTCGCCAACGCTTGCGTGCCCAGATTGAGGATTCTTTGCTGACTCGCACAAGCCTTCAGACGCTGGTGCAGATCGACACCGTGGTGCAGGTCGATCAGGTGGTGCCTGTGCAGACCGAGTTGAGCATGCGGGTGCCCTTGTTCTCGTGGCTGCCCGCTTTCGATGTCAGCTTGCCCGTGACGCTGAACGTGCCATTCAAAGCCAGCGTGCCTGTGCGGGCGCAGGTGCCCGTGAGTTTGGACGCGCTGGTCAGTGGAGAGCTGAAGGCGCCTGTTGAGGTGCCTCTGGAGGCGGTCTTCCAGCTGCGTCCGCATGTGAAGGCAGACCTGCAGGCCCAACTCCACGGACAAATGGATTTCGTGGTGCGAGAAACCATGCCCGCCTTGCCTTTGACCATCGTGCGGGCGCGCCTGCTGGTGCCTTTTGACGTGCCCAGCATCCGCCAGCGGGAACGACCCTGAGCCGCAACCGGCAAGCCGTTGACGCGCTTGTGCCTTGCGTCACTTGCGCCTTGCGTGAAAAAGTGCAGGATGCTGGGGTGGGCTTGCCCCAGGGGCCGCGCAAACACTGGGGCGTTTTCTCATGGGCTGTCGCATGATCGCGTCCAGCCTGTGCCCGGTGTTGTGGGGCAGGGCCGCCGCAGGAGTCGGGTTTGTCGCAAGCAGGTGTCATTCAATCAGAGGGTGGTGTGACGGGGCAACAGCCTCCCGATCGCGCTGCGCTGGTCGAGCAGACCCTGGAGCGGGGTTTCCCGCTGATGGTCTTTCCGCCAGCGCTGGAAGCCTTCTTTCAGCAGGAGTGCGCAGCGGACAGGCTGCGACACGTGACCGCATCCGGTGTGGCGGCGGTGTTGTTGTTTGCCGGCATGCTGGTCAGCGACTGGTGGCTCACGCCGGAGACCCTGGGGCTTTCTGCCGCCCTGCGCCTGGGGGTGTTTGCCCCGGTGGTGCTGGCGGGGCTGTGGACCTTGCGCCTGATCAGGTCTGCTCAGTTGACCGAGTGGGGCATCGCCCTGGCCGGGATGCTGGCGATCTTGCTGACCGGGGTCATCCTTCTCCAGGCCGAGAGCCGATGGGCCCTCTCCAGGGTCGTCGAGCTCAACATCATCGTCGTCTACACCTGCACCTTGGCCCGGTTCTGGCCTGCGATGGCGATGGCCGGCTGGGTTGCGCTGGTCCAGGCCTTCCTGGTGTTCACGTTGCCGGACTTCACGGGTGTGGTCAACATCAACGCGACCTTGCTGGTGTTGGTGGTGATGTCTTTCACGCTGTTTGGCAACTACACGCTGGAGCGCCACGAGCGCTACGCCTTCCTGATGGCACAGCGAGAGCGCGCCCTTCAGGACGCGCTCGAGACCTCCCATGCGCAACTCGCTCACCTGGCCACCACCGATGCCCTGACCGATGTTGCCAACCGCCGTTCGGCCGAGTCGTTCCTGGCGCAGACCTGGGCGCATGCGCAAAAGCGTGACCTGTCGGTGGCGCTTGTTGCCATCGATGTGGACCATTTCAAACGCTACAACGACCACCACGGCCACCAGGCCGGGGACCGCTGCCTGCAGTCGGTGGCCCGGGCGCTGACCAGTTGCTCCCGCCGCGCTGGCGACCTGGTGGCGCGCATGGGCGGCGAGGAGTTCCTGCTGATCATGGTGGACGTGGACCAGCGCACGGCGATGTCGGTGGCCCAGCGGGTGCGCGATGTCGTGCGTGGCCTGGCCGTGCCGCATGGCGCCCCGGGTTGTGGCCCGGTGGTGACGGTCAGCGTGGGCGTGGCCACGGTCAGGCCTGCCCAGGAGGTCGGCCTGGCAGATACCCTGAAGCAGGCCGATGAGGCGCTTTACGCAGCCAAGGGCAGCGGCCGCAACCGCGTTTGCACCCGGCTGGCGGACGGTGAAATGCATTGCCTCGATGAGGCCGGCTTGCTGCCACAGGGGGTTGGATCGTGACGAGTCCTGTGCACCTCGGGTCTGTGTTGAGCGGACTTGGACTGAGCCGCTTTGGGCGTTTGCGGTTCGAGCCTGCCGAAGAGGCCCGTTTTGTTCAGGACAGCAAGGCTGCGCGTCAGACCCACTTCCTGATCAGTGGCATCTTTTCCCTGGTGGCCTTCAACCTGTTTTTGCTCTCGGACTGGATGATGGTGCCCGATCGCTTCGAGCTGGCCTTGCGCTTGCGTTTGGTGGTCTACACACCGGTTGCCTTGTTTTTCCTGGTGGTTTGCTGGCGGTTCCGTGAGTTCGTGCTGGGGCTGCCTGCCGCCGTCACCGAGTGGGTGGCGATGATCGGCGGTGTGTTCGCGGCCTTTTGCCTGGTGACGGTGCTGTTGCTCACCGACAGCCCTTACGCGGGCATGTACCGCTGCGGCTTGCTGCCCATCCTGGTTTTTGGCACCTTGGTGATGCGCTTTCGCTTTCAGCTGGCCGTGGTGTTTTGTGGCTGCATCATTGCCTTGCACCTGCTGACGGTTTGGGGGGCTCAGGGGGCTCCTTCGCCATACCCTGAGCTCGAAGTGCCCATGTTCCTGCTCTTGCTGATGGTCGCGTTCTACACCCTGGCGATGAACTTTCGCACCGAGGCCGAAGAGCGTTTGCGCTTTCAGCGCAAGGAGCGCGCGGCGGCTTTGCGGCGCGAACTCGAGGCCTCGCAAGCCAGGCTGGAGGCTTTGTCCCGCCAGGATGCGCTCACGGGCGTGCCCAACCGACGCCGCTTCGACGAGGTGGCCTGGCAATGCTGGCAGCGCCACCACCAAACGGGCGAGCAATTGGCCGTGATGCTGCTGGATGTCGACCACTTCAAGGCTTTCAACGACCACCATGGGCACCCCGCTGGCGATCAATGCCTGCGCCTGGTGGCCAAGGCCTTGCAGGACACGCTCGCGAGCGGCGACGGCACGCTGGCCCGATGGGGCGGCGAGGAGTTCATCGTGCTCTTGCCGCACACCGACGAGGTGGTCGCCCACCGGGTGGCCGATCGGTTGTTGCAGTCCGTGCGCGCGCTGCAGTTGCGCCACGAGGCCTCGCCCACGCGCGACGTCGTGACGATCAGCGCTGGCGTGTCTTTGGGGCGCCCAGCCATGGACGGGCGAGACCTGTCGACGATGGTGGCGCTCGCCGATCGGGCGCTCTACCAGGCCAAGCACGATGGGCGTGATCGCCTGGTGATGGACCACACGCCCTCGGGCGGCTGAGCGTCAGCTGACCTGGTTCTGCGGTGACATCGAGCGGGCGAGCCCCGCGTGCGCCGTCAACCGCCGACAGGGCGGACCACGGCATCTTCTTTCAGCACCGCCAAGGCTTCCTTGGACCAGGCCAGCCAGCCGGCCTCGTACATGATCCCGGTCTTGAGGATGAGGTGCTGAAGCCTGGCTTCGCGCGACAAGGGCTTGCCAGCCGGGAAGTCCCGGGCCTCGATGGCGCGGTAGGCCGCCAGCTTTTGGGCGTGCAACTGGCCCCGGCGCTCGATCTCGCCCTCCATGCCCAGCGGCCCGATGGCGGCGTCGGCACGCAGCCGGACCATGAGCTCATCGCGCATCTCGACGGGAGGGGCCGGCTCGCGCGCCCAGCGCTTGAGCTCCTCCAGGCCGGCTGGCTGGACCGTGTAGAGCTTCTTGCGGGTGCGTCCGCCGTCCGGGGCGGCCTCGGAGGCGATCCAGCCCGCCGTTTCCATGCGCGCCAGCTCGCGGTAGATCTGCTGGTGCGTGGCCCGCCAGAAGTAGCCGATGGACTTGTCAAAACGGCGGGCGAGGTCGTAGCCTGACGAGGCCTTCTCGGTCAGGGACGTCAGCAGTGCGTGGGCCAGGGACATGCAAACAGTTTAGACGCGACGCATCTAACCATGCAACCAGTTGCATAGCTGGTGCGATTGGTCTAAAGTTGCCCCGCATTCATGCAACTGGTTGCATAGCTGGCCCCATGCCGGCTGGCATCCCGACGTTTTCACCCACCGAAACAGACCGAGCGAGACCCCCACCATGAGCGCCTACCCGCACCTGCTTGCCCCCCTGGACCTGGGCTTCACCACCCTGAAGAACCGCGTGCTGATGGGCTCCATGCACGTTGGCCTGGAAGAGGCCAAGGACGGCTTCGAGCGCATGGCCGCCTTCTACGCCGAGCGCGCTCGCGGTGGCGTGGCCCTGATGGTGACCGGCGGCATCGCCCCCAACGACGACGGCCGTCCCTACCCCGGTGGCGCCCGCCTGGCCACGCTCGAAGAAGCCGAGCAGCACAAGGTGGTGACAAAAGCCGTGCACGACGCTGGCGGCAAGATCGCCCTGCAGATCCTGCACTTCGGCCGCTACGCCTACCACCCCGGCCTGGTCGGCCCCAGCCCCATCAAGGCCCCGATCGCCCCGATGGCCCCGCGTGAGCTGAGCACCGAAGAGGTCAAGCAAACCATCGCCGACTTCGCCAACTGCGCCAAGATGGCCCAGGTCGCCGGCTACGACGGCGTCGAGGTGATGGGCTCCGAGGGCTACCTGATCAACGAATTCATCGCTGCGCGCACCAACCTGCGCACCGATGAATACGGCGGCTCGTACGCCAACCGCATGCGTTTCCCGGTCGAGATCGTGCGCAAGGTGCGCGAGGCCGTGGGCCCGAACTTCATCGTCATCTACCGCCTGTCCATGCTGGACCTGGTCGATGGTGGCTCGTCGTTTGAAGAGGTGATCGAGCTGGCTCAGGCCATCGAGGCCGCCGGTGCGACCATCATCAACACCGGCATCGGCTGGCACGAAGCCCGCATCCCGACCATCGCCACCAGCGTGCCGCGTGCCGCTTTTGCCTGGGTCACCGAAAAGCTCAAGGGCAAGGTCAAGCTGCCGCTGATCACCACCAACCGCATCAACACGCCGGAAGTGGGCGAGCAGATCCTGGCTTCTGGCCAGGCCGACATGGTCTCGATGGCGCGCCCGCTGCTGGCCGACCCGGACTTCGTCAACAAGGCCGCCGCCGGCAAGGCCGACCAGATCAACACCTGCATCGGCTGCAACCAGGCCTGCCTGGACCACACCTTCAGCGGCAAGATCACCTCCTGCCTGGTCAACCCGCGTGCCTGCCACGAGACGATCCTGAAGATCGAGCCGGTGCAAGCTCAGAAGAAGCGCATCGCCGTCGTGGGCGCTGGCCCTGCCGGTCTGGCTTTCGCCACCACCGCCTCGCAGCGCGGCCACAGCGTGACCCTGTTCGACGCCGCCAGCGAGATCGGTGGCCAGTTCAACGTGGCCAAGCAAATCCCCGGCAAGGAAGAGTTCTACGAAACGCTGCGCTACTTCGGCAAGCAGATCGAGCTGACCGGGGTGCAGCTCAAGCTCAACACCCGCGTGGGCGTTGACGAGCTGGCCGCAGGTGGCTTCGACGAGGTCGTGCTGGCCACCGGCGTGAGCCCGCGCACGCCCGCCATCGAAGGCGTGGACCACCCCAAGGTGCTGAGCTACCTCGAAGTGCTGCGCGACAAGAAGCCCGTGGGCAAGCGCGTGGCCGTGATCGGCGCGGGTGGCATCGGCTTCGACGTCTCGGAGTTCCTGACGCACGAAGGCACCAGCCCCAGCATCGACGCCCAGAAGTTCTACGCCGAGTGGGGCATCGACACCAGCTACACCGAGCGCGGTGGCGTCAAGACCCCGCACCTCGACACCCCGCCGCGCCAGGTCTACCTGCTGCAGCGCAAGGCCAGCAAGGTCGGTGACGGCCTGGGCAAGACCACGGGCTGGATCCACCGCACCTCGCTGAAGAACCGCAACGTCGAGATGATCGCTGGCGCCACCTACCGCAAGATCGACGACCAGGGCCTGCACATCACCGTGGGCGCGCAGGAGATGGTGCTGCCGGTCGACAACGTGGTGCTGTGCGCGGGTCAGGAGCCGTTCCGTGAACTGCAGGCCGGCCTGGAGGCCAAGGGCTGCAAGGTGCACCTGATCGGTGGCGCCGACGTGGCCGCCGAGCTGGACGCCAAGCGCGCCATCAAGCAGGGCACCGAGCTGGCTGCGGCGCTCTGAGCGTCCTTGCGGCCTGGCCGCAATCGCTGTTTGCCACCGTCCAGAGGCCGTCCGGGAGACGACTGGGACGTGTGGCGGCAGCCTCCTTGAAACGCATCGAAGGAGCCCACCCGATGAGTGCCCAGATTCCCGCCACGCTCAAACCCGCCGTGCAGGCCTCGCTGCAAACGTGGCACGACATGGTCGCCGCGCGCGACCTGTCGAAGCTGCCCGGCATCCTGCACGACGACGCCTGCTTTCGCTCGCCCATGGCCTTCAAGCCCTACCAAAGCGCGGCCGCCGTCAACCTGATCCTGAGCACCGTGCTGACGGTGTTCCAGGACTTCACCTACCACCGCACCCTGGCCAGCGAAGACGGCCTGAACGTCGTGCTGGAGTTCAGCGCCAAGGTGGGCGACAAGTCGCTCAAGGGCATCGACATGATCGCCTTCGATGAACAGGGACGCATCGTCGACTTCGAAGTCATGGTGCGCCCCTTCAACGGCCTGCAGGCCCTGGGCGCCGAGATGGGCGCCCGCCTGGCCGCCTTCCTGCCGGCCTACAAGGGCTGAACCCCGTCGCATTGCACGCCAACACATCCCTCCCCCAAGGGCACACGGAGACCGCCATGTCCAACGCCACCCCCACGCTCGAAACCATCCGCTTGACCCTGGCCGACAAGGTGGCCACCGTCACGCTCAACCGGCCCGAGAAGGCCAACGCCATGAACTGGCAGGTGTGGCAGGACATCCGCTCGGCCATGCAGTGGGCCGACCGCACGCCCGAGGTGCGCGCCGTGGTGCTGCAAGGCGAAGGCAAGCACTTCACCTCCGGCATCGACCTGACGATGATGATGGGCCTGCAAGCCCAGATCAAGGACGACTGCGACGGCCGCATGCGCGAGAAACTGCGCGAGCTGATCCTCGAGCTGCAAGACACCCTGACCAGCCTGGAGCGCTGCCGCAAGCCGGTGCTGGCCGCCATCCACTCGGGTTGCGTTGGTGGCGGCGTGGACCTGATCAGCTGCGCCGACATGCGCTACTGCTCGGCCGACGCCTACTTCACCATCAAGGAAATCGACATCGGCATGGTGGCCGACGTCGGCACCCTGCAGCGCCTGCCCAAGATCATCGGCAGCCAGGGCCTGGTGCGCGAGCTGGCCTACACCGGTCGCAAGGTCGACGCCGAAGAGGCCCTGCGCATCGGGCTGGTCAACCGCGTGTACGAGTCGCGCGAGGCGCTGCATGCCGGCGTGCACGAGCTGGCCCTGCAGATCGCGGCCAAGTCGCCTCTGTCCATCCGTGGCACCAAGGAAATCCTCAACCACACGCGCGACCACAGCGTCGCCGATGGCCTGCAGTACATGGCCAGCTGGAACGCGGCCATGCTGATGTCGCAAGACCTGATGGCCGCCATGATGGCCTCGATGAGCAAGCAGACGCCGACGTTCAAGGACTGATGGCGTCGGGGCCCGGCTGCGTGTGTGGCGACAGCCCCTGGCGCACCACCAGCGGCGTGAGGCCTGTCCAGCGCCTGACGGCGCGGTGCATGGAGCTGGGCTCGGCGTAGGCGGCTCGCTGCGCGACCTCGCTGAGCGGCAAGTCGGTGTGCCGCAGCTCGTGCAGCACCTGGTCGCGCCGCACGCTTTCCACGAGCTCCGTGAAGCTCAGGGATTGATCGGCCAGCCTGCGCTGCAGCTGCCTGGGTGAAAAGCCCAGGTCGGCTTCGATCTCGGGCGCCACGTCTTCGAGCCTGGGCAGTTGCCCCGATTGCAGGCGGTGGGCGATGTGCTGGCGCAGCACGCTGGCCAGCCTGCTGCCGTCCTGCCCGAGCCTGGCCCACTGCTGGTTGGTGACCGCGCTCATCAAGCGGTGCAGCTGCGGGTCCGCGTGGGGGTTGGGCAGGTTCAACCAGGCCAGAGGCGCCTGCTCGCTGGCCACCGGTGCATCGAAATGCATCGGGCAGCCATACCAGGCCTGCAGCGGGCCGACGTCAGCCGGCGCAGGGCAGGGCAGCCAGACGCCGTCGAGCACCAGGTGCCGCCCTGACACCCAGCGCGCAAATGCCATGCGCGAGGCCATCGCGAACACCCACAGGGCCGTGTCCCTCGGCACTTCGCCCAAGGTGTCGAGCTGGCTGACCAGGCGGTCACCCTGGATGCGGTGCACCGCCCGCAGCTGCGTGCAGACCAGGCTTTGCAGGCGCTCGAACAGGGCCAGGCCGTTCTCGAACGCCTCGCAGCTGATCAGCGTGTAGCCCAGCGGACCCATGTTGGCCGGCCGCACCTGCTGGGCGATCCGCCACGGCGTTTGGGGGTCCTGGCACAACTCGGTGGCGAGGTTCAGGGCTTCGCTCAGGCGGGTGGCAGGCACCCACAACGGGGCTTCAGGCTCGGTGGTGGCCGACTCGGGCAGGCCAAGCGCTCGCAGCACCGGGCTGGCGTCCAGATCCCGGGCGCGCACGTGGTCGGCGACCAGGCGCGCGTAGCTGGCGGCAAAACCCAAGGGGACGGCATCGGCACTCACGGCTCGCATGGTAGTGCACCGCTCGGCTGGGGTGGCTCCTGAGGTCAATCGGATGGCGGCCGCTGCCAATGACGGTTCGCAGCGGACCAGGCACCATCTGCCCATGAGCACCGCTTCCCTCCAGCGTCCCGCCTTGCGTACCCTTCGCGACCTGCCTGGGCCCCGTCCATGGCCCTTGGTTGGCAACGTGTTCCAGGTCAACCTGCATCGCATGCACCAGAACCTGGCCGATTGGGCCAACGAGCACGGGCCCTTCTTCCGCGTGCAACTCGGTGGGTTCAAGATCCTGGTCGTCACCGACGCCGAGCTGATCGGTCAGCTCCTCAAGGACCGCCCCGACACCTTCCGCCGCCCCTCGCGCATGCAGGCCATCATGCGCGAGATGGGCATCCCCGATGGCGTGTTCATGGCCGAGGGCGAAACCTGGTCCCGGCAGCGCCGCATGGTGATGGCCAGCTTCGCGCCTCAGCAGGTCAGGGCGTACTTCCCGTCTTTGCTCAAGGTGGCCCACCGCTTGAGGCAACGCTGGCAGTTGGCTGCCCGCGAGCAGCAGCAGGGCGCGCCTGGCCTTGACCTCCAGGCCGAACTCATGCGCTTCACCGTGGACGCCATCGCGGGCCTGGCCTTTGGCACCGAGGTCGACACCCTGGGCTCGGACGACGACGTCATCCAGCGGCACCTCGACAAGATCTTCCCGGCGATCTGGCGCCGTGCGCACGCGGTCTTCCCATATTGGCAGCACGTCAGACTGCCCGCCGACCGCGCACTCGACGACAGCATGCGCGTGGTCAATGCCGCGATCCGCCGGTTCATCGACGAAGGCCGGGTGCGCCTGCAGGACCCATCGCGGCGTGCCTCGCCGCCCAACCTGCTGGAAGCCATGATCGTTGCCGCCGACGAGCCCGACAGCGGCATGACCGACGAAGACGTGGCCGGCAACGTGTTCACCATGCTGCTGGCTGGCGAAGACACCACCGCCACCAGCCTGTCGTGGATGCTTGACCTGCTGTGGCGTCACCCGACGGCGCTGGCGCGTGCGCGCGCTGAAGTCGATCGCGAATTGGGTGAGCTGGGCGACTGGGAGACCGACGACCTCGGTCGCCTGACTTGGCTCGAGGCGTGCATCCACGAAAGCATGCGCCTCAAGCCAGTGGGGCCGTTCAACGTCGTCGAGGCGCTCAAGGACACCGTGGTCGGCGATGTCGCCATCCGGGCTCGCACCCCCGTGCTGCTGCTCATGCGCCACGACACCCTGCGTGACGACATCTTTCCCCAGGCCGCCAGCTTCATGCCGGAGCGCTGGTTCACCGAGCACACCGAGCTGGCGCCGGCCAACGCCAAGCGGGTGTCCATGCCTTTTGGCAGCGGGCCTCGCATCTGCCCCGGACGCTTCCTGGCCTTGCTGGAGATCAAGCTTGCTGCGGCGATGATCCTCAAGCACTTCGACCTCGTCGGCATCGACACACCGGACGGCCTGCCGCCCGAAGAGCACATGGCCCTGACCATGGTGCCCGTGGGCCTGAGGTTGCGCTTGCAAGAACGCGTCAGCGCCCGTGAGGGCCTTGGCGCCGCTTGAGCTCGCAGTAAAGCCCCGACTGGTCGAGGTCGGCGAAGCCGTGATCGGCCGCCTGGGCGTATAACCCGGTCAGGGCGGCGGTGATGGGGGCGTCCATCTGCATGCCTGCGGCGGTGTGCATTGCATTGCGCAGGTCCTTGAGCTGGATGGACAGCGAGCCGCGCTTGGCGAAGTCGCCCTCGACCATGCGCTGGCCGTGCACCTCGAGGATGCGGCTTTCCGCGAAGCCTCCGCGCAAGGCTTCCCGCACTTTGGCTGGGTCGGCACCACCGCGTTCGGCCAGCAGCAGCGCCTCGGCCACCGCACCGATGGTGATGCCCACGATCATCTGATTGGCGAGCTTGGTCAATTGACCCGAGCCAGTGGGCCCCACGTGCACCGGCCGACCCAACACCGCCAGCACCTCGCGTGCGCGCTCGAACGCTTCCGCAGGGCCGCCGACCATGATCGCCAGCGTGCCGGCTTCGGCGCCCAGCGTGCCGCCCGACACGGGGGCATCCAGGGCGACGACGCCTGAAGCGCCCAGGCGGTCAGCGTGATCGCGGGCCTGCTCAGGCAGTATCGAGCCCATGTCGATGAACAAAGTGCCCGAGCGCATCGTGTGGATGGCTGAGCTCGGGCCCGCATCGAACAGCACCTCGCGCACCGCATCGCCGTCCTGCAACATGGCGATGACGATGTCGGCTTGGGCGACCGCCTCGGCTGGCGATGACGCCACCGTGGCGCCATCGGGCAACAGGGCGTCGGCCTTGGCTCGTGTTCGGTTCCAGGCGCTGAGGCGGTGGCCGGCGGCAAGCAGGCGGCGGGCCATGGGCTGGCCCATCAGGCCGCATCCGAGCAACGCGATGTGTGACATGCTGGCAAACTGTGGCGACCCCGGGGACGCCGCGGATGTGGGAAAGCGCGTATTGTCCCGCATGGCTGCTTCGTGGTTTCCTGCCAGCAATGTGTGACATATGTCCTGCATGGCAGGGAAATACAGGACCGATCCCTCGTTTGAAGGACAGTCACGCTGCGCAAATTCGGCGAACATTGACGCGGCAGTTCCTCCACGTCAGGGGCGCCTGGCGCTCAAGCCGATGACACAATTCCAATGACCATGGCCGAATCCCTCGCTCCAGGCTTGCTTGACGTTTCTGCGCTGCAAGGCGCCGTTCTGAATTCGCTCGACCATTTCTCTGTGGCCGTGACGGTCAAGGACCTGGCCAGCGGTCGCTACGAGCAAGCCAACGCATCTGCCGCCCGCATGCTGGGCCTGGAAGGCCGCGACCTGGTTGGCGCGCAAGACGCCGAGCTCTTCGATGCCACCCTCGTCATGGCCTTGCGTGCCGCCGAACAACAGGCCCGCGCCACGCCATCCGGCGTGATGGCCGAGCACAAGCTCGAGATCGGCGGCACCCGCCGCGATTTCCTGGCCTGGCGCCAGGTGGTGGGTCAGGCCGATGGTCAGGCTCGCATGGTCGCCATCTGGCAGGACGTCACCGATGCGCGCCGCCGCGAAGCCCAACTGCAAACCGCTCTGGCGCAACTCGAGCAACAGCAGAAAACCAACGAAACGCTCCGCCGCGACGTCGAAGGCAGTCAGGTGCGCGACGCGTTGTCCGGCCTCTATCACCGTGCCCACTTCGAAGAGCAGCTTTGCCGTGAGGCCGACCTCTCCAGCCGTGAGCAGCGCGAGTTCGCACTGGTTGCCATCGCCGTCGACAACCTCGACGAGATCCGGCAGAACCACGGCCTCGATGGCTGCGAGCGCGTCATCGAAGCCCTGGGGCGCCTGCTGCGTGCGGGCACCCGTGCGATGGACGCACCTTGCCGCCTGGGCGGCGACCGCTTTGTCGTGCTCTTGTCGGGCGTCGGCCTGGCGACCGCGCACTCGCGCATGGAGCAGCTGCGTCGCCAATGCGCGCAGCACATCGTGGCGCACAACGGCCAGCAGATCCCGTTCACGGTCAGCATGGGCGTGGCCAGCTTCCCGCACACCGCGGGGCTGGTCGATGAGCTCATGCGCAGCGCAGACCGCGCCTTGGCCAGCGCCCGCGACAAGGGCGGCAACCGCATCGTGTTGGCCAGCATCCAGTTCACGCCGGCCAACTGAGCGCGGCGGCGCAGGCCGCCAGGGCATGCCTGTCCACCCAACGATCGCCCAAAGAAATCGGCCAGACCCTTGCGGTGTCTGGCCGATGGAGACGAGGTCCGCCGAGAACTGGTTGCCGCATTCCTGAACCCAGGGGGATTCAGGTGGGCGAGGTCAGCAGCACTTCGGGTTCATCTGACGCGAGATGATCGCACCCGTGCGCAATGTTCCAAGCCCTGGCTCCAAGAGCATCGGTTCAAGGAAATAAAAACAACCACGAACCCGACGGACGAGCCCATTCTACGTGGACTCGCACCGATCAGGTCAAGCACTTGCCGCTGTTTTGCACGCTTGAATCGGTGCTGTTGTCACGATCGGCGGGGCGCAGATCAGATCAGGTGGCCGTCCTGGCCGAGCACCTGGTCGATGCGTGCGACGAGCTGATCCACGTACTCGGGCGAGGGCAGGGGGCCCAGAGGCGATGGCTCGTTCGTGGCCTCGGCCTCTCGGCTTGTCACCATGGGAGCGGGGGCAGCTGGGCGCTCGACCAGGATGTAGGCCAGGTTCAGCGCAGCCAGCACGGCGATGCGTTCGCGCGCTTTGAGCTTGCCGCTGTCTCGGATGGCGCACATCTCGCGGTCCACCTGCGAGACCGCTTCGCGCAGGCGCTCCTCACCGCCTTCCGGGCAGCCCAGGCGGTAACTCTGTCCCATGATCGAGACTTCGATTTGCTTCATTCTGGTCGGGTGTCGGTGGCGGTCTGATCGCCATCGGGGTGTTCGGTTTCGGCGACCGGCAGCGGCAGCTTGTCGAGCAGCGCATCGATGCGCGAGCGCGCTGCGGCCAGCCGCGCCTTCAGGGACTCGCGCTCTTGCGTGACGACGTGCACCTGTTGCGCCAGCAGCGCATTGGTGCGGCGCAGCTCCTCGTGGCGCAACAGCAGGCGCTCGATGCGATCGGTGAGTTCGTCGATGCGGGACATGGTGTGCCGAGGCGGGTGAAGGAGGGGCTCGCTGGCATTGTAGGCGCCCTTACAATTTGCCCGTTGGTGCTCGCGCCGGGGTTCTTGCTCGGCGCAGTTAAACGGGAAGCAAGCAGGGGGCGCGCCATCAGCGGCGTCCACCTGACTTGCGCTGCCCCCGCAACGGTCGGCGATCGAGCCCGAGCAACCCCCAGTTGCTCGCTCCGCCTGCGCTCCTCAGCCACTGGGCCCATGGGCCTGGGAAGGCCGCGCAGGTTGCATAGCCCAGCCCGGATACCGGCCAGCAAGGGGTGCGTGCGTTCGCGCGCGCCATGTCGCCCAGGGTCTGCGGGGAAGCTGGCCAGGGCCTTTGTCTTTGCCTTTTCCCGTGAAATCCATTCCTGTTGCGCGCTTGTCCCTGAGCGCCCTGTCTTGCCTTGTTCTGCTGGCCTGGTCGCCGTCCTCCCTGGCGGATGAGATCGTGCCAGAGGTCGTTGTCACCGCCACGCGCGCACCCGTTGACCGTGCCCGTGTCCTGGCCGATGTCTCGGTCATCACGCGTGAAGACATCGATCGCTCGGGGGCCATGGACCTGGCCGATTTGCTCGATCGTCAACCGGGGCTGACATTCAGCAACAACGGTGGCCCAGGCACCTACACCGACGTGTTCGTGCGGGGAGCCAACGCCCGCTTCACCGCTTTGCTGGTCGATGGTTTGCGCGTGGACTCTCAGAACTTGCAGGGCGGTGCGGTCTGGCAAGGCATCCCGTTGTCGCAGATCGATCGCATCGAGGTGGTGCGCGGCGCCGGCAGCGCCCTGTATGGCTCTGACGCCGTCGGCGGCGTGATCCAGGTGTTCACGCGCAAGCCGGTCGATGGCGTGGTGTCCTTGGCTGGTGGTTTGACTTTGGGCTCGCACGGCACTGTCAAGTCCGATGCCACGGTTTCCGGCCGCCAGTCCGGCTTTGACTATGGTTTGACCCTTGGGGCAGAGCGGGCCAATGGCCGTTCCGTGATCAACAACCCCAGCAGCCCGGATTGGCGCGTCGATCGTGACGGGTACGGGCAGTCTTCGGCTCAGGCTCGCCTGGGGTGGCAGTTGCTGGCTGGGCATCGGCTGGAAGCTTTGGCTGGGCGGCATCGCACGCGTGCCGACTTCGATGACCGCTACGCCAGCGCAGATCAGGACTCTGTTGCCACCACGGTGATCCGCACGTCGCAGGTTGCCTGGCTGGCCGATTGGGTGCCCGGGCTGAAGGCCCAGTATCGATTGGGCGAGAGCAGCACGGAGGTCCTGTCGGAGTCGAGTGGGTACCTGCGCGCCAAGACCCGCACCCGCACTGCCCTGGCGCAGCACGATTGGCAGCGTGGGCCGCATGGCGTGCAGGTGCTGCTTGAGAACCGGGTCGATCGCATGAGCGCGGCTTACGACGGCAGCTCCTCCTTCGAAGGCCCGGAGCCTCGGCGCGATCAGTTGGGGCTGGGACTGGGTTATGCCTGGGATCAGGACGGCTGGGTTTTTTCAGCGCGAGCTCGCCAGGATGACGACAGCGAATTCGGCGTGCACCACACGGGCACCGTGGCAGGCGGCTGGCGCTTTGCCCCGGGCTGGATGGCTCGTGTGAGTTACTCGGAGGGTTTCCGGGCGCCCACGCTGTACGAGCGCTTTGCCCAATACGACGGCAACCCGGATTTGAGGGCAGAAACATCGCATGGCAGCGAGGCCGCCATCAGCTGGCAACGAGGTGCCGATCTAGCATCGGTGACCGCCTATGACCAGCGCATCAACCAGCTCATCGAGTACTCGATGAGCCAGTTCCAGTACTTCAACGTGGGTCAGGCGCGCCTCAAGGGCTTGACCTTCGCTGCTCAAACGCGTTGGGCGGGCGCCAACTGGTCGGGGTCATGGGACTTGCAAGAGGCCCGCAACGAGCAGACGGGTGAACGCCTGATTCGTCGCCCGCGCTACCACGGCAACCTGTCGGCCGACACCGATCTGATGGGCTGGACCGTTGGTGCTCGCTCGAGATTCGTTGGCGGGCGCAGCGACATCGATGGCGATTCGCTGACCGTTCACAACGGGGGCTACGTGACCTGGGGAGTGTTCGCCTCGCGTCAGCTGGCACCGGGCTGGCAGCTGCTGACCCGCGTGGACAACGTGTTCAACAAGCGCTACGAGGTGGCTCGCGACTACGCGGTTCCTGGTGCGTTTGCCCAGGTGGCGTTGCGCTACCAGCCTCGCTGACACCTGCCATGTCGGCACCGCAACACCACCTCATCCTGGGCGGCCAGCGCAGCGGAAAGTCCCGTCATGCCGAGCGCCTGGCGCGTGCGTGGCTTGAAAAGGATGCTCGCCACGAGGTGGTGGTCGTGGCCACGGCCATGTCCAGCGATGACGAGATGCGCGAGCGCATCGAGCGGCATCGGCGTGACCGCGATGCGGCCTTTCGGGTTGTCGAGAGCCCTTTTCATCTCGGTCAGGCTGTTCGCGGCGAGGCGGCTCCTCATCGTTTGATCGTGGTCGATTGTTTGACCTTGTGGGTCAGCCAGGCGCTGATGCCAGACTGCCATGGCGAGCAGTCCGCTGCGTTGCCTCAGTGGCCGCACTTGCGCGAGGATTTGCTCGGCGCCATGCCCGGCCTGGCCTCACCGCTGGTGCTGGTGTCCAACGAGATCGGCGCAGGCGTGGTGCCGCTGGGAGCCGACGTTCGCCGAGTGGTCGATGAGTTGGGACGCCTGCATCAGGATGTTGCACAGCGCTGCGCTCGCTTGACCTGGATGGTGGCTGGCCAGCCCTTCACGCGCGACGTGGAGCGTTGGTCGTGAACGCGCTGTCCTGCGCCGGTCGAGTGCGCCGATGGAGGCGGGTCATCGCGTGCCTGGTGGGTTGGTCCATTTTTGGGGCTGCGCATGCCGCAAGCCATCGCCTGGCCATCGTGGACGATGGCGGCTCGGCCGTGAGCCTGCCTGCCCCGCCTGCTCGCATCGTTTCGCTGTTGCCTTCTTTGACCGAGGCGGTCTGTGTTCTTGGAGGCTGCGATCGCCTGATCGGCGTGGACCGTTGGTCCAACTGGCCTGATCAGGTCAAGAAGCTGCCGCAACTGGGCAGCCTGGACGAGGCCCCGCTCGAGCGCATCGTCGCGCTCAAGCCAGACCTGGTGCTGCTGGCGCCTTCGTCGCGCGTGGCGCCGCGCTTGCGGCAGTTGGGTTTGACGGTGGCCGAGCTCGATGCCCGCGACCTGCCGGGCGTGGAGGGGCTGCTTCACAAGGTGGCAGCTTTGTTGGGGCAACCTGAGGCCGCAACCCAGCGGTGGGCGGCCATGCAGCGAGAGCTGCAAGAGGCTGCTCGCTCGGTGCCTGCGCCCGCGCGAGGTCATGCGGTCTATGTCGAAATCAGCAGCGCCCCGCATGCGGCGGGCGAGTC
The DNA here is from genome assembly GCF_001447195.1 of Aquabacterium parvum. Classification (GTDB taxonomy): domain Bacteria; phylum Pseudomonadota; class Gammaproteobacteria; order Burkholderiales; family Burkholderiaceae_C; genus Aquabacterium; species Aquabacterium parvum. The sequence continues at coordinate 180,802 of NZ_LFRI01000341.1, read as the reverse complement.
CTCGTACATCGGGCAGATGCTGAGCCAGCAGGGTGCGCGGAACATCGTGCCGGCTTCGCTGGGGCCGTTCCCAAAGCTCAACCCGGAGTTCGTGGTGCGGGCCAGGCCAGCGCTGGTCATCGTGGGGGCCGGTGAGGTGGCGGCTTTGCGCCGTCGCCCTGGTTGGTCGGCGATCCCGGCCGTGCGAGATCAACGCATCTGTGCTTTGCAGCCGCTTGAGATGGATGCCTTGTCGCGCCCCGGACCTCGCCTGCCTGAGGCGGCCCGGGTGCTGGCCAATTGCCTGAACCGGGCCTGGAGCGTGAAGCCATGAAACCCGTCTGGTGGCTGGCGCTGGTGTTGATGGGGCTGTGTGGCCTGGGTGCGCTGGTGGGCGCCGATGGCTGGCGCTGGCCATCGGCCTTGTGGCGCGAGCCGGGCTTGCTTGAGCTGGCGATGGACATCCGCCTGCCGCGCTCGATCGGGGCTGCGGTGGTGGGCGCTTTGCTGGGTTTGTCGGGTGCCATCGCGCAGGGTTTGTTTCGCAACCCGCTGGCCGAGCCGCACCTGCTTGGCTCTGCCGCCGGTGCGGGGTTGTGCATGGCCGCGGCCATCGCGCTGGGTTGGGTGTCGGGCGAGGCCGGGGCTCGGCTGGGCCTGACAGGGCTGGCCTTTTTCGGTGCCATTGGCGGGGTGTTCCTCACGCTCACGCTGGCACGAGGGGCGGCGCAGACCTACCGCCTGCTGCTCGCGGGCGTGGTGGTGGGCGTGGTGCTGGGGGCGTTCACGCAGTGGATCATGCTTGGCTCGGCCGAGGCTTGGCGAGCGATGCAGGCCTTCATGCTGGGCAACACGGCCTTGCTGGGCTGGCCCGCTGTGTGGGCGATGGCTGGCGTGTGGCTGGTCGGGGTGCTGTTGGCGATGGGGCTTGCGCCGGTGCTGGATGCGCTGAGCCTGGGTGAAGACACCGCACGCAGCCTGGGTGTGCCTTTGGGTGGCTCGCGCGTGGCGCTCGTGGCGGTGCTGGCGGCCTGCACGGCGGCCGCCTCGGCACAGGCCGGTTTGATCGCTTTCATCGGCCTCGTGGCACCGCACCTGGTGCGGGGCTGGGATGGCGGGCGACACCGCGTGCGCCTGCTGGCGGCCAGCTTGATGGGTGGGGCGTTGTTGCTGTCGGCCGACCTGCTGTCTCGGGGCTTGTTGCCCCCTCAGGACGTGCCGGTGGGTGTGCTCACGGCGGTGCTGGGCGGGGGCTACCTGCTTTGGCGATTGCAGCGGAGTGCACCATGAGCCAGGGGCTGTTGTCTTTGCGTGCCGTCAGCGCCACCAGGGGGCATCGCACCGTGGTCGATCGGGTCGACCTGAGCCTCCATGCTGGCGAATGGGTGGCCCTGGTGGGCCCCAATGGCGCGGGCAAATCCACCTTGCTGCAGTTGGCGGCGGGGTTGCTGGTGCCGGCTGCGGGCGAAGTTTGGCTGGGTGAGCGCGCCCTGGCCGCCTGGCCCGACCGCGCGAGGGCGCGCCAACTGGCCTGGCTGGCGCAATCACCCGAGGCCGATGCCGACATGCTGGTGCGCGACGTCGTCGAGCTGGGCCGATTGGCGCACCGGGGCTGGCTGGGGTGGGGTGGCAAGGCCACAGTGACCGATCGGTCTGTGGTCGACGAGGCCATGGGTCATGCCGACGTTCGTGCGCTGGCTTCGCATCGGTTGGGGCGCTTGTCGGGCGGCGAGCGTCAGCGGGTGCACCTGGCCCGCGCCCTCGCGACCCAGGCCCCGGTGCTGTTGCTCGACGAGCCGCTGGCCCACCTGGACCCGCCCCATCAACGTCACCTTGCCCGGGTCATGCGGCAAGCGGCCAGGGCGGGGCATGCGCTGCTCAGCGTCATGCACGAGCTGCCCATCGCGCTGAGCGCGGACCGGCTCGCGGTGATGGGGGGCGGGCGCTTGTTGGCCTCGGGGCCTGCGTCCGACCCAGCGGTCCGCGCCGCCTTGTGCGAGGTGTTCGACCACGCCATCGAGCTGCTCGAAGTCGACGGGCGCTGGACCGCCTGGCCCCGGCTTTGACCTTCCTTTCACCTTGATTTGCGTCCAGCCGGACAATCCCACCATGGACATCCAGAACCCACCCACCGAAGCCCCCCAGCAACGCGAGAAGGCCGAGCGCCGAGGCCTGCTCATCGTCAACACCGGTGATGGCAAAGGCAAGAGCACGGCCGCCTTCGGCCTGGCCCTGCGCGCCCATGGCCGCGGCAAGCCGGTGCGCATCTTCCAGTTCATGAAGGTGCCCAGTGCGCGTTTTGGCGAGCACCGCGCCCTGGAGCAACTGGGCGTGCCCATCGAAGGCCTGGGCGATGGCTTCAGCTGGAAGAGCAAGGACCTGGAGCACTCGGCGCAACTCGCGCGCGATGGCTGGGCCCGTGCCCGCGCCGTGATCGAAGCGGGCGAGGCCTTCCTGGTGGTGCTCGATGAAATGACCTATCCGTTGATCTACGGCTGGGTGCCGCTGCAGGAGGTGGTCGATGCCTTGCGCTCGCGGCCCTCGCACGTGCACGTCGTGATCACCGGGCGAGATTGCCCGGCCGAGGTCATCGAGATCGCCGACACGGTCAGCGAGGTGCGCAAGGTCAAGCATGCCTACGAGGCAGGCATCCCGGCACAACGCGGCATCGAGGACTGAGGCATGGCAGAGCTCCGCTTGCCCGAGCTGGCCGATTTGCGCGATGGCGTGCTCGCCGCTCGCTTGCAGCGCCTCATCGACCACAAGACCAAGCCCTTGGGCTCGCTGGGTCGAATCGAGTCGCTGGCCGTGCAGATCGGGTTGACCTTGCGCAGCGAGCGCCCGGTGCTGGTTTCTCCCCAGGCGGTGGTGTTCGCGGGCGACCACGGCCTGGCGGCGCGCGGCGTGTCGGCCTTTCCGTCAGACGTGACCTGGCAGATGGTCGAGAACTTCCTGGCAGGAGGCGCAGCCATCAGCGTGCTCGCGCGCCAGCATGGCCTGGCGCTCACGGTGGTGGACGCGGGGGTTGCCAAGGAACTGGCGCCGCGCCCGATGCTGCAAAGCCGCAAGGTGGCCCTGGGTACAGCCGACTGCAGCCGGGGCCCGGCGATGACGGCGGCGCAATGTGCTCAGGCGATTGAACAAGGTGCCGAGGTCGTGCGCAGCCTGCCGGGCAACGCCGTGTTGTTCGGTGAGATGGGCATTGGCAACACGTCCATCGCCGCCTTGATCATGGCTCGCCTGACGGGCCTGCCCCTGGCGCAATGTGTGGGCCGGGGCACCGGGCTCGATGAGCCAGCCGTGCAACGCAAGCTCGCCATCCTGCAAGAGGCCCTGCTGGCCAACGCCGACGCGCACGAGCCCCTGGCTGTGTTGCGAGCCTTCGGTGGCTTCGAGGTGGCCATGATGTGTGGCGCCATGCTCGAAGCAGCGGCACAGGGCCGCGTCATCGTGGTCGATGGCTTCATCGCCACCAGCGCCTTGCTCGTGGCCCATGCGCTGCAGCCGCTGGTGCTGCAGCGCTGTGTGTTCTCGCACCAGTCCGACGAAAGTGGCCACGCCCGCATGCTGGCCCACCTGGGCGCCGAGCCCTTGATCAAGCTGGACCTGCGCCTGGGGGAGGGCTCGGGCGCGGCCCTCGCCTGGCCGCTGCTGGAGTCTGCCTGCCGCATCCTGCGCGAGATGGCGAGCTTCGAGTCGGCCGGTGTCAGCAGCGCTGGCACCGACCCGCAGGCCTGAGATCGACATGAGCCACGCGACACCACCACGCGGCCCGCTTGCAGCCCTGTCCTCGGCCCTGGTGCACGAGTTGCGCCTGTTCTGGCTGGCGCTGCAGTTCCTCACGCGCGTGCCGGTGCCGGCCTGGGTGGGCTGGCAGCCCGATTGGATGCCGGCGAGCATGCGCCACTTTCCTCTGGTCGGTGCGCTGGTGGGCTTGTTCGGTGCGGCGGTGCTGGCGCTGGCCTCTGCCTGGTGGCCGCCGAGCGTGGCCGTGGGCCTGAGCATGGCTGCCACCGTGTGGCTCACCGGCGGTTTTCACGAAGACGGCTGGGCCGACACCTGCGACGGCCTGGGCGGTGCTGTGAGCCGCGACAAGGCGCTGCTCATCATGAAGGACTCGCGCCTGGGCACCTATGGGGCGCTGGGCCTGATCCTTTTGCTGGGGCTCAAGGCCGCGGTGCTCGTCGAGTTGCTCACGCCCCGCGTGCACGAGCTCGACAGCGCCCGCACCAGCCAGATCCACCACGTGCTGCTGCTGTGGACGTCGATGGGCCTGATCTGGGCACATGCGCTCTCGCGCCTGGTGCCGGTCGTGCTGACCCGTTTGCTGCCCTATGCAGGCGATGCCGAACACGCCAAGGCCAAGCCCCTGGCGCTGGCCGTGGCCACACCGCACGTGTGGGCCACGGTGGCCAACACCGGGGTGGTGGCAGCGGCGATGGCCGTGTTCTTCGTGCTCGACGGCTGGCCTCTGCGCACCCTGGGTCAGGCTCTGGCCTGGGGCCTGCTGGGCGCCGCTTTGGTGTTGGCCTGGTGCCTGGTTTGGCTCAATCGTCGTTTGGGCGGCTTCACGGGCGACACCCTGGGCGCCAGCCAGCAACTCGCCGAGCTGGCCACCTTGCTGGCCTGGTTGCACGTGGTGCACCCTGTGGGCGGATGAGCCGGGTTGGCGTGGCTGCGTGAGCATGGTCGACATGCCGTTGGTTTTCACTGCCTGGCGCCACCCGCGCCCGATCGGCAACGAGGGGCGCTGCATCGGCCGCACCAACTTGCGCGTCGACCCGCGAAAGGCCCGGCGACTGGCGCGCCGCATCCATCGGCATGCGCTGCAGCACGGCCTGCCTCGCGTGGCTTGCACCTCGTCGCTCATGCGTTGCCATGCAGTAGGGCGTCACCTGCGCAGCCTGGGCTGGCGACACGTGGTTGATGACGCCTTGCTGGAGGCCGACTTCGGCACATGGGACGGAAAAGCCTGGGCACACATCGCACGCGATGACGTTGATGCCTGGGTCGCGGACTTCCTGCATCACCGCCCGGGCGGCGGCGAGAGCTTGCAGCAGGTGCTGCAACGGGCCGCAAGTTGGCATCCTCCCGAACCTGGTGTGAGCGTCGTCGGCCATGCTGGCTGGATGCTGGCGCGTCGCTGGTTGCAAACCCATGGACCAGGGCAGCCGCCCACTCAGGCATCGCAGTGGCCCAGGCCGCCGGCGCACGGGCAAGCCTGGTCGCTGATGGCTCAGTAGCGTCGCGTGGCGCCTGCCAGCCGCAGGTAGGTCCGCGCCAGCCAGCTGACCACGGCTCGCCGCGCTCGCGCCACCCAGCCAGGTTGGCTGTCGGAGGCGGGGGCGGGCACCTCGCGGCTGCGCGAGAAGTCCTCGTCCAGCGAGGTCGACAGGGTGCGCACGAAGGCCCGGTCCTTGATCACCAGGTTGCCTTCGAGGTTGAGCACCAGCGACAGCGGGTCGAGGTTGGACGAGCCCACCGTGGCCCATTCATCGTCCACCCTCAGCACCTTGGCGTGCAGGAAGGCGTCCTGGTACTCGAAGATGCGAACGCCGTGGCGCTGCAGCTCGTGGTAGAGCACCTGGGCCGCGACCCCGGCGATGCGGTAGTCAAGCTTGCCCTGCAGCAGCAGGCGCACCTGCACGCCCTTGGAGGCCGCGTGGCGCAGGGCCAGGCGGATGGCGCGGTGCGGGTAGAAGTAGGGCGTGACGATGTCGATGCGCTCGCGCGCCTGCCGAATGGCTTGCAGCGAGGCGAGCTCGATGGTGCGACGCTGGCGCAGGTTGTCGCGCATGACAAAAGCGCAGCGCGAGCCGTGCAACAGCTGCGCGGCTTGCTCGACGCGCCCTTGCTCGCGCGGAGACAGGCGCATGCGCGCCTGGTCGAGCAGTCGCTTGAAGCGGCGGAACTTCTGCAGGTCACTGGCTGCCTTGGGCAACTGAGGCAGCTCATCGCGCCAGTCCACACCGAACTGCGCACGCGTCCAGATGGCCCGCACCGCGTGCAACATGGGTGTGATGGCAGGGCCGCTCACGTCGACGGCGTAGTCCAGTCGAGGCTGCTGTGACCAGCCATGGTGCAGGTCGTGGCGGTCGTCGATCAGGTTGATGCCGCCAATGAAGGCCTGACTGCGATCGATGACCGCGATCTTCAGGTGCATGCGCCGCCATTGGCTGGTGTCGAACACGAGCGCACCCAGGCCCCGCGTGGGGCGGTAGGTGGCCAGCTTCACCCCGGCCAGCGTCAGGTCCTTCCACAGGCTGGCCGGTGCATCGCGAGAGCCCAGCCCATCGACCACCAGGTGCACCGAGACGCCGCGCCTGGCGGCCCGCATCAGGGCCTGCAGCACCCAGCTGCTTTGCCCCTGTGGCGAGACCATGTAGAACGCCATCCACACACTGTGCTGAGCAGCGTTGATGCGGTCGCGCAGCGCAGGAAAGAGCTGCTCTCCACCTTTGAGCAGGCGCACCTCGTTGCCGCCCGTGAACACAGGACGCCTCTGAACGTACCAGGCCAGGCCTTCGAGCGTGTCCAGGTCGGCATCGGCCGGCGACACCTGCATCGCTCAACCCAGCTCGAGTTCGACCACCAGGGGCAGGTGGTCCGACAGCCTGGCCCAGGTGCCACCGCGGGGCACCATCACCGAGGTGCAGCGCAGCCCGCGCGTGTAGACCCGGTCCAGCGACAGCACCGGCACGATCGACGGAAAAGTGGGCACGCGCGCCATGTCTGCGGTGCAAGCGCGAACCAGGCCGGCATCCGTGAAGACTGGGTCCAGCTTCTCGCTCCAGTCGTTGAAGTCACCCGCGATCACCACCGGCGCGTTCGCGGGCAGCGATTCGTGAACCAGGCGGGCCAGGCGCTCTGCCTGGCGCACGCGGCTGGCGTGGATCAGCCCCAGGTGCACCACCACCACGTGCACCTCGATGCCCCGCCACCGCACCGGCACGTGCAGCAGCCCGCGCTGCTCGAAGCGGTGGTCGGACACGTCGTGGTGCCCGATGTCTCCGATGGGCCAGCGCGCCAGCAGCGCGTTGCCATGTTCGCCACCGCGCGTGAAGGCGTTGGTGCGGTAGGCCACCTCGTAGCCTTCGGGGGCCAGGTAGTCGGCCTGCGGCTCGGCGGGCCAGGCCATCGGCCCGAACTGCGTTCGCGAAAACGTCCGCGCCTCTTGTTCGTTGAAGCGCCGGACCTCTTGCAGGCAGACGATGTCGGCGTCCATGGCCTCGACAGCCAGGCCCAGGTTGTGGATTTCCAGGCGCTTGGACGGACCCATGCCGCGCACGCCCTTGTGGATGTTGTAAGTCGCCACGCGCAGGCAGGAGGAGCCCTGGGTCGACGGCGGCAGCAGCGAAGACTGAAGCGGGTTGAGCACGGTCGTCAGCAGAGGTGCGGGGATTCAACCTTACCCGAAGTGGGGTGGTCCACGGCGCGCATCTGGGGGCGGGTTCCCCGTGGTTTTCATCGGTTCCGCAACTGCCGGGGCAGCATCAAGATGGCCTCCGCGTTGGAGGGCGAGAAGCAACGGTCGGCCGCCGCTTGCCAGGGCAGCCAGGCGTGCTGCGTGTGCTCGCGCGGCGCCAGCCTGATGGGGATCTCGCGCGGCACCTGCAGGCTGAAGACCCGCTCGGTGTTGTGTGTCACCCCCGGCGCGTAGCGGTGGCGCCAGACGGGGTAGATCTCGTAGATGTTCTCCAGCGCCCAGTCTCGCAAGGCCGAGGCGGGCACTTCGGGCGAGCCGACGGCGATGCCGGTTTCTTCGCCCACCTCGCGGATGGCGGTCAGCGCCCAGTCTTCGTCCAGGTGGTCTTTCGATCCGGTCACGCTCTGCCAGAAGCCAGGTTGTTTGGCTCGCTCGATGAGCAGCACCTCCAGCTCGGGTGAGTGGATCACCACCAGCACGGACTGCGGGATCTTGTGGGCGGGTTCCTGGCTCATTGAGGTCGGGTGTGGGTGGCCACAGGGGGGGGCAGTTGGCGAGCCTGCAAGGCCTGGACCTGGTTGACGAGCTTGTTGTGAGCGTCGTAGAAGGCCGCGGCGATCACCTTGCCTTCGTTGGTGTTGCTCCAGCCGATGCCGCCGAGCCCGCCTGCGCGACCTGCCACCAGGCCACCCAGGCCCAGGTCGGTGCTGCGCGCCGATCCGGTGGCCGCGGCCAGTTGCTCCGTGGTCTCGTTGTCGGTCAGCAGCAAGGCCACTTGCGCTTCCTTGAGCTTGACCTGCTCGAGCAGGCCCACCAGCCCGGCGATGTCGCGCAGCACCGGGATCGAGCCGACGATGCCAGCCAGGCCGCGGCCGGCGTCTTCTTCGCTGAAAGTCAGGCTGGGCGTGAGGGTGAACTGGGCTTCGTAGCCCTTGCCCTTGCTCACGGTGCTGTTGGAGCGGACGATGCCGGCTTCCTTGAGTTCGCTTTCCTGGATGGTGCTGCGCAGCCCGGCGGCGCGGTCCACCACGCGGAAACACCCGCTTTGCTGAGCGATCAGCTTGATCAGGGGAACGGGCGAGGGCGGCAGCTGGTAGCTGCTGCGCATCGTGTAGCCATCGGGGTTCTCGGCCAGGGCCAAGGTGGCCACGGGGGCCGCGCAGGTCACCAGCCCGCTGTCAGCGCCTTGTGCGCCTTTGGGGCCTGCCGAGCCCGTCACCACGGAGCTGCCCTGGCCCAGCTCGGTCGAAGCCTGAGGCGGTTTGGCGTCCTTGCAGGCGCTCAGCGCCAGCAGGCAAAGGGGCATCAGGCAGGTGGCAAAGCGGATGGTTGACATGGGGGGCTCCTGTGTGAATGTGTTGGGTCTGCTTGAGCACGCCACCGTGCGCGTGTGCGGCAGGTGCAAGGGTTCCAGTGGTCCGAGGTGACGACAAAGCGAAGCCGTAAAGTGCCGTTGCGGGCACCGCTGTGAGCACCGCTGCAGAGGGCCGTGCCACAAAGAAAAAGGGCCACCCTTGCACAGGATGGCCCCGAGAGTTTACCGAGCGGTCAGGTCAGGCGGCAGGGGCCTGGCCGGCTTGCGCGGCCTGTGCGTTGCGCAGGCGGATGTGCAGTTCGCGCAGCTGCTTTTCGTCCACGTTCGACGGGGCGCCGGTCAGCAGGCACTGCGCGCGCTGTGTCTTGGGGAAGGCAATCACGTCGCGGATGGACTCGGCCTTGGTCATCAGCGTGACCAGGCGGTCCAGGCCGAAGGCCAGGCCACCGTGCGGGGGGGCACCGTATTGCAGCGCATCCAGCAGGAAGCCGAACTTGACCTTGGCGTCCTCGTCGGTGATGTTCAGGGCCTTGAAGACCTTGGACTGCACCTCGGCGCGGTGGATGCGGATCGAGCCGCCGCCCAGCTCCCAGCCGTTGAGCACCATGTCGTAGGCCTTGGCAATGCACTTGCCCGGGTCCGTGTCCATGTAGTCCTCGTGACCGTCCTTCGGGGCGGTGAAGGGGTGGTGCACGGCGATCCAGCGCTCCGACTCGTCGTCGTACTCGAACATCGGGAAGTCGACCACCCACAGCGGGGCCCAGCGGTCTTCGAACAGGCCGGCCTTCTTGCCGAAGTCCGAGTGGCCGACCTTCAGGCGCAGCGCGCCGATGGCGTCGTTGACGACCTTTTCTTTGTCGGCACCGAAGAAGATCAGGTCGCCGTCCTTGGCACCCGTGCGCTCCAGGATCTTGGCGATCGCTGCGTCGTGCAGGTTCTTGACGATGGGCGACTGCAGGCCGTCACGGCCCTTCGCCACCTCGTTGACCTTGATCCAGGCCAGGCCCTTGGCGCCGTAGATCTTGACGAACTCGGTGTAGGCGTCGATCTCGCCGCGGCTCATGGTGCCGCCACCGGGCACGCACAGGGCCACCACGCGGCCGCCCTTGGTCGTGGCGGGCGTCGAGAAGACCTTGAAGTCCACGTCGGCCATCACGTCGGTCAGCTCGGTGAACTCCAGCTTGACGCGCAGGTCGGGCTTGTCCGAGCCAAAGCGGTGCATGGCGTCGGCGTACTTCATGACCGGGTAGGCGCCCAGGTCCACGTTCAACGCCTTCATGAAGACGTGACGGATCATGCCTTCGAACATGTCGCGGATTTCCTGCTCGGTCAGGAAGCTCGTTTCAATGTCGATCTGGGTGAATTCAGGCTGGCGGTCGGCACGCAGGTCTTCGTCGCGGAAGCACTTGGTGATCTGGTAGTAGCGATCGATGCCGGCCACCATCAGCAGCTGCTTGAACAACTGGGGCGACTGGGGCAGCGCGAAGAACTGGCCGTCGTGCACGCGTGAAGGCACCAGGTAGTCGCGGGCGCCTTCGGGCGTGGACTTGGTCAGCATCGGGGTCTCGATGTCGACGAAGCCGTTTTCGTCCAGGAACTTGCGCGCTTCCATCGCCACGCGGTAGCGCAGCATCAGGTTCTTCTGCATGTACGGGCGACGCAGGTCCAGCACGCGGTGCGTCAGGCGCGTCGTCTCCGACAGGTTCTCGTCGTCGATCTGGAACGGGGGCGTCACGGAAGCGTTCAGCACTTCCAGGGTGTGGCCCAGCACTTCGATCTTGCCGCTGGTCAGGCCTGCGTTCTCGGTGCCAGCGGGGCGGGCGCGCACGACGCCGGTGACCTTCAGGCAGAACTCGCCGCGCACGTCTTCGGCGATCTTGAACGAGTCGGCGCGATCGGGGTCGAACACGACCTGCACCAGGCCTTCGCGATCACGCAGGTCGATGAAGATCACGCCGCCGTGGTCGCGGCGACGGTGGGCCCAGCCCATCAGCGTCACGGTCTGGCCCATCAGCGCTTCGCTGACCAGACCACAGTAAGTGGTGCGCATTGTTGTTTGCTCCGAGAGGGGAGAAGGGAAAATCGGGTAGCGGTGTCCGCCGAGCGTCAGGCGAACACCGAGAACCCGTGATTGTCGTTCAGGATTGGGGTGCCGTCGGCGGGGGCGTGCCCTCAGCTGGCGAAGTGGGGGCGACAGGGGACACGTTGGGTGGCGCCACCACCCCCATGGAGATGATGTATTTCAGCGCCTCGTCCACCGACATCTTGAGCGGGTGAACCTCGGCGCGGGGCACCATCAGCATGAAACCGGAGGTCGGGTTGGGCGTCGTGGGCACGTAGAGCGTGACCATGTCGGCCGGCAAACGGGCCGCCACCTCGCCCGCAGGCTTGCCGGTCACGAATGCGATGGTCCAGGCGCCTTGCCTCGGGTACTGCACCAGAACCGCCTCCCGAAAAGCCTGCCCGCTGCTGGAGAACAGCGTGTCCGACACCTGCTTGACCGAGGTGTAGATGCTCTTGACGATGGGCGTGTTCGACAGCACCCGGTTGTACTGGTTCAGCAGCCACTGGCCGACCATGTTCGACACCGCCATGCCTGTGAGCAGCAGCGTGGCACCCACGACGATCACGCTCAGGCCGGGGACCTCGCGCAACTCCTGCAGGAAGGGGTGCAGGCTGACAGGCAGCACGGTGCGCGCAGCAGCCATGAACCAGCTGAAGACGCCATCGAGCGCGCCGACGACGTTCATCAGCACCCAGATCGTGATGGCCAGGGGCAGCCAGACGAGCAGGCCGGTGAGGATGTATTTTTTCACGCGAGGTGGGGCATTCAGTGGCAGGCGCAGGACGTGCCGCAACCGCCGGCCGCCGCAGCGCCGTCACCGCTGGATGACGCGCTGGCGTTGCCACCGTCGCTGGGGGCTGGCGCGCTGGCGGCCGCGCTGGCCGTGGCACCCGTTGCGGCGGCGCCAGTGCCGGCCGAGCCGCCACGGAAGTCGGTCGCGTACCAACCAGAGCCCTTGAGCTGGAAGCCGGCAGCGGTGACCTGCTTGCTGAAAGCTTCGGCGCCACAGGCTGGGCAGGTGGTCAAAGGGGCGTCGGACATCTTTTGCAGGACGTCCTTGGCGTGGCCGCAGGCGCCACAGCGGTAGGCATAAATTGGCATGGTGAAACCTCGGGTCAACCCTGTGCGGGATTGTAAATGGGGTGGCGCCACGCCACCTTCAAGGGGGTTCCGCGTCGAGGCATGAGGGGGATCTGGTGTGCGGTGCGCGGCATGTCTCAGGCGAGGCTGGCCTGGCGCGCCCGGTGATCGCCAACGAATTGGGGCATGAGCGAGCCCACGATCATGCCGCCCAGCGCCATGATCAGGCCGGCAAGCTGCCCCGGGAAGGCCTCACCCAGCGCGGCGTGGAAGGTGAACAGCGCCAACGTGCCAATGCCCAGCACGATCGACAAAATGGCGCCTTGCGTGGTGGCGCGCGACCAGTACAGCCCGAACAGCAGCGGCACGAATGCCCCGACCAGGGGAATCTGGTAGGCCGCCGAAACCAGGTCGTAGATGGCCGTGCCCTGCATCACGATGGCGTAGGTCAGCACCAGCGCCGTGAACACGAACAGCGTGATCCGCATGGACAGCAGCACCTGGCGGTCGCTCATGCCGGGGTGGATGTTTTTCAGGATGTTCTCGACGAAGCTGGTCGAGGGCGCCAAAAGCGTCGCAGACGAGGTCGATTTGATGGCCGAAACCAGCGCGCCGAAGAAGAAGATCTGCGCGATCAGGGGCATCTTGCTCAGGATGAGCGTGGGCAGCACCTTCTGCGGGTCGTTGGCCAGCATTTCCTTGGTTTCGGCCGGCATGATGATCAGCGCCGAGGCCACGATGAACATCGGCACGAAGGCAAACGCCAGGTAACTGAAGCCGCCGATGATGGCGCCCTTGCGCGCCGTGTCGCTGTCCTTGGCCGACATCACGCGCTGGAAGACGTCCTGCTGCGGGATCGAGCCGAACATCATGGTGATGGCCGCCGCGATGAACCAGACCCAGCCGTCAACCGTGTGCTCTGGCAGGATCTTGAACCAGTTCTGCTGTTCGGCCAGCGCGAAAACCTGGTCGGCGCCACCTGCCTGGTCAGCGGCCAGCCATGCGATGAAGGACAGGCCCACCACCAGCACCACCATCTGCACGAAGTCGGTCCAGGCCACGGCCAGCATGCCGCCCACCATCACGTAGACCAGCACCAGCGCCGTGCCGATGACCATGCCCAGCTCGGCGCTGATGGCGCCCCCGGAGAGCACCACGAACACCAGGCCCAGGGCGGTGATCTGGGCGGCCACCCAGCCCAGGTAGCTCAGGATGATGGCGATGGAGCAGAAAATCTCGACGCCCTTGCCGTAGCGGTGACGGTAGAAGTCACCGATGGTCAGCAGGCTCATTTTGTAGAGCCGGCTGGCAAAGAAGGCGCCCACCAGCACCAGGCACATCGAGGCCCCAAAGGGGTCCTCGATGACGGCGTTGAGCCCGCCTTCGACGAACTTGGCCGGGATGCCCATCACGGTTTCGGCGCCGAACCAGGTGGCGAAGGTGGTGGTGATGACCATGGCCAGCGGCAGGCTGCGCCCGGCAATGGCGAAGTCGGCGGTGCTCTTGATGCGCGTGCCCGCGTACATGCCCAGCGCCATGGTGGCGACCAGGTAGAGGATCACGAAAGCGAGCAGCGTGGTGTTCATGTTCGGCAGCACCTTTCCAACAATCAGGCCGAAGAACGCAAAAAATGACCCGGGGAGCGCAGAGTTGCGGGCTCACCCGGGCAGGGCATCAGGGGGCGGAGTTTAGTCGCTGGCGGGGCCTTCGCCTCACAGCACCCCGTGTTCGTGCAGGGCCAGCACGAGCCGTGCCACCAGCAACCCCAGGCCGAAACCGACACCCAGCCACACCATGGCAGACAGGATGCGGTTGGTGCGCCTTTGCTCCAGCAAGATGGCGTGCATGTCGCGGCGCAGGGCCTGATCGCCGTGCTCCAGCTGGTGGTGCAGCAGGCGCGGCAGCTCTGGCAGCAGCTTGGCGTAGCGGGGGGCCTCGCGTTTGAGGCGCGAGACCATGCCGCGCCAGCCCACCTGTTCGTGCATCCAGCGCTCCAGGAAGGGCTTGGCCGTGCTCCACAGGTCGAGGTCGGGGTCGAGTTCGCGCCCGAGGCCCTCGACGTTGAGCAGGGTCTTTTGCAGCAGCACCAGCTGTGGCTGGATCTCGACGTTGAAGCGCCGGGAAATCTGGAAAAGGCGCAGCAGCACCTGACCCAGGGAAATTTCTTTCAGTGGGCGGTCGAAATAGGGCTCGCAGACGGTGCGGATGGCACCTTCGAGCTCGTCCACGCGCGTGCTGGCCGGCACCCAGCCGCTCTCGATGTGCAGCTCGGCCACGCGCTTGTAGTCGCGGTGGAAAAAGGCGATGAAGTTTTGCGCCAGGTAATCTTTGTCAACTTCGGTGAGCGTGCCGATGATGCCGAAGTCCAGGGCGATGTAGCGCCCGAAGCTGCGCGCGTCCAGGCTGACCTGGATGTTGCCCGGGTGCATGTCGGCGTGGAAGAAACCGTCGCGGAACACCTGGGTGAAGAAGATGGTCACGCCGTCGCGGGCCAGCTTCTTGATGTCGACGCCGGCCTCGCGCAGGCGCGCCATCTGGCTGATCGGCACGCCCTTCATGCGCTCCATCACCATCACGGTGGGGGTGCAGAAGTCCCAGATCATCTCGGGCACCAGCACCAGGTCGAGCCCCTGCATGTTGCGGCGCAGCTGAGCGGCGTTGGCGGCTTCGCGGACCAGGTCGAGCTCGTCGTGCAGGTATTTGTCGAACTCGGCGACCACCTCGCGCGGCTTGAGGCGCTTGCCGTCGGACCACAGGCGCTCGACCCAGCCAGCCAGGGTGCGCATCAGGGCCAGGTCGTCGTCGATGATGTCGAGCATGCCCGGGCGCAACACCTTGACGGCCACTTCGCGGCCATCGTGCAGCACGGCGAAGTGCACCTGGGCGATGGAGGCGCTGGCGATCGGATCGGCGTCGAACTGGCGGAACACCGCCGACAGGGGCTTGCCCAGCGCCTTTTCAACCAGGCGAGCGGATTCGGCGCTGGAGAACGGGGGCACCCGGTCTTGCAGCTTGGCGAGCTCGTCGGCCACGTCGGGCGGCAGCAGGTCGCGCCGGGTGGACAGCATCTGGCCAAATTTGACGAAGATGGGGCCGAGCTTTTCAAGCGCCAGGCGCAGCCGCTCCCCGCGCGTGCCTTCGAGCCGCCGGCCCAGGCTCAGCAATTTGGCCAGGCGGTTCAGGCCTTTGTGGCGGATGCTGCCCAGCAGCAGGATGTCCAGCCCGTGTGTGAGTGAGATCAGGCCGATGTAGGCCGGGCGAAAGAGGCTGCGCATCGCTCAAACAGATGGCTTCAGCGGGGGGAGCCGTTGCCTGGGCGCCAACGCTGCAGGGCTTCACGGATGCCTTCCCCGACCTTGCGCAGCGCTTCCGCCGGGGTGTTGCCCAGGAAACGAGCGACGTCGTCCTGGATGTCCCAGCGCAGGTTTTTCATCATCCAGGAGGCCACTTCGGCCAGGTTGGCGTCGCCCTCGATGTTGACCTCGGGGCGCTCGCCACGGGTAGCGCGCTTGAGCAGGTCGATCGGGTCGCCAAGTTGAACCGTGAGCGTCAGGCCCTGCGGTGACGCGGGTGTGAGCGCAGAAGCGGGGGTGTTTTCCGCGACGGCTTCGAACAGCCCGGCCGGGGTGATCAGCAAGCGGATGGGCGGCAGCTTGGCTTCACCCTTGAGCACCTGGCCGAGGAAAGCGGGCAAGACGCCCGCGGTGCCTGTGGCCCAGCGGATGTCGATCACGCGACCCGCGTGAGGCTTGAGACGGGCCGACGCCTGGGGCTCGCTGGCGACCACGTGGTTGAGCAAGAGGACGAGGCGGGCCAGCACAGCTGGAGCCAGCCACTGAATCGGGGAAGGGAGCATGACGGGATTGTAGGGGGCGCCCGACACACCCCTGCATGCCAGGGGGGCGGGGGAAGTCGATGGGATTTCTGTCATCCATTTTGATCCACAATGCCCGATCAAGATGGTGCGGGCATGCCTGCGCCGTCGGCCTGTCCTGCACTGGCCGGGACGAGGTTGGTCGGGTGGCTGGTGGAGCGCCCGCTGCATGTCTCGCTCACCCGCTGGGTCCGGTCGTGCCTCCCGGGTTTTTCATGTTCAACAACCGCAACTACAACCGCACGTTCTTCAACGCGCCACAGTCGGTCACATCCTTCGTGGCGGCGTTCCTGGAGCCGTTCATCACGGTGCTGACGCTGGCTGGCGCCATGGCCTGGGCGGGTGAGCCCATGGGGCGTGCCGGCATGGCCCTGTGCCTGCTGGTTTTTGCGCTCACCTTTCCGGGGCGCAATCGCTTCATCGTCTCCAAACTCGAGGCGCTGATCGACATCCTGGGCTCCTGGGTGTCCATGCTCGCCATCCTGTGGCTGTGTGGCTACGCCACCAACAGCCTGATGTTTTTCGACTTCAACGCCATGATGGCCTGGGCGGCGGTGACCCCCATCGTCCAGTGGTTCGCGGTCCTGGCGGGCAAGGTGGTGCTGCGCCATCGTCGTTCCCAGCCGGGCGCTCGCCGACGCGCCATCGTGGTGGGCGCCGGGCCCCTGGGTGGCAAAATGGCGCGAGCCATCCAGAGCGGGTTCGATCAGAGCACCGAGTTCATCGGCTACTTCGACGACCGCATCGACAGCCGCGTCCTGCCGGAAGCGCGAAGCATGCGCCTGGGCGGTCTTCGCGACGTCGCCAATTACGTCTACGCCCATGGCGTGCACGAGGTCTACATCACCTTGCCGCTGGGCTCGCAACCCCGCCTTGTGGAGTTGATGGAGGCGCTGCAGGGAACGACGGCATCGCTGTACTTCGTGCCGGATGTGTTCGGCATCAGCATCATCCAGGGTCGCTTGCAGGACATGAACGGCGTGCCGGTTGTGGGCATTTGCGAGACGCCTTTCACGGGCACGAACGACCTCGTCAAGCGCGTCTCGGACGTCATCCTGGCCAGCATCATCCTGGTGCTGATCTCGCCCTTGTTGGCCGGCGTCGCGATCGGCGTGAAGCTCTCGTCGCCCGGGCCGGTGATTTTCAAGCAACGTCGCAACGGACTCGATGGCGAAGAAATCATCGTCTACAAGTTCCGCTCGATGCGCACCCAGGACAACGGCGCCGTGGTGCGTCAGGCCACCAAGGGCGATTCGCGGATCACCCCTTTTGGTGCCTTCATCCGCAAAACCTCGCTCGATGAATTGCCGCAGTTCATCAACGTGCTGCAAGGCCGCATGAGCATCGTGGGGCCGCGCCCCCATGCCGTGGCCCACAACGAAGAGTACCGGCGCCTGATCAAGGCCTACATGGTGCGCCACAAGGTGCGCCCGGGCATCACGGGCTGGGCCCAGGTGCACGGCTTCCGTGGAGAGACAGAAACCATTGACAAGATGCAGGCGCGGGTCGAGTACGACCTGGAGTACCTGCGCAATTGGTCGTTGGGCCTGGACATGCAGATCATCATCCGGACGATCCGGCTGATGCTGTTCGACCGCAACGCTTACTGAACAAGCTCATCGAAAGAGGTGATCGTGAAGGTGTCAGCCCTCATCCCCGCCCGCCGTTTCCCAGCCCTGTTGACCGCCGCTTCGGCTGCGCTCTGGATGGGCTGGTGCGGTTCGTGCTTGGCTCAGTCAGATGAAGATTTGCCGCTCTTCCTGACGACGTCCTTGACCCTGATGCATGACTCGAACCTCGCACGCACCCCTGAGCGGCAAAGCGACACCGTTCGGGCTGCGGCATTGGCGGCGGGGCTGAACAAGTCTTACGGGCGTCAGACCTATTTGTTGTACGGCCGTCTCACGAAGAACCAGTACAACCGTTTTGCGGAGTTGCTCGACAACGACGGCAAGAACCTGAACGGCACGGTCTCCTCGGAGTTCATGAGCAACTGGCTGGTCACGCTGGGTGGTCAATACGACGAGAACCTCAACTCCCTTCAGGACAACGCCATCGTAGGCAATACCGTTCAGAGCCAGGTTGTTCGCAACATCCGTCGCTACCGCGACACCAACTTGAGCGTTCAGTACGGCAAGTCCGGCCTGTGGTCTGTGGTGGGCAAACTGGACAAGAACGACCTGACCTATTCTGCGCAGCGTGATCAGAATGCCGATCAGACTTCGCAAAGCTTGCGGGTTTACTACAGCCCCAGTGACCTGCTGCGTTTTGGCGTCGGCCCTCGTTTCGTGAAAACCGAGTACCCCAATCGCACCACCAGCAAGACGGTCGAAGACAGCAACCTGGACTTCACGACCGATTGGCGGGTCAGCGGGCTGAGCTCGCTCAATGCCTTGCTGTCCCTGCGAGACACCAAGTACACCGATGCCAATGGGCAATCGACCAGCAAGGGCTCGACCACGGGCTCGCTGGGCTGGGTGTTCACGCCCCGTGGCTCCGTGAGCTATTCGGCCAACTTGAGCCGCCGCACCAGCTCGGACCGAGCGAACGGTGGCGCAGGCGGGCTGGCATCGATCACGACCGACTACATCACCAACTCGGTGGCGCTTGGTGCCAACTGGCAGGCGACAGCCAAGATCAAGGTGGGTGCCAACTACACCCGCAACATGTACGACAGCTCTCGCACGGTGAACTACAGCCCGGCTCAACTGGCTTTTCTCAACAGCGAAGACAGCACCGACAGCCACCGGGACACCTACTCCCTGGACGTGCAGTACCAGCTGATGCGCTCGGTTGAGCTGAGTTGCAACCTGGCCAAGTACAACCAGACGCGCGGCATCGGCCGCAACGAGTACGACGGCCACTCGACCAGCTGCTCGGCCAGCCTCACCCTGGATTGACATCTCTCAGCGACTGACATGCCTTGCATCCTTCTTACCGGAGCTTCCGGGTACATCGCGTCCCACATGTGGGTGGTGGCCCGCCAGGCTGGCTACCAGGTTGTGGGCGTCGACAGCCACGTCAACAGCTCGCCCCGGGTGTTGGATCGCCTGCGCACCCTGATCGGTGAAGAGCCCGTTTTCGTTCAAGGTGATGTGCGCGATGCCACCGTGATGGACCGTTGCTTCGACATCGGACGCGAGCGCTTCGGGGGCATCGAAGCGGTGGTTCATTTCGCGGCGCTCAAGGCCGTGGGCGAGTCGGTCGAGCGTCCGCTCGATTACTTCGAGAACAACCTGGGCGGCTTGCTGTCGGTGTGCCAGGCCATGAAACGCCATGGCGTCAACCAGTTGGTGTTCAGCTCGTCGGCAACGGTCTATGGCCAACCCGATCGCTTGCCCATCACAGAAGACTCGGCCTTGCGCTCGACCAACCCGTACGGGCAAACCAAGCTGGTGGGCGAAGAACTGCTGCGTGGCCTGGAGGCGTGCGACCCCAACTGGCGCATCGCTTACCTGCGCTATTTCAACCCGGTGGGCGCTCACGAAAGTGGCTTGATCGGCGAAGACCCCCGAGGCATCCCCAACAACCTCATGCCTTATGTGGCGCAGGTCGCGGTCGGCAAGCGTCCGCACCTCAATGTGTTCGGCAACGACTACGACACGCCGGATGGCACGGGGGTGCGCGACTACATCCATGTCATGGACCTGGCTGAAGGTCACGTCTCGGCACTGAAGTACCTGGCCGACAAGGGGCAATCGCTCACGGTCAACCTCGGCACGGGCCGGGGCTACAGCGTGCTGGAGCTCGCGCGAGCCTATGGCGAAGCCGCTGACCGCGAGGTGCCCGTGGTGTTCGCGCCGCGTCGCCCGGGCGACGTCGCGGCTTGTTATGCCGACCCCACTCTGGCCGAGCGCCTCATGGGCTGGAAGGCCAGCCGGGGCTTGAAAGAAATGTGCGTGGACTCCTGGAGATGGCAGTCCACCAATCCACAAGGTTTCGAAGGTTGAGGATCATGACCCAGTCCGCTTTGTCCGTCTTGCCGGTGATCATGGCCGGTGGCTCCGGCACCCGCCTGTGGCCGCTCTCGCGCGCCCTGTATCCCAAGCAGTTCCTCATCTTGTCGGGCAACCAGAGCCTGTTCCAGCAAGCCCACCTGCGCCTGCAGGCCTTGGCAGGCGAGGGTGTCGAGGTGGGCAGGCCCTGCATCGTCGGCAACGAGGAGCATCGCTTCCTGGTGCTCGATCAACTGCGTGAGGTCAAGGGTGAGCCGGCGTCCCTGTTGCTGGAGCCTGCGGGCCGCAACACCGCTCCGGCGGTGACCCTGGCGGCGTTGCAGGCCACGGCCGATGGCGCAGACCCGATCCTGGTGGTCACCCCGGCCGACCAGACGGTGGTTGATGCTGCGGCTTACACGGCGGCGCTGCGCAAGGCGGTTTCGGCTGCAGCCCTGGGCGACATCGTCATCCTGGGCATCACGCCGGACAAGCCCGAAACAGGCTTTGGCTACATCCGCACCTCGGGTGCCGATGCCCAAGGTGTCCGCGACGTGGCCGCCTTCGTTGAAAAACCCAACCTGGAAAAAGCGCAGGCCTACCTGGCTGACGGCGGCTACTTCTGGAACAGCGGCATGTTCGTGATGCGCGCTTCGCGATGGCTGGCCGCGCTCGGCCACTTCCGCCCGGACATCGCCGAGGCCACGAAAGCATCGTTTGCCGTTCGCACCACGGACGCGCAGTTCGTGCGCCCTGGCAAAGAAGAGTTCAAGGCAGTGCCTTCCGAGTCGGTGGACTATGCAGTGATGGAGCAGTGCCCGGCCAAGCCGGATGCCGGCTTCAAGGTGCGCATGGTGCCGCTGGATGCGGGCTGGTCTGACCTGGGCGCGTGGGACGCCGTCTGGCAGGTCAGCGAGCACGACGCCGCTGGCAACGCTTGCCAAGGCGACGCCCTGATCGAAGACAGCCGCAACACCCTGGTTCATGCCAACAGCCGCCTGGTGGCTGCCGTGGGCCTGGACAACGTGGTGGTGGTGGAGACGCCGGACGCCGTGCTGGTGGCCGATCGCAGTCGCAGCCAGGACGTCAAGAAGATCGTGGCCAGCCTGGACAAGGCTTCGCGCACCGAGGGCAGCCTGCACCGCCGTGTGCACCGCCCCTGGGGCTGGTACGACTCGATCGACATGGGGCCGCGCTTTCAGGTCAAGCGCATCATGGTCAAGCCCAAGGCTTCCTTGAGCCTGCAGATGCACCACCACCGTGCCGAGCACTGGATCGTGGTCAGCGGCACGGCCGAGGTCACCAATGGCGACCAGGTGCTGATGCTGAGTGAAAACCAGTCGACCTACATCCCGCTGGGCACGGTGCACCGCCTGGTGAACCCGGGTGCGATCCCGCTGGAGATCATCGAAGTGCAGTCGGGCAGTTACCTGGGGGAGGACGACATCGTTCGCTTCCAGGACAACTATGGCCGGTCAGCTTGATGTTGACGCGCTGACCTTTGGGGCTGCATGCCCGGAGGCAACAAAAATGGCCACCCTTGGGTGGCCATTTTGTTTGGCGGGGCAATGAGCCCCGGTGCTCCGCCTTTGGCGTTCGATCAAGCAAGCGTCAGCAACAAGTCCAGCGGGTGATCCGCGATCACATCCGCCCCCCAGCTGCCCACCTCGCCGTTGTGCCCGATGTAGCCCCAGTTGGCCGCTGCACTGGGCATGCCGGCGGCTTGCGCGGCCTGGATGTCACGCAGGTCATCGCCCACGTACAGCACGGAAGACGCTTCCACGCCCAGCTCCTGCGCAGCGGTGAGCAGCGGCAGGGGGTGTGGCTTCGGGTGGGCGGTGGTGTCGCCGCTGATGTTGGTGCCAGACCGCTCAAGCAGGCCCAATGCGCGCAGCACGGGCACGGTGAAACGGTGCGGCTTGTTGGTCACCACGCCCCACTTGAGGCCACGGGCCTCGATTTCATCGAGCATGGCGGACACGCCGTCGAACAAAGCGGTGGTCTCTGCCAGGCATTGGTCGTAGTGCGCCAGGAAGGCCGTGCGCAGGGCGTCGAACTCGGGGTGGCCGGGGTGGATGTCCAGGCCCACACCGATCAGGCCGCGTGCTCCCGCCGAGGCGTAGGGGCGCAGCATGTCCAGCGGCAGTGGTGCGAGCCCGCGGTCCAGACGCAAGCGGTTGAGTGCGCCACCCAGGTCGCCTGCCGTGTCGGCCAGGGTGCCGTCGAGGTCAAACAGGACGGCGGTGGCGGGGTGCGGCCAGGCGATGGAGCCGGTCAGTGCCATGCTCAGCCTTGCAGGGGCTTGCGGCAAGCCACCATGTAGTTGACGCTGGTGTCGCCCGAGAGCCAGTAGCGGCGGGTGATGGGGTTGTATTCCAGGCCCTTGAACTGCACCAGCTCCAGGCCGGCTTCGCGGATCCAGCGGGCCAGCTCGGCCGGGCGGATGAAGCGCGAGAATTCATGCGTGCCTTGGGGCAGCAGCTTGAGCACGTACTCGGCGCCCACGATGGCGAACAGGAAGGACTTGGGGTTGCGGTTGAGCGTCGAGAAGAACACCCAGCCGCCTGGGCGGGCCATGCCGGCGCAGGCACGGATGATGGACGACGGGTCGGGCACGTGCTCGAGCATCTCCATGCAGGTGACGACGTCGAAGGCGGCGGGTTGCTCGGCGGCCAGGTCTTCGGCGGCGATGCTGCGGTAGTCGAGGTTGGCGACGCCGCCTTCCATGGCGTGCAGCTGGGCCACCTTCAGGGGCTTGTCGGCCAGGTCCACGCCGAGCACGTTGGCACCACGGCGAGCCATGGATTCAGCCAGGATGCCACCACCGCAGCCCACGTCGACCACGTTCTTGCCCGAGATGGCCGCGAACTGGTCGATCCAGTCCAGGCGCAGGGGGTTGATCTGGTGCAGGGGACGGAATTCGCTCTCCGGATCCCACCACTTGTGGGCCAGGTCGGAAAACTTCGCGAGTTCTTGGGGGTCGGCGTTGATCATGGGCGACATGCTACCCAATGCCGGGCGGTTTGCGCGCGAGGTGGCTCAAGTCATGCCTGATTCAGCGGCAGGGCGTTTGCGCCGCAGGCGATCAGCCCAGGTCGTTGCGACCGGCTTTACGTTGCCAGCGGTAGAGGGTGTTGCGGCTGATGCCCAGGCGTCGCGCCGCCTCCGACATGTTGCCCTGCGTGGCCTCGATGACCTGGCGGATGGCCTGGCTGGACAGGCGACGAAGGTTGGTCTCGCCCGCGTTGGTGTCCGCTTGGACTGGTGGATTCGATGCCGCCCCGTGGGGTGGCTGTGGCGGCCTGGTGCCATCGGCAGCATGCAGCTCTTCGGCCATGTCCTCTGGCAGGTGAGACCAGTCGAGGTCCCTTGCATCGGAGGGCAGCAAGGCGCAGGCGGTTCGCAGCAGGGCGTGGAGCTGTCGCAGGTTGCCGGGCCAGGCGTGCTGGCGCAGGGCAGTGAGCAGGCCTGGGTGCACTCCCTCGATGGCCGGGCGACCCATTTCGCGAGCGATGCGGCTGAGCATCTCGTGCAGCAGTGCGTCGAAGTCCTGCCGCTCGCGCAACGGGGGCAGGGTCACGCTCAGGCCGTTGAGTCGGTAGTAGAGGTCCGCGCGGAAGGTGTTGCAGGCGATGGCGTCCTTGAGCCGTTGATGCGTGGCACTCACCAGCAGGAAGTCGACCGGCATGGCCTGACCGCCGCCCACAGGCACAACGGCCTTGTCCTGCAGCACGCGAAGCAGGCGAGCTTGCAGTGGCAGCGGCATGTCCCCGATTTCGTCGAGGAAGAGGGTGCCGCCGTGGGCCTCGCGGATGCGACCTGGTGAGCCCTCGCGGCGCGCGCCAGTGAAGGCGCCCCCGACGTAGCCGAAGAGTTCGGCCTCGATCAACTGCTCTGGCAGGGCGGCGCAGTTGACTGCCACGAAGGGCTTGCCTGCCCGGGGGCCTTCTTCGTGCAGGCGGCGTGCGAGCACCTCTTTGCCAGTGCCTGACTCGCCCTGGATCAGCAGCGCGATGCCTTGGGCCTGCACGCGCCGGGCGCGCGAGAAGGCGTCGGCAACGCGTGGGTCGAGGTCGGGTGGCGCGTCCCGCTTGGCGGGGTGCGTTGCTGTTGGCGTTTGCTCGCGGATCGGACGGGACGTGGTGCTGCTGCCTGGTGCGATGGGCGTTGGTGCCCGGGCCTGGATCACCACGCGCTCGGTGCTGTCCAGCCTCGCATGCAGGGCATGGCCGCCGTGTGAGCCCTGGAGCACCCGCACCCGCCCCGGCGGCCACAGACCCAGCCCGGTGCCCGTGAGCTGCTCCAGCGTGCAGGCACCGATTCGTTCTGCCGGCAAGGCCAGCCACTGTTGGGCCAGGGGGTTGGCGCCCACCACCCAGCCGTCCTCCGACAGCGCGACCAGGCCTTCTCCGACGCCACCCAGGCCCTCGGCGAGCGGGTGCAGGCGCAGGATGCGGTCGCCTGCGTGGCGGGCGTGGAAGAGCCGGTCTTCGATCATGCGCGCGGCCGATCGCACCAGCGCGAAGGTGTGCGGGTGGTGTCCTCGGTGGTCGCCTGAGATGTCGAGCACCCCGCTCAGCTGGCCGCGCGGGCCGAACACGGGGGCGGCAGAGCAGGTCAGGAAGCCGTTGCGCTCGAGGTAGTGCTCGGCGCCGTGGATGACGACGGCGCGGTTTTCCGCCAGGCAGGTGCCGATGGCGTTGGTGCCGCGGTCTCTCTCGTGCCACAGGGCACCGGGGCGCAGCGAGACGCGCTCGGCGCGACCGAGGAAGTCGGCGTCGCCCAGGCTGTGCAGGAGCAGGCCGCGCGCATTGGCCAGCACGACCAGGCTGCCAGAGTCGCGCATCTGGTCGAAGACGAAGTCCATCACCGGGCGCGCCTGGGCCAGGAATTCATGCTCTGCGGCCACCGCGCGGCGCAGTTCGCCGTCGCTGCACAGCGGGGGCTCGCCCAGGCCACCGAGGGGGCTGATGCCAGCGTGCTGGCTGCGCTGCCAGGAGCGTTGCAGGGCGTCGTCCACCAGGCCCAGGGGCAGGTCGCCGGTCTCGAGCAGGCAGCGGCGAGCCTGCTGCAGCTGGGGCGAGGTGACGGGCAGGTGGTTGGGTCGCATGGCGAGCGCAGTATCCACCGGGGGACGGTGTGCCACACCCGGGCTCACCCTGTGTCATTTCGGTACAGCGTGCAGCGTTGACGCAGCGCAGGCTGGTGTGGGGTGACAACGGGTTCTCCCTGGGCCCGTGGGCGGCATCCCAGCGCGTGAAAGCTGGGGGATCGGTGCGAACCCGGGATGGCACGCGCCCTGCGCTGGAAGAAGGGCGGCGGGGCCACAAGCCCCCGGGCAGGTTCGATCTCCCGCCTGCCCACCCGCACCTTTTCAGCATCCGCCCAGCACATCGCTCACTCACCAGGAGACCCGCATGCTCTACGCCGCCCCCGGTACCCCCGGCTCCCCCGTCACCTTCAAGTCGCGCTACGACAACTTCATCAACGGCAAGTGGGTCGCGCCCACCAAAGGGCAGTATTTCGACAACGTCACGCCGGTGACAGGCCGCGTGTTCTGCCAGGTGGCCCGATCGACGGAAGAGGACATCAACCTGGCGCTGGATGCGGCCCACGCTGCCGCGCCAGGATGGGCCAAGACGCCGGTGGCGCAGCGCGCGGCCGTGCTCAACAAGATCGCCGACCGCCTCGAAGCCAACCTGGAAATGCTGGCCGTGGCCGAGACCTGGGACAACGGCAAGCCGGTGCGCGAGACGCTGGCCGCCGACATCCCGCTGGCGATCGATCACTTCCGCTACTTCGCGGCCTGCGTGCGTTCGCAGGAGGGCTCGCTGGCCGAAATCGACGACCACACCGTGGCCTACCACTTCCGCGAGCCGCTGGGCGTGGTCGGCCAGATCATCCCGTGGAACTTCCCGATCCTGATGGCGGCCTGGAAGCTGGCGCCCGCGCTGGCCGCTGGCAACTGCGTGGTGCTCAAGCCCGCCGAGCAGACGCCCGTGGGCATCCTGGTGCTGGCCGAGCTGATCGCCGACATCCTGCCGCCGGGGGTGCTCAACATCGTCAACGGCTTCGGGCTGGAAGCGGGCAAGCCGCTGGCATCGAGCAAGCGCATCGCCAAGATCGCCTTCACGGGCGAGACCAGCACCGGTCGGCTGATCATGCAGTACGCCAGCCAGAACCTGATCCCTGTCACGCTGGAGCTGGGTGGCAAGAGCCCCAACATCTTCTTCGACGACGTGATGGCGCAGGACGACGAGTTCTTCGACAAGGCCCTGGAAGGCTTCACGCTGTTCGCGCTCAACCAGGGCGAGGTCTGCACCTGCCCCAGCCGCGCGCTGGTGCAGGAGTCCATCGCGGACCAATTCATGGAGCGCGTGGTCAAGCGCGTGCAGGCCATCAAGCAGGGCAACCCGCTGGACACCGAGACCATGATCGGTGCGCAGGCCTCGATGGAGCAGGTCGAGAAGATCCTGTCCTACATGGACATCGGCAAGCAGGAAGGCGCGCAATGCCTGGTGGGCGGTGGCCGCGCTGAGCTCAAGGGCGAGATCGGTGATGGCTTCTATGTGCAGCCCACCATCTTCCGCGGCCACAACAAGATGCGCATCTTCCAGGAAGAGATCTTCGGCCCCGTGGTGTCGATGACCACCTTCAAGGACGAGGCCGAGGCGCTGCAGTTGGCCAACGACACGCTGTACGGCCTGGGCGCCGGTGTGTGGAGTCGCGATGGTTCGCGCGCCTACCGCATGGGCCGGGGCATCCAGGCCGGTCGCGTGTGGACCAACTGCTATCACCTGTACCCCGCGCACGCGGCCTTCGGTGGCTACAAGCAGTCGGGCATCGGGCGTGAGACGCACAAGATGATGCTCGACCACTACCAGCAGACCAAGAACCTGCTGGTGAGCTACAACGCTCAGGCCCTGGGCTTCTTCTGATGGCTGCCCAGCGCGTGACGGCCACGCCCGAGGCGCTGGCCCTCATCGAGCGGCTCAGGGCCGAGCATGGCGAGCTGATGTTCCACCAGTCCGGAGGCTGCTGCGACGGCAGCTTGCCCATGTGTTTCGAGCGCGATGAGTTCATGGTCGGTCCGTCGGATGTGCGGCTGGGCGAGGTGGGGGGCTGCCCGTTCTACATGAGCGCTGCGCAGTTCGAGGTGTGGCAGCACACCCACCTGACGCTTGACGTCGCACTGGGCCGCGCCGGCATGTTCTCCCTGGAGGGCAGCAGCCGACTCCGATTCGTGATCCGCTCGCGGCCGTTCACCGAGCCAGAGCAGGCCAGCCTGCCGCCGGTGTTCGTGCTTCAGGTCTGAAGGTCTGAAGGTCTGAAGGTCTGAACACGACACAGCGAATCCATCGGATCCCATCCCCAGCGCGTGGCGCGGCCCACAAGGCTGTGCCACAGTTCAGGGCTCAAGGCACTCACCCGTTCCCGGAGCACTGAACATGTCCCTGCTGGTTTATGGCATCCCCAACTGCAACACCGTGAAGAAGGCGCGCACCTGGCTCGACGAGCAAGGCGCGCCTTTCGTTTTCCACGACTACAAGAAGCAGGGCGTGCCCGCCGACCGCCTGGACGACTGGATCAAGCAGGTGGGCTGGGAGGTGCTGGTCAACAAGCAAGGCACGACCTGGCGCCAGCTCGACGAGGCCACCAAGGCTGGCGTGAGCGATGCAGCCAGTGCCAAGGCCTTGATGCTCAAGCAGGCCAGCGTCATCAAGCGCCCGGTGATCGAGCAAGCTGGCCGGGTGCTGGCCGTGGGCTTTGACGAGAAAAAGGCCGCAGCGGTGGCGGCGGCCTTGTGATGGCGAACTGATCGCGCACGACGGTGCGCGCTGCCGGGGGCATGGCCGGTTCGAGGTCAGCCGCGCTCGCGTTGGTTCACACCCCGGCGAGCTTGAGCCGGGTGGCGTGCGTCAGGTAGAACTGCGCCGGGCTCGGGGCACCCTTGCCGATCAGCCCGAAGATGTGGTTCATCTCGTCGATGTGGTTCCAGGGGTAGTCGGCTCGGATGACCTTGCCCAGGCGCGCGGCGCACGAGACGATCGCGCCGTCAGAGGGCTCGGAGAGCTGCTGCATGGCCAGGTCGGAGATGTCCCAGGCGTTGGTTTTGACGCCGATGCCGCTGGCCGAGTAGTAGCGGATGCCGTTGACCACCGGAGCGCCTTCGCCGCAGTAGGTGGCGGGCAGGCCGGCCGGGAAGCGGATGGCGAAGTCGTCGAGCTCTTCTTTCAGCGTCAGCGCCGAAGCCTCTTGCGGCAGTTGCGGCTGGCCCGAGATCCAGGCCACGAAGGTGCCTGCGAACTCGATCCATGAGCCGTAAGAGCGGATGCCGTTGGCGATGTTGCTCTCGGCGTCTTGCTGGGCGGTCACGACCGTCGGGCTGGACATGGTGGTCACGCTGGCCACCATGTCGGGGGCCACGCCCGCCACGTAACGCGCGGTGGGGCCGCCCTGGCTGTGGCCGATCAGGTTGAACTTCTGGATGCTGTCCCTGGCGGCCCATTGCTTCATTTGCTGCAGCAGTTGCTCGCCGCGCACCGAGCTGGAGTTGACCTCGGAGACGGCGGCCACGTAGACCTTGGCACCGTTGCGGCGCAGCAGGGCAGGCACCTCGTAGAAGTAGTCGACACCGAAGATCTCTTTGAAGCCCATGAAGCCGTGCACCAGCACGATGGGGTGGCGCGTGGCGGCTTCCGTGGAGGCCGTGGCGGCTTGGGCGCTGGTGGCCAGCAGGGTGGCACCTGTGAAGGTGCAAGCCAGAGCGAGGGTGGCGGCGGCAGAGCGAGCGGCGGCCAGCAGGCGTTGGTGGGTGAGGCGCATGGTGGAGGACTCGAGTTGGAATGTTATGCACAATAACAATCAGCCCGAGGCGCTTCAATCCGGTGGAGACCCGCATGCGTGCAAGCGGCGGGTCAATCTCTGCCGACCTGACTTCAACGCGCCGGGAGCGCCTCTTTCAGCGTCAGCTCGATCCACCCCAAAGCCTGGCCATTGACCGACACGTCCAGCCCCTGCGTGCCGGGGTAGAGCGTGCGCGTGCTCACCGGTTTGAACGACAGCGACTGCGTCCAGCTGGCCTGCTCACCCTTGGCCAGCGTCAGGCGCTTGCCTTTGAACACCTTGGGGCGCAACTGGCCATCGGCCTTGCGCAGGTGCACGCGCACATCCACCTCCAGGGTTTGCGGCGCGGGGCCTGTGGCCGTGAGTGCGATCGTCAGCGGCAGCACCTCGCCGATGTGCACGGTGTGATGTGGCACAGACAGGCTCACCTCACCATGGAACTCGGTGCCCACGTCCCAGCAGTGCAGCATGGGGGTGTGCCCCTGCTTGATGAGGTGACGGCTGGCATGGCGCAGCAGGCGCGAGCGCGTGGGGTGGGTGTCGTCGCGGTGCTCTCGCACCCATTGCACGAGCAGCTCGGGGTGGTCCTTGCCGATGTCGTTGAGGTGGTTGGCCACGCTGCGGCGCACGTACTCGGCCGGGTCGTCCTGCAGGCGGTGCAGCAAAGGCA
This sequence comes from Aquabacterium parvum, assembly GCF_001447195.1. Classification (GTDB taxonomy): domain Bacteria; phylum Pseudomonadota; class Gammaproteobacteria; order Burkholderiales; family Burkholderiaceae_C; genus Aquabacterium; species Aquabacterium parvum. The sequence goes on along the minus strand of NZ_LFRI01000341.1, from coordinate 151,611 downwards.
GGGTGGGCGACGGGTCGCGAACGAGGTCGTGCAGGCGCAGGCCCCACGGCAGGCGGGGGCGGCTGCCTTCGCTGACCAGTCTGCGCACGTGGGCACTGGGGTCATCCAACCATCGCTGCAGGGTGGCGAAGGCCAGCTCGGGGTGTGCCTGGATGATGGGGCGGATGGCGAACTCGGCGGTGAAGCGTTGGGTGATGGCGTGCAGCGCTTGCAGGGCGCGCTCGGGGTGCGGCAGCCCGCGTTGTGCGATGACCTCGCCGTAGGCCCACAGCGCCCAGCCCGCCACACCGGTCTCGTCGGTTTGGAGGTTGCCAAGTTCCTTGTCCGGGTCGTGCTCGAAGCGAGGCGCAGGCACGCGCTTGAGGCTGGCCTCGAGCAGCGCGGCGCAGCGCTCGAAGTCTTCCGGCAAGTGCGCCATGAGCGCTTGGGCCAGGTGCTGCGCTCGGGCTTTGAACTCGAGCGCTTGCAGGCCGGTGAGGGCTTGCGACTCGAAGCTGGCCTGGTCAAAGCGCCGGTGCACGCGGTGCAGGTGGTGGGAGACGGCCTGCACCGTGGCCGGGCCGATCAGGTTCTTGAAGGCCTCGGCCATCGGTGTTCCGTTTTGCTTGGGCCGCGCGCCGGGTGGCGCGCGGCCGGTTGGAGGGGGGGATGGGGTCAGGCTGCCAGCAGTTGGCGCAGCACGAAGGGCAGGATGCCGCCGTGTTGGTAGTAGCTGACCTCGATCGGCGTGTCGATGCGCAGCAGCACCGTCACCTTCTGCACGCTGCCATCGGCGCGATGGATGCTGAGCGTGGCGTCTGCCTGGGGCTTGAGCTCGGTGCCCAGGTCGATGCCGATGACCTCACTGCCCGTCAACCCCAGCGACTGCCAGCTGACGTCGCCCTTGAACTGCAGCGGCAGCACGCCCATGCCGACCAGGTTGGAGCGGTGGATGCGCTCGAAGCTGCGCGCCACCACCGCTTTGATGCCCAGCAGTTGCGTGCCCTTGGCCGCCCAGTCGCGGCTGGAGCCGGTTCCGTATTCCTCGCCGGCGAAGATCACGGTGGGCGTGCCTGCGGCGATGTACTGCATGGCCGCGTCGTAGATGAAGGCCTTGTGCCCGCCGGGTTGCACCAGCGTCAGGCCGCCTTCCTCTCGGCTGCCGTCGGGCAGGGCGGGCAGCATCAGGTTCTTGATGCGCACATTGGCGAAGGTGCCGCGCATCATCACCTCGTGGTTGCCCCGGCGTGAGCCGTAGCTGTTGAAGTCGCCCTTCTTGACGCCATGTGCCAGCAGGTACTGGCCTGCAGGCGATGCCTCCTTGATGGAGCCGGCCGGCGAGATGTGGTCGGTGGTGATCGAGTCACCAAACAGCGCCATGATGCGCGCACCCTGCACGCTGGAGGACACCGCTTTGGGCGCCACCTCGAAACCATCGAAGAACGGTGGTTTGGCGATGTAGGTGCTCTGCGGCCAGTTGTAGACCTGGCCTTTGATGCCCTGGGTTTTCTCCCAGAGCTTGCCCGGCTGGGTCTTGACCTTCTCGTAGTTGGCCTTGAAGGCCTTGCCATCCATCGCGAACTTCATCAGCTGGTGGACCTCGTCGCTGCTGGGCCAGATGTCACCCAGGTACACCGGCTTGCCTTTTTTGCCCAAGCCCACAGGCTGGGTCATGAGGTCGACCGTGACGTTGCCGGCGATGGCGTAGGCCACGACCAGCGGCGGCGAGGCCAGGAAGTTGGCCTTGAGGTTGGGGTGGATGCGCGCCTCGAAGTTGCGGTTGCCCGAGAGCACGGCCGCGCAGACCAGGTCGTTGTCGGTGATGACCTGGTTGAGCTCGGGGGCCAGGTCGCCCGCGTTGCCGATGCAGGTGGTGCAGCCGTAGGCCGCCACGTTGAAGCCGAGCTTTTCGAGGTAGGGCAAGAGGCCCGCCTTCTGCAGGTACTCGGTGACGATGCGCGAGCCGGGGGCCAGCGAGGTCTTGATGTGGGGGGCGACCTTCAGGCCGGCTTCAACCGCCTTCTTGGCCAGCAGGCCAGCCGCGAGCAGCACGCCGGGGTTGGACGTGTTGGTGCAGGAGGTGATGGCCGCGATGAGCACGTCGCCGTTGTGGACGTTCACGGCCTTGCCCGCGATGTCAACCGGGAAGGCCTTGTCCAGCTTGTCGGCCGGCTGGTTGAAGCCGTTCTCGGCCACGGGCTTGCTGAAGAGTTCTGCAAAGGTGCGGCTCAGGTGCGTGATCTCGATGCGGTCCTGCGGGCGCTTGGGGCCGGCCAGCGAGGGCACCACGCTGCCCAGGTCCAGGCTGATGACGCTGCTGTAGTCGATCTCGCCGCGCTTGGGCACACCATAGAGCTGCTGTGCCTTGAAGTAGCCTTCGAAGGCCTCGATCTCGGCCTTGCTGCGGCCCGTGCCCTTGAAGTAGTCGATGGTGCGGTCATCGACCGGAAAGAAGCCCATGGTGGCACCGTACTCGGGGGCCATGTTGGCGATGGTTGCTCGGTCCGGCAGGGGCAGCGACGCCGTGCCCTCGCCGAAGAACTCGACGAACTTGCCCACCACCTTGGCTTTGCGAAGCACTTCGGTGATCGTGAGCACCAGGTCGGTGGCGGTGACGCCTTCGCGCAGCCGGCCGGTGAGCTCGAAGCCGACCACATCGGGCGTCAGGAAGTAGACGGGCTGACCCAGCATGCCGGCTTCGGCCTCGATGCCGCCCACGCCCCAACCCACCACACCGATGCCGTTGATCATGGTGGTGTGGCTGTCGGTGCCGACCAGGGTGTCGGGGTAGGCCACGCCATCGCGTGTCTTGTGCACGCCGCGCGCGAGGTACTCCAGGTTGACCTGGTGGACGATGCCGAAGCCCGGGGGCACGACGCCAAAGGTGTCGAAGGCCTGCATGCCCCATTTCATGAACTCGTAGCGCTCGGCGTTGCGCTGGAACTCGAGCTTCATGTTGAGGTCCAGTGCCTTGTTGCTGCCGAAATGGTCGATCATCACCGAGTGGTCGACGACCAGGTCCACGGGCACCAGCGGTTCGATGCGCTTGGGGTCCTTGCCCAACTGTCCGGCCACGTTGCGCATGGCAGCCAGGTCGGCCAGCAGGGGCACACCCGTGAAGTCCTGCAGCACCACGCGGGCGACCACGAAGGGGATTTCTTCGGTCCGAGGGGCCTGGGGCTGCCAGCCCGCGAGCTCGGCCACGTGCGCGGGCGTGACCTTCTGGCCATCGCAGTTGCGCAGCACCGACTCCAGCACGATGCGCAGCGACACCGGCAGGCGGCTCACGCCCGGGTGGCGTCGGGCCAGCGCGGGCAGCGAGTGGAACTTCAGCGACTTGCCGGAGGCCGTCTTGAAGGTCTGGAGGGTGTCGGCGAAAGGGTGCGCGGCTTCGGACGCGGTGCGGGCCATGGGAACTCCTTTGCTGTGGGGGTGGAGGATTGGGTCATTTTGGCAGCAGCCCATGGCCCTGCGTGTGTCAGGCTCTTGGGTTTAAGCTTTGACCTTTGAGGGCCTTCAGGCCTGACCGATTTCCCTGGTTGTACCCATGCGTCGCTCCTTTGCCCCGTTCCTCGCACCCGCAGTCGATCCACGTCGGAGCCAGCGCGGCGGGGCCGATTGGTTTCTGCTCGGCATGGTGGCGGCGGTGGTGCTGGCGTCGCTGGTGCCGCAATGGGGCCGCAGCGAAGGCCCGCTGCACATGGGACGGGTCACCGACGTGGGCGTGTTCCTGCTGTTCTTCCTGCACGGCATGGGTCTGTCGACTGACAACCTCAAGGCCGGCGCCAGCCGCTGGAAGCTGCACGCGCTGGTGCAGGCCTGCACCTATGTTCTCTTTCCCCTGTGGTGGGCGCTGGGTGCGCTCACGCTGGGGCCGTGGGTCTCGCAAGACTTGCTGATGGGCTTTTTCTACCTGGCGGTGCTGCCGTCCACGGTGTCGTCTTCGGTGGCGATGACGGCCCTGGCACGCGGGCACGTGGCGGCGGCGGTGCTCAACGCCACCTTGTCGACTTTGTTGGGCGTGTTCCTCACGCCGCTGCTGGTGAGCCTGGTCATGGGGCATGACGGAGGTGGCCTGGACGTGGGCGCCACCATGCTCAAGGTCGCACAGATGCTGCTGTTGCCATTCGTGGTGGGACACTTGCTGCGCCCTTGGCTAGCACAGTGGTTCGCGCGCATCAAGCCCATCACCAATGTGTTCGACAAAGCCGTGATCGTGCTGTTGGTGTGGTCGGCGTTCAGCGACTCGGTGGCCGATGGCCTGTGGACGCGCCACGGGCCGCTCCTGCTGGCCGAGGCCGTGGTGGGCTCGGCCCTGTTCCTGTTCCCGATGCTGTGGTTCACCCGCCGGGTGGCGCGTGCGCTGGGGTTTTCTGTCGAGGACGAGATCGTGGCGGTTTTCTGCGGCTCCAAGAAGACGCTGGCGTCGGGCATGCCCATGGCCAAGCTGCTGTTTGGCGGCAGCGCGGCCATGGGTGTGCTGGTGCTGCCCATCATGCTCTACCACCAGCTGCAACTGTTCGTGTGTGCGGTGATGGCTCGCCGATACGCCGCTCGGGCAGGCGCCGCAGAGCCCAAGCGCGTGGCCTGAGCGGACGCACCAGCCATGTCCACCACCAACCCGGACGACGAGATCGACTACCTGCCGCCGGCCGACACGGGCCTGGACCTGGTTCACGCGGACGACGACATCGTGGTCGTGGTCAAACCCGCCGGCTTGTTGTCGGTGCCAGGCCGGGGCGCCGATCGGGCGGACTGCATGGCCTCACGGGTGCAGGCTCGTTTCGCCGATGCCCTGATCGTGCACCGGCTGGACATGGCCACATCGGGCTTGCTCGTGTTCGGTCGTGGTCCCGAAGTGCAGCGCCTGCTGAGCATCGCTTTTGCCGGGCGCGATGTGCACAAGCGTTACGAGGCGGTGGTGCATGGCCTGGTGCAGACCGAGCAAGGTGAGATCGACCTGCCGCTGATCACCGATTGGCCGCGTCGGCCCAGGCAGATGGTGTGCTTCGAGCGCGGCAAGCCCTCGCTCACGCGATATCGCGTCATCGAGCGCGATGCGGTGCACGGCAGCACCCGCGTCAGCCTGGAGCCGGTGACGGGGCGATCGCACCAGTTGCGCGTGCACCTGATGGCGAAGGGGCACCCCATCGTGGGCGACCCGCTTTACGGCCCTGAGCTGGGGGCCGCCCGACTGATGCTGCATGCGGCGGAGCTGGGCCTCAACCACCCTCGCTCCGGCGTCGCCCAGAATTGGGTGAGCCCGGTGCCCTTTTGACCGCGGTGTGCAGGGGCGGTATCAGGCCAGCGGTGGGCCCAGCCAGCGCCGCAGGGTCTTGAACATCTGCTCGATGTCCAGCGGCTTGGGCACGTGGTCGTTCATGCCCGCAGACAAGGCCTGCTCGCGGTCCGTGGCCAGCGCGCTGGCGGTCATCGCGATGATGGGCAGGGAGCGCCAGCGAGGATCCTGGCGGATGTGCTGGGTGGCACTGTAGCCGTCCATGCGGGGCATCTGACAGTCCATCAGCACGCCATCGGGGCGCTGTCCTCGCGCTTCCAGGTTGGCGAGGGTGTCGAGCGCGTCCTGGCCATCACGCGCCAGCGAAACCCGCACGCCTGCTCGCTCCAGCAGCTCCATGGCCAGCTCCTGGTTCAAGGGCTGGTCCTCCACGAGCAAGACATGCCTGCCCGCCAGCCCCGACGTGTCTGGCGGCATGGGCATCGCGATGCTCTCGGTGACCCGTTGCTGCAAGGGCCTGGTGACGCTGCGGCTTGCGCCCAGTGCCTCGGTCAGGCTGTTGAACAGCGTCGAAGGGGTGACCGGCTTGGTCAGCACCCCAGCCAGGGCGACGTCCCTCGCCGCCTCGAGTGCCGCCTGTCGATCGAAGGCGGTCACCAGCAGGATGCAGGGGTGCTCCTCGCGGGGGCGAGCCTGGATGCGCCGCGCCAGCGCGAGGCCGTCCATGCCTGGCATCTTCCAGTCCACCAGCAGCCAGTCGTGCGGCACCGGGCTGGCGTCGAGCCGGGCCAGGGCCTCTTCGCCGCTGGCGGCCACATCGGCTTGCAGGCCCATGGCGGTGACCATGTTGGACAACACCTCGCGGGCATCGGGGTGGTCGTCGACGATCAACGCCCGCCGGCCCATCCAGTTTTCCCGGGTGGGGGCCATCGGCTTTGGGCGTTCGCTGGCGCGCATCTGGGCGGTGAAGTGGAAGGTCGAGCCTTCGCCGATCTGGCTTTCCACCCAGATCCGCCCACCCATGCGTTCGATGAGCTGGTGGGTGATGGCCAGGCCCAGGCCTGTGCCGCCGTGGCGACGCGTCGTGGAAGCGTCGCCTTGCGTGAACGGCTGGAACAGCCTGTCCATCTGCTCTCGAGACAGGCCAATGCCGCTGTCTTTCACCCAGCCGTGCAGGCGCAGGTTGTCGCCCTCCAGGGGCTCGGCGGACAGCCCCAGGGTCACGCTGCCGCTGTCGGTGAACTTGACGGCGTTGGAGCCCAGGTTGAGCAGCACCTGACGCAAACGGGTCGGGTCGCCGATGAGCCGGCTGGGCAGGTCAGGGGGGGCGGTGAACAGCAGCTCGATTCCCTTGCCCTCGGCAGCCAGGCCCAGCACGTCCGCCACTTCGTTGAGCACGTCCTGAACGCTGAACTCGATGCTCTCGAGCTCCAGGTGGCCAGCCTCGATCTTGGAGAGGTCCAGCACGTCGTTGAGGATCTGCAGCAGGCCCGTGGCGGCGTGGTGCGCCTTGTTCACGTAGTGGCGCACCCGCTCCGGCGGGTTCTCTGCCAGGGCCAGGTGGGTCATGCCGATGACGGCGTTCATGGGCGTGCGGATCTCGTGGCTCATGTTGGCCAGGAAAGCCGATTTGGCGCTGGCTGCGGCCTGGGCGTCTTCGGTGGCCGCATTCAAGGCCGCTTGCGTTGCCTTGCGCTGGGTGATGTCTTCGACGATGACGAAAAACAGGTCGGGGTCTTCGTCGCACAAGCTCATCATGGTGACGTCGGCATCGAAGCGTGCTCCGTCCAGGCGGCGATGCGCCCATTCAAAGCGCACGGCGGCCTGGCTGTCTCGGCACGCCTGCATGTGCCCCTGGGCAAGCTGGGCCAGGGCTTCTTGTTCCCCCTCATCGGAGCCGCTGAGCGGTGGCTCCCAGGGCTTGAGCCCGGTCAGGTCTTGCGCGGCTTGCGCGTGAAACAGCTTCACAGTCGCCGGGTTGCAGCGCTCGATGCCCCGCCTGGCATGCAGGAAGAAATAGGCCAAGGGGGCATTGCGGTAGGCGAGCTCGAACCTCAGTTCCGCGCGGCGCCTCGCGCTCACATCCAGCCAGTAGCCGTCGTACGTGGCTCCGCCATCTGGCGTGTGTTCGACGGCGCTGTTGACGCTCAACCAGCGCGGCTGGCCGTCCAGCTTGATCTGCATTTCCTGGGGTTCCGTGGGGGGCCGCCCGTCGGTTTGACCACAAGCCAGCCAGGCATTCTGCGGTGCCTGCTCCCAGTCGTCGGCCAGCGCGCCGAAAAGCCGCCGGGCGCCGGTGCCGATGTGGACGAACTGCCCCTGCCCATTGGCCTCCACGCGGTAGCGGAACAGCCCCAGCGGCAGCGCCCGGGTCATGGCCAGGGTTTCGTTGCGGGCGCGCTCGAGCGCCGCATGGCGTTCGGCTCGGCGCCAGTACAGCCACAGCGCCCCCCAGCCCAGCATGGCGGCGATGAGCGTGTTCACCGCGCCAAAGACCAGGATGCGCTGCTCGCCCTGCAGGGGTGACATGACCCACAGGCGATAAGGGTGGTCAGGCAGGTTGACGCTTTGTGCGAGGTAGGGCTGGCCATCGATGAGCCACACGGGCAGTTGTTGCCCGCCGACCGAGATCTGTCCGTTCTGCCAGTCCAGTCGGCCGGGCATGCCCCGGTAGACGCCATCGACGTCCACGCCTCGCACCGCGGGGTCTGCGGCGTCCGGCATCAGGTGGATCAGGTCGTCTCCACGGTTGCCCGCCACGATCACGCCGTTGCGATCGACCACGGCCAGCAGGCGGCCGCCGTTGTCGTTCATCATGCGCTGCATGGAGGGCTGATCTGTCTTGAGGATCAGCACGCCAAGGGGGCGGCCATCGCGGCTGATGCGTGCCGAAAAATTGAAGCCCGGCTTGTGGCTGACGCTGCCCATCACGAACTGAAAGCCCGCGCCCAGCTCCATGGCCTGGATGAAGTACTCGCGGGTGCGGAAGCTCGCGCCCAGGGTGGACACCGGGTCTGCATGGGCGCTGTCGGCCACCGAAATGCCCTGGGTGTCTTGCAGGTAGGCCTGCCTGATCTGGAAGTCCTGCACCAGCTTCAACAGGTGCTCGCTCATGTCCCGCACGGCAGGCGAGGCCTTGAGTTGGGCCTGCAGCGCTGCGCGTCGCTCGGGGGCTGGGGCTTCTGTGGTGGGCACAGGCTGGGTGAGCAGGAAGTCGGCCAGCGATGGCTGTTGGGCCAGCGCCTGACCGAGTGCCGCCAGCGCTCGGAAATGGGTGTCGACGCTGTCTGAAAACGCCTGCAGACGCTGGCTTCCTTGATCCAGGACATCCTGTCGGTTGTCCTGCACCCGAGCCCAGGTCAGGGCTGCGGCCAGGGCCAGGCACATCAGCAACCAGCCCCCTGCGGCTCGCAACAGTCTGGCCTTGAGGCGGTCGAGTGAGCGCGGGGTGTCGCTGTGTTGGTCTGCCATCCCGTTTTCCGTCTGGTTTGTGGAGCGGGCCCCTGAGCTTGCGCGCTGGGGCCTCAGGCGGGTCTTGCGCCCGCCGTGTCGGCTCGATTGTGATCTGATTGTGCAACGCCGCATTGGGGGCTTGCCCCCGATCACGCGGAGCGGGCTGTGGACTGCCGCAGGTGCCCCGCAGGGGGAAAGGTGGCAAAATTCCGGTTTTCCTTCGAGCCAGACGTGCGAGAGAGAGCCCATGAGCGCAGTTGTCATCAGCGGAACCGGTCTGTACCAGCCGCCGCACACCATCACCAACGCCGAGCTGGTCGAGGCTTTCAACGCCTACGTTGACCGCTTCAACACCGAGAACGCTGCCGCCATCGAGGCGGGCACCGTGCAGCCTCTGGTGCACTCCAGTGCCGAGTTCATCGAGAAAGCCTCGGGCATCAAGCAGCGCTACGTGATGGAGAAGTCCGGCATCCTGGACCCGTCCCGCATGCACCCGCGCTTTCAGGAGCGCAGCGATGACCAGCTCTCCATGCTGGCCGAAATCGGCGTCGAAGCCGCCAAGAAGGCCCTGGCCGCCGCCGGCAAGACCGGCGCCGACGTGGACGGTGTGATCTGCGCCTGCTCCAACCTGCAGCGCGCCTACCCGGCCATCGCCATCGAAATCCAGGCCGCGCTGGGTGCAGGTGGCTACGCCTTCGACATGAACGTGGCTTGCTCGGCCGCCACCTTCGGCCTGGAGCAGGCGGTCAACGCCGTGCGTTCGGGCTCGGCCAAGTGCGTGCTGGTCATCAACCCCGAAATCACCTCTGGCCACCAGGAGTGGAAGGACCGCGACTGCCACTTCATCTTCGGTGACGTGGCCACGGCCACCGTCGTCGAGCGCGCCGACACGGCCACCTCGGCCGACCAGTGGGACGTGCTGGGCTCGCAACTGGCCACGCAGTTCTCCAACAACATCCGCAACAACTTCGGCTACCTCAACCGCAGCGAAGACAGCGACCCCAACGCCCGCGACAAGACCTTCCGCCAGGAAGGCCGCAAGGTGTTCAAGGAGGTGGTGCCCATCGCCGCCGCGCACATCGAAACCCAGCTGAGCGCGCTGAGCATCCAGCCCACCGACGTGCGTCGCTTCTGGCTGCACCAGGCCAACCTGTCGATGAACCAGCTCATCGTCAAGAAGCTCATCGGCGCGGAAGTCACGCCCGAGATCGCGCCGCTGATCCTGGACGAATACGCCAACACCTCGTCGGCCGGCTCGATCATCGCTTTCCATGCCCACCGCGCCGACCTCAAGTCGGGCGACCTGGGCGTGATCTGCTCGTTCGGCGCGGGCTACTCGGTCGGCTCGGTGGTGGTGCGCAAGCGCTGACGCTTTCACCCGATGCCGATGCGGGACAATGACCGCATCCCGACACGGCCCAGCGGGTGAACCGCCGGGCCGTTTTGTTTGAATCGACGCCACCCAGGCTTTTGCAGGCCCCGAGCGCCATGAGCGACTTCACCTTCTACTGGCACGACTACGAGACCTTCGGTCGCGTGCCGCGCCGCGACCGTCCCTCTCAGTTCGCCGGTGTGCGCACCGATGCCGACCTCAACGAGGTGGGTGAGCCGCTGATGCTGTTCTGCCAGCCCGCGCCCGACTACCTGCCCGACCCGGAGTCCTGCCTGCTCACCGGCATCCTGCCGCAGCAGTGCCTGGCCCAAGGCGTGCCCGAGCACACCTTTGCCGACGCCATCGAACGCGAGCTGGCCGCCCCCAACACCGTCGGCGTGGGCTACAACACCATCCGTTTCGACGACGAGGTCACCCGCCACCTGTTCTGGCGCAACCTGATCGACCCCTATGGGCGCGAATGGCAGAACGGCTGCGGCCGCTGGGACCTGCTCGACGTGGTGCGCTGCACCTGGGCCCTGCGCCCCGACGGCATCACCTGGCCCAAGCACGAAGACGGTCGCCCCTCCTTCAAGCTCGAGCACCTGACCGCCGCCAACGGCCTGGCCCACGAAGCCGCGCACGATGCGCTGTCCGACGTGCGGGCCACCGTGGCCCTGGCCCGCCTGATCAAGCAGCACCAGCCCAAGCTGTGGGACTTCTGCCTGAAGCTGCGCAAGAAGGACGCGGTGCTCGCCGAAGCTGGCCTGGACAAGCCCCGTGCCGGTTGGAAGCCTTTTGTGCACATCTCCGGCATGTACGGCCACGAGCGCGGCTGCATGGCCCTGGTGTGGCCGCTGGCCCAGCACCCCAGCAACAAGAACGAGATCCTGGTGTGGGACCTGGCCCACGACCCCGCCGAGCTGTTCGACCTGAGCGTGGCCGACATCCGCCTGCGCATGTTCACCAAGGCGGCCGACCTGCCCGAAGGCGTCACGCGCCTGCCGCTCAAGAGCATCCACATCAACAAGTCGCCCGTGGTGCTGGGCAACCTCAAGATCCTCACGCCCGAGTTGCGTGCCAAGTGGGGCATCGACGTCGAGCAGGCCTTGCAACGCGCCGAGCTGGCCGCAGCCCAAGGCAGCCGCATGGACGGCATCTGGGCCGAGGTGTTCTCGCGCCCCGAGCGCACGGCCGGTGCGGCCCCGGTGGACGTGGACGAAGACCTGTACGGTGGCTTCGTGGGCAACGACGACCGCCGCCTGCTGCAGCGCCTGCGCGGCCTCTCGCCCGAGGCCCTGGCCGACAAGCACCCGGCTTTTGCCGACGAGCGCCTGGAGGAGATCTTCTTTCGCTACCGCGCGCGCAACTTCCCCGACACGCTGAGCGATGAAGAGCAGGCCCGCTGGCACGAGCTTCGCAGCGCCCGCCTGCACGAAGGGCAGGGTGGCGGGCTCACCCTCGCGGCCTTCTTCGAGCGCATCGACCAGTTGATGGAAGAGTGCGGCGAGGACGACGAACGCGCACACGACATCCTGAGCGCGCTGTACGACCATGCCGAGCAGATCGCGCCCTGACAAGACCGTCGGGGCAGGTCAGCGTGGTGTGCAAGGCGCTGCCGTGCCGATCAACCCTTCGCTCAAAGCCCTGAGCTACCTCGGGGGCTACCCGCCCGCGCTCGTGCAGCAGGTGCAAGGCCTGATCGACGCCGGCAAGCTCGGCGAGGTGCTGCGCCAGCGCTACCCCGAGGTGCACGATGTGCGCACCGACAAGGCGCTGTACGACCACGTCATGGAGCGCAAGGCCCGCTACCTGCGCGGCGCCGACCCCATCAGCAAGGTGGCCTACGACAGCAAACTCCAGGTGATCCAGCACGCGCTGGGCACGCACACCCGCGTCTCACGCGTGCAGGGCGGGCAGCTCAAGGCCAAGCGCGAGATCCGCGTGGCCAGCCTGTTTCGCGAGGCGCCGCCTGAGTTCCTGGAAATGATCGTCGTGCACGAGCTGGCGCACCTCAAGGAGCGCGAGCACGACAAGGCCTTCTACAACCTGTGCACGCACATGGCACCGCACTACCACCAGTGGGAGTTCGACTGCCGCTTGTGGCTGACGGCGCGCAGCCTGGGCCGGTGGGCTCAGGCCTCAGCGCCCGAATAAGCGCTCCAGGAAGCCCTTGAGCCTGTCTTCGGTGCTCGGTGTTTCGCCGGGCTGCGGCGGGCTGGGAATCAGGCTCGGGTCGATGGGCGCATCGTCCACCCCCAGCTCTTCGATGAAGCCGCCCGACGCCCATTCGCTGTAGCGCCAGCCCGACTCCGTGCGCACCACGCCCTCGGGCACCGGCATATCGACCACCGGCTCTTTGGCCAGGGCCGTGCCCATGTACTGGATCCATGCCGGCAAAGCCAGCGACGAGCCCGAGGCTTGGCTGCCCAGGCTGCGCGGTGTGTCGTGGCCCAGCCAGACCACGGCCACCCGGCGCGGCTGAAAGCCCGCGAACCAAGCGTCGTACACGTCGTTGGTGGTGCCGGTTTTGCCGTACAGGTCGGGGCGGCGAAGCTGGGCTTGCGCCTTCGCGGCCGTGCCCGAGCGGGTGACCTCGTTGAGCAGCGTGCCGGTCAGGAAGGCATTGCGGGCCGGGATCACGCGGTCGCTTTCATCGAGCACCTTCGGGGTGGCCTCGAACACCACCTTGCCCGTGCCATCGGTGATCTGGCTGATCACCACCGGGTTGACCTTCAGGCCGCCGTTGGCGATGACCGCGTAGGCGCTGGCCAGCTGCATGGGCGTGGTCGAGCCGGCACCCAGGGCCAGCGTCAGGTTGTCGGGCTGTTTGTCGACGTCAAAGCCATAGCGACCTGTCCAAGTGCGAGCGGCCTGAGGGCCCATCAGCTGCACCAGGCGGATGCTGACCATGTTCTTGGACTTGGCCAGCGCCGTGTGCAGGGGCATGGGGCCCTCGAACTGTCCGTCCGCGTTCGAGGGGCTCCAGTTGCCCACCGTGAGCTGGGCGTCGTTGACCAGGGTTTCAGGCATCACGCCGTTCTCCAGCGCAGCCGCGTACAGGAAGGGCTTGTAGCTCGAGCCCGGCTGCCGCCAGCCCTGCGTGACGTGGTTGAACTGGTTGCGCTGGAAATCGAAGCCGCCGACCAGGGCCCGCACCGCGCCATCGCGAGGGTCCAGCGCCACCAGCGCCCCTTCGGCCTCGGGCCACTGCGTGATGACCCAATTGCTGCCTTGCTGCAGCGCGCGCACCACCGAGCCTCGGCGCAGCTTCAGCTTGTCGCTGGCCTTGGCGCTCAGACCGGGCTGCACCTGGCGCAGCCCCTTGCCACTGACCGGGATGACCTCGCCACCCGACAGCACCAGCGTGACCTGCTTGGGCGAGACCTGCGTGACCACGGCCACCTGCAGCATCTCGTCGTCGTTGTGGTCGGCCAGCACCTGAGAGACGGCCGGGTCGGTGTCAGCCAGCCCGCTCTCCAGGTCTTCGTGGCCTTCGGGCCCACGCCAGGCCAGGCCGAGCTCGCGGTCGATCAGGGTCTTGCGCAGGGCCTTCCAAGCAGCCTGTTGCTCGGCCGCGCGCAGCGTCGTCACCACCTTCATGCCGCTGGTGTAGGCCTGCTCGCCGTACTGCGCGTAGACCTGTGCGCGAGCCATTTCTGCCACGTACTCGGCGTGCACCTCCGCTTCACCGGGGTCGCGGGTGGAGGGCTTCTCGGCCTTGGCTGCTTCGTATTGCTCTGCGGTCAGCACGCCCTCGCTGCGCATGCGCGACAAGGCCACGAGCTGGCGTGCGCGGGCCCGCGAGGGGTTCTTGATCGGATTCACGTACGACGGGTTCTGCGGCAGCCCCGCCAGCATGGCGCACTGAGCAGGTGTCAGCGCGCTCAGCGGCTTGCCATAGTAGGTCTGTGCGGCCTCGGCAAACCCGTAGGAGCGCGCACCGAGGTAGATCTGATTCATGTAGAGCGTCAGGATCTGGTCCTTGCTCAGTTCGTGCTCGATCTTGAGCGACAGCAGCGCCTCATTGAGCTTGCGCGAGATCGTCTTCTCGCGGGTCAGGAAGAAGGTGCGCGCCACCTGCTGCGTGATGGTCGAGGCGCCTTGTGTGCGCCCACCGGTCAGGTTCGCCACCACCGCGCGCGCCACGCCGATCGGGTCGATGCCGTGGTGCTCGTAGAAGCGGCTGTCCTCGACGGCCAGCAGGCTGTCGCGCATCAACTTGGGGATCTTGTCGAACGGCACGAACTGGCGCCGCTCGCTGCCGAAGCCGCCGATCTCGACCCCGTCCGAGGTGTAGACGCGAAGGGGCTGTTTGGGTTGGTAGTTCGCCAGGCCGCTGGTGTCTGGCAACTGCGGGTAGAGCACCGCTGCCGTCAAGAGCAGGGCCAGCACGGCGATGGCGCCCGCGGCCAGGGCCATCAAGGCCGCAGTCAGGATGAAGCCGCCTTGGGGGCGGCGTGTCGGCGGGGGACTTTTCTGCGAGGGCAGCAGGGACATCGGGGCCGACGGGGGAGCCAGATCAGGCATGCACAGCGGGCAGGCGGGTCAGGCCCGGCCTGCGAGAGCCACAAAACGGCGATTATCTCGCTGCGGCGGGAGCGGTCACCCGAGGCCTGGTCGGTCAGGCCCACAGGGGCGGCTTGGCCACCATCAGGTAGTACACCGCCAGCATCGCCGTGAACGCGGGAATGCCCAGCCACGTCCACAGGCGTGCGTGGCGATGGTAGGCCTCGGGCAGTGGCTCGCCCTTTTGCCAGGCCTGCTCGGCCATGGCCGCCATCCGCAACTGCAACACGACCACGGGCAACCAGCACAGGCCAGCCAATGCATAGAGCGCCAGTGCGCACACGATCCAGGGGCTGTCCAGTTGCCAGCCGGCCATGTGTGCCAGCGCCAGCCCTGACAGCGGTTGCAGGATCACCGTGGGGGTCGTGAACCACCAGTCCGCCCGCACCACCAGCCGGCTCACCAGGGCCTGTGCCTCGACCGAGCCGGTGCGGTTGATGAAGAACATGTAGAAGGCCGAGCCGAAGCCTGTGCCGACCATCAACACACTGGACAAGATGTGGAACCACTTGAGGACAAGGTAGGCGGTCATGATGAAGCTCTCTGCAAGGCCCAAAGCAAGGCGATGATGGGCAGGTTCTTGGTGAGTGGCCCCAGCGGGTGCCACCACAGCGTCGGATCGATCCAGGTGGCCACAGCGGTCATGCCCAGCGTTGCGGTCAGCGCCACCGCCCAGACCACGCGGCCTGGGCGCAGCCACATGGCCAGGCCCAGCACCAGGTCCAGGGCGGCGCCACCCCATATCAGCCAGGGGTGCCAGCTCGGCGGCAAGCCCGGCTGTGCCGCCAGCAAGTTCGGCCCGATGGTGTTGGCCGTCCAGGCGCTGGCAAGGGCTGTGACGAGCCAGATCGCCGCGAGGACAGCGATCACCGGGCGCGTTGGCAAGGTGATCTGCGTGTTCATGGTGCGCAGGCCATCAGGTGGTCGGGGCTGGTTGCCGATCTCCCCAGCAACTGCTCGAAAGCCGCTGCGGTTGCGACATTGTCCTGAGCCAGCAGGCTCAGTGTCTCTGTGCACCATGGCGCCCAGGGCAGCTCGTCGCCCAGCCTCGCGCTCAACCGGGTCAGCAGGTCGGGCAGGGGCAGGACACGGGCGCGCCCATGGCCCATCTGCCGACGCAGGGTGGCAATGAAGTCCGCCAACGTCAGGGCCTCGGGCCCGACCACGTTCAGCACGCCTTGCACCACTGCGCCTTGGGGCGTCAGGAGGCGGGCCACACCCAAGGCCATCTCGCCGACGGCGATGGGCTGGACCCTTGCCCGGATGACGGGAGAAGGCAGGCACAGCAGTGGCGACCTGGCCAGCAGGGTGAACAGCCGGCTGCTGTCTCCACCTTCGCCAAAGACGATGCTCGGTCGCAGCACCACGCCATCGAGGCGGCCGTCCCTCACCCTGCTCAGCAGGGCGGATTCGGCGGCGAGCTTGCTGCGCGCGTACAGCGTCGGGTTGCCTTCGATGCCCAGGGCTGAGACGTGGACCACCCGCCTCACACCCTGCCTCGCGCAGGCCTCGAACAAGGCTTGCGGAACTTCTGCGTGGATGGCCTGCATGGGTTGACGGGGGCTGTCGCGCAGGACCCCCACGGCATTGACCACCGCGTCCACGTCCACCAGTGTCGTTCGCCAGGCCTCAGGCTGGCGCCACCGCAGGAAATCGACCCGGCGTTCACGGACTTGCCCATGGGCTGGCGCACGAACCCCGAGCAGCACATCGTGCCCAGCCTGTTGCAATGCGCTCGCCACGCGGGCACCGATGAAGCCCCGAGCGCCACACACCAGGACCCTCATGATGCGTCTCCTTGGGTCGAGGGTTGATCGTGGTGCTCAGGCAGTGGGCAGCCTGCGGCGCTGCAGTTCATGCGCGCGTGCGCTGCCTGTGCCGACCTGCGGATGGGGCCTTCGAGCACCGCCCGCACCAGCCAGCGCGGCACCCATTGGCGACGGCGGGCGAACCGGGGGTAGAGCCAAGCCAGGGCGGCGTTCATCACAGGCCACTGGGTGAAGGCGGTGACGTGCCCCAGCCCCACGGCGACATAAGCGGCGTGGATCGCGTCAACGCCCTGGCTCACGGCACCATCCGCCCACACGCCGTGCATGGCGGCCATCATCTGATCGCGATCGATGCCAGCGACCGGCGAGGCGAAGTCCCGGGCCGAGGCATCGACAAAGGCGAGCCTGCCATCTTCGTTGCGCAGCATCAGGTTGTGCATCTCGGCATGGCAGAGCGGGCAGCTGGCGTCGTAGTACAGCGTCAGGGGGTAGGCAGGCATGGCGTTCTCCTGTTCTGATGGAAATTTCTGAAATGACAGAAATATTGGGGCAAAAAAAGGGTCAACTTCCTCGGACGAACTTCTGCACGCTGGCGCCCATCTTCAGCACCTTCTCCAGGGTGGAGGGCGACAAGCGCAGCATCTCGTCTGACCAGGCGCCCAGCGCGGTCATGAAGCGCAGGGTCTCTTTGACGCGGTCCTGGGTGTCCGCGGCTTCGCTGGCGAATTGAGGTGACGCCACCAGTTGCTCCAGCAGGCGCGTGGTCGGGTCGAACTCTCGCTCCTTGCGCTCCTTGACGATGGTGGTGAACAAGGCCCAGACATCGTGCGAGGCGGATTCAAAGTAGTCGCGACGGTCCCCGAGCACATGTGTGGTGCGGACCAGTTGCCAACTTTGCAGTTCCTTGAGGCTGGTGCTCACGTTGGAGCGGGCCACGCCCAAGGTCTCGGCGATCTCTTCTGCGTGCAGGGGGCGGCCATGGAAAAACAGCAGCGCGTGGATCTGGGCCACGGTGCGATTGACACCCCAGGCAGAGCCCATCTCTCCCCAGTGGACGACGAATTGGCGGGCGGTGTCGGTGAGTTCCATGGCTGCAGTGTATGTTCAATCAGAAATTTCTGTCAACACAGAAATATTTGATCGCCGCAGCGCAACGAGGATGAGGTGTCGCGCTCAATCGCGTCGCTTCATCGACGCGCGCAACTCGTCCCTGCGAGCCTTCCAGGTCGCGCGCTGTTCGTTGTCTTTGTCGAGTCGGTCAAGCAGGGATTCGACGTGGTGCAGGGCGCGCTCCTGGTCGCCGCGTTCGCTGGCGCGCTCGATCAGCCAGACCAGTTCCTGCTCGTTGACCACGTTCTGCTTGAGCAGCTTGCTGTCGGTCACCGTGCCCACCAGTGCGCCCACCGAGGTGGCGATGGTGAACGCCAGGGCGGCGATGCCGCCCACGATGTAGAAGCCGCGCCTGCGCCGCGTGTCTGCCGTGAAGGCGGCTGCCAGCGCGAAGAACACCACCAAGGCGGCCAGGGCCGTCATGCTCAAGGTGAACCCGTCCCAGACCAGGGAGAGCTCCATGCCTTGCCAGTTGGTGGTGGCCAGGATGCCCCCCAGGAACGCGCCCAGCAGCAGCATCCAGATCGCTTGCCGGCCCTTGGCGTGGGTCGGGAAAATGTCGAAGATCTGCATGGCGAACCCGAGCAGGGAGGCCAAGCCGGTGATCAGGGTGAACGCGTCCATCATGGGCGGCAGTGTAGGGCGCGGGCACCCAGGCGGTGTCCTGTTGTCAGGCATTCACCCGTCTGGCCAGGCCGCGGGGCATGCAGATCAGGCCGCGCGCGGGGTTTCGCTCAGCTCGTTGACCCATTCGTTCAGGCCGCGCCACGCGTAGAGGTTGTAGGCCACCACCTCGTCCAGGGGGTGGGCGTAACCGCTGCGAGCCCACACGGTGCCGACCTGAACGGCCATGCCCAACAAGCCTCGTCCCATCAACTCCAGGTCAAAGTTGGGGTTCATGCGCGGGTACAGCCTTTGGGCCGTTGCGCGGATCAGCGGGATGTACTGGGCCAGCGCCTCCTGGGTGCCCTGTGCGTTGGGCAAGGCGGCTCCGCTGAAGCCGTCTAGCAGCAGCACGTGGGCGCGTCGGGCGTCCTCGCGCAAAAAGCTGTACAGGGCGCTCAGGCCTGCCTTGGCTTGGTCGAGCAAGCTGAGTGGGGCGTTGGACATCGCTGCCGCGACGTGGGCCACGAGCAGGTCTTTTTGCCAGCTGTCGACGGCCTCGTAGGCGTCCTTGGTGTTGCGGAACGACTCGTAGAAGTAGCGGTCGGTCAGGCGCGCTTGCGAGCAGATGTCGCGCATGGTGGTGTGGGCCACACCGCGCGTGGCAAAGCAGTCCAGCGCGGCTTCGAGCAGCTTGGCGCGGCGTTGCTCGCGGCGCGCTTGCGCGGTCTCGCCTCGGTAGGTTCGCGTGGGCGTGGCGACTTCGGCCTGGTTTCTCATCGTGTGTCGGGGCCTGCTGCTTTGCGGCAGCCTGGCAAACTGAAATCTTTTGTTTCCCGAATATCGCGCAACGATGATCGAATCGGAATAGGGTGTTGCGTGGGTTTGTTGCAGTCAGCCGGGCGGCCTGCTCTCGCAGGGGTGAGAAGAGGACACCGTCGCTTCCCAATGGGGCGTGACCTTCATGCTAGGCTGACGGCCCCACGGCCTTGTATCGAGCCAGAGCCCATGCCTGCTGCCATCGACTTCTATTTCGAGTTCTCTTCTCCCTACGGTTACTTCGCGGCCGAACGCATCGAGGCCCTGGCACAGCGCCATGGCCGCACGGTGGACTGGCACCCCTTGTTGCTGGGCGTGATCTTCAAGAGCACGGGCGTGTTGCCGCTGACACAGGTGCCGCTCAAGCGTGACTACGTCAAGCGCGACTGGGAGCGCATCTCGCGCCTGACGGGCATCCCGTTCAAGATGCCCTCTGTTTTCCCGATTGCTTCGCACCATGCCTCGCGCGCGGTGCTGTTCGTGGCGCGCAGCAACGAGCAGGCCGCCAAGGACCTGACCCTGGCGCTATACCGCGCCTGCTATGTCGAGGGGCAGAACATCGGTGAGGCCGATGTGGTGTGCGCCGTGGCCAAGGGCATTGGCCTTGATGCCGACGCGATCGCCGAGGGCATGGCCGACCCGGCCGTCAAGGACCAGCTCAAGCATGAGGTGGGTGCGGCCGAGGCGCGTGGCGTATTCGGCAGCCCCTTCGTCATCGTCGATGGCGAGCCCTTCTGGGGCTTCGACCGCTTCGACATGCTCGAAGCCTGGCTGGAGCGCGGTGGGTTCTGAGCCCAGGGCTGGTGGGTGCCGACTGCGCAACATGGCCAGGACCCTGGATGGTGGCGGCGATGACGCCTGACTGGGACTGTCAGGCCTGTGGTGCGTGCTGCGCGACGTTTCGCGTGTCCTTTTACTGGGCCGAAGCCGATGACGCGCCCGGCGGCACCGTGCCCGTGGGCCTGACCCAGCCTGTGAGCCCGACTTTGCGCTGCATGGTGGGCACAGGGGTCAAGCCCGTGCGCTGCGTGGCGCTGGAGGGCGAACTGGGTCGGCACGTGGCCTGCCGCATCCATCCGCTGCGTTCGTCGACCTGCCGGGAGGTGCAGGTGGGCGACGAGCAATGCCGCAAGGCGCGGGCACAGCACGGGCTGCAGACCTGATCTTGCCCCCGGCGCAGTCGCCCGGGGCGTCTCGCGCGAGCATGAAAAAACCCGCCAGGTTGCCCGGGCGGGTTTTTCGTCAAGGTGCCCAACCGTTGCCAGTCAGGCCCCAGGCGCTGAGCGAGCTCAGGCGGCCGTCACGCCCTTGGCGGTCTCCACGTACTCTTCAATCTGGTTGAAGTTCATGTACTTGTAGATCGAGTCGGCGTTGGCCGTGACCACGCCGGTTTCAGCCATGTACTCGGCTGGTGTGGGCAGGCGGCCCAGCTTCGATGCCACAGCAGCCAGTTCCGCAGAGCCCAGGAACACATTGGTGTTCTTGCCCAGGCGGTTCGGGAAGTTGCGGGTCGAGGTCGAGATGCAGGTCGAGCCTTCCTTGATCTGAGCCTGGTTGCCCATGCACAGCGAGCAGCCCGGCATTTCGGTGCGGGCACCGGCTTGGCCGAAGGTGTTGTAGAAGCCTTCCTTGGTCAGCTCGGCGGCGTCCATCTTGGTGGGCGGGGCCACCCACAGGCGAACCGGCAGGTCCTTCTTGCCTTCGAGCACCTTGCCAGCGGCACGGAAGTGGCCGATGTTGGTCATGCACGAACCGATGAAGGCTTCGTCGATCTTGGTGCCGGCGACTTCGGACAGGAACTTGGCGTCGTCCGGGTCGTTCGGGCAGCAGACGATCGGCTCCTTGATGTCGGCCAGGTCGATCTCGATGACGGCGGCGTACTCGGCGTCCTTGTCGGCTTCCAGCAGTTGCGGGTTGGCCAGCCAGGCTTCCTGGGCTTCGATGCGGCGCTGCAGGGTGCGGGCGTCGGCGTAACCGTTGGCGATCATGTTCTTCATCAGAACGATGTTCGACTTCAGGTACTCGGCAACCGGTTCCTTGTTCAGCTTGATGGTGCAACCGGCGGCAGAGCGCTCAGCGGAGGCGTCGGACAGCTCGAACGCTTGCTCGACCTTCAAGTCAGGCAGGCCTTCGATTTCCAGCACGCGGCCCGAGAAGATGTTCTTCTTGCCGGCCTTGGCCACGGTCAGCAGACCGGCCTTGATGGCGTACAGGGGGATGGCATGCACCAGGTCACGCAGGGTGACGCCAGGCTGCATCTTGCCCTTGAAGCGAACCAGCACGGATTCGGGCATGTCCAGGGGCATCACGCCCGTGGCAGCGCCGAAGGCGACCAGGCCCGAACCAGCGGGGAAGGAGATGCCGATCGGGAAGCGGGTGTGCGAGTCGCCACCGGTGCCGACGGTGTCGGGCAGCAGCAGGCGGTTCAGCCACGAGTGGATCACACCGTCGCCCGGACGCAGGGCCACGCCGCCGCGGTTGCTGATGAAGGCGGGCAGCTCGCGGTGCATCTTCACGTCCACGGGCTTGGGGTAAGCGGCCGTGTGGCAGAACGATTGCATGACCAGGTCAGCGGAGAAGCCCAGGCAAGCCAGGTCCTTCAGCTCGTCACGGGTCATCGGACCGGTGGTGTCTTGCGAACCCACGGTGGTCATCTTCGGCTCGCAGTAGGTGCCGGGGCGCACGCCTTGGCCTTCGGGCAGACCACAGGCGCGGCCGACCATCTTCTGGGCCAGGGTGAAGCCCTTGCCGCTGTCGGCCGGGGCCTGGGGCAGGCGGAAGGCGGTGGAAGCGGGCAGGCCCAGGAACTCACGGGCCTTGCCGGTCAGCGAGCGGCCGATGATCAGGTTGATGCGGCCGCCGGCTTGCACTTCGTCGAGCAGCACTTGCGACTTGAGTTCGAACTTGGCGGCTTCGGCGCCGTTCTTTTCGATCTTGCCGTCGTACGGGTAGATGTCGATCACGTCACCCATTTCGAAGTTGGACACGTCCACTTCGATGGGCAGCGAGCCGGAGTCTTCCTGCGTGTTGAAGAAGATGGGAGCGATCTTGCCGCCCAGGGTCACGCCGCCGAAGCGCTTGTTGGGCACGAAGGGGATGTCTTCGCCGGTGGCCCAGATCACGCTGTTGGTGGCCGACTTGCGCGAAGAACCGGTGCCGACCACGTCGCCGACGTAGGCGACCAGGTTGCCCTTCTTCTTGAGGTCTTCGATGAACTGCATCGGGCCGCGCTTGCCGTCTTCTTCGGGCTTGAAGGCCGCGTCGGGACGGGTGTTCTTGAGCATCGCCAGATAGTGCATCGGGATGTCAGGGCGGCTCCAGGCGTCCGGAGCGGGCGACAGGTCGTCGGTGTTGGTCTCGCCAGGCACCTTGAACACGGTCACGGTGATCTTCTTGGCGACGGGCGGGCGGCTGGTGAACCACTCGGCGTCGGCCCACGACTGCATCACGGCCTTGGCGTTGGCGTTGCCGGCCTTGCACAGCTCGGACACGTCATGGAACGCGTCGAACATCAGCAGGGTCTTCTTCAGGGCGTCAGCGGCCACACCGCCGACTTCGGCGTCGGACAGCAGGTCGATCAGGGGCTTGACGTTGTAGCCGCCCACCATGGTGCCCAGCAGCTCGGTGGCCTTGGCCTTGGAGATCAGCTTGACGGCGACATCACCGTGAGCCACGGCCGACAGGAAGGAAGCCTTGACCTTGGCAGCGTCGTCCACGCCGGGGGGAACGCGGTGGGTCAACAGGTCCAGCAGGAAGGCGTCTTCGCCAGCGGGCGGGTTCTTGATCAGCTCGATCAGCTCGGCCACTTGGGTGGCCGACAGGGCCAGAGGGGGGATGCCAAGGGCGGCGCGTTCGGCAACGTGTTGGCGATAGGCTTGCAACATGGTGTTCACCTGGTTGGGATGGGCAAAAAACGTGTCAGACACGTGGGTGGCGCACAAAAAATCACCGCGGTGGGGCGAATCAAGCGTTCCAACCACATGGAAATGCAATTTCCGTGCAGCCTGCTATTTTCGCCTACACCGCGGTGAATGTCACCACGACCGCATGAAATCAATGGACTTCATGCGACGAATGAGGGGGATTTTTCAGCGCGGGGCGTCGAAGATGGACGCGCGGGCTGGCTGGGCCCCCAGATCGGCCTCGGCCTTGCGCTGCACCTCGTGCACGCAGGCGTCCACCAGGCGCTTGCCGGTCCGGGTGTCGAGCACCATGGATTTGGTCAGGATCTGCACCAGCAGGGCCTGGCCGCGCACGTCTTCGAGGCGGGTGGCGCCGGTGGCCGACAGCACCGGCTTCATCAGCCACTTTTGTTTGCCCAGGGTCAGGTCGACGTAGCCAGGGTTGGCCTCGTTGTGACGCACCAAGATGTGCTGGCCGAACTCGCAGTTGTACGAGCCGGTGAGCACGCGCTCTTGCGCCGCCATTTGTTCGGGCGTGGCCGCAGCCAGCTGCAAGGGCTTTTCAACGGGCTGAGCCGCGCCTTTGATGACCGACTTGGAGGCTTTGACGGCGTTGGAGGCGTGGACCAGTTGGGGGGCAATGGCTGCAGCGGCCATGCCGATCACCAAGCCTGCGGACAAGGCCAGGGTGCGGGTGCGCTGGGTGCGGCGAGCGAGCTTGGATGCGTTCATGCTGTGAAAATCCGGGAGGCGCCAGGGGCGCCGGATCCTTCATCTTGCCACCGATCCATGGGGGTGTGGGGAAGAAAACACCCCGTGGATGTGTCAGTTCGTAGTGAAGATTTCGGCCCCTGAGCGCGCCGTGACGTGTTGCCCGGCTCGCTTGCGGTGTTCACCTCAGAACGCGTCACCGGGCACGCGCACCCAGCCTTCCATCAGGATGCGGGCGCTGCGGCTCATGATGGCTTTGGTGACGGTCCACTGGCCATTGACCTGTTTGGCCTGAGCGCCCACACGGAGGGTGCCCGAAGGGTGGCCGAAGCGCACCGCCTCACGCTCGCCGCCGCCGGCCGCCTGGTTGACCAGGGTGCCGGGGATGGCCGCTGCCGTGCCGATGGCCACCGCGCAGGTGCCCATCATGGCGTGGTGCAGCTTGCCCATCGAGAGGGCGCGCACCAGCAGGTCCACGTCGGCGGCTGCGATGGTTTTGCCGCTCGATGCCGTGTAGGTGGTGGGCGGTGCCACGAAGGCGATCTTGGGTGTGTGCTGGCGGGTGGCTGCTTCTTCGGGCGTCTTGATCAGGCCCATGCGCAGGGCGCCGGCCACGCGGATGGCTTCGAAGCGCTTGAGTGCTTCGGGGTCGGTGTTGATTTGTTCGCGCAGTTCGGTGCCGGTGTAGCCGATGTCCTTCGCGTTGACGAACACGGTGGGGATGCCCGCCGTGATCATGGTGGCCTTGAAAGTGCCCAGGCCCTGGACTTCCAGGTCATCGACCAGGTTGCCGGTGGGGAACATCGAGCCACCCTCGTCGCCGTCGTCCGACGGGTCCATGAACTCGAGCACGATCTCGGCGGCGGGGAAGGTCACGCCGTCGAGCTCGAAGTCACCGGTTTCCTGCACCTGACCGTTGGTCACGGGCACGTGGGCGATGATGGTTTTCTGGATGTTGGCCTGCCAGATGCGGACCACGGCCACGCCATTTTCAGGAATGCGGGCCGCATCGACCAGGCCGGCGTGGATGGCGAAGGCACCGGCGGCGGTGGAGAGGTTGCCGCAGTTGCCCGACCAGTCCACGAAGACCTTGTCGATGGAGACCTGGCCGTAGAGGTAGTCCACATCGTGGTCGGGCACGCTGGACTTGGACAGGATCACGCACTTGCTCGTGCTCGAGGTGGCACCCCCCATGCCGTCGATGTGCGCGGCGTAGGGGTCGGGGCTGCCGATGACCCGCATGAACAGCTTGTCGCGCGCTTCGCCTGGCTGCTGGCAGCTGGCAGGCAGGTCTTGAAGGCGGAAGAAGACGCCTTTGCTGGTGCCGCCACGGATGTAGGTGGCAGGGATCTTCACTTGTGCGGGGTGGGCCATGGTCACGGATGAGGTTCGAGAGGAGGAGGCGGCGTCTTCACGCCGGATTTTCGCTGGTTTGTTGGTCGGTGTGTCGGTGGCTGATGCTTCAAAGGGACTCCAGCTTCGGGCCCCTCAGGCCGACCAGCAAGGCCCGTCCACCGGGCTCGACGCGGAACTCGCCAAAGCGGGCGGCGGACCAGCGCTGGGCTTCGCCTTCCTTGAAGTGGAAGGCATCGGTCACGAGCAGCCAGTTGCCGTGTTGACGGCGCATGCGCATGATCAGTTCGTCAGGCTGAAGGGCCTCGCCTCGGTGCTGGCGCAAGGCGGTGGCGACGCCGCGTGGGTCGACCCTGAACACCAGGTACACGGGTGAGCGATCGGCCGACGCGGTGACGGGCACGCGGTCGGTGGCGAAGCGCAGGGCCATGTAATCCCCTTGCATCAGTGAGCGCGGGTCAACCGGGGCGAGCGCCACGTAGACCGGGCGCCCATCGCGGATGAGGGCCTCGTTTTGCCAGATCGCGATGTTGGCCACCAGCAGCATCGCCACCGAGCCCAGCGCCAAGGCCGCGCGGCGGTGACCACCCGCTGCGAGTGGGCTGGCAAGGGGAGCTGAATGGGCGGACGTGTTTGCGTGCTCCCCCGTTGCCTCGCTGCCGGCGGCGCGCTGGCCCCAGGCCGCGATCACGCCCAGCAGCACGCCGGCGCCGCACAGCACCAAGGCCTTGGTGGCCAGGGGCCAGGCGAGCTGGTGATAGAAGGCACCGAGTGTCCAGAGCGCCACGACGCCGGCCCAGGTGGCCATGCGCGGACGCCGGGTGGTCAGGCAGGCGGCGGCCACCAGCAGCACACCGCCCAGCGCGGGCATGAATGCAGCCAGCCCGCACGCCACTGCCGCTAGGCCGGCGCACCAGGCCTGACGCCAAGCTGACCGGTGCGAGGCCAGCCACCACATGGCTGCCAGGGCGACGGTGACCGACCCCAAGTCGAGGCCCCGCCAGGTCCACGAGGCCTGGAGGCTGAGTGACGCTGGAGCGCCATCGAGTTTGAGTGGCTCGTTCAGCACGAAAGTGGAGCCCGACCACCAGGCCAGGGCCAGCAGCGCGGAGGCGATCCAGCCGTTACCCAGGTCGGTGACCGCTTCGGCGATCGCTGGGTGTGTGCTGGCACGCTGGCGCAACCACCCCACAGAGCCCAGCCAGGTGGCGACCGCCAGGTGCGAGGTCAGCCATGGGCTCCACCACCCCCGGTCACCCCGCCACCATGCCTCTTGCGTGCAGGCCACCAGCATCAATGGGCAGGCCAGCGCGCCCAGCAGGTTGCGCACCCAGGCTTGTGGCACCGCAGGCCCCAGGCCCAAGGCAATCAGACCGAGGGTGGCGCTGGCAGGTTGCCAGCCCAGTGGGGCGCTCAGGCCCCAGCCCAGCAAGGTCAGGCCGGCGAGCAGGGTGGGCACGCCCAGGTTTTCGACGAACAGCGAACGTGCGGGCGCGCGCAGCAGCGCCAGGGCACCTGCCAGCATGAGCAACCCGGCGAGCAAGGCGCCTTCCTGCTCGCGCAGCAGGGGTTCCATCAACAAGACGGCCACCGCGAAGAAGGGGATCGCTGCCAGCCATGCACCGAGGGCGCTCAGCAGGACGACAGGCCAAGGGCGAGAGGGTGTGCTCATGCTGGTTCCCCGTGCTCGCGCGCGATGTGCATCACGCCCTTCACCGAGGCACCCAGCAAGCCCGCTGCCAGCAGGCCCAGGAGCAACCAGGCGCCCAAGGCATCCCCTCGTGTGCCTTCCAGCAACCAGCGCCCCAGTCCGCTCACGACACACACATTGAGCCCCAGGGTCAGGACGCTCAAGCCGTACAGGTCGAACCAGCGGGGGCGCGACAAGAGTCCCGCGCCCGCGCCCATCACCAGCAAGCCCAGGCCGTAGACCCGAACGCCGCCGTCGGCCAGCAAGTTGGCGACGGCATGGCTCGATACGCCGATGGTGAACAGGGTCAGGGCCAGTCGTTGGCTCCAGGCGCCGGTGCCCATCCACGGGCGCACAGGGGAGCTCAGGCCGATCGCGATGACGCCCGATGCGATCCAGGCCAGCACGTGGGTGGCTACGTCCTGGTCGCGGGCCAGCCAGGCGCTTTCGGTGTTCGCCGTCAGCCACAGCGACACGGCGGTCATGGCGACCATGGCCCAGGCCGACCAGGTGGCGTCGTGGCGGGTGCCCCAGGCCATGGGCAGCCCCAGGAGGGCCCACAGCGCGAAAAGCTGCCAGGGGTCTGCGCCGGTCTGGTAGGTCTGGCCGATGTGCGCGAGCAGCCCACCCGAGAGCAGAAAGAGCAACAAGGCGGATGCAGGGCGCCAAGCTGGACGCCACATGGCGACGACACCGGCAGCGAGCAGCGAGGCCTGCAGCAGCCCGAACTGCGTGGTGCGCGCCAGCGCGGCCCAGTTGGCGGCGAGCCAGAAAATGGCACCCAGGCCGCACAGCGTTGCCGCCAGGACAGCGGTGGCTCGCCGAAGCCACGCAGCCGATTCAATGCCGTCTCCGTGTGGGGTCTTGCTCATGGGTGCGTCGGCCTGGTCGCGTGGGCCGGGCCGGTCTCTCTGAAAGGCTGGAATGTGCGGAGGATCTTATCGCTGCGGGCTCGAACGAAAACCAAGGGGCACCAGGTTGCCCTGATGCCCCCTCTCGGAACGGACCGATCGAGATCAGGCCGCCTTGTTGGCTGCCAGGAAGTCCTGCGCGAAGCGCTGCAGCACGCCGCCGGCCTCGTACACCGACACCTCTTCGGCGGTGTCCAGGCGGCTGGTCACGGTCATCTTCACGGTCTCGCCGTTCTTGCGGTGGATCACCAGGGTCAGGTCGGCGCGCGGCTTGAGGTCGCCTTCCACGTCGAAGGTCTCGGTGCCGTCCAGGCCCAGGGTCAGGCGGGTGGTGCCCGGCTTGAACTCCAGGGGCAGCACGCCCATGCCGATCAGGTTGGTGCGGTGGATGCGCTCGAAGCCTTCGGCGACCACGGTTTCCACACCCGCCAGGCGCACACCCTTGGCGGCCCAGTCACGCGAGGAGCCCTGACCGTAGTCGGCGCCGGCGATGATGATCAGCGGCTGGCGGCGGTTGAGGTAGGTCTCCATGGCCTCCCACATGCGCATGACCTGGCCTTCGGGCTCCACGCGGGCCCACGAGCCCACCTTGATGCTGCCGTCTTCCTTGCGCACCATCTCGTTCTTGAGCGTGGGGTTGGCGAAGGTGGCGCGCATGGCGGTGAGGTGGTCGCCACGGTGGGTGGCGTAGGAGTTGAAGTCCTCTTCCGGCAGGCCCATCTTGTGCAGGTACTCACCGGCGGCCGAGTTCATCAGGATCGCGTTGGAAGGCGACAGGTGATCGGTGGTGATGTTGTCCGGCAGGATGGCCAGCGGGCGCATGGCCTTGAGCGTGCGCGGGTTGGCGGCCAGGGCGCCGACGCCTTCGGTGTCCCAGTAAGGCGGGCGGCGGATGTAGGTCGACATCGGGCGCCAGTCGTACTGCGGGCTGACCTTCTCGCCCTTGTCGGCCTGGATGGCGAACATGGGCTCGTACACGGCGCGGTACTGCTCGGGCTTCACAGCGGCCTTGACCACGGCGTCGATCTCTTCGTCAGACGGCCAGATGTCCTTCAGGCGGATTTCCTTGCCGTCCACAACCGTCAGCACGTCGTTTTCGATGTCGAAGCGCACGGTGCCGGCGATGGCGTAAGCCACGACCAGCGGGGGCGAGGCCAGGAAGGCCTGCTTGGCATACGGGTGGATGCGACCGTCGAAGTTGCGGTTGCCCGAGAGCACGGCGGTGGCGTAGAGGTCGCGGTCGACGATTTCCTTCTGGATGACCGGATCCAGCGCGCCTGACATGCCGTTGCAGGTGGTGCAGGCAAAGGCCACGATGCCGAAGCCGAGCTTTTCCAGGTCGCCCAGCAGGTTGGCTTCCTTGAGGTACAGCTCCACGGCCTTCGAGCCAGGGGCCAGAGAAGACTTGACCCAGGGCTTGCGCGTCAGGCCCAGCTTGTTGGCGTTGCGGGCCAGCAGGGCGGCCGCGATCACGTTGCGCGGGTTCGACGTGTTGGTGCACGAGGTGATGGCAGCGATGATCACGGCGCCGTCGGGCATGGTGCCTTCTTCAGCCTTGGGCATGGCCCATTGACCGGCGATGCCCTTGGAGGCGAGATCGCTCGTGGCCACGCGGGCGTGCGGGTTCGACGGGCCGGCCATGTTGCGCACCACGCTCGACAGGTCGAACTCGAGGTTGCGCTCGTACACGGCGTTCTTCAGTGAGTCGGACCACAGGCCGGCGGTCTTGGCGTAGGTCTCGACCAGCTTGACCTGCTCGGCGCTGCGGCCGGTCAGGGTCAGGTACTCCAGCGTCTGCTCGTCGATGCTGAACATGGCGGCGGTGGCGCCGTATTCGGGGGCCATGTTCGAGATGGTGGCGCGGTCGCCGATGGTCAGCTTCGACGCACCCTCGCCATGGAACTCAAGGTACGCGCCCACGACCTTGTTCTTGCGCAGGAACTCGGTCAGCGCCAGCACCACGTCGGTGGCGGTGATGCCCGGCTGACGTTGGCCGGTGAGCTTCACGCCCACGATTTCAGGCAGGCGCATCCACGAAGCCCGGCCCAGCATCACGTTCTCGGCTTCGAGGCCGCCCACGCCAATGGCGATCACGCCCAGCGCGTCCACGTGCGGGGTGTGCGAGTCGGTGCCGACGCAGGTGTCGGGGTAGGCCACACCGTTGTCCGAGTGGATCACGGGCGACATCTTCTCCAGGTTGATCTGGTGCATGATGCCGTTGCCCGCGGGAATCACGTCCACGTTGGCGAAGGCCTTCTTCGTCCACTCTATGAAGTGGAAGCGGTCTTCGTTGCGGCGCTCCTCGATGTCGCGGTTCTTCTGGAAGGCTTGGCTGTCGAACCCGCCGCACTCCACGGCCAGCGAGTGGTCCACGATCAGCTGCACGGGCACCACCGGGTTCACCTTGGCCGGATCTCCGCCTTCTTTTGCGATGGCGTCACGCAGGCCAGCCAGGTCGACCAGGGCGGTCTGGCCCAGGATGTCGTGGCAGGCCACGCGGGCCGGGAACCAGGGGAAGTCGAGGTCGCGCTTGCGCTCGACGATCTGCTTGAGGCAATCGGTGACGATGGCCGGGTCTGCCTTGCGCACGATGTTCTCGGCGTGCACGCGGGCGGTGTAGGGCAGGGTGGCCCAGGCGCCCGGCTGGATGGCTTCGACGGCGGCTTGCGTGTCGAAGTAATCGAGGGAGGTGCCGGGCAGCGGCTTGCGGAAATGGGTGTTGATGTGGCTCATGACCGTGTGGGGCGGAGATCGAGGCAGGTGGCGAAGCAGGCGGGGAGGCTGGGGGTTCAGCCCACCGGGCTGCAACGCTGGAAGTTGAAAGGGCGCCATCGGCGCCCTCGTTGCTGAATTACTTGCGGTCCTTCAGCGGCACGAACTTCTGGTCTTCCGGGCCGGTGTAGTTGGCCGAAGGACGGATGATCTTGCCGTCGATGCGCTGCTCGATCACGTGGGCCGACCAGCCCGATGTGCGGGCGATCACGAACAGCGGCGTGAACATGTCGGTGGGCACGCCCATCATGTGGTAGCTCACAGCCGAGAACCAGTCGAGGTTCGGGAACATCTTCTTGATTTCCCACATCACCGACTCGAGGCGTTCGGCGATGTCGTACATCTTGGTGTTGTTCTGTTCCTTGGACAGGTCTTGCGCCACCTTCTTGATGACCACGTTGCGCGGGTCGCTCACGGTGTAGACGGGGTGACCGAAGCCGATCACGACTTCCTTGCGTTCGACGCGGGCGCGGATGTCGGCCTCGGCTTCGTCCGGGTTGTCGTAGCGCTTCTGGATTTCGAAGGCCACTTCGTTGGCGCCGCCGTGCTTCGGGCCGCGCAGGGCACCGATGCCGCCGCACAGCGCCGAGTACATGTCGGAGCCCGTGCCGGCGACCACGCGCGACGTGAAGGTCGAGGCGTTGAACTCGTGCTCGGCGTACAGGATGAGCGAGGTGTGCATGGCGCGCACCCAGCTGTCACGCGGCTTCTCGCCGTGCAGCAGGTGCAGGAAGTGGCCGCCGATCGAGTCGTCGTCGGTTTCCACGTCGATGCGCTTGCCGTTGTAGGCGAAGTGGTACCAGTACAGCAGCATCGAGCCCAGGCAGGCCATCAGCTTGTCGGCGATGTCGCGGGCGCCGGGGTGGTTGTGGTCTTCCTTCTCGGGCTTGACGCAACCGAGCACCGACACGCCGGTGCGCATCACGTCCATCGGGTGGCTCGAAGGCGGCAGCTGCTCCAGCGCGACCTTGACGGCGTTGGGCAGGCCGCGCAGCGACTTCAGCTTGGCCTTGTAGCCAGCGAGTTCGGCCACGTTGGGCAGCTTGCCGTGCACCAGCAGGTGGGCGATTTCTTCGAATTCGCAGGTGGTGGCGACGTCGAGGATGTCGTAGCCGCGGTAAGCCAGGTCATTGCCAGTGCGGCCCACGGTGCACAGGGCGGTGTTGCCGGCGGCGGTGCCGGACAGGGCGACCGACTTCTTGGGCTTGAAACCGGGGGTGGTGGTGGTCTCAGGGGTGGCGCTCATGTTGCGTCTCTCCAATTGAAAGCAGTGGCGGATGAAAGGATCACTTCTTGGCGGCGAACAGCGCGTCGAGTTTGCCCTCGAACGCGTGGTAGCCGATGCGGTCGTACAGCTCTTCGCGGGTCTGCATGATGTCGACCACGTTGCGCTGGTGGCCGTCGCGTCGGATGGCAGTGTAGACAGCTTCGGCGGCCTTGTTCATGGCGCGGAAGGCGCTCAGCGGGTAGAGCACCATGCCCACGCCCGTGGGGCGCAGGTCGTCGACGCTGAACAGCGGGGTCTTGCCGAACTCGGTGATGTTGGCCAGCACGGGCACCTTCACGGCGTCGACGAACTTCTTGT
The DNA here is from genome assembly GCF_001447195.1 of Aquabacterium parvum. Lineage (GTDB taxonomy): Bacteria > Pseudomonadota > Gammaproteobacteria > Burkholderiales > Burkholderiaceae_C > Aquabacterium > Aquabacterium parvum. Next base: position 119,774 of record NZ_LFRI01000341.1, on the reverse strand, counting down.
AGGTCTCGAGGTCGTAAGCGGCCTCGGCGAAGATGCCGTCGGCGCCGGCTTCCACGCACTTGATCGCACGTTCGATGGCGGCGTCCACGCCGTGCACCTGGATGGCGTCGGTGCGGGCGATCAGGAAGAAGTCCTTGTCCGTCTTGGCGTCGGCGGCGGCCTTGACGCGGTCGACCATCTCTTCGGTGGTGACGATTTCCTTGCCGGGGCGGTGGCCGCAGCGCTTGGCGCCGACCTGGTCTTCGATGTGGCAGGCCGCGGCGCCGGCCTTGATCAGGCTCTTGACGGTGCGCTCGATGTTGAAGGCGCTGGGGCCGAAGCCGGTGTCGATGTCGACCAGCAGAGGCGTGTCACAGACGTCGGTGATGCGGCGCACGTCGATGAGCACGTCTTCCAGGCCGCTGATGCCCAGGTCGGGCAGGCCCAGCGAGCCCGCGGCCACACCGCCACCCGAGAGGTAGATGGCCTTGAAGCCCGCGCGTTGGGCCAGCAGCGCGTGGTTCGCGTTGATGGTGCCCATGACCTGCAGGGGCGCTTCTTCTTTGAGGGCCTGGCGGAAACGGGCGCCGGCGGACAGTTGAGCCATGTGGTTCTCCGTGGAGTGAAGGACGGTTCACACGGACAGCGCAACGCGTGTGCCAGGGCGATCATGGCGGGGAGTGTGCAACGTGCACTTGGGGTAAGTCCTTGATTTGATTGGTCGCGAGGGGAAGTGGTGCGCATGGGTGTCGGGTGCAGGCAGTGGCGCATGTTCCATTTGTGAAACGTTTTGCCTGAAACGTGAAACAATGTTGAAACGGAGCGCCGACCCGTCTGTTCGCAACAAGCTGCCCAGCCTCTGACCATGCCCGTTTCCTCAACTCCCGCTGACGGCCTGTCGGCCGCCGCGCCCCTCAGGCGAGCCACCCAGACCAGCGCCCCGCCGCGCATCGTTGCGGTGGGCTACCGACGCATCAACAAGATGCTGCAGGAGCTGGCGGCCGATGTGGCCGACCGGGCCAGCGTCGACGTGTTGGACGTGGGCTTCGAGCAGGCCGTGGCGCGCGTCAAGGACCTGCAGGCGCTGCAGCCCGTGGACGTGGTGGTGGCCGCCGGCTCGAACGGCGGTTACCTGCGCCAGCACCTGGACGTGCCGGTGGTGCTGGTCAAAGTGGGGGGCTTCGATTTGATGCAGGCCCTGTCGCAGGCCAGGCGACTGGCTGACCGCATCGGCCTGGTCACTTACGAGGGCATGGCGCCCGACCTCAGCCGCTTCGATCGCCTGTTCGATTTCGACGTGGCTCAGCGCAGCTACCGCACCGAAGACGAGGCCCGAGCCTGCGTGCGCGAGTTGCAGCAGGCCGGCGTGGGCGTGGTGGTGGGCAGCGGGGTGGCCGTGGACGTGGCCGAGCAGCTGGGCTTGCCCGGGCTATTTCTGTATTCGATGGATGCGGTGCGTGCGGCGCTGGAAGACGCGGTCGAGGTGGCGAGGGCGGCGCGCATCGAGCAGGCCAAGCGTGAGCGGCTCAACACCATCCTGGCCCAGGTCAGCGATGGCGTCATCGCCGTGGACCAGGGCGAGCGCATCCTGACGCTCAACCCGCGCATGGCTCAGTGGCTGGGCGTGGCGCCCACCGATTGGATCGGGCAGGTGCTCGGACGCGTCTGCCCGGAGCTGAGCCTGCAAAACACCTTGCGCCTGGGGCAGCCGGAGCTCGAGTCGATCGAGCGCGTCAAGGGCAAGGCGCTGATCGTCAGCCGACAGCCCATCCTCGAGCAAGGGGTGCTGACCGGCGCGGTGCTCACGGCGCAGGACCCCATCTCCATCCAGCGGGTTGACCGGCACATCCGCGCACGCATCCAGCCGCACCAGGCGGCCCGATCGCGCTACGAGCTGTCGGGCTTCGTCGGGCGCAGTGCCGCTGCCCAGCGCGTGCAGGCACTGGCCGAGCGCTGCGCGCAAAGCCCGGCCACCGTGCTGCTGCTGGGCGAGAGCGGCACAGGCAAGGAGCTGGTGGCTCAAGGCATTCACCGCGCCAGCGATCGCCGTGACATGCCCTTCGTCGCCGTCAACTGCGCAGCCATGAGCGAGGCGCTGCTCGAAAGCGAGCTGTTCGGGTACGAAGAAGGGGCCTTCACCGGTGCACGTCGGGGTGGCAAGGTCGGGCTGTTCGAGGCGGCACACCGGGGCACCATCTTCCTCGACGAGATCGGCGAGATGCCGCTGCCCTTGCAGACCCGTTTGCTGCGCGTCTTGCAAGAGCGAGAGGTGCTGCGCGTGGGGGCCACCGAGCCCGTGCCCGTTCAGCTGCGCGTGATCGCCGCCACGCACCGGGATCTCGCTGAGCGCGTGGCGCAAGGCACGTTCCGACTCGACCTCTACTACCGGCTCAACATCCTGCGGATCGAGGTGCCCGCCTTGCGCGAGCGCCTCGAAGACCTGCCCGAGATCGTGCAGGCCCTGCTGCAGCGCCAACTCCTTCGCCTGAGTGCCGCGGGCGCGCCCGCTCAGCGCTCGGTGTGGTTGCAGCGCGGGCAGGCGATGTCGCCCCTGCTCGCAGCCCTGTTGCAGCAGGCTCCGAGTCACCCGTGGCCGGGCAATGTGCGCGAGCTCGACAACGTGGTCGAGCGCTTGCTGGCTTGCGTGGCCGACGAGGACCTGCGTGGGTTGCAAACGCCGCAGCAGGCTCGGGACATGCTGCGCAGCCTGGCTCCCGAGCTGTTCGCCTCAGGGGGGGGGGCCCAGCCAATCGGCGCCATGGGCATGAGCATGGGCGCGGGCTCGATGCCGGGCGAGAGGTCTCGCATCGAAGCCGTGCTGGCTGCCTGCGCCGGCGACCGCGCGCAAGCCGCGCGTCAACTGGGCATCAGCCGCACGACTTTGTGGCGCAAACTCAAAGGGCCCTGAAGAGGGCCCTGGGTGAGGTGGTGCGCGAAGAGGGCGATCAGGCCTGGCGGCGACGCATCGCGCCCACGGCCGCCACGCCCATGGCCAGCAGCAGCCAGCTCGAGGGCTCGGGCACCGCCGGGGTCACGCCGCCAGTCGTCACCGAGATGCCGTCGATGCCCAGGTAGGCCTTGTCGGCGTGGGCCAGGCGGAAGGACAGCAGCTGAGATGCCGAAGTGGCCACGAATGTCAGCGACTGGGTGGCCCAGCTCGAAGACAGGCTCAGCGTCGCACCCTGACCGATGCTGGCGCCGTCGAGCATCACGCCGATCGCGTTGCTGCCCAGGTAGGAGTCGACCGAGTTGTTGACGCCGAAGTTGGCGGCCTTCCAGCTCACGGTGTAGGTCTGTCCGATGCTCAGACCGCTGAGGGTCTGGCCGAAACTCTCGAAGTAACTGCCGTTGGCGCCCAGGCCCACCCAGGTGCCGCCATCGGGCGAATCGGTGGGCGCAACGCCAAAGGAAAGCCAGCCCGACACCCCGACGTTGCTCGTCGGGTCCATCGTGTCGGGCGTGCCTGCCAGCACCGTCCAGCCGGTTGGCACATCCATGTTGGCGATGCTGCCGTTGAGTGAGCCGTTGACGACCAGCGACTCAGCGCGGGCGGTGAAGGCTGCGAGCAGCAGGACAGACAGGGTGGCGATTCGGATGGGTTTCATGGTGCGCTTGTTACAACATGTACAACGGTTTGGATCCTAGGCGTTCGGGTCGCTGAGCGGGGCGCCGTCACCCCCCGCCAACAGGGGGCGAATGCCGTCATTTCCGCCATGCACGTGATGGATTCACGCCGTGGGCAACACACCTTCATGAAGCGCCGCCCGAACCCTCGCTGGCACAATCTCGCCACCCCAGCCCCCAACCTCGCCTGCATGCCGCAAGAGTCGCCTCGCGTGCTGTCGCTCATCCCGCCGATGACGCAGCTCAACACGCCTTACCCGTCCACCGCCTACCTCACCGGGTTCCTGCGGTCGCAAGGCGTGCAGGCGCAGCAGGAAGACCTGGCGCTGGCGCTGGTGCTGCGTCTGCTCTCGCGCGAGGGCCTGTCTCGGGTCAGGGCCGTGGCCGACGCCATGCCGGCGAAGGCCCGCAGCGCCGCCGTGGCCTCGTTCATGGATCAGGCCGACGCCTACCTCGCCACCATCGAGCGCGTCATCTCCTTCCTGCAAGGCACGGACGCCACGCTGGCCCACCGCATCGCCGGCCGAGGCTACCTGCCTGAAGGCCCGCGCTTTGCCTCGCTGGAGGCTTACGCTGGCGCGCTGGCCGATGACGACGGAGGCGACCCACTGGCCTGGGCCTTTGGCGCCTTGGGGCTGCAGGACCGCGCACGGCACGTCGCCACGCTCTACCTCAACGACCTGGCCGACGTGCTGCGCGATGCCATCGATGCGCGCTTCGAGTTCGTGCGCTACGCCGAGCAGATCGCCATGAGCCAGCCCAGCTTCGAGCCGCTGGCGGCCGCGCTGGCTGCGCCGCCCAACCTGATCGACACCACGCTGACCGAGCTGACGCTCGACGCCATCGCTCGCCACCGACCCACGGTGGTGCTGCTGTCGGCGCCATTCCCCGGCAATGTGTACGCGGCCTTTCGCATCGCCCAGGCCATCAAGGCCCACCACCCCGGTGTCGTCACCGTGCTGGGCGGCGGCTTCGTCAACACCGAGCTGCGCGAGCTGGCCGAGGCCCGCGTCTTCGACTTCTTCGATTTCGTCACGCTCGACGCGGGTGAGCGCCCCTTGTTGGCTTTGCTGGAGCACGTGCAGGGCCGACGCAGCCGCGAGCGCCTGGTGCGCACCTTCGTTCGCACCGATGCCGGCGCCGTCAAGCTCATGCAATGGCAAGAGCCCGACGTGCCCTTCAACGACGTCGGCACACCCACCTGGGACGGTCTGCCACTGCACCGCTACCTGTCGCTGCTGGACATGCTCAACCCCATGAACCGGCTGTGGTCCGACGGGCGCTGGAACAAGCTCACCGTGGCGCATGGCTGCTACTGGAAGAAGTGCAGCTTCTGCGACGTCAGCTTGGACTACATCTCGCGCTACGAGGCGGCATCGGCCACCGTGCTGGTCGATCGCATCGAGGCCATCGTCGCCGAAACGGGGCAGACAGGCTTTCACTTCGTCGACGAGGCCGCGCCCCCGAAGGTGCTGCGCGCCTTGGCCGAAGAGCTGCTGCGCCGTGGTGTGCAGATCAGCTGGTGGGGCAACGTGCGCTTTGAAAAAACCTTCACACCCGAGTTGTGCCAGTTGCTCGCCGACAGCGGCTGCATCGCCATCTCGGGTGGCCTGGAGGTGGCGTCCGATCGCCTGCTGCAATTGATGAAGAAGGGCGTGTCCGTCGAACAGGTCGCGCGCGTGACGCGGGCCTTCGCCGACGCCGGCATCATGGTGCACGCCTACCTCATGTACGGCTTCCCGACGCAAACTGTGCAGGACACGGTCGACGCGCTGGAGTACGTGCGCCAGCTCTTCGAGCAGGGTTGCATCCATTCGGGCTTCTTTCACCGCTTTGCCTGCACGGTGCACTCCCCCGTGGGCCTGAACCCGGCCGAGTACGGCATCGAGCTCGTGCCTTTGCCCGAGGGCAGTTTTGCCCGCAACGACGTCGGCTTCACCGACCCGACGGGTGTGGACCACGACCGCCTCGGCCTGGCGCTCAAGAAGGCCATCTACAACTTCATGCACGGTTTCCTGCTGGAGCAGGACGTGCGCGCCTGGTTCGACGTGCGCGTGCCCCGCCCGACGGTGCCCAGGCACTTCATCGAGCGCGCACTGGCGCGGCACTGAACGAGGGCTGCCCCTCGGGCCAGCGCACTCGCTCGATCAAAGTCCGCCGAAGAAGCGTTCCTCCACCTCCACCGGCAGCGGCTGCCCGGTCACCCAGGCGCGCTCCAGCACATACCAGTGGTGACGGTAGCTCGCGCGGTCGTGCAGCACCCCGTGGTGAGAGATGGGCGCCCAGTGCTCGGCCTGGGCAGCCAGCAAAATTTCCACCGCGTCATCGACCTCCGCCACCACGGGTGTGAACGCATCCAGGATCACCGGGATCTGGGCCGGGTGGATGCTCCACATGCGCGTGTAGGCCAACTCGCGTGCGGCCTTGGTGGCCGCCTTGAGCAGCGCACGCGTGTCCTTGAACTCTGTGACCACGCCATGCGAGGGCGTGATGCGCGCCGCGTGACACGCAGCCGAGATCTCGACCTTGGCGCGCAGCACCAGCGGGTGTGCGAACTGGCCTTCGGCACCCATGGCCGATGCCGGGATCGCGCCGCGGTGCTCCGAGACGAAATCCATCAGCCCGAAGGACAGCGACTCGAAGCCCGGCAGCCGCGCGATGCTCGCGACCTCCTGCACCCCCCGGTGGGTTTCGATCAACCCATGGACGGGCAGCGCCCGCGTGACACCGTGGCGCTCGCGCGCCGACTGGATGGCGTGCAGCACGCGGCCGGCGTCCACCTCGCCGTCGATCTTGGGCACCATGATGTAGGCCAGTCGCTCGCCGGCCCGTCGCACCAGGGTGTCCACGTCCTCCTCGAAATGCCGGTGACGCAGGTCGTGCACCCGCACGCCCACCCGTCCATGCGCGTTCAAGGGGCTGTTGATCAGGCCGCAGACCAGGTCGAGCTGCTCGGCTTCACCGCCCACCGGCGCGCCGTCCTCCAGGTCCAGCGTCACGTCGAAGACCGCGCGCCCTGAGTCCTGTGCCATGTCGGCCTGCAGCCTCAGGCTTTTGAGCATGCGCTCCTCCACGCCCGCGTAGTGATCGCAGACGGGCAAGGCGGCCGGGTGCGGCTCGGTGCCGAAGAGGGCTTGGCGAGGGTGGATGGACGTCAGTGTGGACATGTGGGGTTGGCGCGGGTGAGGTCTGGCGGGTGTTCCAAGGGTGCATTGATCGGCTTGGCCGTGATGAAAGTCACGCCAGGCGCCATCGTGGTGCGTGATTGCCATCATGTGAAGCCGCCTGACTGCCGAAAGTTTACGCAGTTGCGTGTGGTCTTGGTTGACCGGATGCAACCCCGATCCGGATCAGGTTCGCCCTCGCCGGTCGGTGACACACGCGACAGGATGATCCGATGAGACTCAATGACTTGAAACTGGGCGCCCGCCTCGGCCTGGGTTTCGGCCTGGTGCTGCTGTTGGCGGCTTTGATTTCCCTGGTGGGATGGCTGCGGCTGGGCAGCACGTTGGACGGCATCGAGCTCACCCACGATGCGACCGAGCGCGCCAACAGCGCTCAGCGTTGGGAAGCCCTGACCCTGTTGAACGTCAACCGCACCCTGGCGATCGCCAAATCGGGCGGTCACGCCGACGTCAAAGCCCACTACGCGCCGCTCATCAAGGCCACCTCGGCCGAGATCAGCGAACTGCAAAAAGGACTGGAAGCGGCCATCAGCGACGACGCCGAGCGCGCCCAGTTCCAGGAAATCGCCGATCACCGCAAGGCCTACATCGCCTCCCGCGACAACATCTTCGGCTTGCTGGATCTTGACGATCCGGGCGCCAAGGAGGCGCTCAACGGGCAATTGATGCCCGCAGCCGAGCGCTACCTGGCAGCCATCCACGCGTTTCAGGTCCACCAGCGCGAGGACGCCGAAGCCACCAACCAGGCCATCACCGCCGCAGCGCAACAGGCACGCCTGATCCTGATGGTGCTGGGCGCGGCCTGCCTGGTCACCGGTGCGATCTTCGCCTGGCGCATCACCCGCTCCGTGACCCGTCCCCTGTCGGCGGCTGCGCAAGCCACCCGCATCATCGCCTCGGGAGACCTGACCCAGAAGGTCGAGGCCCATGGCCACGACGAGGTGGCCGACATGGTGGGCAGCCTGCACGAGATGCAGGAGTCGCTGCGCCGCATCGTCCATGAAATCCACGTCTGCACCGACGGCATTGCCACGGCCAGCAACGAAGTGGCCGCCGGCAGCATGGACCTGTCGGGCCGCACCGAGCAGGCCGCCTCCAGCCTGGAAGAAACCGCCTCCTCCATGGAGCAGATTTCCGGCACCATCCGCCAGACCGCCGACTCGGCCCGCATGGCCACGCAGTTGGCCCAAAGCGCCGTGAGCGCCGCCACGCAAGGTGGTCAGGTTGTCTCGCAAGTGATGACGACGATGCAGGCCATCACCGACAGCTCCAAGCGCATCGCAGACATCATCGCCGTCATCGATGGCATTGCCTTCCAGACCAACATCCTGGCCTTGAATGCCGCCGTGGAAGCCGCTCGCGCGGGCGAGCAAGGTCGTGGTTTTGCGGTGGTGGCAGGTGAGGTGCGTGCCTTGGCCCAGCGCGTGGCCGAAGCAGCCCGAGAGGTGCGCACGCTCATCAGCACCTCGGTCGAGCAGGTCTCGTCCGGCTCGGCCCTGGTCCAGGATGCGGGCACCTCGATGAGCGCCATCGTGGAGTCGGTTCAGCGCGTCAACGACATCATCGACGAGATCTCGACCGCCGCCTCCGAGCAGTCCGATGGCATCTCGCAGGTCAACCTCGCTGTCACCAACATGGACCAGATGACCCAGCAGAACGCGGCCTTGGTCGAAGAGTCGGCCGCTGCGGCCGAAAGCCTCAAGGACCAGTCCAGCCGGCTGACGCAAGTCATCTCCGTTTTGCGCATCGCTGGCTGAGCGTGCAGGGCAGGGGGCGCGAAGGCCCTGGCATGTGCCCATGAAAAAAGCCGACTGGCCAGGGGCCCGTCGGCTTTTGCTTTGCTGGCTGCGAAAGGGCCCGAGGCCCCTCGCGGATCAGCCCATCACAGCAGGTGCTTGACGCCGTCTTGCTCGCCTTGCAGCTCGGCCAGGGTCTTGTTGATGCACTCTTGCGAGAAAGCATCGATCTCCAGGCCTTCGACGATCTTGTACTCGCCGTTGTTGGTGATCACGGGGAAGCCGAACACGATGCCGGCGGGGATGCCGTACTCGCCGTTCGAAGGCACGCCCATGGTGACCCATTCGCCGTTCGAGCCCAGGGCCCAGTCACGGATGTGGTCGATGGCGGCGTTGGCTGCCGAAGCGGCCGACGACAGGCCGCGAGCGGCGATGATGGCGGCGCCACGCTTGCCCACGGTCGGCAGGAAGGTGTCGGCGTTCCAGACTTGATCGTTGATCAGGTCCTTGATCGACTTGCCGTTGGTGGTGGCGAAGCGGTAGTCGGCGTACATGGTGGGCGAGTGGTTGCCCCACACGGTCAGCTTCTTGATGTCGCCAACCTTGGTGCCGGTCTTGGCGGCCAGTTGCGAAGCGGCGCGGTTGTGGTCCAGGCGCAGCATGGCGGTGAAGTTCTTGGCCGGCAGGTCCGGGGCCGACTTCATGGCGATGTAGGCGTTGGTGTTGGCGGGGTTGCCGACGACCAGCACCTTCACGTTGCGCGAAGCGACAGCGTTCAGTGCCTTGCCTTGGGCCGTGAAGATCTGGGCGTTGGCGGCCAGCAGGTCGGCGCGCTCCATGCCCGGGCCGCGGGGACGTGCACCCACCAGCAGGGCGTAGTCGGTGTCCTTGAAGGCTTGCAGCGGGTCGCTGTGGGCTTCGATGCCGGCCAGCAGCGGGAAGGCGCAGTCTTCCAGTTCCATGATCACGCCCTTCAGGGCGTTCTGGGCCTTCTCATCGGGGATTTCCAGCAGTTGCAGGATGACAGGCTGATCCTTGCCCAGCATTTCGCCCGAGGCGATGCGGAACAGGAGGGCGTAACCGATTTGGCCAGCGGCGCCGGTGACGGCGACGCGAACGGGGGCTTTGCTCATGGCAACTCCGATGTGAGAGAAGGGGGTAAAAGGAAGACCGCAAGTGTAGCGTCGCGCGGCAGTCTAGGGACAAGCGCGAGCGGCGTCAATGATCTTCTGTCTTATATAAGACATCTTTCATTCGATCATGGACTTTGACTTGCAGATGTGGTGCAATGGCGCCCGTTCGAGCGAGCCTGACCCGGGCGCGGCTCGGCCAAGCTTGAGCTTGATCCACCCGATCACTCTGACACAACAAGACACGCTGTGGTGACCCCTCCGCCCATGACCGCCGCCTCGCAGACGCCGCCCGCCGGCTCGGGCGCACCTGTCTCGGCGACCCCCGCAGCCGCGAGCCCTGCGCTGAACGCCCCATCGTTCAGTCCGCTCTACCAGCAGATCAAAACCCTGATCCTGCGCAGCCTGCAAGGCGGCGAGTGGCGCCCCGGCGAGGCCATTCCCTCCGAAATCGACCTGGCCGCCCGCTTCAAGGTCAGCCAGGGCACCGTGCGCAAGGCCGTTGACGAACTCGCGGCCGAAAACCTGCTGGTGCGCCGCCAGGGCAAGGGCACGTTCGTGGCCACCCACGCCGAAGAGCAGGTCCAGTACCGCTTCCTGCGCCTGGCCTCCGAGCCTGCCACCGCAGCCCAAGGCTCCACCCACCGCGAATTCCTCGATTGCCGTCGCATGCCTGCGCCCGCAGACGTGGCCGCTGTGCTGCAACTGCGCCCCGACGATTCGGTGGTCGAGGTTCGCCGCGTGCTGCACTTCTCGGGTCAGCCCGTGGTGCTGGACGACATCTGGTTGCCTGCACCCCTCTTCAAAGGCCTGACCGCCGAGCGCCTGAGCGAGTACCGCGGCCCGATGTACGGCCTGTTTGAATCCGAATTCGGCGTGCGCATGATCCGCGCCGAAGAAAAAATCCGCGCCGTCTCGGCGGACGAGGGCGTGGCCGCCTTGCTGAAAGTGGCGCCCGGCACCCCGTTGCTGAGCGTCGAGCGCCTGGCCTTCACCTATGGTGACCAGCCGGTCGAGTTGCGCCGCGGCCTGTACCGAACCGACCGGCACTACTACCGCAACGAACTGAGTTAGTGCCTGATTCCCCAGTTTTCGCCGCTGCCGCGGCTTGTCTCAAAGATGTCGACGGCAGGGGTGAGATACCGGGCTTGGTGATTGCCCTAAAATCGCCGGCTTATTTCGACAGTTTTTTGACGCTCGGCAGGAGCCCACACAACATGGCAGACAACGCGAAAACCCCACGCCCCGTCTATCGGAACATCCACGTCACGGACATCGTCTCGTACCGCCTGCCTCCGGCCGGCATCGTGTCGATCCTGCACCGCATCAGCGGCGCCGTCATGTTCCTGCTGATGCCCTTCATCATCTGGATGTTCGACAACAGCGTCACCTCGGAAATCTCGTACGACGAGTTCACCTCGGTGTTCGCCGGCGACTTCGGCTGGTTCTTCAAGCTGATCGCCCTGGGTCTGATCTGGGCCTACCTGCACCACTTCGTCTCCGGCGTTCGCCACCTGATCATGGACGCCACCCACCGCGTCACCAAGGAGCAGGGCAAGTCGTCGGCCATCGTGACCCTGGTGCTGGGTTTCGGCCTGACCGCCGTGCTGGGCCTCAAGCTCTTCGGCCTGTTCTGACCGCTGACAGCCGCCCCACCGCCTGATCCCCGCCCTTCCTCAGGAAAACAACCATGTCCCAAAACTACGGTACCAAGCGCATCGTCACGGGTGCGCACTACGGCCTGCGTGACTGGCTTGCCCAGCGCGTCACCGCCGTGCTGATGGCCCTGTTCACCATCGCTTTGCTCGTCCAGGTCATCTTCTGCGTGGACACCCTCGACTACTACAGCTGGTCCGGCATCTTCGCCCAGCAGTGGATGAAGACCCTGACCTTCGTGGTCATCGTCTCGATGCTGTACCACACCTGGGTCGGCATCCGTGACATCTGGATGGACTACATCAAGCCCGTTGGCGTGCGCCTGTCCCTGCAGGTGTTCACCATCGTCTGGCTGGTCGGCTGCGCCGGCTGGGCCATCCAAGTGCTCTGGAGACTGTAAGAAATGACTGCCATCGCTAACTCCCTCCCCACCCGCAAGTTCGACGTCGTCATCGTCGGTGCCGGCGGCTCCGGCATGCGCGCTTCGCTGCAGCTTTCCCTGGCTGGCCTGAACGTCGCTGTCCTCTCCAAGGTCTTCCCGACCCGCTCGCACACCGTGGCTGCCCAAGGCGGCATCGGTGCCTCGCTGGGCAACATGTCCGAAGACAACTGGCACTATCACTTCTTCGACACCGTCAAGGGCTCCGACTGGCTCGGCGACCAGGACGCCATCGAATTCATGTGCCGCGAAGCCCCGAAGGTCGTGTACGAACTCGAACACTTCGGCATGCCCTTCGACCGCAACCCGGACGGCACCATCTACCAGCGTCCGTTCGGCGGCCACACCGCCAACTACGGCGAAAAGCCCGTGCAACGCGCGTGCGCTGCTGCTGACCGCACCGGCCACGCCCTGCTGCACACGCTGTACCAGCAAAACGTCAAGGCCCGCACCCAGTTCTTTGTGGAATGGATGGCCCTGGACATCATCCGCGACGCCGATGGTGATGCCGTGGGCGTGACCGCGCTGGAGATGGAAACCGGTGACGTGCACGTGCTGCACGCCAAGACCGTGCTGTTCGCCACCGGCGGCGCCGGCCGCATCTACCAGGCATCGACCAACGCCTTCATCAACACCGGCGACGGCCTGGGCATGGCCGCTCGCGCCGGCATCCCGCTGGAAGACATGGAGTTCTGGCAGTTCCACCCCACCGGCGTGGCCGGCGCGGGCGTGCTGCTGACCGAAGGCTGCCGTGGCGAAGGTGCGATCCTGCGCAACAGCAATGGCGAGCGCTTCATGGAGCGCTACGCCCCCACGCTGAAGGACCTGGCCCCGCGCGACTTCGTGTCCCGCTCGATGGACCAGGAAATCAAGGAGGGCCGTGGCTGTGGTCCCAACAAGGACTACGTCCTGCTGGACATGACCCACCTGGGCGCCGAGACCATCATGAAGCGCCTGCCCTCGGTGTTCGAGATCGGCCACAACTTCGCCAACGTCGACATCACCAAGGAGCCGATCCCCGTGGTGCCGACCATCCACTACCAGATGGGTGGCATCCCGACCAACGTCTACGGCCAGGTCGTGGTTCCCAAGAACGGCAAGCACAACGACATCATCAACGGCCTGTACGCCGTGGGTGAGTGCTCCTGCGTGTCGGTGCACGGCGCCAACCGCCTGGGCACCAACTCGCTGCTCGACCTGGTCGTGTTCGGTCGCGCCGCCGGCAACCACATCGTCGAGACCAACCTCAAGACGAAGAACCACAAGCCGCTGCCCAAGGACGCTGCCGACTACACCCTGTCGCGCCTGGCCCGCCTGGACTCGGCCAAGAACGGCGAGTACTCGCAAGACGTGGCCAACGAGATCCGCGCGACCATGCAGAAGCACGCCGGTGTGTTCCGCACCCAGAAGTCCATGGACGAAGGCGTTCAGCGCATCGCCGCCGTGCGCGAGCGCGTCAAGGCCATCGGCCTGAAGGACAACTCCAAGGTCTTCAACACCGCCCGCATCGAAGCGCTGGAAGTCGACAACCTGATCGAAGCCGCACAAGCCACCATGGTGGCCGCTGCCGCCCGTCCGGAGAGCCGTGGCGCGCACGCCCACGACGACTTCCCGAACCGCGACGACGCCAACTGGATGAAGCACTCGCTGTGGTACTCCGAAGGCAGCCGCCTGGACTACAAGCCCGTGAACCTGACGCCGCTGACCGTCGAGTCCGTGCCGCCCAAGGTCCGCACCTTCTGATTTCGTAGCGCCCCACACCTAGGAATCGAACATGAGCACTCAAAAGCGCACTTTCCAGATCTACCGCTACGACCCCGACAAGGACGCCAAGCCCTACATGCAGACCATCGAGATCGAACTCGACGGCAACGAACGCATGCTGCTGGACGCCCTGGTCAAGCTCAAGGCCGTGGACCCGACCCTGTCGTTCCGCCGCTCGTGCCGCGAAGGCGTGTGCGGTTCGGACGCCATGAACATCAACGGCAAGAACGGCCTGGCCTGCCTGACCAACATGCGCACCCTGCCGCAGACGGTCGTGCTCAAGCCTCTGCCCGGTCTGCCCGTGGTCCGCGACCTGATCGTGGACATGACGCAGTTCTTCAAGCAGTACAACTCGATCAAGCCTTACCTCGTCAACGACACGCCGCCGCCCGACAAGGAGCGTCTGCAGTCGCCTGAAGAGCGCGAAGAGCTCGACGGCCTGTACGAGTGCATCCTGTGCGCCAGCTGCTCGACCAGCTGCCCCAGCTTCTGGTGGAACCCCGACAAGTTCGTCGGTCCCGCCGGCCTGCTGCAGGCCTACCGCTTCATCGCCGACAGCCGCGACGAAGCCACGGCCGACCGCCTGGACAACCTGGAAGACCCGTACCGCCTGTTCCGTTGCCACACCATCATGAACTGCGTGGACGTGTGCCCCAAGGGCCTGAACCCCACGAAGGCCATCGGCAAGATCAAGGAACTGATGGTCAAGCGCGCCGTCTGATCCCCGTCCCCCAACCCGCTCCCGTCCATGACCGACATCACTTTGCCAGACGCCAACGCCACGCCCGACGAGGACGTGCTGCGGCGTCTTCGCTGGCGGTGTCGCCGTGGGCTGCTCGAGAACGACATCTTCATCGATCGGTTTTTCGAGCAGCACGGAGCGAGCCTGACCAATTCGCTGGTACAGGGCTTGCTTGAATTGATGGACCTGTCTGACAATGATTTGCTGGATTTGCTGCTGGCCCGCAAGGAGCCAGAGGGCGAGCTGGACAACGCCGAAGTCAGGCGCGTGCTGTCTCTGATGAGGGTGTCGCCGACCTGATGTTCTGTCGCTCGCGCCACCCGATCCGTGATGGTGCAGTGCAACTTCGGACCATAATGGCGACCTCGGGTTGTCACCAGTCTGGCCGCCCTCGACCCACAACGATTTTTCCCAAAAGACCGACCCCTAGGAGTGCTCATGACACCGTCCGACGTGAAAGCCACCCTGTCGTTTTCTGACGGCAGCCCCAGCATGGACTTGCCCATTTACAAGGGCTCCATCGGCCCGGATGTGATTGACATCCGCAAGCTGTACGCCCAGACCGGCAAGTTCACCTACGACCCTGGCTTCCTGTCGACCGCTTCGTGTAATTCGAAGATCACCTACATCGACGGTGACAAGGGCGAACTGCTGTACCGCGGCTACCCCATCGAGCAGCTGGCCACCAACTGCGACTTCCTGGAAACCTGCTACCTGCTGCTCAACGGCGAGCTGCCCAACGTGTCGCAGAAGGACGAGTTCGTCAACCGCGTGACCAACCACACGATGGTCAACGAGCAGATGCAGTTCTTCCTGCGCGGTTTCCGCCGAGACGCCCACCCGATGGCCGTCATGACCGGCCTGGTGGGCGCCCTGTCGGCCTTCTATCACGACAGCACCGACATCAACAACCCCGAGCACCGCAAGATCGCCGCGATCCGTCTGATCGCCAAGATGCCCACGCTCGTGGCCATGGCCTACAAGTACTCGATCGGCCAGCCGTTCATCTACCCGAAGAACGACCTGTCGTACACCGCGAACTTCATGCGCATGATGTTCGCCACCCCGTGCGAAGACTACAAGCCCAATGACGTGCTCGTGCGCGCCATGGACCGCATCTTCATCCTGCACGCCGACCACGAGCAGAACGCCTCGACCTCGACCGTGCGCCTGTGCGGCTCGTCGGGCACCAACCCCTTCGCCGCCATCGCCGCTGGCGTGGCCTGCCTGTGGGGCCCCGCTCACGGTGGCGCCAACGAAGCCGCCCTGAACATGTTGGAAGACATCCAGCGCAAGGGCGGTGTCGAGAAGATCGGTGAATTCATCGCCGAGGTGAAGGACAAGAACTCCGCCACCAAGCTGATGGGCTTCGGTCACCGCGTCTACAAGAACTACGACCCGCGCGCCAAGCTGATGCGCGAAACCTGCCACGAAGTGCTGACCGAACTGGGCCTGGAAAACGACCCGATGTTCAAGCTGGCCATGGCCCTCGAGAAGATCGCCCTGGAAGACGAATACTTCGTCGCCCGCAAGCTGTACCCGAACGTCGACTTCTACTCCGGCATCGTTCAGCGCGCCATCGGCATCCCTGTGCAGCTGTTCACCGCGATCTTCGCGCTGGCTCGCACCGTCGGCTGGATTGCCCAGCTCGACGAAATGATCGGCGACCCCGAGTACAAGATCGGCCGTCCGCGTCAGCTGTTCGTCGGCGCCGAGAAGCGCGACGTCAAGCCCATCGCTTCGCGCTGATCGGCCCGGGAGGGTTCGCCCTCCCGCGCACATGCCGTGCAGGCACCCGCAACCCGGCCATTGGCCGGGTTTTTTCATGGGTGCATCAGTCGCCCGTGCGGCCTGCGCGGCCATCGCGGCGCCGCGCGCCCCACACGGCGCAGGCGCCCGCCAGCAGCAGGGCCGTGCTGGCAGGTTCCGGCACGGCCGGCGTGAAGCGTTCCGCGTTGACCTGGACCGCGAAATCCGTGGCCACGCCGTGGTCTTCCAGCAGCAGTTGCAGGTGATGGGTTCCGGCGCTCAGGTCGCCGAGCGCCACCTCGTATTCCCCGAAGATGGCACCACCGGTGTTGCGGGCGCCGAACAAGTATTGGCCGTCGAGCCAGACCGAGATGCCGTTGTCCACCCCGAAACGCGCGCGAACCTGGCTGGCGCCGCCGGTCTCGATGGTGTAGACCAGGGCGACTTCGGTGCCAATCGCCCAGTTCTTCGGTGCCTGAGGCAGGACGCGCCAGTTGGCGTTGAGGTGCGTCGGGTCGCCAAGCCAATCGCCCAGTGCGGCCGACGCCGCGCTGAGGTCGGGCGCGGACGCAAAGCTCCGAGCGCTGTCATCCGAAACCGGGAACGGCCCCGTCTCGGCGCCATTGGTGCCGTGGAGGAGTCGCCCCACGCTGTCGTTGTAGGCGACCGGTGTGAACGCGTGGATGATGGTGGTTTCAGCTTGGGCGTGAGCGGCGAGCAGTGCCCATGCTGCGGCGCAGGCCGCAAGGCGGGTGTTCATGGTGTTTCCCTTGTTTGGATGGTGTGTATCCGCGCCCGAGGACGGGTGCGGTGTCGCATTTTGTTCAGCGCAGCGGCCGCCGACAAGGGCTCGGAGCTGAAGAGCCCCTGTTCGCGGGGCCGCTGGCGTGCGCCGCAGCGCGTGGTGCGAACGAGTCCGCGCCGACGCAAGGGGCGCGGCGGCTTCCAGCGGAGACATCTGCCTTAAAATGGCCGATTCCCCCACCAACACCGTGATTCGTTGCGGGCTTCGTGCCCGCGCGCGCAGCCGCACCATGGGACGCACCCTCTACGACAAGATCTGGGACGAGCACATCGTCCACACCGAAGAAGATGGCACCGCCGTGCTCTACATCGACCGCCACCTGGTGCACGAGGTCACCAGCCCCCAGGCCTTCGAAGGCCTGGACATCGCCGGTCGCAAGGTGTGGCGCCTGTCGGCGAACCTGGCGGTGAGTGACCACAACGTGCCCACCACCGACCGCCGCGACGGCATCAAGGACGCCGTCTCCAAGCTGCAGGTCGACACGCTGGACGCCAACTGCGACCGCTTCGGCATCACCCAGTTCAAGATGTCCGACAAGCGCCAGGGCATCGTGCACGTGATCGGCCCGGAGCAGGGGGCCACGCTGCCCGGCATGACCGTGGTCTGCGGTGACAGCCACACCTCCACGCACGGCGCCTTTGGTGCGCTGGCCCACGGCATCGGCACCTCCGAGGTCGAGCATGTGCTGGCCACGCAAACGCTGCTGGCCAAGAAGGCCAAGAACATGCTCATCAAGGTCGAAGGCACCCTCGGCAAAGGCTGCTCGGCCAAGGACATCGTGCTGGCCATCATCGGCAAGATCGGCACCGCCGGCGGCACTGGCTACACCATCGAGTTCGCTGGCAGCGCCATCCGCGCCCTGAGCATGGAAGGCCGCATGACGGTCTGCAACATGGCCATCGAAGGTGGCGCGCGCGCAGGTCTCGTGGCCGTGGACGACACCACCATCCAGTACGTGCAGAACCGCCCCTTCAGCCCAAAGGGTGTCGAGCTGGAGCAGGCCATCGCCTACTGGCGCACCCTGCATTCCGATGCCGACGCGAAGTGGGATGCCATCGTCGAGCTCGACGCTTCGCAGATCGAGCCGCAGGTCAGCTGGGGCACCTCGCCCGAGATGGTCATCGGCGTCAACGCCCACGTGCCCGATCCCGACAAGGAAAAAGACCCGGTCAAGCGCTCCGCCATGGAGCGCGCGCTGCAGTACATGGCGCTGGAGCCCAACAAGGCGGTCAGCGACATCCGCATCGACAAGGTCTTCATCGGCTCGTGCACCAACAGCCGCATCGAAGACATGCGCGCCGCGGCCGAGGTGGTCAAGCGCATCGGTGGGCGCATCGCCTCCAACGTGAAGCTGGCGCTGGTCGTGCCGGGCTCCGGTCTCGTCAAGGAGCAGGCCGAGCGCGAAGGCCTCGACCAGGTCTTCAAGGCTGCTGGCTTCGAGTGGCGCGAGCCCGGCTGCTCCATGTGCCTGGCCATGAACGCCGATCGACTCGAGCCCGGTGAGCGCTGTGCGTCCACCAGCAACCGCAACTTCGAAGGCCGTCAGGGCGCGGGTGGCCGCACCCACCTGGTGAGTCCGGCCATGGCTGCTGCGGCTGCCATGCAAGGCCACTTCGTCGATGTCCGCCGCATCGCGTGACGTCCCTTCATTCGGCCCCTAAGCGCCCCTTGCCTCGACACCCCCTCACACGGAGCTTCCCACCATGTCTCGCCTGATCACCCTGCTGACCCTGATCGCTGCCTTCTCTCTGGCTGGTTGCAACACCGTGCACGGCATTGGCAAGGACATCGAAAAGGCGGGCGAGACCATCTCGGGCGCCGCCTCCAAGTAAAGAACGCACCATGCAAGCCTTCCGCATTCACAAGGGCGTCGTGGCCCCCATGGACCGCGAGAACGTCGACACCGACGCCATCATCCCCAAGCAGTACCTCAAGTCGATCAAGCGCACGGGCTTCGGCCCCAACCTGTTCGACGAATGGCGCTACCTCGATGCCGGCGAGCCGGGTCAGGATCCGGCTTCTCGCAAGCCCAACCCCGACTTCGTGCTGAACCAGCCGCGCTACCAGGGCGCCTCCGTCCTGATCGCGCGCCAGAACTTCGGCTGCGGCTCCAGCCGCGAGCACGCCCCTTGGGCGCTCGATCAGTATGGCTTTCGCGCCATCATCGCGCCCAGCTTCGCCGACATCTTCTTCAACAACTGCTTCAAGAACGGCTTGCTGCCCATCGTGCTGAGCGAGCAGCAGGTTGATCAGCTGTTCAACGAAGTGTTTGCCTTCCCTGGCTACGAGCTGACCATCGACCTCGAGCGCCAGGTCGTCATCAAGGCCGACGGCACCGAGCTGCCTTTTGATGTGCAGCCCTTCCGCAAGTACTGCCTGCTCAACGGCTTCGACGACATCGGCCTGACCCTGCGCCACGCCGACAAGATCAAGGCCTACGAGGCCGAGCGCCTGGCGCAAAAGCCCTGGCTGAACAACCGCATCGTCTGATTCCCTAGAAGTTACGAGACAAGAACCATGGTCATGAAGATTGCTGTGCTGCCGGGTGACGGCATCGGTCCCGAGATCGTCACCGAGGCGGTCAAGGTGCTGAAGGTGCTGGACCTGCCTTTCCAGCTGGACGAAGCCAAGGTCGGCGGCGCCGCTTTCGACGCCCATGGCCACCCGCTGCCCGAGCACACGCTGAACCTGGCCATGGCGTCCGACGCCGTGCTGTTCGGCTCCGTCGGTGACTGGAAGTACGACAAGCTTGACCGCCCGCTGCGCCCCGAGCAGGCCATCCTCGGCCTGCGCAAGAACATGGGCCTGTTCGCCAACTTCCGCCCGGCCATCTGCTATCCGCAACTCACGCACGCCTCCAGCCTCAAGCCCGAGCTGGTCGCTGGCCTGGACATCCTCATCATCCGCGAGCTGACCGGTGACATCTACTTCGGCCAGCCGCGCGGCCGCCGCGAGTCGCCTGATGGCGAATTCAAGGGCGCGCCGGAAGCCTTCGACACGATGCGCTACTCGCGCCCCGAGATCGAGCGCATCGCCCACGTGGCCTTCCAGGCCGCCCGCAAGCGCAACAAGCGCGTGACCAGCGTCGACAAGGCCAACGTGCTGGAGACCTTCCAGTTCTGGAAGGACGTGGTCACCGAGGTGCACGCCCAGTACCCCGACATCGAGCTCGACCACATGTACGTGGACAACGCCGCGATGCAGCTGGTCAAGGCGCCCAAGAAGTTCGACGTGCTGTTCACCGGCAACATGTTCGGCGACATCCTCTCCGACGCCGCCGCCATGCTGACCGGCTCGATCGGCATGCTGCCCTCGGCCTCGCTGAACGCCAAGGGCCAGGGCCTGTACGAGCCCAGCCACGGCTCCGCGCCTGACATCGCCGGCAAGGGCGTGGCCAACCCTCTGGCCACCATCCTGAGCGCCGCCATGATGCTGCGTTTCAGCCTGAACCAGGAAGAGGCCGCCAGCCGCATCGAGCGCGCCGTGCAGTCCGTGCTGGAGCAGGGCCTGCGCACGCCCGACATCTACTCTGAGGGCACGAAGAAGGTCGGCACCGTCGAGATGGGCGAGGCGGTGGTGGCCGCGCTCAAGGCGCAGTGACACCTGAGCAGCCCCACATCAAACACGTTTACTGAGGACACACAACATGGCTACGACTCTGGTTGGTCTGGTGGGTTGGCGCGGCATGGTCGGCTCGGTCCTGATGGACCGCATGCAGGCCGAAGGCGACTTCGATCACTTCGAACCCCTGTTCTTCTCGACCTCGAACGCCGGCGGCGCCGCGCCTTCGATGGCCAAGAACGAAAAGGCGCTCAAGAGCGCCTACGACATCGACGAGCTCAAGCGCTGCGACATCATCGTCACGGCCCAGGGCGGTGACTACACGACCGAGGTCTACGGCAAGCTGCGCGAAGCCGGCTGGAAGGGCCACTGGATCGACGCGGCCTCCACGCTGCGCATGAAGGACAGCGCTGTCATCGTGCTCGACCCGGTCAACATGCCTGTCATCAAGAACTCGCTGGCCAAGGGTGGCAACGAGTGGATCGGCGGCAACTGCACCGTCAGCTGCATGCTGATCGGCGTGGGTGCGCTCTACAAGGCCGGTCTGGTCGAGTGGATGTCCACCCAGACCTATCAGGCCGCTTCGGGAGGTGGCGCCCAGCACATGCGCGAGCTGCTGACCCAGTTCGGCTCGCTCAACAGCGAGGTCAAGGCCTTGCTCGATGACCCCAAGAGCGCCATCCTCGAGATCGACCGCAAGATCATCGCCAAGCAGCGCTCGCTGACCGAGGCTGAGACCGCCAACTTCGGCGTCCCGCTGGGTGGCTCGCTGATCCCCTGGATCGACAAGGACCTGGGCAATGGTCAGTCCAAGGAAGAGTGGAAGGGCATGGCCGAGACCAACAAGATCCTCGGCCAGGGCGAGGGTTTTGGCTCGCCGGCGGTGCCCGTCGATGGCTTCTGCGTGCGCATCGGCGCCATGCGTTGCCACAGCCAGGCCCTGACCTTCAAGCTCAAGAAGGACGTGCCCCTGGCCGACCTTGAGGCCATGATCGCCGCCGACAACGAGTGGGTGAAGGTGGTGCCCAACACCCGTGAGGCCACCATCCGTGACCTGACCCCGGTGGCCACCACCGGCACGCTGACCATCCCGGTGGGCCGCATCCGCAAGCTGGCCATGGGTCCCGAGTACGTCGGCGCCTTCACCATCGGCGATCAGCTGCTGTGGGGCGCCGCCGAGCCGCTGCGCCGCATGCTGCGCATCCTGCTCGACAAGTGATGGATTTCCCTGGCGTTCGGGGCGCATTGCGTGGCAATTGCGCCCCGAATCCCGGGTAATTCCCGCCGCTCTTGCAACGTCTGGAAACAAACTGAGCAAATGGCCATGTGGCCGGCCGGCGACAATTTCGCAAGTCCGTTTCAACAGGACGGGTTTTCATCCTGGGCTGGCCCGATGTCAGCCAGAGCATGAGCTTGTCACCCTATCTGCTTGATGCTATTGTGTTTTGTGCCGCGTACCGTCTGCAGGTGCTGGCGTGATGCCCCTTTCGCGAAACAGGCCCTTTTCGGGCCTGCGGTCGCATGGGCCCGCCACGGGTCTTTCGACCCACGCATGACGAATTGGGAGACGCCTTGAAAGATCATTCCATGTCCGCAGGGCGTTTCGTCCTGAATCGGGTTGCTGTTGCTGCTGCCGTGTCCGTCCTCTCCGCATTGCCGACCGCTGGTTGGGCTTTGGGCTTGGGCAAGCTGAATGTTCAGTCCGCGCTGGGCGAGGGCCTGCGCGCTGAAATCGATGTCACCAGCCTGACGGCCGACGAGGGCGCGACCCTGCAAGTCAAGGTGGCCACGCCCGAGACCTACCGCGCAGCCGGTGTCGACTACAACGGTGTCCTGTCGAACACCTCCATCACCCTGCAGCGCCGCGCCGATGGCCGCCCATTCCTGCGCCTGAGCAGCGATCGTCCCGTTCAGGAGCCTTTCGTCGACGTGATCCTGGACCTGGCGTGGTCGTCTGGCCGTTTGGTGCGCGAATACACCCTGCTGTTTGACCCGCCGGCTGCCCGCACTTCGTCGGCCCCCGCTCCGGTGACGGCGCCCATCATGGAGGCTCCCGCCCCGACGCCAGCGCCTGCGCCACCTCGTGCCGCTGCGCCTTCGCCGGCACCTGCACCCGCTGCGGCCACCGCACCGGCGCCCGCGCCGGTTGAGAGCAAGCCCCGCAAGGCCGTCAAGCCTGCTGCTGCAGCCAGCCAGGCTGAGCCTGCGGCTCCCGCTCCCGCTCCTGCCCAGGCGCCTGCTGTGCGTCCGGCCGCTTCGACGGCTTCCCAGCCCTCGACCGCAGACGACGCGCGCACGGTTCGGGTGCGCGCTGGCGATTCGCTGTCTGCCATCGCGCAGCGCAACGCCACCGAGGGCGTGTCGCTGGATCAGATGCTGGTCGGCCTGTATCGCAGCAACCCGCAGGCCTTCCAGGGCAACAACATGAACCGCCTGAAGGCGGGCGTCGTGCTCAACGTGCCCTCGGCCGAAGAGGCCCAGAAGGTGCCGCAACCCGAAGCGCGCCGCATCATCCAGGCTCAAAGCGCCGACTTCTCGGCCTACCGTCAACGCCTGGCTGGCACGGTGGCTCCCACGCCGGTCGAGCAACCGGAACGCCAAGCCACTGGCAAGGTGGAAGCCGAGGTCAAGGACCGCAAGCAGTCGGCCGCTCCGGCGCCTGACAAGCTCACCCTCAGCAAGGGTGGCGTGAGCAGTGGCACCGCCGCCGAAGACCGTGTTGCCAAGGCCCGCGCCAAGGAAGACTCCAGCGCCCGCGTGGCCGAGTTGTCGAAGAACCTCGACGAGTTGCGCAAGCTGCGTGAGAAGGCGGCTCAGGCTTCGGCTCCCGCCCCAGGCAAGACCGCACCGGCTCCTGCTCCCGCGCCTGCCCCCGCGCCGGCGCCCGTTGCTGCCAAGGTGGTGCCTGCACCCGCACCCGCTCCGGCTTCTGCGCCCACACCTCCTGCCGTCCCCGCCCCGGCGCCTTCGAAGGCCGAGGCGGCTTCGGCCCCGATCGAGTTGCCGGCCAGCGCCGCATCGTCGGTCGATGGCTCTGTCACCATCGTGGCCGACGCCGCATCCGAGGTGGCTTCTGCCGCCTCGGCGGTCGTGCCGGCCGTGCCCGCTCCTGTGAGTGTGCCCACGCCGCCTCCTGCACCAGCCCCGCAAGAGCCTGGCTTCCTCGAGTCCATCAACCTGATGGCCGTGGCAGCAGGTGGCGCAGCGGTCGCCCTGCTGGCGGGTGGCTTGATGTTCCTGCGCTCGCGCCGCCGCGCTGAAACCGGTGAAACCTCCTTCCTGGAAAGCCGCCTGCAGCCAGACTCCTTCTTTGGCGCCAGCGGGGGCCAGCGCGTGGACACCCGAGACGCCACCGGCGGCCCCTCGTCCATGAGCTACTCGCTCAGCCAGCTCGACGCCATCGGTGACGTCGACCCGGTGGCCGAGGCCGATGTGTACTTGGCCTACGGCCGTGACCTGCAGGCCGAGGAAATCCTCAAGGAAGCCCTGCGCAGCACCCCGGAACGCCTGGCCATTCGCACCAAGCTGCTCGAGGTTTATGCCAAGCGCCGTGACACCAAGGGCTTCGAGCAACTCGCCGCGCAGCTCTACAGCCTGACGCAAGGTGAGGGCGAAGACTGGGCGCATGTTCAGGAACTCGGTTTGGGCATCGACCCAGAGAACCCGCTGTACCAGCCCGGCGGCCAGCCGGCAGAAGCGCCCTTGAGCGTTGAGCAGCCTGCGGATGGCCTGGGTGCCAGCACCATCCCTCACTCGGTGATGCCTGCGCCCAGCATCCTGGACAGCGTTGCTCCCGCCGTGCCGGAAAACCTGGCGGCTGTGGACGATGGCGTTGACCTGGACCTCGACATCTCTTCGCCGACGCCCCTGGACGAGGTGAAGGACTCCGTTGCTCCGCCGGTCACGGCCGCTGGCGACCTGCCTCCTCTGGAGTTGCCCGAGTTTGGCGCGGACCTGCCGGTTGCCCCGGCGC
The DNA here is from genome assembly GCF_001447195.1 of Aquabacterium parvum. Taxonomy (GTDB): domain Bacteria; phylum Pseudomonadota; class Gammaproteobacteria; order Burkholderiales; family Burkholderiaceae_C; genus Aquabacterium; species Aquabacterium parvum. The sequence goes on along the minus strand of NZ_LFRI01000341.1, from coordinate 95,431 downwards.
CTGCACCGGCACCGGCCGCTGCCGATGCCCCGCTGGAGTTCGGCGTTGACCTGCCGAGCCTGGAGCCAGTCCCGACGCAGCCCGCCGATTCCGAAGGCCTTGATTTCGGCATCGAGGTGCCTGCCGTTGCGGCTCCCGCACCTGCTTTCGATTTGGGAGACATCAGCCTGGACCTGGATGAGCCTGCCACCGCTGAACCGGCTGCCGAGCAGGATTCGATGGCGGACATGTCTGCCGATCCCATGGCTCGCAAGCTGGAGCTGGCCGACGAGTTCCGCCAGATCGGGGACGCCGATGGTGCCCGCGAGCTGCTGCAGGAAGTGGTCGAGCAGGCCCAGGACGCTGGCTTGAAGGCCCGTGCCCAGTCCATGCTGGACAGCCTGTCGTGATGTCCTGACCATGGCATCGCTGGATGAGGGCGGCGAAGGGGCAACCCTTGCCGCCCAACCCGAGAGGGCGATCCGACGGATCGCCTTCGGCGTTTCATACGTCGGCACCGCCTACAAAGGCTGGCAAAGCCAGCCGAGTGGTGGCACGGTGCAAGACGTGCTGGAGTCTGCTTTGAAGGCCTTTGCGGTGCGGCCGCTGAAGGTGCTCTGCGCAGGTCGAACGGACGCTGGGGTGCATGGCATCAACCAGGTCGTGCACCTCGACACCGACCTGCGCCGCGAACCCTTTTCCTGGGTCAGGGGCACCAACACCTTCCTGCCGCCCGACATTTCAGTGCAGTGGGCGGCTGAGGTGCCCGCGCACTTTCATGCTCGCAACAGCGCCATCGGGCGGCGATACGTCTACGTGCTGCTGGAGTCGGCTGTGCGGCCGGCGCTGGAGTCGGGCAGGGTGGGGTGGGTGTTCCGTCCCCTTGACCAAGCCGCGATGGAGCGCGCTGCGGACCATCTGCTGGGCGAGCACGACTTCAGCTCCTTTCGCTCCTCGATGTGCCAGTCGCCCACGCCGGTCAAGACGCTGCGGGAAATCCGCATCCGGCGGTGTGGTCCGCCTGGTGCGCCGACGGCCTACTGGCGCTTCGATTTCGAGGGGCAGGCCTTCCTGCATCACATGATCCGCAACATCATGGGTTGCCTGATCATGGTCGGTACGGGCGTGCAGCGGCCGGACTGGGTGCGGGACGTGCGCGAGGCCCGTGACCGCAAGGTGGCTGCGCCGACCTTCTCGCCCGATGGCCTGTATTTTCTGGGGCCGCGTTATGCCCCGGCTTTCGCCCTGCCCGAGCAGGTCCCGGGCATGGATTGGCTGCCTTCCTGAGTCAGCTGCTCCAGAGGTGCGTGGTTTGTGGGCTTTTGCCTGGCGAAAGTCGGGCCAAGGGGCTTCCCGGCTGAGAGGCGCGTTTTTTGAGACAATGTGGGCATCGACACCGCCACGGGACGCAGACGTTCCGGCTCCTGGATGTCCCCTCAGATTTCCCATCGCACGCGCATCAAGGTTTGCGGCCTCACCCGCGAGGCCGATGTCGACGCCGCGGTCGAAGCCGGCGCAGACGCGATTGGCTTCGTCCTCTACGACAAGAGCCCTCGGCACGTCAGCGCCGCCCGCGCAGGCGAGTTGGCGAGGCGTTTGCCGCCCTTTGTGACGCCCGTGGTGCTGCTCGTCAACGCCGATGCCGCTGAGGTGTCGCTGGCCATCCAGGCGGTGCCACAGGCTTTGCTGCAGTTCCACGGCGATGAGTTGCCCGCGCAATGCGTCGAGTCTGCTCGCCCGTTCATCCGGGCGGCCCGAATGGCCCCCGGTTTCGATTTGTTAAACTTCGCCCGGCAATTTGACGCCGCCCAGGCCTTGCTCGTGGATGCCCATGTGGACGGCTACGGTGGAGGCGGGCAGGTGTTCGATTGGTCCTTGCTGGCCGACTTGCCCGCGTCGCTGGCGCGCAACCTGATCCTTTCCGGCGGGCTGCACGCTGGCAACGTGGCCGAAGGCATCCGCCGCGTGCGCCCCTGGGCCGTGGACGTGAGTTCCGGCGTTGAGGCGGCCAAAGGCATCAAGGACGCCGCCAGGATGATCGATTTTTGCCAGGCGGTTCGCGACGCTGACCGAAGCTTGGTGGCCCCCCGTTTTGCGACGGCTGCATGACGTGCAGCCCTCACACCTTGACCAGACATGTTGACCTACAACCAGCCTGACGCCCGCGGGCACTTCGGACCCTACGGCGGTACTTTTGTCTCCGAGACGCTCATCCACGCGCTCGATCAGCTCAAGGATGCTTACGAGCATTACCGCCACGATGAGGCTTTCAAGGCAGAGTTCCGCCGCGAACTCGCGCACTTCGTGGGCCGTCCCAGCCCCGTTTACCACGCCGACCGCCTCAGCCGCGAAGTCGGTGGCGCCCAGATCCACTTCAAGCGCGAAGACTTGAACCACACGGGCGCGCACAAGGTCAACAACACCATCGGCCAGGCTTTGCTGGCCAAACGCATGGGCAAGCCCCGCGTGATCGCCGAGACAGGTGCCGGACAGCACGGCGTGGCCACGGCCACGATCTGTGCGCGCTACGGCATGGAATGTGTGGTCTACATGGGCGCCGAAGACGTCAAGCGCCAGTCGCCCAACGTCTACCGCATGCACCTGCTGGGCGCCAAGGTCGTGCCGGTCGAATCCGGCAGCAAGACCCTGAAAGATGCGCTCAACGAAGCCATGCGCGACTGGGTCACCAACGTCGAGAACACCTTCTACATCATCGGCACCGTGGCCGGCCCGCACCCGTACCCCGCCATGGTCCGTGACTTCCAGAGCGTGATTGGCGAGGAGTGCCTCAAGCAGATGCCCGAGCAGATCGGCCGCCAGCCGGATGCCGTGGTCGCCTGCGTGGGCGGTGGCTCCAACGCCATGGGCATTTTCTACCCCTACATCCCGCACGAGCAGGTGCGCCTGTTCGGTGTCGAAGCGGCGGGTGAAGGCTACGACAGCGGCAAGCACTCGATGTCGCTGCAAAAGGGCGTGCCGGGTGTGCTGCATGGCAACCGCACCTACCTGCTGCAAGACGAAAATGGGCAGATCACCGAGACGCATTCCGTCTCTGCTGGCCTGGACTACCCTGGCGTGGGTCCGGAGCACGCTTACCTCAAGGACATCGGTCGCGCGGAGTACGTCGGCATCACCGACAAGGAAGCGCTGGAAGCTTTCCACCGCCTGTGCCGCACCGAAGGCATCATCCCGGCGCTGGAGTCGAGCCACGCTGTTGCCCACGCGATGAAGCTGGCCGCCACCATGCGTCCCGATCAGCACGTGCTGGTCAACCTCTCCGGCCGTGGCGACAAGGACATCGGCACCGTGGCCGACCTGACTGGCGCCGAGTTCTATTGCCGCCCGTCCTGCCGCGGCCTGTCGGTGAAAGGGGGCGCATGATGAGCGCCGTGACCCACCCCATCACCCGGCTTGACCAGACCTTCGCCACGCTCAAGGAGCAGGGCCGCAAGGCGCTGATCCCCTACATCACCTGCGGCGATCCGTACCCGGCCAAGACGGTCGAGATCATGCTGGCCATGGCCGAAGCCGGGGCCGATGTGATCGAGCTCGGTGTGCCGTTCTCCGACCCGATGGCCGATGGCCCCGTCATCCAGAAGGCGGCCGAGCGCGCGCTGACCCACGGCATCTCGCTCAACCACGTGCTCGATGACGTGCGCGCGTTTCGCGCCAAGAACGCCACCACGCCGGTCGTGTTGATGGGCTACGCCAACCCCATCGAGAACCACGACCTGCGGCATGGTGCGGGCAGCTTCGTGCGCGACGCCAAAGCAGCAGGTGTTGACGGCGTGCTGGTGGTTGACTACCCGCCCGAAGAGTGCGAAGAGTTCGCCGCACGCCTGAAGGCCGCAGGCCTGGCGCCCATCTTCCTGCTGGCCCCCACTTCCACCGAGCAGCGCATGGCCGACGTCGGCCGCATCGCCGCCGGCTACGTGTACTACGTTTCGCTCAAGGGCGTGACGGGGGCGGGGCACCTCGATACCTCCGCCGTGGCCGACATGGTCCCGCTCATCAAGGCGCACGTCAGCGTGCCCGTGGGTGTGGGCTTCGGCATCCGGGACGCCGAGACGGCCAAGGCCGTCGCTGCGGTGTCCGATGCCGTCGTGATCGGCTCGCGCCTGGTGCAACTGCTGGAAACGCAGTCGCCCGAAACCGTGGCGGCAGCGGCCCGCGGCTTCATCGCCGAGATCCGCGCTGCACTCGATTCCCTGAAAGGATGACCATGAGCTGGCTCGAGAAACTCCTGCCCCCCAAGATCCAACCGACCGACCCGGCCGAACGCCGCTCGGTGCCGGAAGGCCTGTGGGTGAAGTGCCCCTCCTGCGAAACCGTCCTTTACAAGAACGACCTCGAGGCCAACGTCAACGTCTGCCCGAAGTGCGGTCACCACCACCGCATCGGGGCACGCGCCCGCCTGGACGCCTTCCTCGACGCCGAAGGGCGTTACGAGATCGGTCAGGAGGTGCTGCCGGTTGACGCCTTGAAGTTCAAGGACAACAAGAAGTACCCCGATCGCCTCAAGCAAGGCATGGAGGCCACTGGCGAGACCGATGCCCTGATCGTGCTGGGCGGCTCGGTGTGCAGCATCCCCGTGGTCGCGGCCTGCTTCGAGTTCGACTTCATGGGTGGCTCGATGGGCTCGGTGGTGGGCGAGCGCTTCGTGCGTGGCGTCGAAACCGCCGTCGATCAGAAGACCGCGTTCATCTCGTTCACCGCCACCGGTGGCGCCCGCATGCAGGAAGGCCTGCTGAGCCTGATGCAGATGGCCAAGACCAACGCGGCCCTGACGCGCCTGGCCAAGGCCAAGTTGCCCTACATCAGCGTGCTGACCGACCCGACCATGGGCGGCGTGTCGGCCTCCTTCGCTTTCATGGGCGACGTTGTCATCGCCGAGCCCAAGGCCCTGATCGGCTTCGCGGGCCCCCGCGTGATCGAGAACACCGTGCGCGAGGTGCTGCCCGAGGGCTTCCAGCGTTCGGAGTTCCTGATGCAAAAGGGCGCCATCGACATGATCATGGATCGCCGCGAGCTGCGTCGCAACATCGCGCGCCAGTTGGCCATCCTGATGCGTCAGCCAGCCGACGCCGTCGCTGGCTGAGGCCTTCCTCGCGCTGTTGGCGCGTTCAGAGCGGGCTGCGCTGAGCAGCCCGTTTTGCGTTTTGTCGGTGGTGATGGGTGACTCCTGGTCGCCCGTCGCCCACCTTGAGGACGCGAGGCGCGTCCCCACCTGTTGTCCTGCCCCACTTTGAACCCATCCATGTCTCCCAAGCCCCGCACCCTCGAAGACTGGCTGGCCCATTGCGAACGCCTGCACACCGTTGGCATCGACATGGGCCTGGAGCGCGTGGGCGGGGTCTGGCGCCGCGCGAGCGTCACGCTGGGAACGCCGCTTGGGCAGGAACCGGTTGATGGGGCCCCGGTGGTCTTCACCGTGGCGGGCACCAACGGCAAGGGCTCGACCTGCGCCATGCTGGAGCGCATCCTGATCTCGTCGGGTTTCCGTGTGGGGGTGTACGGCTCGCCGCACCTGGTGCACTTCGAGGAGCGCTGTCGCGTCAACGGCGAATTGGTCAAGGCCGATGAGCTGCTGCCGCATTTCGAGGCCATCGAGGCCGCGCGCGGCGACATCCCTCTGACCTACTTCGAGTTCACCACCTTGGCCATCCTGCGCCTGCTGGCCACGGCTGGGCTGGATGCTGTCATCCTGGAAGTTGGGCTGGGTGGCCGGCTCGATGCCGTGAACGTGGTTGACACCGATTGCGCCGTCATCACCAGCATCGACCTGGACCACATGGACTACCTGGGGCCCGATCGCGAGAGCATCGGCCGAGAGAAGGCCGGCATCATGCGCTCGGGCCGCCCGGCCGTGGTGTCCGACCCGCAGGCGCCCAACAGCGTCGTGCAGCACGCCGAAAGCCTGGGCGCCGACCTGTGGTTGTTCGGACGCGACCACAACTACGCGGGCGATCGCCAGCAGTGGTCCTGGGGCGGGCGCAACAAGCGCTTCAACGGCATGGCCTACCCATCGCTGCGGGGCGCCAACCAGTTGCTCAACGCCTCGGGTGTGCTCGCTGCGCTGGAGGCCACCCGCAACCGGCTGCCGGTGTCGGCGCAGGCCGTGCGCACGGGCCTGGCCACCGTCGAGCTGCCGGGGCGCTTCCAGATCATCCCGGGTCAGCCCACGCTGATCCTGGACGTGGCGCACAACCCGCACGCGGCGGCGCAGCTGGCGGTCAACCTCGACCAGATGGGGTTCTTTCCGCGCACGCATGCTGTTTGGGGTGCCATGGCCGACAAGGACCTGGCTGGCATGGTGCACAAGCTGCGCCCCCTGGTGGACGCCTGGTACTGCTGCGACCTGCCCACGGCCCGGGCAGCCACCGCCGAGCAATTGGTGCAAGCCATCGAGGCGGATGCCGCTGTGCGCCCCTCGGTGACGGCGCCCAAGGCGACCCTCAGCCGACACGCCGACCCCATGGCCGCGCTGCATGCCGCCCTGGCCGCAGCAGACCCCACGGATAGAATCTTGGTTTTCGGATCTTTCTACACGGTCGGGGGCGTCATCGATGCCGGTCTGCCACGTTTGAATGCGCCCCACATGCCTGGCGCCTGAGTCCCTTTGGTCGTTTTCACCTCGTCCTAGCGCATGCCTTTGCCTTCCTTCCTCGAGCGATTTCGCCGTGCCGCCAGCGGGACCACGCCGGCCGCTCGCGCGCCCTCGCCATCGGACGTCGAGGCCCTGCGCACCCGGGCGCGCCGTCGCCTGATCGGCATGGTGGTGTTGGTGGGCGCGGGCGTGCTGGGCTTGCCATGGCTGTTCGAGACGCAACCGAGACCGATGTCGCCCGATGTCCGCATCGTGCAGGCCGGGCCGCACGCCTCAGCCGATGCCGAGGCATCGGCCCGGTCCACCAGTGGCCGGGTGGCGCAGGCGCAGCCGCGAGAGGCTCGTGTGGTCAACATCACGCCGCCCGTCGACACGTCAGATGCGCCGGGTGCGTCGGGTGCAAACACGCAGTCGCCCGCCAAGGCTCAGGCGGATGCGCAACCCGATTCGCGTGAGGAGGGCCGCACCGATGACGGCGCGAAGGCAGCGCCCAAGGTCTCACCGGCTGAAATCCCCCGTCAGCCGGACAAGGCGGCCGCGAAGCCTGCCGACAAATCCGCTGCCAAGGTGCCGGATAAGGCCCCTGACAAGCCCGCGAAAACAGCCGTCAAGCCGCCTGAAAAAGCCGCTGACAAAAAGCCCGATCCCAAGGCAAGCGACGCCCGTTATGTCGTGCAGTTCGGAGCCTTTGCCGACGTCAACGCTGCCCGCGAGGCCCGCCAGAAGGCCGAGCGCATGGGCCTGAAGACCTACGCTCAGCAGGTGGACACCCCGCAAGGCAAACGCATCCGTGTGCGCCTGGGCCCCTTTGCCGACAAAGCCGAGGCCGACAAGGCCCTGGCCACCCTGCGCAAGGGCGGGCTCAACGGCAACGTCCTGACGCTCTGAAGCGGGAAAGGCGAGCTGCACCGTGGAGGGCATCACCCCCATCACCACCTTGTCGTCGGGCCCGGCCTGGACCTGGTTGGACATCGCCCTGCTGGCCGGTTTGCTGGGGTCGGTTGTGCTGGGCGCCTGGCGCGGCCTGGTGACCGAGTTGCTGGCCCTCATGGGCTGGGTCGTGGCCTGGTTGGCGGCTCGTTTCCTGGGCGCCGATGTCGCTCGCCACGTGCCTGTGGGCCAACCGGGCGACCAGCTCAACGTGCTGTCGGGCATGGTCCTGGCGTTTGTGGGGGCCTGGCTGGCCTGGGCGTTGCTGTCCTGGGGCATCTCGAAGCTCATCCAGGCTTCGGGTCTGGGCGGATCAGATCGTTTGCTGGGGGCTGTTTTCGGCCTGCTGAGGGGGCTGCTGGCGGCCCTTGCCGTGTACGTGCTCGTGAGCATGACGCCGGTGGCGCAAGCCGATTCGTGGCGCGCTTCACGGGGCGTGGCCTGGCTTGGCACCGTTCTGCAGGGGCTTCGCCCCATCCTGCCTCCCGAGGTGGTCCAATTCCTGCCGGCGCCCTCGATGCCTTGATGGCGGCGGACTGAGTTTTTTTGACATTTGATTTTCCGGATTCAGGTCCGGTGTGAGGTGAACCATGTGCGGCATCGTGGGTGTGATTTCGAAGACGCCCGTCAACCAGCTGATCTATGACGCGCTGCTGCTGCTGCAGCACCGTGGCCAGGACGCCGCCGGCATCGTGACCGCCGGCCCCGACGCGCACGGCCGCAAGTTCTTCATGCACAAGGCGCGCGGCATGGTCAAGGACGTCTTCCGCACCCGCAACATGCGTGCGCTGCCGGGCACCGTGGGCCTGGGCCAGGTGCGTTACCCGACCGCCGGCAACGCCTTCAACGAAGAAGAGGCCCAGCCCTTCTACGTCAACGCGCCTTTCGGCCTGGTGCTGGTGCACAACGGCAACCTGACCAACGCACACGATCTGCGCAAAGAGCTGTTCGACATCGACCGCCGCCACCTCAACACGGACAGTGACACCGAGGTGCTGCTCAATGTGTTCGCGCATGAGCTGGAGCTGGCGGGCCGCGACCTGCCGCTGACCCCGGCTGCCGTTTTCAAGGCCGTGCGAGCTGTCAACAAGCGCATCAAGGGCTCCTATGCCGTGATCTGCCTGATCGCAGGCTATGGCCTGGTGGCCTTCCGCGACCCCTTCGGCATCCGTCCGATGTGCTACGGTGAGGCCGACCTGCCCGAGGGCCGCGAGGTCATGGTCGCCAGCGAGTCGGTGGCGCTGGAAGGCACCAGCCACAAGTTCGTTCGCGACGTCGCCCCTGGCGAAGCCCTGTTCATCGACCTCGACGGCGTGGTGCACGCGGAGCAATGTGCCGAGAAGGCCGTGCTCAACCCCTGCATGTTCGAGTACGTCTACCTGGCTCGCCCCGACTCCACCATCGACGGCGTATCGGTCTACCAGGCTCGCCTGAACATGGGTGAGACCCTGGCCCAGCGCGTCATCTCGACCATGCCCCCGTCCGAGATCGACGTGGTCATCCCCATTCCCGAATCGAGCCGCCCCTCGGCCATGCAGCTGGCCCAGAAGCTCGGCAAGCCCTACCGCGAAGGCTTCGTCAAGAACCGCTACGTGGGCCGCACCTTCATCATGCCGGGGCAGGGCGCGCGCAAGAAGTCCGTGCGCCAGAAGCTCAACGCCATCGGCCTGGAGTTCAAGGGCCGCAACGTGCTGCTGGTCGATGACTCCATCGTGCGCGGCACCACCTCCAAGGAAATCGTGCAGATGGCCCGCGAGGCCGGCGCCAACAAGGTCTACCTGGCTTCGGCCGCGCCGCCGGTGCGCTTCCCCAATGTCTACGGCATCGACATGCCCACCAAGAGCGAACTCGTGGCCCATGGCCGCTCGCTCGAAGAGGTGCGTCAGATCATCGGCTGCGATGCCCTGATCTATCAGGATGTTGACGCCATGAAGAAGGTGGTTGGCCGCCTGAACCCCAAGATCCAGGGCTTCGAGGCCTCCTGCTTTGACGGCACCTACATCACGGGTGACGTCAGCGCCGAGGACTTCGCCGCCATCCAGTCGCAACGCCTGACGCAAAAGGGCGAAGAAGAAGCCATCAACTCACGCCTGGCCCTGCAAAGCCACAGCGACGAGTGAGGCAGAACCTTGATCAGAGCCCTGGCTTGCGCGCAGGCCGGGCTCAGAGGAGGCCGCATGGCCAAGTCCGATAACCAGACCGACGACAAGAAGCGCCTGCCCCGCAAGGACCTGCCGCCCGATGCCCGCATCGAGACGCTGTCCGTGCGCGAGGGCTTGCCGCCCACGCAATGGGGTGAGAACTCCGAAGCGCTGTTTTTGACCAGCAGCTTCAACCACCCCGACGCCGCCACGGCCGCTGCGCGCTTCGCCAACGAAGAAGAAGCGTTCGTCTACACGCGCTTCACCAACCCCACCACGATGATGTTCGAGCGCCGCCTGGCTGCGCTCGAAGGCACCGAGGCGGCCATCGCCACGTCCAGCGGCATGAGCGCCATCCTGCTGCTGGTCATGGGCCTGCTCAAGTCGGGCGACCACATCGTGTGCTCGCAAAGCGTGTTCGGCTCGACCATCACCTTGCTGCAGACCCAGTTCGGCAAGTTCGGCATCGAGACCACCTTCGTGTCCCAGACCGATGTGCAGGCCTGGCGCGCTGCCATGCGACCCAACACCAAGCTGCTGTTCGCCGAGACACCCAGCAACCCGTTGACCGAGGTCTGTGACATCGCCGCCCTGGCCGAGATCGCGCACGCCGCAGGCGCCTTGCTGGCCGTGGACAACTGCTTTTGCACACCCGCGCTGCAAAAGCCCGTCGACCTGGGTGCCGACCTCGTCATCCACTCCGGCACCAAGTACCTCGATGGCCAGGGCCGCGTGCTCGCCGGTGCCGTCTGCGGCCCCGACGCCATCATCAATGGCCCGCTGATGAGCACCTTGCGCGGCGCAGGCATGACGCTGGCGCCATTCAATGCCTGGGTCGTGCTCAAGGGCCTGGAGACGCTGTCCATCCGCATGGCCGCGCAAAGCGCCAATGCCTTGAAGCTGGCGCAATGGCTGGAGCAGCAGCCGCAGGTCGACCAGGTCTACTACCCCGGCCTGCCCAGCCACCCGCAACATGCGCTGGCCATGAAGCAGCAAAACGGTTGCGGTGGCGCGGTGGTGTCGTTCACCACCAAGCCCGCGCAGGGCGCCATCACCGTGCCGGCGCCCGCGGTGCTGAGCGATGACGCCAAGCGCCTGCGCCAGGCCGCCTTCCACGTGATCGACCACACCCGGCTGTGCTCCATCACCTCGAACCTGGGCGACACCAAGACCCTCATCACTCACCCGTCGAGCACCTCGCACGGTCGCCTCACCGAAGACCAGCGCCTGGCCGCCGGCATCACGCAGGGCATGATCCGCGTGGCCGTGGGCCTGGAGCACATCGATGACCTCAAGGCCGATCTGGCCCGTGGCCTCGACACCCTGAACGCCTGAACGGCGCCTGAAGATCACCTGATCCCCACATGTCCCAAGTCCGCACCCGCTTTGCCCCGTCGCCCACCGGCTTCATCCACCTGGGCAACATCCGCTCGGCCCTCTATCCCTGGGCCTTCGCGCGCGCCAACAAGGGCGTCTTCATCCTGCGCATCGAAGACACCGACGAGGAGCGTTCCTCGCAAGCCGCCGTCGACGTCATCCTCGAAGGCATGCAGTGGCTGGGCCTGAACCACGACGAAGGCCCGTTCTACCAGATGCAGCGCATGGACCGCTACAAAGAGGTCGTGCAGCAGATGTTCGACAAGGGCCTGATCTACCCCTGCTACATGAGCTCGGCCGAACTCGATGCCCTGCGTGAAAAGCAGATGGCCAACAAGGAAAAGCCCCGCTACGACGGCACCTGGCGCCCCGAGCCCGGCAAGACCCTGCCACCCGTGCCAGCAGGCGTCAAACCCGTGCTGCGCTTCAAGAACCCGCAAGGCGGCAGCGTCGTGTGGGAGGACAAGGTCAAGGGCCGCATCGAGATCAGCAACGACGAGCTCGATGACCTGGTGATCGCGCGCCCGGCGCCCGAGGGCAGCGACAGCATCGTCGGCACGCCCACCTACAACTTCTGCGTCGTGGTCGACGACATGGACATGGGCATCACCCACGTCATCCGCGGTGACGACCACGTCAACAACACCCCGCGCCAGATCAACATCCTGCGCGCATTGGGGCAAGAGCCGCCCGTCTACGCCCACCTGCCCACCGTGATGACCGAAACGGTGGACGAGCACGGCGAAAAGCACGTCTCCAAGATGTCCAAGCGCCACGGCGCCAAGGCCGTCACGCAGTACCGCGACGAAGGCTTCCTGGCCGACGCCATCGTCAACTACCTGGCCCGCCTGGGCTGGAGCCACGGTGACGACGAGATCTTCTCGCGCGCCCAGTTCATCGAGTGGTTCAACCTCGACCACCTGGGCCGCAGCGCCAGCCAGTTCGACGAAGCCAAGCTGCGCTGGGTGGCCCAGCAGCACATGAAGACCGCCGACGACGCGATGCTGGCTGGCCTGGTGCGCGAGCAGTTCGCTCGACGTGGCGTGAGCCTGCCGGCTGCCTTGGCCGAAGGGCAGGGCGGACAGGGTGATGACAGCCGCCTGGCCGCCATTTGCGCCCTGTTCAAGGACCGCTGCGCCACGACCGTGGAGCTCGCCGACTGGCTGAGCATGTACGTGGCCGACGTCACCCCGCCCGCACCAGAGCTGGCCGAGAAGCTGACCGATGCCGTCAAGCCCGCTGTCGCCGGCCTGGCCGCCCGCTTGGCCACCTGCGCCTGGGAGCCCGCGGCCATCGCGCAAGCCATGAAGGACACGCTCGCCGAGTTCGGCCTGAAGATGCCGCAATTGGCCATCCCGGTGCGCCTGCTGGTGTGCGGTCGTTCGCAGACGCCTTCGGTCGATGCTGTGCTGGCGTTGTTCGAGCGTGACGCAGTTCTGCAACGACTGCGTTGAGGTGCCCGCTACTTGTGCTGAGCGCAAAAACCGGTATATACTCGCGGTCTCGCTTGATACGACGCTTTGTTTGAAACAAAGCAGCCGGGCAAAGCCGAAAGAAGGCAACGCAAGACGCCATCTGACGGGGGTATAGCTCAGCTGGGAGAGCGCTTGCATGGCATGCAAGAGGTCAGCGGTTCGATCCCGCTTACCTCCACCAATCAACCTTCGGGTTGTTCGGTGACCAGGTTGCACTTGGGCCAAGCACAGCGTCTGTCAGGTTGGTGAAGGATCAAAGTCCCCTTCGTCTAGAGGCCTAGGACACCACCCTTTCACGGTGGCTACAGGGGTTCGAATCCCCTAGGGGACGCCAAGTTTGACGGCGCTTGGATTGAGCAATCAATCGAAGTCGTCACCGACGCGGAGTGGTAGTTCAGTCGGTTAGAATACCGGCCTGTCACGCCGGGGGTCGCGGGTTCGAGTCCCGTCCACTCCGCCAAGTATTTGATGGCGTTGCTGGTGACACAGCAACGTCGAAACGAGTCAGTCTCGGTGCCAGCGCGGCGCCCTGTGTGGTGACACAAGGGGGTATAGCTCAGCTGGGAGAGCGCTTGCATGGCATGCAAGAGGTCAGCGGTTCGATCCCGCTTACCTCCACCATCCAACCAGGCGTCGCCGGTATCGGGGTCGCTTCGTTTCACGACAATTCGATTTGACGGAGTCCCCTTCGTCTAGAGGCCTAGGACACCACCCTTTCACGGTGGCTACAGGGGTTCGAATCCCCTAGGGGACGCCACAAGTTTTGACGGCGCTTGGACTGAGCAATCAGTCGAAGTCGTCACCGACGCGGAGTGGTAGTTCAGTCGGTTAGAATACCGGCCTGTCACGCCGGGGGTCGCGGGTTCGAGTCCCGTCCACTCCGCCAAAATGCAAAGCCCTGATGGTTCTCCATCAGGGCTTTTTGCTTTGAGGCTCAGGCTGTGGGGCTCCTTGGCTTGCCTGGCCATCCGGGCCAACTGTCACACGCCCCCTGCATCCTCGGGGCGTCCAGCGCAGGTGGCCCCCGTCTTGCTCCCTACAATGCCGGCAACGGGAGGGGCGCCACACGATGCCGCTCGAAGCCAGTCACACCTCATCCAGATAAAAAGGATCACCATGCAAGTCGCCGCTTCCATCTTCAAGGCCTATGACATCCGAGGCATCGTCGGGCAGACCTTGAACGAAGCCGTGGCCGAACACCTGGGCCGTGCCTTTGGCACCGAGGCGCTCAAGCTCGGCGAAAAGGCCGTGGCCATCGGCCGCGATGGCAGGCTCTCCGGCCCTTCGCTCAGTGGCGCGCTCATCAAGGGACTGCGCAGCACCGGCATCAACGTCATCGACCTGGGCGCCGTCACCACGCCCATGCTGTACTACGTGGCCGCCACGCGCGCTGACCAGGGTTGCCACAGCGGCATCCAGGTCACGGGTAGCCACAACCCCAAGGACTACAACGGCTTCAAGATGGTGCTGGCTGGCCGCGCCATCTATGGCGACGACATCCAGGGCTTGCGCCAACGCATCGAGGCCGAAGACTATGCACAAGGCCAGGGCAGCCTGAGCACCCTTGATGTGCTGGGCGAGTACACGCAGCGCATCGTGGGCGATGCCAAGCTGGCGCGTCCGCTCAAGATCGTGGTCGATTCCGGCAACGGCATCCCGGGTGCTTCGGCGCCGGGCATCCTGCGCGCACTGGGTTGCGAGGTCACCGAGCTGTACTCCGAGGTCGATGGCGACTTCCCCAATCACCACCCCGATCCCTCCAAGCCCGAGAACCTGCAGGACCTCATCAAGGCTGTGAAAGAGCAGGGCGCCGACCTGGGCCTGGCCTTCGATGGCGACGGTGACCGCCTGGGCGTGGTCACCAAGGAAGGCAACAACATCTTCCCCGACCGCCAGATCATGCTGTTCGCGCGCGACGTGCTCAGCCGCGTGCCTGGCGGCAAGATCATCTTCGACGTCAAGTGCAGTCAGCAACTGGCCGTGGCCATCCGTGCCGCCGGTGGCGAGCCCCTGATGTACAAGACGGGCCATTCGCTCGTGAAGGCCAAACTCAAGGAAACGGGTGCGCCGTTTGCGGGCGAGATGAGCGGCCACATCTTCTTTGCCGAGCGCTGGTACGGCTTCGATGACGCGACCTACACGGCCGCACGCCTGCTCGAAATCCTCTCGAAGGTGCCAGACCCCAGCGCCGTGCTCAACGCGCTGCCCACCAGCCACAGCACGCCGGAGCTCAACGTTCCCTGTGCCGAAGGCGAGCACCACGCTGTCATCGAAAAGCTGCGCCAGACCGCCAAATTCGAAGGCGCCGAGCTCACGACAATCGACGGCCTTCGTGCTGACTACGAAGACGGTTTTGGTTTGGTGCGCGCCTCCAACACCACACCGGTGCTGGTGCTGCGCTTCGAGGGCCAGACGCCCGCCGCGCTGGAGCGCATCCAGGCGCACTTCATGGCTGCCATCCTGGCGGTCAAGCCCGACGCCCACGTGGGCGCGTCCGCACACTGAGCGCCCGGATCGCCCAGACCTTGAGCGTTTTGCCGACACCTTTGCCTACGCCTTTGTGGGCCTGGCTGGCCCGCCAGTTGTATTCGACCCTGCTGCGGCTGGGCACGCCTGCCTACCTGTGGCGGGTCTGGTCGCGCGGGCGGCAAGAGCCGGGCTACCGGCGCTGGTGGCAGCAGCGCCTGGGCTGGCAAAGCGGCCCGGCTTGGTCTCGCAGCGGCCAGGCCCCTGTGGTCTGGTTGCATGCGGTCTCCCTGGGTGAGACCCGGGCTGCCACGCCGCTCATCCAGGCGCTGCGAGCCAGCTTGCCCGGCATGCGCTTGCTGCTGACCCACACCACGGCCACCGGTCGCGACGCTGGGCAGCCATTGATGACGCCCGGCGATGCCCAGGCGTGGCTGCCTTTCGACACCCCTGGTGCGGTGCGGCGCTTCCTGGCGCATTACCAACCCCACGTTGGCGTGTTGATGGAAACCGAGGTCTGGCCGAACCTGATGCACGGCGCTCACTGCCTGGGCATCCCCATGGTGCTGGCCAATGCGCGCTTGAGCGACAAGAGCCTGCGCCAGGGCGAGCGCTTCGCTTCGTTGCTGAAACCGGCGGCCTCTGCCCTGAGCCTGACCCTGGCTCAGACCGAGGGCGACGCGGCCCGTTTGCGGCAGATGGGGGCCCATCCTGTGGAAGTGATGGGCAACGTCAAGTTCGACATGACCCCGCCTGCGGCATTGCTGGCACGGGGGCGCGCCTGGCGCGATGCCCTGGGGCGGCCCGTTGTGCTGGCGGCCAGCACCCGCGAGGGCGAAGAGGCTTTGCTGCTCTCTGCCTGGCGCAAGCTGCTTGATGAGATGCCGGCGAGTTCGGCGCCCAGGTTGATGATCGTGCCGCGTCACCCTCAGCGGTTTGACGAGGTGGCCGCTGCCATCGAAGCGATGGGGTGGCGGGTGTCGAGGCGCAGCGCATGGGGCCCGGCTGGCTGCGATGCCGTACCGGATGCCCATGCCTTGTCGGCCGATGTCTGGCTGGGTGACAGCATGGGAGAGATGCCCGCGTACTACGCCTGCGCCGACATCGGTCTGCTGGGCGGCAGTTTTGCCCCCCTGGGCGGGCAGAACCTCATCGAAGCAGCGGCCTGTGGTTGCCCCCTCGTTCTGGGCCCTTCGACCTTCAACTTTGCCGAGGCGGCAGAGCAGGGGTTGGCCGCTGGGGCGGCTTGGCGCGTGGCCAATTTTGACGAGGGGTGTCGGCGCGTGTGGCAAGCCTTGCAAGGCGGCGCTCTCCCTGCTTCGCGGGAGGCTGCTTTGACGTTTGCCGCCAGCCATCAGGGGGCAGCCGTCCGGATGGCCCTGGCGATCAAGCCATTCTTGCGTCAAGTGAAATAAAGGGTAAACGCGGATTGGTCGCTGTGCACGATGGCACGCAAACGGGGGATAACAAACGGAAACATTTCCCGATATCGTTCACCCATCAACAGTTCCTTCGGGAGAAGAACAATGAACGGTCTGCACAAGTTCCTCGGTGGCGTCGTCGCCTCCACCGTCCTGGCGGCTTCGGCTTTCGCCCAGGTCACCACCACCACGAACCTCGGCCAACTCTCGTCCACCCCGACGAACTTCGGCAACACGTTCAACAAGTCGCTGGACTTCAGCGACGTCTACACCTTCTCCATCGCCAGCAACGGCTCGGTGGGCGTTACCACGAACGACGCCAGCACGTTCCGCGCCTTCATCGACTTCCGCGATGTGGACATCACCAGCCTGATCCTCTACAAGGGCACGACCGCCAGCCCGGTCACCGTGCTGGACTACGACCTGTACGTCCCCCAGTACAACACCTTCACGTTCTCTGGCCTGACCGCCGGCACTTACTCGCTGGCCGTCAATGGTCACGTGACCCTGGGTGCAGGTTCGTGGGACACGGCTTCTTACGCCGGTCAGATCTCGACCACCGCTGTGGCCTCTCCCGCCCCTGAAGCTTCCGACGTCGCCATGACGCTGGTGGGCCTGGCTGGCGTGGGCCTGATGCTGCGTCGCCGCAAGCAACAAGCTTGATTCGGGTTAGATGATCGATGAAACGGGCCTTCGGGCCCGTTTTTCTTTGGCTCTTCGCATCGTGACGCCGAGCAACCGGATCCACCATGTGACAAGATGCCAAGCTGTCATGGCAACGAGGTGAAAGCACATGGTGCGATGGAGCAAGGGGCGGTTGGTGCTGGGCGCGAGCCTGGTGGCGATGCTGACGTTGGCGGGCTGCAACCGCGGCGGCGGCGCGGGAGGTGCGGTGGATTCGCAAATCGCGGCGCAGGTCAACCAAGGCGAGATTTCCGTTCACCAGGTTCAGGCCTTGCTGCGAGCCCAGCCTGGGGTCGCGGCGCAATGGGGCGAGAAGGCGGCCGACCGCGCCCTCGACGTGTTGATCGAGCAGGAACTGGCGGCCCAGGCCGCTGCCAAAGCTGGCCTCGACAAGCAGCCGCAGGTGATCCAGTCGCTGGCGCTGGCGCAGCGCGAGGTGTTGGCTCGGGCGTTCCAGGATCAGCTTGCTGAAAAGGCCCGCTTGCCTGACACGGCGGCGATCAACAACTACTACGACGAGCACCCTGAGCTGTTTGCTCAGCGCAAGGTGTATCAGCTGGAAGAAACCGTGGTCAGGCCAGGCTCGGCGAGCGAAGCCGATGCACTCGTGCGCGAGTTGCCGGCCCTGGCCAACCTGGAAGCGCTGAACCTGCACTTGACGGCCAAGGGCTTGCGAAAGGCCTCTCAACGGGTCACCGTGGCTGCAGAGAACGTGCCCATGGACTGGTTGCCCAAGCTGGCGCAGTTGCCCGTTGGGCGCTCTCTGGCCTCCACCCGTGGTGACGCGGTGGTGGTCTGGACGCTGATCGCCGCTGAAGAAGCTCAAATGCTGCTGGCCCAGGCCAAACCCGCCATCCAAGCTGCGTTGGTGCGCCAGGCGCGCCAGCAAGCCGTCCAGGAAGGCATGAAGAAGCTGCGCGATGAGGCGAAGATCGAGCGGAAAGCCACGTCGGCTGCTGCAGCGAGCGCTGGGACGGCCGCTTCGGGGGCCTCTGAGGCCGCTTCGCCCGTCCCTCAGCCTTGAGGGCTTGTGCCATGCAGTTGGGGCGTGCCGGGCTGCCGGTCCTGATCCTGGGGTGGTTGTGCCTGGCGGCCCCCACGCTCTGGGACTTCCTCTTTGGCGTGTGGTCCGGCTTCAGCCAGGGTCACGAGTTGCTGCTGCTCACGGTGGCCGGATGGCTCGTGTGGCGGCACCGCCATCCTGAAGATCGCCCCGCGCAGGGGCCCTGGCCAGCCTGGTTCTGGCTCGCCTGGGGGCTGGGTGTGCTGGCCTATGTCTTCGGGCGCTCGCAGGAATTCATCCGCATCGAGTTGCTGTCGGTGTGGTGGTTGGCGATGGTGTTGACCTGGCTGGCCAGGGGCTGGGCGGGTTTGCGCCGCACGTGGTTCGCTTGGCTGTTCTGCCTGTTCGCGATGCCTTTGCCTTTCGGGCTGGTGTTGATGCTGACCGCGCCTTTGAAAGAGGCGGTGTCGGCCCTGGCGGCGGGCATCCTCTCCGGTGTGGGCTACCCCATCGGGCGCAGCGGTGTGGTGCTGACCGTGGGGCAATATCAGCTGCTGGTGGCCGAGGCCTGCGCTGGCCTGCACTCGATGTTCATCCTCGAGGCCATGGGTTTGCTCTACAGCCACCTGGCCGGGCACACCTCGCGTTGGCGCACGATCTGGCTGGCGATCATGGCCGTGCCGGTGTCCTTCGTGGCCAACGTGCTCAGGGTGATGATCCTGGTGCTGGTCACCCATCACTTTGGTGACGCGGCGGGTCAGGGGTTCATCCACGATTTCGCGGGCATCGTGCTCTTTGCACTGGCCCTGGCCCTGATGGCCACCGTTGACTGGGTGCTGGGCTGGATCTGGCCAGACCTGCCTGCACGGCCCTCGGCGAACGTGGCCTCATCCCCCGGGGTGCTTGCATCAGGGGCGGTCGGTGGCGATCAGGCGGCTGGCGCCACGTCGGTCACCCGTTTGTGGTTGTTGGCGGCTTCGTTGTTGCTTGCGGCGGGGCTGGCCCAGTTGGGTAAACCTCAAGCCTCTCCTCAAGCCAATGCTCGCGCGCTGGTGCCCCTGGAGTCCTTGTTTCCGCAGCGCGTGGGCGAGTGGCAACCGGATCCGGTGTCGGTGGGCTTTGTTCGGCCAGCGTTCGAGCAGGCCAAGAAGTTCCAGATGTACGACCAGGTGCTCGAGCGCGTGTACGTGAACCCGGCTGGCGAGCGCGTCATGCTGTCCGTCGCCTATGGCCGCCAGCAGTCCGTGGGCTTGCAAATGCACCGACCGGAGGTTTGCTACAAGGCCGGAGGCTTCGAGGTGGGGCCCGTCAGCGCTGGGCAGGTCGACTTGCCCGGGCATGTCTTGCCGGTCAAGCGCCTGGTGGCAACCATGCCGGATCGGCAAGAGCCCATCACCTATTGGCGCTTGTTGGGCGATCAGCTTGTCACCGATGAGGTCCGCTTCAAGCTCGACCAGATCGCGGCAGGCATCAAAGGGCGGGGCATCGACGATGGCCTGCTCGTGCGGGTGTCGTCACTGGGGGCCGATGCCGAGGCGGCTTGGCGTCTGCAGGCTGCTTTCGTGCAGGCGCTGGATCAGGCCCAGGACGTAGATCAACGCCGTCGCACGACGGGTGCGCGCGCGGGTGCCCCGGGCTCCTGAGCCGATCGCAGCCGGGGGTGCGATGCCCGCGCTCTGTTGAGCCAAGTGGCCGATGGACTTCAGCGCAGGTCGTGCCACTCCGGGTGGCGCCGAAGGTACACGGCCACGTAGCTGCACACCGGATCCACTTTCAGCTGCTCTTGGCGCGCCCAGCGCAAGGCGTGCTGGACCAGTGCCGCAGCGATGCCTCGACCTTCGAGCGGTCTGGGAACGCCCGTGTGGGTGATGTGCATGCGCCCGGGGCTGAGCCGGTAGTCGAGCTCGCAACGCAAGCCCTCGACCGTGGCTTCGAATCGGCCTTGTTCAGGCTGGTGCTGGATGTCGATGTCGGGTGAGTTGGGCATGGCGTTGGGCAAGGTGCTCGGAGCAAGGTGCGTGGAAGAAGCGGCTTCAGACCCAGCCAAGGCCGCCCAGCAAGGCGCCAGCGCCCACCAGCCAGAACAACCGGATGCGGGTGCGCCAGACGACGATGGCGACGGCGACAGCGAGCAGCCAGGCTCGCAGGTGTTCGCCGGGATGGGGCATGAGCAGCCAGCCGGTGGCCAGCAGCAAACCGACGGTGACAGGCGTCATGCCGGCCTGGAAGGCGCGGACCCCCAGCCAGTCCCGGCGGGTGGCCACCCAGCGTGACACCGCCAGGGCCAATGTGGTGGAGGGGAGCATGATGCCCAGCATGCTTGCCAGCGCTCCACCCAGGCCCGCGCTGTGCCAGCCCATCAGGGCCACGAAAAGCACGTTGGGGCCGGGCGCGGCTTGCGCCAGGGCGATGGAGCCGGTGAAGTCGGCGTCGGTGAGCAGGTGGTCGCCCTCGACCAGGCGGCGGTGCATGTCGGGCACCAGGGTGATGGCCCCGCCGATCGACATCAGCGACAAGGCCAGGAAATGGCCGAACAGGGTCCACCAGGCGTCGTGCTGGCGCCAGGCCTGCTCGATGGCTTGCAGGAGGGGCTGTGTCCAGTCGCTCATGCGGGGTCCTTGGGGTCCTTGCCCCGATGTTCGCCGAGGGTGTCGCCGCGCCCGGTGGCATCTGGGCCGGCGGATCCAGGGTTGGCCCGGCGGCGCAGGATGAACCAGGTGGCCAGGCAGGTGATGCCGCCCAGGCCCAGCAAAACCCACAGCAGGGGCCAGCGCAACCAAACCATGCCAGCGAAGGCGATGGCGGCCAGCGCCGCGCAGGCCGGTGCACCCAGCTCGTGCTCGCGCAAGGGTGCTGACAGTTTGAGGACCGTTCCAATGATCTGGCCCGCGGCCACGGCTGCGATGCCGGTCAGAGCGCCACGGATCCAGCCGGCGGTCTGCGGGGCCTGGCTGGCGTGCCCCAGTCCCCAGGCCAGCATCAGCAACAGGGCCATGGGGGCAGCGATCATGCCGGCCAGGGCCACACAGGCGCCGCGCCAGCCGAAAAATCGGTCGCCGATCATCAGCGACAGGTTGCAGACATTGGGCCCAGGCAACACCTGTGCGGTGGCCAGCAGGTCGATGAATTCGCGCGGCGTCAGCCAGTCCCGGCGTTCACACAGCTCGCGCTGGGCCACGGCCAGCACCCCGCCGAAGCCCTGCAGGGCCAGCAAGGTGAAGGCCACGAACAGCTCGGTGAGCGAGGCCGGGCCCCGGCGGGTGGCGCCGTCGTGTGTGGCCACGGGCTCGGTCATGTTCAGCCGTACACCGCAACGACCTGGTAGCCCAGGGCGGCCATCTGCCCCTCGGGCGTCCACAGCGTGGTCTTTTCGTTGACGTAGCCTTCGCCGGTGGCCAGGGCCTCCTTGTCCATGCGCCAAAAGCCTGTGGCGTCGCCCACCGTCACGGGGCGCAGCTCCAGGGCCCAGGACACCGAAGACGCCGGGGCGAAGCCTCGCAGGCGGGCCAGCGCCGGAGTGGGGCCTGCGTCGGCCAGCATCACTGCTTGCAGCTCGCTGTCAACGCCTTCGACGGCGTTCAGTCGCGTGTAGACGCGGCTGTGCCATTCGTCGGAGCCGGTGAATGGCAAGCCGCCTTCTGCCTGACGGAACTCCAGGTGCTGCGTGAAAGCAGGGGTCAGGTTGGGCACGTAAGGCCACTGGAAGGCGCTGCCGATGTCCTTGGCCGCGGGCTGTTGCGTGGGGCGCAGCTCGGGCAGGCCCGACTCGCGGCCTGTGCCGAACACCCCCAGCAGCACGCCACCGGTTTGTTCGACGCCGTTGGCATCGGGCTGGGTCACGCGGGCCTGCACCTGGCGGATGTTCTTGCCCTGGCGCAGCAGGGTGACCTCGACGTCGAAGGCGCCAGGTGCCACCGGGCCGACGAAATTGGTCTGCAGGGCTCGCAGGGGCCAGTCGGCGCCGCACGCGTCGCGCATGGCCTGGACGACCAGCACCGACAGCAAGCCGCCGAAGGTGGTGCGGCCTTGCTGCCAGTCGGGGGTGACATGAAAGCGGATGCGGGGCGCCCGCGCATCCAGGCGCTGGCGGCTCGACAGCAGCTGTGACAGGGGGGTGATGACAGAAGCTGTGGTGGTGTCGCTCATGGTGCGCTCGGTGGCGAATGACTGCAGAGCAGGCATTATCGAACGATCGTGCTTTTTTTGCTGGCGAGCCTGCTGTGGGGGCTTTTTTGTCGCGCTGTTGCGCCGTTCAGCTGCGCGAAAGCATGGCCGCGATCTGCTCGGCCGGCACCGGTCGGCTGTAGAGGAAGCCTTGGGCCACGTCGCAGCCCAGGCTGCTCAGGAAGGCTTCCTGGTCGGGCATCTCCACGCCCTCGGCGACCACGTGCAGCTTCAGGCCGCGCGCCATCGAGATCATGGTGCTGACGAGCTGGCCGTCGCTGTCGTTGCTGGGCAGGTCCTGCACGAAACTGCGGTCGATCTTGAGCTGCTGCACAGGGAAGCGCTTGAGGTAGGCCAGCGATGAGTAGCCGGTGCCGAAGTCGTCGATGCTCAGGTGCACGCCCATGCTGTGCAGGCTTTGCAGGAACTGCTCGACACTCGCGCCGGACTCCATCAGGCCGCTTTCGGTGATCTCGATTTCCAGGCGCTCGGGCGGCAGGCCGGTGCGCGCCAGGATGGCCGTCAGGCGCTCGACCACGCGGCCCCGGCGGATTTCGGCTGGCGACAGGTTGATGGCCATGCGGCCGAAGTCCAGGCCCTGGTCGAGCCAGGCGCGGCCCTGGCGGCAGGCTTCTTCCATGACCCACTCGCTCAGGGCTTCGATCATGCCCGTCTCTTCCATGACCGGGATGAACTGGTTGGGGCCGAGCGGCGAGGCCTGGCCGTCATAGGCGGCGGGCGCCAGCCGCACCAGGGCCTCGACGGCCGTCACGCGGCGGTCGCGCAGGCGCACCATGGGCTGGTAGTGAAGGGTGAAGGCGCTTTCTTCTACGGCACGGCGCAGCAGCGTCTCCAGGCGCAGGCGCTCGGTGGCGTCGGTGGTGAACGACTGCGTGTAGAAGCTGAACGCGTTGCGACCGCGTCGCTTGGAGTCGTACATGGCCGCGTCGGCGTTGCGCACGAGCTCGGACTCGTCCTGGCCGTCGTCGGGGTACATGCTGATGCCGATGGAGGCGCGCACGTAGACCTGCTGGCCACCGTCGAGTGTGAAGGGCTGGCTCAGCGTTTCGAGGATGGCGGCGGCCACGAGGCCCGCCTGCTGTGGGTGGCGCAGGTGTTCGAGGATCAGCACGAACTCGTCGCCGGCCAGGCGGCCCAGGGTGTCTTCCTGGCGCACGCGCAGGCTCAGGCGCTGCGCCACCTGCTTGAGCAGGCTGTCGCCGGCGGCGTGGCCCAGGCCGTCGTTGACGGTCTTGAAGTTGTCCAAGTCGATGAAGATGACGCCCACCAGCGTGTGGTGGCGCTGCGCCAGGTTGATGGCGTGGGCCAGGCGCTGACGGATGAGCACGCGGTTGGGCAGCTCGGTCAGCGGGTCGTAGTGGGCCATGCGGGCCAGGCGTTCTTCGGTCTGTTTGAGCGGGGTGATGTCGGTGAACACGCCGACGAAGTGCGTGGGCTCGCCCTGGGTGCTGTGCACGGCGCTCAGCGAGAGCTGCGTCATGAAGGGCTCGCCGTCGCGGTGCTTGAACCAGATCTCGCCTTGCCAGTGGCCGCGGCGGATGATCTCGTCGCGAAAGCTCGCGAAGGTCTCGGCGGGCTGGTCGGTGAGCAGGAATTCGGGCGTGCGGCCGATGACTTCGTGCTCCTCGTAGCCGGTCAGGCTGGTGAAGGCGGGGTTGACCGACACGAGGCCCTCGTCGAGCGACATCACCATCATGCCGTCCTGGGTGCTTTCCAGCGCGGCGGCGTGCAGTCGAATGCGCTGCTCGGCCTGGTTGCGCAGGGCTTCGCGGTGCAGCATCGTCAGCGCGAAGGACAGGTCGGATGACAGGTCCTGGAAGAGCGCGAGCTCGTCGGGGTCGCTGTCGTCCACGCGCTTGCCCAGCAGGATCAGGTGGCCGATGAGGACCTGCTCCTGTCTCAGAGGCACGATCACGCAGCCAGGAGAGCCGGCCTGAACGGCTTCGTGAACCCAGGCCGGTGCGCTGGCGTGGGTGTCGAGCAAGGCGGTGCGGTAGGTCAGGCCTTCGCGCAGGCTGCGGGTGAGGTGGTCGTTGTCCGAGCTGGGAGGCAGCTCGAAGTCGAGTTGGGTGCGGCCGGGGCGCGGGTCACCGGACTCGGCGGTGCAGCGCAGCGAGCTCGGTTGCGCCGGGTCGTCGAACAGCGCCACCCAGGCCTTGCGAAACTGGCCGTGCTGCACCGCCACGTCGCACACGTGGGTCAGCAAGGTGGGCAGCCCCTGGGAGCGCACCATGGCCTGGTTGACGTGGCTGAGGAAGTCGTACATGCGCGTCTTGCGGCGCAAGCGGCGTTCGGTCTGGCGGCGCGCGGTGGTGTCCCAGATCATCCAGACGACCTGGTCGGTCTCGCCCACCGGCGCGCAGCGGCTGTCGAAGTGCAGCAAGCTGCCGTTGACGGGCACCGAGAAAGACAGCGTTTGCGAGCGCCGCGTGCCCAGGCTCTGGCGCAGCACGCCCAGGAAGCGCTCGGCCATCTCCCAGGGGAAGAGGTCGTGCAGGCGGCGGCCGATGAGCTCGTCAACGGGGCGCCCCAGCAGCGGCAGGTTGTTGCCGTAGATGTCGAGGTAATGGCCTTGCGAGTCCATGCGGAACGCCAGGTCGGGCAGGGCCTCGGCGAAGGCGGTGAGCTGGGCCTCGCGCGTGCCCAGCTTGCGGATGGCTTGCTCGCGCTGGCGGTGAGCACGGGCCATGAGGGTCAGCAGCAGCAAGGTCAGGCCACCGACCAGGCCGACGTTGAGGCGGTCCAGGCGATGCTGGTCGCGCGTGGCCTGATCAAGCGCGACCTCCCACTGGGTGGTGGTGTGGTCCAGGGTCTGGTCGACCACCTGCAGGGCCGCGAGCAGGGCCTTGGGGTCGTGTGCCACGGACGCAGCGCGTTGAAGTGATTCGCGAGCGCGTTGCAGTGGCTGCTGCGTGATCTCCGGTGCCTGGTCCTGCAGGCCCACCAACACGGTTTCGGCGCGGTGCAGCGGTGCCGTCAGCGAGTCCACAGGGATGGCTGTCGCGCTGGAGAGCGTGTGCAACCAACGGGTGTGGCGAGCTTCCTGGCGGGCTTCGAGCAGTCGCGTGTCGAAGGCATGAGCCCGCTGCTGCAGGCGGTTCCAGCCCACATGCGACCAGGCGATCAGCCCCATGCTGATGGCCGCGATGGCAGCCACCGAGAACGCGAGCGGCCCGAAGCGCCCCAGAGCGGGCGTCGGGGGCAGGCCAGGGGCGCCGGAGGTGGGCTCGGTTGTTGGGATCACGGCGCTCACGGCAGGCGAAGCAGGTGACTACACGGGGTGTGGGCAGGGGCCGACCGGGTCAGTCGGAAAGACCCGACAGCTTAGGTGAAAAAGCCCCCGGATCGGCGATGATGCGTGGCGAGCTTCGGTGATGACGTGCGCGTCAACCACCGGGTTTCCCCGATGCGGTTTCACATCCGGCAAACACCCACCACCCCATGAGCGCTGTTGTCCCTTACGTCCCCCTCCACCCCGCGCGTTCCGAGTTCCGCCAGGTGCGCGGCCTGAGGCTGCACCTGTCCGTCTGGGGCGAGCTCGCCAAGGCCACGCCCGAGCAGCCATTGCTGGTGCTCATGCACGGCTGGATGGACACGGGCGCCTCGTTCCAGTTCATGGTGGACGCGCTGCGCCGCCAGCCCGGGTGGGCCGAGCGCCCGATCGTGGCGGTGGACTGGCGCGGATTCGGCCAGAGCGAATCAGGCCCGTCCGACTGTTACTTCTTTGCCGATTACCTGGGAGACCTCGACGAGTTGCTGCGCCAGCTCTCGCCCGACCACCCGGTGGACCTGCTCGGCCACAGCATGGGCGGCAACGTGGTCACCCTTTACGCGGGCGTGCGCTCCGAGCGCATCCGCAGCCTGGTCAACCTCGAAGGCTTCGGCATGCCGGCCACCACCCCGGACGAGGCCCCGCAGCGCTACATCAAGTGGCTCGACGAGATCCGCGAGCCAGTGCAGCTCAAGGCCTACGACAGCCTCGAAGCGGTGGCCAAGCGCCTGCAAGCCAACAACCCGCTGTTGCGCCCCGAGTTCGCGCTGTGGCTGGCCGGGTACTGGGCCCGGGCCGAGAACGGCCGCTGGGTGATCAACGCCGACGCGGCCCACAAGCGCCCGCAGCCCTTCCTCTACCGGGTGGAAGAGGTGCTGGCCTTCATGCGCAACATCCGCTGCCCGATGCTCTTCGTCGAGGGCGCGCAGACGCTGTACTTCATGTTCTTCAAGGGCAACTACAAGCGAGAGGATTTCCTCGAGCGCCTCAAAGTCGTGCCCGACTGCCGCATGGAAACCCTGGACCAGGCCGGCCACATGCTGCACCATGACCAGCCCGAAGAGCTGGCCTTGCACCTCGCTGGTTTCCTGGGCGCAGCCGACGCTGCCACAGCGTGAGAAAATGATGGATTGCCCGCCCTGGCCCCAGCCCGTGCGGACCACCCTTCGGCCGTTTTTCCGCTCGTTTGCGGCCCCGTTTTTGCTTCGGATGCGCCAGGTGCGCGTCCCAATGCCTGCAGGATTCACATGGACATCGAACACATCAACGCCCTGGGCACCCAGATCGCCGACCTGACTCAGCGCACCGCTGAGCTTCGGAGGTATCTTTGACTGGGATGAAAAGTCCCGCCGCCTCGCCGAAGTCAACGCCGAACTCGAAGACCCTGCCGTCTGGAACGACCCCAAGCGCGCCCAGGCCCTGGGCAAGGAAAAAAAGTCGCTGGAAGACGTCGTCGTCGTCATCGACAACCTGACGCGCAACCTCGCCGACAACGGCGAGCTGTACGAAATGTCGAAGGAAGAGGGCGACCAGGACGGCCTGCAGGCCATCTCCGATGACGTTCAGGCCCTGATGGCCGACGTCGAAGGCCTCGAGTTCCGCCGCATGTTCAGCAACCCGGCCGACCCGAGCAACTGCTTCATCGACATCCAGGCCGGCGCCGGCGGCACCGAAGCCTGCGACTGGGCCTCCATGCTGCTGCGCCAGTACCTGCGCTACTGCGAGCGCAAGGGTTTTTCGACCGAAGTCGAAGAAGAAACCCCGGGCGACACCGCCGGCATCAAGAGCGCGACCATCAAGGTGGAAGGCGACTACGCCTTCGGCTACCTGCGCACCGAAACCGGCGTGCACCGCCTGGTGCGCAAGTCGCCGTTCGACTCCTCCGGTGGCCGCCACACGTCGTTTGCCTCGATCTTCGTCTACCCGGAGATCGACGACTCCATCGAGATCGACATCAACCCGGCCGACGTGCGCACCGACACCTTCCGCGCCTCGGGCGCCGGCGGTCAGCACATCAACAAGACCGACTCGGCCGTGCGCCTGACGCACATCCCGACCGGCATCGTGGTGCAGTGCCAGGACGGCCGCTCGCAGCACAGCAACCGCGACGTGGCCTGGAAGCGCCTGCGCTCGCGCCTGTACGACTTCGAGATGCGCAAGCGCCAGGAAGCGCAGCAAAAGCTCGAAGACACCAAGACCGACGTGGGCTGGGGCCACCAGATCCGCTCCTACGTGCTGGACAACAGCCGCATCAAGGACCTGCGCACCAACGTCGAAATCTCTGCCACCCAGAAGGTGCTGGACGGCGACCTCGATGCCTTCATCGAAGCCAGCCTCAAGCAAGGCATCTGACCTGAACCTGAACCGACTCCCACACGAGAGGCCCACCCATGCGTGAAGGCAGCGCTCAGCTGATCCGCCGCGAAGACTACGCGGCACCGGCGTTCTGGATCAAGACGGTCGACCTGACCTTTGACCTGGACCCGGCCAAGACCCTGGTCATCAACAAGATGACCGTCGAGCCCAACCCCATGCAGCCGGGTGCGCCCCTGCGCCTGGATGGCGAGGACATCAACCTCACCCGCGTGCTGGTGGACGGCGAGCCCGTGTCCTTCCGCACCGAGGGTGGCCAGCTGGTGCTGGAGAACCTGCCCCAGCAGCCGTTCCACCTCGAAATCCGCACCACCTGCGCGCCCGAGAAGAACACGCAGCTCTCAGGTCTCTACACCAGCAGCGGCGGCTTCTTCACGCAGTGCGAGGCCCTGGGCTTTCGCCGCATCACCTACTTCCTGGATCGCCCTGACGTCATGGCCACCTTCAAGGTGACCCTCAAGGCCGACAAGCTCAAGTACCCGGTGCTGCTGTCCAACGGCAACCTGATCGACGAAGGTGTGCTGGAAGGCGGCAAGCACTTCGCCGTGTGGGTCGACCCGCACCCCAAGCCCTGCTACCTGTTTGCCCTGGTGGCCGCCGACCTGGTGCGCCGCGAGCAGCGCATCCGCACCCGCGCGGGCCGCGATCACCTGCTGCAGATCTTCGTGCGCGCCGGTGACCTCGACAAGACCGAGCACGCGATGAACTCGCTGATCGCGTCCATCGCCTGGGACGAAGCCCGCTTCGGCCTGAGCCTGGACCTCGAGCGCTTCATGATCGTGGCGGTCAGCGACTTCAACATGGGCGCCATGGAGAACAAGGGGTTGAACATCTTCAACACCAAGTTCGTGCTGGCCAACCCGGCCACCGCCACCGACGTCGACTTCGGCAACGTCGAAAGCGTCGTCGCCCACGAGTACTTCCACAACTGGACCGGCAACCGCGTGACCTGCCGCGACTGGTTCCAGCTCTCGCTCAAAGAAGGCCTGACCGTCTTCCGCGACCAGCAGTTCAGCCAGGACATGGCCGGCAGCCCCAGCGCCCGGGCCGTCAAGCGCATCGAAGACGTGCGCACCCTGCGCCAGTTGCAGTTCCCTGAAGACGCGGGCCCGATGGCTCACCCTGTGCGCCCGGACAGCTACCTGGCCATCGACAACTTCTACACGGCCACCGTGTACGAAAAGGGCTCCGAGGTCGTGCGCATGATGCACACGCTGGTGGGCCAGCAGGGCTTTGCCAAGGGCATGGCCCTGTACTTCGAGCGCCACGACGGCCAGGCCGTGACCTGTGACGACTTCGCCCAGGCCATCGCGGATGCCAACCCGGGCAGCGAGCTGGCCACGCGCCTGGACCAGTTCAAGCGCTGGTACAGCCAGGCTGGCACCCCCCGCGTGCAGGCCCACGGTGTGTACGACGCCGAGAACCGCATCTACACGCTCACCCTGAGCCAGAGCTGCGCGGCCACCATCGGGCAGCCCGAAAAACTGCCGTACGTCATCCCCGTGGCCATGGGCCTGACGGGCGTGGATGGCCGTCACATCAACCTGCACCTCGAAGGCCAGCTCGACCCGATCGGCCACGACACGGTGCTGGTGCTCTCCGAGCCCTCGCAGACTTTCACCTTCGTGCACGTGCCCGTCGAGCCGGTGCCATCGCTGCTGCGCGGCTTCTCGGCGCCTGTGGTGCTGGAGACCGAGCTGGGCGACGACGCGCTGTTCACCCTGCTCAGCCACGACCTGGACCCCTTCAATCGCTGGGAAGCCGCTCAGAAGCTCGCGCTGCGCCGCATCCTGCACGCGGTCAAGGGCTCGGGCCACGTCGAGCTGGACGCGCGTTTCGTCGACGCCATGCGCGGTGTGTTGCGCCACACCGAGCTGGACGCCGCATTCAAGGAGCTGGTGCTGACCCTGCCGAGCGAGGCCTATGTGGCCGAGCAGCTCGACGTGATCGACCCGCAGCGCATCCACGCGGTGCGCGAGGGCCTGAAGGTGCAACTCGCCCACGCCCTGCACGACGACTGGGTGGTGGCCTACGAGGCCAACTCCGAGTTGGGCGGCTACTCGCCCGACGCCGTGAGCGCTGGCCGCCGAGCCCTCGCCAACCTGGCCCTGGCCATGCTGACGCTCGACGGCGTGTCGCGCCACAACCCGATCTGGGTGGGCAAGGCTTTCCAGCGCTTCAAGGACGCCAACAACATGACCGACCGGCTGGGGGCGCTCTCGGCCCTGGTGGCGGCCCATGCCGAGCTGGCCGAAGACGCGCTCAAGCGCTTCCACGCCCTGTTCCGTGACGAGGCCCTGGTCATCGACAAGTGGTTCACGCTGCAGGCCATGGCCCCAGAGAAGGACGGCCAGGTCTTTGCCCGCGTCAAGCAGCTCATGCTGCACCCCGACTTCACGCTGCGCACGCCCAACCGCGCCCGCAGCCTGCTGATGGCGCTGTGCCAGAACAACCCTGCGGCCTTCCATCGCACGGATGCGGCCGGCTACGTGTTCTGGGCCGACCGCGTCATCGAGATCGACGCCATCAACCCGCAACTGGCCGCCCGCCTGGCCCGCGCCCTCGACCACTGGCGACGCCTGGCCGAGCCTTACCGCACGGCCGCCGAAGAAGCGCTCAAGCGCGTGGCCGCCCGCGGCGAGTTGTCCGACGACGTGCGCGAGATCATCACGCGCGCGCTGCAGGACTGAATCGAGCCCGCAACCTTTTTCATTTCACCCGAGACACCACCATGTCCACCAAACGCATCAGCCTCACGCAGTACCTGATCGAGCAGCAGCGCGGCGAAGCCCAGATCCCGGCGCAGCTGCGCCTGCTCATCGAAGTCGTCGCTCGCGCCTGCAAGCGCATCGCCATCAACGTCAACAAGGGCGCCTTGGGTGACGTGCTGGGCACCGCCGGCAGCGAGAACGTGCAGGGCGAAGTCCAGAAGAAGCTCGACGTGATCGCCAACGAGGTGCTCATCGAAGCCAACGAATGGGGCGGTCACCTTGCCGGCATGGCGTCCGAAGAAATGGACGACATGCTCGCCGTACCCAACCGCTACCCGCAGGGCGAATACCTGCTGCTGTTCGATCCCCTCGATGGCTCCAGCAACATCGACATCAACGTCAGCATCGGCACCATCTTCTCAGTGCTCAAGCACCAGGGCGGCGAGGTCACCAACGAGAGCTTTCTGCAGCCCGGCACCGCCCAGGTGTGCGCTGGCTACTGCGTGTACGGCCCGCAAACCACGCTGGTGCTGACCGTTGGCCAGGGCGTTGTCATGTTCACGCTCGACCGCGAGCAGGGCTCGTGGGTGATGACGGAAGACAACATCCGCATCCCCGAGGACACCAAGGAGTTCGCCATCAACATGTCGAACATGCGCCACTGGGCCGCCCCGGTCAAGCGCTACATCGACGAGTGCCTGGCCGGCAAGGAAGGCCCGCGCGGCAAGGACTTCAACATGCGCTGGGTGGCCGCCATGGTGGCCGACGTGCACCGCATCATGACCCGCGGCGGCATCTTCATGTACCCCTGGGACAAGCGCGAGCCGAACAAGCCCGGCAAGCTGCGCCTGATGTACGAAGCCAATCCCATGAGCTTCCTGGTCGAGCAGGCCGGTGGCGTGGCCACCAATGGCACGCAGCGCATCATGGAGATCCAGCCCAAGCAGCTGCACGAGCGCGTGAGCGTGATGCTGGGCTCGAAGAACGAGGTCGACATCGTGACCTCGTACCACCGCGAAGCGCAGTGAGCCTGCCCGCGCCTGCGGCCTGATCGCAGCGCCGTGACATGAACGACGAAGCCCGCCAATTGGCGGGCTTTTTCATGGGGACTTGACCGAGGCGGGGCTCAGGGCTTGGCAGGCAGGTAGAACTCGCTGGTCACGAGCTTGTGGGCGTAGACGTTGGCGCCTGTGGGGCTGAAGCCTGGGAAGCGCACCACGGCACCGGCCGCGAGGATGGGGCCATTCTCCAGGGCTTGCCAGGCCGCCTGCACGGCCGTGTCGGGAGCGCGGGCCGTGCTGAAGTCGACGGTGTCGATGCTGCGCTCGGTGCTGGTGCGGTTCAGGGTTTGCAAACCGAACGCAGGGCAGGGGGCCTGGATGCACACGATGCCGTTGTTCTTCAAGCTGAAGAAGGTGCCCAGCGGACGCTTGTTGCTGCCCTGTGCTTGCCAGGCCTCGCTCACGCGCAGCACCTCGCCGGTGTAGAGGCCGCGAGGTTGCGGTTCGATGGCGCCTTTGACCAGGGCCTTGCCCTGGCTGAATGAGGCTTCGAAGGTGGCTCGTTGCTCGTCGCTCCAGCCCAGGGCGCGGGTGTCGAGCTCGACCGCGTGGCATTCCTTGGCCAGCTTGCCGTCGGCGCAGCGCGTGACGGGGCTGTTGACCGCCTTGACGAAGTAACCACCGCAGACGGGGTAGGCGCACTTGCGGGCGTCGACGCGTGTGACGATGAGGTAAGGCTCGGACTTCGCGTCGATGGCGGTGGAGGGTGTGCCCGGGTCGGTGCCCGGGACGGGGGTGCTTTGGGCGTGAGACAGGGCGCTCAGGGCCATGGCGACGGTGGCCACCAAGGTGCGGACGTGGTTCATGGGTTCTCCTCCAGCGTGGGTTGTTGGCGTCCGGAGGTTATGCCGGGATGCGCCGGTTTGGTGCGGCCAAGGCGTCTCTGGCGAGTGAGAGGCGTCTCAGGGTGTAATCGGGTGGATGCACGCCTGACCCGTGACCCGTCACCACGATCACGCGGGTGCTGTTTGAACGAGGCCGAAACCGGGTATGATTGCGGGCTGTGCAGCAAGCCGTGAGGTTTGTGTCACGTGTGCCGGTGTAGCTCAGTCGGTAGAGCAGCTCATTCGTAATGAGAAGGTCGAGGGTTCGATTCCTTTCTCCGGCACCAACCCCATCCAGAAGCCTCGGTTTTTCCGAGGCTTCGTTGCTTGTGAGACCCGTCAACTGGAGCCGTGCCTTGGCTGACCCAGCTCCACGATCTCCACATCCCCCCTGAACATCGGCGCGCACAAGATCTTGTAGCCATCAGCATCGAACCCCGCTGCCACCTGTTGCAGGCTCCGGGCCTCCTCCAGGCTGTCGGCCCGCCCCAGGAAGCACCAGTTCTTGACCACCAGGTGGTCGCAGGCACCAGGTCGCCTCTCGACCAGGGCCACGGCGCCTGGGTAGGGCCAGCAGCGCAGTTGCCACCGCCCCAGGGCGGCGCCCAGGCGTGCGTCGTGTTCGGCCTGGGTTTCGTGGCCCCGGCACAGCCCGGCGCATTTGCCGATCGCAGAGCGAAAGCATGGGCGACCTTTGACTGTGTGCTCCAGCCCGAGCGAGGCCAGGCAGAGTCGGTGCTCGTCGGCCAATTCGAGCAACAGGGCCTCGGCGCCGTGCTTGCTGGCGAAGGGGCCGTGCAGGGCTGCGGTGGTGGCGAAGTCCACGTCTCGGGCGTGCACCACCTCGGGCTTGCCCCCCGTCCAGCGCAAGGCGCAAAGCTGTCGGTTGCGACGCAGGCGCTGGTTCATCAGGGGTTGCCGTGCTTTGATGAGCTGGGCTTCGAGCAGCAGGGCGCCCACTTCGCCTGCGGTGGTGATGTGCTCGATGCGGTGGCTGTGTTTGACCCAGCGTGATTCCTGCGGGTTGCGCAGGTGCTGCTGCACCCGTGAGCGGATGTTGACGCTCTTGCCGATGTACAGCGGCAGGGGGCCGTCGCCCATGAAGAGGTAGACCCCAGGCACGGTCGGCAGCGTCGACGCGATGTCGAGCAGGGTTTGGGACACGGCAACGGACTCGCTCATGACCCGCTCAGGTCACCAGGCCGCCCGCCACGCGCTTGTCGCCCAGCACCCAGGCGGCGTACACGCGCACGTGGGCGTGCACGCCCTCGTCGAGCGCGGCCTGCGTCAGGGGCATCCACTGCCAGGATGTGTGCTGCTCTAGGTCGCCCCGGGGCAAGCTGAGCGAGGCCACCTCCTCGGGCGTGAGGGGCAGCCACAAGGCCAGGTTGACGTAGTGCGTGGACACATCGGGGTTGAACGCACTGTCGGGGTAGAAGTGGTCCCAGGCGCCCATCAGCGTGGCACGGTGCACTGTGGTTTCGGGCAGGCCCAGTTCTTCGGCGGCGATGCGGCGGCGGGCCGCTGCCAGTGGCTCGTTCTTGCGGATGCGACCGCCGGGGGTGAACCACCAGCCGCGCGCCGGGGCATTGCGGCGCAGGCCCAGCAGCAAACGGTTGCTTTCGTCGGTCAGCACCAGGTCGATGGACACCAGGGGCAGGGCCTCACAGGCCTGGGCGAACTGGGCGGCCGGCAGGAGGGTCGGGGGCTGGACAGGGGGCATGGCGGTGAGCCCTCGGATGGGCATCGTTGCGGTCGCGGCGAGCCGCCAAGTCTGCCAGCAGCTGTCGCCCTGGACGCGAGGTCGGGCTGTCCTTGCCCTCAAATGGTCCTGGAACCGGTGTCGTCAGGACCTCTGTGCTCAGGCCTCAGTTGCAGCGCACTTCGTCGCTGGAGATGTAGGCCGCCTGGTTGCCCTGGCGGGCGGCGGCGGTGGTGCAGCGCAGGAACTTGCCTTCGATCACGTTGTTCTCGGTGTGCGTGCAGCGCTCGGTCTGCATGCACTGACGGCCTTCCTGGGCGTCACGCAGGTCGGCTCGCCAATTCAGGCGGATGGCGTCCACGGCGCGCTCGGGGCCCTTGTCGGTGCAGCGGCCATCGGTGACCCATGCCTCGACGTGGTTGCGGCTGTAGGCCACGTAGAACTGGTTGTCCTGCCGCAGGTGCAGGCAAAAGGGCGTGCCACCGACGCCTGCCGAGGCCTCGTTGCTCAGCGTGACGCTGTCGATCTGGATTTCGCGCTGCTGGTGCAAGGGACGCAGGGTGCAGCCAGCAAGGCTCAAGCCTCCGATGCCAGCGAGCACCACCGCCGAGAGCAAGGCGGTGCGCAAGCGCTCGTGCCGCCGGACAGGGCCGGGAGCGGGCGGTTCCGAGTCAAGGCGATCGGGCAGGCATGCGTCGGGCAGCTTCATGGCTGAGATGGTGCGCCGAGACGCCCGACCGGCGCCAGCCGAACAACGGGAGGCAAGCGCCTCAATTCAAGCGATTGCCGTTGATCGCGAGCCCTGGGCCTGGGCCTCAGGCAGACACCGCGTCGAGGCGGGCGAGCAACTCGGTGGACACCCACCCGGCGGCCTCGGCGGGGCGCTCCTGCATGAAGCAATGGCCGCCTGGCACCTGCTGGGCGCTGACATGGTCATTGAGGTTCGTCCAGCGCGCGACCGACTCGCTCACGAATGGGAAAGTGTGCTCGGCGTGCAGCACGTGCACCGGCGTGCGCACCCTGGCCAGCAGCGACCAGAGCCGATCGGGCATGGAGCCGAAGATCTCGGCCTCGCGGCTGGGACGGCATTTCAGGCGCACGCCGCCTTCAGCGTCGACCAGGGCGTGGGTGAGGAAGGCTTCCATGGCCTCGTCGGCCCAGCCTTTGTAGGTGCCGCGGCCGGTGAGGTTGGCGCGGGCTTCATCGCGGCTGGCCCATTGATCGCGCCGGCCGCGCGCCTGCCTGGCCAGCGGGGTGTGCCGCATCACGCCGGTGAGCTCGGCCACCGAGGCACCCAGCAGCATGGGCGGCGTGAAGAGCACCGGGTCAAGCAGCACGGCGGCCCGAAAGAGCTTGGGGTGCTCGGCCACGATCAGGCTGGTGAGCACGCCACCGAAGCTGTGGCCTGCGGCGAACCAGGGCACGCCGGCAAACGCAGCTCCTTGTGCCTTCAGGGCCTCGACGGCCAGGTCGGCGCTGCGATTCCAGCCCACGAACTTGCCGCCATGGTCGCTGTCGCCGTGGCCTTGGGCGTCGGACAGCCACAGGTCAAAGTGCTGAGCCAGCTGCTGCAGCATGGGTTCGTAGGTGCGCCCACAAAAACCGTTGCCGTGCAGGAAGTGGAGCAAGGGGCGGCCGCTGGGGGCGCTGTGCCAGCCCCGCAAGGTGAAGCCGGCGCTGGTGGGGTGGGACCATGGTATCAACTGCATGGTCGGCATTCTGCCTTTTGACTGGTTTTCTTGTCAGATGGGGCTTTCGGACAGGGGTTTCGGCCAGGTGATTTCTGGTCTACGATGCGCCACCATGAAAATCAATCAAGCGCTTGATTTTGTTGCTGACACCCACGATGCCCAGGAGGGGCCCGTTGGCCAGGAGCGAGGTGCCCGCGCTCGCGAGCGCCTGCTGCACGAGGCCACACGCATCTTTGCCGAGAAGGGCTTTGCACGGGCCTCGACGCGCGAAATCTGCCAGGCCGCAGGGCAGAACGTGGCCGCCATCCACTACTACTTCGGCGACAAGGCCGGTCTGCACCGTGCGGCGCTGTTGCGCCCCATCGAGATGACCAACGAGGCCCTGGCGGGTTTCGACGACCCGGCCTTGACGCTGGAGCAGGCGCTGCGCCGGGTGATGGCGGGCTTTTTGTGCCTGCCCGAAGCCGGGGAGCCGCCTGACCTCGAGATGCGTTTGTTTTTGCGCGAGATGCTCGAGCCCAGCGGATCGCTGCAGGACATCGTGGTGCAGCACATCCAGCCCGTGCACCAGCGGATGGTGCGCATGCTGGCCCGCCACACCGGGGCCACCGAGCCCGATGACGACCTCCACCAGCTGGCCTTTGCGCTGTCGGCCATGGTGCACGACTACTGCATGTCGCGGCCCTTCATGGACGCCCTGGCACCCGGGCTGCTGCATGGCGAAGGCGCGACCGAGCGGGTGCTGGAGCGCCTGGTGGGCTTTGGACTGGCCCTGGTGAATCACGAACGTGCGCGGCGCGCGGGGCAAGGGGCCACCCTTTCCGCGACGCCGACCAAGGACTGAGCGAGAGAGCTAGAGAGCGAGAACTTCATGAACATGAACCTGACCTTCAAGCGCGGCGCCATCGTGGCCGCTGTCGTCGCCATCGGCGGCCTGGCCTGGTACCAGAGCTCGCGCGCGTCGGACAAGCAAGAGGCGACCACACCGAGCGCCGCCTCGGTGGCCGCTCAGGCCAAGGCTTCTGCTGCGCGCTCTGCCCGACCATCGTTGAGCGTGCAGGTGGTGCGCCCTGAGCAGGCCAATTGGCCGCTGGAGCTCAGCGCCAACGGCGCCATCGCTGCCTGGCAAGAGGCCGTGGTGGGGGCCGAGCTCTCGGGTCTGCGGCTTGACGCCGTGCTGGTCAACGTGGGCGATCGCGTTCGCCGAGGGCAGGTGCTGGCCACGCTGGCCAGCGAAGCGGTGCGCGCCGACATCCACAGCGCCCAGGCCAGCCTGCAGGAGGCCCAGGCCCTGGCGGCCGAGGCAAAGTCCAACGCCGACCGGGCCCGCAACCTGCGCGCGGCCGATGCCATCAGCGCGCAGGAGGCCCAGCGCTCACTGACCTCTGAGCAGACGGCGCTGGCGCGCGTCGAGTCGGCCAAGGCACAGCTCGCGGCCCAGGAGCTGCGCGGGCGCCAGACCCGGGTGATCGCCCCTGACGACGGTGTGATCTCGTCGCGCTCGGCCACCGTGGGCGCCGTGGTGCAACCCGGTGTCGAACTTTTCCGACTGATCCGCCAAAGCCGCCTGGAGTGGCGCGCCGAGCTGCCGTCGGCCGACTTGGCGCGCGTGCAGCCCGGCATGAAGGCCGTGGCCACACCGCCTGGTGGCCAGCCCGTCGAAGGCCGAGTGCGCATGGTCGCGCCCACGGTCGACGGAGCCACCCGCAACGGCATCGTCTACGTGGACTTGCCGACCTCGGCCGCCCAGGCGGGCGCGCGTGCGGGCATGTTCGCCGCGGGCAAGGTGGCCGTGGGCCAGGCCGGCGGCTTGACCGTGCCGCAGGCGGCGGTGCTGCTTCGCGATGGCTTTTCGTACGTGTTCGTGCTGGACGGCACGCCGCCTGGGCAGCAGGCCGCACAGGCCTCGGTGCGCCAGGTCAAGGTCAAGGTGGGGCGGCGCCAGGGTGGGCGCGTCGAGGTGATCGAAGGCCTCAAGGCTGATGTGCAGCTGGTCGCCGCTGGCGTGGCCTTCCTGGCCGATGGCGACACGGTGCGTGTCGTGGGAGATCGCTCATGAACGTTTCATCCTGGTCGATCAAGAACCCGATCCCCGCCGTCCTGCTCTTCATCTTGCTCACCATCGTGGGCCTGATGGGCTTTTCGGGGATGAAGATCCAGAACTTCCCCGACATCGACCTGCCCACGGTGACGGTGACGGCCTCGCTGCCGGGTGCCGCGCCCGCACAGCTGGAGACCGAGGTCGCGCGCAAGATCGAGAACTCGATCGCCACGCTGC
The DNA here is from genome assembly GCF_001447195.1 of Aquabacterium parvum. Lineage (GTDB taxonomy): Bacteria > Pseudomonadota > Gammaproteobacteria > Burkholderiales > Burkholderiaceae_C > Aquabacterium > Aquabacterium parvum. The sequence continues at coordinate 57,252 of NZ_LFRI01000341.1, read as the reverse complement.
AGGGCATCAAGCACATCTACACCAAGGTGCAGGACGGCACGGTCTTCGTGACCACGGAGTTCCGCCTGGAAAAGCCCACGCAGGAAGCGGTCGACGACATCCGCGATGCCGTCTCGCGCGTGCGAGCCGACCTGCCCGGTGACCTGCGCGACCCGGTCATCTCCAAGCTCAATGTGGCCGGCGCGCCCATCCTGACCTACACAGTGGCCTCCGACCGCATGGACGACGAGGCCCTGTCCTGGTTCGTCGATCACACGGTCACCAAGCGCCTGCTGGCGGTCAAGGGCGTGGGCTCGGTCTCGCGGGTGGGCGGCGTCACGCGCGAGGTGCGCGTCGAGCTCGACCCGGCGCGGCTGCTGGCGCTCAACGCCACGGCGGCCGACGTCTCGCGCCAGCTGCGCAACGTGCAGCAAGACGCCTCGGGGGGGCGCGTGGACCTGGGGGGCAGCGAGCAGTCGGTGCGCACCGTGGCCACCGTGCGCTCGGCCGAAGAGCTCGCCGCCATGGACATCACGCTGAGCGATGGCCGGCGCGTGCGACTCGATCAGCTGGCGCAGGTCAGCGACACCGTGGTCGAGCAGCGGCAAGGCGCCATGCTCGATGGCCGCAAGGTGGTGGCCTTCGAGATCTCGCGCGCGCTGGGCGCGGGCGAGGTGTCGGTGCAAGAGGGTGTGCTGGCCGTGCTCGAAGAACTGCGCGCCGAGCACCCTGACGTCAAACTGACCGAGGCCTTCAACTTTGTCGAGCCCGTGGTCGAGAACTACGACGGCTCGATGTACCTGCTCTACGAAGGCGCCATCCTGGCCATCATCGTGGTGTGGTTCTTCCTGCGCGACTGGCGCGCCACCGTGGTGGCTGCGGCCGCCTTGCCGTTGTCGGTCATCCCGGCCTTTGGCGTCATGCACCTGCTGGGCTTCAGCATCAACGTGGTGACGCTGCTGTCGCTGTCGCTGGTGGTGGGCATCCTGGTGGACGACGCCATCGTCGAGATCGAGAACATCATGCGCCACCTGGCCATGGGCAAGGGGCCGCTCGAAGCCGCCATGGAAGCCGCCGACGAGATCGGCCTGGCCGTGATCGCGACCACCTTCACGCTGATCGCGGTCTTTTTGCCCACGGCCTTCATGGATGGTGTGCCGGGCAAGTTCTTCGTGCAGTTCGGCTGGACGGCGGCCATCGCGGTGTTCTTCTCGCTGGTGGTGGCGCGCATGCTCACGCCCATGATGGCGGCCTACATGCTCAAGCCGCCCGAGAAGGAGCACCCGGAGCCCCGCTGGATGACGGTCTACCTGAGCTGGGCCCGTTGGTGCCTGAGCCACCGCTGGCAGACGATGCTGATGGTGCTGATCTTCACCGTGGGTTCGTTCTTCTTGCTGACGCGCCTGCCTTCGGGCTTCATCCCGCCCGATGACCTGTCGCAAACGCAGGTGATCATCGAGTTGCCGCCTGGCAGCACCTACCAGCAGACCTTCGCCCTGGCCGAGCAGGCCCGTGGCATCGTTGAAAAGCACCCGCACGTGAAGATGGTCTACACGGCCATCGGCGGTGGCGCATCGGGCTCCGACCCGTTTGCGCCCAGTGGCGCGGCCAACGTCACCAAGGCCACGCTGACGCTCAACATGACCCACCGCACCGAGCGCAAGGGCGTGAGCAAGCAGGACATCGAGTCCGAGCTGCGTGAGTCGCTGGTGGTCTTGCCGGGCGCACGCATCAAGGTGGGCTTCGGTGGCTCGGCCGAGAAGTACGTCTTCAAGCTCTCGGGTGAAGACGGCAACACGCTGATGCAACACGCGGCCCTGGTCGAGAAGGACTTGCGGACCATCCCGGGCATTGGCAGCGTGGTGTCCTCGCTGAGCCTGGTGCGGCCCGAACTGGTGGTGCGGCCCGACGCGACCCGTGCGGCCGACCTGGGCGTGAGCACCGCGGCGATCGCCGACACCTTGCGCGTGGCCACCCAGGGTGACTACGACCAGGCCCTGCCCAAGCTGAACCTGTCGCAAAGGCAGGTGCCGGTGGTGGTCAAGCTGCCGCCTGAGGCGCGCACCGACCTTGAGTTGTTGGCCCGTTTGCCGGTGCCGGGGGCTCGTGGCCCGGTGCCGCTGGGCAACGTGGCCGAGTTGTCGATCGACAGCGGCCCGGCGCAGATCGACCGGTTCGACCGCCAGCGCACCATCAACTTCGAGATCGAGCTCAACCAGATGCCCTTGGGCGAGGTCGAGAAAGCCGTGATGGGTCTGCCCACCTTGAAGCAGATGCCGCCAGGCGTGGGCATCCAGCCGGTGGGCGACGCCGAGGCCATGGCCGAGCTGTTCTCCAGCTTCGGGCTGGCCATGCTGACCGGCATCCTGTGCATCTACGTGGTGCTGGTGCTGTTGTTCAAGGGCTTCTTGCAGCCGGTGACCATCCTGGCCGCGCTGCTGCTGTCGGTGCCGGGCGCGATCTTCGCGCTGTGGGTCACGCACACAGCCGTGTCGATGCCCTCGATGATCGGCCTGATCATGCTCATGGGCATCGCCACCAAGAACTCCATCTTGCTGGTGGACTACGTGCTGATCGCGCGCAACCAGCACGGCCTGTCACGCTGGGAAGCGGTGGTCGACGCCTGCCGCAAGCGCGCGCGCCCCATCATCATGACCACCATCGCCATGGGCGCGGGCATGGTGCCCATTGCCTTGGGCGTGGGGGTGGATCCGAGCTTTCGCTCGCCCATGGCCATCGTCGTGATCGGTGGGCTCATCACGTCCACCTTCCTGAGCCTGCTGGTGATCCCGGTGGTGTTCACCTGGGTGGATGACCTGGTGAGCTGGAGCGCCCGCCTGGTGCGCCGGTCTCAGGCACGCGAGCTGCCCGCCGCGTGAGCGTGACTTGCCCGCGTCCTGAGCGTTTCAGACGGGGCGAGCGCCCAAAGAAAAGGCGCCCCGCGGGGCGCCTTGTTCATGCCGAAGCAGGCGTCGTTCAGACGCGCTCGATGATCATCGCGATGCCCTGGCCACCGCCAATGCACATCGTGATCAGCGCGTAGCGGCCGCCCGTGCGCTGCAGCTCGTAAATGGCCTTGGTCACCAGGATGGCGCCGGTCGCGCCCACGGGGTGACCCAGCGAGATGCCCGAACCGTTGGGGTTGGTCTTGTCGTTGGGGAAGCCCATTTCCTTGGACACGGCGCAGGCCTGTGCGGCGAAGGCTTCGTTGGCTTCGATCAGGTCGAGGTCGGAGACCTTCAGGCCGGCCTTTTCCAGGGCCAGCTTCGAGGCCGGCACGGGGCCGATGCCCATGTACTCGGGCTCGACGCCAGCGTGGGCATAGGACACCAGTCGGGCCAGCGGCTTCAGGCCCAGGGCCTTGGCCTTCTCGGCCGAGGCCATCACCACGGCGCCCGCGCCATCGTTGAGGGTCGAGGCGTTGCCGGCGGTGACGGTGCCTTCTTCCTTCTTGAAGGCGGGCTTCATCTTGCTCAGGGTGTCGACGCTGGTGTCACCCTTGACGCCTTCGTCGGTGTCGAACAGCACCACGCCCTTGCGCGTCTTGAGCTCGACCGGCACGATCTGCTCCTTGAACACGCCAGCGGCGATGGCCTTGGCGGCGCGCTCTTGCGACTGCACGGCGTAGGCGTCTTGCTGGTCACGCGAGATGTCGTAGCGCGCGGCCACGTTCTCGGCGGTGATGCCCATGTGGATGTGCATGCGCGGGTCGTGCAGGGCGCCGAGCATGAAGTCCAGCATCTTGACGTCGCCCATGCGCGCGCCCCAGCGGTTGGAGGTGACCAGGTAGGCGCCACGGCTCATCGATTCGGCACCGGCGCCGACGGCCACGTCGCAGTCACCCAGCAAGATGGCCTGGGCGGCCGACACGATGGCCTGCAGGCCCGAGCCGCACAGGCGGTTGACGTTGAAGGCGGGCGCCTCTTGCGGCACGCCGGCGTTCAGGGCCGAGACGCGGCTGATGTAGGCGTCTTGCGGGATGGTGGGGATGACGTGACCCAAGACCACGTGTCCGACGTCCTTGGGCTGCACGCCCGCGCGCTCCAGCGCGGTCTTGATGACCAGGGCGCCCAGGTCGGCCGGCGGGATGTCCTTCAGCGAGCCACCATAAGAGCCGATGGCGGTGCGGGCTGCGCCCACGAAGACGACTTCACGAGTCATGTTGGATTTCCTAAGGGGTGAAAAGGGTCAGACAACGACACTTTTGACAGTGCTTCTTGTCAGTTTAACAAGATCCGAACGGCGATCATCACACCGATCCTGTTGCGCTGCAACAATCTGGCCACCTATGATGCCCGGATGTCCGTGGCAGGTGCCCCCATGCAGTCCTCATCCCGCTCACGTCCCCTCCCGCGTCCCCAGCCGGTCTGGCACGAAGCCGCCGATGCCCACGTGCTGGCCGAGCTGCTGGCGGCCTGGGTGAGCGAGCGTTTGCGCGATGGGTTGGCGCACAGAGGTCAGGCCACCTTGGTGGTGTCGGGGGGCAGCACGCCCGTGCCTTTTTTCCATGCCTTGAGGGATGCGGACCTGGACTGGTCGCGTGTCACGGTGACCCTGGCGGATGAGCGCGCCGTGTCCGCCACGCACAGCGACAGCAATGCGCGCCTGGTGCGCACCCACCTCTTGCAGGGCCGGGCTGCCGCAGCCCAATGGCTGCCGTGTTTTGCCGCCACCCCCCAAGCTGATCAACTGGACGCCGCCTGTGATGCGTTGCAGGCGCGCCTGTCAGGGTTGAACTGGCCGGTGGACGTCGTGGTCTTGGGCATGGGTGCCGACGGGCACACCGCCTCGCTGTTCCCGGGGGCGGCCGAGTTGGTGCAGGCCCTGGCCGACGAGGGAGGGCGCCGTTGCCTGATCGCGGCGACGCCCGAAGCGCCCAACGTGCCGGTGCCGCGACTGTCCTGGACCCCGAGCGCCTTGCTCGACACGCGCCACCTCGCCATTCACACCACAGGCATCGTCAAGCGCGAGCTGTTGCAGCGCGCCTGCTCGTCTGACGATGTATGCGAGATGCCGATCCGCCTGGCGTTGTGGCAGGACCGCGTGCCCTGCCACCTGTTCCACGCTGACTGAGGGTCAGTGAACGGCGCCCTGGCGCGCGCGCAGCCTGGCCAGGAACGCTTCGGGCAGCGGAGACACCTTTTTGCCGCCATCCGGGGTGTCGCCCACGAACACCACACCGGTCTTGCCGCGCGCCACCTCCCGGCCGGTGGCCTTGTCCTGCAGGCGAAACACCAGGTCGAAACCGTATTTGTTGAAGTCGTCGGGGACCATGTCGACCTGCATGGTCTCGCCGTAGAAGGCCTCTGACTTGTACTGCGCCATCATGTCGCCGACCACGAGCGTCAGGCCCTCGATGCCGATCTCGCCCGGGTAGCCTAGCCAGCGAAAGAAACGCACGCGTGCCTCGGAGACCAGCGTCAGCAATTGGGCGTTGTCGAGGTGACCGCCCTGGTTGACATGGCTGATGTAGATGGGGATGTCGGTGGAGAAGATGAACTGCTCTGGCAGCTCGAACTGGAGGCGGGCCATGGTGTGCGCGAGGGGGACTGCGGAAGGGCTCGATGATAGGGTGGGGTGATGATCCGGGTGCGTCGCCACCCGCCACGGGCATCGCGAGAAATCAAAAGGCCCACAAGAAGCGGGCCTTTCGCTGAGCCATCTCGAAGCAGGGCGGTGAGCTCACCGAGCCTGCAAGCTCGGCGACATCGGTGCGGGCGAGCTCGGGAAGCTGTGGCGGATGATGCGCCAGATCACCTGGCTGAACTGGCCCACCATCGAGCCCGTGTTGTAGTGCACGCCGTATCGGCGGCAGATGTCGCGCACCACCGGTGCCATCTCGGCGTAGCGGTTGGCCGGCACATCGGGGAAGAGGTGGTGCTCGATCTGATGGCTCAGGTTGCCCGTCATGATGTGCAGCAGCTTGCCGCCCGACAGGTTCGATGAGCCCTGGATCTGGCGCAGGTACCACTGCGCGCGCGTCTCGTTTTTCACGATGCCCTTGGGGAAGGTCTGCACGTCGGCCGTGAAGTGACCGCAGAAGATCACCGTGTACGTCCACACGTTGCGGATGCCGTTGGCCAGCAGGTTGCCCAGGAACACCGACCAGAAGGCCGGGCCGGCCAGCAGCGGGAAGACCAGGTAATCCTTGATCAGCTGGCGACGCGACTTGCGCAGCGTCGGGGCGGCTTCCTGCGCGAGCTTGCGCCAGGTGATGCGGCCGATGAACACGCGCCCGATGCGCAGGTCCTGCACGGCCACGCCCCACTGGAACAGCAGCGCGAAGATCACCGCGTAAAGCGGCTGAAACAGCGCTGCCGGGTGCCACTTCTGCTCGGGGAACAGTCGCAGCACGTCGTAGCCGATGTCGTCGTCCATGCCGTGCACGTTGGTGTAGGTGTGGTGCTTGAAGTTGTGGGTCTTGCGCCAGTTGTCGCTGGTGCCGACGATGTCCCACTCGAAGGTTTTGCCTTGAAAGCGTGCATCGCCCATCCAGTCGAACTGGCCGTGGATCACGTTGTGCCCCAGCTCCATGTTGTCCAGGATCTTGGCGATGCCCAGGATCAGCCCGCCAGCCAGCACGGTGGGCACGATCCAGGCCTCGGGCATGAACAGGCAGGCCATCAGCACGCCACGGCCCAACACCTCGATCCAGCGCACAGCGGCGTAGATGCGGCGGATGTAGCGCGCGTCGCGTTCGCCCAGGTCGGCCACGGTGCGGGCGCGCAGGTCGTCGATCTCGGCGCCAAAGCGCGCCAGTTCTTCGGGGCTCGGTTCACGTCGGGTGAGGGTGCTCATGGTGTGACGGCTGGGGTGAGGTTCAAAGGTCGAGCGTGAGGTCGGTGCAGGCGCGACTGATGCACAGGCGCACAGCCATGTTGCTTTCGGACTGGGTGTCGCCCGACTGCATGTCTTGCGTGGTGCCCTCAACGCGCGGGCACACACAGGTGTGGCAGACACCCATGCGGCAGCCCGACGGCGGGTTCAGGCCTTCGGCTTCGAGTGCGTCGAGCAGGCTCAGGCCGGTGCTCAGTTGCAACTCGCGGCCGGTGCGCTGCAAGGTCACGCGCACCGTGCGGGCCTCGGTGGCGGTTGGCAGGGACACCGGGGCAGCTGGGGTGAAGCCCTCGGCGACGAAGGCCTGGCTGTGGCCTTGGCACAGCTCGCGCGCGGCCTCGATGAAGCCGCCTGGGCCGCAGGCAAAGACCTGCTGCCCGCCCAGGTCGGGCACCAGTTGCGCCAGTTGTTGCGCGCTGATGAGGCCATGCGCCTCCCCGGGCACGGCGGGCGCCTCGTGCGTGACGATGACCTGCAGGTGGAACTGCGCAAAGCGGGTGCTCAGCGCTCGGAGCTCTTGCAGGAAGCACAAATCGGCGTGCGCCTTGACCCAGTACAGCAGCGTCAGCTCAACCGGCATGTGTTGAGCGGCCAGCGCCCGCGTCAGGCCCATCAGCGGCGTGATGCCCGAGCCAGCAGCCAGGAAGAGCCAGCGCCCTTGCGGCTGTGCAGGCAGCGTCATCTCACCGAAGGCCGGGCCGATGCCGAGCACATCGCCCACGCGGGCTTGCTGCACCAGGTGGGTGCTCAGCGCACCGCCCTCCACGCGCTTGACGGTGATGGACATGCGCCCGGAGCGGGACGGCGTGTTGGTCAGGCTGTAGCTGCGCGTCACGCGCCGGCCGTTGACCTGCGCGCTGACGTTGACGTGCTGGCCCGCCACGAAACTGCCCACATGGCGGTTGGGCTTGAGCACCAGCGTGACCGTGTCACGCGCCTCGACGCGGCGCTCGACGATGGTCGCCAGCGGACGCGACCATGACCAGACCGGGTTCAGGTGCTGCACCCAGAAATCGAAGACCTCGGGCTCGACCACGGGCGCGATCAGGCGCTGCAGCCAGTTGGCGGTGGAGGGAAGGCCGATGGTGGCCGGGGCGGAAGCGCTCACGGTGGGTGGCTGACGCAAAGAGAAGATGCGGCAGTATACGTGCGAGAAGACGTTTGTCTATACACTTGTGCATTAAATTGGGAGAGGTATCATGCGAAGCTGTTTGACCCAACGCAACGCCCAGTCTGGCGCCGCACCTGAACTCGCCTGAAGACCCCGCCCGATGGACACCGTTGAAGCCTCTGCCGCCACCATCCTGGAATCGCCGGGCGCACCGGATGTCCCAGACGTGCGTGTGCGGGCAGCCTCTCCCGGGCGCAAGGCCGTCATCTCCCGAGAAGACATCATCGTGGCGGCCCTGCGCCTGGTCGGGCCGCACCGCAGCGTGTCGTCGCTGAGCCTGCGCGAGGTGGCCCGCGAGGCGGGCATCGCGCCCAACAGCTTTTATCGCCAGTTCCGGGACATGGACGAGCTGGCGGTGGCCCTGATCGATCTGGCCGGCAGCTCCTTGCGTCAGATCATCGGCGAGGCCCGCCAGCGCGCAGCCGTCGACCGCAGCGTGGTGCGGGGCTCGGTCGAGGCCTTCATGGAACAACTGCAGCGCGACGACAAGCTGCTCCACATCCTCCTGCGCGAGGGCTCGGTGGGCTCAGACGCGTTCAAGCAGGCGGTGGATCGCCAGCTCAGCTATTTCGAAGAGGAGCTGCGCCACGACCTGGTGCGCCTGGCCCAGGCCAATGGCACGGGCCTGTTCGAGGCCGGCCTGACCGCCAAAGCCATCACCCGCCTGGTCTTCACCATGGGCTCGACGGCCATGGACCTGCCGCGCAGCGAACAAGGTCGCCTCACCGAAGAGCTGATTCTGATGGTGCGCATGATCGTGGCGGGCACCCAGACGCTGGCTGCCATGACGCCGGAGCAGGTGGCGCGTTGACGCCGGCTGGGGACGCCATGCCCAGGGCCCCCAAGCCCTGCCTTAGGATCAACGCCAGCCCTGTTGCCTCAAGGAGTGCCCTCATGTCGCGTTCGCCCACGCACCGTCTCCGCTGTCCCCCCTGGCCATCTCTGTTGAACCGTGCAGGCCTGGGCTTGCTCGCGGGCGCATCGGCCACGCTGTTCGCGGCCTGCGCAACCGCCCCAGGGGGGGCGAATGGGGCTGGCGGCGTGGCCGCCGCGAAACCTCCGGTGGTGGCCGCTCGCGCCTTGGGCCCGGCGGTCCTCATGCGCTGCGGCAAACAGGATGTCACCGTGCGCGCCAACGCCGAGCAAGCCGAGCTCACGGTGGGCAGCAAGCGCTACCTGCTGCAGGCTCAGCGCAGCGCTTCGGGGGCGCGTTACGCGTCGTCTGCCTACCCGGGCACGAGCTACTGGTCCAAGGGCGACATCGGCATGTTGACGATCGACGGTCAGGCCTACCCGGCGTGCGACACCATCCCTGCTGGCGATGCAGCCGACGTGCGTCAGGGCGCGGCGGGAGCTGGCAGCGTCCCGCCAAGGGACCTCACCGTGCGGGAGTGGGTGGTCGAGCGCATCGATGGGCGCGGCGTGGTCGACAACAGCCGCACCACGATCACCTTGTCGCCCTCTGGCCAGCTTGCCGGCCGCGCGGGTTGCAACCGCTACACGGGCAGCTACCGCCTGCAGGGGGCTGCCATGGAGGTCAGCGGGGTCGCCACCACCCGCATGATCTGCGTTCCCGCCTTGATGGACCAGGAGGCGCGCTTTTTGGCGTTGCTGGGACAGGTCACGTCGTTTCAGCTCCAGCGGGATGGTGGCCTGGAGCTTCGCACGCAGGATCAGCGTCGCATCCTGGCCCGTTGACAAATAAAAAAGCGATCTCCCGGTCTGCCAACAAAACAGCCCGGACGAACAGGGCAAGGGAGGGACCTTTGTCCAATCCGGTTGTGACGCTGCTCCGGGGAGAACCCAGGGCTGGCAGGCCGCTCCGGGAGATCGCAAAACCTGCTCGGTTCACCGTCGCAGCCCCCACCAGTCCACGTGGGGGTTGAGCTCCTCGCAAGAGACGGCACGCTTGACGATGCGCTCGATGGCGGGACAGTACTCAGCCGGCACCACCTTGGCCTGAGTCAGCCAGTAGTGCACGTGCGCCTGGGTGACGCCGCCGCCGATCTCGCGAGCCAAACGGCTTTGCGAGCCCACGATCTCGATGGCCCGGGCCAGTGCTTCTCGGTGGGGCATGTTTTCTCTCTGCTTTGATTTGTAGTTGCATTTGTACATCAGCGCAAAAATTATGGCAATGCATTCCACAAAGATCTTTGTAGCATCGCCGCATGAAAAATGGAGAGTGGGAAAGCTACGCAGGTCGACTGGGATGGGCCATGCGGCGCGCGGGGCGCACAAACCAGAGCGAACTGGCTCGGGCCGTCGGGGTCAAACCCCAGGCCATCCAGTACCTGTGCGACCTCGACGCCGGCGCGCAGGGCAGCTCGCACACACCCTCCTTGGCCAAGGAGTTGGGCGTTCGAGCTGACTGGCTTGCCAGGGGCGACGGTCCACCGCTGGAAAAGGCAGTGCCCGTGGCGGCCGAGTCGGTTCACGGAGGCGATGGCGAGCCCCATGTGCGGGTGCCGGTTCATGGCGTGGTTCACCTGCGCGAGGACGGCAGACAGGTTTCTCAACGTGTGGGCTCACCCAAGACGCAGCCCACAGAAGGCGGCACGCTCGGTCTGCCCTGGATGGCCGAGCACTGCCATGCCATGCGTGTGCAGGGCCAAGGGCTGGCGCCCTATGCCCAGGATGGGTATTTTCTGGTGGTGTCTGCGCATGCGCCTTTGCAGCCCGAGGACTTCGTGCTGGTCACCTTGCGAAAGGGCGGGGTGCGCTTGTGTCGGCTGCTGCTCGATCGGGTCGACTCCATGGTGGTTTCTCCATGGCAAGGTGGCCCGGCCGAGGTCCTCTTGCCCAAAGATGTGGTGAGCGTTGCCTTGGTGGTGTGCGCCGTGTCCCCTCGGTGGTGGCAGGCCGATGGCGCGGCGGCAGAGAGACCGGTCACAGGTTGATGCAAGCAACGGTGGCGCAGGGCGCTTGGTCCGCAACTTGCTCCTGTCACATTCAGCGCAGCCAATCCATGGCTGCTTGCTCTGCCGGAGATCCACGTGTCCATCCACGTCGCCCTGAACCACGTCACCCACTACCGCTATGACCGGTTGGTGAACTTGTCGCCCCAGGTCGTGCGCCTGCGCCCGGCGCCGCACAGCCGCACCCGCGTCCTGTCGTACTCGCTGAAGGTCGAGCCGGTGATGCATTTCATCAACTGGCAGCAAGACGCCTTCTCCAATCACCTGGCTCGGCTTGTCTTTCCCGAGCGCACGCGCGAGTTCAAGGTCACCATCGACCTGGTCGCCGAGATGGCGGTCTACAACCCCTTCGACTTCTTCCTCGAGCCACACGCCGAGAACTACCCCTTCCAGTACGACGAGGCCAGCGCCCATGACCTGGCGCCCTACCTGGTCAAGGGCGAGCTCACCCCGGCCTTCAAGGCCTTTGTCGACAGCATCGACCGCAAAGAGGTGCGCACCATCGACTTCCTGGTGGGGCTCAACCAGCGCCTGCAAAGCGACATCAGCTACACCATCCGCATGGAGCCGGGCGTGCAGACGCCCGAAGAGACGCTGACCAAAAAGTCGGGCTCCTGCCGGGACACAGGCTGGCTGCTGGTGCAGGCCTTGCGCCACATGGGCCTGGCCGCGCGCTTTGTCTCGGGCTACCTCATCCAGCTCAAAGCCGACGTGGCCGCGCTCGACGGCCCCTCGGGGACCGAAGTTGACTTCACCGATCTGCACGCCTGGTGCGAGGTCTACCTGCCCGGTGCAGGCTGGATCGGTCTCGACCCGACCTCGGGCCTGCTGGCCGGCGAAGGCCACATCCCCGTGGCCTGCACCCCCGAGCCTTCCGGGGCCGCGCCCATCTCCGGCGCCGTCGACGAATGCGAGGTCGAGTTCGACCACCGGATGTCGATCACGCGCATCTTCGAGTCACCCCGCGTGACCAAGCCCTACACCGACGCGCAGTGGTCCGAGATCGATGCCCTGGGCCAGGCCGTGGATGCGCAACTGCAGTCGGGCGACGTCAGGCTGACGATGGGCGGCGAGCCCACCTTCGTCTCTGTCGATGACCGTGATGGCGCCGAGTGGAACACCGACGCCCTGGGTCCCACCAAGCGGGGCCTGGCCACCACCCTGGTCCACAAGCTGCGCGCCAAGTACGGCGAAGGCGGCTTCCTGCACTTCGGGCAAGGCAAGTGGTACCCGGGCGAGCAACTGCCGCGCTGGGCCCTGTCCATCTTCTGGCGAACCGACGGCCAGCCCTGCTGGCACGACCCCAGCCTGTTCGCCGACGAGCGCCAGGCCGAGCGCTACACCAGCAGTGACGCCAAGCGCTTCATCGAAACGCTCTCGAACAAGCTGGGCGTGGGCCCCACCCACATCCAGGCTGGTTTCGAAGACACCTGGTACTACCTGTGGCGCGAGCGCCGCCTGCCAGTCAACGTCGACCCCTTTGAGTCCAAGCTTGACGACGAGCTCGAGCGCGTTCGCCTGCGCCGCGTTTACGACCAGGGCCTGACGCACACCGTGGGTTATGCCCTGCCTCTCAAGCGGGAGTGGGATCACGCCCCAGGCCTGAGCGGGCCGCGCTGGGTCACGGGCCCCTGGTTCTTCCGCGACGAGCGCATGTACCTCATCCCGGGTGACTCCTCGATGGGCTACCGCCTGCCACTCGACTCGCTGCCTTGGGTATCGCGTGAGCAGTACCCCTTCGCCCACCACCATGACCCGTTCGCGCCTCGCGCACCCTTGGCTGACGCGGCAACGCTGCGCGCGCAGTACGGCCCTCATGCGGTGGGCGGCGGTTTCGCGCAAGGCGGCGCCGTCTCCATCCAAGGGCAAGCTGTCGAGGGGTTGGGCGGCACCAGCGTCAACGGCGAATGGGGCGCGTTGTCGGCCAACCCGGTCGTCGCCGCCGCAGGCCCGGCCACGCCCTCGAATGCCGACCCATCCAAGCACCCCAACCGGTTCGAGTCGGCCCACTGGATCACGCGCACAGCCCTGTGCGTGGAAGCACGCAACCCCGACCGCGCCAGCGGCCCCAAGGTCGAGGCCGAAGGGCAGGGCGGGGGCGTGCTCTACGTGTTCATGCCGCCTTTGTCCAGCCTGGACGATTACCTCGATCTGCTGGCCGCTGTCGAGGCCACGGCCGCTGAAACCGGGCTGAAAATCGTGCTCGAAGGCTACCCGCCGCCACGTGATGCCCGCCTGAAGATGCTGCAGGTCACGCCCGACCCAGGTGTCATCGAGGTCAACATCCACCCCGCATCGGGTTGGGGCCAACTGGTCGATCACACCGAGTTCCTCTACCAGGCCGCACACGAAACCCGCCTGTCCACCGAGAAGTTCATGGTCGACGGTCGCCACACCGGCACCGGCGGTGGCAACCACTTCGTGCTCGGTGGGGCCACGCCTGGCGACAGCCCCTTCCTGCGCCGTCCCGACCTCATCCCCAGCCTGCTGACCTTCTGGCACAACCACCCCTCGCTGTCCTACCTGTTCTCGGGCCTGTTCATCGGGCCCACCAGCCAGGCGCCGCGCATCGACGAAGCGCGCATGGACCAGGTCTACGAAGCCGAGATCGGCATGAAGGAAATCGAGCGGCAGATGGCCATCTGGGGCCAGTGCCCTCCGTGGATCATCGACCGCACGCTGCGCAACCTGCTGATCGACGCCACCGGCAACACGCACCGCAGCGAGTTCTGCATCGACAAGCTGTACTCGCCCGACGGCCCCACCGGTCGCCTGGGCCTGCTGGAGTTGCGCGCCTTCGAGATGCCACCCCATTCGAAGATGAGCCTGGTGCAGCAGTTGCTGCTGCGCGCGCTGGTGGCCTGGTTCTGGAAAGAGCCGTACAAGGGCCATGGCGCCACCCGCCTGACGCGCTGGGGCACCGGTCTGCACGACCGCTTCATGCTGCCCAGCTTTGTCGAGCAAGACTTTGCCGACGTGCTGGCCGAGTTGCAGATGGCCGGCTTCGACTTCAAGCCCGAGTGGTTCGCGCCGCACTTCGAGTTCCGTTTCCCCTATGTCGGCGAGGTGCAGACCGCGGGTGTGCGCCTGACCCTGCGCGGCGCGCTGGAGCCCTGGCACGTGATGGGCGAGGAGGGCGCGCCGGGCGGCACCGTGCGCTACGTGGACTCGTCCATGGAGCGCCTGGAGGTGCGCGCCACCGGCCTGAACGGCAACCGCCACGTGGTCACGGTCAACGGCCGTGTGTTGCCGCTTCACCCGACCGGCCGCGTCGGCGAGTTCGTCGCAGGCGTGCGCTACCGCGCCTGGCAGCCCCCTTCGTGCCTGCACCCCACCATCGGCGCCGACGCCCCGCTCACCTTCGACCTGGTCGACACCTGGCTCAAGCGCTCGCTGGGCGGCTGTCAATACCATGTCGCGCACCCGGGCGGCCGCAATTACGACACCTTCCCCGTCAACTCTTACGAGGCCGAGAGCCGACGCCTGGCGCGCTTCTTCCGCATGGGACACACACCAGGCGCGATGGATGTGCGATCTCTTGCCGCAGGGCTGGAGCATCCGCTCACCCTTGATCTGCGCAAGACGCAGGGCGGTTGATACGATGTCGGGACTGTGACAGCCAACCTGCCCCTTTTTGACGATCCCAGCCTGGAGCCCAACGTGGCCCAGGCGATGCTGCACCGCGCCCGCCCGGTGGAGCCCGGCCACTTCGACGAGCTGCGCAACGACGAGGGCGATCTGCGCCCTTTGTGGCAGGACTTTGCCCGCCACCTGGGGGCGCCGCTGGAAGACCTGCAGCGGCGCCAGGACCTCATGGCGCGTCAGATCCTCGAAGATGGCATCACCTACAACGTCTACAACTCGCAGGGGGGGCCCAGCCGGCCCTGGTCGCTGGAGGTGCTGCCGCACATCATTGGTGCGCAGGAGTGGCGCAGCCTGGAGCAAGGTGTGGCCCAGCGCGCGCGCCTGCTCAACTGCATCCTGGCCGACACCTACGACGAGCAATCGCTGCTGAAGCAGGCGCTGCTGCCCTCGGCCCTGGTGCTGGGCCACCCCGGCTACCTGCGCGGCATGCAGGGCGTGACCCCGCCCGGTGGCATCTACCTGCACGTGCTGGCCTTCGACCTGGTTCGTGGTCCCGATGGCGCCTGGTGGGTGGTTTCGCACCGCACCCAGGCACCGTCCGGGCTGGGCTACGTGATGCAGAACCGGCTCATCGTTTCGCGCCAGTTCCCCGATGCCTACCGAGCCATGAACGTGCAGCACCTGGCCTCGGGCTACCGCCGCATGGTCGACACGCTCACCGAGCTGGCCGAGCCTTGCGCAGATGGCCAGGCGCCCCGACTGGCCTTGCTCACGCCAGGCCCCTACAACGAGACCTATTTCGAGCAGGCCTACCTGGCGCGTTACCTCGGCCTGCCCCTGGTGGAAGGCGGTGACCTGGTTGTTCGAGACGAGCGCCTCTTCCTCAAGACAGTGCAGGGGCTGGAGCCATTGCACGGTCTGCTGCGTCGCCTGGACGACGACTTCTGCGACCCGCTGGAGCTGCGCTCCGACTCCCACCTCGGCGTGCCAGGCCTGATGCAAGCGGTGCGCGCCGGCCACGTCGTGCTGGCCAATGCGCTGGGCACGGGCTTCCTTGAATCGCCCGCAGTGCATGGCTTTTTGCCAGCGCTGTCCAGGCACCTGCTGGGCGAGGAGCTCAGCCTGCCGTCGCTGCCCACCTGGTGGTGCGGCGAAGCCTCGGCCTGGGCCGACATCGCCCCCGATCTCGCCAGCCAGGTCATCCGCCCCAGCTACCCCTACGCCGGCACACCCGGCTTTGGCTCACCGCGCCTGCGCCAGAGTTTCGATGCGGTGCTGGGCCAGACCCTGTCGCAACCCGCCTTGAACAGCTGGCGAGAGCGCATCGACCACGACCCGGCCGCCTACACCGTCCAGGGCTTCGTGCCCTATGCACAGGCCCCGGTCTGGCAAGCGGGCCACATCGCCATGCGCGGGGCCTCTTTGCGCGTCTACGCGTTGTCGGATGGCAAGGGTGGCTGGCAGGTGCTGCCCGGTGGCATGACCCGCATCGCCACGCGCGATGCCGGCCCCGTGTCCATGCAATTGGGCGGCAGCTCGATGGACACCTGGGTGCTCACCGAGGACGCGGTCGACACCTTCTCGATGCTGCCCAGCGCTGTGCGCCCGGACGAGCTCGCGCAACGCCAGCGTCCCGTGGCCAGCCGCACTGGCGAGAACCTGTTCTGGATGGGCCGCTACACCGAGCGTGCCGAGCAGCAACTGCGCCTGGTGCAAGGCCTGCTGAGCTTGCAGACCAGCGAAGACGAAGCCGACGAGCACGTGTTGCAAGCGCTCTCTGACCTCGCAGCCCTGAACGGTCTGGTGCCACCCGGCGCGCCGGCTCTGCACAAAGCGCCTCGCGTGTTCGAGCGCGCCGTGCTCGATGCCCTGTCCGACGAACGCGCCACCCAGGGTGCCTTCAGCCTGGGCTACAACCTCGAGGCCCTGTCTCGCTCCTCCCAGTCACTGCGTGAGCGCCTGTCACCCGCGCATGCTCGGTTGCTGCGCAGCCTGGGGGAAGGTTTTCGCCAGGCCTTGATCCAGGACGTGCCCACTGGGCAGCACCCGGGCTTGCAACAGGCCGATGCGGCCCTGGAACAATTGGCCATGCAACTGGCTGCGGTCACTGGTGCGCAGACCGACCGCATGACCCGCGACGTCGGCTGGCGACTGTTGACGGTGGGCCGACTGATCGAGCGCCTGGTGGGTTACACCGCCTTCCTGCGCGCCTTTTGGGTCCACCGCGCCTTGTCGCAAGCACAAGGCTTCGACCAGCTGCTCGACATCTTCGACAGCGCCATCACCTTCCGTGCGCGCTTCCAGCGTCGGCTGGAGGTGCCTGCGTTGCTGGCCTTGCTCGTGCACGACGAAACCAACCCAAGAGCGCTGGCCTGCGTGCTGCGCCGTTTGCGCACAGAGTTGGGCAAGCTGCCCGATCGCACGGGCTTGCACGATGACCTGCTCGCGTTGCTGCCCCACCAGGGCGTTGGTGTCGAACTGGAGCTGCTCTGTGATCCGAAAGAGGGGCACGCCCGCGTGCTGGCCCTGTGCGACCGCCTGCTGGATGCCGGTTGGCGCCTCTCGGACGAGATCGCCCGCCAGTACTTCGTGCACGCCGAGCCCAACGACTCCATGGTGAGTGCATGAGCCTGCTTGAGCTGCCCGTGTCGACCCCCGAGGTCGGCAGCGCCCGGCTGTCGGTCGAGCACGAAACCCTCTACCACTACGACCACCCGGTGGAGCAATCGCAGCACATCGCCTGCTTGCGTCCCCTGTCCGATGGGGGGCAACGACTGCTCTCGTTCGACATGGTGGTCGAGCCCACGCCGGCCCAACACAGCGTCAGGCGAGACAGCCATGGCAACAGCCGTGCCTACTTTGCGATGCACGCGGCGCACGCCGAGTTGCGCGTGCTGGCGCGCAGCGAGGTCGAGGTGCGACACCGTTACCAGGCGCTGGCCCCTGATCAGGGGCCCACTTGCGGCGACGTGAAAGAGCGGCTGGCCTACTGCGCTCACGCACCCTTTGAAGCGGCCAGCGAATACCTCTACGCATCGCCGTTCGTGCCGCTCCACCCTGAGCTGCGTGCCTACGCCGGTGTGTCCTTGCGCGACGATCGTCCTTTGGCCGAATCGGTCATCGAGCTGATGCAGCGCATCCACCGCGACTTCACCTACGCGCCAGCGTCCACCGACATCTCCACCCCCATCCTGGAGGTGTTCGCGCGTCGCCGGGGCGTCTGCCAGGACTTCGCCCACCTCATGCTGGGCTGCCTGCGCGCCAGTGGGCTGGCCGCCCGCTATGTGAGCGGCTATCTCCTGACCTTGCCGCCGCCAGGGCAAGTGGCCCTGGTGGGCGCCGACGCTTCGCATGCCTGGCTCAGTGTCTGGGTGCCCGGGCTGGGGCTGCCTGGCTCGGATGACTGGCTGGACCTCGACCCGACGAACGATTGCGTGCCGGGTGTGCACCACGTTCGGGTGGCCCACGGCCGCGATTTCGGCGATGTCACCCCGCTGCGAGGTGTCATCCGAGGCGGCGGGCGCCACACCCTGGATGTGCACGTGACCACCCGGTTGCAGCGTGCCTCCTGAGCTGATTTGGCGGTTTTTCTCCCCCTTTGTCAGTTTGGCGAGCCCAAGGCACCCGACTTGGGGATGTGTGACGTGACGCACTGAATTACATATAGACTTTCCGCATACCAAAATCATGAGGACGAATGTGAACGCCTTTCACAAACTCATCTTGCTTGCTGCCTGGTTGGGCATGCATGCGGTCGCTCACGCTCAGGCCGATCTGGGCCCAGGTTCGCGTTCCATTGGCGCTGGCAACCTCCGTGGCGGGCTGTCCTACGCCCAGGAGCCGGGCTCCTTCTACCGAGACCAAGGCTTCTTCATCGGCTGGGGCAACAGCCCCGTCTCGCCCTCCGACCGGTTCACCGACATCGTCGGGCAGGTCGGTTCGGTCTGGCAGTCGTCGTCGGGCCTGACGCCCTACCTCTTCACCGCGGTCGAGTTGTATTCGGCGGGCAGCAGTGGTCCCGTGTACACCTACTCGTTCGACCCGGGCAGCGCGCGCTTGAATTTCACCTTCTCGCACTTGCTCGAGGGTGCGTACACGCTTCGCTTCATCGGCCATTCCGTGGACAACCCGGACGGCTTCTGGCCCGTCAATGAGTGGGCCTATTCGTTCAGCGCCGTGGCTTCGCCGGCACCTGAAGCCTCGCAGCTTGCCTTGTCCGCAATGGGCCTGGCGGCTGCCGTCCTGTGGAGCCGCCGTCGACAGCCGGGCCGCGCTCAAGCTTGACGAGTTCGCCCCTGGCGATCCGGCACAAGGCACCTCACGGTGCCTTTTTTTTGGGCAGCCTGGCTGGCGTCACCCGGCTACCTGTGGCGCGCGCATCACACATTGGCCCCTCGTGGGTGAACATGTTGGTGCGTAACACCGTGGGCGCATCCACTTTGACCCGATGGCTTGCACCAGTCTCAGTCGGTGGTGCACCATGGTGCGGCATCCAGGGCAACGTGGCTGGCCTGTGGGGTTCTGTCTTGGTGCAAGTTTTGCGGGCTGGCACGGTTAGTGCATTGGCTTGCTCACCGCTGTTTCTGAAAGCCCCAAGAGGGTCACCCGATGCGATTCTTCGACGAGATGCACGCCAGCAGCGCCGGCGCCGACAAGCAGGTGCGCGACCATTACCAGACCTACGAACGCTGGCTTGGCCGTCAGCCGCAGGAGCTGATGTCCTCCCGGCGCGACGAAGCCGAGATGATCTTCCGCCGCGTGGGCATCACCTTCGCGGTTTACGGTGACAAGGACGAGGATGGTTCGGGCACCGAACGCCTCATTCCCTTCGACCTGATCCCTCGCATCATCCCCAGCCACGAGTGGAAGGAGATGGAAAAGGGCCTCAAGCAACGCGTCACCGCGCTCAACCGATTCCTGGACGACATCTACCACGACCAGGAAATCCTCAAGGCTGGCGTCATCCCCTCGGAGCCGGTGCTCAACAACGCCCAGTTCCGCAAGGAAATGATGGGCGTGAACGTGCCCGGCGGCATCTACTCCATCATCTCGGGCATCGACATCGTGCGAGCCTGCAACCCCGATGGCAGCGGCACCTACTACGTGCTGGAAGACAACCTGCGGGTACCTTCCGGCGTGAGCTACATGCTCGAGAACCGCAAAATGATGATGCGGCTCTTCCCCGAGCTGTTCGCCGAGCACCGCATCGCGCCCGTGGCGCATTACCCCGACCTGCTGCTCGACACGCTGCGAGCGCTGGCGCCCGCCTCGGTCAACGAGCCCACGGCGGTGGTGCTCACCCCCGGCATGTACAACTCGGCCTATTTCGAGCATGCCTTCCTGGCTCAGCAAATGGGGATCGAGCTGGTCGAGGGCAAGGATCTCTTCGTCAAGGACGACTTCGTCTACATGCGCACCACGCGCGGCCCGCAGCGCGTGGACGTCATCTACCGGCGTGTGGACGACGACTTCATGGACCCGGAGGTCTTCCGCAAGGATTCGACCTTGGGCGTCGCGGGGCTCTTGCGCGCCTACCGCGCCGGCAACGTGACCCTGGCCAACGCCTTCGGCACCGGCATTGCCGACGACAAGTCGATCTACCCCTACGTGCCCAAGATGATCGAGTTCTACCTCGGTGAAAAGCCCATCTTGCAGAACGTGCCCACCTACATCTGCCGCGACAAGGCCGACCTGCAGTACACGCTCGACCACCTGGCTGAGCTGGTCGTCAAGGAGGTGCACGGCGCCGGCGGCTACGGCATGCTGGTCGGGCCGGCTTCCACCAAGGCCCAGATCGAGGACTTCCGCAAGGCTTTGCTGGCCAACCCGAGCAACTACATTGCTCAGCCCACGCTGTCGCTGTCGACCTGCCCGACGTTCGTGGAAAGCGGCATCGCGCCACGTCACATCGACCTGCGCCCCTTCGTGCTCTCCGGCAAGACCGTGCAGATGGTGCCCGGTGGCCTGACACGCGTGGCCCTCAAAGAAGGCTCGCTGGTGGTCAACAGCTCGCAAGGCGGTGGCACCAAGGACACCTGGGTTCTGGAAAGCTGAAGGAGGCCTGGCCATGCTCAACGAACGCATCGAAGACCACCTGCCCACGCAACTGATCGAGACCGAAACCGGGGCCTTGCGAGCAGCAAGCGCCTCGCACCTGGAGACCAAGCCCATGCTGTCGCGCACCGCCGACCACCTCTTCTGGATGGCCCGTTACATGGAGCGAGCCGAAAACACCGCGCGCCTGCTCGACGTCAACTACCAGACCTCCCTGTTGCCGCAGTCGAGCGAGTCGGCCCTGCAAGGCTGGCAGGGTCTGCTCAGCATCAGCGAGCTGATGCAGGAGTACCGGAACAAGCACGACGAGGTCAATGCGCTTGATGTCATGACCTTCATGGTCACCGACGCTGGCAACCCGTCGAGCATCCTCAATTGCTTGCGTGCTGCCCGTGAAAATGCCCGCGCGGTGCGTGGGGCCCTGACCACCGAGGTCTGGGAGACCATGAACCAGACTTGGCTCGAGTTCAATCGCCTCATCAAGGCCGGGGCCCTGGCCAAGGACCCGGCCGAGCTGTTCGAGTGGGTGAAGTTCCGCTCGCACCTCTCGCGCGGCGTGACGCTGGGCACCATGCTGCAGGACGAGTCCTTCCACTTCCAGCGCATCGGCACCTTCCTGGAACGCGCCGACAACACGGCCCGCCTGCTCGACGTGAAATTCCACGCGCGCAACACCGAGTTCTTCGGATCTGGCGCTGGCAACGAGGGCAAGGAGGTCGACTTCTACCACTGGTCGGCCGTGCTGCGTTCGGTCTCGGCCTTCGAGGTCTACCGCAAGGTCTACCGCAACGTCATCCGCCCCGAGAAGGTGGCCGAGTTGCTGATCCTGCGCGCCGAGATGCCGCGCTCGCTCGTCTATTGCATGGACGAGGTGGTGAGCAACCTGCGCGCCGTGGCCAACGACCACAGCCACGAGACCCTGCGCCGCGCGGGTCGCCTGCGCGCCGACCTGCAGTTCAGCCGCATCGACGAGATCGTGGCCACCGGCCTGCACGCCTACCTCACGCAGTTCCTCGACCGCGTGGGCGATTTGGGCTACGGCATCAGCCGCGACTTCCTCATGCCGGCTTGAGGTTTGTCGCAGGGCGGCCTCTCGGGCCTCGCAGGGGCATCAAACCGAGTAGGCCGTCATCCGAAGCATGCGCAGGATCACGCCAATTGGCGTGGTCTCGTTGAGCACGAAGCGGGGCAGCTCCAGGATGTTGGCCTGGCGGGTGCCCACGGCAGAGTGGGTCGATACTGCGTTGCGGTAGCCCAGTTCGCGCACCAACTCGACATGGCTGGCGTCGTAGTCGATGCCAGGCTTGCCGTTGGGGTAGGCGAACGAGACCAATGGCTTGTTGACCAGGCTCGACAGGGTTTGGCGGTTGGCAACGATTTCCTCTCGCGCCGCCTCCGGGCTCAGCTTTGAGAGGATGACGTGGTGCGCCGTGTGCCCGCCAATGCCCATGCCGCTGCGTGACATCGCGCGCACTTGATCGTCGGTCATCATGAGCGAGCGCGGTGCGTTCGCGCCGAGCGTGTCAAGCAGCCGTTCGGACAGTTGCTGGCGTTGCAAGGGCGGCAGGTACTTCATGGCGCCCATGAGGTGCTGGACGGCGGCCACGCGCGAAGCCATGTCGCTGATGGGCAGGCGCTCAAGCCCGTCGATGCCCAGGTCCAGGATGCCGGTGGGGGCGTGCCGGATGGTCTCGATCAGCACGTCATGGAAGATCATCCCGCCATTGAGGTAGCTGCTGGCGACGTAGAACGTGGCTGTGAGCCCATGGCGCTGCAGCAGGGGCAGGGCCAGGTCATGGTTGTCGCGGTAGCCGTCGTCGAAGGTGATGCAGACCGCGCGAGCAGGCAGCTTCCCTGCGGCCAACATCTCTGCGGCCTCGTCCAGGGGCAGCACTTTGAAAAACTGGCGCAGCGTGCGGAACTGGGTGTCCATCACCCGTGCCAGGTGAATCTCACCTTGCAGCGGGTCCGGGCGATCGAGCACCCGGTGGTACATGAGGATGGGCAGCGCCGCCTGGGGGCCGCCCGCCAGTTTGCTCGGAGAAAACACGTTTGCGGCCACCTTCTCCCGGCGTCAGGGCCAGATGGCAAGTGCCAACGGAGCTCCGATTTGTTCGGGGCTTGGCTCGAGGGCGCAGGCCCCAGGGGCGCTGGCGTTTGCGTCTGTCATCAACAACGGGGCTCCCAAGCTATTTTGCATAAGGTTACACCGAACCGGTGGGGTCAACGGCCGACGCCATGCGGCTTTTGTTCCCGCCGGGCTGCATCCCCTCAAGCCGAGGGGGGAACGTAGCCTTGCACCTGCTCGGCACCGGCCCCAAAGAAAAACTGCTCCATCTGGCGGGCCAGGTACTGGCGGGCGCGGGCATCGGCCAGGTTCAGGCGGTTTTCGTTGACCAGCATGGTCTGGTGCTTCATCCACAGCTGCCAGGCTTCCTTGCTGACTTCGTTGTAGATGCGCTTGCCCAGCTCGCCAGGGTAGGGAGCGAAGTCCATGCCTTCGCCTTCCTTCTTGAGGTACGAACATTGGATGGTGCGTGCCATGTGGGGGCCTTTGCTTTCTGGTCTGGTCTGATGAATCGGGTGAAGGGGCGGCGTTTATTTCAGGTGCTTGACGAGCACCTGTGAGCGGCGGTCCCATTTGTAGGACCGCTTGCGCGCCTCGGGCAGCCAGTCCGGGTCAACCGGCGCGAAGCCGCGCTTGTTGAACCAGTGCATGGTGCGTGTGGTGAGCACGAACAGCGTCTGCAGGCCCATGGCCCGTGCGCGTTGCTCGATGCGTTTGAGGATGCGTTCGCCGTCACCCTGGCCTTGAACGCTGGGTGAGATGGTCAGTGCGGCCATCTCGGCGGTGCCGGCTTCGGGGTAGGGGTAGAGCGCCGCGCAACCGAAGATGACGCCGTCGTGCTCGATCACGGTGTACTGCGCCACGTCGCGCTCGATCTCGGTGCGGCTGCGCTTGACGAGCGTGCCGTCCTGCTCGAACGGCTCGATCAGTTGCAGGATGCCGCCGACGTCATCGGGCGTGGCCTCGCGCAGGCTTTCCAGCTTTTCGTCGACGATCATGGTGCCCACGCCATCGTGCGTGAACACCTCCATCAGCAGCGCGCCATCGACCTTGAAGGGGATGATGTGCACGCGCTCGACCCCGCCTTCGCTGGCCTTGACCGCGTGCTGCAGGTAGAAGGCCGTGTCGGTGGGCTCGGTTGGGTTGGGCAGCGCCGCCAGCAGGCGTTTGGCTTCCGCCAGCGCCAGCTCCTGATCGATCTCGGCGTCAGGGTCGTTGTGGTGTCGCGCCTCGAGTGCATCAGCCTGCACCGGATCTTGCACGATGGCCTGCAGGATGCCGCGCACTTCGGTCACGAAGATGAGCTTGTCTGCCTGCAGGGCGATGGCCGCACAGGTGGCCACGTCTTCCATGCTCAGGTTGAAGGCCTCGCCGGTGTGCGAAAAGCCAAAGGGCGAGAGCATGACCAGCGAGCCCGTGTCGATGGCACGGCGAATGGCCATGGCGTCGATCTTGCGCACCAGGCCGGTGTGCTTGAAGTCCACGCCGTCGACGATGCCGACGGGGCGGGCGGTGATGAAGTTGCCTGAAATCAGGCTGATGGCCGCACCCGCCATCGGGGTGTTGGGCAGACCCAGCGAGAAGGCGGCCTCGATTTCATAGCGCAACTGCCCGGCGGCTTCCTGGGCGCAGTCCAGGGCCACTTCGTCGGTGATGCGCATGCCGTGACTGAAGCGGGACTCCTGGCCCTTGGCGCGCAACTGCTCTTCAAGCTGCGGGCGAAAACCGTGTGCCAACACGACCTTGATGCCCATGGCGTGCATGAGCGCCAGGTCTTGCACGAAGCTGGCCAGCTTGCCGGCGGCGATCAGCTCACCGGAGAGGCCGACCACGAAGGTCTTGCCCCGGTGGGCGTGGATGTGCGGCGCCACCGAGCGAAACCAGGGCACAAACAGGTGGGGAAAGACAAGGTCCATGGCGGGCGGGAGCAGGCGAACGCTCGCGGGGCGCTTGAGCGTGACAGGTCCAATGTTAGCGGTTTCGGGGAATGGCCCGATGGGCAGGGCGTGATTGTCATGGAAGTGTCAAAATAACGGGTTTCCCGCATTGCTGCCCAGAGGTGTTGCTGTGTCCGATAAAACCCATGTTGTGCTGACTTGGCTGGTTGCCCTGCTGGGCGTCGCGGCCACGGCAGCGGGCTTGATCTGGCCTGATCTGGCCTGATCTGGGCAATTGGTTTGCCACCGAAAATGGGCCGGTCGAGACCACGTCGGTGTTCGTCTGGCTTGTTGCGGGCGCCTGCCTGTTGATCCTGCAGCGTCCGGCGCCTGGCGTGGCTTTGGCCTTGGCCGTGGTTTGCGCGAACCTGGCGGTGCGCGAGCAAGGCATCCCGCCGGAGGTCGTTCCCAGTGGCAAGGCCTTGATGCAGCTGTCGCATTACCTGGACCCATCGGTGCACTGGTCGCGCCGCCTGGCCGAGGCCATCGCGGTGGGAGGCAGCGTGGTGGCGGGGTTGGTCGCTGGCTGGCACCTGTTTCGGTTCATGTGCTTGCGTCAGGGCTGGCGCAACCCCGTCGGCCGCTTGTTGATGGGCTCTTTCCTGGCCTTGGCCGTGTCGCAAGTGATGGACCACTGGCTGGGCGAAGACGTTCTGTACGAAGAAATCCTGGAGTGCGTGGGCGCTATGCTGGCTTTGGTGGCGGTGCAGGCTTTGCACCAGCGGCACCTTGAGGCCAAGTGCCATGACGCCGCTGTCAATGTGGTGCCTGAGCCCTGCTCGCGCAGTTTTTGACGAGCCCGCACCGTTCATCGGATTGGGCTCGATGATCAAAGCGCCGGCCTGCGCTGGAACCAGGGCTCGGCCGCTTCCAGTTGGAATGCGAGTTGCAGCAGCTTGAATTCCGAGTCGAGCGCCCCGGTGAACTGAACACCCAGTGGCAGGCCCTCCGGTGTCCAGTGCAGTGGCACCGACATGGCTGGGCGACCCGTGATGTTGGCCAGCTGCGTGTAAGGCGTCCAGGCCAGGTTCTGGATGGTGACCTGCTTGAACTGCGGGGTGTGGCGCAAGAGGCCAGACAGCTTCAGGCCCGATACCAACTCGTTGATGAGCTGCAAGCTGCGCGGCGTGGCCATTTCTCCGATGCGGATGGGCGGGGCACTGAGTGTCGGGCTCAGCCAGAAATCGAAGCGCTGATGAAAGCGCGCCAGGGCGTGCACGTGATCGTTCCATCTGCCCTGGCTGCGCACCAGCTCGGGCCCGCCCACGCTGCGGCCCACGGAGGCCATGGCGCGGGTGTCGGGCTCGAAGTCGCTGGGGCTGGCCCCATGGCGTTCGATGATGTCGTCGACGATGGCGGCTTGGCAGGCGAACCAGCTCAGCAGGAAGTCTTGTGACAGTTGCACCCCGTCGATGGCGGGTGCGGCTTCTTCAACGTGGTGGCCCAGCGATTCGAGCAGGCGAGCAGCCTGTTCCACCGCCTTGCGCGCCTCGGGGTGTACCTCGGTGCCCAGCGGAGAGGCCGAAGAGAAACCGATGCGCAGCGGGCGCAGGGGCTCGCTGGCGGCTTCCAGGTAGGGGCGCGGCGGCGCGGCCATGAAGTAGGGGGCATGGGGCTCGGGGCCTTGCAGCACGTCCAGCGATGCGGCCGTGTCACGCACGCTGCGCGAGACCACACCCTGCACCGCTGCGCCGTTCATGCCTTCGCCGAACAGCGGGCCCATCGGGATGCGGCCTCGGCCCACTTTCAGTCCGAACAGGCCGCAGCAAGCAGCCGGGATGCGGATGGAGCCACCGCCGTCGTTGGCACCAGCCATGGGCACCACGCCTGCCGCGACAGCCGAGGCCGAGCCGCCCGATGATCCCCCCGGCGTGCGTGAAAGGTCCCAAGGGTTGCGGGTGGGGCCGCCGGCGAGCGGCTCGGTGACGTTGCGCGCGCCGAATTCGGGGGTGTTGGTCTGGCCAATGAAAATCAAACCGGCTTCGCGCCAGCGGCGCGCCACGTCGGAGTCGACCTCGGCCTTGACGTTCTGCATCGAGCGACTGCCGCTGCCCATGGGCCAGCCGGCCACCTCCTGGAACAGGTCTTTGAGCAGGAAGGGCACGCCGGCAAAGGGGCGGGCCGGGTCCACGGGCTGCTGCAGCTGGCGGCGGTGCTCTTCGTCCATGCGGCGCACCAGCGCGTTCAGTTTCGGCTGGACCGCATCGACCCGCGAGAGCGCCGCTGCCACCAGCTCGGAGGGTTGGACCTCGCCACGGCGGACCAGTTCGGCCAGGCCCAGGGCGTCGTGCTGCACGTACTCTTCGAACTTCATGAGGGGTGTCTCGGGTCTGCGGGAAAGGCATGAGCGTGCCGCGTGCCTGTCATGTCGGCACCCCGTGCTTTCCCCAGCCGACCTGTCAAGCCGATAATGGCGGACTTTGCCTGTCTGCCCCCCAAGCGTGCTGCCACCGTGAGCCAAGCCACCCTGAACTTTCCTGAATCCTTGCCCGTCAGCGGCAAGCGCCACGAGATCGAAGCCGCCCTGCGTGAGCACCAGGTGGTCATCGTCTGTGGCGAAACCGGTTCGGGCAAGACCACGCAGTTGCCCAAGATCGCCATGGCCCTGGGCCGGGGCGGGTGGGGGCAGCCGCGCGAACACGGCAAGCGGCCCAAGCTGATTGGCCACACCCAGCCGCGCCGCATCGCGGCTTCGAGCGTGGCCAAGCGCATCGCCGAAGAGCTGAACACGCCGCTGGGCGATGTGGTGGGCTACAAGATCCGCTTCCAGGATCGGCTGCAGCCCGGGGCATCGGTCAAGCTGATGACCGATGGCATCTTGCTGGCCGAAACGCAGGGCGACCCGGACCTCAAGGCCTACGACACGATCATCATCGACGAGGCCCACGAGCGCAGCTTGAACATCGACTTCCTGCTGGGCTACCTGCGGCAGTTGCTGCCGCGCCGGCCTGATCTGAAGATCATCGTCACTTCGGCGACCATCGATGCAGACCGGTTCGCCAAGCATTTCGAGTCCGCCAAGGGGCCAGCGCCGATCATCCTGGTCTCGGGCCGGCTGTACCCGGTCGAGCAGCGCTTTCGGCCGTTTGAAGAAAGCCGCGAGTACGGTCTGAACGAAGCCATCGCTGACGGGGTGGACGAGCTGTGGCGCGAGGGCTCGGGCGACATCCTCGTCTTCCTGCCCGGTGAGCGCGAGATCCGCGAAGCGGCCGACCACCTGCGCAAGCACCTGGCGAATGGCCGCATCGTGGCGGAGGTGCTGCCCCTGTTCGCGCGCCTGTCGCAGCAGGAACAGGACCGCGTGTTCCAGACAGGCAATGGCCGCCGCATCGTGCTGGCCACCAACGTGGCCGAAACCTCGCTGACGGTGCCTGGCATCCGCTACGTGATCGACAGCGGCAGCGCGCGCGTCAAGCGCTACTCGTTCCGCAACAAGGTCGAGCAACTGCAGGTCGAGCCCATCAGCCAGGCGGCGGCCAACCAGCGCGCAGGCCGTTGCGGCCGGGTGGCCAATGGCATCTGCATCCGCCTGTACGACGAGAAAGACTTCAACGCGCGGCCCCGCTTCACCGACCCGGAGATCCTGCGCTCGTCGCTGGCCGGCGTGATCTTGCGGATGAAGTCGCTGCACCTGGGGCACGTGGAGGACTTCCCCTTCATCGAGCCTCCACTGCGCAAGGCGATTGCCGACGGCTACCAGTTGCTCAATGAGCTGGGCGCGGTCGACGACGACAACGAGATCACGCCGCTGGGCCAGACGCTGGCCAAGCTGCCGCTGGACCCGCGCGTGGGCCGCATGATTTTGGAGGCCAAGGACCGCCAGGCCCTGGCCGAGGTGCTGGTGATCGCCGCGTCTTTGAGCGTGCAGGACGTGCGCGACCGGCCCATCGACCAGCAACAGCAGGCCGACACCAAGCACAAGCAGTTCGACGACGAGAAGTCGGAGTTCATGGGCACGCTCAAGCTGTGGAAGTGGCTGGACGAGTCGCGCGGCGGGCACGGGCACCACGCACCCGGTGAGCCGGAAAAGCACAAGCTCAGCCACCGCAAGCACGAGGCCCTGCTGCGCGAGAACTTCATCAACCCGCGCCGCGTGCGCGAGTGGAAGGACGTGCACACCCAGCTGCACACCGTGGTGGCCGAGCACAACTGGCGCCTCAACGGCTCACCGGCCACCTACGAGCAGGTGCACCTGTCGCTGCTGTCGGGCCTGCTGGGCAACGTGGGCTGCAAGTCGGACGACGAGGAGTGGTACCTCGGCGCGCGCGGCATCAAGTTCTGGAAGCACCCCGGCGCCAACCTGAGCAAGAAGCCGGGGCGCTGGATCCTGGCAGCCGAGCTGGTCGAGACCACCAAGCTCTATGGGCGTGGCGTGGCCAACATCGATGTCCCATGGCTGGTGTCCATGGGTGGCCACCTGCTGAAAAAACAGCTGCTGGAGCCGCATTGGGAAAAGAAGGCCGCCGAGGTGGTGGCGCTCGAGCGCGCCACACTCTACGGCCTGGTCGTTTACAACAACAAGCGCGTCAACTTCGGCCTGGTCAACGAGCGCGAGGCCCGCGAGATCTTCATCCGCGAGGCCCTGGTCAACGACGAGTGGGAGACGCGCCTGCCTTTCCTTGCGCACAACCGCAAGCTCATCAACCAGGTCGAGCAGCTGGAGCACAAGTCGCGCCGCCAGGACGTGCTGGTGGACGACGAGCTGATCTACGCCTTCTACGACGCGCAGGTGCCGCCCGATGTGATGAGCGGCGCCAGCTTCGAGAAGTGGTATCGCCACGCCAGCCGTGAGAACCCCAAGCTGTTGCACCTCAGCCGCGAAGAGCTGATGCGCCACGAGGCCGCAGGCATCACCAGCGCGGCCTTCCCGAAGTACGTGCGCATGGGTGGCGTGGATTGCGCCGCCACCTACCTGCACGAGCCTGGTGACGCCCGCGACGGCGTGACGGTGACCGTGCCCATCTATGCGCTCAACCAGGTGCAGGAAGAGCGTGGCGAATGGCTGGTGCCCGGCATGCTCAAGGACAAGGTGCTGGCCCTGGTCAAGAGCCTGCACCAGAAGCCCCGTGCGCGCCTGGTGCCGCTGCCCGAGTTCGCCGAAGCCTTCGTGCAGTCGGCCGCGTTCGGGCAGGGCGGCTTGATGGATGCGCTGCTCAAGGCGGTGCGCGACAAGACCCAGCTCGACGTCAAGCGCGCCGACTTCAAGCTCGACATGCTCTCGCCTCACCTGTTCATGAACCACCGTGTGGTCGACGAACACGGGCGTCAGTTGGGCATGGGCCGCAACCTGCCCGCGCTCAAGGCCGAGCTGGGCTCGCTGGCGCGCGGTGCTTTTCAGGCGCTGGCGGCGCTCAAGGCACAGGAGGTGGTGTCGGGCGCCGAGGGTGTCCTGGCCGAGCAAGGCGGGCGCTTGTCGCCTGATGAAGGTGCTTCAGCCCCAGGAGCCGCAAGGCGCGATGCCGGCAAGGGGAATGCGCTGCCAGGCCGCCAGGCCTCGGGCGATGCGACTGGTGCCCAATCGACACCGGGCCGCTCGCAGGGCGCCCCTGGAGGTCCATCTGCAGGCAATTCGGGCGCTGCCCGCTCCCAAGCCAGCACGCCGCTCACCGATTGGACCTTTGGTGAGCTGCCCGAGCTGATGGAGATCCAGCGCGGCGGTCACACCCTGATCGGCTTCCCCGCTTTGGTGGACAAGGCCACGCACGTCGAGATCGACATCTTCGATGAACCCGATGTGGCTGCGGCCAAGCACCGCGTCGGCCTGCGCCGGCTGGTCGCTTTGCAGATCCGGGAGCCGCTGAAGTACCTGGAAAAGAACATCCCCGACCTGCAGAAGATGGCGATGGCCTACATGAGCCTGGGCAGCGCCGACGAGCTGCGCGACCAGATCATCGATGTGGCCCTCGACCGTGCCTACCTGAACGAGCCGCTGCCATCCGACGCAGCCAGCTTCAAGGCCCGCGTGGAAGAAGGTCGCACGCGCTTGAACCTCATCGCCCAGGAAGTGGCCCGCCTGGCTGGCACCGTGCTCACCGAGTACGCAGCTGCCACGCGCAAACTCAAGGACGCCAAGCCCCCGAAGGACGTGGCCGACGACGTGGCCGCGCAGCTGCAGCGCCTCATGCCCAAGCGTTTTGTCAGCGCGACCCCTTACGCGCAGCTGCAGCACTTCCCGCGTTACCTCAAGGGCATCACTTTGCGGCTGGACAAGCTCAAAGGAGACCCGGCGCGCGACGCGCAGCGCATGACCGAGTTGCGCCCGCTGGACCAGCGCCTGGTGCGCCGCCTGGCCGAACTCAAAGGCACGCACGATGCGCGCACCGATGAGTTCCGCTGGCTGTTGGAGGAGTTGCGCATCAGCCTGTTCGCGCAGGAGCTGCGCACGCCTCAGCCGGTCAGCGTCAAGCGGCTGGAGAAGGTCTGGGCTCAGATCGGCAGTTGAGCTGCGCACCATGAGCCAGCTGCCTGACCTGGCGCTTTCAACGCCCCGTGATCGCCTGCACCATCTGCTCGATCACGCGCATCTGCAGGCCATTGCGCGTCAGGTGGCGCGTGCGCTCTGCGCCATCGAGGTAGCCCCACCAGTCCCAGCAACCGTTGGGGTTGGGTTGGTACCAGGCGGTGTCGACCACCTTGTTGATGGCGCCGCTGCTGCAGCTCTCCGAAACCGGTGTGGCGCCCTGGTCGATGGCCGGGAACAGGACGATCTGCTTGTGCGCCTCCGCCCAGTTCACATAGCCGGCCGTCAGCGCGAATTCGCGAACCTGCTGCTTGCAGCCGTGAAAGGCGATGTGCAGCCCGCAGCGAGCGCCTGCCTGCTGGCATGACGGCGGCACGTGCACATAGCCGGTCGTGGCCAGGTCCAATCGCTGTCGGCGTTCGCTGCGCGTGGGGTAGAAGAAAAACGCCAGCGCATCTGGTGCGATGTACTCGCCAGAGCGGGTCACCGCGGCAATGAACGGGCGCTGATCGAAGGGCTGGATATCGGCGGCACTCACCTCGTCGCGCCGTTGTGTCGCGTCCTGTTGGACCTCGGGAAGGAGGGCCTTGAACAGGTCTCTCGCGTTGTCTTCCTGCCCGCACTGGCGCACGTAGCTGCGGTCTTTGGGTGAGGCCTCGCATCGGTCGGTGCCGCCAGGCGAGACGATGCCGTGGCCTGCGTGGTTGCTGCCGTCGGCTTTGTTGCCCGTGTCCACCACTGGGGGTGTGCCCACGAACGAGGCCAGGAAGCTCGCACTGGCCTGACCCGTGCCGGCGACCACCGTGGCATCCAGCGGGCTGTGAAAGACGAAGCCGCGCGACAAGGTTTTGGGCCGGCCATTGACCAGCGGGTCGATGGCGCCGCTGCGTGCCAGATCCTGCGCCATGGGCAGGGCGCTTGGCAGGGGCTGGCGGCCGCACATGCAGTCGTTGATGGCCGTGCTCACGAAGCCCCGAGCGCAGCCCCAGCTCGGGCCAGCGATGGCGGCCACCCCTTTGACGCTCGCCGAATGTGCCACGGCGTACTGCAACGCCATCGCTGCGCCCGAGGAAATGCCTGAAACCGTGACCTGATCGATCAGCGCGCCCCTTGGCAGTGGGCGCGACGGTTGAGCCTGGCCCGTGTGGCTTGCTGCGAGCAGCGTGCACAGCAAAGCAAGCCGGCGCAGGTTGATGGTGCGCATGCCAAATTCCTCCCGCATGATCCTGTCGTTGCGAAAATCAATGTTCTTGCAACGCTCGTGTGCCGACCATCCCTAGCATGCGGCTACAATGCTGTCTTGTTCGGGGCGTAGCGCAGCCTGGTAGCGCATCTGCTTTGGGAGCAGAGGGTCGTGAGTTCGAATCCCACCGCCCCGACCAATTCATCTTGAGGAAAGCGCCTTCCTGGCTTTGGCCGGCAGGCGCCTTTTTTCTTGGTCGTTGCGGCGCAAAGCCACGCTGAGACCCCTCAAGCAGCCATGCCCTGACCGCGCCCCACCTGCGCCTGCAGGAACGGCACCAACGCCTGGGCCACACCTTGCGGGTCATCTGCGAACGGGAAATGCCCGCTCTCGGGCAGCACCACCACTTTGGCACCCGGGAAAGTCTCCTGCTGCTGATGCGCGTATCGCACGGGCAGGTAGGGGTCTGCCGCCCCCCAGATCACCAGCGTGGGCGGTTTGATCGGCAACAGCAGCTTCTCCAGCATCCGGCTGCGGCCATCGAGGTCGCCTGTGGCGCGGTAAAGCTTGAGGATGGCACGCTTGGTGCCCCAGTCCATGTCCTGGTACATGCGACGCGTGAAGGCCAGCGGCAGGCCCTTGGGGCAACCGTGCTGGATGGCCCATCGGAAGCCTGCTTCGTTGGTCAGCAGCTGCTGCAGCTCACCGAGGATGGGGGTGCGCCAGATGCGCGCCATGTAATGCCAGCGGTAGCCCTTGAGCACACCCGTGTTGATGAGCGTGAGGCTGGCCACGCCAAGCGGGTTCATGGCGGCCCACATCAGGCCCCAGGGGCCACCGAAGTCGTGCAACACCAGGTGAGCGCGCACCACGCCCAGTTGCTTGAGCGCCTCGGTCAGGAACGCCGTGCCGCCTTCGACCGAATACGGGTAGTTCGCCGGCTTGTCGGCCTGGCCGAAGCCCGGCATGTCGAGCGCGATCACGCGGGCCACGGGCGATGTCACCTGCATCAGCTCGCGCCAGTCTTCGCCGGAGCCGGGGTTGCCATGCACGAACACCACGGCTTCGGTGGCCTTCAGGTCAGCGCCGCCTTGCAGCACGCGGGTTCTGATGCCGCAGGCGCTCAGGGTCGAGGTCTGCAGGGGCCAGCCTGGCTGTGTCGGAAGGGGCATGTCGTCCTCGTTGTGGTGTGAAGCCTGAGCGACATCATGCACAGCTTCGGCCCAGGTCGTCCAGGATCGGGCAGGCTGGGCGATCGTTGCCGTGGCATTCAGACGCCAGCCTCACCAGCGTGCGTTTCATGGACTCCATTTCATCGATGCGTTGCTGCAGGGCTTCGATGTGGCTGAGCGCGAGCTTCTTGACGGTGGCACTGGCGCGGCGGCGATTGCGCCAGAGGTCCAGCAGCTGCGCGATGTCGGCCATGCCGAAGCCCAGGTCGCGCGCGCGCCGGATGAAATGCAGCGTGTGCAGGGCATCCTCGTCGTAGAGGCGGTAGCCGCTGTCGGTTCGTGGAGCAGGTGGCAGCAACCCCAGCCCCTCGTAATGCCGGATCATTTTTGGCGACACGCCGGTCTGCCTTGCGGCATCTCCAATGTGCAGCAAGCTGCCACGCGATGCGCCCATCAGGACAGCACCTCGTAGCCTTCATCCGTGATGGCCTGAACGAGTGTCTCGTGGGGCAGGGTGGTGCGCGCCTGCACTCGGCCGCTGGCCAGGTCCACCTGCACCTCGGCCTGAGGGTCTTGTTCCTGGATGGCGCGGGTCACGCCTTTGACGCAATGCTGGCAGCTCATGCCTTTGACCTGAAGTTCGTGTTGAACGGTGTTCATGTGATGGAGCCTTTCTGTGTTGCACCCGATGTGATGTGCCTGTCGGGCCAGGACGGGTGAGCTCAGGATAAACCTTGACACGGTGTCAAGGTCAAGGTCCAGGAGACAAACAGGCCATGTTCGCGGCTTGGTGAACGACTGCTTGACCTTGACATGGTGTCAAGGTCGAGACTGGCATCATCGCGTTCGAAACGCCTTTTGGCCTGCTGCCCCATGCTCACACCCGAATCCAGCTCAGCGACCCGACCTGCCGCCACCAGCGCACGCACCCAACTGGCCGTGCGCGGCATGACCTGTGCCGCCTGCGTCGGACGTGTCGAGCGCGCCTTGCGCAAGGTGTCCGGGGTGGCCGATGCGCAGGTCAACTTTGCCACCGAGACCGCATCCGTGAGCTGGGCCAGTGAGGTCGCTTCAGCCGAGGGCCTGACCGCTTTGCTGGCTGCGGTCGAGCGTGCGGGTTACCTGGCCCAGTGGCTGGCTCCCGACGAGGCCCCTCCTGAGCCGGTCGAGTCCGCCTGGTCGGTTTGGGGGCCGGTCGCCCTGGGAGCGCTGGCCAGCTTGCCGCTGATGCTGCCCATGCTGTGGGGTAACCATCATTTCTGGCCCGCATGGGTGCAGTTCGCCCTGGCCACGCCGGTGCAGTTCATCCTTGGCGCGCGCTTCTTCAAGGCGGGCTGGGCGGCGCTCAAGGCCGGCAGCGGCAACATGGACCAACTCGTGGCCCTGGGGACCCTGGCGGCCTGGGGACTGTCGGTGTGGCTTTGGTGGCGGCACGATGGGCACGGTGGCGGGCATGCCCCGGCGCTTTACTTCGAGTCATCTGCGGTGGTGATCACCCTGGTGCTGCTGGGCAAGGCGCTGGAGGCGCGGGCTCGCCGCCAGACCACCCAGGCCATTCGCGCTTTGCAAGCCCTCAGGCCAGAGACGGTTTGTCGCGTGGGGCCTGAAGGCGAGGTCGAGGTCCCTCTGGCACAGGTGCTGGTGGACGACGTGCTGGTGATCAGACCCGGAGAGCGCGTGCCGACCGACGGGGTGGTCACCGAAGGTCACAGCCACGTCGATGAATCATTGCTGACGGGTGAGCCGCTGCCGCAGTCCCGAGGGCCGGGAGAGCGACTCAGCGGCGGTGCCATCAACGCGGAAGGTCGGCTGGTGATGAAGGTCACGGCCGTGGGGGGGCAGACCATGCTGTCGGCCATCATTCGCCGCGTGGTCGAGGCTCAGGCAGGCAAAGCGCCCATCCAGCGCCTGGTCGATCGGGTGTCGGCGGTGTTCGTGCCGGTGGTGGCGTTCATCGCCGTGATGGCCGGCGCCTGGGCTTGGTGGAGTGGGTTGGGCGGAGAGGTGGCGCTGATCCGGGCGGTGTCGGTGCTGGTCATCGCGTGTCCGTGTGCGCTGGGCCTGGCCACGCCGGCAGCGATCATGGCGGGCACGGGTGTGGCGGCGCGCCATGGCGTGCTCATTCAGGACCCGCAGGCCCTGGAGACCACCCACCGCGTGCAGGTCGTGGCCTTTGACAAGACGGGTACGCTCACGGTTGGCCAGCCGCGCGTGGTGGCATGGGAAGTGGCCTCTGCAAGTGGCACAACTGCGCTGGCACGCGATCAGGCCTTGGCCGTGGCGGCCGCCCTGCAAAGCGGCAGTGAGCATCCCTTGGCACGCGCGGTGTTACAGGCCGCGGCCGGCCTGTCGGGCATTCCTCGCATGGGCCAACTCACCGCTCACGCGGGGCGGGGGATCGAAGGCACCCTGGCGGCTCCATCGGCAGCGGGAGCTCGCCCAGCGCCGCTCGCATCAGGTCAGGAGCGAGTTGCCACCCCCATGGGGCAAGCCAGCGACACGCCCGATGACGCCTGGCGGCTGGGCAGCCAGCGCTGGGTGAGTGAGCTCATCCCGGGTGGTGTCGACCCCGATTTGCAGGCGTTGGCCGCCACATGGGCCCGCCAGGGGCGAACCGTGTCCTGGCTCATGCGCAGGGCTGGCGATGGCTGGCAGGCCATGGCTGCCTTCAGCTTCGGTGATGAGCCCAAGCCCGAGGCCCGCGAGGCCGTGGCCCGCTTGCAGGCCATGGGCGTGCGCACGGTGATGATCTCGGGCGACAACCGTGGTGCGGCCGAGGCTGTGGCGACCGCGCTGGGCATCAGCGAGGTCATCGCCGAGGTGTTGCCTGGCGACAAGGCCGATCACGTCCATCGCTTGCAACAAGGCGAGGGCGGCAAGCGGCGCATCGTCGCCATGGTGGGCGATGGCATCAACGACGCGCCCGCACTGGCCGCCGCCGACGTGGGCATGGCCATGGCCAACCCGCAAGGCGGCACGGACGTTGCCATGCAGGCCGCTGGCGTGACCCTGATGCGCGGCGATCCGCGCCTGGTGGCCTCGGCCATCGAGGTCTCGCGACGCACCACCACCAAGATCTGGCAGAACCTGGTGTGGGCCTTTGGCTACAACGTCATCGGCATCCCGCTGGCGGCCATGGGCGAGCTCAGCCCCATGGTGGCGGGTGCGGCCATGGCCATGAGCAGCGTCAGCGTGGTGCTCAACGCCCTGTGGCTGTCGCGCTGGCGGCCCCGAAATGGGGCGATGGCGTAAACTCGACGGTCACGACTGCCTGTAGCTCAACTGGATAGAGCAGCTGCCTTCTAAGCAGCAGGTCGGGGGTTCGAGTCCCTCCAGGCAGGCCAGGTATCGCCGATACTGCATGCACGCCTCATGCTGAGCGAGGCACGTCAGGAAGGGCAAGAAATCCGCATGTTCGACGCGATCAAGCGCATGATCGGCTCCACCTCGGCAGGGGACGCCACAGACGAGGGGCAGGTGCTTTCGGCCTGGGCAAAGGCCGAAGGGCACACGTTCAAGCGTGTCAAGGCCAAGACCGGCACGGGCTTCGTCGTCGAAGCGCCGGAGGGCTGGCGTGTGGAGTGGGGTGCCTCTCAGCGCAGCTACATCGCTGGCAAGGAGCTTCGCTTTCGTTGCGACACAGGCGTGGCTTCCGACGTTCAACTGATCATGCTCAGCCGGGCCTTGTCGCTGGTGCTGGAGACCGATGTTTTCAGCCGGTTCACCAACGCCATGCAGACCCAGATCGACAACACCCTGCCCGACGAGATGCGCTGGCTGGCCATGCACCCGCGCGTGCCCTTGAACGATCACGCGGCCCTGGCGCGTCGCCTGGTGGTGTTCAGCAATGCCGAAGCCGTGGCCCGCCGCTGGCTGGACGATTCGGTGCTGTTGCCCCTCGAAGAGGCGGCCGGCAACTGGTGGACGGACACCCTGGTGATGGTGCTGACCATCAACCGTGGCATGCTGACCTTGCGCATGTCCGGAGACAAGCTGCAGCCCCTGCAGCTCAAGCTGGTCGGCGAGCTCTACCGTGTGCTGGCCATGCGTTTGAAGGCCGTGGCCCTGGGCGACTGATCAACCCCGGTTGCGCCGCTGCAGGAAGGCTTCGATGGCTTGGCCTGCTTCAGGCTGGCTGAGGTTGGCCAGGAAGCGCTGCTTTTCTGCTTCGAGGTGCGCGCGCAGTGGCTGGTCGGCCTCGTTGACCAGTTCCTTGAGGCTGGCGAGCACGGTTTGAGGCCTCTCGGCCAGTCGGGCAGCCAGGGTCAGGGCGGTCTCCAGCGACTGGCCGTTGGTGCAGACGGTGTGCACCAGTCCGGCTTCGTGCCAGTCGTGAGCGGATTGGCTGTCGCCCAGCCAGAGCAAGGCCAGCGCACGTTGCCGACCCAGCGCGCGGCGCAGGTGCCAGCTGGCCCCGCCGTCCGACGAGAGGCCAACTTGGCTGTAAGCCATCACGAAGCGTGCGTTGTCTGCTGCCACCAGCAGGTCGCAGGCCAGTGCCAGCGACACCCCACCGCCAGCGGCCACGCCCT
The DNA here is from genome assembly GCF_001447195.1 of Aquabacterium parvum. GTDB lineage: Bacteria > Pseudomonadota > Gammaproteobacteria > Burkholderiales > Burkholderiaceae_C > Aquabacterium > Aquabacterium parvum. The sequence continues at coordinate 19,359 of NZ_LFRI01000341.1, read as the reverse complement.
CGACGGCTGCAATCACGGGCTTTGGAAAGCTGTGCAGCGCTTCAATCCACTGATGGAAAGCGTCGAGGTTGCGTTCCTGCGCGGCCATGTCATGCACACGTTGGTGGGCCAGCCGCTGCAGGTCTCCACCGCCACAAAAATGCCCGTTGGCGCCGGTGAGCACCACCGCGCGCACATCCGGATGGGTTTCGGCCATGTTCAGGGTTTCCACGCCCGCAGCGTAAACCTGGGGTGACAAGGCGTTGCGGGTGGCGGGGCCATGCAGGCGCAGCACGAGGGTGTTGCCGTGGCGCTCGGTCTGGAGTTCGGTGGTCATGCGGGGGTTTGGCGCGGGCGAGACAAAGGCGTCAATTCGGAGGATGGACGCCACGGCCTGCGTGCTAGAGTCATCTCGAACCCCCATCATGCACCGAATGAACTCATCTAGACGGCTCCTGACTGCAGTCTTGACGCTGACCGTTGGTTGGGCATGGTCGTCTTCCGCTTGGTCCCTGGGGTTGGGCCGACCTGAGAGTCAGGCTGTGCTGGGCGACACCTTGCGTGTCGTCGTGCCCTTGCGCCTGGAAGTCGGCGAGTCCGTCGCGCAAGAGTGCGTGTCCGCCGAGGTGTTCTTTGGTGATGACCGTGTTGCCCCGGGTGCGGTGTCGGTGGCGTTGGAGCCGGCTGAAACCGTGACCGCCGGCATGGGCGCGCGCCTGGTGTTGCGCACCACTGCCTTGATCAATGAGCCGGTGGTCCACGTCCAGTTGAGCGCTGGCTGTCAGGCTCGCATCACGCGCAAGTTCGTGGCCTTGGCCGATCCGCCTGGCCTGCGTTCGGCCCAGGTCAGCCCCGTTGCAGAACCGATGGCTGGCGACGCCGAGGTGATCAAATCCCCCGTGGCCGAAGGCCAGCCCAGGTCGACTTCGCCTGCGCGCAAGGCTGCCCGAGTCGCCTTGAACGCTGATGCGGGTGTGGGCGCACAGCGCTCGCCCGCGGTTTCGCCACGCCGGGCTCAGCGCGCTCAACCCGCAGCAGAGTCCCCGCGCCTGGCGCTCGACCCGGTTGACGCGGACGCCTTGGTTCAGCCCAGCCTGCGCTCGTCCGGGCAGATGGCATCCCCGATCGAAGGCGAACAAGCCGGTGCCGACGTGCAGGCCCGTCGCGAGGCTGCGACCGCGCTGTGGCGTGCGCTCAACGCCACGCCCGAGGCCATGTTGCGACAACAGCGGCACGTCGAAGAACTTGAGCAGCGTTTGCAGGGCCTGCAGCGTGCCGGCGAGCAGACCCAGCAAAGCGTGGCTGCGCTGCAGGCGCGCATGCAGGCGCTTGAAAAGAAGCCTGTGAGGTCGAGCTGGAGTTGGCCTGCCGTGCTGGCTCTTTTGGCTGGGGCAGGTCTGGCTGCATGGCTCTTGCACGGCTGGGGCGTTCGCCGTGGGCTCCAGCAGGCGGCCGCCTGGTGGAGCCCAGAGACCGGACAGCCTCCTCTCAACCTGCCTGAAAGCGAAGACACGCACAGCAGGCCACACCTGGACGACGTCGAGGACAAGAGCGACGACCTGCTGGGGCCGATCCCTGAGCCGCAGGAGGATGAGCGACTGCCATCGCCCCCCGCTGCGAGCCATCGATTCCCAGCGTCACCGGTGTTCGACGCGCCGGCGCCTCGGCCGCCTTTGATGTCGCCGGAGCCCCTCAAGGCCGTGTCCGTTGAGGAGCTGATCGACCTGGAGCAGCAAGCCGAGTTCTTCATCGTGCTGGGGCAGGACGAAGCCGCCATCGAGCTGCTGGAAGCTCACCTGGGCGGCCACACACAGGAGATCCCGTGGCCCTTCCTCAAACTCTTGGAGATCTACCGTCGCCTGGGTCGCCGAGACGATTACGAGCGAGTCCAGGAGCGTTTCAACGCCCACTTCAACGGCCGGGCTCCGACCTGGGCCTCCGACATGGAGCAGGGGCGCAGCCTTGTGGACTACCCCGGCGTGGTCGAGCGTCTGCAGGCACTTTGGGGTGAACCCACGCGTTCGATGGACGTGCTCGAGATGTCCCTGGTGCACCTGGGCCCCGAGGCCGATGCATTCGACCTGCCTGCCTACCGCGAGCTGCTGTTCCTTTACGCCGTGGCGCGTGACCTGTCAGACCGCGCCGAGCGCAGGCGACCCTCCTCGACCGAAATCGCGCCGCTGACGGCCACCCAGCCCGTGCGCTCGACCAACCTGGATGTGCCGGCGGTGGAGCCGCTGTCGGTTGACCTCGACCTCGACCGGCTGGACGACAAGTCCTGAGCGACGCGTGCCCGATCAGAGCCCGTGGTCCTGGCTCATCTCGGAGGCCGGGCCCGTGGGCGACTGCATCGCCTGCAGGATGAGTGCGCGGCTCAGGCGGTCTGAAATCAACTCGGCAAAAGCCAGCACGAACTGCCGCAGGTAAGCGCCGCGCTTGAAGGCCAGCCGGGCCATGTTGGGCCCGAACAGGTGGCCCACCGGGCGCCAGACCAGGTCGCTGCCAGGCGCCGACATGGTCGGGTCGTCCTTGACCGCCATCTCTGCCACCAGCCCGATGCCCAGGCCCAGGCGCGTGTAGGTCTTGATGACGTCGGCGTCGATGGCTTCGAGCACGACGTTGGGCGTCAGCCCCCGCTGCAGGAAGGCCTGGTCGATGCGCTTGCGGCCCGTGAACGATGGGTGGTAGGAGATCAATGGCTCGGCTGCCAATTGCTCCAGCGTCAGGCGAGGCACCGAGGCCAGCGGGTGCGAAGGCGGCATGACCACGACGTGCTGCCACTCGTAGCACGGCAAGGTGACCAGGTCCGGGAAGTCACTGAGCGATTCCGTGGCCAGTCCGATGTCGGCGACCTCGTCGAGCACCATGCGCGCCACTTGCTCGGGCGTGCCCTGGTGCAGGCTCACGGCCACCTTCGGGTACTTGCGGCGCAACTGGGCCACCGGCTCGGGCAGCACGTAGCGCGCCTGCGTGTGCGTGGTCGCGATCGACAGCGTGCCGGCGTCCTGCATGGCGTATTCCTCGCCGATGCGCTTGAGGTTGCCCAGCTCGCGCAGGATCACGTCAACGGACTTGAGAACCTCCAGCCCCGGCTCGGTGATGCGTTTGAGCCGTTTGCCATGGCGCACGAAGATGTCCACGCCCAGCTCTTCCTCGAGCTCCATGATGGCTTTGGAGATGCCCGGCTGCGAGGTGTGCAGGGCCTTGGCTGTTTCGGTGAGGTTGAGGTTGCGGCGTGCGGCCTCGTGGACGAAGCGGAACTGGTGCAGGTTCATGCGGGCTCCGGTGGGTGCTCTTGGCTTCAGCCCTGAGGCGGTCTTGGCGAGGCGGACCCTGCGAGGGCCCAGGCGGCATCGGCCATGCCCTGGATGAGGATGTCGGTTTCACCCACGGCAGGACACAGGTGCCAGCTCACCTGTGGGTGGCGCTCAGCCAGCTCAGCCATGAGTCTGGGCAGGTCCTTGCGGACGTGGCCGCCAGCACCGAGGAACAGGGGCACCACCGAGACGTCTGTGCAGCCGCGTGCGGCCAGGTCATCGCCCGCTGCGGCGATGTCGGGCGTCATGAATTCCAGGAACGCCAGCGTCACCTCTGGCGGCATGTTGTTCGACTGGCTGGACGAGGCTGGTGCGCGTGCACGCAGCCGCTGAGCCACGGCTTCGAAGGGCAGGGCCCAGTTCGGGTCACGCGCCCCGTGGGCGAACAGCAAGATGCCAGTGCGGGACATGGGGGCGGGTTCCGTTGAGGTCATTGTCGGCGCACCAGCCAGGCGAACACGCTCATGGACAGCAGCGTGTAGAGCAGGCTGGGCGCCATCGCGGCCAGCCAGGGCTGCCAGTTCTGCAACTGGCCCAGGTGGCTGGCGATGTGGTTGACGAGGACGAAGCTGATGCCCAGCATGATGCCGCCGAAGATCTTCAGGCTCATGCCGCCGCTGCGCGCGTGCAGGTAGGCGAAAGGCAGGGCCAGTGCGATCATCACGAAGCAGACGAAGGGGTAGACCGATTTTTTCCAGAACTGCATTTCGTAGCGCTGGGCGGCCTGGGCGTTGAGGTCAAGGTGGCGGGTGTAGCGCCACAGCGCCAGCACCGACATGCTCTCCGGCGGCAGCACCGATGCCGTCACCACCACGGGGGTCAGGCTGCTGGCCCATTCCATGTGGTCCTGCTTGCGCTCGTCGATCACCTTGGTGCCGGCCAGGGCCGCTTCTTGTGTGAGCCGCTCGTGCGACAGCCAGCGCGTGTCGACCACGTCCGTGAGTTGCCAGACCGAGCCATCGTCCACGCCCGGCGCCGGGTTGGGGGTCACGCGGGCCGAGTTGGCCGAAAGCCGACGCTTGAGTTGACCGTTGGCGTCGAACTCGAAGATGCGCACCTGGCCGAACTCGCCCTCGCTGATGGCGCTGCCCACGTTGACGGTGAAGGTGTGCGTGCCTTGGCCTGGCACCTCGCGCTTTTCACGCAGCCAGGTGCCGGCGCGGCCCAGCGTGACCTGCTGATCGGTGCTGAAGGCTGCGCGTTGGCGCGTGAGTTGCTGCTCGGCCATGGGCACCAGCCAGTTGCCGATGGCAGCCACCAACAAGGCGGCCATCAACCCCAACATGGCCAGCAGCCTCAAGGCGCGGGCCGGACTCAGGCCGCCGGTGCGCAAGATGGTGAACTCCGAGGTCTGCGCCATGCGCGCCAGCGCCAGGATGCCGCCGATCAGCACGGCGATGGGCATCAGGTCATGCACGTGTCGCACCAGCATCAGCAGGCAGGTGATCACGGCGTCCAGCAGGGTGTAGCCGTTTTGCCCGATGTCTTCCGAGGCCTCGACGAAGTCGATGAAAAAGGCCAGGCCGGAGAAGGCCAGTGCCACCAGCATCGTGCGCCAGGCCACCGCACGGAAAATGAGTCGGCGAACGGTTTTCATGCCTTGACCTCGCCTGAGCTCGCAGAAGCCGGTCGGGGTGTCGCTTGGCCCCGTCGCATCGACCAGCCGCCATCGCGCCACCCAATCACCGCCAGGCTCAACAGCGTGAGCGTGCCGTGCACCATCAGCAGCGCCGTGACGGCGTCCATGCGTTGGCGGGCCACCCAGTTCTGGCTCAGGCTGAGCAGGTTGAAATAGACCACGAAGACCAGCAGGGCGTAGACCAGGTTCCAGTTGCTGTTGCGGCGTGTGTTGCCTGCCGCCAGACTCAAGCCGGCCAGCACCATGTTGAAGGCCGCCCAGATCAGGCCCACGCGCCAGACCATCTCGCCCTGCGCCTTGGGGTGGCTGAGCAGGGCCAGCGCGGGGGTGGACATCGAGCGCAGGTCGGGGCTCACGTCGGGCGGGGTGATTTTCTCGCCCACGCGGATGCGGGCGGTTTCGAAGCGGGACAAGGCTTTTTCGCCCGTGGCGAGGTCGGTCTGGGTGCGCTCACCCTGGTTGAGCACCAGGAAGCGTTGCCCGTCCACCACCTCGATCTGGCCCTGGCGAGCGGTGACCACCGACTCCTGATCGCCGTCCGTGGTCACCATGAAGACGTTGCGCCCAGAGGTCAGTCCGTCGCTGTGGCTGTCGATGAAAAACACGCGTTTGCCATCGGCCGAGACCTGGAACTGGCCCGGTGCCACCCGGGCCATGTCGGAGCGCTGCTCGTAGCGCACCTTGAGGATTTGCGTCTGGCTTTGTGCCCAGGGGCGCGCCACCAGCGAGGCCGCAGCCACCAGCAGCAGCACCGGCCAGGCCATGCGCAACAGCGGCTTGAGGAAATGGAACTGCCGCGCGCCGCTGGCTTGCCAGACCACCATTTCGCTGTCGCGCCAGATGCGGCTGAGCGTGGCCACCACCGACACGAACAGCGCCAGCGCCAGCACGATGGGCAACTGCCCGATGATGGTGTAGCTCAGCACCAGGCCCACGTCGGTGGGCGCGAGGTTGCCTTTGGTGGCCTGGCTGAGGATGCGGATGAGCACCATGGTCAGCAACACGGTCAGCAGCACGACCAGCGTGCCACTGAAGCTGCGCCAGAGCTCTCGGCGGATGGAGGAATCGAATAACATCGGATGGATCGATCAACCCGCGCATTATGGACTTGCACCGCATGGACTACCGTTCTTCCGTCGCCCAGGGTTCGGCCCTCTCCCAAGTCAACGCCGATGCGCTGCTGCTGGTGCTCACGCCCGAGCACAGCCAGGCGGCCGATCCGGTGCTCGACGCCCTGATCCAGGACGCCGTCAAGGCCGATGACCTGGCGCTCAAGGCCGGTCGCGCCTTGTACCTGCACCGCCCGCGTGGCGTGCAGGCCGCCCGCCTGGTGCTGACGGTGGCAGCCGACGCCAAGGCCAAATCGTTCAAGTCCGCCGTGGCCAAGGGCCTGGCGTTGCTCAAGGACGGCGGATCGGGCCATGTGGCCATCGCTGCAGCCGAGGGCCTGACGCTCGATGCCGACCACGCCCGATGTGCCGCGCTGACCGTGGCCGATGCCACCTACGTTTTCCGCCTGACCAAACCCAGTGCCCCCAAGGCCGGCGCGCTGAAAAAAGTCACCCTGCTGAGCCCGGCCGAGCAGGCCGCCGCCGTCAAGGCAGGCATCCAGCAAGGCCAGGGCATTGCCGAGGGCGTGACCCTGGCGCGCGAGCTGGGCAACCGCCCGGCCAACCACTGCACCCCCTCCGACCTGGCCACCGAGGCCCGCCGCCTGGCCAAGGCCAGCAAGCTGATCAAGGCCGAGGTGATGGAGCGCCCGGCGCTCGAAAAGCTGGGCATGGGCTCGTTCCTGTCGGTCACCAATGGCTCGGCCCAACCGCCCAATTTCATCGTGCTGCGCTACCAGGGTGCGGCCGCCAGCCAGGCCCCCATCGTGTTGGTGGGCAAGGGCATCACGTTCGACACCGGTGGCATCTCGCTCAAGCCCGGCGCGGGCATGGACGAGATGAAGTTCGACATGGGCGGTGCGGCCAGCGTGCTGGGCACCTTCCAGAGCCTGGCATTGCTGGCCCCCAAGGTCAACGTGGTCGGCCTGATCCCCACCTGCGAGAACATGCCCAGCGGCACGGCCACCAAGCCAGGCGACGTGGTCACCAGCATGTCGGGCCAGACCATCGAGATCCTCAACACCGACGCCGAGGGCCGCCTGATCCTTTGCGATGCACTGACCTACGCCGAGCGCTTCAAGCCGGCGGTGGTGGTCGACATCGCCACGCTGACCGGCGCCTGCGTGATCGCCCTGGGCCACCTGCACAGCGGTCTGTTCTCCAAGGACGATGAGCTCGCCGACGCGCTGCTGAAGGCGGGTCAGTCGGCGCAAGACACCGCCTGGCGCATGCCCCTGGACGACGAGTACGGCGAAGGCCTCAAGAGCAACTTTGCCGACCTGGCCAACGTGGGTGGCCGCGAAGGTGGCTCGATCACGGCGGCCTGGTTCCTCGGCAAGTTCACCCAGGCGTATCGCTGGGCCCACCTCGACATCGCCGGCACGGCTTGGAAGTCCGGTGGCGCCAAGGGAGGCACGGGCCGCCCGGTGGGCCTGCTGACCCAGTTCCTGCTGGATCAGGCTGCCGCAGGCAAGGACGCCCTGGCGCCGCGTTCGACCAAGCACGAGAAGGCGGCCAAGGCAGCGAAAACCGTGAAGGCCGTGGCGCCTGCGAAGGTGAACAAGCCTGCCGGCAAGGTTGCCGCCAAACCTGCCGCAAAGCCCGCTTCCAAAGCGGCCAAGGCCTGATCGGCCGAGCGACGACGATGCCAGGGCAGTTCCATGCGCAGGGTTGAGTTTCACCACGGCATCGGCAACAAGCTGGCCTACGCCTGTCGCTTGCTTCGCAAGGCGCACCGGGCTGGGGCCAAGGTCGCTGTGACCGGCGACCTTGCCACGCTGCAGGCCCTCGACCGCGAGCTCTGGACCTTCGACGACCAGGAGTTCCTGCCCCACGTGCTGGCGGCTGGCACACCTTTGCCCGAGCGCCTGAATGCCACCCCCATCTGGCTCTCGCCCGATGTGTCCTCGGCGCCGGGTGAGCGCAGCATCCTGGTCAACGTCGGGCGTGATCTGCCCGACGGCATGGATCGCTTCGAGCGCGTGTTCGACCTGGTCTCCTGCGAGCCCGACGACCGCCAGGAAGGTCGCCAGCGCTGGAAGGCCTATGCTGCCAAGGGCTGGGATGTCCAGCCCCACGAAGTCAAGGACGAGGCACGCTGATGAACGGCATTTCCCGCCCGCATCCCGCGCAGGTGCCCACCCTGACGGAAATCATCGATGTGCAGGGGCAGGCGAGCGCCCAGCCGTCGGTCAACCCGCCAGCCAGCGCCCCACCTGCGGTGGCCCCCGCGAAGCCTTGGACCGCGGCCTCCCCGGTCGCCAGCGCCAGGCCGCCGGTGCCGCTCGACGCCTTGCCGGTGCTGGGTGAGGTGGTGACTTCCTCCGCTGCTGAGCCGCTGCCGCAGGCGCAGCCACGGCCAACGACCCAACCGGCGTCGGCCCCGCCCCCGCCGGATGCACCTACCGCGGTCTCCGAGGCACAACTGGCGCACCGCGTGTTGTCCGATGTGCAAAAGCAGATCGACAGCATGCTGGAGTTCCGCTTGAAAGAGGCGATGGCGCCTTTGCTCGCCCGTCACACCGAAGCCATCGCACGCGACCTGCGCGATGAGCTCAACCGAACCCTCAAGGATGTGGTGGCACGCTCCGTGGCTCAGGAGCTGGCCAAGCTCCGCCAACGCTGATGGCCGCTGCATCCCGCGCACCGATCCAACCCAACAAACCGTCAACGAGGTCCTGATGAAATTGCGTCCGATCCCGTCTTCTCTGCTGGCTGTCGCCGGCCTCATCCTTGCCGGCCTGCCACTCTCGCAGGCCCAGGCGCAGACCGTGGTGCGCATTGGCCACGTCGGCCCGGTGTCGGGCCCGCAGGCCCACTACGGGCGTGACAACGAAAACGGCGCTCGCATGGCCGTGGCCGAGCTGAACTCGCAAGGCCTCAGCATCGGCGGCAAGAAGGTCAAGTTCGAGCTGGTTGCCGAAGACGACGCTGCCGACCCCAAGCAGGGCACCGCAGCCGCGCAAAAGTTGTGCGACGCCAAGGTCAACGGCGTGGTCGGGCACCTGAACTCGGGCACCACCATCCCGGCGTCCAAGGTCTACAACCAGTGCGGCCTGCCCATGATCTCGCCCTCGGCCACCAACCCCGAGCTGACGCAACTGGGCTACAAAAACGTCTTCCGCCTGCTGGCAAACGACAACGAGCTGGGTGCTGGCCTGGCCCGCCATGCGCAGCAGGTGCTCAAGCTCAAGAAGGTCGCGATCATCGATGACCGCACGGCCTACGGTAAAGGCGTGGCCGAGGTGTTCGCGCGAACCGCGCAGCAGCTGGGCATGGAAGTGGTCAGCCAGCAATACACCAACGACAAGGCCGTGGACTTCATGTCCATCCTCACCGCCATCAAGAACAAGAAGCCTGACGGCATCTTCTTCGGTGGCATGGACCCGCAGGCTGGCCCCATGCTGCGCCAGATGCAGCAGTTGGGCCTGACCAAGGCCTACCTGTTCGGTGGCGACGGCATCTGCACCGACCAGCTGGTCAAGCTCTCCAGCGGTGCTCGCACGCTGGGCAACGTGGTGTGCGCCGTGGGTGGCGCTTCGCTGGACAAGCTGCCTCAGGGCAAGGCCTGGCGCGACAAGTACGAAGCCATGTTCCCCAAGCAGTACCAGGTCTACTCGCCCTACACCTATGACGCCACCATGGTGCTGGTGGACGCCATGAAGCGCGCCAACTCCACCGACCCGAAGGTCTACGGCCCCAAGATCGCCGAGGCGGCTTACGCGGGCGTGACGGCCAAGGTGTCGTTCGAGCCCAACGGCGAACTCAAGAACCCGGCCATGACGCTCTACACCTACAAGGATGGCAAGAAGGTCTCGGTCAACTGACGAAACCTGGGCTATACTTGCGGGCTTCACGGAGAGGTGGATGAGCGGTTTAAGTCGCACGCCTGGAAAGCGTGTGTGGGTTAATAGCCCACCGCGGGTTCGAATCCCGCCCTCTCCGCCAAGATGACAGAAAACGAGAAACCCGATTGGTGAAAACCGGTCGGGTTTTTTCATGGGCGCCGTCACCAGTGGGTACGATGCTGGAGACGGCCCGCCCGGTTGCTTGGGCGGCCTCGGGAGTCTTCACCATGCCTTCGTCGCGTCCTGAAACCGCTTTGCCCACTGAACCTGCAGCACGTCGCGAATTCCTGCGCAAGCTGTTCTGGTCTGCTGGCGGGCTGGCAGCTTCGGGCCTGTCGTGGCCCGGACTGCCACAGGCTGCAGCAGGTTCTGGAAAGCCCCCAACTGAGCGTGCCGCCCCGTCCGCACCAGGTTTCGACTTCTCGACCCTGGGGCCTTTGCGCGAGCCCGATGCCCTGGGCCTGGCCATGCCCACGGGGTTCTCTGCCCGCATCGTGGCGGTGTCCGGTGAGCGTCCGACACCAGGCGCCTCCATCTGGCACACCTACCCGGACGGCGGCGCCACCTTCGCCGCGCCAGATGGCGGCTGGGTCTACGCGAACAACAGCGAGGTGCCTGCAGGCGCAGGCGGCGTGAGCGCCTTGCGCTTTGACCGCCATGGCCAAGTCGTGGGGGCGCAGCGCATCCTCGACGGCACGAGCACCAACTGCGCAGGTGGTGCGACCCCCTGGGGCACCTGGCTGTCGGCAGAGGAGACCAGCCTGGGGCGCGTCTGGGAATGCCTGCCGTTCGGCTCAGCCTCGCAGGCCCAGGTCAGGCCGGCGCTTGGCACCTTCAAGCACGAGGCGGTGGCCGTGGACCCTTTGCACCGCACCTTGTACCTGACCGAGGACGAAGGGCAGGGGCGCTTTTACCGCTTTGTGTGCAGCGAGTCGGACTGGCCTGCTTCCGCCACCAGGCCGGCATTGAAGTCGGGGCGCTTGCAGGTGCTGCAGATCGACGGGGTGCCGGCCAACCAACTGCCGCCCGATGAGATGAATTTGGCGCAACCCCGCCACGTGAGCTGGGTGGACGTGAGCAGCCCGAGCCTGCCCCAAGGCATCGTGCGCAGCGTGCTGGGCAGCAGGGCGCCGGGAACCGTTTTCCGCGGTGGCGAAGGCCTGTGGTACTTCAACGGCATCGTCTACTTCTCGACCAAGGGCGACAACCGCATCTGGGCCTTCGAGCCCGCCACACAGCGCTTGCAGGTCATCTACGACTTCGCCACCGCGAGCGCGGCCGACCGCGTGCTCTCGGGTGTCGACAACCTGACCGTCAGTCGCCGTGGTGACGTGCTGGTGGCCGAAGACGGCGGCAACATGGAGTTGTGCGTGATCCTGCCCGATCGCAGCGTGAAGGTGCTGTTGCGCCTGCATGGCCAGGACGAGTCCGAGATCACCGGGCCGGCTTTCTCGCCCGATGGGTCGCGGCTTTACTTCAACTCGCAGCGCGGTGGCCGGCACGGCGCTGGTTCGGGCATCACCTACGAGGTCAGGTTGCCCGCTTGAGGCGCACGTCGGCTGGTCATGAAAAAGGGCACCCGAGGGTGCCCTTCGTTTTGCCTGCAAGGCAAGGCGTCAACGGTTGCTCTCCTTGACGATGACCCAACGGCCTTCCTGCATGCGCCAGGTCAGGGTCTTGGGGCCCTTGTCCTTGTAGTTGCTCGAGGTGTAGGCCTGCTCGAAGCTGGTCACCACGTCGCTGCCTTGCGGGCTGGCCTTGATCGAGTCGATCTTCAGCGAGATCGGGCCGGGCTTGCCGACCAACTTGCGGCGGTTGGCTTCCCATTGGGCGCGGGTGCCCTTGGCGGTGAAGTCCTTGCTGTAGAAGCCCAGGTAGGTTTCGATGTCCTTGGCAGACCAGGCGGCGGCCCAGTCGGTCAGGCGCTGTGCCACGGTCTGCACGGCTTCGGCGTTGGCGACGACGGGCTTGGGCTCTTCGGCTGCTGGCTTGATGGCCGTGACACCCACCTGCGTGCCCAGCTTGCGTGCGCGAGCGTCGAGTTCGTCGCGCGTGGTCGAGGCGGCAGCCACCGAGGTCACGGGGCAGCGCTGGGCTGCGTCGTCGGAGGCTTGCCAGTCTTTGACGAGGTCGCCCTGGTTGTCGTCGCTGGGGCGCAGGCCCAGGGTGGACAGCAGGGTGTTGCGCGCGGCGTGCGTGCGCACCTGAGCCAGCAGCAGGTCGTGCTCGGCGTTGGCGTAGGCGCGCTTGGCGGTGTAGAGCTCGTTCTCGGCGTTGAGCAGGTCCAGCAGGCTGCGCTGGCCGATGTCGAACTGCTGGCGGTAGGCGTCGCGGGCCTTCTCGATGGCCAGCACGTTGCGGTCGAGCGCGGCCAGCTGGGTGCGGGCGCGGGCGATGTCGTTGTAGGCGATGCCGATGGTCTGGCGCACGTCGCGGCAGGCCTTGTCACGCTGGTCGGCGGCCTGGTTGATCAGGTCGGCGAACTGCTTGGTTCGGGCCTGGTCGGAGCCGCCGTTGTAGAGGTTCCAGTTCAGCAGGATCTGGGCCGAGGTGGCGCTCTTGCGGTCGATCAGGCCGTCGAAGTTGTTGCCCAGGCCGCTGCGCAGGCGAGCTTCGACACGTGGCTGGAAGGGGCTGTCCTTGGTTTTGGCTTCGGACTCGACGGCGCGCAGGTTCTCGACGGCGGCGCTGACGCTGGCGTTGCGGGCCAGGGCCTGGCTGATGACCTGGGTGTTGTCGCCGGCCAGGCTGCCATCGATGCGGGGCAGGGCGGCCAGGCCGTTGGCCGGTGCTTCGCCAACGACGCGCAGGTAGCGCGAGGCGACGTCGTGCAGGTTGGCGTTTTCGGTGGTCAGGTTGGAGTCGGCCAGGGCCAGGCGGGCGTTGGCTTGCTCGGTGTCGACGCCGCGGCCGACGCCGGCCTTGAACTTGGACTGCAGCTGGTCGAACACGTATTTGTGCTGCACGTAGTTGTCTTCGGCCAGGCCCACGAGCTTGCGAAAGCGCAGTACGTCGATGTAGGCGCGAGCGGCTTCGAGGGCAGTGTCTTCGCTGGCTGCCAGGAACTCGAAGTAGCGGACCTTGCGGGCGTGGCCCAGGCGGTCGACCTCGTTGGCGGTGAATCGGCCGTCCCAGAGCACCTGGTTGGCGGTCAGGGCCAGGCCGCTGCGGCTGAAGCTGCGCGATTCGGGGTTGCGCTGGTCGACCTTGTCGCGGTCGCGGCCGATGTCGGCAGACAGGTCAACCGTGGGCAGGTAACCACCCTTGGCCACGTCCACCTCCTTGGAGGCCGCGCGCAAGGCGTTCAGGCGGGCGGTCACGTCGGGGTTGGAGTCGATGGCCTTCTGGACCGCCCCAGCCAGGCCGGTGGCGGCAGCTGTGGGTTGGGCCTGGGCCAGGGCTGCCTGGGCGGTGAATGTCAGGGCGGCCAGGGCCAGGGCATGAAGTCCGGACTTCAGGGCTTTGTTCGTCACGCTGAACCTCGTCGTGTGGGGCGTTGGCAGGGCAGCAAGCCCTGTAACGGAGGGTTAATCGGCTGATTTTGGCATCAATGAAGGGGCTTCCGTCTTCTGAAAACGCCTGTGTTCACGGGGGAGTGGCGCCGATGTCGCAATCTGGGATTTCCCGGTCAAGTCCGGGCGGGCCTTCGCCGATAAGCTGAGGTGGTCCAAGAAGCCCGATTTCTCGCTTTCAGCTCGCCTGCTCGCCTGGCCGCCTGGTCGGGGTGGTGGCTGCGTGCCGCCGCCCTCTTGGCGGTGCTGGGTTGGGGGCTGAGTCCGGCCTGGGATGCGCCCCGCGTCATGCAGGCGGCCCAGCGCCAGGGAGGCAACACGCCGCAACGTGCCCAGGTGCTGGTGCAACTCATCGGCGAGGTCGCCGCCCAGGACGAAGAAAGTCGCCTGCGGGCGGTCAACGGTTTTTTCAACCGTTCGGTGCAGTACCGCGACGACCGTGAAATCTGGGGACAGGTCGATTACTGGGCCTCGCCCCTGGAATCCTTGGCGCGAGGGCAGGCCGACTGCGAGGATTACGCCATCGCCAAGTATTTCTCCTTGCTTGCCTCGGGCGTGCCAGGTGTGAAGATGCGACTGGTTTACGTGCGGGCGCAGCTGGCCGGCAGCATCCAGGCGCACATGGTGCTGGCTTATTACCCGCAGCCCGACGCCGAGCCCCTGATCCTGGACAACCTGATCACGGACATCCGCCCAGCTTCGAGGCGCCCGGATCTGGCCCCTGTTTTCAGCTTCAACGCGGAAGGTTTGTGGCAAGGTGTGACGGGAGCCAGTGCGGGAGACCCCGTGGCCCGGCTGTCTCGTTGGCGCGAGGTGCTGGCCAAGGCGAAAGCCGAGGGGTGGTGGTGACGCCGCCACGAAAGAGATGACAACATGTCCTTGATTCGACAAATCTGGTTGCTGTTGCTGACGACGCTGTTGATGGCTTTCATCGGCAGCTTCGTGGTCTGGATGGTTTCGTCCCGGGGTTACCTGGAGACGCAGCTGCGCCTGAAGAATGCCGACAACGCCCAGTCTTTGGCCCTGAACCTGTCGCAACAGCGCGGCGATCGCACCGGCATGGAGTTGACCGTGGCGGCCATGTTCGACACGGGCTTTTATCAGCGCATCACGCTCAAGGACGCGGCGGGGCGCGAGCTGTTTGACCACCAGGCTGACCCGGCGGCCGCGCGCGAGCAGGCGCCGGCCTGGTTTGTGCGCCTGGTGCCGGTGGAATCTGTGGCCGGCATTGCGCAGGTATCGGATGGCTGGCGTGCGGTGGGATCGGTTGAGGTGGTCAGTCACTCGGCGTTTGCCCATGCGCAGCTTTGGCAGGGCTCGCTCAAGACCGCTGGCTGGCTGGCTGCGCTCGGTGCGCTGTCTTGTCTGGTGGCCACCTTCGGGGTCAATGGCATCCGCCGGCCGCTGGAGGCCACGGTGAGCCAGGCCCAGGCCCTGATGGAGCGCCGGTTTGTCACGGTCGAAGAGCCTCGCGTGCCTGAGCTGGCTCGCTTGAGCCAGGCCATGAACGCGGTGGTGATGCGGCTCAAGTCGGTGTTCGACGAGCAGTCGCAACAAGTCGAGCAGCTGCGTCAGCAGGCCCATTGCGATCCGCTGACAGGCTTGTCCCAGCGGCGGCATTTCATGGCCCAGTTGAGCGCGGCCCTCACTCGCGAGGAAGGCTCCGGCCTGGGCGTCATCCACCTGGTGCGGGTGATCGACCTGGCTGGCGTCAACCGTTTGCTTGGCCACCGCCAGACGGACGTGCTGTTGCAAAGGCTGGCGGAGGTGTTGCGCGAAGTCTCCGTTGGGGTGTCTGGTGCGGCCATCGGGCGGCTCAATGGCGGCGACTTCGCCATTTGTCTGGTGGGTGGCGAGGTGCCTCTGCCTGAGCCCCAGCATTACGCCGATGCCTTGCGCAGGGCCTTTTCCGAGCAGGGCGTGGCCGCGACGGTGGTGATCGGCGGCACGCCATGGCGCCGCGGGGATGCCTTGCAGGCCGTGCTGGCTTCTGCCGACTCGGCGCTGGCCCTGGCGGAGAGCCGAGGTGCTTTCTCGGTTGAAATGGCTGACAGCCATGGCGCCGAAGCGGTGGTGCTGGGTGAGGACGAATGGCGCCGTCGCATCGACGAGGCGCTCAGGCAAGGGCGGGTGCAACTGGTCAAGTACCCGGTGGTGGACCGCCAGCTCAGGCTGGTGCACCACGAGTGCCCGATGCGCTTGCAACTCGAGCCGGGCGGCGCTTTCGAGTCGGCCGCCAATTGGCTCCCGATGGCGATGCGCACGGGCTTGATCTCGCGCATCGATGAGGTGGCTGTGGCCCAGGCGCTGGACCAGATCCTCGACGACCTGCAGCCGCGCGGCGTGAACCTGTCACCTGCCTCGCTGATGGACAGCGGATTTGTGCCGAGGTTGCGTGCGCGCATCTCCGCGCGGCCGCAAGCGGCGCGTCTGTTGTGGCTGGAGGTGGCCGAGATCGCGGCGGTGGAGCGTTTCGAGCTGGTGCGCGAGCTGTGCAAGCAGCTGCGTCCGCTGGGCGTGCGCATCGGCCTGGAGCACGCGGGCGAGCGCCTGACGCGCATCGATTCTCTGTTCGAGGCCGGGCTGGACTACGTCAAGCTGGATGCGTCGGTGGTGCAGGGCGTGGCCACCGAGCCGGCTCGCGCGGCCTTTGTGTCGGGCACCGTCAACATGCTGCATGGCCTGGGCCTGCAGGTGTATGCGGAAGGCGTGAGCGATCCGGCCGATTTGCTGGCGCTGCGCCAGGGTGGCATGGACGGTGTCACGGGGCCAGCGGTGCGCATGCCGACCTGACGGGCGGTGATCCAGGGCGGCCTGCCTTGCCGCGCTAGTTGGCCTGGCCGTCGCGCAAACAAAAAAACACCGCCATGAAGGCGGTGTTTTGCTTTGGGCTGCTGGCGGGCCGCGTGGCTTGCACCGGGGCCGAAGCCCCTTGGCTCAACCCTGGTCCACCAGCAGCTTGCCCCGCTGCATCAGCTCGTTGATGATCTGGTGATCGCTGGCCTGGGCATCGAGGCCCAGCGAGGCACGCAGGTCGACGTTGGACAGCGTGATGCGCTGATCTTCGGCGCCCGAGTCACTGGCCGTGTCGGTGAACGCGCCGGTGGTGCTGATGCGGATGTGGGTGCTGCCCGGTGTGGAGGTGGTGTCGAAGTCCAGGTACTGCAGCAGGTTGTCGTGGGTCTCGCCTTGCAGCAAGTCGCGCAGGTCCAGCACGTCGCCGTTGTTCGAGGCTGCGGCCGTGTTGAAGTCGGTGATGACATCGACAGCAGGTTGCCCCTTGGCGCCGGCGTCGCCCAGGTGCCAGGCGAACACGTCGGAGCCATCGCCGCCAGTGAGGCGGTCGTCGCCTTTGCCGCCCAACAGGATGTCCTGGCCGCCGCCGCCCGAGAGGGTGTCGTTGCCGGCCATGCCATCGATGTGGTCGTTGCCGGTGGTGCCGGTGAGTGTGTTGGCGCTGTTGGTGCCTTCGATGTGGTTGTAGCCGTCCATCGCGATGTTCAGCTCGCCGGTGACGCGGTCACCATCGCCGTCGACCAGCGTGTAGGTGACCTTCTGGGTGCGTGTTTCGCCCGGATCGAGCTGGTCGCGTGTGGCGCGGTTGACCTCGAAGGTGTAGCTGCCATCGGACTTGCCCACGAAGGTGCCGTAGGGGCTGCTCACGGTGTCCCAGATCACCTGGCTGATGCCGTCGGCGCTGACGTCCGATGTGTCGAGCTTGCCTTGCACGGTGGGCAAGGCGTCGGCCGACACGATGCTGCCGTAGATGCCAAAGGTGTTGGAGGCTTGCTCGTTGGTGTAGATGGTGTTGACGAGTTGGCCGCTGGCGTCCTGGAAGCCGAGCAGGTTGATCTTGTACTGCGTGCCGTCCACCGTGACCGTGGCGGTCTGCGATTGCAGGGTGATGATGTCGGCCGATGCGGCGGCGTCGTTGGAGTTGGCGGTCTCGGTGTGGGTGAGCTTGGTCTTGAAGGTCACCGTGGTCGCGACGCCATTGATGTTGACCACCAGGGACATGTTGATGTCGGTGCCCGTCAGGGTCGACGAGTTGCTGTAGATGCCGTAGTTGCTGTGGGTGAAGTCGGCCAGCTTGAAGACCTGGCTGGCTTCGACCACGGTGCCGCTGGATGAGGACAGCGTGCTGTTGTCGACCAGGTCGTAGCCCGATTGCTGGCCGGTGGTCACACCAGAGCCCCAGCGCAGGCGGTCGATGCCGGCGTCGGCGTCGGTGTTGGTGCGGCTGACGGTGCTTGTGCCGTTCGCGTAGGTGTCGTTGGCGAAGCTGACCTGCAGGCCCTGCACTCGGATGACGTCATGCTGGACCGCGACGTGCTCGGTGCTGGTGGTGGTGTTCGGCACGTCGTCGAGCACGTTGACGTTCAGCGAGGTCGATGCGGTGCTGGTGCCGTCGCCCACCTTGACGCCGAACGACAGGGTGGAGGTGTTGGCGCCGCTCGCGGTGGGGTGGTCGATCGATTGCGACAGGGTCACCTTGTACTGGCCCTGGTCGTCGATGGCGACACGGACCACTTCCTTGCCGCCGGCAGAGCCGACCAGGGGCGAGCCTGCACTGCCACCGCTCCAGGTGATCGCAACGCCTTTGGATGTCCAGTTGCCTGCGGGGGCGCTGAGCTGGATGTCGAAGCGCGTGGAGTCGACGTCGGAGATGGCCAGCTTGCCCGTGGTGCTGGTGCCGGCGGTGGCCGAAATCAGGTTGGCTTCGTCGATGGAGGCGGAGCCTGCTGCGCTGATGATGGGGGCGTCGTTGACCGGCGTGACGCCGATGTTGACGGTGGAGGTGGCGGTACCACCCTTGCCGTCGGAAACGGTGACGGTGAACGAATCAGAGCCGTTGTAGTCCTTGGACGGGGTGTAAGTCCAGGTGCCGTCGGCGTTGACGACAACGGTGCCGTGAGCTGGGTTGCTGCCCTTGGCGAAGGTCAGCGCATCGCCGTCAGCATCCTTGGCCTTGACAGTGCCGGACACAGGGGTGTCCTCAGGCGTGGTGGCCTTGTAGTTGCCGGTGACGGGGTCGTAGTTGGGGTTGCTCGGATCGTCGAACTTGGGTGGGTCGTTGACCGGCGTGACACCGATGTTGACGGTGGAGGTGGCGGTGCCACCCTTGCCGTCACTGACGGTGATGGTGAACGAATCAGAGCCGTTGTAGTCCTTGGACGGGGTGTAAGTCCAGGTGCCGTCGGCGTTGACGACAACGGTGCCGTGAGCTGGATTGCTGCCCTTGGCGAAGGTCAGCGCATCGCCGTCAGCATCCTTGGCCTTGACAGCGCCGGACACAGGGGTGTCCTCAGGCGTGGTGGCCTTGTAGTTGCCGGTGACCGGGTCGTAGTTGGGGTTCGACGGATCGTCGAACTTGGGTGGATCGTTGACCGGTGTGACACCGATGTTGACGGTGGAGGTGGCGGTGCCACCCTTGCCATCACTGACGGTGATGGTGAACGAGTCCGAGCCGTTGTAGTCCTTGGACGGGGTGTAAGTCCAGGTGCCGTCGGCGTTGACGACAACGGTGCCGTGAGCTGGGTTGCTGCCCTTGGCGAAGGTCAGCGCATCGCCGTCAGCATCCTTGGCCTTGACAGTGCCGGACACAGGGGTGTCTTCAGGCGTGGTGGCCTTGTAGTTGCCGGTGACCGGGTCGTAGTTCGGGTTGCTCGGGTCGTCGAACTTCGGGGGGTCGTTGACCGGTGTGACACCGATAAAAACCGTGGAGGTGGCGGTGCCGCCCTTGCCGTCGGAAACGGTGATGGTGAACGAGTCCGAGCCGTTGTAGTCCTTGGACGGGGTGTAAGTCCAGGTGCCGTCGGCGTTGACGACAACGGTGCCGTGAGCTGGGTTGCTGCCCTTGGCGAAGGTCAGCGCATCGCCGTCAGCATCCTTGGCCTTGACAGTGCCGGACACAGGGGTGTCCTCAGGCGTGGTGGCCTTGTAGTTGCCGGTGAC
>NZ_LFRI01000340.1 GCF_001447195.1 Aquabacterium parvum | reverse complement strand
CCTTGACCTGCCTGACAGCCTCCAGTTTGTACTCCAGGGTGTACTTGCCACGTACCTGCTTGTCGACCATTTCTTCGCTCCTTTCCAGCATTGTGGTCATGAGCTAAGAACTCCACTTTTCGGGGGCAACCTCAAGTTCACCGCTTCCCGAAATGTTGACGTTGGAGGATTCCTTCGTCCGCTTCGTGCCGACTGACCTCGTGGGCATGTCATAGCCCGGAACGTAGGACTGGTTGCGGCTCATCTTCGCAAGGGTGCCATCCCGTCGGGCCGCTTCGAGTTCCGCGATGACCTCGGCTCGTGTCTTGCCGCCGGGCATGGCATGGTATTCGCCGCCGGAATCGTCGTTGGACGGCGTGAAGCCGTTGCTTGCGAAAGTCGGCGCAGTTGTGATCGTGAGGACTGCGGCGACGATGGCGGTGGAAAGATTGATGCGCGACATGATGTACTCCTTCAAGCTGAATCAGCGCCATAGCCGCCTTGAGGCTACGGCCCAAACGCCGTTTCCGGACGTCATGGATCTCACTATAGGAATCGCGCTGCGACGGCAGCCCGACCGGGCCATTACATTTCCGTCATTTGCGTCGCACCGGCGAAAACAACAAACTCACCACCCAGATATGGGCGCAACTCTGCTGCTGCAGTGGCGGGCCCATTTGCCGGAGATGTAGCGATGCCCGAAAGACTCGTGCCGGCAACGTCCAGCCCCTTGCTGATGTCTTCGCCGATGCGCGTCATGGGCGGCTGCAGCCCTCGCTCGGGCGGGCGGTGTTCTCGGGCTCATGGCGGTGCTCCTCTAAGGTCTGTCGCGGCAGCGAAGGGCACGCAGATGATGGGGCAGAGCGGCGGCACGCAAGACAGGCTCTTCTACAACTCCAACATCGACAACCACATACCGCGCAACCCACGGCCGTTTAACCCCACGATTACAGCCAACGCGCGTATGCGTCCGGCAAAGTGAACCGCCCCGGGTGCCGGTGCGGTTCACAGCCCCACCTTTGATGAGCGGGGACCACGGCGCGAGTTGTTGTCCTACCAACAAACCGCATGCGGATAACGGCGCGTGGTCTGAAAGCATGAGTACGCTGTACTTAATCGCTGCATTCACTCTGCGAGTTCGTCGTGGGAGTTGAACGCGCCCTAACTGTGACGCGCCCCGCACCGTGGCCGCGAGGGCATGAATTTCCGATAGACGAGGGTTGATATGCTGCACCAGCCCAAAACAAAGTTTCTCAGTAGCTTTGTGCCGTGGGCTTCTCCTTGGAAGCGCCTTGTACTGATAAGCCTGCTGTCACCGGTGCTGTGGCTGCAAGCGCTGTATGTGCGGCGAGTCACGCCGCGCCTGCCGGAGCCGCCGGGCCGGCGGGCCGGAATTTCCGGGCATGGCCCGCTTTTGCGCCTATTGGTGGCCGGCGATTCGGGTGCTGCGGGTGTTGGAGCGCCGACGCAGAGTCAAGCACTCTGCGGCCAATTGGTTCGCTGTCTGGGTCAGCATCACACAGTGCAGTGGTGTGTCTTGGCGGCCAACGGACTGAATTCGCCGGGCTTGCTTCAGCTACTGGAAGACGCCCCTCCCGCACGCTTCGATGTCGTGGTGCTCTCGATCGGCGCCAACGATGCGACAGCTCTGCTCAGTCCACCTTTGTGGGCGCGCTGGCAGAACCGGCTAGCTGAGCTGATCGATCACCGCTTCGAGCCGGCTTTGCTGGTTCACACTGCCGTGCCGCCGATGCATGCCTGCCCGGCGCTGCCCCAACCGCTGCGTTGGTTCATGGGCCGTTGGGCACACCAGATGAACCAGTCGCTGGCCGGCATGCTGCCCGCGCAGGGACATCGCCTCATGCACTGGCATCCAGAATCGACGACGAGTGTGGGCCTGGCTGTGGACGGCATCCACCCGAGTTCGGCCGGTTACGCAACATGGGCGGAAGAATTGAGCCCGCACATACGGGCCGGCGTTGCGGCCACGCCGACAACGTGAAGTGATTTCTACGCAACGATGAACCCGTCGGCCACGAAGGCGACGCGCAGGATGAGCTCCTCCTCGATCGGTGCTTCGTGGTCCGGCACCATTCCGCAGTCGAACCTTTCGCCCGCCGTGTCGGCAGGCACCACGCTGTGGCCGCCTGCGGACCTGCAGCGCCACACCTCGCGGATCTCGCGCGAGGTCCGTTGGCCGGAGGGCGACCGCCAAGCCGGCACCTGATCCAAGTTGTCATACGCCGCAATGGGGAGAGCGTCGTCACCTGGGAGCATGCCGGGATAAGGCCAACTTTCTGTGATAACACCGGTTGTTATAAGCCCGCCAAACTTTGTCGACTATGTGCATAAAGTGGGGCCAGTGTCCTCTGGTCTTCACGCGTGCCTTGCTTGAGTCGCCCTCGGTGGCCTTCCGCGTTCTGGAACTGGTTGCGGCGCGGGAGCTTGATCTACGTCCCGTCGTACGAGCGCGCTTGATAGATAAAGTACGTGTCGTGTCCGCCGTTGGGCACGGCAACGCAAGGAAATTCACGACTTCGGTGAGCACGACAAGCCTACTGCATGCTCTCCAATCCAGCGCGAATCCGCACCGCCATGTCCCCGATCAGTTGAATGGCTGCACGGGTTGTCGGGTCAACACGGGAGCCGCGCACCGCCGCTGCGGCAAGACGGCACAGGTCGCCGAGCTGTTCGGCAGCGGCCACGATCTCTGCATCTGACCGCTCCATCGCTACGGTGAGCCGGAGCACCTGGACCCGGGCGTCGTGGTTCGACGGAATAGAGTCCGTAACTCAAATCGGCCCTGACTCCCCTTTGGAGCAGCTCAAGGGTCACGTGTCAACTGACTTGGAAAGTCCGTAAAACGCTGTGGATGGCGCGGTGGTGCGTTGTCTGGCCAGGAATAGAGTCCGTAACCATCACGACGAGACAACCGAAGGGGGCGCCCGGCGCGAAGTTGCCTATGCGCTGCTGAGATGCTGGAGCATTGACGATAGCAACGTTGCCATCTAGTCTGACAACCTCGGTGCGGGTTCAGGTCTTTCGGGGCACTACACGCTGTGGTGGAGGGTTGTCGAAGATGATCAGTGCCAACGAGTTTCACGCAGCAAACAAGCGGGCTTTGCAGAGCATGGCCAAGGCCGTTAGGGCTGTGTCTGCGAAGTACGACCGTCGAATTGGGATGGTCGTGGTGCAGTTGAGCAGTGGCTTGTACTTGCAGTTCCGGCCGCGTGATATCCAGGGCATGGAGCACGCTCGTCCAAGCGATCTTCGCGAGATAGTGATCTCACCATCTGGGCAGGGCTTGTATGTGCCGGCGCTGGATGCGGATGTGTATGTTCCGGGGCTTCTTCGAGGGGTGTTGGGATCGCGCTCTTGGATGAAGTCACTTGCGTTTCGAGCAGACCGGTGAGGTCTGGTGATACTGGTCAATTTGCCCTGCGGGTCCCACAGCTTGGTCACGCTACGTCCCGCACTTGATCGGCCGAGATAAACGAGCGTCCAGTGTGCAGCGGTAGCCGACGGTCGCGGCCACCTCAGCCTGTGACTGCTCTCGGCCAGAAGCAGACATTCGTTTTGCTATTTATATTCTATTGAGCCTAAATCCGGAGAATGGAGAATCAAATCTGCAAGGCTTGCCACCGGACCGCTTAACGAAGTTTCTGAGCGATGTACGAGATAAAGATCTTTGTAAACATCTTCTTCAATCGGAATTGCATGTAACCATCCGCTTGCCTGTTCATGCTTGACCGCGCTTTCCATCACAAGCGAGATTCCTAGCCCTGCGTGGACCGCGTGTTTGACCGCCTCGGTGCTACCTAACTGCATACCCACTGTGAACTCTGCCGAGTCGGCACCGGCATATTGTTGTAGTAGGCGCCCAGTTCCGGTAGCCGCTTCGCCTCCAAGCAAGTTCTGGGATTTTAACCACTTAAGTGGAATGGTCGACTCGGCAGCCCAAGGATGGCCGGGGCGAACAATGACAACCATCCTCTCGCGCCGCCATACTGTTGAGACGAACCCAGGACGTGAGTCCCACCACTCCATTAC
>NZ_LFRI01000339.1 GCF_001447195.1 Aquabacterium parvum | reverse complement strand
GAAAACGACGACCAAGATGCCTTGCTGGAAGACTTGGTCGCGCCGTACCTGCCAGGTCGTCCGGGTTCGGCCGTTTACACACGTCAGCTTCCGTACCGCAAGACCAAGAAGATCTTCGCTGCCAAGCCTGACAAACGCGCAGCGTTAATGGGCCAGTACCTGGATGAGTGGTACGAAGCCAGTCGCCGAGAGCCTTATCACGACCGCCACAAGTCCAGCTATTTCCCAGGCTACTGGTCTTTGGAGGCTGCAGCCATCACATACATCCTGGACATCGACGACAGCAGCTACCGAGACAAGAAGTTCTACCC
>NZ_LFRI01000338.1 GCF_001447195.1 Aquabacterium parvum | reverse complement strand
CGCGAGGGCCTAACGCCCAAGTTCAGGGGCGCCCGCTTGGCATGGCCGAAGCGAGCACTGGTGGAGGCGTCCCCTGCAACGCACAGTTAGGCCGATGGTGGCATGCGGCTGACTTGGCATGAAACCCTTGTGTGTTGAATGCTTGGCTGATGCCAGCTTGAATGCAAGCATGCCACGAGACCTTGCGCGAACCAATAAACGAAAGCTAGGCTGCATGTAGCCACCGAGGAGGTGGCTCGCTTGGCCCGCGCACGCGGCGCATTTACGCGAGGGCCTAAC
>NZ_LFRI01000337.1 GCF_001447195.1 Aquabacterium parvum | reverse complement strand
GGTGGGGATCACCTCGCCGGTCTTCTTGTTGACGCCACCACCCAGGGTGGTGACTGCTCGAATGGTGCCGGTCAGCGTGAGCATCACAGGCTCCCTTGATCCAGGGCACCGGAACGCTCGATAGCTTCCTCGGCGCTGGCCAGCGCATCAGACACAGCAGCCTCGATGAACTCGCGCTTGCTCATGTCGAGCAGGTTCGTCACTTGATCGAGGCGCTCGATCAGCGAGGGATGCACCTTGGCGCACATCTGGCGCAGCTCGGTGAGCTGGCCT
>NZ_LFRI01000336.1 GCF_001447195.1 Aquabacterium parvum | reverse complement strand
TCAAGGCCAGCTCACCGAGCTGCGCCAGATGTGCGCCAAGGTGCATCCCTCGCTGATCGAGCGCCTCGATCAAGTGACGAACCTGCTCGACATGAGCAAGCGCGAGTTCATCGAGGCTGCTGTGTCTGATGCGCTGTCCCGCGCCGAGGAAGCTATCGAGCGTTCCGGTGCCCTGGATCAAGGGAGCCTGTGATGCTCACGCTGACCGGCACCATTCGAGCAGTCACCACCCTGGGTGGTGGCGTCAACAAGAAGACCGGCGAGGTGATCCCC
>NZ_LFRI01000335.1 GCF_001447195.1 Aquabacterium parvum | reverse complement strand
TGCTGCGTGCCAAGGGCCGCAGTGGCGTGGACATCGCCACGCCCCAGGTTCGCTTTGAGTCTGCCCTGGCCTTGGGCGATGTATGGGCCCTTGATCAACTCTGGCGTGAGCTGGGCTTCGATGCCCTGGCGGCCGTTTTCCGACGCGCCCGTTACACCACCCCCATTGAGCAGGCCATTCGTGTGATGGTCTTCAACCGCCTGTGCGATGCCGACTCCAAGCTGGGCACGCTTCGCTGGCTGCAAACCGTGAGCATGCCGGGCGTCGATGCCG
>NZ_LFRI01000334.1 GCF_001447195.1 Aquabacterium parvum | reverse complement strand
TAGGCGAGGCTCACCGACGCGCCAGGAGCCCACGCACGCACCGGCACGGACACCTGCTCACCCACTCGGCCCTCGAAAGGCTTGGTGTCCGGAACTGTGAGGGTGAAGAGTTGAACGAGGCCACGGTTATCGAGGCACTCGATCTGGAGAACCGGGCGGGTGGGGATC
This sequence comes from Aquabacterium parvum, assembly GCF_001447195.1. Lineage (GTDB taxonomy): Bacteria > Pseudomonadota > Gammaproteobacteria > Burkholderiales > Burkholderiaceae_C > Aquabacterium > Aquabacterium parvum. The sequence goes on along the minus strand of NZ_LFRI01000334.1, from coordinate 105 downwards.
ACCTCGCCGGTCTTCTTGTTGACGCCACCACCCAGGGTGGTGACTGCTCGAATGGTGCCGGTCAGCGTGAGCATCACAGGCTCCCTTGATCCAGGGCACCGGAAC
>NZ_LFRI01000333.1 GCF_001447195.1 Aquabacterium parvum | reverse complement strand
GGTTCTGCCAGAAGTAGTTAGCCTAACCGCAAGGAGGGCGATTACCACGGCAGGGTTCGTGACTGGGGTGAAGTCGTAACAAGGTAGCCGTATCGGAAGGTGCGGCTGGATCACCTCCTTTCTGGAAAACACTGAAGTCCTTGAATCATCTTCGGGTGGATCAAGAGATGGAAGTCATCAAAAGAAGCGTGCTTCGAAGAATCAGGCACCCACACTTATCGGTTGTTGATTGAGCAAAGAGCAAGAGTGAATACAGTTGGGTCTGTAGCTCAGTCGGTTAGAGCACCGTCTTGATAAGGCGGGGGTCGTTGGTTCGAATCCAACCAGACCCACCAACCTGGTCAAGCACACTGGGGGATTAGCTCAGCTGGGAGAGCACCTGCTTTGCAAGCAGGGGGTCGTCGGTTCGATCCCGTCATCCTCCACCATTCACATGGTGATCATCTTGCTCTTGAGCTTGGGGTTGTAGACCTGAGCGCCATACGGGAAGTGTTCCGGCTGGTGTTGAGGTCTACAGCTGAAAAGCTGTTTGTTCTTTAAAAATTCGTAGAGTCGAAATCAGCGTTGCTGGTGGAAAGCGTCCATTCGTAAAGGGTTGGGCGCACCGTGCCGCCAGCAACATCTTGATTGCGTCAA
>NZ_LFRI01000332.1 GCF_001447195.1 Aquabacterium parvum | reverse complement strand
GAGCATCACAGGCTCCCTTGATCCAGGGCACCGGAACGCTCGATAGCTTCCTCGGCGCGGGCCAGCGCATCAGACACAGCAGCCTCGATGAACTCGCGCTTGCTCATGTCGAGCAGGTTCGTCACTTGATCGAGGCTCTCGATCAGCGAGGGATGCACCTTGGCGCACATCTGGCGCAGCTCGGTGAGCTGGCCTTGATCAATGGCCTGATCGACCAGCCGGCCCATGTTGGCACCGTGGCTCAGGGCCTTGAGCTTCAGCACCTGAAGCTGG
>NZ_LFRI01000331.1 GCF_001447195.1 Aquabacterium parvum | reverse complement strand
GTGGTGAGCCGCTGGTGAAGCGTTTCTTGACCTTCAACGTGGTCGCCGATAAACTGCGCTACATCGAGCGCACGACTCTTTGCCTTACCGTACCGATCAACCCGCCTGGGTAGCGTCTCGATTCCATCAGCCCCGACCTCCTCTGACCAGGACTCGGGGCTTTCCTTTTCAAGGTCGGGTGGCGACATACCCCCCCCTTCCTGGCCGGGGGACTCCCCCGCTCCCCCGTGTGAACAGGTCACACATCACGCAACCCATGTTGCAGGGGGCCAT
>NZ_LFRI01000330.1 GCF_001447195.1 Aquabacterium parvum | reverse complement strand
TTTTGGAGCGGGTGAGCTTGATGAACATGCCGCAAGTATAGCGCAACACCCCAATTGCGCCACTACAAAGCATTCATGCAGTTGCCACCACAAAACTTCCGCAAAAATGTGCATAAGTCGTTGATTCACATGGAAATGGCTTCACCAAAAATGCGAAATCGGCATTTTGGTGTCGAACTCGGGTGGGCTGGTGTGGCCAGCGCTGGGAGGGCGACCGCCTCGTGGGCCCCGCTTCGGCCTGCGCGGCCCCGGCCGCCCCCACCGCCGCGCGCCCGGCTGACGCCCCCGCCGAGGCCACCCGTGCCCCCGCACACCCCACCCAGCGCTGAGCCCCCCGCCGCCGCCCTGCCCCGTCAGGCCTCGGTGCCCGAGGGCCGGCTCTCGCGCAGCCTGCACCTGGGGCGGCTGGCCGGTGAGCTGCTGGCGGGTGCGGTCGCCACCGGCGCGGGCCAACTCGTGCGGGGCGAGCGACCTTCGTGGGCCGGCAGCTTTTTGACGCCGGGCAACGCCCACCGGCTGACCGAGCGCCTGGCGCAGATGCGCGGCGCGGTCATGAAGGTGGGCCAGATGCTGTCGATGGACGGCCAGGGCGTGCTGCCCGCCCCCTTTGCCGACCTGCTGGCCCGCCTGCGCGACCAAGCTTACGCCATGCCCGCCACCCAGCTGGCCGAGGTGCTCGAGCGCGAGTACGGCAACGGCTGGCACCGGCGCTTCAAGCAGTTCAGCTTCGCGCCGATCGCGGCCGCGTCCATCGGCCAGGTGCACCGCGCCGAAACCCACGAGGGCGAGGTGCTGGCCCTGAAGGTGCAGTACCCCGGCGTGCGCGCCAGCATCGACAGCGACGTGGCGAACCTGGCCCTGCTGCTGCGCGTGCCCGGCCTGACCCCGCCCGGCGTCGAGATGGACGGCCTGCTGGCGCAACTGCGCGCGCAACTGCATGCCGAGACCGACTACACCGCCGAGGCCCGCGCCGCCACCGCTTACCGCGAGTTGCTGGGCCAAGTGCATGACCTGCCCGACCTCTTCGTGCCCCGCGTGCACACCGAGCACAGCACCGCCCACATCCTGGCGATGGCGTTTGCGCCGGGCCAGCCCGTGGGCTCGCTGCTGCAGCCCGGCGTGCCGCAAGCCCAGCGCGACCGCGTGGCCGCCTCGCTGTGCCGGCTGGCCGTCAAAGAGTTCTTCGGCATGCGCCTGGTGCAGACCGACCCGAACTTCGGCAACTACCTGTTCGACCCGGCCACCGGCCGCATCGGCCTGCTCGACTTCGGCGCCGCGCAGGCGGTGAGCGCCGAGCGCGTCGAGCAGGTGCGCGAGCTGGGCCGCGCCTTGCGGCAAGCCCACCGGCAGCGCACGCTCAATGCCGCGCTGGCCCTGGGCCTGGTGCACGCCAGCGACACCTCGGCGCAGCAAGCCGGCGTGGTGCAGCTGCTGCTGGCCGTGGGCGAGCCGCTGCGAGCCACGGGCCTGTACGACTTCGGCACCTCGCGCCTGGTCAAAGAGGTGTTCGAGCAGGGGCAGGCGCAGTTTCTGGAAACCGGCTACGGCCAGCCACCACCGGCCGACGTGTTGCTGCTGCAGCGCAAGTTCGTGGGCACGTTTTTGCTGTGCGCCAAGCTGGCGGCGCGGGTGGATTTGGGCGAGGTGTTTGGGGCGGAGCTGGACGAATCAGCGGCTCACACCCTGAGCTGAGCAACGCCACACGCTCCACAGCATCGCGCTGGAAATGCGACAACCGCGAGCGTTTGGCTGCGGGGATCGGTTCAGATCACTTCGTCGGCGCGTCGTCGGCCTCTGCCTGCTGGCGAAGCTCATCTGCCGAGATGCGTTTGAGCTGTCCGTCTTTGACGATCACGAGATTCGTGTCGGTCTGAATGGCCGTCTTGCGTGCCTGTTTTGCGGCCCGCCGCAAGGCATCCAAGGATGCACGCAGGTCAGGGTCTTTGGCATTGGAAAGGTCGTTGGCGTTCATCGGTTTTCTCCCCATTGCAGGAGGGTCGGCTCCTCTCCAACGTTGTCATATTCTGCCCAAGTGTCCACCGCCTGCTTGTAGGCTTGCTCAAGATTGCGCCTTCCGGCCGAAAATCGGCGGCGAATCACCGAATCGTCAATGTGATGCCCTCCTTGGCGCACCCGCTCTGCCACGCGGGCAATGGCTGTCTCTGCATCGGGCAAATGCAAGAAGAAGAGGCTGACGTGGTAGCCGGCCTGTCGCCATGCACGAACACGCCCCACGTAGGCCAACCCGGCCAGTGTTGTCTCGAAAGCAAAGCTCTCGCCCTTGCGAACGCAGTCGTCGATCTCGGCAAGCATCAGCCGGCCAGCTTTGAGTGCGGCAGCTTCCGGCGCAAAAGGCGAAAGACCTGCTGCGATCAAGTCTGCATTGATGAAGCGCGGGCATTGCGCCTCTTGCGGCAGGAATGAGCGGGCAAAGGTCGTTTTACCCGCCCCATTTGGCCCGGCAATGATGATGATTTTTTTCGTCATGTTTGCGGGCTTCGCTGGCCTTTTGATCGCTTGGTTGAAACATTGGCACAAATCGTCCATCGTTGGCTGCTGCGTCGATCATAGTGGCCAGCAGCCTGCTGCTGAGCGCAACGCAGGTACAGCCACAACAAGACCCAATACCCCCACCCCGTGCAATCCACCACAAGACCGCCCCCGCGTTCAAGTGACACCACGCCCTCCAGCCCCCGAGTCAAGTGGACCAGCGCGCCCCTGAGACAGCGCCCCTTCCCTAACATGCGAAGCCTCACTTAAGCAGTACGAAGGAATTCAGCATGCGGCGCAGACTCGATGGCAAGAAGGCCCTGATCACAGGCGGCAACAGCGGCATCGGGCTGGCCACGGCGAAGCTCTTTGCGGCGCAAGGCGCGCAGGTGGCCATCACCGGCCGCAACACCGAGGCGCTCAAGCAGGCGCAAACCGACCTGGGCGGCCAGGTGCTCACCTTCAAGTGCGACGCCGGCAAGGTCGGCGAGATCCAGGACTGCATGGCCACGCTGCAAGCCCAATGGGGCGGCATCGATGTGCTGCTGGTCAATGCCGCCATCGCAGGCCCGGCGCCCTTCGAGCACGTGTCCGAAGCGCAGTTCGACGAGCTGGCATCGGTCAACTTCAAGGGCGTGTTCTTCACGATTCAAAAGGCCTTGCCTTTGCTGTCAGCCGGCGCCAGCGTGATCGTGATGACCTCGATCTCCAACCAGATGGGCTCGCCCAACTTCAGCGTCTACGCCGCGTGCAAGGCCGCCCTGCGCTCCATGGTGCAGACCCTGGGCCTGGAGCTGATCCCGCGCGGCATCCGCGTCAACGCCATCAGCCCGGGCCCCATCGCCACGCCCATGTGGAACAAGTTCGGCATGCCCGACGAGGTGGCGCAGGCCGTGCAGGCCGACGTGCAGCAGAAATCGCCCATCAAGCGCTTCGGGCAGACCGATGAGGTGGCGCGCACCGCCTTGTTCCTGGCCAGTGACGATGCGTCTTACATCGTCGGCCAGGAGATCGTGGTGGACGGGGGCATGAGCCTGCTGTGAGCGATGTGAGGGTAGAGGGCCCTGGGCCCTCCCCGCTTCACATGCTGTAGGTGGCCTGCAGGAAGAACGAGCGCCTGGGCAGGGGCAGGTCGCCAGGGATGTTGTCGCCCGCGCTGGTGGGCTCGCGCGCGTCCGCATAGAAGAGGTTGCGGATGGACGCCGCGAACTCCCAGCCTTTGCTGATCGAGGCGTTGCGCAGGGTCAGGTCCACGGTGGTGTAGTCGGCCACGTCGGGGCGGCTGTCGCCGAGCGCGCGCTTGCGGCCGGCCACCCGGTTGACCTGCCCACCCACTTGCCAGCCATTGGCCACGCTCCAGTCCATGCGCCCGAAGAGGTGGTGGCGCGGCGCAAAGCCGGCGTCATGGCCGGTGGCTTCGTCCACCGAGCGCTGCCAGGCGTAGTGCCCTTGCAAACGCAGGGTGCTGGTCGCCCGCCACACGGCCTCCAGCTCCATGCCCTTGCCATGCTGGGTGCCCGCGTTGTTCCACACGCTCACGCCCGTGCCTTGGTCCGTGGTGCGGATGATGCCCTTCATGCGGTAGTGAAACAGGCTCAGGTTCACGTCGGTGTCGGGGCGGGCCTGCCAGGCGAAGGCCGCTTCCCAGGTGCCGATGGTTTCCGGCTTCAGGTCGGGGTTGCCTTGGGCCACCGGGTTGTTGATGCTGTACTGCTCGGTCAGGGCCGGCGCGCGAAAGGCTTTGCCGTACAGCAGCTTGGCGGTCAGGTCCACCGATGCGTCCCAGACCATGGCCAGCCGGGGGTTGGTGGTGTCGCCGTTGTCTGAGTAACGGTCGTGGCGAACGCCGCCTGTCAGCGCCCAGTCCTGGGCAAAGCGCCACTCGTCCTGCACGTAGGCGTAGTCGACCTTGCGGCGTTGAGGGGTGAGGAAGGATTCACCAACGGGCACCTGCACCACCGAGCCGTCGCCCCGAATGACGGGAAGGGGCATCGGCGTGCCTGAGATCGACGTCACGACGATGTTGAAGTTCTTGAACTCCCGCGTCTTGTAGAGGTCCAGGTCGTCGTGCCCCACGCCAAACCGCAAGTTATGGCCATCCAGCCCGGTGTAGGTGCTCACGGCCGACAAGCGCAGCTGCCGCTCCCAGGTGTGGGGGCCACCAAACATGCCGTTGGGGAAGGTGCCACCCAAAGCTCCAGGTGGGTAGAGCATCAAAGGCTGGGGGATCTGCTGCGTGTAATGCATGTAGCTGGCGCTCAGCCCCAGGTCCCAATCGCGGGCCAGCTCGATCCCGCTCCAGGACACATCGGAGTGGATGCGCTCGCTCTTGCCTCGGCCCACCGGGTCCAGGGCACGCGCCACGCCTGCGCCCGTCTCGCCTTCGCGCAGCACGTAGCCCAAACGCCAACGCACGTTCTGGTGGCTGAGGTCCAGGCCGGCATCCAGTCCCTTGCTGCCTGTGTTGACCGAGCCGGGGGCCAGGCTGGCCGACGAACCCGTCAAGCTGTCGAAGTAGCTCTGGGTGTCCACTGCGACCTGTTCCTTGAACCCATCCGTGCGCCCCGCCCGGAAATGAGCCGCCACGTCCATCGGGCCCAGCTTGCCGCCATGCAGCACCCAGGCATCCTGGGTGTTGAAGGAGCCACCGCGTGCGCCCACCTCGGTGCCCTGGATGTCGGCGGCCGTCTTGGTGATGATGTTGATGACGCCAGAAAAAGCATCTGCGCCATACAAGGCCGAGCCCGGGCCGCGGATGACCTCGATGCGCTCGACGTTCTCCAGCGGCACGCCGTACCCGAACAGGCCCCGGTTGCCGATGAACATGGTCGTCATCGGCACGCCGTTCTGAAGCACCAGTGTCTGTGGGTTGTAGTCGCTGCTGATGCCCCGGAACTGGAACAGCGGCGTGTAGGCCACCGGGCTGCGGCTGACGTGCACGCCCGGCACGGTCTCCATCACGTCGGTGAGGTCCGTGGCGCCCATGGCCTTGATGTCCTGCGCAGTGATGACCGTGGCCACGGCAGGTGCGCGGCGCAAGGGCTGCTGCGCACCCGTGGCAATGCTGACCGTGGCCTTGTCACCGAAGGACAGGGCCAACTCGTCTTCTTCAACAGAGGGCCTGCTCACCTGCCCTTGAGTCTGGGCTTGGGCTTGCACGGCAAGGGGCGTCGAGAGGGCCTGCCCAAGCAGCATGCAGGCCACGGCCCGCATCAACTGGTTCAGCGACGGGGCACGCGGCGCGGCACCAAGAGGTGCCAAGGTCACGGGAACGATACGAGACATCCACTGTTCCAGTCTTTTTGCGCCGAGCCGATTGTGTGGCCTCTTTGTGCGTTTGCAAAGCGCATGACTCCCTGTCGCAGCGTGCCAGCGACACCTGTGGCCGCTGCCCCGGGCGAACGATAACAACCCGCATCCCATCTCATTGCTCGGGGAAAACCAGTTGGATGCGTTGCTTCGAAGCACCCAGGTCCAGCCCGAGGTGCTCCGCCGTGCGGGTGTTGGCCGCTGTGAGCAGCTGCTTGAGCGCCTGGATGCCGCGAGGGGCCTGCCCTCCCGGCTGCAGCGACGCCAACGCGGCACCGGCCAGGAAGCGCCCGATCTCGATGTTGTCGGGGTACAGCGAAAACAGCACGCCACGGCGCACATGCATCGCGTTGCTGGAGAAGACCACCAGGTTCTGCCGCCAGGACTCGCGCAGCACCAGGGGCAGCACGGTGGAGTCCTCGACCGTGGTGGAGTCCTGAGGCAGCCACAGGGCGTCGCGCTTGGGATGGAGCGTGCCGAGCAGTTCCTGGTAACGCCGCACCGCGCTCTTGAGGTCGTCTGCCTCCAGGGCCAGCAGCTCCAGCGACTGCGCCTTGGCCGCCTCGCGCGCCAGGTGAATCAACCAGTCGTTCTGCCTGGGGTCATGGACCACCACCACGCGCTTGACGAAGGGCGCGAAGGCCTTGAGCTTGGCAAACAGCAAAGCGGGCTCGGGGGCCAGGCTTTGCACCAACATGCCCTGCGCTTCGGATTCGGGCACGGACAGCACGCCACCTGCCACCACGATGAACTGCTTGTCCAGGCTGGCTGCGGCTTTCAGGCCACTGCGACCCAAGGCGATCACCGCCTTCACGTCACGCTTGCGCAGCTCGTCGGACATGGTCGGTGCCGTGCCGCCCATCGGGATGGCGATGCCCGTGACCTTGCCTTGCGTACGGTCCTCGACGCCTTCGATGATGGCGCCGAACACGCTGCGGTAGGGCTCGCCGATGTCAGGGTAGACGACGGCGAGGCTGGCGCTGCCGACCTCTTCTTCGGCAGCCAGAGACGGGCCTGCGAGCACCAGGCTGCAAACCCATGCCAACAACACAGAGCCGAACCACGCTGTGGCTTGCGATGGACGCCTTGCTGAGAACAAGAAACTCCCCAATTGCTTGTTCGGCCACTGACAGCCGGGCACGCGCATTCTCCACCGAGGGCTGTTTTCAAACTGTCGCGTCTGCGCACCTGTGAGCACGCATGGGTGCATCGCGCGAAAGATCACCGCATGCCCACCACCCCTCATTCGCGGTTGAGCCCGTGACAAGGGGGATGACGGGCCCTTGTGCGAGAGGCATCCTCGCGCCTGCTCTAAATGTTTCAATGTGTAATCTCAGGGGGCATGAGATTCAAGGAACCATGTCATGCAGTCCGCAGTAAAAGCCCCACTCGCAGCACCACCTGCGTCCCCATCCCACACCATGGGCGCCGCGTCCCTGATCGTCGCCTACCTTGAAGCGATTGGCGTGGACCACGTTTTCGGCGTGCCAGGCGGCGCGATCGAACCCCTCTACAACGCCATGGCCCAGAGCATGCAACGCGGCGGCCTGCGGCCCGTCGTGGCCCGCCACGAGGCCGGCGCCGCCTTCATGGCCGATGGCTACGCCCGCGAGACCGGCAAGATCGGTGTGTGTGTGGCCACCTCGGGGCCCGGCGCCACCAACCTCATCACCGGTGTCGCCTGCGCCTACGACAACGGCGTGCCCATGCTGGTCATCACCGGCCAGCCCTCCTTGCCCGTGTTCGGCAAGGGCGCGCTGCAGGAGTCGTCCTGCACTGGCATCAACACGGTGGGCATGTTCAGCCACTGCACGCGCTACAACACGCTGGTCTCCCATGTGGACCAGCTGGAGACCAAGCTGGTGCAGGCCTTGATGCGTGCCACGCAAACACCGCGCGGCCCCGTCCACCTGAGCATCCCGCTGGACATCCTGCGTGCGCCGGTGGAACAACGCCTGTCACCCCAGCACCTGCAAAAGCTGATGCGCACCCCCTCCATGCTCGACGAGGAGGCCATGCGCGAACTCTTCCTCATGCTGCCGGGCACCCGCAGGATGGTGCTCATCATCGGGGGCGATTGCGGTGAGGCCATCGACGCCATCATCCACTTCGCCGAGATGACCAACTCGCCCTTCGTGACCACGCCGGATGCCAAGGGCCTCATCAACCCCCACCACGGCCTGTATCGGGGCGTGTTCGGCTTTGCGGGCCACCGCTCGGCGTGGGAGGCCCTCAACGACGACACCGAGCTGGTGTTGGCCATCGGCACCAGCCTGCGCGAATGGACCAGCGCCGCCTGGAGCAACAGCGTGCTCAACCGCAAGCTGGTGCACATCGACGCCACCGACGAGCACTTGCGCCACTCGCCCATGGCCCGCCACCACGTGCGCGGCCGAATCCGCACGGTGTTCGAGCGCCTGCTGGACGTGATGCACATCGAGCAAGAGGCCCTGGGCATGCCATGGCGCGCATCGCACAACCAGACTGGCTCTCGGGCGTTCGTGACCCTGCGCGAGCCCGAGAAGGTGCAAAGCCAGGCCACCCCCATCAAGCCACAGCGCCTGATGGTGGAGCTGTCCAAGCGCTTTCCCCCGACCACGCGCTTCCTGGCCGATGCCGGCAACGCGACGGCCTGGGCCATCCACTACCTCGAGTCACGCAACAACCGCCGACTGGGCCTGGTGCCGACCGCTGGTGCGGGCGCTGGGTCGGATCAGGGCAAGTCGGCGGGCAGCGCCTGGCGCGGCGAGCGCCGCCAGGACCGCGCAGGCTGGCTGCGCGTGTTGATGGACTTCGCGCCGATGGGCTGGGCCATCGGGGCCGCCGTGGGCATCGCACAGGCCAAGCCGAATTGCCCGGTGGTCTGCATCACGGGTGATGGCAGCTACCTGATGAACGGCCAGGAGATCACCGTGGCCGCGCAAGAAGGCCTGACCGTGATCTTCGTGATCCTCAACGACGCCGCCTTGGGCATGGTCAAGCACGGCCAGCGGCTGGCCGGCGCCGAGCGCGTGGCCTTCGAACTGCCCGATGTCGACTACGCCGCGATGGCGCGGTCCATGGGGGTGGCCGGCCACATCATCCGTGGCCCGGAAGACTTCGATGCACTGGACATGAACGCCATACTCAAGCGCCCAGGCCCCACCTTGCTGGACGTCCGCATCGACGGCGAGGAAGTGCCACCCATGGACCTGCGCATGCAGACCCTCGAAGCGGGCGCCACGGCATGAGCGGTGCCACATCGCCCCTGCACACCCGCATCTGGCGGGAAGAAGCACAGGCTGACAACCCGTTCGCGACGCACACGGCCCACTGCCACGGCTACGACGTCTACGGCCAGATGCTGGGCCGCGCCAGCTGGGTGGACATGCTCTACCTCTTGTTCAAGGGTCAGGCGCCCTCGCCCGCGCAGGCCCGCCTGCTCGAAGCCCTGGCGCTGGCGCTGGCCAACCCTGGGCCTCGCGACCCGATGGTGCATGCCGCCATGTGTGGTGGCGTGGGCGGCTCACACGCTGCGGCCAGCCTGATCGCCGCGCTGGCCGTGGGTGCAGGGCAAAGCGGCGGCGCGCGCGATGTGCGCCTGGCCATGGACGCCTGGCTGCAATGGGATGCCACACCCGCTGGCGAAACCGGCGCCCAGGTCAAAGCCCAAATCGCCTGCCTGATCGCCCATGACATGCCCCCGTGGCTGGCCACATCGGACTCAGGCTGGCCACAGCGCGAACACCCTGCCGGTTTCGACCCGCACGGGGTGAGCACGCCGGGCATCGTGCTCCAGGCGCTGCAGACCTTGGCAGGCATGGGCGTCGGCCCTCGTTTGAGCTGGCTGCGTGAGCACCTCGGCGCCCTGGAGGCGGCTGCAGCCATGCCTCTGGCCATGAACGGCCTGGCCGCAGCGGCCTTTGCGGACCTGGGCTTCACGCCCATGGAAGGCGAGATGCTGCACCTGTTGCTTCGGCTGCCCGGCACCGCTGCACACGCGCTGGAGCAGCAAACGACCTACGGCTTCAAGCGCTTTCCTTACCCCCCCGTCGACCTGCAGGACGACCCCTTGGTGAACCCAGCACAGGAGAGCGTCGCATGACACGGGGCCCCCATGTGCTGGACGCCCACGCCGATGTCTTGCAGACCAAGGTGGGCGCGGCCTTTCCTGGCAGCCGCGCGGTGTTCCGAGGCCACGACCTGCACAAGAGCCACATCAAGGACCTCGACTGGTTGTCGCTGTGCGCCTTCGGCATCTTCGGCCGCCACGTGCCGCCCGAGCAGTTGCGCCTGTTCAACTCCGTCTGGGTGTGGACCAGCTACCCGGACTCGCGCCTTTGGAACAACCGCGTCGCGGCCCTGGCCGGCACCACGCGCAGCACGCCAACGCTGTCGCTGTGCGCCGCCCAGGCCTTGTCGGAAGCGGCCATCTACGGGCGGGGCATCGAGTTCCGCGCCGTCGACTTTTACCTCAAGACCCGCGAGATCCTGGAAGGCGGGGTCACCCTGGCCGATCACCTAGAAGCCTTTCTCAAGGGGGGCGGGCGCATGGCCGGCTTTGGTCGGCCCATCTCCACCGCCGACGAACGCGTCGCTTTGAGCCATGCCCTGGCGTGCGAGCTCGGCCTGGCCGATGGCTACCACGTGCGCCTGGCGCTGGAGATCGACGCGTACTTCGCCGCCACGCGACCACACCTGCGCATCAACGTCGCGGGCCTGTACAGCGCCTTCGCCGCAGACTTCGGCTGGACGCCTCGCGAGTTCGGCCTGTTCATGTTCGTGACCTTTCAGGCCGGGATGTACCCGTGTTACCTGGAGGCTGCGGACAAACCGCCCGGGGGGATGTTCCCGGTGCGGTGCGCGGACGTGCGTTACGAGGGCGTGGTGGCGCGGACTTGGTCTGACGGGTAGCGCCAACAAAGCGGGCAAGCAACGCCTCGACGTTGCTTGAACCCTTCAATGCAGGGGCGTGCTCAGCGGCCTGAGCGGGCCCGCTGGACCCCGCTGCACAGCGCCTGGATGGACGCCGTCACGATGTTGGCGTCCACGCCCACCCCGAAGGTCGAGCGGCCCGCCACGCCCACTTCGACGATGGCGCAAGCTTTCGCGCTGCCGTCGTCGTGGGCACCGGCCATCGAGCGCTCTTCATAGCTGTGCACCTCCACCGCGATGCCGGCCGACGCAAAGGCCTGCACCGCCGCGTGGATGGGGCCGTTGCCATGGCCGCGCAGCACGCGCTCCTGGCCGTCGATCTCCACCGTCAGCTCGATGGTTTGGCCGCCGTCCTGCTCGAACACTCGCACGGCGCGGCAGGCTTCGCGCCCACCTTGCTGCACGTAGGTGTCCGAGAAGATCTGCCAGATGTCGGCGGGGCTGAGCTCGCCGCCCTGCGCGTCGGCCACGCCCTGCACCACGCTTGAAAACTCGATCTGCATGCGCCGAGGCATCACCACGCCGAAGTCGGCCTCCAGCAAGTAAGCCACACCACCCTTGCCCGACTGGCTGTTGACCCGGATCACGGAGTCGTAGCTGCGGCCCAGATCGGCTGGGTCGATCGGCAAGTACGGGATGTTCCACAGTTGCTCGCCAGCCTCAGAACCTTTTGAGTTCCTGGCCGCGAAGCCCTTCTTGATGGCGTCCTGGTGGGAGCCGGAGAAGGCGGTGAAGACCAAATCGCCCGCGTAAGGGTGACGTGGGTGAACGGGCAGTTGGGTGCAATGCTCGGCCGTGCGCACCACGGCGTTGATGTCGGAGAAGTCGAGCCCCGGGTGCACGCCCTGGGTGTAGAGGTTCATCGCCAGGGTCACGATGTCGACGTTGCCGGTGCGCTCGCCATTGCCGAACAGGCAGCCTTCGACGCGGTCGGCGCCGGCCATCAGGCCCAGCTCGGCGGCGGCCACGGCGGTGCCGCGGTCGTTGTGCGGGTGCAGGCTGAGGATGACGCTGTCGCGGCGGGCTAGGTGGCGGTGCATCCACTCGATCTGGTCGGCGTACACATTGGGCGTGGTCAGCTCCACCGTGGTCGGCAGGTTCAAGATCACCTTGCGCTCAGGCGTGGCGCCCCAGGCGGCGGTCACGGCATCGCACACCTCCAGGGCGAAATCGAGCTCGGTGCCGGTGAAGGTCTCGGGGCTGTATTCGAGCTGGATGTCGGTTTCGGGCATGGTGGCCGCGATCTCGCGCACCAGCTTCACGCCTGAGACGGCCATGTCACGCACCTCATCTCGGCTCATGTTGAAGACGACCTCTCGGAAGGGCCTGGAGGTGGCGTTGTAGACGTGGACGATGGCCTTCTTGGCGCCGCGCACCGACTCCATCGTGCGGCGGATCAGGTGCTCGCGGGCCTGGGTCAGCACCTCGATGGTCACGTCTTCGGGGATGAGGTTTTCATCGATGAGCTTGCGCACGAAGCCGAAGTCGGTGTCCGAGGCCGAGGGAAACGCCACCTCGATTTCCTTGAAGCCGATGGCGCAGAGCGTCTGGAACATGCGCAGCTTCTTCTCGCCGTTCATGGGCTCGAAGAGCGACTGGTTGCCGTCGCGCAGGTCGGTGCTCATCCACACGGGGGGCTTGCTGATGACCTGGTCGGGCCAGGTGCGGTCTTTCAAGCCGACGGGCGGGAAGGCGGTGTACTTGGTTTGCGGGTTGGCGAGCATGGGGCGTCTCTTGTGGAGGTTGGGTTCTGGGTCTGTGCGGCTTGTGCGTTCGGCGATCTGCCGCGACCGATGAGCGAATCTTATGGCGCCACTTGCCGCAGAGGCTGCCAAATTCATGCACGCATGCCACCATGTTTGGCAGAATATTGCCAACACAACCAAAATCACGCCATGGAACACACCCTGGACAAGCATGACAAGCAGATCCTCGCCGTCTTGCAGGAAGACGGCCGCATCAGCAACCAGGACCTGGCCGACCGCATCGGCCTGTCGCCTTCGCCCTGCCTGCGCCGCGTGCGCATGCTCGAAGAATCAGGCGTGATCGCTGGCTATCGCGCGCTGCTGGACGCGCGCAAGCTCGGCCTGTCGCTGATGGCGCTCATCGGCATCTCGATGGACAAGCACACGCCCGAGCGCTTTCAAGCGCTCGAAGCAGTCATCCGCGACATCCCCGAGGTGCTGGAGTGCCTGCTCATCACCGGCCAGTCGGCCGACTACCAGCTCAAGGTGGTGGTGCGCGACATGGACGCCTACCAGCACCTGCTGCTCAACCGCATCACGCAGATCAAGGGCGTGACGGGCGTGCACACCAGCTTCGTGCTCAGGCGCGTGGTGGACCGCACCGCCTTGCCGCTTTGAGCGGCGGACGTGTGCGGAGGATCAGCGTGGGCTCAGCGCAGCGGCTTGAGGAAGTCGGCCACGGCACGGGCCATGGCCACGCCCTCTTCGCCGTGATAGCCATCGACGTAATCGTTGCTCAAGCGCACGACCACCACGCCCTGCTGGGGCGAGACGTGGATCATCTGCCCCTGGATGCCCAAGGCGATGAAGTCTCCTCGACCGCCTTCCAACGGCCACCAGTGGTAGCCAAAGCCCATCAGCTCCTGCGTCTTGACCTTGCGGGGCACTTGCGTGGAGCGCCATGATTTGCCCTCGCTGGCTCGCGTCGCGTCCTGCACCCACTGGGCGTTGAGCAACTGCTGGCCGCGCCAGGCACCGTCTTGCAGGAACCATTGGCCGAACACCGCGTAGCTGCGCGCCGTGGCGTAAAGGCAGCACAGCGCAAAGTCTCGGCCCTGGGCGTCGGTCAGGATGCGTGCATCGTCGGGCATGCCCAGCGGGGTCCAGATGTCGCGGCTGAGAATTTGGTGCAGCGGCTGGCCCTGCGCCCCCTCCAGTGCCATCGCGATGGCCTGCGACACGATGCTGGCGTACTCGTACTTGCTGCCGGGCTCGAAGGCCCGGGTCAGCGCGGGCTCGGTCACCTTCTGGTCCAGGGTGTGGCCCGCCAGACCGCCCGTGAAGCGGTTGGCGATGACCTGCATGAACATCGCCACGCGGTCGACCTCTTCCACATAGCGCACGCCAGCGCTCATCATCAGCGCCTGCTTGAAGGTCACACCCTTGAAGCCATTGGCGGCCAACGCCGGGGCGTAGCGGTCCATCGGGTCGTCGACCGAGGCGATGCGTCCTTGCTGGATGGCCAGGCCCACCAGGGCCGATAGCACCTGCTTCATCATCGACCAGGACTGGTGCAGCGTGGTCGGGCCGTTGGGCCAGCGGTGGTGCTCGTAGACCACCTTGCCGTCTTGCAGCACCAACAGGGCCTTGACCGAGCCGCGTGCATGAAAGTCTTCCAGCGACCAGCGGCGGCCATCCCACTCGTATCGCACGGCTGAGAGGTCTCGGGGGGCGGCAGGCAAAGCCTCGCGGGCGGGCGCCTGTCCCGACTTGGGGCCGCTCACCGGCGCCGTGGGCAACACCCACTCGGGCTTGAACAGCTGCGGCGGCAGGGCCTGCGCACCCTGGCTGGCCAGGCCCAGCACACCGGCCACGCCCAGCCACAGGCCCAGCCTGGCCCCTTGTTGCCAGGGGCGCTGCCACCAGGCCTTCGTTTCAGCGGTCATCTCGTCTCCTCGTCTGTCGTGTTCGGCACGGCAGCGAGGATAGCGGCGGATCAGGTCACTCAGGGCTGGGGCTGGCCCTGGAGCTTGAACCAGCGACCGATCAGGTCACGTTCCGCGTCAGTGATCTGCGTGGCGTTGTTCATCGGCATGGCCTTGAGCACCACCACCTGTTGGTAGATGGCCTGAGCGTTCTGGGTGATGAGCTCGGGCGTGTGCAGGGCAACGCCCTTGTTGGCCAGGTTGGCGTTGTGGCAGAGCGCGCAGCGCTGGGCGATGATGGACTCGACCTGTGGGCGCAACGAGGCGGCTGTCTCGGCCGCCGGGGTGACGCCGGCGGGGGCCGCGCTCACCGGCACAGGCTTGGGCGCCAGCCAGATGGCCACAGCCAGCAACACGGTCACCCCGGCCACCGCCCAACCCCTGGGGGCCCGGGTGCCGGCCACTTCGGTCTTGTGCCGGGCCACGAAGAACTGCCGCACCAGGGCACCGGCCAGCATGATCAACACCAGCACCAACCAGTTGTGCTCGTGCGAATAGGCCCAGCCATAGTGGTTGCTGAGCATGGCGAACAGCACCGGCAGGGTGAAGTAGGTGTTGTGCACGCTGCGCTGCTTGCCGCGCTGGCCGTGAACCGGGTCCACCGGCTCACCCGCCCGCATGGCGGCCACCACCTTGCGCTGCCCGGGAATGATCCAGAAAAACACGTTGGCGCTCATGGCCGTGGCCATCATGGCCCCCACCAGCAGGAAGGCAGCGCGCCCCGCGAACAGCTGGCAAGCCAGCCACGAGGCGAACACCACGACCACGAACACCGCAGCGCCCACCACCTTGTCGCCATTGGGGCCACGCCCGAGGGTCCGGCAGATCACGTCGTAGATCAGCCAGAAGCCAGCCAGGAAGCCCAGCGCGGCATGCACGGCAGCCACGGGGCTCCAGTGGTGCACGCTCTGGTCGATCAGGAAGGTGCCAGCGTTGAACAGGTACAGCACCGTGAACAACGCAAAGCCGGTCAGCCAGGTGGAGTAGCTCTCCCAGTAGAACCAGTGCAGGTTCTCGGGCAACTTCGGGGGCGCGCCCAGGTACTTCTGCGGGTTGTAGAAGCCGCCGCCGTGCACGGCCCACAGCTCGCCGCCCACGCCCTTGTCGCGCAAGGCCGCGTCTTGCGGCTTGGTGAGGGTGTTGTCCAGCCACACGAAGTAGAAGGACGAGCCCACCCAGGCGATCGCCGTGATGACGTGCGCCCAGCGCAGCAGCAGGTTGGCCCAGTCCAGCGCGTAAGCCAAGATCGGAGAGAAGTCCATGCCCTGCCCTTCAGCTGCCGCGGTAGGTGGAGTAGGACCAGGGGCTCACGAGCAGCGGCACGTGGTAGTGCGCCTGCGCATCAGAGATGCCGAAGTCCAGCGGCACCTCGGTCAAAAAGGGCACCTCGGGCATCGGTGTGCCACGCGAGCGGAAGTAGGCATCGACCTGAAACACCAGCCGGTAGTGCGCGGCTTTGAGGTCAGCGCCTTGCAGCAAGGGTCCGTCGATGCGACCGTCGTCGTTGGTGACCACCTGGCGCAGCAGCTGCCAGCGGCCATCGGCGCAACCATCAGGCGAAGGCACCCGCACATACAGGGCGATGGCCATGCCGACGGCGGGGGTGCCGTGCACGGTGTCGAGCACATGGGTGGTCAGGCGACCGCCGGAAGAAGGGTTGGCACTCATGATGCAAGGAAGCGAAGAGATCGAAAGGGCTTGTGCCCCAAAACAAAAACTGTATACACTTTAACCACGATGAGCGCAGCACGCAAGCCGTCCCGATCCGCCGTTCGCCCCGCACCCGAGGTTGAGCAACCCGCCCCTGCACCGGTCACCCGCAGGCCGCCACTGGCCAAGGCCGATGCAGATGCGATTCCCATGCCACCCGAAGAGGTCTCGGGCGAGGACACCAACACCAGCAGCACCGAACACATCGTGCTGGCCGTGACGCGGGCCATCGTCGAGCACCGCCTGCTGCCCGGCGAAAAGCTCGTCGAGCAGAAGATCGCCGACCGCTTTGGCGTCTCGCGCACCATCGTGAGGCAGGCTTTCAACCGCTTGTCCGAACTCAAGCTGGTGCGCCTGGAGCCCGCCCGCGGCGCTTTCGTGGCCGCGCCCTCCATCACCGAGGCGCGCGAAGTTTTCGCTGTGCGCCGCATGGTCGAGGGCCAGATGATGCGAGAGCTGGTGGCCAGCATCCGCCCCGCTCAGTTGCGCACACTCAAGGCCCACCTCAAGGCCGAAGGCGACGCTGTCAAGCGCATCGACGTGCAGGCGCGCACGCAGTTGCTGTTCGACTTCCACGTCGAGCTGGCCCGCGTGCTCGGCAACCAGGTCCTCGTCAACCTGATGCAGGAGCTGGTCTCGCGCTGCTCGCTGATCACGCTGATGTACCAGTCGTCGGACGACGCCGAGACCTCGCACGCCGAGCACATCGCCATCCTCAAGGCCATCGAGGCCCGCGACGCCGACACCGCCGCCGCCCTGGTCGACGACCACCTGATGACGGTGGAGCACCAACTCACCGAGCGCCCGCGCGCGCCGCACATCCCTCCGCTGATCGCCCGACGCCAGAGCTGAGCGCCCATGCCTGAAACGACACCACCCACCACGATGTCGAGCCCCTACCCCCGCGACCTCATCGGCCACGGCCGCAACCCGCCGCACGCCCGCTGGCCCGGTGGCGCGCGCATCGCTGTGCAGTTCGTGCTGAACTACGAAGAAGGCGGCGAGAACTGCGTGCTGCATGGCGATGCCGGCAGCGAACAGTTCCTGAGCGAAATGTTCAACCCGCCGGCCTACCCCGATCGGCACATGAGCATGGAGTCGATCTACGAGTACGGCTCGCGCGCAGGCGTGTGGCGGCTGCTGCGCGAGTTCGAGCAACGCGGGCTGCCGCTGACCATCTTCGGCGTGAGCATGGCCTTGCAGCGCCACCCTGAGCTCACCCAGGCCTTCAAGGACCTGGGCCACGAGATCGCCTGCCACGGCTGGCGCTGGATCAGCTACCAGCAGGTCGACGAGGCCACCGAGCGCGCGCACATGCTGGAAGGCATGCGCATCATCGAAGAGCTGACCGGCGAGCGCCCGCTGGGCTGGTACACCGGCCGCGACAGCCCCAACACGCACCGCCTGGTGGCCGACTTCGGGGGCTTCGAGTACGACAGCGACCACTACGGCGACGACCTGCCCTTCTGGATGCCCGTCACCAAGTCCAATGGCGAGGTCGTGCAGCAGCTCATCGTGCCCTACGCCATGGACACGAACGACATGCGCTTTTGCCTGCCCCAGGGCTTCTCGCAGGGCGAAGACTTCTTCACCTACCTGCGCGACGCCTTCGACGTGCTCTACGCCGAAGGCGACCCCAACGGCCTGGACCGTCCCAAGATGCTGAGCATCGGCATGCACTGCCGCCTGCTGGGACGCCCGGGGCGCATGCGCGCGCTGCAGAAGTTCCTCGATCACATCCAGGTCCACGAGCACGTGTGGGTCTGCCGCCGCATCGACATCGCCCGCCACTGGCGCGCCACGCACCCCGCGCCCATCGCTTGAGATGGGCTGAACTCGCCTGAACACACCCGCCTCCGACCGCCCCGACGCCACCTCCATGCCCGCGCTCACCCTCGCCCAGATCAACGCCGCCGACCAGGCCGGCTTCGTGGCCCTGCTTGACGGCATCTACGAGCACTCACCGTGGATCGCAGCCGAGGCCTGGGCACGCAAGCCCGCCGGCGGCTTCGCCAGCCTCGACCAGCTCAAGCACGAGCTCGCGCAGGTGGTGCGCACCGCCACGCAAGACGCCCAGCTCGCACTGATTCGCGCCCACCCCGAGCTCGCGGGCAAGGCCGCTGTGGCGGGCCAGCTCACGGCCGAGTCCACGAACGAGCAGAGCAAGGCAGGCCTGACGCACTGCACCCCCGAAGAGTTCGCACAGCTTCAGCAGCTCAACGCCGACTACAACGCCCGCTTCGGCTGGCCCTTCATCCTGGCCGTGCGCGGCCCGCATGGCCGAGGCCTGCCCCGCGCCGAGATCATCCGCACCTTCGCTCGCCGCCTGAACAACAGCGCCGGCTTCGAGCTGGCCGAGTGCCTGCGCAACATCCACCGCATCGCCGAGATCCGCCTGAACGACAAGTTCGGCTTCACGCCCGCCGAGGGTGACCTGATCCTGCAATGGGCCGAAGCCCTGGCCGCCCACACCGAGGGCGCCGGCCTGGACAACGGCCTGGACGATCAACCGCCCCTGACCGTCACCTACCTGAGCGAGGCCCACCAGGCCTGCGCCATCCAGCTGATGGCCTGGATGCGCGCCTGCGGCTTCGATGAAGTCTCGCGCGACGCGGTGGGCAACGTGGTGGGTCGCTTTCATGGCAGCGACCTGGCCGCGCCCATGCTGTTGACCGGCTCGCACTACGACACCGTGCGCAACGGTGGTCGGCACGACGGGCGGCTCGGCATCTTCGTGCCCATGGCCTGCGTGCGCGCGTTGCACGCGCAAGGCCGACGCCTCAAGCACGGCATCGAAGTGGTCGGCTTCGCCGAAGAAGAAGGCCAGCGCTACCGAGCCACCTTCCTGGGCTCTTCGGCCCTGGTTGGCGACTTCAACCCAGACTGGCTCGAGTTGGCCGACGCCGACGGCATCACGGTCAAGCAGGCGATGCGCGCCGCCGGGCTGAGTGGTGAGTTGAAAGACATCCAGGCGCTCCAACGCGACCCGTCTCGCTACCTCGGCTTCGTCGAGGTGCACATCGAACAAGGCCCCGTGCTCGACGGGCTCGACACGCCGCTGGGCATCGTCACCTCCATCAACGGCGCCAAACGCTTCAGCTGCGAGGCCGTCGGCACCGCCTGCCATGCCGGCACCACGCCCATGCCCATGCGGCAAGACGCCGCCGCCGCCGTTGCAGAGGTCATCCTGGCCGTCGAAGCCCGCGCCCGGCAAGACGCCAACTCGCCAGCCGGCTCGTCGGTGGGCACCGTCGGCGTTCTCAGCGTGCCGCAAGGCTCCATCAACGTCGTGCCCGGTCGCTGCCAGTTCACGCTCGACCTTCGCGCGCCCACCGATGCCCAGCGTGACGCGCTGGCTGCAGACGTGCTGGCACGCATCGATGAAGTCGCCCAGCGCCGTGGGGTGCACATCCGCGGCGACCTGCACCTCACGGTGGCCGCTGCCCCATCCGACGCCGCCTGGCAAGCCCGCTGGGAACACGCCGTCACGCAGATGGGCCTGCCCGCCTTCCGCTTGCTCAGCGGCGCAGGCCACGACGCCATGAAGCTGCACCAGGCGCTGCCGCAAGCCATGCTCTTCGTGCGGGGCGGCAACGCCGGCATCAGCCACAACCCGCTGGAAACCATCACCAACGACGACGCCCAGCGCGCCGTCACCGCCTTCATGAACCTGTTGGACGCGCTTTGAGCGCTTTGCAAACGTCCCCCAGGCTCACCCCATCCGATCGACCGCAGACCTGCCGCGCATGACCACCGCCACCTCCACCTACGACGCCCTCGACGCCTGGGTCGATGCCCACTTCGACGAAGAGGTGCGCTTCCTGCAGGCCCTCGTGCAGGTGCCCACCGACACACCACCCGGCAACAACGCACCGCATGCCGAACGCACGGCGCAGTTGCTCGCCGGCTTCGGCTACCAGGCTGAGTCACACCCCGTTCCAGCCGACGAAGTGCACGCTTACGGTCTGCAAAGCCTCACCAACCTGATCGTGCGCCGTCGCTACAGCGACAGCGGCCGCACCGTGGCGCTCAATGCCCACGGCGACGTCGTGCCTCCTGGCGAAGGCTGGACGCACGACCCCTACGGCGGCGAAGTGGTCGACGGCAAGCTCTACGGCCGCGCCTCCGCCGTGAGCAAGAGCGACTTCGCCACCTTCACCTTCGCCTTGCGAGCGCTGGACGCCTTGGTCGCCAAGGGACAGGCACAGCCCCAAGGTGGGGTTGAACTGCACTTCACCTACGACGAAGAGTTCGGGGGTGAACTGGGACCCGGCTGGCTGCTCAAGCAAGGCTTGACCAAGCCTGACCTGCTGATCGCAGCCGGCTTCAGCCACGAGGTGGTGACCGCCCACAACGGCTGCCTGCAGATGGAAGTCACCGTGCATGGCGAGATGGCCCACGCCGCCATCCCCCACACCGGGGTCGATGCCCTGCAGGGCGCGGTGCGCATCCTCAACGCGCTCTACGAGCAGAACACGCTCTACAAACAGGTCACCTCCACGGTGCCAGGCATCACGCACCCCTACCTGAACGTCGGCCGCATCGAAGGCGGCACCAACACCAACGTCGTGCCTGGCAAAGTGGTGCTCAAGCTCGATCGCCGCATGATCCCCGAAGAAGACCCGGTGGTGGTCGAGGCCGACATCCGCCGCGTGATCGCCGACGCCGCGGCCAGCTTCCCCGGCATCCGCGTCGACATCAAGCGCCTGCTGCTGGCGCATTCGCTGCAACCGCTGCCGGGCAACGCCCCGCTGGTCAGCGCGCTGCAAAAGCATGGCGAAGCCATCTTCGGCGAGCCCCTGCCCACCAAGGGCACCCCGCTCTACACCGACGTGCGGCTGTACTGCGCCCAAGGCATCCCCGCCGTGATCTATGGCGCCGGGCCGCGCACGGTGCGCGAGTCGAACGCCAAGCGCGCCGACGAGCACCTCGTGCTGGACGATCTGCGCAAGGCCACCAAGGTCGTGGCGCGCAGCCTGCTTGACTTGCTGAGCAACTGATCGAGCCATCGGCACAGGCCTTGCGAGTCAACGCCCATGCAATGCCTTGTCATCTGGGCCCACCCCGACCCCAGCAGCTACAACGCCGCCCTGTGCGAGGCCGCCGTCGCGGCCCTGCGCAGCCGGGGCCACCAGGTCACCTTGCTTGACCTGTACCGCGAGGGCTTCGACCCGGTGCTCAGCCCGACCGAAAAGGCCAGCTAAGGCCGCAGAGAAGGTCGCCATGGACCGCGCCAAGGTACTAGAGAAGGCCCAAGCTACGCGGGCAGCCAACAGGGCCAAGAAGGCCGCTGAGGCCGCCGCTGTGGAGTCGAGTGGGGTAACCGCTGGGGCAGCACATGCGCCGCCTTGGGAAGGCCCTGAGGAGGCTCCTGGCGCGTTCTACACGGACGACTCCTGCCCCTGGGACTGAGCCCGGGGCGGGCTGACGGGTTCTCCTTCAGGAGCACCTGTCTTTTTTTGTCCTGCTGTTGAGCAGCTACCATCGCGCCCCAGAACAACACACGGAGGACCCGACGATGAACGCCGACAAAGCCGCAGGTGGTGCGGCAATGCTGACCTTGATGGCAATCCCCTCGCTGCTGATTTGCGGGGGTCTCTACCTGGGCACCCAAGCCCTAGGGCTGCCCGGTGGGCTGGCACTGGCTGGCCTCCTGACGCTCATTCCTTCGCGTGACCCGGCGCTGGCCGTCATTGGCAAGGCCCTGGGGGCGCTGGCGGTGATGGGCGTGCTCACCTGGATGTTCGCCTGACACCCTCGCTTGGTCCTCATCCCTGAATTCCAGGGACAAGCGTCAACCGCGAGAAGGCATCGGCGGACGAACTCCAAAGACCACCTGAGCAGCCACCGCCAACTTATCCGGCAAGGGCAGCTCCTCCATGATGTAGCTGTCCCGCACGACCTTCGACCGCCCCTCTTCTGCGTGGCCCGTGATGGGCTCAAAGCGCAACCCCAGGCGGGCCGCTTCGGTGATGAACGTTTTCCTGAAGGCATAGATGCCCGTGAGCTTTGCCCCGGGGGTCTCATCCCGCAGGCCAACCTCCTCTAGGAAGTCCGAGAACCAATCCCGAGGCTTCCGCGTGCCATTGCCTCGCGGGCCTCTGCTGCGGCGGCCTGGTGCCTCTCGCGCAGCATCGGGAGCAGCTCATACAGGGGCACCTCAGGGCGGCCCGCCACGACGTAATCGACCACCTCTTGTTGCCCCCGAGGGGTGAGCCATCGCGGCATGGTGGCTGGCCTGAAGGGCGGAGGCGGCGGGTCCTCGTAGCGGCCTATCGCCTGTTTCTGAGGATGCCCGTATGCAGACGGAGGTCCGCACTCAATTTGGTAGGCAGCATGGCGCGCGTGCTCCTGCGCTTGCCACCACTGAGCCAGCGAGGATGCCAAGGCGCTTGGGTCCTCACGCAGCCGCTCATCCTCGGCCAGCACCAGCACGCGGAGTTGCTGAGCAATTGCTGCGACCAGAACAGGAGGCACGTCCTCGGGATTGGTCACCCGCAAGGCTGCGCGATAGGTGGCCCACAGGGCCTCCAGTTCAGCGAGCATCTGCACCGCTATGGCATTGGCCTCACGCAGGCAGGAGGTCTTCAGCGAGCCTCTAAAGCCCCACTCATCGCCTTGGATTGCCGGGTGGTCCAGTAGGTCGGTCGGCACCTTCTTTTGGAGATGCCACTTGCTGGTGTTGGGTGGGCGGTGGACGCCCTGGATAGGCTTCATGTCGGGTTCGTCAGATGTCATCCCGAACCCTCAGGTACAAAGCGAAGTACATAGCCACAAAGAAAAATCCCCTAGGAGAACACGTCTGCCTAGGGGATCTTGAATGCGGTGGGGTGGCTGATGGGACTCGAACCCACGACAACCAGAATCACAATCTGGGACTCTACCAACTGAGCTACAGCCACCGCAGCGAAGACATAAATTATAGCCTGCTTTTCAAGGCTGTCACGAAGCGCTTGCGGCTTTTTGTTGTTCAGGCGCCTTGTCCATCACCTTCTTGCCTTCGTGCAGGAACTCGACCTTGTGCTGGCGCTTGAGCGCGCGGTAGTAGGCATCGGCCTCGGCGCGCCCCCAGTAGCCACCAAACTGGTTCTGCGTTTCCTTGATTTCCTGCTCGGAAATCGACAGCGGCAGCACCTTGTTGACCTTGATCAGGGCCACGCCCTCGGCGCCCATGTCCACCACCGACCAGCCTGGCAGCTGGTTGGCGGGCACACGCAGGGCGGCCTCCAGCACCATCGGCGGCTGGTTGAACACGGTGCGACGCGACATTTCAACCGGCGCGGGCAGGCCCGACTTCTCAGGGGACTGCTTCCACTCGGCCATCTTGCGCTCGGCATCGGCCTTGGCGGCCTTGCGGGCCTCTTGCGCCACCCAACGGTCGCGCAGCTCGGCCTTGACCTCGTCAAATGCACGGTTTGCCGCAGCGTGATGCTTGACCACGCGCGCCGACACCAGCTTGTTCGTGCCCACTTCAATGGCCTCGGTGTTGCGGGCCTTGGCGCGGTTTTCAGCGTCGAACAGGGCATCGAGCAGGCGACGGTTGCCCAGCACGCCCTGGTCCTTGGTGCCCGGCTCGCGCAGCACGTCGCGCGCGGTCTGCACGCTGAGCTTGAGCTCGTCGGCCACCGGCTTGAGGCTGTCTGCCTGCTCGTAAACACCGTTGGTGAAGCGCTCGGCGGCCTCGGCGTACTGGCGCTGGGCCAGTTGCTTGCGGGCTTCGTCTTCGATCTGGGCGCGCACGGCCTCAAAGGACTGTGCCTGGCCACCGCGCACATCGGTCAGCAAGATGATGTGGTAGCCGAACTCGGTTTCGACGATGCCGCTGACCTCGCCCTTCTTGAGCTTGAACGCCGTCTCGTCAAAGGCCTTGACCATGGCTCCGCGGCCAAAGAAGTCGAGGTCGCCACCGGCCACGGCCGAGCCCGGGTCATCGGAGTTCTTGCGTGCCAACTCGGCAAACAAGGAAGGGTTCTGCTTGAGCTGGGCCAGCAGGCCTTCGGCCTTGGTGCGGGCAGCCTTCTTCTGGTCGGCCGAGGCACCGGATTCGGTCTTGATCAGGATGTGGCTGGCACGGCGCTCTTCGGGGGTGCTGTAGCGGGCCAGGTTCTCCTGGTAGCTGCGGCGCAGTTCTTCTTCGCTGACGCTCACGCGCTGCTTGAGGGCATCCAGGTCGAGCACCAGGTACTCGACGTCGGCGCGCTCGGGCGAAGCCAGCCAGGCGGCGTTGGCAGGGTCCTTGTAGAAAGCCTGCAACTGGGCATCCGTCGGGTTGAGCTGGGCGGCGTAGGCCTTGGGGTCGAGCTTCATCCACTGCACTTCGCGAACCTGGAACAAGGCGTCCACGGCGTGGCGGTTGGCGGTCAGCGAGGTCTGGCCGGTGGCCTGCACACTGCCCAGCACCTGGCCCAGCACCAGCTCCTGGCGAACCATGCCTTCGAGGCGCTGCATGGTCAGGCCCTGGGCTTCCAGCAGCTGCTTGTTGAAGGTGCCGTCCGGGTTGAACAGGGCGGCGAAGCGCGGATCGGTGGTGAAACTGCGCAGCAGGCGGGCGTCGGTCACGCCCAGGTGCTGATCGGCGGCCGCAGCGGCCAGCACGTACTGGCGCACCAGGGCTTCGAGCGACTGCTTGCGGAACTCGGGGGTGTCAAACAGCTTGGGGTCGACACCCGGCTGCTGCTCGCGCACGCGGTCCACGAAATTGCGGTGAGCGTTGTCCCACTCGGCCTGCGTGATCGATTGCTTGCCCACCTTGGCAACGATGTCGGCCTCGTCCCCGAAGCGCGAATAGCCCTGGATGCCGAAGACCACGAAGGACGGCAGGATGAGGATCACCAGGATGAGCTGGAGGATGCGGGTGTTCTTGCGGACGAAATCGAACATGACGGAACCGGGCAAGGCGTCAGCCACAAGGGCTGCGCGGGACGGCCGAGGCCAATGGAACAAAGGCGAACCCAGGTTCGCCTTGATGTGACACGCAGCCCAAAAACCTTTCGAAATCAACAACTTGCATGAATTGCAAGGTGCTCATCGGCGGGTTTGGACAGGGTGCGCGGCCATTCTAACCACGAATCTCCGCCCCCCTTGGGAGCCCCGTTGCAGGAAAACCCGGTCGATTTGCCACGGGCGTGTCATCCGAAGCCCCCCATGCCGCGTTAAGCAAAGTGAAGGGGGACCAAGGAATGCCCCGTCAAGGACCGAGATGCCCAAATCCACCCCCCAGCCCCGCGTGGGCGAAACCAGCCGCAACCTGCCGTCGCCCGCGCTGTTGGCAGCACGGCCGCTGCAAGCCACCGCCGGCAAACCTGCCGTCAACCTGCGCGATGCGCGCTCTCGTGACGAATGCCACTGCGACGACGGCCCCGAGCGCCTATCGCCTCGCGCCGCCCGCAACCGCTGGTGAGCCACGCGCCCTGGACGGCCGCGCCAGGGCAACAAAAAAGCACGCCATCTGGGCGTGCTTGCGTGTCAGTTGTCGGGGTGGTGGGTGCTGAGGGGCTCGAACCCCCGACCTACGCCTTGTAAGGGCGCCGCTCTACCAACTGAGCTAAGCACCCGACAACGGGCGCCATCATAAGTCATGCAGAGCCCAGGCCTCAGGAAAGCGCGTCGCGCAAAGCCTTGCCGGGACGGAATTTGGGCGTGCGCGACTTGCGTATCTGGATGACCGCGCCCGTGCGGGGGTTGCGCCCCTCCCGGGCGGCACGGGTGCTCACGGCAAAGGTGCCAAAGCCCGCCAGGGTCACAGAGTCTCCGCGCTGCAAAGTGCCGCACACCCCACCGATGAATGCGTCAACGGCCCGGCCAGCCGCCGCTTTGGAGATGTCCGCCTGCGTGGCGATGTGTTCGATGAGCTCTGCCTTGTTCACTTGCGGTCCCCTGACGTCCAACGCACCTTGCTGTCGACCATTCTAGGAGCCGTGAACCGGACCGCGACAGGGGGATCGGACGGGGACTTGTTCCCTTGACAGCGCGCCAGAGCCCCTGCGTCGATCACTTCACTTTGTCGCGGATGGCGGGCAGCGCCTTTTGCAGGTAATAAACCATCGACCAGATGGTCAGTGCGCAGGCGATGTAGATCAGCCAGGTGCCCAGGAGGCGGGTGTGCACGCCAGGCAGCACCTCACCATCGAACAGCAGCAGCACGATGGCAGCCATCTGGGATGCAGTCTTGAGCTTGCCCAGCATGTGCACGGCCACGCTGCGCGAGGCACCGATCGAGGCCATCCACTCGCGCAGGGCCGAGATCGCGATCTCCCGGCCGATGATGATCAGCGCCACCAGCGCTTCGACCCGATGCAGCTCCAGGAGCACCAGCAGAGAGGCGCAAACCAGGAACTTGTCGGCCACCGGGTCAAGGAAGGCACCGAAAGCGGAGGTCTGGTTCAGGCGCCGGGCCAACCAGCCGTCCAGCCAGTCGGTCAGGGCCACCACGATGAACAGCACGCTGGCAGCGAGGTTGACCTCGTGCGGCGGCCAGGGCATGTAGAACAGGCCAACGATCAGCGGGATGGCGACGATGCGCGCCCAGGTCAGCAAGGTGGGGAGGTTCAGGAACATATGCGGCCATTGTGCCGTGATCCGATCAGCTCCCTGCCCGGTCCAGCGTCATCGGTTTGAACTTGCGGTCTTCCTTGAACAGGAAGGTCTCGTTGAACTTCCAGGGTTTGGGCAGTTTTGACACGTCGCCATAGGGGGCTGCACGGTGGATGGCCTGGGTCGCCAACTGCACCGTGTCCTTGGCCTGGCTGGGGTGTCGCATGACGCTGATCTGGCGCACGCTGCCGTCCGCGTTGAGCTCGATCGTCATGACCGGGATGGCCAGCAACATGAAGGGCGGCTTGCCCATGTAGCTGCCGTCCGGGTTGGCCGCCACCAGCCGTTCAGCGGCCTGGCGGCGCAAGTCGGCCCAGTTGCGCGAGGCCCGAGGGGGAGGCAGCTTGACGACACGCGGCGCCTTGGACACCTGAGTCGCCCCGCCCGTCGGGTCAGCTGCCTGGCTCGGGCGCTCGGCAGGTGCCGGGCCTTGTGCCGGCTTTTCGGGCGACGGCGCGGTGCAGGCGGCCAGGCTCAGGCTCAGCACCAGCGCCAAGCCCGTCAGGCGGCGGCGTCGCTGCGCCCAGCTCACAGCGGAGACACGAAGGCAGGAATCGTCAGTGGAGCGCACGGTAGATCTCCTCGGCCAGCTCTTGCGAGATGCCGTCGACGCTGGCCAGTTCGTCGACGCTCGCTGCACCCACCCCCCGCACACCGCCGAAGCGTTGCAGCAAGCGAGCGCGCTTCTTGGGGCCGACGCCAGGGATCTCCTCCAGGCTGCTGCCGCCGGTGCGCACACTGGCGCGCTTGGCCCGCATGCCGGTGATGGCAAAGCGGTGGGCTTCGTCACGGATCTGGGCAACCAGCATCAGCGCGGCCGACGTGGGTGCCAATTGCAATTTCGGCCGTCCGTCGGCAAACACAAGCTCTTCGAGGCCAACCTTGCGGCCTTCGCCCTTTTCGACGCCCACGATGATCGACAACGGCAGGCCGAGTTGCTCGAAAACCTCGCGCGCCATCGACACCTGCCCCTTGCCACCGTCGATCAGGACGATGTCGGGCACGCGAGCGGAGCGCGAAGGGGCCGCTTTAGAGCGGTTCGGGGAGACGGCGCTGTAGCGACGCTCCAGGGCCTGCTTCATGGCAGCGTAGTCGTCCCCCGGGGTGATGCCGTCGATGTTATAGCGGCGGTACTGTGAGGACTGCATCTTGTGGCCCTCGTAGACCACGCAGGACGCCTGGGTGGCTTCGCCCGCTGTGTGGCTGATGTCGAAGCACTCGATGCGCAGGCCTGCCAGCGGGTCTTTGGCGCGCGCGGGCGTTGCTTGGGCGCTGGCCGTTTCGACTGCATCGCCGGCCTCTGTCGCAGCGCCCTCGCCCGCGACCTCGGCCTGCGTTGCCGCCCCGCCCTCGCCTTCCTCCAGGCCCGCCTCGCGCGCATCCAGGTCCAAACCGGCGTCGAGGTCGAGGTTGAGCGCTTCGACCAAGGCACGCGTGCGGGCCTGCTGGGAGCCCTCCTCGCTCAGCAGGCGAGCCAGGGACAGCTCTGCGCCCTTGACGGCCATCTCCTGCCAGATGCGGCGCTGCTCGCGCGGCTGGTGCACCACGGCCACCTTGCGCCCGGCCTGCTCGCTCAAGGCGTCAACCAACTCCGGGTCAACCGGGTGGCTGAGGATGAGCAGCGAAGGCAAAGCGCCGCCCAGATAATGCTGCGCCAGGAAGGCCTCAAGCACCGCCACCTCGGTGGCCTGCTGCCAGGCCTGGGCGTCCAGGGGCTGCTCGCCCGATTCGAGCTCGGCCAGGCTGGCGTGGTCTTGCACGTGCACCGGGAAATGCGCCCGATCGCCCAGGTGACGACCGCCACGCACCATGGCCAGGTTCACGCACGCGCGGCCACCTTGCACCCTCACGGCCAGCACGTCCACGTCCTTGTCGCTGACGGTTTCGACCGACTGTTGGTGCAGCACCTTGGCAAGCGAGCCGATCTGGTTGCGGATCTCGGCAGCCTGTTCGTACTCAAGCCGCTCAGCGTGATCCATCATCCGCACCTGCAGATCGGCCATCACGCCCTCGGCTTCGCCCAACAGGAAGCGCTCGGCCTGTCCCACGGACGCGCGGTATTCGTCGTCCGAGACCAGCCCCACGCACGGGCCGCTGCAGCGCTTGATCTGGTAGAGCAAACAGGGGCGCGAGCGGTTGTTGTAGACCGTGTCGTCACAGGTGCGGATGAGGAAGACCTTCTGCAAAAGCTGGATGGTTTCCTTGACCGCCCAGGCGTTCGGGAAGGGGCCGTAGTAGCGGTGCCGCCGATCGACCGCGCCCCGGTAGTACGACATGCGCGGGAAGGCGTGCGAAGCGATCTTGAGATACGGGTAGCTTTTGTCGTCGCGGAACAGGATGTTGAACCGCGGCTTGAGCGTCTTGATGAGGTTGTTTTCGAGCAGCAGGGCCTCGGCCTCGCTGCGCACGACCGTGGTTTCCATGCGCACGATGCGCGAAACCATGTGCCCGATGCGCGAGCCACCATGGTTCTTGTGGAAGTAGCTGGAGACACGCTTTTTGAGGTCGCGGGCCTTGCCCACGTACAGCACCTCGCCACGTGCGTCGAAATAGCGGTAGACCCCGGGCAGCGAGGGCAGGCTGGCAACCTCGGCGAGCAGGCGCTCCCAGGTTTCTTCTTTGCTCGGCTCGGCAGGCGGCTGCTCACCCGCCTGGGCAACCGAGGCCAGGCGCGGCTGCGGCTGGCCATCGGTCTGGTCGTTCTCGGCATCCATGGTCATGGCCCGGATTGTCTGCCAAGGAACGCCACCCGGCCGCTGGCGATAATCCCGCCCATGCTTTGGGATGTGTTCTGTCGCGTGATCGACAACTTCGGTGACATCGGCGTGTGCTGGCGGCTCTCGGCCGACCTGGCGGCGCGTGGCCAGCACGTGCGCCTGTGGGTGGACGATGCTGCCGCGCTGAACTGGATGGCGCCAGAAGTGACCTGGTCACTGGACGAAACCGGACGCGAGGTGGGCGCAGGGCACCCTGGCATCACCGTGCACCGCTGGGCCCACGCCGAGTGCGCAGAGCTCGTGCCCGAGCCGGGCGACGTCGTGGTCGAGGCCTTCGGTTGCGATCCCCCTGAGCCCTTCCTGGCACGCATGAACCGCCCCTCGCCGCCAGCCTGGATCAACCTGGAATACCTCAGCGCCCAAGCGTACGTGGAGCGCAGCCATGGCCTGCAGTCGCCCGTGTTCAGCGGCCCGGCAGCAGGTTTGCGCAAGCACTTCTTCTACCCCGGCTTCACGCCACGCACCGGCGGCCTGCTGCGAGAAGCCGACCTGGCCGACCGCCAGCGCGCCTTCACCGAAGAGGCCCGACTGGCGTGGTTGCGACACCTGGGCGTGCCCGCGACCAGCGACTGTCGCCTGGTGTCGGTGTTCTGCTACGCGACGGCACCGTTGGGCGAGTGGCTGGGCGCGATGGCCGAAGAGGCCCTGTCACACGCGAGTGCAACCCGCGTTTTGCTGACGCCTGGCCACGCCACCCGGCTGGCCCAGGCATGGCTGACCACCGCGAGCAGCGCGCATCAGAAGGCTTTGATCCTTCACGAGCTCCCCGCTCTGCCCCAGCCCGAGTTCGACAAGCTGCTTTGGGCCTGCCACCTCAACATCGTCAGGGGCGAGGACTCTGCGGTGAGGGCCCTGTGGGCCGGGAAACCTCACATCTGGCACATCTACCCTCAGGACGACGGGGTGCACGCGGACAAGCTCGCGGCCTTCCTCGACCACTGGCTCCAGGACACTGGAGGGCCACTTTCTTCGGCCTTGCGCGCCGCATGGCAGCATTTCAACCGGCTGCCCACAGGGCCGTCTGAAAGCGACGAGGTAGCGACCGGTTCAGCGCTTTTGTGTGGCGAGTCAAGCCCTCCCCCACCCCTGCCCGACTGGCGCCAAGCAGACAGCGACTGGGCCCGAGCCAGCCGGGCGGCACGCCAGCGCGCCTGGTCACAAACCGACCTCGTGACGCAATTGCAGGCCTTCGCTGCCCCATTCGTCACCAGCTCAGGGTAAAATCCGGGGTTTTGCCGCCTGCACGAGGGTGGCGCTCCGAGTCAACCGAATCGACAGTTGAGAACCGACCAGATCGGGCATCCACCATGAAACTCGCACAAGAAATCCGCGCCGGCAACGTGATCATGCAGGGCAAGGACCCGATGGTCGTCCTCAAGACCGAATACAGCCGCGGCGGCCGTGGCGCTGCCACCGTCCGCATGAAGATGAAGAACCTGCTCAACGGCGCCGGCGCCGAAGTGGTCTTCAAGGCCGACGACAAGATGGACCAGATCATCCTCGAGAAGAAGGAGTGCACCTACTCCTACTTCGCCGACCCGATGTACGCCTTCATGGACGCCGAATACAACCAGTTCGAGGTCGAAGCCGAGAACATGGGCGACGCCATCAGCTACCTGCAAGACGCCATGCCCGTTGAAGTGGTGTTCTACGACGGTCGCGCCATCTCCGTTGAACTGCCGACCTCCGTCGTGCGCGAAATCGAGACCGAGCCCGCCGTCAAGGGCGACACCTCCGGCAAGGTCATGAAGCCCGCCCGCATCGTCGGCACCGGCTTCGAGATCGCTGTGCCCCTGTTCGTTGAATCGGGCGACAAGATCGAAATCGACACCCGCACCCACGAGTACAAGAAGCGCGTCTGATCCGTCAGCTGGCTTCGCCCACCTCGGGCACCAGAAAGGGACACCCATGGGTGTCCTTTTTTTGTGTCACGCTGTGCGCTCGCAGCCCTGAGAGCCTGCCCCGCCGTTCGCCATGTCTCGCCCCGCCCGCATCCCCCTGCCCACCCGAGATGGCGTGAGCGCCAGCACGGTGGCCACGCCGAGTGGGCCTTGGCCAGGCGTGCTCGACTTCCTGGCCGATCGCATCCCGGCGGTCACGCGTGAGGATTGGGCACAACGCATGGCACGTGGCGAGGTGCTCGACGCACAAGGGCAGCCCTTGCCACCCGACGCCCCGTTCAAGCCCCAGACACGCCTGCACTATTGGCGCAGCCTGCCCTTCGAGCACCGGGTTCCGTTCGAAGAATGCATCGTCTTTCAGGACGAGTGGCTGGTGGTGGCCGACAAGCCGCATTTCCTGCCCGTGACACCCAAGGGGCGCTACATCCAGGAAACGCTGCTCGTGCGCCTGAAGCGCCGCACCGGCATCGACACCCTGGTGCCCATGCACCGCATCGACCGCGAGACAGCAGGGCTGGTGGTCTTCACGATCCAGCCACACACGCGCCACGCTTACCAAAGCCTGCTTCGAGACCACCAGATAGAGAAGGGCTACGAAGCCATCGCGCCTTGGCGGCCGGACCTCGACTGGCCTGTGCGCCGCCTCAGTCGCCTGCAAGAAAGCGAAGCCCACTTCATGGCCATGCAAGAGGTGCCTGGCGAGCCCAATGCGGACACCTTGATCGAGCCCCTCGATTTGCTCGGTCATGGCGACGACAGCCCGCGCTGGGCCCGCTACCGGCTCACGCCACGCACAGGCCAGAAGCACCAGCTGCGCGCGCACCTGTGTGCCCTGGGCATGCCGATCGCCAACGACCAGATCTACCCCACGCTGCAACCCGCATTGGCGGCAGATCAGGCGCCAGACTTTTCGCAGCCCCTGCAGCTGCTGGCGCGCTCACTTCGCTTCACGGATCCGATCACGGGCCAGCAACGCGAGTTTCACAGCCAGCGCAGCCTGAGCCAGGATGCGATCACACCAGGCGCGACTCAGGCCCCGCCGCCGACAGCGCCTGCTCGACCGCGTCCCGGCGACGCTTGAACGCAAGCACCACCACACCGATCGACGCCAGGCCGGCCACGCCCAGGGCCACCCAGGCCGCCGTGGGCACGCTCTGGCTGGCAGCCTGCAGGCCCGTTTGCACAGGCAGCTTCACGCTGATCACGCCAATGGGCTGGCCGACTTTGTAGCCGAACCCACCGCCGCCGTTGAACTGCTGGTTGGTTCGCAGGAAGTCCGGTGCGCTCTCAGGTGTGTCGTGACAACGAAGGCAGCTCTTCTGTGCGATCACGGCACGCGCGTAAAGCAGCTGGCCGCCCTGCACCTTCCAGTATTCATTGGGCGAGGCCTTCAGCCCCATGTGACTGCCGCCGAGCGGCCCCGACTTGGAAAAGGCCTCGGCACCATGCTCCTTGAAAGCTTTTTGCAGTGCGTCGAGCGCCTCGACCTCGAACGGATTGGGTGCGTTGTTGCGGTTGAGCACGGTGCGCGCCGTCATGCGGTACTGCGCCTGGCTGTTGGTGGCCATCAGCACATCGGCCACCTCGCGCTGAATGAGCGCCGGGTTCTTCCAGTAGTAGGTCTCGATGCGCGCCATGGCCTCGCGCTCGCCCTGACGCTGTTCGGCCTTGGCGCCATTGAGCAGCGTGGCGTCGCCATCGCCGCCTGCGTACACGTTGCGCGTCAGAAAGCTGCCAGGCAACGCTGCACCAGCACACCGACGAGCCCCACCAGGGCCAGGCCAGACGAAAAACCGGAAGATTGACGAGACATCGGATTCCTTGAATGGGGAGATCAGTTGAACGATCAGGCCTGGCGTCGCGCCATGGCTTCGCCCATGCGGATGGCACGTTCGGTCTGCCAGTCGGGCATGAAGGACAAAGGCCCCTTGGGGAACAGCATCACGACGGTCGAGCCCAGCAGGAAGCGGCCCATCTCGTCACCTTGCTTGAACTCGATGACCTGATCGTGATATGTCCACTCGCGCACATGCCCAGGGCGCGGCGGATTCACCACACCGTGCCAGGTCGTGGCCATGCTGCCGACGACGGTGGCGCCCACCAGCGTGAGCACCATGGGGCCATGTGGCGTCTCGAACACGCAGACCACGCGCTCGTTGCGCGCGAACAGGCCGGGCACGCCCCGAGCCGTCGCAGGGTTCACCGAGAACAGCTCGCCGGGCACGTGGATCATGCGCGTGAGGCGCCCGTCACACGGCATGTGGATGCGGTGGTAGTCCTTGGGACTGAGGTAGAGCGTGGCGAAGTGGCCGTTCTCGAACTGGGCTGCCAAGGTGCGGTCGCCCCCGACCAGCGCGGTGGTCGAATAGCTGTGGCCCTTGGCCTGGAAGACCTGGTCGCGGTCAATCGGGCCCAACTGGCTGATGGCGCCGTCCACGGGCGACACCCAGTCGGCCTTCGCCAGGGGGCGCGCGCCGGCCTTGAGGGGCCGCGTGAAGAACTCGTTGAAGCTCGGGTAAGCCGCAGGATCGGGTTGCGCGGCCTCGGCCATGTTGACGCCGTAGCGTCCGATGAACCAGCGGATGAAGGCGGTGGTCAAGGCGCCTCCGCGGAGCGAGGCACCAAAGCCCGCCAACGAGGTCAGCGCCTTCTTGGGCAGCACATGCTGCATGAGCACGAAGAGACGTTCAGACACAAATTCTTTCAGCAATGCACAGATAACATTCGAATTGTAGGACCCACCCTCGGCGTTGCATCAGGCGAAAATCCGACGCACACCCCCTCAGTTCCGGTCCCACCCCCTCAAGCTCGGAGTCCCCATGCGCATCGCATCGCTCCAGCGCCGCCTGCTTGGCAGCCTGGCCCTCGCCTTCGCTTTCATCAGCCCCTGTGCGCAAGCCACTGAAAAATTCGTCTTCCTGACCGACTGGTTCGCACAGGCCGAGCACGGCGGCTTCTACCAGGCGCAGGCACAGGGCCTCTACAAGCAAGCCGGCCTGGACGTCACCATCCGCATGGGCGGCCCACAGGTCAACCTGGTGCAATTGCTGGCGGCTGGTCAGGCCGACTGCATCATGGGCTTCGACGTGCAGACCATGAAAGCCTGGGAGCAAGGCGTGCAGGCCGTCACCGTCGCGGCCTTCGCTCAGAAGGACCCGCTGGTGCTGATTGCCCACCCTGACGTGCAGCGCGTCGAAGACCTCAAAGACCGCACGCTGCTGATCGGCCAGGTCGGCCAGGTCACCTACTGGCCCTGGCTGAAGGCCCGCCACGGCTTCACCGATGCACAGGTGCGCCCCTACACCTTCAACATCCAACCCTTCCTGGCCGACAAGCGCATCGCCCAACAGGGCTACCTGACCTCCGAGCCTTACAGCATCGAAAAAGCGTCAGGCATCAAGCCCAAGGTCTTCCTGATGGCCGACCAGGGCTGGCCGCCTTACGCCGGCTCCGTCGTGTGCCTGCAGCGCACCATCGAGCAGCGCCCGCAAGCGGTCACGGCCTTCCTCAAGGCCTCGGCCGAAGGCTGGAAGCGTTACCTGCAGGGTGACCCCAAAGCGGCCAACGCCCTCATCAAGCGCGACAACCCCAACATGACGGACGACGTCATCGCGCAGTCCATCGCGCTGATCAAATCGCACGGCATCGTGCTCGGTGGCGACGCCGCTTCGCAAGGCATCGGCACCATCACCGACGAGCGCATGAAGCGCACCTTCGACATGCTGGTGCAGCACAAGCTGATCGACCCGGCCAAGGTGGACGTGCGCAAGACCTACACCACCCGCCTCATCCGCCAGGTGCAGGTCAAGCCTTGAGCGCCCCGTTCGCGGTCGAGTTGCGGCAGGTCGGCTTGCGCCACGCTGGTGGCCTGCAGGCGCTCGACCAGGTGAGCCTGCAGATCGCCCAGGGCGAGTTCCTGTGCCTGGTCGGCCCATCAGGCTGCGGCAAAAGCTCGCTGCTCAAGCTCATCTCAGGACTGTGGCAGCCCAGCTCGGGTCAAGTCAGCGTGGCAGGGCAAGACCCCCGACAGGCGGGAGCTCGCCAACAGCTGTCCTTCGTCTTCCAGGACCCAACCCTGATGCCCTGGGCCAGCGTCGCAGACAACGTCGGGCTGCCGCTCAAGCTCGCTGGGGTGCCTGCCCACGAACGCTCAGAACGGGTCGCTGCGGCCGTGCACCTGGTGGGCTTGGAGGCTTTTGCGCAGGCCCTGCCTCACGAGCTGTCAGGCGGCATGCAGATGCGGGTGTCCATCGCGCGAGGCTTGATCACGCAGCCGGCCATCCTGTTGCTCGACGAGCCCTTCGGGGCGCTCGACGAGATCACCCGTCACAAGCTGGACGACGAGTTGCTGTCGATCTGGGCACAAGGCGGGCTCACCGTGGTCTTCGTGACCCACAGCCTGGCCGAAGCGGCCTACCTGGGTACGCGGGCCTGCGTCATGGGCTCCCGCCCTGGGCGGATCGTGTTCGAAGACAGTGCCCAACAGCCCTGGCCCCGGCCAGAGCATCATCGCACCAGCGTCGATTTCAATCAGCGTCTGCGCGCCCTGCAAAGCGCTCTGGCCGAGGTCAGCGTGAAGGATCCGGTGGCTTCGGTGAACGCCGCGTCGCCCCGGCAAGGCAAGCTGCGAAATGGTCGGTGACACCATGAGCCAGACGCCTTCGGGCACACATCCAAGCTCTGCGGCCAAGCCGCAACTCGCATCGCGCCTGGTGCGGGCCATGCCTTGGCTCGTGGCGATCCTGCTCGTGTTGATCTGGCAGGTTTGGGTCACCCTCGCCGAGGTGCCCGCCTACCTGGTGCCCGCCCCCAGCGAGATCGCTCGCAAGCTCCTGGCTGACTGGCACTTGCTGGCCCCCGCTTGGTGGACCACGTTGAAGGTGACCGCGTTGGCCCTGCTGTGCGCGATCGTCCTGGGTTCGCTCACCGCCTTTGTGTTCGTGCAAAGCCGCTGGATCGAAGCAGCCTTCTTTCCGTATGCGGTGCTGCTGCAGGTCACGCCCATCGTGGCCATCGCGCCGCTGATCATCATCTGGGTTCAGGACGCGACCTGGTCGCTGGTGATCTGCGCGACGCTGGTGGCGCTGTTCCCCGTCATCGCCAACACCACGCAAGGGCTGCGCAGCGTGTCGCCAGGCCTGCTGGCCTACTTCGAGCTGCGCGGTGCCTCTCGGTGGCAAACGCTGTGGCAGCTGCGCGTGCCATCTGCCCTGCCCCATGTGTTCACAGGCTGGCGCATCGCCGGTGGGCTGGCGCTGATCGGCGCGGTGGTGGCCGAGTTCGTGGCCGGCACAGGAGGCACAGCCTCAGGCCTGGCGTACCAGATCCTGCAATCGGGCTATCAGCTCGACATCCCGCGCATGTTCGCGGCGCTGGTGCTGATCTCGGTCACCGGCATCGCGATGTTTGCCTTGATCACGGCGCTGGGGCGACGTGTGCTGGGGCGCTGGCACGAGAGCGAAAAACCGGGCCATCCTCGCTGAGCCGCTGGTTGAAAACACACCGGGCCTCGCTGGGGACCTTTGGCCCAGGCACCGCGCGCTTCAATCCTTCCAAAGCTGCTGCCAGCCAGCCTTGCCCAGTCGCTCGAGCGTGCGGATGTTCTCTTCGTAGATCGAGTCCGCCTCGGGAAAGGCTTCCACCGCGCGGTCCAGGCTGGCCTCTCGGATGAGGTGCAGCGTCGGGTGTGGTGATCGGTTGCTCAGGTTGCCGAGGTCATCGGCATCGGTGCCAGCGAACTGGTATTGCGGATGAAAGCTCGCGATCTGCAACTCGCCCTCCAGGCCCATGTCGGCCAACACCGCATCGGCCACGTCCAGGAAGTCGTTGTAATCGAGGAAGTCCTGCAGCACGCCAGGATGCATCAGCAAGGTCGTGTCGACCTCCTCAGGGTCGGCATCGCGCAGGAAGGCCAGCTCATCGGCCAGGTCCTGGGCCAGGGCTTCTGGTGTCTGGGCGTCTGACACGCGCCAGCGGATCTGCCCTTTGACGTGCACGCCCTTGGCGAACGGACACAGGTTCAAGCCGATGACGGCTTTCTCCAGCCAGCGGCGGGTATCGTGGATGATGGCGTCATGGTCGATCTGCATGCCCGCATTGTCGCCGAGTCGACTGATGGGCTGGGCGAGACCTCGACCAGAACGCGCCATCTGCCTTCGCCCACCATGACCCAGCTCCAACTGCCCGACACCGCCACCGCCGTCACCTCGCTGCGAGACCTCGGATCGCGTTTTCCGCGCGCCGGACGCATCGAGGCCATCCACCTGCGCCCCGCGCGGCTGGCGCCCGTTCGCACGGTGGACGTGGCGGAGTTGATCGCCGACCGTGGCTTGGTGGGTGACCGCAGCGCCGCTCGCGCACCCAGTCGCCCAGGCGGCGGCAAACGCCAGGTCACGCTGATCCAGGCGGAACACCTGCCCGTGATCGCAGCGCTGAGTGGGCTCGCGCAAGTCGATGCCGCCGACCTGCGCCGCAACCTGGTCATCTCGGGCCTGAACCTCGTGGCCGCACGCAGCCTGTTCAAGGACCAGCGCCTGGTGCTGCACCTGGGCGACGACGCCGTGCTCGAGCTCACCGGCCCCTGCGACCCGTGCTCACGCATGGAAGCGCTGCTGGGTCCGGGCGGCCACAACGCCATGCGCGGCCATGGCGGCATGACGGCACGGGTGTTGCAAGGTGGGGCCATCCGCGTGGGCGATGCCGTGCGTTGCACGCCATGGCCCGCCTGAGCCCCAGATAAACTGCGCCCGCGCCCGCGCTGAAGCGAGCGCCCAACCCCACACCCCATGAGCTGGCACGGCCAACTGACCCTGAATTACCGCCTCGACGGCGAACGCACCACCGCCCTCGACAGGCACCATGGCCCGCTGCGCGTGCTGCAACGCCTATACCCGGAGTCCGAGCGCGTCTGTCACCACGTGCTCGTGCACCCACC
Organism: Aquabacterium parvum; assembly: GCF_001447195.1. Classification (GTDB taxonomy): domain Bacteria; phylum Pseudomonadota; class Gammaproteobacteria; order Burkholderiales; family Burkholderiaceae_C; genus Aquabacterium; species Aquabacterium parvum. Next base: position 17,739 of record NZ_LFRI01000330.1, on the reverse strand, counting down.
CGGCGGCATCGTCGGCGGCGACGTGCTCGACATCGACCTGCGCATGCAGCCCGGCAGCCACGCCCTGATCACCACACCCGGTGCCACGCGCTTTTACAAGAGCGCGCAAGCCGAAGCGCGTCAAAGCCTCGTGGCCAAGCTTGAGCCGGGCGCCCGCCTGGAGTGGCTGCCACTGGAGGCCATCGCCTACCGGGGCTGCCAGGCCGTCAACGCCATGCGCTTCGAACTGGCCGACGGCGCCGAGATGATCGGCTGGGACGTGCTGGCCCTGGGCCTGCCCGCCGCCAGCGAATCGTTCTCGGACCCGGCCTTCGCCCACGGCCGCTACACGCAGGAGATCGAGCTGCCCGGCGTGTGGCTCGAGCGCGGCACCGTGCGGGCCACCGACACGCACCTGCTCGACAGCCCCTTGGGCTGGGCGGGCAAGCGCGTCATGGCCACGGTGTGGTTCGCTGCAGGCCAGCCCCTGACACGCGCGCGCCGCGAGGCACTGCTCGAAGCCGCACGCGCCCAAGCCGATGACAGCGCACTGTCCTTGAGCGCCGGCAGCACCAGCCCACACGAGCACGTCGTGCTGATGCGCGTGCTGGCCGATCGGGTCGAACCCGCCATGGCCTTGCTGACCCAGGTGTGGGCCAGTTGGCGCCGAACCGCCTGGGGCATCGAACCATGTCCACCTCGGGTCTGGCGCACATGAGCTGCAAGCACGGGCCCCATGGGCGGCCTGAGGGCCCCATCAGGGCAACCCGCCACACTCCCACAGCCCGCCCGCCAGGTCCATTTCGATTCTAGGGAGGCGACCGGCCCCAGGCGCAAAGCGAACTATCATCGCGCGAGAACACACACATCGCGCGACCGGGCGGCCAGGGAGGCCGGTGCCTCAGGGCAGACACCGCGCTCGACGCAATAAAAGCCAAAACCAGGAGTCCGCCATGAAGGTCTTGCTCATCGACGACCACCCCCTGATCCTGTCCGCGCTGCGCACGGTGATCCAAGGCCTGGGTGACCACGTCCACGTTGCCACCGCTGACAGCGCCCGCGCCGCCCGCGACACCCTGCGCCAGGACCCGAGCCACGACCTCGTGCTGCTGGACCTGCAACTCGGCGATGCCGATGGCTTTGACCTGCTCGCCGACTTGCGCTCGCTCTACCCTGCTTTGCCCGTCGTGGTGGTCTCGGCCTCCGACCGCACCAGCGACGTCATCCGCGCCATCGACATGGGCGCCATGGGCTTCGTGCCCAAGCGGGCCAGCAACGACACCTTGCTCGAGGCACTGGAGCAGGTCATCTCCGGTGGCGTCTATGTGCCACCCATGAGCATGGGCGCCGACTTCCAGCCCACGCTCAACCACGCCTCGCCCTTGAGGCAGGTTCAGCAGGCCGCGCAAACCTCCGACTACCAACAGACCGCGCCCAGCCTGCGCCAGCTGGGACTGACCGCCCGCCAGACCGACGTGCTCAACCTGCTGCTCAAGGGGCAGCCGAACAAGCTGATCGCCCGTGAACTGGGCCTGTCGGTCGAAACCGTCAAAGACCACGTCGCTGCGGTGCTGCGCACGCTGGGCGTGAGCTCGCGCACCCAGGCCGTCATCGCGGTCAGCCAGATCCTGCAAAAGCAGTCAGGCGCTCCGGCCTGGTCGGCCCACTGAACCCCAGAAGGAAGTTGAACACCATGGCTGTCGCCGCCCTGCCGTCTGGCGAATCGACCGCACCGATCACCGAATCTGGCCTGCCGCCCCCGACCGACGAGGCCATCCGTCAGGATTCGGTCAGGCTGGTTTACCGCCAGACCAGCGCGGGCCTGATCGGTCACTTCCTCGGCTGGGTGGTCTGCACCCTGGTGTACTGGGAACACGTTCCCCATCACATCCTGTGGGGCTGGAGCCTGGCCTTCGGTGTGCTCTGGACGGGCCGCTTCGCCAACCTGCTCAGCTACGAGCGCGCCGCCCTGCAAGGCCGGGTCGAGCCGGCTCGTTGGCTGCGCATGTGGAACACCGGGGCCATCATCGGCGCTGCGCTGTGGAGCGTGGCCGGGCTGCTGTTCTACGCACACGGAGGCGCCTTCGAGCGCGCCTTCCTGATGCTGACGATCTATTCGTTCGCCATCGGGGCCGTGCCCTACATGGCCTCGCAGACGCCGCTGTTTCTGACCTGTATGGGCCTGTACTTTGTGCCCATGATCCTGCGCACCGCGCTCAATGGCGGCGAGCACGACCTGAAGATGGCCGGCATCTGGTGCCTGCTGTGCCTGTGCACGCTGGCGCTGGGGCGGGCCTTTCGCAACATGTTTGGCGAAATGGTCAGCCTGCGTTCGCACGCGCAAAACCTGGCCAAAAAGCTCCATGGCGAGATGAAGGCAGCAGAAGCCGCACAGCGCGACGCCGAGACCGCCAACCGCGCCAAAACGCAATTCTTTGCAGCCGCCAGCCACGACCTGCGCCAACCCCTTCACGCGCTGGGCCTGTTCGCCGAAGCCCTGCGCAGCCGCAGCAAGGACGAAGGCGTGGCCCAGCTGGTCAACAGCATCAACAGCTCGGTCGATGCCCTGGAAGGCCTGTTCAGCGAGCTGCTCGACATCACCAAGATCGACACCGGCGGCGTGGACATCGAGCCCGAGCACTTCGCCATGCATGACCTGTTCACGCGCATCAGGCTGCACTTCGAGCCCACCGCTTTCGAGAAGGGGCTGATGCTGAGCTTTCACGGCGAGCAGCATTTCGCCTACGCCGACCCCTTGGTGGTCGAGCGCATCCTGCGCAACCTGATCTCCAACGCCATCCGCTACACCGAAGACGGCGGCGTGCTCGTTTCATGTCGCCGCCGGGGCGACCAACTGCTCCTGCAGGTCTGGGACACGGGCATCGGCATTGCCGAAAAGGAGCAGGGCCGCATCTTCGAGGAGTTCTACCAAACGCAGAGCAACCGCCCACTCGAGCCCCACCACCGCAAGGGCCTGGGGCTGGGGCTGGCCATCGTCAAGCGCCTGGCAGGCCTCATGGACACCGACCTGACCCTGCGCTCGCGCGTGGGGCATGGCACCGTGTTCAGCTGCTTGCTGCCCATCGGACGGGCTCCGCGGCTGCAACCGGTGGCGCCCACCAGCAAGTCTTCGCTGGGCGTCACGCTCGACCGCCGCCACATCGTCGTGGTCGAGGACGAAGTCGCCGTGCTCGAGGGCCTGCAGGTGCTGCTCAAGGGCTGGGGTGCCACCGTGAGTGCCTTCGACTCGGTTCGCTCGGTCGAAGAGTGGCTGGCGCGCACCAGCGGTGACAAGGACCTGCCTCGCCCCGACCTCATCATGGTCGACTACCGGTTGCCCGAACAGCTGACCGGCATTGACGCCATCAAGAAGCTGCGCGAGCGCTTCGGCCAGGACCTGCCGGCCATCCTCGTCACCGGCAGCACCATGACGCAGCACGAAGAAGAGGCCCGCCAGCACAACTTCCACGTGCTCCTCAAGCCCGTGGTGCCGACCAAGCTGCGCGCGATGATTGCGTTCAAGCTGAGCCTGCGCTGAAGGGCGCTGCGCTGCAGCCCTCCCGGGCCTGGCGCATCACTTCATCACGGCCTGGCCGCCCCTGGCACTCAAGCCTGGCAGATCGCGGCCTTGGCCGCTGCGTACTCGGCTTTGAGGCGCGCCACCAGCTCGGCCGTCGGCAGCACCTGCTTGATGGCGCCGATGCCCTGGCCGCAGCCCCAGATGTCCTTCCAGGCCTTGGCCTCGCCGGCGTTCTTGCTGCCAAAGCTCATCTGGCTCGGGTCGCCATCGCCCAGTGCGTCCGGGTCCAGGCCCGCCGCGATGATCGATGGACGCAGGTAGTTGCCGTGCACGCCCGTGAACTTGCTCGAATAGAGGATGTCGGCGCTGCTGCTGTCGACGACCATCTGTTTGTAGGCATCGACCGCGCGGGCCTCTTCGGTGGCGATGAAGGCCGAGCCGATGTAGGCGAAGTCGGCGCCCATGGCCTGAGCCGCCAGGATGGATCGGCCATTGGCGATGGAGCCTGACAGCGCCAGCGGACCGTCGAACCACTCGCGGATCTCTTGAACCAAGGCAAACGGGCTCAGCGTGCCCGCATGCCCACCAGCGCCTGCCGCCACGGCGATCAGGCCATCTGCGCCCTTCTCCACCGCCTTGTGCGCAAACCGGTTGTTGATGACGTCGTGCAGCACCACGCCACCGTAGCCATGCACCGCCTGGTTGACGTCCTCGCGCGCGCCCAGCGACGTGATGATCACCGGCACCTTGTGCTTGATGCACATCTCCAGGTCGTGCTCGAGCCGGTCATTGCTCTTGTGCACGATCTGGTTGATGGCAAACGGCGCGGCAGGCTGATCGGGATGTGCTCGGTTGTGCGCGTCCAGCGCTTCGGTGATCTCGGCCAGCCACTCATCGACCTGCGACGCCGGGCGGGCGTTGAGCGCCGGCATCGAGCCCACCACACCGGCCTTGCACTGCGCGATCACCAGCTTGGGCGTGCTGAGGATGAACATCGGCGATGCGATGACGGGGAACGGGACGCGTTTGAGCACTTCGGGCAAAGGCATGACATCTCCTCTTGTGTCGTTCACGGGTGATCAAAAAACAAAAGGGACACCCTGGCCGACCGGGGTCGGTTCGGGGTGTCCCTTTTCAGGTTGCCATCCTGACAGGATCAGGCGCTGGCAGCGTGGTACAGATCAGCAGAGCTGGATCAGAACGCGTCCACCGGCATGGCGGAAACGCTGTCGCCGCCTTCCAGCACGGTGTCGCGCAGCGAAGCCACGCGGGCCAGGATGTGGTCGCCGTAGAAACGCGCGGTGGCGATCTTGGCGGTCATGAAGGCAGCGTCTTCACCGGCGGCCAGCTTGTCTTCGGCCACGATCAGCGAGCGGGCCAGCTGCCAGCCAGCGACCAGGTTGCCAGCCAGCATCAGGTAAGGCACCGAGCCAGCGAACACGGCGTTCGGGTTGGCCTTGACGTTGGCGAGCACGAAGTCGACGACCTGCAGGAAGGACTCGCGGGCGGCCTTGAGCTGCTTGGCCAGCTTCTTGCCGGCTTCGCTGCTGCGGGCGTTCAACTGGCCTTCGGTGTCGGCGATCTGGGCGGCGATGGCCTTGGCCACGGCGCCACCATCACGGGCGGTCTTGCGGCCGACCAGGTCGTTGGCCTGGATCGCGGTCGTGCCTTCGTAGATGGGCAGGATGCGCGAGTCGCGGTAGTACTGGGCGGCACCGGTTTCTTCGATGAAGCCCATGCCACCGTGCACCTGCACGCCAAGCGAGGTGACTTCGACCGAGTTCTCGGTCGAGAAGCCCTTGATCAGCGGCACCAGGAACTCGTAGAAAGCCTGGGCCTGCTTGGCCACGGCGGCGTCCGGGTGGTTGTGAGCCGTGTCATAGGCGGCGGCACCGACCAGGGCCATGGCGCGAGCGCCTTCGATCAGGCCACGCATCGTCAGCAGCATGCGCTTGACGTCCGGGTGGTGGATGATGGCGACCGATTCCTTGGCCGAGCCATCGACCGGGCGCGATTGCACGCGGTCGCGGGCGTAGGCCACGGCGTGCTGATAGGCACGCTCGGACACGCCGATGCCCTGCACACCCACGTCGTAGCGGGCGGCGTTCATCATGATGAACATGTACTCGAGGCCGCGGTTTTCTTCGCCGACCAGGTAGCCGATGGCGCCGGCGCCGACTTCGCCCTTGTCGTCACCGTAGACCAGCACGGCCGTGGGCGATGCCTTGATGCCGAGCTTTTCTTCGATGGAGGCGCAGTACACGTCGTTGCGCTTGCCCAGCGAGCCGTCGGCGTTGACCATGAACTTGGGCACCACGAACAGCGAGATGCCCTTGACGCCTTCGGGCGCGTCGGGGGTGCGGGCCAGCACCAGGTGGACGATGTTCTCCACCATGTCGTGCTCACCGTAGGTGATGAAGATCTTCTGGCCGCTGATGCGGTAGGTGCCATCGTCCTGCTTGACGGCCTTGGAGCGCACCAGGGCCAGGTCGGAGCCGGCTTGCGGCTCGGTCAGGTTCATGGTGCCGGTCCACTTGCCGGAGACCATGTTGGGGATGTAGCGGGTCTTGAGCTCGTCGCTGCCAGCGGTCAGCAGGGCCTCGATGGCGCCACCGGTCAGGATGGAGCACAGCGAGAAGCTCAGGTTGGCGGCCATGGTCTGCTCGACGCAGGCGGCACCGATGATCTTGGGCAGGCCCTGGCCACCGTATTCGGTGGGCTGACCCAGGCCTTGCCAGCCGCCTTCGGCCAGCGCAGCGTAGGCTTCCTTGAAGCCCTTGGAGGCGCGCACGACGCCGTTGTCCCACGAACCGTGGTCCTGGTCACCCGACCAGTTCAGGGGCGCAACCACGCCTTCGTTGAACTTGGCGGACTCTTCCAGGACGGCCTGGGCGGTCTCGTAACCGGCGTCTTCGAAGCCGGGGATCTGGGCGATCTGGTCGATGCCAGCCAGTTCCTTCATGCAGAACAGCTGGTCCTTGACGGGGGCGATGAATGCCATGGTGTCTTGCTCCACTGCCGCCGTTTTAAACACGGCGGCTTCAGACGGAAAAAAGGGGCGTCTTGCAGGACGCCCCGTTTGAGGTGCTCAGTCAGAAACGAGCTCTGCCTGCATCACCTTGGATGATGCCATCACAGGGCCTTGATCAGCTCCGGCACGGCCGTGAACAGATCGGCTTCAAGGCCGAAGTCGGCGACCTGGAAGATCGGGGCTTCGGGGTCCTTGTTGATGGCCACGATGACCTTGGAGTCCTTCATGCCGGCCAAGTGCTGGATGGCGCCGGAGATGCCGACGGCCACGTACAGCTGGGGCGCGACGATCTTGCCGGTCTGACCGACTTGCAGGTCGTTGGGGGCGTAGCCAGCGTCCACGGCAGCGCGCGAGGCACCCAGTGCAGCGCCCAGCTTGTCGGCCAGGGGCGACATGACTTCGTTGAACTTGTCGGCAGAACCCAGGGCGCGGCCACCGGAGACCACGATCTTGGCGCCAACCAGCTCGGGGCGCTCGGACTTGGTCACTTCGCGACCGACGAACGAGGACTTGGCCGAAGCAGCGACGGCAGCCAGGGTTTCGACGGCAGCCGAACCACCGGTGGCAGCAGCGGCGTCAAAGGCGGTGGCGCGAACGGTGGCGACCTTCACGGCGTCGGCCGATTGCACGGTGGCGATGGCGTTGCCAGCGTAGATCGGGCGCTCGAAGGTGTCAGCGGAGACGACCTTGGTGATTTCCGACAGTTGGCCGACGTCCAGCTTGGCGGCGACGCGCGGAGCGACGTTCTTGCCCGAAGCGGTGGCGGGGAACAGGATGTGGCTGTAGCTCGAAGCCACGGCCAGGACCTGGGCTGCCACGTTTTCAGCCAGGGAGTCGGCGAAAGCAGCGCTGTCAGCGTGCAGGACCTTGGCAACGCCAGCCACTTGAGCGGCGGCAGCGGCGGCGGCACCGGCGTTGGCGCCAGCGACCAGCACGTGCACATCGCCACCGATGGCCTTGGCGGCGGTCACGGTGTTCAGGGTCGAGCCCTTGATGCTGTTGTTGTCGTGTTCAGCAATGACGAGAACGGTCATTTGGGTCTCCTCAGATCACTTTGGCGTCGTTCTTGAGCTTGGCAACCAGGGTGGCCACGTCGGGCACCTTGATGCCAGCGGAGCGCTTGGGCGGCTCGGCGACGGTCAGGGTCTTGATGCGGGGGGCAACGTCCACGCCCAGATCGGCCGGCTTGACGGTGTCAAGGGGCTTCTTCTTGGCCTTCATGATGTTGGGCAGCGTGACGTAGCGCGGCTCGTTCAGGCGCAGGTCGGTGGTGACCACGGCCGGCAGGCTCAGCGACACGGTTTCCAGGCCGCCGTCGACTTCACGGGTGACGTTGACCTTGTCGCCAGCGACTTCCACCTTGGAGGCGAAGGTGCCTTGGGGCAGGTCGGCCAGGGCAGCCAGCATCTGGCCAACCTGGTTGCTGTCGTCGTCGATGGCTTGCTTGCCCAGGATGATCAGCTGAGGCTGTTCCTTGTCGACCAGGGCCTTGAGCACCTTGGCCACGGCCAGGGGCTGCACGTCGCCGTCGGTTTCAACCAGGATGCCGCGGTCAGCGCCGATGGCCATGGCCGTGCGCAGGGTTTCCTGGCATTGAGCGGGGCCGACGGAGACGGCGATGATCTCGGTCACGACGCCCTTTTCCTTCAGGCGGGTCGCTTCTTCAACGGCGATTTCGTCGAAGGGGTTCATGGACATCTTGACGTTGGCGATGTCGACACCAGAGCCGTCGGACTTCACGCGAACCTTCACGTTGTAGTCCACAACCCGCTTGACCGGAACGAGAGCCTTCATGCGTTGTTCTCCTGCGTCATGAGGATGAGTTGATTGAAAAGGGCCGTGCCTCAAAAAGCACGATCGTTCGATTCTAACGCGAAGTCGAGGGATTTCCGCATCATTTATCCGGCCAGGATGGGTCAAGTGGGACAAAATCGCTTCCTCTGTCGCCGTCTCTGCCCCGCATGACCGTTCACCCCCCGACCACGTCCGCCGAAACCGGCCGTGACCTGCGTCTGAGCATTGGCGTGTTCGACTCCGGCGTGGGAGGGCTGTCCGTCCTGCGGGTGCTGCGCGAGCACTTGCCCCATGCGACCTTGCTTTATGTGGCGGACTCCGGGCATGCGCCATATGGCGAAAAATCCGAGGCCTTCATCACGGAGCGCTCGCACGCCATCGCCGACTTCCTGTTGGCGCAAGGTGCCGAGGTGCTGGTGGTGGCCTGCAACACCGCCACCGCCACGTCGGTGCATGCGCTTCGCACGCGCCACCCTCACCTGCCCATCGTCGGGATCGAGCCTGGCGTCAAACCGGCGGTGGCGGCGTCAGCGGCCCGCAAGGTGGGCGTGCTGGCCACGCCGGGCACCCTGGCGAGCGGGCGCTTCGCGCGCCTGATCGAGCAGCACGCCGGCGACGCACAGATCCTGCCGCAGCCCTGCCCGGGCCTGGCCAAGGCCATCGAAGGCGGGCAACTCGACACCCCTTTGCTGCGCGAGCTGATCCAGGGCTTTTGCGCACCGCTCAGGCAAGCGGGTGTGGACACCGTCGTGCTGGGCTGCACGCACTACCCCTTCGTGGCGCCCCTGATCGCCGAGGCCATGGGCCCGGGGGTGCAGCTGATCGACACCTCGGACGCGGTCGCCCGCCAGACGGTGCGGCTGGCGCGTCGTGCGCTGTCATCGGCCGAGCGACTCGAGGGGGAGCCCGCCGCCGGGCGCACCCGCCTGTGGACCAGCGGTGACCTGGCCGCGCTGCGGCACTTTTGCACGCCCTGGATGGCCGAAGAAGCGACCTTCGAGGCCCTGCCCACCGCGTAAAGCGTGAATTGGACCGGGTTCACCGGTCAGATGCCACTTTTCGCAAATTTCACGCGTTCCCCGGCTCAAGTCTCATGGAGCCGGGCCGAAACCCCCGACAGAGGAAACGGGCCTCCGAGCCCGATCTGCTTTTCTGTCAGCCCTGCTTTTTCTGGGGAACGCGTCATGGCTTCACTCATTCCGTCGCTGTCTACTGCTCAGATCGCTGCCCTGTCTACGCAGTCGATCGTCAACCTGAGCACAGCCGACTGGGCCTTGTTCTCCACGGCGCAGGCGGCTGCGCTCACCACCGCCCAGGTGGCGGTGATCGAGACGGCGGACTTCCGGGCCATGACCACCTCTGCGGTGTCGGCGCTGACCGACGACCAGGTCGATGCCCTGACCACCCGGCAATGGGCGGCGATGACGACCCAGCAGGTCGCCGCGCTGACCACCGCCCAGTTGCAAAACCTCGACGCCACCGACATTGGCGCGCTGAGCACCGTGCAGCTGCGAGCGCTGAGCACCGACAGCATCGCCTCGTTGACCACCGAGCAGATCGCCGCGCTGCGCACCCAGCAGATTTCCGCATTGAGCAACGCTCAGCTGCAGGCCCTGACGACCACGCAGATCGCCGCCATCGAGACGGCCGACATCCGCGCACTGACCGGCCTGCAAGTGGCTGCCCTGACCTCGGACCAGGTCGCGGCGCTCACCACCGAGCAGGTCAGCTCGATGGAAACCGCAGACATCCGTGGCCTGACGACGGCCGCAATCCGCGCCCTGTCCGATGACCAGATCGCCTCGCTGGGCACGGCCCAGGTCCTGGCGCTGACCAGCACCCAGTTCGCGGCCTTCACCACCGCCCAGATCGGCGCCATCGAGACCGAGGACATCCGCGCGCTGAGCGCCGCGCAGCTCACGCAGCTGACCACCGCCCAGATCACCGGCCTGAGCACCGCCCAGGTGGCGGCCATCAGCACAGCCAACATCCGCTTCCTGTCGCCGGCCCAGGTCGCCGCACTGAGCTCCGAGCAAGCTGCCGCGCTGACCACGCAACAGATCGTGGCGATGGAGACCATCGACGTCGCCTCGCTTTCCACGGCGGCCTTGTCGGCCATGGGCACCGGCCAGATCCAGGCCCTGACCACGGCCCAGACCTCGGGCCTGACGGCGGCGCAGATCCAGGCGCTGTCGACCGAACAACTGCGCGCCTTTGATGTCGCCGACATCCGCGCGCTGCGCGCCGTCCACCTCGCCAACCTGTCGACCGAGCAGGTGGCTTCGCTCGGCACCGACCAGGTCGCCGCGCTGACCACCGCCCAGGTGGCCCTGCTGGGCACCGACCAGGTCAACTCGCTGACCTCGGGCCAGGTGGCCGCGCTGAGCTCGCTGCAGATCGCGTCGCTGACCACCCAGCAGCTCGCTGCCATGGGCACCGAGCAAGCCGCTGCGATCGAAACGGCTGACATCGCCGCCTTGGGCACCGCCAAGATTTCGGCGCTCAACACCGATGCATTGGCCGCCCTGACCTCCGAGCAGATCGGCGCGATGACCTCGCTGCAGGCCGCCGCCCTGACCACCCGCCAGCTGACCGCGATGTCGACCGAGCAGGTGGCCGCGCTGGAGACCAGCGACATCCGCGCCATGACGAGCGGCCAGTTCGCCGCCCTGTCGTCCGACCAGGTGGCCGCGCTGAGCACCGCCCAGATCGCCGCGATCGACGCGCTGGACATGCGCATGGTCAAGACCGCCGCCATCGCCGCGCTCGACACCGACCAGGTGGCCGCGATGACCACCGCCCAGGTGGCCACGCTCACCACGGCCCAGGTGGCCGCGCTGTCTTCGACCCAGATTGGCGCCATCGAAACGGCCGACATCGTGGCCCTGCAATCGGCCCAGTTCGCCGTGCTCAACAGCGAGCAGGCTTCGGCGCTGAGCGCCGCCCAGGTGGCCGCCATCGACGCGCTGGACGTGCGCGCACTGAGCACCGGCGTGATGTCTTCGCTGGCATCGGACCAACTGGCCGCGCTGACCACCGCCCAGATGGCCGCACTGACCACCACGCAGCTGCGCGCCCTGACCACCGAACAGATCGGTGACCTGCAGACCGCCGACGTGGCCGCCCTGAGCACCTTGCAAGTGGCGTCGCTGACCAACGACCAGGTCGCTGCCCTGACCACCGCGCAGATCGTCGGCCTGACCACCGCCCAGGTGGCCGCGCTGACCACCGCCCAGTTCAGCAACCTGAGCACCGAGCAGATCGCCGCCATGGAGACGGCCGACCTGCGCGCCCTGACCCCGGCTCACTACCTGGCGATGAGCTCGGATCAGCTGACCGCGCTGTCGAACGCCCAACTGGCCGCCATCGAAACGGCCGACCTGCGCGCCCTGACGACCACCGCCCTGGCCGCGCTGGACACCTCGCAGATCACCGCCCTGGGCACCGCCCAGATCGCCGCGCTGACCACGGCGCAGGCCGCCAACCTGACCACCGAACAGCTGGCCTCGCTGAGCACCGCCAGCATCGCCGCCTTGACCACGGCCACGACCGCCGCGCTCAAGACCGAGCAGCTGGTGGCGCTGACGTCCGAGCAGGTCGCGGCGCTGGAGACGGCCGACCTGCGCGCCCTGAGCACCGCCCAGATCCGCGCCCTCGACACCGCGCAGATCGAAGCCCTGACCTCGTCGCAACTCAACAACCTGACCTCGCTGCAGATCCGCGCGCTGAGCTCGGAGCAGATCCAGGCCATCGAAACCGCCGACCTGACCGCGCTGAGCCTGGCCAACATGGGCCTGCTGCTCGACCCGCAAGCCGGCTACTTCAGCACCGAGCAGGTCGCTGCCCTGACCACCAGCCAGGTGGCCGCCTTGCGCACGGGCCAGCTGTCGAACTTCGACTCCGCGCAGATCGCGGCCATGACCACGGCCGAGGTCGCCGCGCTGACCCGCCTGCAGGTCGCCAGCATCTCGGGCGCGCAGGCCGTCGGCCTTGACACGGCACAGGTGGCCGCGATCAGCACGGCCAACATCTCCGCGCTGGGCACCGCCGCCGTCGCCGCCCTGTCCACCGACGTCATCGAGTCGATGAGCGACGCGCAGTACCGCGCGCTGACCTCGACCCAACTGGCCGCCTTCGGCACCGAACAGATCGTCGCCATCGAAACGGCTGACCTGGCCGTGCTCAACACGGTTCAGCTGCGCGTGCTGGGCACCGCTGCCATCGCCGCCCTGACCAGCGACCAGATCGAAGCCCTGGGCACCGCGCAGGTCAACGGCCTGACGGTGCAGCAAGTCGCCGCCCTGACCACCGAGCAGATCACCAACCTGGAAACCGCCGACGTGCGCGCGCTCAACACCGCGCAGATCGCCGGCCTGCAAGGCGCCCAGGTGGTGGCCTTGAGCACCGATCAGATCCAGGCCCTGGGCACCGCCGCCATCGCGGCCCTGACCACGGCCAATGTGGCCCTGCTGGAAACCGAAGACCTGGCCGCCATGAGCTCGGCCCAGATCGGCGCCCTGACCACGGCACAGCTGGGCGCGCTCAGCAGCGATCAGTTCCTGGCCATCGACACCGCTGACCTGCAGGCGCTCAACGCCGCGCAACTGCTGTCCATGGGCTTGACCGGTGTGGAAGCGCTGTCGACCGACCAGATCGCCGCGCTCAGCAGCGCCCAGATCCGCGCCCTGAGCACCACCCAGATCCACGCCCTGAGCACCGAGCAACTGGCAGCCATCACCACCGCCGGTGTGCAGGCCATGACCAGCGCCCAGACCCTGGCGCTGACCACCGCCCAGGTCGAAGCCATGACCACCGCACAGGTGGCTGCGCTCAACACCGCCAACATCCGCTTCCTGAGCGCCGGGCACATCGAGGCCCTGGACACCGCTCAGGTGGTGGCCCTGACCACCGCCCAGGCCAGCGCCCTGACCACGCAGCAAGTCGCCGCGCTCAGCACCGAGCAGACCGCCGCGATCGAGACCGCCGACCTGGCCGCGCTGAGCTCGGCACAGGTGGTGGCCCTGGGTGCCGCCAACGCGGCCGCACTGACCACGGCGCAGGTGGTGGCCTTGACCACCGCCCAGGTCGCCGGGCTGACCACGGCCCAGGTGGCCGGCCTGTCGTCCGAGCAGATCGAGGCCATGGAAACCGCCGACGTGCGCGCCATGACCGCCGCCCAGACCGCCGTGCTGAGCACCGCACAAGCTGAAGGCCTGACCACCTCGCAGATCGCGGCCATGGGCACGGCCAACGTGCGCGCCCTGAGCAACGACGCCCTGGCATCGCTGACCTCCGAGCAACTCAACGCCCTGAGCACCGCCCAGGTCCAGGCCCTGAGCACCGCCCAGATCGCCAACCTGACCACCGACCAGCTCAGCAACCTGGAGACCGCTGACGTCGCCGCCCTGTCGTCCGCGCAGATGCAGGCGATCTCGGCCGCCAACTTCTCCAGCCTGGGCTCGCAGCACATCGCCGCGCTGACCACGGCCCAGGTCGCCACGCTGACCACCGCGCAAGCGCAGGCCCTGCAAACGGAACAACTCGAAGGGCTGACCACCGCTGGCGTGCGCGCCCTGGGCACCCAGCACTTCGCCGTGCTGGACTCTGCTCAGCTGGACGCCTTGAGCACCGCACAGGTGGCCGCCATCGAAACCGCTGACCTGCGCGCCCTGAACGCAGGCGAGCTCAGTGGCTTGGGCACCGACGACATCGTCGCGCTGAGCACGGCGCAGTTTGCCGCGCTGCAAACCGCGCAACTGGCGGCCCTGGCGACCGAGCAGATCGAAGTCATCGAAACCACCGACCTGATGGTGCTGTCCGCAGCGCAAGTCAACGCCCTGGGCGCCGACGGCATCGCTGCGCTGACCACCGGCCAGGTGTCCGTGCTCAAGACCGACCAGGTCGCGGGCCTGAGCACCGCCCAGGTCGGCGCCCTCGACACCGCCCAAGTGGCCGTGCTGAGCACCAGCGCCATCCGCGCCCTGACCACCGCGCAAGCGGCCACGCTGTCGACCGAGCAGGTCGCCGCGCTGGAGACGGCGCAAGTGGTGGCGCTGAGCACCGCCAGCATGCGCAACCTCACCAACGACGCCGTGGCCGCGCTGACCACCGGGCAGGTCACGGTGCTGAGCACCGCCCAGACCGCGGCCCTGTCGAACGCGCAGGTCGGCGCCCTGACCTCCGACCAGATCCAGGCCCTGCAGACCCGCAACGTCGCCTTCCTGAGCACCGCCCAGGTCCAGGCACTGGGTGAAGCAGGCGCCGACGTGCTGACCTCGGCCCAGATCGCCGCCCTGACCTCGGCCCAGGCCGCTTCGCTGACGACCGCCCAGGTTTCCACGCTGAGCACCGATCAGATCGCCGCCCTGAGCACGGGCAACGTGCGGGTGCTGACCACGGCCCAAGCCGCTGCGCTGAACTCCGAACAGGTCAACGCCTTCAGCACCGCACAAGTCGCCGTGCTGAGCACCGCCGACGTCCGCGCCCTGACCACCGACGCCATCGGCGGCCTGAGCGCCACGCAAATGGCGGCGCTGAGCACCCTGCAAGTCGCTTCGCTGACGACCACGCAGGTCCAGGCCCTGGCCACCGACCAGGTCGCGGCCATGGAGACCGCCGACATCCGCGCCCTGACCACCGCCCAGGCCATGGTCCTGAGCAGCGAGCAGGCTGCGGCGCTGACGGCCAACCAGATCGCCGCGCTGGAAACCGCTGACCTGCGCCTGATGTCCACCCTGGCCATCAGCGGGCTGACCAGCGACCAGGTGGCCGCCCTGACCTCTGCCCAGGTCGTGGCCCTGAACAACGCCCAGGTCGCCGCCCTGAGCACCGAACAGGTCGCCTCGATCGAGACCGCCGACATCCGCGCCCTGAGCGCCGCGCAAGCGGCCGTGCTGAGCACCGCGCAGGTCGAGGCGCTGACCTCGGGCCAGATCGCCGCGCTCAACACCGCGGCCCTGCGCAGCCTGACGACCGCCGCCGTGGCCGCCCTGTCGACCGACCAGATCGAAGCCCTGGGCACCGCGCAGATCGCCAACCTGACCTCGCAGCAAATCGCCGCGCTGTCGACCGACCAGCTCGCCAGCATCGAGACGCAGGACATCGCCGCGCTGGGCACCGCCCAGATCGCCGCGATCAGCGCCGGCAAGTTCTCGGCGCTGACCGCTGACCAGATCGCTGCGCTGACCACGGTGCAAGTGCCTCGCCTGAGCGCCGCGCAAATCGCCGCGATGACGACCGAGCAGATCGCCGCCATCGAAACGGCCGACTTCCGCCTGCTCAGCAGCACCCAACTGGCTGCCCTGCAGACCGCGCAGATCGCCGGCCTGACCACGGATCAGATCCAGTCGATCAGCTCGGCCAACATCCGCTTCCTGGATGCGGTCGACGTGGGTGCGATGAGCACCGAGCAGTTGCGCGCCCTGACCACCGCCCAGGCCCTGGGCCTGACCACGGCCCAGGTCGCCGCGCTCGACACCACGCAAGTGGCCGCCCTGGAAACCGCCGACCTGGCCGCCCTGGGCACCGCGCAAATCAACGCGCTGGGCACCGCCGGCATCGTGGCCCTGAGCACCGACCAGGTCGCCGCCCTGAGCACGACCCAAGTCAGCCGCCTGACCAACGCCCAGGTCACCGCGATGACCAGCGACCAGCTCAACGCCATGGAAGCCGCTGACCTGCGCGCCCTGAGCACCGCCCAGCTCAACGCCATCGGCACGGCCAACTTCGAAGGCCTGAGCACCGCGCAGATCGCCAACCTGACCTCGGCCTCGCTGCGCGGCCTGGACAACGCCCACGTCGCGGCGCTGACCACCGAGCAACTGGGCGCCATCAGCACGGCCAACATCCAGACGCTGACCAGCACCCAGATCCAGGCGCTGGGCACCGAACAGATCGCCTCGCTGAGCACCGCCCAGTTCGCCGCGCTGCAAACCGCACAGCTGCGCATGCTGGCCAACGAAGACGTGACCGCGCTGACCACCGAGCAGGTGGTGGCGCTGACCACGGCACAGATGTCGGCCTTCACCAGCACGCAACTGGGCCAGCTCAGCTCCGAACAAATCGCTGCGCTGGAGACCGCTGACCTGCGCGCCCTGACGGCTGCGCAACTGGTGGGCCTGACGACCGATGCGGTGAACAGCCTGAACACCGAGCAGATCGGCGCCATGACCAACGCCCAGTTGACGGGCCTGACCACCACCCAGGTGGCCGCCCTGTCGACCGAAGCGATCGAGGCCCTGAGCACGGCGCAGATGGCCGCGTTCAGCACGGCAGCGCTGCAGGCCCTGACCACCGACCAGATCGTGGCGATGGAAACCGCCGACCTGCGCGCCCTGACCATGACCCAGTCGACCGCCTTCACGGGCAGCCAGATCACGGCGATGACGGCCGAGCAGATCGACGCGCTGCTGGCCACCTCGCCCATCGTGCTGGACCTCGACGGCAACGGCGTGAGCACCCTGGCGGCCAGCGCTGGCGTGAACTTCGACCTCAACGCCACGGGCAACGCCCACCAGGTGGGCTGGGCCAGCGCCACGGACGGCCTGCTGGTGCGTGACCGCAACGGCGACGGCATCATCAACGATGGCTCCGAGCTGTACGGCAACGGCACGCGCCTGGCCGATGGCTCTCGCGCTGGCAACGGCTACGAGGCCCTGGCGATGGAAGACGCCAACGGCGACGGTGTGCTCAACCAGGCGGATGCGGCTTTTGCCGACCTGCGCCTGTGGGTGGACGCCAACAGCGACGGCGTGACCGATGCGGGCGAGCTGCACACGCTGGGCGAGTTCGGCATCACGTCGATGAACCTGGCCTACACGCACACGGACACGATGGACAACGGCAACCTGTTGGCGATGTCTTCGAGCTACACGACCAGCGATGGTCAGTCGCACGACATGGCGGACGTGTGGTTCCGTCGGGACACGGGTGACGCAAACGGTGTGACCGACCTGCAGGCAGCCGATTTGCTGGCGGCGCCGACGGACTCGGTGCTGGCGGCGGTGGGCAGCGGTGGCGGCAGCAGCGCGGGTGGGGCCGAGGCCTCGTCGTCGGGCGGTGCTGCGGTGGCCGATGGCGGTGGCGCGGCCGACCAGGTGATGGTGGACACGGCGGCGATTGCTGCGGTGCAGGGGCTGGCCGATGCAATGCTGGAAGAGCAGCAGCGGCAAGTCTTGATCTGATCGGGCTGCTGGATGGCAGCGAGGGCGGCCCCTTTTGGGGTCGCTTTTTTTTGGGCGCTTTGTCGGGGCAGCGCGAGGCGGGGGCTGCGGCGCTGTGCGGGCACCCGAGTTCGACACCAAATGCTGTAAGTGGTTGATTTGACTAGGTTGACCTAGTCAGCGTGCCACTACAGGAGGGATAACTGGAGTTCGTTGCTGAGCTTTTTGACCTTCAAGGCGGCCATGGTGGCGGC
>NZ_LFRI01000329.1 GCF_001447195.1 Aquabacterium parvum | reverse complement strand
TGGCCGCGCAGGATAGGCAGTGCCACACGAAACGCAATGCACGCGAAGACCAGCGGAGGACGGCGACCATCGCTCCGCTGGTTGGCTTGAAGGTGGACCGGTCGGGTACCCCTCCCTCTGCAACGCCCTTCGGGCTGACTGGGGTGTCCCCCAGCCCCCCGGCTTACTTCGACGCGGAGAGGCGCTCCATGTCATTGAGGACAGGCCGAGCATGCTGATGCACGGCCATCATGTAGGCCTGCGAGGCCTTGTCCCAGGCGTCGATGTGTCTGG
>NZ_LFRI01000328.1 GCF_001447195.1 Aquabacterium parvum | reverse complement strand
TTTACCCGACTTGCAACCTGAGCGGCACAGGTGCCAGCACACGGACCGCAAGCCTCGATGTGTTCCGGCGAATGCCCCGCAAGGCCGATGAATACTGGGCATTTGCGAGAAGCCTAACGCCCAAGTTCAGGGGCGCGCGCTTGGCGTGGCCGAAGCGCGCAGTGGTGGAGGCGTCCCCTGCAACGCCCAGTTAGGCCGGGTGGTGGCGTACGGCTGACTTTGCATGAGGCCCCTGTGTGTTGATTGCTGGGCTGATGGCCCGCTTGAATGCAAGCATGCCACGACGCCTTGCGCGAACCAATAAACGAAAGCTTGGTGCGGGTAGCCACCGAGGAGGTGGCTCGCTTGGCCTTTGCATGAGGCGTATTCCGCGAGGGCCTAACGCCCAAGTTCAGGGGCGCCCGCTTGGCATGGCCGAAGCGTGCACTGGTGGAGGCGTCCCCTGCAACGCACAGTTAGGCCGATGGTGGCATGAGGCGGCATGTGCATGATTCCCTGTGTGTTGAATGCTTGGCTGATGCCAGCTTGAATGCGAGCATGCCACGAGACCTTGCGCGAACCAAGAGGCGCATGCCTGGCTGCGAGTAGCCACCGAGGAGGTGGCTCGCTTGGCCTGTGCAAGCGACGTATTCACGCGAGGGCCTAACGCCCAAGTTCAGGGGCGCACGCTTGGCGTTGCCGAAGCGCGCAGTGGTGGAGGCGTCCCCTGCAACGCCCAGTTAGGCCGGTGCCAGTAGCAGAGCCGATGCGCAGCCAGCGAGCCCGCACA
>NZ_LFRI01000327.1 GCF_001447195.1 Aquabacterium parvum | reverse complement strand
CCGCGTCGAAGTAAGCCGGGGGGCTGGGGGACACCCCAGTGAGCCCGAAGGGCGTTGCAGAGGGAGGGGTACCCGACCGGTCCACCTTCAAGCCAACCAGCGGAGCGATGGTCGCCGTCCTCCGCTGGTCTTCGCGAGCATTGCGTTTCGTGTGGCACTGCCTATCCTGCGCGGCCATCAAAACCTTGAACTTTTCAAGCGGCGCAGTTTCCCTTGCCTGCGATCTGACTTCCTCCTAGAATCCAAAGCATCCGCTTTTGGATTTTGGAGGAA
>NZ_LFRI01000326.1 GCF_001447195.1 Aquabacterium parvum | reverse complement strand
GGGATCGTAGCTGCTGGCCCGGATGTTGACACGCCGCCCTGGCTGTTCATCCTGGCCAGACACATCGACGCCTGGGACAAGGCCTCGCAGGCCTACATGATGGCCGTGCATCAGCATGCTCGGCCTGTCCTCAATGTCATGGAGCGCCTCTCCGCGTCGAAGTAAGCCGGGGGGCTGGGGGACACCCCAGTGAGCCCGAAGGGCGTTGCAGAGGGAGGGGTACCCGACCGGTCCACCTTCAAGCCAACCAGCGGAGCGATGGTCGCCGTCCTC
>NZ_LFRI01000325.1 GCF_001447195.1 Aquabacterium parvum | reverse complement strand
GTGTGCTCATCTTCAGGTCCTCAAAACTCCCAGAAACTGAGCGTCATTGCACACAAACCTGGGAGTTCTGACCATCCCCAGTTGCCAGGTTTGATCAGTGTTCATCGAGGATGTGGCAGTTTTGCAGGGCCGACTAAAGACCGGCGAAACGTTGCCAGAATCGGCGCTTATGACTGACTATTACAGTTGGAGCACCACTGCATACGGAAGCTTTGGGGCAATTCCGCAAGGTCAATTGCGATTCTCAAACCCCGTAATTCAAACGACATCCAGCTCAAAGAACGAAAGAAGTTGCGAACTGAACGAGAGATGCATCCAACTTCCCAGCCAGCTTTCAGGCACCGCATCAATCACGGCAATCCCGGGCCATTACCTAGACATCAGTCAAACGCAAGGGTGCGCGGATTTTTCCTGCATGCAAAAAAAGACAGACCATCTCACAGCAATATCTGGCGGAGTGTCTTTTATGATTGGCGCCCCCATTCCGGAGCCCTCCACAATTGCGCTAACCTTCTCCGGCATGATTGCTGCATTCGCAATTGCGGCGAGGCAGAGAAAGCCAGCCTCAAAAAATGGGGGAAAAAAAATGGCGACCCGCCACATCAACACCGCATAAATAATATTTGTCGGCAGTTTTTTGCTCTCCGAAATAGGCAGCAGAAAACACCGATCAACTTCGCGGATCGCAAAGGGTGCTCGATGACTCCGACCAAGACTCCTCGAGCATTGAGCACCTTGAAGTGAATTTCTTGGCACTCTTTTGAAAGAGCTTTGCCGGCAGAAGGTGTTCGCACAATACAAGCGCACTCCAATCAGTGCGCTCGTTCATGCGCAGTGACGACTTTTGGTGGGCGGCTTCTGCCGCGCACTTGGTCGGTTCACCGTGCAACAAGCATCGCCACCATCGCACGCATTAAGCGGGGCACCAGGGGCGAAGCCGGCATGGGCTCGGGCGCCTTGTGGGTGCCGAGGAGCGCAGCGGCAAGGTGGGCGCGCGTCAGCGCGCTTCGTCATCTGACTGGCCTGAGTTGTTTGAGCGGAGCGCCCAAAGGGCGCGCAGCGAGTTCGAAGGCCCCACCTTGCCGCGAGCACCGCAGGGGAGTCACGCCACCGGCGTGACCGCCCACTTGGCGCCCGAGCCCATGCCGGCGCAGCACCGCCCCGCGCTGCCCCGACAAACCGAGCCAACCCAGGCAAGCAAAAGAACAACCGCTCCACACAACCCCGAACCGTCTTCAAACCCGAGTCGATTTGTGAAGCCATGCAAAGCCTGCATCGCCTCCAGCCGAGCCTGCGTAAGGGGTCGGCCCTGCAAAACTGCCACATCCTCGATGAACACTGATCAAACGGGGGTGCGGCAGAAAACTTGGACTGGTTAAACGGCGATTCCCAGGCTTTGGCGATGCCCGACAGGGCTGCGAGCACCAAGGGAAACTTTGATCCGCGCCTCGTTGTACCACCGGATGTATGTGTCCAAGCAGAC
>NZ_LFRI01000324.1 GCF_001447195.1 Aquabacterium parvum | reverse complement strand
CTTCAGCAGGCCATGCAAACCAGCCCCTACACCTACAGCGACATCACAAAGGCTTCGCCCAAGCCGCCAGACAAGGTGTAAATTACTGGATATGCATCCAGTGTTTTGGCTTTTGTGGAGCTAACTGGATACCCTTTATATTTGTACAGCACTCACCCCACAATGCCGTGACACCCAAGCCCACGCGGGCACACCTGTCGCGCCTCATGAAGATCTGGCGCTCGGCAGGCTGGCCCAGCCGAGACCCCATCGACATCGACCTGCTGGCCGCCGGCTGGGTGAGCCTGGTGGGCAACCACCCTGCCAACGAATGCCTGCGACTGACCGACGCGGGCATCGCGCTGCTGGCGCAAAGCCGCCAGGCCCAACGCCGCTCCGAGAGCGACCACGACAAGCTTGCTCTGCGCGTGACAGAGGTGCTGATGGATGCAGGGCGGCTGGTTTGGCACGAGCTGTCGCTTCGCGCCAAGGTGGCTGTCGAGGCTGCAGAGGCCCAAGCCGAGGATGCAAGTGCGGGCACAGACCCGAATTCGGATGCGCCCTCACGCGCCCTGGCTGGCGAGCCCACCCCGCTTTGGGAAGACGAGCTCACCGACGCCGAGCAGGGTGATGAGCCCGGCGCTGAACCAGGTCCCGAAGTCAACAGCACCCGCAAGCCCCACCGCTGGCGACTGGCCCGCCCCGACCTGTTCTCGGTGCGACGCACCAGCAACCCCAACTACCTGCACCCCGTGGTGCACGAGATCAAGGTCAGCCGCGCTGACCTGCTCTCCGACCTGCGCCACACGGCCAAGCGCAGCGCCTACCAGTGGCTGGCCAGCGAATGCCACTACGTCTTCCCCCACGGCCTGGCCGAGCCACAAGAGCTGCCCGAAGATCTCGGTGTGTGGGTCATCCACGGCAACATCGAAACCGGCAGGCTGGAGATGCTGCGCCCCGCCCGCCACAAGGCCTGCACCCTGCCCTTTGACGTGTGGATGGCCCTGGCCAAGGCTTCGCCCGTCCAGCGCGCGCTCGAACGCAGCCAGGCCGAGTTGACCCACACCGAAGGCGACGACCCCTCCGAAGATCGCGCAAGCACCGCGCAACGCCCCGAGCCCGATGCCAGCCCAAAGTGAGCGCCCGAGCGAGCCCGAGCCCGGCCCTCAGACCGAGCCTGTCACCGAGCCCCCGCGCTACCAGGTCGGCGTGCGCGAGCTGTGCGAATTCGTCGCCAAGCAAGGCGACCTGGACCTGCGCTTCACGCCCACGCCCACCGCGCAGGAAGGCATCGCCGGGCACGCCCTGGTGGCCGCGCGCCGACCTGCTGGCTACCTCAACGAGGTCAAACTCAGCGCGCAACATGGTCTGCTGAACGTCAAAGGCCGCGCCGACGGATACCACCCGCAGCTCAACCGCGTCGAAGAGGTCAAGACCCACAAGGGCCCGGTGGACGCCATCCCCGACAACCACCGCCACCTGCATTGGGCGCAGGCCAAGGTCTACGGCGCTTTGCTGTGCCGCGAGCGCGGGCTCGAGCACATCGACGTGGCCTTGGTGTACTTCGAGGTGGGCTCGCAGAAAGAGACGGTGCTTTGCGAACGCCACAGCGCCGCAGACCTTCAAGCCCACTTCGTCGACGCTTGCGAGCGCTTTGCCGCGTGGGCCGAACAAGAGCTGGTCCACCGCCGCGCGCGCGACGACAGCCTGACAACCATGCCCTTCGTTCACCCGCAGTTCAGAGCGGGGCAGCGCGAGTTGGCCGAGTCGGTCTACAAGGCCGCCGCCACCGGCCGATGTCTGCTGGCCCAGGCCCCCACCGGCATCGGCAAGACGATCGGCACCGTGTTCCCCATGCTCAAGGCCTGCCCCACTCAAAAGCTGGACAAGGTCTTCTTCCTGACCGCCAAGACATCGGGCCGCGCGGCCGCCTTGCATGCGATCGCGAACCTGCGCGCGCACCACCCCACGCTGCGGTTGCGCGAGCTGGAGTTGCGAGCCAAAGAAAAGGCCTGTGAGCACCCCGACCGCGCCTGCCACGGGCAGTCGTGCCCGCTGGCCGAAGGCTTTTACGACCGTTTGCCCGCCGCCCGTGCGCAAGCTGCGGCAGCAGGCAGCCTGACACATGAAGCGGTGCGCGCCATCGCACTGGCCCACCAGGTGTGCCCCTATTACCTGAGCCAGGAGATGGTGCGTTGGGCCGACGTGGTGGTGGGTGACTTCAACCATTACTTCGACCAGACCGCGCTGCTGCATGGCCTGATGCAACAAGGGCAGTGGCGCGTGGGCGTGCTGGTGGACGAGGCGCACAACCTGGTCGAACGCGGGCACAAGATGCACAGCTGCGAACTGCACCAGTCTTCGCTGCAAGGCATGCGCCACCACGGACCCGCCGTGCTCAAAAAACCTTTGGACAAGCTGCACCGTGCATGGCAAGGCATCAACAAATCACAACTCGGCGCAGACGGCCGCGCGCCCGACTACCGCGTGCTGCCCGACATCCCCGACAACTGGCTGCTGGCCCTGCAACAGCTTTGCGCCGCCATCGGCAACCACATGGCCGAGCACCCCACCGAGGTCGACCCCGAGCTGCAGAACCTCTACTTCGCGTGCCTGCAGATGAGCAAACTGGCCGACAGCTTCGGCAGCCACTCGCTGTTCGACTGGGCGCCCGAGTCTGGCTCGCTGGCGTCCACGCGCAAGCTGCGATCGACCTTGTGCATCCGCAACGTGCTGCCCGCGCCGTTCTTGCAAAGCAGGCTCAGCCAGGCGCACAGCGTGACGCTGTTTTCGGCCACGCTGCAGCCCACGCATTTTTTCGAGACGCTGCTGGGCACGCCAGAGGGCAGCGTGGCCATCGAGGTGGCATCGCCGTTTTCGGCCGAGCAGTTGCAGGTGAAAGTGGCGCGCCACATCTCGACGCGCTTTGCCGACCGCTCCAGCTCACGCGAGGCGATGGTGGCGCTGATGGCCGAGCAGTTCCGCGCGCGGCCCGGCAACTACCTGGCGTTTTTCAGCAGCCACGACTACCTGCAGGACGTGGCCGATCACTTCGAGCGCGCACACCCCGATGTCCCCGTCGTCAGGCAAGCGCGAGGCATGAGCGAAGAAGCACAACGTGCCTTCCTGGCCCGCATGACACCCACCAGCCAGGGCATCGGCTTCGCGGTGCTGGGCGGCTCCTTCTCGGAAGGGGTGGACCTGCCCGGGCAACGCCTGATCGGCGCGTTCATCGCGACGCTGGGCATGCCGCAGGTCAACGCTGTGAACGAGCAGATCAAGTCACGGCTGGACGAGATCGTGGGCGACGGCTACGCCTTCCAATACCTGTACCCGGGGCTGCAGAAGGTGGTGCAGGCGGCGGGGCGCGTGATCAGGACGACAGAAGACCAGGGGGTGTTGCACCTGCTGGATGACCGGTATGGGCGGGGGCAGGTGCGGGGGTTGTTGCCGGGTTGGTGGCGGCTTGACTAGGTGACGCGACAGGCTGGTGGAATGCCAGCCGGACGCGCCATGCCCCAAGCCTCAGAAGGTGTAGCGAGCCGTGAGGGCCGCGTTCAGACGTGCGCCATAGCCGCAGTCCTGGTTCTGCGCCCGGCACCAGGCAAGGTAAGTTTTGTCGGCCAGGTTGCGGACATCGAAACGGAAATCCCACGGTCCTGTCGCATAGCCCACCATGGCATCCACCAAGGTGACCGTCGGCAGCACCGGTTGCCCCGCTGCACCGGTGACCGAGCCGGTGTGTCGCACACCCCCTCCCACGCGCCAGCCACCAGGCAAGCGGTACTGCGCCCAAGTCGAGGCCATGCGTTGCGCCACCGATGACAAGCGCAAGCCCGTCTGGGCATTGACTGCATCCATGTCGGTGTAGTTGGCAGAAAGCTCGAGCGCACCGAGTCGCTGTCTCATCTCCAGCTCCCAGCCGCGGGTGGTGGCACCGACCTGCTCCAACCCGCCTGGCGTGGTGGCGTTGGCCACGCGGTTGCGCTCCTTGATGTCGAACCACGCGACATTGAGCGATGTGTCTCCCGAGTCGGACAGGAATTTCAGACCAGCCTCTTGTTGCTCACCTTCGGTGGGCTTGAGGTAGCTGGCGCTCGACGTGCCATCGGTGCCCAAGTTGGGCACGAAGGCCTCCGCGTAGCTGACATAGGGCGACACCCCGATGGGTAACTTGTACATCAGGCCCACCCGACCGGTGGTGGCCTCGTTGCGCACCACGGCTTCCCGACCCGTCGTTGCCACGGTGATGTTGCGCGCGTTGTCACGGCGCAGCGCCGCCGAAGCCACCCAAGGACCCCACGTGATGTGATCCGTGGCGTACAGGCCCGTTTGGATCAGCTTGCTGTCGGGCCGATCGCTCCAGGTCAGGGCCGCGGTGTTCACGCTGCCATAGACGGGGTTGTAGAGGTTGATGCCAGTGCCGGATCCGTACGAGTAGTTGTACTCCTGCCAGAAGGCGTGCTGGTGATCGATGCCCAGCCCGATCTGATGGCGTGTCGGGCCGAGCGCCCATTCGCCCTCGAGCCTCGCATCGGCCGCCGAGACCTCGGTCTTGCGGTCAGCGGTGTAGATGGTGCGCGTGATGTTGCCAGCGTCATCGGGCACGGCACCCACCGTGGCCCAGTGCTCGCGTGTGACGGACGCAGAGTGGGTTTTGCGCAGGGTGGCGCTGGCACGCCAGGTATCGCTGAGCCGTTGATTGATCATCAAGGTCAACTCGTTCTTGCGCGTGTCGTAGCGGTCCCATCCGGGCTCGCCCACGAAGGTGCTGCTTGACAGCTGTCCGAGGGGGGCTGGCGCAATCGTGCCCTTCGATGGCAGGAACTGCGATGAGACCTGGCCCTTGTACTGCTGGTGGGTGAACAGCGCCGTGACGCTGGTGCCGGCCTTAGGCTGCCATGTCACCGATGGCATCAGCACCGTCGCGTCGTCGCTGACGTGGTCGACCTGTGTGTCGCTGTCGCGCTTGAGCGCCACCAGGCGATAGAGCCATTGGCCATCGTCCGACAGCGGGCCCGTGAGGTCAGCAGCCAACTGCTTGCGGTTGTTCGAACCGATTTGCGCCTCGATCTCACGGTGTTGCTTTGCCTTGGGGAGCTTGGACACGGCGTTCACGATGCCACCCAACTCTGCCTGCCCGTAAAGCACCGAAGACGGCCCCTTGAGCACCTCTACACGCTCGAGCGTGTAGAGGTCTGGGCGCACGTTGTTGTAGAAGCCATAGATGCCCCGCAGGCCATCGATGTAGGCAGCAGGAGAAAGCCCCCGGATGGCGGCCCAGTCACCGCGCGTGTCAAAGCCGTAGCGTCCGGCCTGGACGCCGGCACTGTAAGCCAGTGCGTCCTCGACCGAACGGGCACCTGTCTCGCGGATCTGCGATACGTCGATCACCTCCATCGAGAAAGGGGTCTCGTTCACGCTCACCGGGCTCTTGCCCACCGTGGCCGATCGCGTCTGCGTGATCAGGCGGTCGGCTTGCGTCCGAGTGCCCTTGACTCGCACCTCTGGCAAAGCACCCTCGCCCGCCTCAACGGGGGCGGATTGAACGGGCTCTGCAGCGATGGCGTGGACGACGGGAGCACTGGCCAGCAAGGCAGCCAAGCAGAGCGGAGAAAGACGGAAAGCAGAAAGGGTCATCTTTGCATTAATGCTAATGAGAAGAATTCGCATTCTATAATTGAGGAATTCTTGTGTCGACCGATGCCCTGGATGGCACAAGGACATCTGCTCTCCCGCCCCTTTTCACGCCTCATGCCCGCATCCCCCCCCCAACCCAGCCGGTGGTCCTGGACTCACCGCATCGTCCTCAGCATCCTGGGTGCATACGCGCTCACCTGGGGCCTCAGCGCCCTGGCCGTCGTCGCACTCGTCGCCAACGGCGCCGACTTCCACGAAGCAGAGCACGGCGTCCTGATCGCAGCCTTTCTCGTCTACCTGGCGGTGTTCCTGTGGTCGTTCGCGACGCCAAGACTCGGTCGGGTGTGGCTTGCCGTGGGCGGAGGCGCAGCTGTTTCGATGGCGATCGCCCTGTTCTGGCAACACCAATTGATGCAATGAAACGAGGTCAACCATGAACTGGACTTTTCGCCAAGCCATGACCTGGATGCACACGTGGCTCGGACTGGTGCTCGGCTTCGTGCTGATGGTGGTTTTCTTCTTCGGCTCGCTGTCGGTGTTCGACCGCGAGATCGATCGTTGGGCCATCCCGCAAACTCGCTTCGAGCCGCAGCCGATGCCCTCGTTCGACCAGGTGCTGCGACCACTGATGGCGCAGATCGAGCCATCACCCATCGAGTACGCAGCCAAGATGCCGCTGTTGCACGACGCCACCAAAGGGCCCATGACACCCCGCGAGGCACTGCCCATCGATGAGTTCTGGGCTTACACCACGCACCGCGATCCCGTACTGCTGATCGGCGCCGACTTCTTGGTGCCCCTGCCACGGGACCCAGCCGCGCACAACCACATCCACGCGCGCGCCACCATCGACCCACGCACCGGGGCCTTCCTGAAGGATGACCAGCTGAAGGTCGGCAGCGCTTTTTTCTACCCGCTGCACTACAGCCTGCACCTCAAATGGATGAACCTGGGTTACTTCATCGTGGGGCTCGCGGCCTTCATCATGCTTGCCGCGCTGGTCAGCGGGGTCGTCATCCACCGCCGCCTTTTCCGCGAATTCTTCACCTTCCGGCCTCGCAAGCACCTTCAGCGCAGCACGCTCGACCTGCACAACCTGACCGGCGTGCTGGCCCTACCCTTTCACTTCTTCTTCGCCTTCACCGGCCTGGTGATCTTTGCAGCGTCGATCTACCTGCCGCTGGGCCACACCGTGCTCAAACCCCTGCACGATCGACACGCCGCTCAGGAGTCGGCCCGCACCGGCCTGCCGCAAACACGCGCAGGGGTGAACGCACCCGTGGCATCGGTCGACGCCATGGTGGCCGATGCGCGTCGACGCTGGTCAGACCGGGGCATGCCAGGGCAGGTGGGCTTCCTGAAGATCCACCACCTTGGCGACACCAACAGCTACGTCAGCATCTACCGCGCCGGCAGCGACCGCGTGGCGCTCGTCGGTGAAGGCATTCACTTCCAGGCCAGCACAGGCCGCGTGCTGCACGAAGACCCACCCCGCGAACCGGCTTCCGCCGCGCACCAATTCCTGACCGGTCTGCACCTGCAGCACTTCGAGCACTGGCTGCTGCGTTGGCTGTATGTGGCCGGCGGGTTGTTGGGCTGCGTTTGCATTGCCACTGGCTTTGTGTTCTTCGTGGAAAAGCGCAAACAGCAGCATGCTCGTCAAGGCTCGGCTCAAGCGCGCGTCGTGGACGCGTTGGGCGTCGCCACCGTGACCGGCATGCTGCTGGCCACCACCGCCATGCTGCTGGTGAATCGCTTGCTACCAGCCGACTTGAACGGCGCAGCTAACTGGCAGATCGGTGCCTTCTGGGGCGTTTGGCTGATCAGCGCGCTGCACGCCGCAGGGCGCAACGGCCCGGTCGCGCTTGGCCAGCGCTCACCGGCATGGGCCGAACAATGCCAAGCCCTTGCTGTGGTGGCTGTGGCGGCCGTGCTGGCCAATGGCTGGAGCACCGGGGCGCACCTTTGGGTGACGGTGCCCGCCGGAAACTGGCCCGTGGCTGGAGTGGACCTGAGCTTGCTGACCACCGCAGCGATCGCATGGGCTGCACACCACAAGCTCAAACGACAGCCAGGCATGGTGACTGCCCACACCCAGCGAACCAGCGTACCAACGGAGGCGACCCATGCATGAATGGATGCCCTGGTTGCTGGCACCCGCTCTTGCGCATGCAGGCATGGTGTGGCTGGCGTTGGCCATGCCCACGCACTGGCAACAGGTCTGGCAAACCACCACCGAGCCAAGCGCCCGGGCTGTTCTGGGCTTGCGCGCCCTGGCCGCGCTGGCCATGAGCCTCTCGCTGCTGGCCTGCTTGTGGCTGGACCACCCTTCCATGGCGGTGCTGGTTTGGGTGATGTGGCTGAGCGTGGCGGCGGTGGTGGTGACCTTCGGGTTGGCTTGGCGGCCAAAGATGTGGCGACCATGGACTGGTCGTTTCCGCAGCCACGCCGGCGGCGAACAGACCGATCACCCGCGATGAGCGCAGAGCCGATCGAAAGGCCATCGAAACCGCAAAGGTCAGGAGACAATCACGCCCGGCACTGCTCCCGGCAGGCCCGACAGCCAGCCCCTATCCAAAGCCGGTGCAGCCTCCATGACCCACACGCCTTCTTACACCACCCTGCCGCAATGGCCCAACGCCTACCCGACCACCGGCGCCAGCGCCACCTTGAAGCGCCTCAACGAGGACTTCATCGTGACCGAGCTGCCGCTGCAGCTGCCATCGGGTGAAGGCGAGCACATCTGGCTGGACGTCGAGAAAAACGGCGCCAACACCGCCTACGTCGCCCAGCAACTGGCCGATGCCGCCGGCGTGCAGGAAAAGGACGTGGGCTATGCCGGCCTCAAGGATCGCTACGCCATCACACGCCAGTGGTTCAGCATCTACTTTCCGAGCGGCAAAACCGGCGAGACACCCGACCTGACCCAACTTCAGCACCCCGAGTTCAAGGTGCTGGGCCAGAGCCGACACATCAAGAAGCTGCGCCCCGGCGACCTGCAAGGCAATCGCTTTCGCATCGTGCTGCGTGACGTGGCCGGTGGCCTGGATGCCATGCAGGCCTTGGAAGCCAACCTCAAGGCCGTTGCCGCGCGCGGCGTGCCCAACTACTTCGGCGCCCAGCGTTTCGGCTTTGATGGCGGCAACATCGAGCAGGGTCGGGCCATGCTGGCGCGCGAGATCCGCGTGCGCAACCCGAAGAAAAAGGGCATCTACCTGTCTGCCGTGCGCTCCTTCGTTTTCAACGAAGTGCTGGCGATGCGCATCCAGCAGGGGCTGTGGGGCCAGAACCTGCCCGGCGACGTGATGGACGACGCAGGACGCCCCACCGGTCCCTTGTGGGGTCGGGGCCGCTTGAGCACCACCGAGCAGGCGCTGGCCCTGGAGAGCAGCGTGTCCGAACGCCACGCCACGCTTTGCGACGGCATGGAACACGCCGGCCTCGATCAGGACCGCCGCTCCCTGGTAGCACTGCCGGACGGCATGTCCTGGGAGTGGCCACAAGCCGATCAGCTGGTGCTCACGTTCGCACTGCCTGCGGGCAATTACGCCACGTCTGTCCTGGCCGAACTCCTGAGCACCACCGAACCTGAGAGGCTCAACGAGCAAGAGCCTGCGGCCCTCGAAGACGGCACTGCCTGCATGGGCTGAGTGTTGCAAAGGGCTGACCCCTTCAAGCCGCCACATGCTCTGCGCACATCCGTGAACTAGGTCTCATCACCCCGCACTTGCTTTGCGCACCCAGCGGCGTTTCGCCGTACCTTGGGATGTTCGGACTCAAGTGCCTCTCGGGTGAGCATGAAAACAGCGTTCGCGCCCATGGTCGACAAGGGGTGGCTCGTGGCCGCCTCGGTGCTGGCGTGCGCCCCTGTTTTCGCGGTCGAGACCGTGAAGCTGGAGAGGTTCCAGACGGACATCGCCATCATCGAGCAGACGGGCCAGGCCAAGTGGGTGGACGACACGACCTTGCTGGTCACCACGCCCATCGAGCCAGGCAAGTACGACCACTGGAACGCCAAGGTGGTCGCCATCGACCTGCAGGCCAAGCGCGTGACCACCATCACCCCAGCTGGATTCCTGCGGTGCGCCAACCCCCGCAAGCACTACTTCGTGGTGGCCGAGGGCAGCCACGAGAAAACCTTTTTCAGCAGGGCGTCGACCAAGCCCGATGCGGCGGACCCGCGCAACACCTACCTATACACCTGGTCGCCGACCAACAAGGCTGTCGTGCAGCGTCAGCAGCTGCCCAGCGACACCGACATCAACCCCCACATCTGCAAAGTCACCCTGCCCGCTCACACGAAAGCCATCGGACAAGAGCTCAGGCGCCAGGGCATCCTGTACTTGGACGACAAGAAGGTGCTGGTGGCCACCTCCGCGGCGCAGGCAGGCCCCAAGAGCCCCATGCAACTGGTCAACGACGGCCAGCCCCCCAAGCCGCTGGACGGGCAGATCGGCGAGATCGAGCCGACCGTGTCCTATCAGTCTCACGACAACAGCCTGCTCCTCAAGCCGGGCCAGTTCACGATCCCGGGCAAGGGCGAATCGGTCAAGGGCGAACCTGCGCTGCTCTTCTTCTCGGACCAGGACCAGCTCGTGCGGGCGCCTTTGGCAGATGAGCTCAAGGCCGATCTGCAGGCGCTGGGCCGCTCTGTCAATCGGCCATTCAACGACGCCATCCCGCCAGGTGGCGTTGCGTTCCCGGTCAAGGGCGCCACTTTGTTGCTGGTGCCCACCTTGCCCAGCGAGCTGACGGGCTTTTACCTCAAGAGAGCTGGCCAGCCACTGCGGCGCATACAGTGCTCATCGCTGCACGGCCGGTGCATCGTCCGCGAGCTCATGATCGCACCAGGCGGCTGCCACGTGGCTTACACACCCGGTGACGGTCACGACCGCTCCTTCATCTCGCTCAACTTGTGCCCACCAGAAGCGCCGTGAGCCCGCGTTCAATCGGCGCGGGTGCGCATCGGCGGCTCCTCGTTGTCGCAACGAAAACGCCACCCTGGAGGGTGGCGTCAAGGCCGCATTGTCCCTGCGGCGGGGTCAAGGCGCCTGCAAGGCGCCTCGAATCAAGCAACAGCGCGAGCCGTGCTCAGTAGCCGCGACGGCCGCCGCCGCCACCGCCGTAGCCGCCACGGTCACCACCGTAGCCGCCGCCGGAGCCACCACGGCCACCGCCGAAGCCACCCGGGCGCTCTTCGCGGGGACGTGCTTCGTTGACGACCAGGGCGCGGCCTTCGAACGATTGACCGTTCATGCCGCGGATGGCGGCTTGAGCTTCGTCACGCGAGCCCATTTCCACGAAGCCGAAGCCCTTGGAACGGCCGGTGTCACGATCCATCATGACCTTGGCCGAAGAGACCGCACCAAAGCTGGCGAAGTGTTGTTGCAGGTCGTCGTCGCGCATCGAGTAAGGCAGGTTGCCGACGTAGAGCTTGTTGTCCATGGTGGACCCTTTCAGTGCATGCCGCGGATGTCGAAGGCCCGCCGCGGCGTCAGGCCGGAACAGGATCAGAAGCGGCGGCGCGGGGGCGCAGCGGGCGCGCCGTTGGCACGCGGCTCCAGGTGACGGAAGGTGATGCGACCCTTGTTCAGGTCATACGGAGACAACTCCAGCGAAACCTTGTCGCCCGCCAGGATGCGGATGCGGTGCTTGCGCATCTTGCCGCCGGTGTAGGCGATGAGCTTGTGACCGTTTTCGAGCGTGACGCGAAAACGCGAGTCAGGCAGCACTTCGTCGACCTGTCCGCGCATCTCAATGAGTTCTTCTTTGGCCAAGGGGCAATTCCTTCAACAAACAATGGGTCAAGCGCAACCAGCCACCATCAGGCGAGCAAGGCGGGTTGGCGGAAGTAGCTCAGGCCCTGGTCCAGCGCGTAACGCGCGGCAGCTTGAGCGGAGGCAAAAAGCGGTGTGAAGCGATGCACCCGGTCGTGGCTGACGCAGCCTTGTCCACTGCGGATCGACAACGAGGCCACGAACTGGCCGGCGTCGGTCTGTCGGGTGATCGGCGAGAGCACGAAACGGCCAACCGTTCGAGCGAAATGAGGGGAATGGATCAAGCAGTTGCGGGCGCGCTGGGTTGCGCAGCCAAAGGGCCAGGCGGGTGGGCGAAGCTTGCCTGGGAGGCGTCTGCCGGACCTGGATACTGCAAGGAGGCGACTGCCGAGGGTGCGCCGCGGGGACCGCGACGGTCGACATGTGCTGCGGAGGAAAGCGAAACTGCAGCAAACGCGCGGACTATAGCAGCCTGAGCCAAAACGTGCTCATTTGTTTTGCACCTGACCGGGGCTGGCCCGCCGAACGGATGGCACGGTCCTGCGAGATCCTTGCCCGATCCTCCGGAATTGGCCGAGCACCCCACCAAGTCCGGAGCCACCGCGCTACAGTGGCCAGCCCCCACCTTTGGCACGCCCATGCCCCACACGGTCAGCCAACCACCCGGCGCTCAAAACGGCCCAGGCACCCACCCGCAGCTGCGCAGCACCCTCGCGCAGGCGGTCGCGCGCACCACGCCCGGTGAGGGCGAGACCACCACGGCCGTGCCCAACCTGCTGCTCTTTCGGCGCGAGGAGGTCACCGAGCCCTGCGCTTGCCTGATCGAGCCCAGCGTGGTGCTGGTGGTGCAAGGCACGAAGCAGGTGCTGGTGGGCGACGAGGCCTACCCCTACAACATTGACCGGTTCCTGGTCACCTCGCTGGACATGCCTGCCACGTCACAGGTGATCGACGCCAGCAGCGACCAGCCGTGCCTGGGCCTGGTGCTCAAGCTCGACTTGCAGGTGATCGCCGAGTTGATTGCGCATGGCGGCATCCGCCCCCCGGCGCAGCGGGGCTCGGACCGGGGACTGTCGCTGGGCTCGGTCACCGCGCCGCTGCTGGAGGCGTTCAAACGCCTGCTCGAGTTGATCGACGAGCCGGAAGCCATCCCGGTGCTGTCGCCGCTGATCCAGCGCGAGATCCACTTCCGGCTGTTGGGCAGCGACCAGGGTGCGCGCTTGTGGCAGATCGCCTCGGTCGGCAGCCAGAGTCAGCGCATCGCCAAGGCCATTGACTGGCTCAAGCAGAACTACGCCCTGCCCCTGCGCGTGCCCGAATTGGCCGCGCGCGTGCAGATGAGCCCCTCGAGCCTGCACCACCACTTCAGGCAACTGACGGCCATGAGCCCACTGCAGTACCAGAAATCGCTGCGGCTGCACGAGGCGCGGCGCCTGATGCTCAGCGAACAGCTGGACGCAGCCAGCGCGGCCTTCCGCGTGGGCTACGAAAGCCCCTCGCAGTTCAGCCGCGAGTACAGCCGGCACTTCGGCTCACCGCCCAGGCGCGACATCGACACCCTCTTGCTGCGGCACACACCGGCCGCAGCCTGACCCACCAGCCCCCATTCCCCCCAAGGAGCCCCGCATGATCAACCTGAATGTGAACGGCCGGGCCACGCCCGTGGACGTCGACGCCGACACCCCGCTGCTGTGGGTGCTGCGTGACACCCTGGAGATGACCGGCACCAAGTACGGCTGCGGCATGGCCATGTGCGGCTCTTGCACCGTGCACGTTGACGGCCAGGCCGTGCGCTCTTGCGTGACGCCCGTGTCCGCCGTGGCCGGCCGCAAGGTGGTGACCATCGAAGCGATGGAGGACCAGCGCGTGGGCCGCGCGGTGCAGGAGGCCTGGAAGAAGCTGGACGTGGTCCAGTGCGGCTACTGCCAGTCGGGCCAGGTCATGAGTGCCGTCGCGCTGCTGTCGAAGAACCGCAAGCCGAGCGACGCCGACATCGATGCCGCCATGGCGGGCAATGCCTGCCGCTGCGCCACTTACGTGCGCATCCGAGCCGCCATCCACGAAGCGGCCAAAGCCCTGGCCTGAGGAGAAAGACCATGCGCTTCATCAACCGCTTTGCCCAAAGCCTCGCTCACACCACGCCAGTGCGCATCGAAAACGACAGCCGCCGCCGCTTCCTGCAAGGCGGTGCTGGTCTGACGCTGGCGCTTTACCTGCCCGGTGCCTTGCCCGTCGCGCAAGCCGCGTCCACGGCGGCCCCCGGCATGACCGCAAGCGGCGCCACCCCGAGCGCACCCGCCTTCGAGCCCAACGCCTTCGTGCGCATCGGCACCGATGGCGTGGTCACCGTCGTCTCCAAGCACATCGAGATGGGCCAGGGCACCTACACCGGCATCGCCACGCTGGTGGCCGAAGAGCTGGACGCCGCCTGGCCGATGGTGAAGGTCGAAGGCGCGCCGGCCGATCCGAGCCGCTACAACAACCTGCTGTTCGGGCCCATGCAGGGCACGGGCGGCAGCACCGCCATGGCCAATTCCTGGCTGCAGATGAGGCAGGCCGGTGCCACGGCTCGCGCCATGCTGGTGGCCGCCGCCGCACAAAGCTGGGGCGTACCAGCGGCCGAGGTGCGGGTGTCTGAAGGCGTGGTCTCGCACCCGGGCAGCGGCCGCAAGGCTGGCTTCGGTGAGCTGGCCGAGGCGGCATCCAAGCAAGCCGTGCCCACGGAGGTCAAGCTCAAGGAACCCAAAGACTTCAAGCTGATCGGCAAGCGCGCGGCGCGCAAGGACTCGGCAGAGAAGGTCAATGGCCGTGCCCGCTTCACGCAGGACGTGCACCTGCCCGGCATGCTGACCGCCGTGGTCGCCCACCCGCCGCGCTTTGGCTCGAAGGTCAAATCGTTTGACGCTTCCAAGGCCCTGGCCGTCAAGGGCGTGGTCGAAGTCGTTCAGATCCCCAATGGCGTGGCCGTGCTGGCCAAGGACACCTGGTCGGCCAAGAAGGGCCGCGATGCGCTCACCGTCGACTGGGACGACTCGAACGCCTTCCGCCTGGGCAGCGACGAGATCTTCGCCAGGTACCACGAGCTGGCCAAGCAGCCCGGCGCGGTGGCGCGCAGCGAAGGCGACGTCAACGCAGCTTTCAGCCAGGCCCAGCGCACCCTGCGTGCGAGCTACGACTTTCCCTTCCTGGCGCACGCCTCCATGGAGCCGCTGAACTGCGTGGTCAAGCTCGGCCAGGGCACGTGCGAGATCTGGAACGGCGAGCAGTTCCAGAGCATCGACCAGGCGATGGTGGCGCAGCAGTTGGGCATCAAGCCCGAGCAGGTCACCATCCACATGCTGTACGCGGGCGGCAGCTTCGGGCGTCGCGCCAGCAAGGACGCCGACTATGTGCGCGAGGCCGTCAGCATCGCGCAGGCCATCCAGGGCCGCGCGCCCGTGAAGATGGTGTGGCTGCGCGAAGACGACATGAAAGGCGGCTACTACCGCCCGGCCTTCCACCACACGATCGAGGCCGCGCTGGACGCGCAGAACCGGGTCACCGGCTGGCGCCATCGCCTGGTGGGGCAGTCCATCGTGAGCGGCACGGCTTTCAACGGCATGATCAAGGACGGGATCGATCCGGTGTCGGTCGAGGGCGCGTCCAACCTGCCCTACGGCTTCCCGGCCCTGCACGTGGACCTGCACACGCCCACCGACATCGCAGTGCCTTCGCACTGGTGGCGCTCTGTGGGCTCGACCCACACGGCCCACTCCACCGAGACCTTCATCGACGAGCTGGCCGCCGCCGCCGGGCAAGACCCTGTCGCCTACCGCCTGGCCCTGCTGGGCAAGCACCCGCGCCACGCGGCTGTGCTCAAGCTCGCCGCCGAGAAGGCAGGCTGGGGCACGCCGTTGAAGAAGGGCCCCAAGGGTGTGCGGCGAGGCCGAGGCGTGGCCGTGCACGAATCCTTCGGCTCGTACGTGGCCGAAGTGGCCGAGGTGTCGGTCAAGGCCGATGGCTCGCTGCGCGTGGACCGCGTGGTGTGCGCGGTGGACTGCGGCACCGTCGTCAACCCCGACATCGTGAGGGCGCAGGTGGAGGGCGGCGTGGGCTTCGCGTTGACGGCCGCCCTGTACGGCGGCATCACACTCAAGGACGGCCTGGTAGAGCAGTCGAACTTCCACGACCAGCCGCTGCTGCGCATCAACGAAATGCCGCGCGTGGAGGTGCACATCGTGCCCTCGAGCGAGAAGCCCACAGGCATTGGCGAGCCCGGCGTGCCGCCGCTGGCACCGGCTGTGGCCAACGCCATCGCGCAAGCGACCGGCAAGCGCGTGCGCAACCTGCCCATCCGTCCCGACACCCTGAAGGCCTGAGCCCCCGACATGGACAGCGTTGACCTGCAAGTGCTGGCCACGGCCCGGACATGGGCCGCCGCCGGCCACCGCCTGGCCTGGGTGACCGTGGTGCGCACCTGGGGCTCGGCCCCCCGCCCCCCGGGCTCGTGGCTGGTGGTTCGCGACGACGGCTTGATCGAAGGTTCGGTCTCGGGTGGCTGCATCGAAGACGACCTGGTGGCGCGCATGCGCGAGGGCCGGATGCTGGGCGAACGCCCCTTTACCCTGAGCTATGGCGTCACCCAGGAAGAGTCCGCGCGCATCGGCCTGCCCTGCGGCGGCACGCTGGAGCTGGTGGTCGAGCCCGACCCCAGCGCGTCGCTGCTGCAGGCGCTCAGCGAGCGCCTGGGCCGGCGTCAGCTCACGCTCAAGCACGTGGACCTGGCGCTGGGCACCACGACGCTGTCTGACGCCCCACGCGGCGCCACCATGCATTGGGATGGCGAACAGCTGCGCACCGTGCATGGCCCGCAATGGCGCCTGCTGGTCATCGGTGCGGGCCAGATATCACGCTACCTGGCCCAGATGGCCCTGGCGTTGGACTACGAGGTCATCGTGTGCGACCCCCGTGAAGAGCACAGCGCCGGCTGGGACGTGGCCGGCACGAAGCTGGTTCACACCATGCCCGATGACACCTTGCTGGCGATGCAGCCCGATGCGCGTTGCGCCGTGGTGGCACTGACGCACGACCCCAAGCTCGACGACATGGTGTTGCTCGAAGCCCTGAAGTCCCCGGCTTTCTACGTGGGGGCGGTGGGGTCTCGGCTGAACAACGAACGCCGCAAGGAACGCCTGGTCACTCACTTCGAGCTCGCGCCCGAGGAGATCGGACGGCTGCACGGACCCGTTGGCCTGAACATCGGCAGCCACACGCCGCCCGAAATCGCGGTGTCCATCGTGGCCGAGATGGTGGCGGTGCGCAACGGCATGCTCAGCGCGGTGCGCACTCAACTCGACGCCTGAGCCCGGCCCTCGGCGCACGGTGGGCCAAGCATGCACGCCTCCTGCGAGACAATGTGCGCATGACGCCCGAGAACGCCGATTCGAACCACGACCCGATGCCCGAGCCCCCCGAGCCGCCAGACATCAATGCGTGCTGCGGCAGTGGCTGCGACCCTTGCATCTTCGACGCGCACGACATGGCGATGGACGCCTACCGCCAGGCGCTGCGTGCCTGGCAGGCGCGGCAGATGGGCAACGGAGCACGCCCCAGCGCCCCACTTTCGAGCTGATTGAAAATAAACCAGCAAGTTTTTCACTTCGCTGCTACAGTCCGCGCACTCGCTGCCGTTTCGCTTACCTCCGCAGCCGTTTGTCGCCATGCGCACCCCGCCAGGGTTGCGCCTCGCTCCTCAGCAGGGCTGACCCCATCGCGCGGTCACCTGCCTCCCCAGGCAAGCTTCGTCTGGTTCACCGATCCCGCTCGCCCGTGCTCCACGGGTGCTTCACGCAAGCCGGATCCTGATCTGCCCCCGTTGACCCGGCATCGCTGTCGGCCACGTTGTTCGTGGTCATCGGCTCGCATGCCTTGCTTGTGCCTTGCGAAGCCGCTTCGCACAGCCTGACCTGATTTCACTTGAACGACCTCTCATTGCTCCGACGCCAGGTTGGCAGGTTCCTCCTGTCACCTGTGACCCGTCAAACCGATTGCGGCCAATACGCCGCCTCCTTGTCCATCCGCAGCGGCCAGGGCTCGGCCACCCATGACAGGGTGTTCCGCTTCATCCCGCTGTTCTCCACGCCTTTGGCCGCTCAGCAGTACGCGCTGGCACAAGGCATGGGCTACCTCCGTCAAACCTCGCTGCCCGCCTGAATTCAGGCAGGCCGCGCTGACATCCACAACGCCCAGCCAGGGCAAGCAACGAATGGCCTGAAACTGCCGCAGCAGGCCAACTCGAATCAACGCGGTGTTCACTGAAAGTCTCAAATGGAAAGCAAACTCTACGTCGGCAACCTGCCTTACTCGATGCGCGACGACGACCTGCAACAGCACTTCGCCGAGTTCGGCCAGGTCTCTTCGGCCAAGGTCATGATGGACCGCGACACCGGCCGTTCCAAAGGTTTCGGCTTTGTGGAAATGGGCTCGGGCAACGAAGCCCAAGCCGCCATCCGCGGCATGAACGGCCAGTCGTTTGACGGTCGCGCCCTGGTGGTCAACGAAGCCCGTCCTCGCGAAGAGCGCTCGGGCGGCTTCGGCGGTGGTGGCCAAGCTGGCTACCGCGGCGGTCGCAGCAGCTACTGATCGCCACCCGGATCGTTCTGAGGATGTCTTCGTCCAACTCACCGGGCTACCAGACTCAACAGTCGTGCGTGGTCATCCGGGGTGGCCATGACCTCCAGATCCGATCCCTGCTCGATCGACAGCAATACGCCGACCCACACGGGGAGGCGGCTGCTTCGGGCTTCTCAGCTGCCAACTGGCCGCTGTTTGGCGTGCTGTGGCCTTCGAGCCTGCAGCTGGCCGCGCACATGCTGACGCGGCCCTTGACACCAGGCGAGCGCATCCTCGAAGTGGGGTGCGGCCTCGGCCTGGCCAGCCTGGTCTGCCATCGACGGGGCGACGACGTCACCGCGTCCGACGCGCACCCGCTGGCCCTGAGCTTCCTGGCTGAAAACGTTCAGCTCAACGACCTGATGCCCCTGCCCTACCGGCACGGCGATTGGGCCGCCCCCACCCACGACAACGTGCACGACCGGCATCCCGTGGTGAATGGCCGTTTCGACGTGATCATGGGCAGCGACGTGCTCTACGAGCGCGACGAAGCCGGCAACCTGGCGCGTTTCATCGAGCGGCACGCGTGGCCCACGGCTGAAGTCATCATCGTCGACCCCAACCGGGGCAACCGATCCGCTTTCAGTCGGCGCATGCGCGAACAGGGCTTCGAACTGAACGAGAGCACCCTGAGCACACCTGAGGCCGATGGCCTGCCGTATCGGGGACGGCTGCTGCGGTATTCGCGCGGCTGCACAAGCACCTGACCACGGCACCCACTGATTTGACATGACCCAATACCTACCTTACAGTAGGTAGCCATGAGCAACGTCCACGCCACCCGTTCTGACCGCCGCCCCGACACGCGCAGCGAGATCGTTCGCACGGCCAGGCGCCTGCTGTTGTCGCACTCCTACCTGGGCCTGAACTTCCAGGAACTCGCCGACCGCATCGGCATCCGCAAGGCCAGCCTGTACCACCACTTCCCGTCGAAGCTGGCGGTGGGCCAGGCGGTGATCGACGACAGCGCTCAGCGCTTTCAGCGCTGGTCCGACACCATCGACCACCTGCCTGCGGCGCAACAGCTGCAAGCCTATGTGCAAATGCTGCGCGGCGCCTTGGCCGAGGGGGGCATGGTCTGCCCGATCGGGGCCACCGCAGGCGAGTGGGAGGGGCTCGAGCCTGAATTGCAGGACACCGTCAAGCGCTTTCACTTGCAGCAACTGGCCTGGCTGGAAGCGCGTGCCGCGCGGCTGCCCAAGCCTTCGTCGCCACAGTCGGTCTGCGGTGCCGTTTCGCCACGGCAGTGGGCCGCCCACTTCAACGCCACCTGCCAGGGCGCGCTGCTGAACGCGCGGCTGCACGGCGACCTGGCGCTCTATGACCTGTCCGTCGCGCCCCTGTTGAACCAGTTCGCGTCTTCGCCGCAAGCGTGACGCACCCGCCCGGCCTCGCGCCGGGATTTCTCCGCCCCACAACCTACCAACCAGAAGGTAGATCATGAAAGCCGTCATCGTCGCCTACGCCCGCACCCCCTTCCACTTCGCCCGCAAGGGCGCGCTGGCAGCCACCCGCCCCGAAGACCTGCTGGCCACCGCCATCCGTGGCGTGCTGGCCAAGGCACCTGTGCCACACGAGGCCATCGAGGACGTGATCGCGGGCTGCGCCTACCCCGAAGGACCGCAGGGCAACAACATCGCCCGCATCGCGGCCTCCATGGCAGGCCTGCCCAATTCGGTCAGCGCCATGACGGTCAACCGCTTCTGCGGCTCGTCGATGACGGCAGTGCACCTGGCTGCCGCGCAGATCGAAGCCGGCATTGGCGAAGCCTACGTGTGCGCCGGCGTCGAGTCGATGACGATGGTGCCGCAGGGCGGACTCACCTTCGACCCGCACCCGGGTTTGGTGCAAGCCGGCACCGACCTGTACATGCCCATGGGCCAGACGGCAGAAAACGTGGCAGAGCGCTGGGCTGTCAGCCGCAGCGACCAGGAAATGCTGGCGCTGGCCTCGCACCAAAAGGCCGCTGCGGCCCGCGCCAACGGCTTGCTGCGCGATGAGCTCGTGTCGGTCACCACGCCCACAGGTGAGGTGGTCAGCGAAGACGGCTGCATCCGCCCGCAGACCACGCTGGAGGCGCTGGCGTCCCTCAAGCCGGCCTTCCGCCACGATGGCGTGGTGACGGCCGGCACCTCGTCGCCGCTCACCGATGGGGCCGCGGCGGTGATGGTCGTGCACGAGGACTTCGCTCGGCGCCACGGGCTCAAGCCGCTGGCGCGCATCGTGTCGTGCGCGTCGGCCGGCGTCGACCCCGACGTGATGGGCATCGGGCCGGTGCCAGCCACGCGCAAGGCCCTGGCTCGGGCGGGCCTGACAGCGGCCGACCTCGACGTGGTCGAGATCAACGAGGCCTTCTCGTCTCAGGCGCTGGCTTGCATCCGCGAGCTGGGTCTGCGCCCCGAGGCCGTCAACCTCGATGGTGGCGGCCTGGCCATCGGGCACCCGCTGGGCGCCACGGGTGCACGCATCACCGGCAAGGCCGCGGCCCTGCTGCAACGCACGAAGGGCCGCTACGCGCTGGCCACGCAGTGCATTGGTGGCGGCCAGGGCGTGGCCACGTTGCTCGAGAACCTGGGCTGACGCGCTAAGCCGCCCTACGTCAAACCTCCCGCAGCCCGAACAAGCACCAGGAACGCGAACCATGGCCACTTCTATGACACCCGCCACGACCGTGCCCGCCGCATCGCCACACGGTGAACACGTGGGCCCGCCCACCCACGCAGCCTCGCCCTGGCCCGTGTTTTTCACGGCCTGCATCGCGGTGTTCCTGGTGTCCGTCGACGCGACCGTTTTGTTCGCTGCCTTCGCGGCGCTGCGCCTGAGCTTCGCGGGCACCTCGGCCGCCGACCTGTCGTGGGTGCTCAACGCCTACACCGTGCTCTACGCCGCCTTGCTGGTGCCCGCCGGTCGCCTGGCGGACACGCACGGCCGCCGTCGCATGTTCATCGCCGGCACAGGCCTGTTCATGCTGGCCTCGCTCGCCTGTGGCCTGGCCTCCGACGTGACCATGCTGGTGGCTGCTCGCTCGGTGCAGGCCGTGGGCGCCGCCGTGCTCACGCCCGCCTCGCTGTCCATCGTGCTGGGGGCGTTTCCGGCGTCGCGTCGCGCCGTTGCGGTGAGCCTTTGGGGCGCCGTGGGTGGGCTGGCCGCTGCGCTGGGGCCGAGCCTCGGGTCGCTGTTGGTCGACACATTGGGTTGGCGCTGGGCCTTCTTCATCAACGTGCCGCCCGCGCTGTGGGCCATCTGGCGCGCGAGACGCCGCCTGCCAGTCGATGCCGTCACCTCAGGCGCGGGGCAGATCGACTTCCTTGGGGTGGCGTTGCTGGTGCTGGGCATGGGCGGGCTCACTGCGGGCGTGGTGGCCACCGAAAGCCACACCTGGCACCAGCCTCAAGTCTGGCTGGCTGCGCTCACCGGAGCTGCATCCTTGCTGGCCTTCGTGCGGTGGGCACGCCGACATCCGGCCCCCGCCCTCGACCTGAGCTTGTTCGCCAACCGCACGTACAGCGCGGTGAACCTGGCCACGCTGGTCTTCGGCATCGCTTTCTCGATGATGTTCTTCGGCTTCTTCTTTTTCATGACCGGCATCTGGCACTACAGCCTGCCGCAAGCCGGATTGGCCATCACGCCGGGGCCTTTGATGGTCATCCCGGTGGCGATGCTGGCGGGACGCATCGCCGCGAGCGCAGGGCATCGACCTTTGCTGGTGACCGGTTGCCTGCTGGTGGCATCGGGCGGTGTCTGGCAAGCCACCGTGCCGGGGTTGCAGCCTCACTACCTGCTGCACTGGCTACCCGGCCAACTGCTCACAGGCGTGGGCGTGGGCCTGGCCTTGCCATCGTTGTCAGGGGCGGCCGTGGCGAGCCTGGGCCCGGCACACTTCGGGGCAGGCAGCGCGGTGAACCAGGCCATGCGGCAGTTCGGCAGCGTGGTCGGCGTGGCGCTCACCGTCGTGCTGCTGGGCGACCCGAGTTTGCAACTGGCCTCGTTCCAGCGCCTGTCATGGGTGTACTCGGGTCTGGCCTGCCTGACGGCGTTGCTGTGCTTGCCGGTGCGAACAAAGCCGAAGGCGTGAGGGCGCGTGCATCGGATTGGCGGCACAAGGCCCAATCACCGCCAAGATCAATCACCGAACCTGCGCGGAGAACACCTCGGAACCAGAGGGCTCGTACTCCACCCGCCAGAACGCCTCCCAGCCCCTTTCGGCGCTGTGCTTCACATGGCGGTTGTCCGGCAAGACCATGCCATTGCGCAGCCCCCACGGGAAATGTCGATGGCGCTTGTTGGCCTGAAGCAGGTGCTCCGTCCATGACAACCCCTCCGTCCTGGCCAGGTAAGTGTCGAAGACACCGTCTCGCTCCACAAAGGCCAGCACGCCGACCTCCGAGACCGTCTCACTGGCCTGCACGGCCAGCCCCACCACCCGCTTGCCAGCCAAGGTCGCCATGGTCACCGGGCTCCAGGAGGCGCCGTCAGAGGTGCTGGTCACGAACAAGCGTGGATCGGCATCGGCGACCCGTCCAGAACCATCCAAGGTCCCGAGCAGCACGGCTCGCCCATCGGGGGTCAACTTCAGGAACAGGTCTTCAATGAAAGTGATGTCGTTGTAAGCCGCACCTGCGCGATACAGGTACAGGACTTGCCGCGCGCTGCTCCATTGTCCGGCGGGCGAGCGCAGGGCCGCGAAAATCTGTCTGTTGTCGCCCCAGGCCAAGGCGACGTGCCCTGCCTGGTTGGTGTCCACCAGGATTTGCCAATGGGTCGCTGACGGCAGGTCCGACTCCACGACGTGGACC
This sequence comes from Aquabacterium parvum, assembly GCF_001447195.1. Classification (GTDB taxonomy): domain Bacteria; phylum Pseudomonadota; class Gammaproteobacteria; order Burkholderiales; family Burkholderiaceae_C; genus Aquabacterium; species Aquabacterium parvum. The sequence goes on along the minus strand of NZ_LFRI01000324.1, from coordinate 47,801 downwards.
GAAGGGGACCAAGCATTTCCGTCGAACTCGCTGACGGCGATGGCGCGTGCGTAATGTGAGAAGCGCGACTGCAATCGAGCCACGGCGAGCAACTTGCCATTGGGCAATTTGGCAGCCATGGCCTCTCCAGTTGGAACCCAATCCGGATCGTTGGCGAAGGAACGCGTGTCCAGAGCAACCCCTCGCTCAGCGTCGAACGACATCAGCCGAAGGTGCTCACCCGATTCCGGTGTCGTCACAGACTTCAAAGCACTGCCGTTTCCGGCTTCGTCCCAGAAGTCGATGGAGAGGTGCGCGATGCCACCTGCGGTGGCCGACTGCCACTGCCCCGCGGTCAGCACCCACGTCCCGGTCTGCGGATTTGTCGCGGCCACTCGAAGCAAGCCCGAAGGCGACAAAGCGATGTTGTTGAAGACGGTCGAGGCGCTCACGGGAGCGATTTGTTCACCAGAATCTGTCCCTGGGCCGATCACGCGGGCCACTGTGGGAGCGCTACCTGCCAGCGTGTTGTCTTCGTGCTCCCAGGTCGCTGCCACATGGTCACCCGCAAAGAACAGCCGGATCATGTCCGGCTGCCACGCGGAAGACGTCATCCAGGTTCTTGCAGGCAACCAACCCTGCGTGCCAAGTTCGCGAGAAACGATGGACGCGGACCGTGCCGCCCCCTGGGCCAGCCACAAGCGCTGTCCATGCTGTTGGAAAGTGGACGACGTGGAGGGTGACTGGATCGCCAGGATGAACGCATCGGTGGCCAACGATCTGACCGAGACGGATGCCGACTGTGGCTGCGGTTGCGGCGCAGGGACGTCGGAGCTCGGTGGCGCCGGATCACCACCACCGCCTCCACCACAGGCCGAAAGACACACACAAAATGCCAGCAGGGCGCTCCGCGCCCAGGTCACGTTGAACATCCTATTGCTCCCTTGCCGCTCTGCTTGAACACCTGGCGGCTGGCGCGAATGCTAACGGTGGCGCTTGGTCCTTCTTCCCCCTTGGTTGGGTGTTTTCGCGAAGTGGATTCTTGCGAGGGGCTCAGCTGTCGGACCCGCTGGCCGCCGCTTCCCGCAACTTGTCCTTCTTGCTCTTGCGCTTGCCCTTGATGCCGCCGGTGCCATGTGGATCGGTCAGCGGGTTGCGGTTCTCGGGCTCGGTCTGCTTCATCTCGAAGCCCGGCACCTGCTCACGCGCCACGCGCAGACCCTGGCGCTTTTCGATCAGACGGAAGTGCGCCTCGTTGTCGGCGTTGACAAAGCTCACGGCCACGCCACTGTGACCCGCGCGGGCGGTGCGGCCGATGCGGTGGATGTGGTCATCCGGTGAGCGGGGCAGGTCATGGTTGACCACGGCTGGCAGCGCGTCCACGTGCAAGCCGCGCGCAGCGAGGTCGGTGGCCACCACCACCTGCAGCTCGCCAGCCTTGAACGCGCGCAGCACCTCGCGGCGCGCGCCCTGGCTGGCATCGGCGTGGAAGGCCGCGGCTTGGATGCCGTGCTTTTGCAGTTTGTGGGCCACCACATCGCAGGCGTGGCGCGTGGCCACGAACACCAGCACCTGGCGCCAGCCCTCCTGCTTGATCAGGTGGCGCAGCAGCGGTGTGCGCTGGGCCGCGTCGACCTGGATGGCGCGCTGCTGGATGTCGGGCACGGACACCACCTCGGCACGCAGGTCGATGCGCACGGGCTCGTGCAGCAGTTGCTCGGCCAGGGCCTGCACGCCGGGCGCGAAGGTGGCCGAGCACAGCAGGTGCTGTCGCCGCTGGGGCAGCAGGGCCAGCACGCGCTTGAGCTCTTCTTCGAAGCCCTTGTCGAGCAGGCGGTCGGCCTCGTCGAGCACCAGGGTCTGCACGCCGTCCAGGCTCAGGGCGTTGTGCCCGATGAGGTCAAGCAAGCGACCCGGCGTGGCCACGACGATGTCGGCACCACCGCGCAAGGCCAGCATCTGCGTGTTGATGGACACGCCCCCGAACACGCAGCCCCAGCGCAGCGGCGCCTGCAGGTGCTCGGACATGTCGCGCAGGGTTTCGCCGACCTGCAGGGCCAGCTCGCGCGTGGGCACGAGCACCAAGGCTTGCGTGGGGCGTCGCTCGGGCTTGGGCGCATGCAAAGCGGCCTGCCGAGGTGCGCGCCCGGACGAGTCGCGGGCACCTCGCGCGCCTGGCCCGGCACCGGGCATGTCGGCGCGCTCCTGGCGCTGAAACGCCGCTTCGACCTGCTGCAGCAGGGGCAGCGCATAGGCGAGGGTCTTGCCCGAACCCGTCTGCGCCAGGGCCAGCACGTCGCGGCCAGCCAAGGCCGCCGGGATGGCGTCAGCCTGCACAGGGGTGGGCTCGTCCAGCTCGGCGTCGGACAGGCTTTGCAACAGCGAGGGCGACAGGCCCAGCGCGGCGAAAGTGGTGGCAGGCGTGGCCGAAGCTTCGATGGCCTGGGCCGAATCGGCCGCATCAGGCGCGTCAAGCGCTTCGGGCATTTGTGTAGCGTGGGGGTTGTTCTCGGCCTCGTTCACAGCGCCCTCACCTTCACGGACTTGCCCTTGACCTTGCCGCCTTGCAGGCCCCGCAAGGCCTTGTCGGCGATATCGCGATCCACCGCCACGTAGGTCGAAAACTCGTTGACGTTGATCTTGCCGATCTTGGCGCCCTCGAAGCCCAGGTCTTTGGTGAGCGCGCCCAGCACGTCACCGGGGCGGATCTTTTCTTTGCGGCCACCGAGGATCTGCAGCGTCACGCGCGGCGGACGCAGCGGCTCGCGTTCGGTCGAGGGCGTGAGCTCGCTCAAGGGGTGCCATTCGCTGGCGCGGCCCTGCATCTGGTCGATGCGACCCACGCGGCCCATCTCGTCCATGCTGGCCAGGCTGAAGGCCCAGCCCGACTCGCCCGCGCGGCCGGTGCGGCCCACGCGGTGGGTGTGCACTTCGACGTCGGGCGTGATGTCGACGTTGATGACGGCTTCGAGCTGCGCGATGTCCAGGCCGCGCGCCGCCACGTCGGTGGCCACGAGCACGCTGCAGCTGCCGTTGGCAAAGCGCACCAGCACCTGGTCGCGATCACGCTGGTCGAGGTCGCCATGCAACTCGAGCGCGACGATGCCCTGCGCCTGCAGCACCTCCACCAGGTCGCGGCACTGCTGCTTGGTGTTGCAGAACGCGATGGTGCTGGCCGGGCGGAAGTGGTCGAGCAGCAGGCCCACGGCGTGCAGGCGCTCGGCCTCTTTGACTTCGTAGAAGCGCTGGCGGATGCGCGAGGTGTCGTGGCGCTCGGCCAGCTTGACCTCTTGCGGATCGCGCATGAAGCGGCGCGCCAGCTTGTCCACGCCTTCGGGGTAGGTGGCCGAGAACAGCAGCGTCTGGCGTTGCTTGGGCGCCTGCGCCACCACCTGCGCGATGTCATCGGCAAAGCCCATGTCCAGCATGCGATCGGCCTCGTCGAGCACCAGGGTCTGCAGGGCTTCGAGGTTCAGCGTTTCACGCGCCAGGTGGTCGAGCACCCGGCCCGGCGTGCCCACGATGATGTGCGCGCCATGTTCCAGGCTGGCGAGCTGCGGGCGGATGGGGCTGCCTCCGCACAGGGTCACGACCTTGATGTTGTCCTCGGCGCGGGCCAGGCGGCGGATCTCGGTGGTGACCTGGTCGGCGAGTTCTCGCGTGGGACAGAGGACCAGCGCCTGCACGGCAAAGCGCCGCGGGTTCAGCGAGGTCAGCAAGGGCAGACCGAACGCCACGGTCTTGCCGCTGCCGGTCTTGGCCTGGGCGATGAGGTCCTTGCCGGCCAGGGCCAGCGGCAAGCTGGCGGCCTGGATGGGCGTCATCGACAGGTAGCCCAGGGTCTGCAGGTTCGCCTGCATGGCCTCGGACAGAGGCAGTTGCGAGAAGGAGGGGCCGCTGACGGCGGCGGGCGTGGCCAAGTTGGCGGACGCCGAGGTCGCCGGGTTGGCCGGCGAAGATGGATGGTTCATGCCGGATTATCCGGGATCCGGCCCGAAATGGGGTGCCCGGCGCGATTCAACCCCAGTGAACGGGGGCGTCGGTGGAGATGGCCTCGCTGCGGTGGCGTGGCATTTCGCTCAGGCCTTGCGCATCCTGCAATGCCCGCACCTGGATGCGCGGCGGCTGCGACTGCACCGAGCCGAAGATGGTGGCAAAAGCCACGTCGGCGGCGTCACGCCCGGTCCCGAAGCGAACAAAGCCCATGGGGATGGCCGTGCCCGAGGGGTCGAAGATGTACCAGCGCCCGCCCAGGAAGACCTCGACGTAGGCGTGGAAGTCGGTGGGGCCCAGCGCCGGATCCGCACCGAAGTCGATGCCGGTGGCAAAGCGCGCCGGGATGTTCAGCGCGCGGCACAGCGCGATCATCAGGTGGGCGAAGTCGCGGCACACGCCACGCCCCTCGTTGAGCGTGTCGATGGCCGAGGTGGCGCTGGTGGTCGTGTTGCCCTCGAACTTCACCCGGCGGCGCACCCAGTCCTGGATGGCGAGCACGCGGCTGTAGCCCTGCGGCAGGTGCCCGAACTCGGACATCACCAACGGCCCCAACAGGTCACTTTGGCAATAGCGGCTGGGGTAGATGCAGCTCAGCACCTCGGTGGGCAGGCGCGAGACCGGGGTCTCGGCGATGAGCTCGGGCGCGCAAAGGTGGTGATGCAGGTCCACCACCGCCTGGTAGCTGACCTTCAGGGGGCCAGACCAGGCGCTCAAGCGAAGGTAGCGATTGAGGCTGACGGGGTCGGTGAAGACCTGCGGCAACACGGCCTGGCTGATGTCCAGCCGTTCGCTGCGGATCACCTGGCAGCGGGTGTGTGCGCCGTGGATGTTGAAGACGAAATCTGCACCAGGGGGAGCGACCTCATAGATCAGGTCGATGGACAGTTCAATGCGGACCAAGAAAATCTCCAGGGCCACAAACCAAAGCGACCAATCATTCTTGGGCCCATTGTGGCCCATCGGTGGCCCCGGGGCCAGCGCATGGCCCGGGTTTCAGTCGGAGATGTCCACGCCGGGCATGAAAGCCACGCGCCCCTTGATCTCCTGCGCGGCCTCGGTGGGCTCGGGGTAGAACCACACGGCGTCGGGCTTCATCTCGCCGTTGACGAACAGGCTCAGCCACTGGGCCTGGCCCTTCCAGACGCAGCTGCTGCGGTGGTTGCTGAAGGTGGTGTACTCGTCTTTCAGCGCCGCGCGCGGGAAGTAGTGGTTGCCTTCGAGGGTGACGATGTCGTCGCTTTCGGCAACGACGACGCCGTTCCAGGTTGCTTTCATTTAAAGCCTTGCAAAGTGCGTGGTGAGATGGGTGCGAATGCTACGCCGGCTCAGGCCCTGTCGTCAGCCCTCGGCTGCGATCTGCCGCAAGGCCCGCACGTATGCCTCAACGGGTTGGCCGCCCGAAATCAGGTGCCGGTCGTTGACCACGACAGCGGGCACCGAGCGGATGCCCGCCTCGGCGTAGAAGGCCTGCTGCTCGCGCACCGCCTGCGCGAATTCGGCGCTGGCCAGCACCTGCGCTGCACGCGCCACATTGAGCCCCGCTTCGCCCACGGCAGCCAGCAACACGGGGTGTTCGTCCATGGCCTGACGGTGTTCGTGACAGGCCTTGAGCTGGGCCTGCTTGAGCGCGAGTTGGGCACCGGGCTGGCTTGGCGTCAGCTCGCCGGCCCAATGGAGCAGGCGGTGCGCATCGAAGGTGTTGTAGATGCGACCGCGCCCCGCCATGTTGAAGGTGAAGCCCACCTCGGCGCCGCGCTGGCGGATCACCTCACGGATCTGCGATTGCTGCGCGGGCGTGCTGCCGTACTTCTGCGTGAGGTGCTCACCGATGTCCTGCCCGCCCGGCCCCATCTTGGGGTTGAGTTCGAAGGGCTGGAAGTGGATGTCGGCAACGACCTCGTTGCACAACTCGGCCAACGCCAGCTGAAGCGACCACAGGCCCACGGCGCACCAGGGGCAGGAAACATCGGAGACGAAATCGATCTTGAGCGAAGTGGGCATGGGAATCGGCATGGGGATGGGCCAAGACAAAAGGCGGAACACTGCTTTCCTACAATGCCAGAAAACCAAACCCAGCAACGAGGAGCCCATGTCAACGATGAACCGACGCCGATGCGCGCAATGGTTGCTGCTGAGCGCCGCCACCTTGGCCATGTCCGGTTGTGCCAGCCTGCTCGATCGCGAGCCGGTGCGTGTCAACGTGGTGGGCGTCGAGCCCCTGCGAGGCGAGGGCCTGGAGGCGCGCCTGGCGCTCAAGCTGCGCATCGTCAACCCCAACGACGCGGCCATCACCTACGACGGGCTGTCGGTGTCGCTCGATGTGCGAGGCCAGCACTTCGCCAGCGGCGTGAGCAACGAGCGCGGTGAGGTGCCCCGCTTTGGCGAAGCGCTGATCACGGTGCCGGTGTCGGTGTCGGCGCTGTCGCTCGTGCGCCAGGCGCTGGACGTGGCCCGTGGCGGCAGCCCTCGCATCGATTACGTGCTCAAGGGGCGCCTGGCCGGCACGGCGTTGGGCAGCGTCGGGTTCAGCAGCAGTGGCGAGTTGGAACTGCCGGCGCAGTGGGCGCGGCCTTGAGGTTGACTGCGCCACAAACGCCCCAGCCCCTCACCCCACCCGCCCCGCCCACTCGGTCCGGTTGCGACCTTCGTGCTTGGCTCGGTACATGGCCTCGTCGGCACGGGCCATGAGGGCGTCCAGTTGCAGCCCGTGGTGAGCCGAGTCTGCCAGGCCGATGCTGACCGTCAGTCGCAACGAGGGCTGGCCCTTGCCCACGTCGATGGCCTCGGCCTCGATGGCTTCTCGCAGGCGCTCGGCGAAGGCCATGCCGGCCTCCAGCGAGCAGTGGCTGAGCAGCACCACGAACTCCTCGCCCCCCAGCCGCGCCGCGATGTCGCCCTGGCGCATGCCGCGCTGCAGCACACCTGAGACGGCCACCAGCGCCAAGTCACCTGTGGTGTGCCCGAACTGGTCGTTGACCCGCTTGAAGTGGTCCACGTCGAGCAACAACACCACCAGGCCAAAACCGTGCCGGCGGGCGCGCGCCATTTCGGCTTCGGCCGCCTCGAAGAAGGCGCGGCGGTTCTGAAGCCCGGTCAAGAAGTCGGTGGTGGACTGCTCGCGCAGGGTCTCGATGAGCTTGTCGCGCTCGCGCTCCAGATCGGCCCGCGCCAGGCTCTGCTGGCGCAAGGCCTCGATGCCCCCCATGATGGCGGCGATCTCGTCGTTGGAGCGGTGCGCTGGCAACGCCGGGCTCAGGTCGCCCCGGCCCATGGCTTGCAGCGCCTGCGCCGCCAGCGTGAGCGGCTGCACAACGCGCTGACGGATGACCAGCAGCATCACCAGCACCAAAGCCATGAGCAGGGTCGTGAGCCCGGCCAACCAGAGCAGGGACTGGCGTGAGCGTTCGCGCGCCCCGATGCTGTGCTGCTCGGCTTCCGCCAGTTGCGCGTCACGCAGCGCCACGATGGCGTCCATCTCGGGCACGTACAAGGCTGCGAACTCGGCGGGGCTCATGCCATAGCGCCCATGGGTCCGCCCCGCCTCCTGCACCCCGTTGAGCAGTTCGGCCGCGTGGCCAAAGTAGCGCTGCATCATGCGAACGTGCGCGTGGCGAACGGACTCGGACGCGGGGCTCGACTCGACCCGCAGCACCATCAGGTGACGCAGCTCGTCGATGCGTCCCGTGGCCTCATCGATGCGCTCATGCTCCGGCACCGTGAAAGGCAACTGCCGCGTCAAGGCGGGCGTGAACAGGGAGCCCAACAGCCCCGCGCGTTCACGCAACTCGGCTGCCATGCGGGCCCCCCAGACGGCGGGGGCCAGGGCCGGGTCGGCCTGCTGGGCTTCGTCGGCGAACAAGGTCATGGCCGCAGAGAGCCGGGGCACGAGGTCCACCATGGCGCTCACGGCGGCACGGATGTCTTCGCGCGATCGCTCGGTTTGCGGCCGGGCGATGAGTTGATCGACCTGCGCGCGGGCCTGGGCCAGGCTCAGGCGCAAAGCGTTGAGATCGCGCAGGGCCGCCTGGTGGCGCTGCGCCCAGGCTTCGCCAGGCTTGGCTCGGCTCAGCGCCTGCTGGTAGGCGTCGAAAGCCGCATCGGTGTTGGCGCGGGCTTTTTGGAGCTTGTCGCGCAACACCGGGTCGCCGCTTGAGCTGGGGTCGCCCAGCATGCCGTTCATGGGCCCCCGCTCCCGCGAGACCATCTCTGCCGCCACAAGTGTCACGCGCAGCTTTTGAACCGCTTGACGGGCCAGGCGGGCCTGCTCGAACTGTCGCCACTCCAGCCCCACCAGCCGCACCACCCCCACCAGCACGACCAGCACCAGTCCCACTGCGATGAGCCGGAACCAGCCGCGAAGGGTCAAACCAAGGGTAGAGGGCGCAGGAGCGGGCATGGGACAAAGCCTGGACACACACCGGACACTTTAGCCTCAACGGATGTGGACACGGCCACTGGGTCAGCGCTCCCGCCATTCACTGGGCGTGACCCCATGCCAGCGCCTGAAGGCCCGATGGAAGCAACTCGCCGAAGAAAAACCGGTCTCATCGGCGATCTGCTTGATCGGCAGCAGGCCTTCGCGCAGCAGCCGCTCTGACAGCTCCCTCTGGCAGCGCTGCACCACATCGGGCACGCTCAACTCTCGCTTGGCCAACTGGCGACGCATGCTGCGCTCGCTTTGCCCGATCAGGGATGCGAGCTCGGCTGCGTCGGGCACACGAGGCAGGGAGCGGAAGACGGCCTGACGCAGCGCCTGCACCAGGTCCAGGCGCTGATAACGGGTGGCCAGCAACGTTTCGGCCTGCAGGCGCAGGGTGTCGTAGACCACGCGGTCGTGGCCAGGCAAAGGGGCATCCAGCAACGCAGCTCGAAAGCGCAAGGTGCCCTGACTGGCGTCAAACCGGACGCGGCCCCCGAAAAGGGTTTCATAGCGGTGCACGTGAGCTGGCGCCGGATAGGGGAAGGTGCAGTCGAGGAGGTCGCTCTCCTGGCTGCCGGCACGGCGCGACAGCTGCACGCACAGCGACATCAGCCACTCCATGCGGAAGCGAAGACCGTCGGGCGTCACGCCCATGGGTCTGGCCAACAGGCAGGCCTCCTCGCCCGAAATCACCATGTCCAGCTCGGTCTCTTCCACGATGAGTGGCGAGAACATGCGGATGTCCTCGAACGCATGGCGCAGGGTGGGCGCGTGCACGATCAGCAGGGCATGCGGGCCGTAACGGGTCTGGGCCAGGCTGGTGCTGGCGGTGAAGCCATAAGCGGGGTCGCCCGTCACCGTCATGGCCGCGCGCATCAGCCCATCGAACACCGACTCGTCGATCCAGGGACCTTGTCCATCGATGTCGCGCTCATCCAGGCCGGCCAAGGCCATCGCCTCGCGAAAGGGGTGGCCATCGAGGGCCAGGGTGTCGACCAGGGTGCGGAGGTGTATCGGCGAAATCAGCATGTGGATCTGGTGCGCCGACGTGTCACATGGGTCGCTGCGCGGACCGTAGTGTGTCGCGTTCCATGCCGCCCGGATGGCTCACCCCGGGTTTACCTGCCCCCAACTCGGGACATCCCTAGTGGGGAGGGCCGCTGCCGTCGAAGTCGAGCAAGGTGGTGGCCTGCTCCAGCACGGCCCAAAGGTGCGCTGGCATTTGCAGGATGCGCTCAGGCGTGCGGGCCTGACGGACCCAGGCGCCGATCGCCTGGTGCTGGTCCGCGGTCAACAGGTTCAGCGAAAGCATCTCGTCGAGCGTTTGCATGTGGACCTCCATCGCGGACAGGGCTTCCAGACAGCCCTGGTGACCCCAATGTGCCACAGGCGCTTGGCAGGCGTCACGCGAAGTGGGTGGCGTCTGGCACACAGATGCCGCGAATGAGGGGGAGGCGCGGGAAGGCGGTGCGGCCCGGGTCAGCGGCCGATCGATTCAGGCGTTGCCACCAGTCGCCACAGGCTGGTGACCTCGGCCTTGCGCGCCTCGTGCAATGGGTCGCTGGCGTCTTGCGACTTGCGATGGCGGGGGCGGGTGTCGAGTCGCCCCGCCACACTCAGCCCCCCTTCGCGGATCCAGCCTTCGAGCTGCTCGCGCGAGCGCAGGCCCAGCCGCTCGGCGATGTCGGACAGGATGAGCCAGCCCTCGCCACCTGGCAGCAGGCGATCGGCCAGCCCGGCCAGGAAACCACGCAGCATGCGGCTGTCGGGGTCGTACACCGCCTGCTCAACGGCCGAGCTGGGCTGGCCGGGCAGCCAGGGCGGGTTGCAAACGATCAGGGCAGATCGACCGAAGCGCGCCGGGTCAGGGAAGAGATCGGCCTCAACGACCCGAACACGGTCGCTCAGGCCCAAGCGCTGCAGGTTGTCCTGCGCGCAGGCGATGGCCCGGGGGGCCAGCTCGGTGGCGATCACGTTGCCCGCGACGCGGCGCGCCAGCACCGCCGAGAGCACGCCTGTGCCGGTGCCGATGTCCCAGGCGGTGTGCACGGGATCGGTCGCCTGAAACACCGCCGGCAAGGGCGCCTGCGCCACCAGGTCCACGTACTCGCCCCGCACAGGCGAGAACACGCCATGGTGCGGATGGATGAGGTCGCCCAGCGCGGCCACCGGCACGCCCTGCTTGCGCCACTCGTGGGCCCCGATCAGGCCCTGCAGTTCGCGCAGCGACGCCACATAAGGCTCGGTGACCTCGCCATGGGCTTGGAGGCAAGCCTGACGCACATCGGGCGCGCGGCGCAGGGGCACGCTGTGGTCGGCCTCGAAGGGCAGCAGCAGCAGGCCCAGCAAGCGCGCGCGCTCGGCCTGGGCCTTGCGATGCAGGTGGTGGGCCTGGGTCAGGCCCTCAGTCGCTGGTGACCGGGCTTGGGCCGAGGCAGCCGGCTTGCGCTGCTGGCGCCGGTCCACGCGTCGGCCCAGGGCTTGCAGCATCTGGCGAGCCTGATGAAAGTCGCCCTGCCAAAGCAGCGCCGTGCCCTCGCACACCAGCTTGTAGGCGGCATCGGCAGCGAAGGTGTCATCGGCGAGCACCACGCGCTTGGGTGGCGGCACGTCGGCGAGGCTGCGCCAACGGGCGCTGCGCGGCTCGTTGCCATCGGTCCAGTGGAGGCGGGGGGCATCGGTCATCGGGCGGGATGGTACCCGGGACAGAAGCCCCCCTGCCCATGCTCAACGACAGATGCCTAGGAAGCAGGCAAGCACCTTGACCGAAACGCCCGTCGCCGTTGCGTTCACTGGGTTGGCCGAGTCACCGTTGTAATGAGCGGTGATGGTGTAGGTGCCCGCAGTGGTGATGCGCGTGTTCAGTTTGGCGACGCCACCGACCAGGGTCACCAATCCGCCCAGGTTGACACCATTGGCCTTGAACTGCACCGTGCCGGTCGGCTGATAGCCGTTCTTGACGGTGGCCGTCAGGTCAAAGTTCTGCGTCGTTCTGGTTTGGGTGACGCTGCTGCCCACCGTCATGGTGGTGGGCGGCGCCGCGAACAGCACGGGTCGGTTGTTCAACTGCACGGAAGCGCCGATGGCCGTCGTCGTGCCGGTCAGATCGGTCGCATTGGTGCGACCAGCAGGCGGCGTGTAGCTCACCTGGGCTTGCGGGTTCCAGGCCACAACCGATGTGGCCGGGCCACGCTTGAGGGTGTACTCCCAGGTGCCATCAGCGCGAACTGTGCGTCCGATCAGAACGGCTCCTGTGAGCCACTTGCTGACCTGGATGTACGCCGTGCCGGCTTCGGTCGTGCTGTACGCCAACGAGCCCTCCGTGGCCTCGCGGGCCCCCGCAATCGGCCAGCTGCCACCACCGCTGCGCTGGTCCCACGCGTAGTAGTAGTTGGCGTCCAATCCCGCAGCCCATCCAACCAACATGTGCCGGGCCACGAATGAGGCGCCGGCCCGGTCATTGGGCCCACCGCTTTGCGTGCCAACAGGCAGGCTGGAAGCGTTGAGGTAGCCGCCCTCGGTGTTCCAGATCGGTCGGGTGTCCAGGCCAAATCGACGCAGCACCGAGAGGGCGTTGGTCACGAGGTGCTCACGCTCGAACATGTCCTCGACCGAGCGTGCCTGCGCTGCAACCTTGGTCTTGCGCTCGTCGAGGTAATCGCCCACGAAGCCGTCATAGGCGTGCACCGACGTGATGTCCCAATGGGCCTCACCGCCAGGGTAGGCCAACTTCGCGGCCTGCAGGTAGCGATCCAGGAAGGTGTTGTCGCCCAGGTCGAAACTGGGGCTGACAATGACGTTGGTCGGGTCAACTTCCTTGAGAACCGCTCGGGCGCTGGCGACCAGGTTCGCCAGCTTCAGGGGGTCGGCCTTGAACGCGGAGCATTGGTAGGGCTCGTTCCAGATTTCCCAATGACGCACTTTGCCCTTGGCGCGCGTCGCCACAGCTCGCACCCAGTCGCGCCAGACGGCGTCACTCGACGGAGGCGAAGAGGAGGTTCCAGCGTAGAACTGACAAGTGATTGGCGCACCGGACGACCAGGCAGGGCCATTCCCCCCCAAGACCATCAAAGGCGCGGCACCCACGCTGATGGCGCGAGCGACACGGCGGTCGAACTCGGCCCAATTGTTCTGGGTCGGCGAGTCGCGGAAAATGTCAGCCCATTGCACGCCATTGGCGTCCCAGAGGCGCTCGGCGCCCGCTGATCGACCCAAGCCGGTGAGCGACTGCGATTGGTGGGCATGCACACCAAAGTAACTGGCCGGCACCACCTGCATGGAGCGCGAATGCACAGGTTCGGTGGCATCAACTTCGGGGGTCACCTGGGCATCGTCCAGGTAAACCTTGACATTGCCGCGCGTCGACACGAACAAACCGCCCGGTACGTTGGCGTCTGCCACCACGGGAGCAAGGCCTTCGAATTCATAGGAGGCCCAGTTCGTGGTCAGCTTGGCGACAGTGACACCGTAAGCCGTGTACGGGCTGTTCCAGGCGCGCAGTTGAAGCAGCACCTCGGTCGGGGCATCGGCTTTCATCCAGACCACCGTGCGGTAGCGGTTGCCGGGCTTGAGCCAGACCCAAGTGCTGATGACGGCGTCACCGGTCACGCTGTTGGACGCCACCCCCTGCGACTTCCCTGTACCCGAACGTCCGACCTCGGCCGAAAAGGTGACAGTCGTGGCCGATTTGTCACTCATCCAGCAGTTGTTGGGCCCCCAATTGTTGGCCAATTGCCCCTGCAAGGTCGGAGCGGACACGCCAGCGCCGGAGCAGTTCTCGACGTTCTGGAAGCCGATGTCGAAGCTTGGGTTTTCGAGGACGTTGGCGCAAGCGAGACCGCTGAAACCGATCAAAGCTGCGCAGACAAGGCGAGACACAGGCCACGGATGTGGTGTCACGGGGAGCTCCTGATTGAAGTGTGTTGAATGTGTCCCGAGCCATTCAGGCGCCGGACCCAAACCACGGTATCACGCCAACAGGCGCGCCAAAGCCGGATCTGGCACGATCGCGACTCCGGCACAATGCAGCCATGAGTGAGGCCCCGCCCCAAGACCTGCAAGACAGCCCATCTGAAACGATCGGTTTCGACGGATTTTTTCGTGACAACGAAAGCCCCATTCACGCGCCCCTTTCCGCCGCCCTGCAACACCGCCTGCCGCTGATCGACGCTCTGCGCGGCCTGTTCAGCGGACCGCAGGCTCACGTGCAGCTGCGCCTGTGGTGCTTCATGGAGCTGGCCACGCAGCCGCAGGCGCGCCTGTCGCGCGACGAGGTCAACCGCCTCTTTCACATGCTGCTGCCCGAGGCGCTGGAGACCGCGCTCAAGCGCCTGCGTGACATCAACCTGCTGGCCTGGGACGCCACCGCCCAGGACTACCACCTGCCCCCGCTGGCGCAGCAGGTGCACGGCCTGCTGGCGCCGCTGACCGCCCCGCCCGCCCTGGTCGAAGAAGACGAGATGGCTTCGCTGCTGGCCCAGGTGGCCGGCGCGCAGCAGTTGGGCCTGGTCAACGCCAACCAGCTCAAGCACCTGCACGCCCAGCTCGCGCGGCTGCACGACGAGTTCGCCGAAGCGATCGCCAGCGGCTCCGAGTCGCGCCTGCGGGCCGCGCAGCCGCGCTTCGATCGCGCGCTCGACCTCGTCGACCGCGCTGGCCAGGCGCTGACCGCGCTGATCCGCGCCGAGCACGACGACCCGCGACTGGAACGCGAGGCCCGCGCCATCGGCCAGGAGCAGGCTCGCCTGCTGGCCATGGCCAGCCAGTTCACGCGCGCCCTGCAGCAGGCTGACCGCCAGCGCGTGACACTGGGCTCCACCGGCCTGACGACCTCGGACGTGCGCCTGTGGCTGCAGCGCCACCCCGCGCTCGACACCCTGCTGGGCGAAGCGTTGAGCCTGCCCGTGCGCACGGTGCTGGTCAGCCAGCACGACCTCATCGACGTGGCCGAAGGCGAGTTCGAACGCGACCGCCCACCCGCCGGCCTCGCCGATGGCCTGCCGCCGCCCGCCGAAGCCGCCACCGGCTCGCTCGAAACCCTGAGCCTGCCGGCCGAGCTGGGCAACCTGATCGACCGACTGAGCCAATGGCAGACCGCTGGCGACGCACCACGCCAGGTGCACGAAGCCGTGCTGGGCGGCCGCTTTGCCCAGGCTGCCTACCGCATGCAGCTCATGCCCCTGCTGGGCGACCCGCAGGCGCAGACCATGAAGGGCCTCACGGGGGACCTCGCCCGCTCGCCCTGGCGCTGGCAGTTCGAGCCCCGCCAGATCGAGCCGCAGGACGAAGCCGTGGTCCTCATCAGCGAAGGCGTGCTGACGCCGCTGGCTGCCGCACCGGCACCCACCTCTGCGGCAGCCTCTGACACCGAACCGACACCGACATGAGCCAACACCTGGACGACGCCGCCCTGCTGGCGGCCGAGCTGCTTGCCCGCCGCTGGCTGCCCCGCCAGCACCCCAAGGTGCGCCGCGCCCTGGTCGACGCCGACCTGTGGGCCGCCACGCAAGACCGCCTGGCCCAGGTGGGCCTGCGCCTGATCGACAACCTGTATGCCGACCACGTCAGCGTGGCGCTGCTGCGCCCGGCCGAGACCGCCGTGTTCGGCGAGGCGGGGCTGAACAGCCACAACAACATCGACCTGCCGCGCGACGCCGTCTCGCTGCTGGTGCTGCTGTGGGCGCTGATCATCCTGCCCAAGCGCGAGCGCCAGCAGGCCCGCGCCGCCAGCGCCAATGGCGACGACCAGAACGACATGTTCGGCCGCGAGCGCCCGGTGCCCACGGCGGCCAGCGTCAGCCCGCTGGTGCCCTACCGCGCGCTGCTGGCCGACTTCGGCGTGCAGTTGGGCAAGAAGACGCGCCTGGACACCAACCTCAAGCGCCTGGAGAACCACGGCTTCATCGTGCGCAAGGGCGAGGACATCGGTGAAGGGCCGCTGCTCGATCTGCTGCTCGATTACGACGCGCTGGCGCCGCGCATCCTGCAAGGCGCGCTGGCCGACGTGCTGGTGCAGGCCAAGGAGCTGCAGGCCAACCTGCCACTGGCCTTGACGCACCCGGCCGAAGACGAACACGACGACGACATCGCTGACGAAGAAGACGAGGCCTGATCCCCATGTTCCACCTGCAAAGCCTCGAACTGCTGCACTGGGATTACTGCCAGCGCCTGTCCCTGCCGCTCGACGGCGCCATCATCACCGTCGCCGGCCCCAACGGCTCGGGCAAGACCACCCTGCTCGACGCCATGCGCACGCTGCTGGGCCTCGAATGCTCGGGCGGCCGCAATTACAAGACCTACGCCCGCCACGCCAACGCCGACAGCGCCTGGCTGCGCGCCACGGTCGACAACCGCCCGCGCAACCGCCAGTCCTCCAACCGCCCCTTCGCGCGCTGCCTGCTGTACGCGGACGTGGTCACGCTGGCCTGCCGCATCGACCGCAACGGCGGCGACTGGACACGCCGCTACATCATGGTCGAGGGCGACATCTCGATCGAAACGCTGATCGAGCGCGGCGACCGCGAATGGCTGGGCATCGACAACTGGCGCAAACGCCTCGAAGGCGCGGGATTGAGCCGCGCCATCGCCAAAGTGCTGGCCCTCGAACAAGGCCAGACCGACCGCCTGTGCGAATACAGCCCCAAGGAGCTGCTGCGCCTGGTCTTCGACGTCTTCGGTGACCAGGAGGTGCTCGACCGCTACGACGAGGCCCGCACCCACCAGAAGCAACTGCTGCAGGAAGTCGAAGCCGCCGAGCGCGAGCTGTCGCACGGCCGCGCGCAACGCGCCGAGCTCGAAGCCCGTGTCAACAACCACCGCCAGTACGAGCTCAAGTGCCAGGAGCGCGAAACCCTGGCCACCGAGGTCGTGCCCGTGTTGAGCAACCAGGAGACGCGCAAGTCCCTGGCCACCAAGCTGCGCGAACTGCACCGTCAACGCATCCAGTCGGCCGAAGACCGCCGCGCCCACGGCCAGGTCAAGGCCGACCTGCTGCAGCGCCTGCAAGACCAGACCACCGCCGCCGAACGCGTCGAAGCCCTCGAAGCCAAGGTGCGCACCGCCCGCCGCACGCAGGAAGAAGCCCGCGACGCCGAGCGTCCCATCGAGGTCCTGGTCAAGCGCGCCGACGAGCTGCAAGGCCTGGCCGTGGTCGAAGGCGATGCCGGCCAGCTCACGCAGCGCATCGCCGAACTGAGCGAGCACAAGCAAAAGCTGTCCACCCAATGGCAGCGCCTCAAGGACCAGCGCGACGAAGCCCAGCGCGCCATGGACGCCCTCAAGGGCCAGCGCCAGGCCCCGCCTCCGCCCGAGGTCACGCGCTTTCGCCGCACGCTCGACGAAGCCGGCATCAACCACCACCTGATCGCTGACATCATCGAGATCACCGATGAGCGCTGGCGTGCCGCCGCCGAAGGCGTGCTGCGCGGCAGCCGCTGGGTGGTGGTGCTGGCCAACTCGCGCCACGAGGCCCAGGCCATGGCCCTGGCCGAGCGCGAGCGCTACCGCCACTACATCGTCGCCGATGTGGAAGATGCCCCCAAGGATGCTGACAAGCACAGCCTGCTGGCCGTGCTCAAGTTCGCCGCCCCGGCCCCGCGCTGGCTGCTGCGCCAGCTCGAACACATCCGCCGCGTCGACAACACCGAAGCGGGCGTGAAGGTTGGCGGCGAGTGGATCACCCCCGAGGCCTACCACCGCGATGGCCGTGGCGGCCGCTCGGTCTGGGTCGAGCCCAGCCAGCACCAGTTCGGCGCCTCGGCCGTGGCCACGCGCCGCGACTCCATCGAAAACCGCCTGGCCCAGCTCGACGAAGAGATGACGCGCCTCGTGCGCGACCAGGCCTTCTTCGATCGCCAGCTGCAGGACGCCCGCCAGGCCGCGCAAGGCTTCACCGCCGCGGCCGAGCTGGTCGAGCGCGAAGCCGAGTTCGCCGAAGCCCGGCGCCAGTTGCCCGTGCTCAAGCAGGCCCGCATGGACGCCGGTGAGCGCTGGCAGCAATCGGAAGCCGAGCTCAAGCACGCCGTGGTCGAGCAGACCAACGCTCAGCACGCCTACCGACAGGCGCAAGAGAAGCTCGCCCACATCGAACAACGCAGCGCCCAGCACGAACGCGAATGGCAGGCCCGCTTCGACGACCTGCTCGGCCAGGCGCTGATGTCCCGCGAGGTCAAGCACTCGCTGCCCAAGCACTGGCGCAGCCCCGAGCGCATCCGCGAGATGCAGGCGCACTACGGCAACGCCACCCAGGCCCGCCTGCGCGCCGAAGCCGTGGACCGCGAGCTCACCGAGGGCCAGTGGGAAACCGACGCCACTGTGGTCGAGCAGCTCACGCTGATGAACGCCAACGTGCTGCGCCAGGAAGACGAACTGAGCCAGCGCAAGGCCAGCAACGCCGCCGCCGCCATCGCCGTGGACAACGCCCGCGAGCGCTACACCGACGTGCTCAAGGTCACTGTGCGCCGCTATCGCAAGAACGTGATCGAACTCGGCCAGCTCGCCGGCGTGGACGTGCAGTGCGAGCTGCCCCACCTCGGCGACGACGACACCACCCTGCGCCAGGCCGAACTCAAGATCCACTTCAACTTCGACGGCAAGGGCCACATCGGCCTCAACGACGGCGAAGCCTCGGGCGGCCAGCAGGTCATCAAATCCCTCATCCTGCTCGTGGGCCTGATGAAGGACGACGAAACGCCCGGCGGCTTCGTCTTCATCGACGAGCCCTTCGCCCACCTGGACGTGCGCAACATCCAGCTGGTCGGCCACTTCCTGCGCTCCACGCGCGCGCAGTACGTGCTGACCACGCCGATCACGCACAACGTCGAGGTGTTCGAGCCCGCCGACATCACGCTGGTGACGGCCAAGAAGCCCAAGGGCCAGCGCTGGGCGCCGCCGATCGGGGTGCTGCAGCGACGCGTGCCGGCCGAGGCTTATTGAAGCTGCATTGAGCTCGGCATGGCACAGTGAAGGGGTCGCCCCACTCTTGCTGCCCCCACGTGCTCTCGCGCCTGTCCTTCCGCCGTCTTTTGCTGCTGGCCCTCCTGCTCATCGCAGGGCTGCTGGCCGCGGCGTCGTTCAACGGCCTCTACATGCTCGAGCGCCTGCTGGCGCAGAGCCAGGACGAAGCCGACCGCGCCGCCCTCGAGGCCGCTGAAGGCCAGCGCCTGGAAGAGCGCGGCGTGGCGATGGAGCGCGCCGCCCGCCAGTTCCTGGTGCTGGGCGATGCCTCCCTCCTGCAGCGCCACGACCAGGCCAAGGACGAGGCCCAGCGCAGCCTGCACACCCTCGCGCTGCACGGCCTGGACGCGGCCCTGGTGAACCGCTGGAACCAGCAGATGGCCGCCATCGGCAGGCAGTTGGGCTCCTCGACACGCCAGCACGGCCTCAACGGCGAGGACATCGTCGGCTCGTTCCAGTCGCTGCATGAAATCAACGCCGAGGTCAGCCTCGCGATGCGCCAGGCCAGCCAGGCCCGCAACGCAGCTTTGCAGGACGCCATCGACGCAGGCCGCTCGGCGCTGCGTCGCCAGATGCTGGCCGGCATCTCGCTGGCCGTGGGCCTGGCGCTTGCGCTCGCGCTGTGGCTGGCACGGCCGCTCAAGCGGCTCGAGCGCGCCATCGTGCAACTGGGCGAGAACCGCCTGAACGAGCCCGTCGCCGTGCAGGGCCCCAGCGACTTGCGCGCCCTGGGCACCCGACTCGACTGGCTGCGCCTGCGCCTCAAGGAGCTGGACGACGACAAGTCGCGCTTCCTGCGCCACATCTCTCACGAGCTGAAGACCCCGTTGGCCGCGCTGCGCGAAGGCGTCGCGATCCTCGAAGAGGGCGTGACCGGCCCCCTCAACCCAGACCAGCGCGAAGTGGCCCGCATCCTCGGACACAACGTCCAGACCCTGCAGGCACAGATCGAGGACCTGCTGCGCTTCAACGCCGCCGCCTTCGAGGCCCGCAAGCTCGTGCGGCGCCCGACCGACTTGCGGGACCTCATCGAGCAGCAGATCTCCGCACAGCAGCTGCAATGGCAGGCCAAGCGCATCGAGGTGACGGTGCAGGGCGACGCCCCGCCGCCGGCGATCGACGCCGACAAGCTCGGCACGGCCTTGGGCAACCTGCTGTCCAACGCCATCCGCTTCACCCCCAACGGCGGGCACATCCGCTTCGAGCTCGGCCACGCGCCCGGCCAGGTGGTGCTCGACCTCTTCGACGACGGCCCCGGTGTGGCAGCATCCGATGTCGATCGCGTGTTCGAGCCGTTCTACCGGGGGGAAGTCCAGCCGGAAGGCGCCGTGCGCGGCACCGGCATCGGCCTGTCCATCGTGCGCGAGTACATCGATGCGCATGGGGGCCGCGTCAGCCTGCTCCCGCATCCTTCGCCTGCGCCCACCAACCGCGGCGCCCATTTCCGCATCGAATTGCCTCATGCCCCCGTTTGACCGATCCGCCCGAGCGGCGCGACCCGCCCCCGCAGCACGCCTGACGGCACTCGTCGCAGGCCTGCTGTCCGCGCTTTGCGTGGCCTGCACCCCTTGGTCACCGCGCCTCCCCGAGCCGCAACCTGAGCCGCCGCAGGCCGCCTCGGCCCCCCGTGCGGCACCCACACCCGACGTGGCGCAGGCCGCTCGGACCTGGTCCGCCATCCAGGACCGCATCGCGTCCACCCCGCCAGATCAGTGGCCCCTGCACGCCGCGGCGTTGGGCGATGGCCGCGCCACGCCGGAGCAAAGCCTGGAGCTGGCCTTGCTGCTGGGCCTGTTGCAAGCACCTGGCGACACCGCCCGAGCGCTGGACTTGCTGCAGGGTGTGCTCCAGCGAACCGACCCTGAAGCGCTGGCGTGGCGCCACCCGGCCCTGCTCCTCAAGGCCTTGCTGAGCGAACAGCGGCGGCTGCAAGAGCAGGCGGAGCGGCTGAATGCGCAACTGCGCGATCAACAGCGCGACAGCCAGCGCCGCATCGACCAGCTCAACGAAAAGCTCGAGGCCCTCAAGTCGATCGAGCGCAGCCTCAACCAGCGCGCGGCGCCTGCAGCGCCCGCCAGCCGACCATGACGTCCATGACGCCCGCCAACATCCTGCTCGTTGACGACGACCCCGACCTCCTGAGGCTGCTGTCGATGCGCCTGAGCGGCGCGGGCCTGCGTGTCACGGCGGTGGAGACGGCTGAAAAGGCGCTGGCCGCATTGGGTGTCGAACGCCCGCAGGTCGTGGTCAGCGACGTGCAACTGCCCGGCATGGACGGCCTGGCGCTGTTCGACGCCATCCGCTCGCGCCACCCGTCCTTGCCCGTCATCTTGCTGACCGCCCACGGCACCATCCCCGATGCGGTGGGCGCGACCTCTCGCGGCGTGTTCTGCTACCTCACCAAACCCTTCGACGGCAAGGCGCTGCTGGAGGTGGTGCAGCGCGCGCTGCAGGTCAGCGCGCCGGAGCCCGTCCACGCCGACCTGGCCTCGCCCGACTGGCAGGCCGACATCGTCAGCCGCTCCAGCACCATGGCGGAGCTGCTGTCCGAGGCCCGCATGGTGGCCGGCACCGACGCCAGCGTGCTGATCCGGGGCGAAAGCGGCACGGGCAAGGAGGTGCTGGCGCAAGCCATCCACCGCGCCAGCGCGCGGGCCGGTCAACCGTTCGTGGCCGTCAACTGCGGCGCGATCCCTGAAAACCTGCTGGAGTCCGAGCTGTTCGGGCACGTCAAGGGGGCGTTCACCGGCGCGGTCTCCAACCACCGAGGCCTGTTCCAGGCGGCACAAGGCGGCACCCTGTTCCTCGACGAGATCGGGGACATGCCCCCGCCCCTGCAGGTCAAGCTGCTGCGCGTGCTGCAAGAGCGCCAGGTGCGACCGGTGGGCGCCAGCGAAGCCGTGCCGGTGGACGTGCGCATCGTCTCGGCCACCCACCGCGACCTGGACGCCGCGATGGCCTCGGGCCAGTTTCGCGAAGACCTGTATTACCGGCTCAACGTCGTGAGCCTGACCCTGCCGCCCTTGAGCGAACGCCGCGAAGACATCCCCTTGCTGGCGAACCACTTCCTCGCGCGCCTGGCCCTCAAGTACAACAAGCCCTTGAACGGCTTCGCGCCGGAAGCCATGTCGGCCCTGGTCACCGCGCCCTGGCCCGGCAACGTGCGCCAGTTGAACAACGTGGTCGAGCAGGTTTGCGCGCTGGCCACCACGCCCCTGATCCCCCTGGCGCTGGTTCAGCGCGCCTTGCGCACGCCCGGCGTGGCGATCCTGCCGCTGGCCGAGGCGCGGCTGCGCTTCGAGCGCGATTACCTGGTCGGGCTGCTCAAGCTGACCGACGGCAGCGTGGCCGACGCCGCCCGCCTGGCCCAGCGCAACCGCACCGAGTTCTATCGCCTGCTCCAAAAGCACGGACTCACGCCGGATGCCTTCCGCGGCGGCGACCCTGTCGCCGATCAGCGACAAGGGTAAAGGCCTTTCAAATCAAGCACTTGGCTTGACAACAGGCCAGCCGTGTCGCCGTGGCCCGACGCCCGCGACGCGCATCCACCTTCGCCCAGGCCCCTGGCGGCCACCACGGCGCCCGCGACCCCCCGCATGGCGGACACTTGCAATTGCTCACAGCCTCGGCCCGCACCGGCGCAGCAACGCCGGCTTCACGCAAGTGGCTGTCAGCAAACGCATATTTCGACGGCGCGCACGGGCTCACCGCCCACGCCTCATTGACTTGGCACATGTGTTGCCATGCGACTGCGGTCTGCCACCCTCCGTGTCACGCCCCGGTCCATGCACCCGCCCCAACCGTTCGCCCTTGCGCCATGGCTGCGCCGCACCCCGCCACGCCGCCGCACGACAACACGTGGCCTGCTGACGGTCTGGTCAGCGCTGTGCCTGCTGCTGCCCGCCGGCGCCCGCGCGCAAGGCCTGGCGGCCTCCCCTGGCCCGTTTTCGTTTGAACAGGTCGTCGAGCTGGCTCGCCAGCGGGCCGCGCTCCCCACTGACGAACCCGCCGCCGCGCCAGCGCTGCCGCCTGAACTGGCGTCGCTGAACTACGACCAGTACCGCGACATCCGCTTCAAGCCCGAACGGGCGCTGTGGCGCAAGGAGAACCTGCCCTTCGAGTTGATGACCTTTCACCTCGGTTTCTTCCAGACGGTGCCCGTGCGCGTGCACGAGGTGGTGCAAGGCCAGGTGCGCCCCTTGGGCTTCGACCCCAGCCAGTTCGACTACGGCAAGAACCGGTTGAACCCCGCGCAGTGGGGCGACATCGGCCTGGCGGGCTTTCGCGTCCACGCTCGCCTCAACTCACCGACCCACAAGGACGAGCTGATCGTGTTCCTGGGCGCGAGCTACTTCCGCGCCATCGGGGCGGGCCAGCTCTACGGCCTGTCGGCTCGGGGGCTCGCGGTGGACACGGTGGGAGGGCAGGCCGAGGAGTTCCCCCGCTTCACCACGTTCTGGGTCGAGCGCCCCACCGCCGGCGCCGCCTCCGTGGTCATCCACGCCTTGCTCGAGTCTCGCCGCGTGACCGGCGCCTACCGCTTCGAGGTGCGCCCCGGCGACGACACCGTCACCGAGGTGCAGAGCCGGCTCTTCCTGCGCTCAGGCGCCCAGCCACCGATCGCCACCCTGGGCATCGCCCCGCTCACCAGCATGTACATGTTCGGCGAGAACCAGCCCCACCGCACCGACTTCCGCCCCGAGGTGCACGACTCGGACGGGCTGATGGTGCACAGCGGCAGCGGCGAGTGGCTGTGGCGCCCCTTGATCAACCCGGCCCGGCCCTTGACCACCTCGTTCGCCATGCCTTCGCTGCGCGGCTTCGGCCTGATGCAGCGCGACCGCGCCTTCTCCAGCTACGAAGACGTGGAGGCGCGCTACGACCGCCGGCCCAGCGCCTGGGTCGAGCCCATGCACGACTGGGGCCCGGGCAGGGTGGAGCTGGTGCAGCTGCCCACCCCCGACGAAACGAACGACAACATCGTCGCGTACTGGGTGCCCCGCGCGCTGCCGCCGGCCGGCCAGCCGCTCAAGCTCGACTACCGCATCCACTGGCAAGGCCACAAACAGCAGCGCCCGCCTGGCGCCTGGGTGGTGCAAACGCGCGTGGGCCGGGGCTTCGCCGAACTCGCGCCGGGCGAGCACCAGTTCATCGTCGACTTCGCCGGCCCCGCCATCGACGGCCTGGCGGCCAGCGCGCCGCTGCGGGCCCAGGTCAGCGCCGGAGACAACGGCCGCATCGTCGAACAGGCCCTCTATCGCAACGAGGCCGCCCGCAGCTGGCGCCTGGCCTTGCGCGTGCGGCAACTGCGCAGCGACCAACCGGTCGAGCTGCGCGCCTTCCTTCAACACCAACGAGACACGGTCAGCGAGACATGGAGCAACATCCTTCCAGCCCAGCGATGACGCCGGCGCGGCCCAGCCAGCGCGCGCGCACCATGCCGGCCATCCATCGCGGCGCCATGGTGCCGCGCCCGTGGGTCGGGTTCACGCGAGGCCTGCTGCAAGGCCTGTCGGGCGCCTTGCGTCGCGAGCCACCGCGCGCGGCCACGCCCGCACCCGCCCCGTGGGAGCAAGCGGCACGCTGGCGCCGCCGGCTGCTGCTCAGCCTGGTGATGCTGTCCAGCGGGCTGGCCACCTGGGTGCTGTCTTCGGCCCTGCCGACCTACCGCTACCCCGCGCTCCAATGGCTGCAGACGGGCTTGTTCACCCTGCTCTTTGCCTGGGTGTCGGCCGGCTGCGTCACCGCGGTGATGGGCTTTCGGGTGCTGCTGTTCGGTGATCGCCACGCGCTGTCGGCGCGCTCGCTGGACCGCAGCCAACCCATCGATGCCTCCGCGCGCACCGCCCTGGTCATGCCCATCTGCAACGAAGACGTCACCACCGTCTTCGCGGGCCTGCGCGCCACCTGCGAATCGCTGGCCAACACCGTTGCGGCGGGCCTGTTCGACCTCTACGTGCTGTCCGACACCAGCGACCCGGCCCTGCAAGCCCAGGAGCTCACCGCCTGGGCCGCCCTGCGCGACACGCTGGCAGCCCACCCCATGCGCGTGCACTACCGCCACCGCATCGTGCGCACCAAACGCAAGGCCGGCAACGTGGCGGACTTCTGCCGCCGCTGGGGGTGCGACCACCGCTACATGGTCGTGCTCGACGCCGACAGCGTCATGTCCGGCGATGCGCTGGTCACCCTCGTGCGCCTGATGGAGGCGCATCCACAGGCGGGCATCCTGCAGACGCAGCCTCACGCCGTTGGCTTGTCCACCGTCCATGCCCGCACCCAGCAGTTCGCGGCGCGCGTCACGGGACGGCTGTTCGCGGCAGGCATGCAGTACTGGCAACTCGGCGAGGCCCACTACTGGGGTCACAACGCCATCATCCGGGTGGCGCCGTTCATGGCGCATTGCGCCCTGGCGCCGCTGCCAGGTGGGCGCGGCGGCCTCGGTGGCGACATCCTGTCCCATGACTTCGTGGAGGCCGCCCTGATGCGCCGCGCCGGCCATCACGTGTGGCTGGTGTCCGACCTGAGCGGCAGCTACGAGCAGCAGCCGCCTGACCTGCTGACGGAACTGCAGCGCGACCGGCGCTGGTGTCAGGGCAACCTGCAAAACGCCCAGCTCATCGCCGAGCCCGGCTTGCACGCCGTGCACCGCGGCATGCTGGCCACGGGCGCCATGGCCTATCTGTCAGCACCCTTGTGGCTGGCGTACGTGGCCCTGGGGGTCGGCTTGTGGCTCTCAGGCGGCAACGCGCTGTTCGACGAACACGGCGCCCTCACGCTGAAGGTGCTGGGCCTGTGGGTGGGCACCGTGGCCATGCTGTTGCTGCCTCGGGCCCTGGGCGTGGCCGCCGTGCTCTTGCGCGGCGAGCAGCGCCAGCACGGCGGCACCTGGCCTTTGATCGCCAGCAGCGTGCTCGAAGCCGGCCTGTCCGCGGTGCAAGCGCCTTTGCGCATGGTCGCGCACACCTTTTTCGTGCTGATCGCGCTCACGGGTTGGCGCCTGGAATGGCGCTCCCCTCCGCGCGAGGCGCAAGACCTGGGCTGGCGCGAGGCCGCGCGGCCGTTCGCGGTCGCTGGCGCCCTTGCCGCCGCTGCCACGGTGACCCTGCTGCTGCTGCACAGCTCGGCCCTGTGGTGGCTGCTGCCCATGACCGTGCCCTTGATGCTGGCGGCACCCATCACCGTGTGGACCAGCCAATCATCGGCTGGACAGCGGCTCAAGCAGCTGGGCTTGCTGATCGTGCCGGAAGAGGCCTGGACGCCCTCGGTGCTGCGCCGTGCCTGGGCGCACGCCCGCGTGCAGCGCTCGCTGACGGCGAACCCGCCCGACATCGCAAGGCCGGTGCACCCGCGCGATGCGCTCAAGGCAGCAGGTTAACCCCATCGGGTGCGGCGGGAATACCCGCTCCGCACAGCGCGCCAACCGTCGGCCACCCGACAAACGGCGCGGCGTTCACACCGCCTGAACGGCTGTTTCTGCTGGTTAACGCGCAAGCCAAAAAAAACAGCGTTATCGACACTCGTTCTCACAGAACAACCCTCGTGAGAAGGAGAACCCCATGTCCTTGCGCTCCGTCCTGAAGGTGGCCGTCCAGGCCACCGCCGCCAGCCTCGTGTGCGCCGCCGCGCACGCCGGCTACCTCCAGTGGGAAACCGTCGAGCTGCCCGCCTCCAGCGGCGCCACCTGCGGCAACGGCACCCCCTACCGCTTCTTCGTCAACCGCACGCCCTTCACCAGCAAGACGGTGGTGATGTTCGAAGGCGGCGGCGCGTGCTGGGACCAGGGCGCCTGCAAAGGCGGCACCCTGCTGGACGCCGTGAACCCCGACGGCATCCCCACCAACTACATGACCGACTGGAACCGCCAGGCCCACCTCGGCCTGGTCACGCCCTTCACCATGCGCCTGCACCCGCTGCAGTCGGTGCAGACGCAAAGCTGGAACATCGTCTACCTGACCTACTGCACGGGCGACGTGCACACCGGCAACAAGGTCGCCGTGTACGACAACGTCGACCCGGCCAACCCGATGGCATACCACCACCGCGGCATGGTCAACGCCAAGGCCGTGGCGGCCTGGATGGCCAAGAACCTCAAGCAGCCTGAAAAGCTGTTCCTCACGGGCTTCTCGGCCGGTGGCGTGGGCTCGGCGGCCCTGTACCCGGCCTTCCGTGAAGCGCTCAAGCCCAAGCAGATGTCGCTGCTCGCCGACTCGGGCCCGCTGTTCAACGTGCCACGCGACGCCACGCCCGAGCAGGCGCCCTCGGTGCTGCTGCACAACAAGATCCGCACCGTCTGGGGCCTCGATGGCGCCAACGGCCTGGTCACCGAGCTGATCACCAAATACCCGGGCGCCGGCAGCGCCGACAACCTGGGCAGCATCACGGCCGGGCTGGGCAAGATCTTCCCGAACGACCGCATCGGCTACGCCAACTTCCAGGAAGACACCAACTTCTCGGCCTTCTCGTACCAGAAGTTCTACCCCGAGATCGCCAACGCGCCCGACAACGAGACGCGCCTGAAGCTGCTCAACCAGAAGTGGCGCCAGGAGATCACGCCCTGGGTCGCGCAGATGGAGACGCAGCCCAACATCGGCTACTACATCCCCAACAAGCGCGAACTCAACGGCTCTCACTGCCTGACCATCGTGACCTTCGGCGGCACCAGCATCGTCGAGACCGGGCTCAAGGACGTGGGCCGTTTCGTGGACAACCTGATCGACGGCAAAGGCACGCCGATCCGCGCCTTCGAGAAGAACCCGACCAGCCAACGCGTGCTGATCAGCGACTGGTTCGCCGACCTGATCGCGCCGCTGCTGCCTTGAAGCTGCGTTGAGCCAGACCACAGGGGGCGGCCGCGTGCCGCCCTCATGCAAGGCCCCGGCGCCCGCTCACCCAGGCGACACCCTCCCCAACGAAAAAGGGCTCCCGAAGGAGCCCTTTGCTTTTCACCGCGCCTTGGCAGCGCAGCGAGCAGGTCGTCAGCCGATCAGGCAGCGCGGCGACGCGAAGCCACGGCACCGACCACACCCAGGCCAGCCAGCAGCAGAGCGTAGTTGGTGGGTTCGGGGATGGCGGCGGTGACGTTGCCGACGAAGGCGCCGTACTCAGGCACGCCAACACCGCGCACCGTCAGGGTGTGGTCGCCGCTGCTCAGGCCAGCGAAGGAGAAGGCGAAGCCGCCGTTCTGGGCCACGAAAGTGGTGGCGGCCACGCCGTCAACCAGGATGTTTTCCAGGGTGATGGGGGTCAGGGTGAACTCGGTGGTGGTGGCTTCGATCAGTTCGAAGTCGGTGCCAGCCTGGCCGATGAAACCCGTCAGGCCGGAAGCGGCGGACAGGCTGAAGTCGTAGGAGATTTCAAACGGGGTGGCCTCTTCGAAGCGGCTGAAACCGCCGAAGGACACGGCCTCGGTGCCAACGACACCCAGGTTGGAGAAGGGACCAAAGACCGCTGCGTGGGCCGAAACGGAGGCCATCACGAAAGCGGATGCGGCGATGAGGTTGCGGACGAACATGTTGACTCCCTGGGGGGAGCTCCCCCGAACAAATGACCACCCAACACAAATGCTGGGTAAACGTGACAAATTCTCACACCGTCTGGTCGGGTGCCCCACCCCTTGCTTGGGGGAAAAGGGACCTGGCCACGCCGCTTCGGACACAAAAACCCCGCCGAAGCGGGGTGGGTGCCAGATCGGCGCGGGGGCGAACCCCCAGCCGAGGGCCGATCGGGCCCGAACAGCCTCATTAGGCAGCCAGGCGTTGCTCCAGCTTGGCCTTGGTGGCGGGCATGGCGGCGGGCAGGTTGTGCGACAGCTGGGTGAACAGCTCGTCGTGCAGCTTGAGCTCTTGCTGCCAGGAGGCCTTGTCCACGCCGATCACCGACTGGAACTGGTCCTTGGTGAAGTTCAGGCCATTCCAGTTGATGTCTTCGTAGGTGGGGCTCACGCCAAAGGCGTTTTCCACACCGCCAGCCTTGCCTTGCAGGCGGCCCAGCATCCACTCCAGCACGCGCATGTTCTCGCTGTAGCCAGGCCACACGAACTTGCCGTCGGCGCCCTTGCGGAACCAGTTCACGCAGTAGATCTGGGGCAGCTTGGCGCCCGAGGCTTGCAGCTTGGCGCCCAGGTCCAGCCAGTGCTGGAAGTAGTCGCTCATGTTGTAGCCCATGAAGGGCAGCATGGCGAACGGGTCACGGCGCACCACGCCTTGCTGGCCGAAGGCAGCTGCGGTGGTCTCGGAGCCCATGGTGGCGGCCATGTAGACGCCTTCGGTCCAGTCGCGAGCTTCGGTCACCAGGGGCACGGTGGTCGAGCGGCGGCCGCCGAAGATGAAGGCATCGATGGGCACGCCAGCGGGGTTGTCCCACTCGGGGTCGAGCACCGGGTTGTTGGTGGCGGCCACGGTGAAGCGGGCGTTCGGGTGAGCGGCCTTGACGCCCTTTTCCTTGCCGATGGCCGGGGTCCAGTCGTTGCCTTGCCAGTCGATCAGGTGAGCCGGGGCTTCGTCGGTCATCGACTCCCACCACACGTCGCCGTCATCGGTCAGGGCCACGTTTGTGAAGATCACGTCGCGGTCGAGCGACTTCATGCAGTTGAAGTTGGTCAGGGTGTTGGTGCCCGGGGCCACGCCGAAGTAACCGGCTTCGGGGTTGATGGCGTAGAGCTTGCCGTCGGCAGCGGGCTTGATCCAGGCGATGTCGTCACCGATGGTGGTGACCTTCCAGCCGTTGTAGCCCTCGGGCGGGATCAGCATGGAGAAGTTGGTCTTGCCGCAGGCCGAGGGGAAGGCGGCGGCCACGTGGTACTTCTTGCCTTCGGGATTGGTCACGCCCAGCAGCAGCATGTGCTCGGCCAGCCAGCCTTGGTCACGGCCCATGGTGGAAGCGATGCGCAGGGCGAAGCACTTCTTGCCCAGCAGCGCGTTGCCGCCGTAGCCCGAGCCGTAGGACCAGATTTCGCGGGTCTCGGGGTAGTGAACGATGTACTTGGTGTCGGGGTTGCAAGGCCAGGCCACGTCCTTCTGACCAGCGGCCAGGGGGGCACCCACGGTGTGCACGCAAGGCACGAACTCGCCATCGGTGCCGAGCACATCGATCACGCCCTTGCCCATGCGGGTCATCAGCTTCATGTTGACGGCCACGTAGGCGCTGTCGGACAGCTCAACGCCAATGTGGGCGATGTCCGAACCCAGCGGGCCCATCGAGAAGGGCACGACGTACATCGTGCGGCCGGCCATGGCGCCCTTGAACAGGGCGTCGGCACCGGTCTGCAGCTTGGCGCGCATTTCAGCGGGCTCGCACCAGTTGTTGGTGGGGCCGGCATCTTCCTTGCGAGTCGAGCAGATGAAGGTGCGGTCTTCCACGCGGGCCACGTCGGAGGGGTGGGTCCAGGCGAGGTAGGAGTTCGGGCGCAGCTCGGGGTTGAGCTTCTTGAACGAGCCGGCAGCCACGAGCTGGGCGCACAGGCGGTCGTACTCTTCGGTGGTGCCGTCGCACCAGACGACGTCCTTGGGTTGCAGCAGGGCGGCCATCTCGGCCACCCAGGCAATCAGCTTGGTGTTTTTGACGTAGGCAGGTGCATTGACCTGAGCAGCAACGTTCGACATGACAAGGCTCCAGAAAGTAAAAAACAAGGTCTCGACAGCGCTGCGGCAACCTGGTCTGGCCAAGCTGGCCCCCGGTCATGGCAACGCTCTCGACACCCCGTCGGATGGGCCCCGTGAACGCCCAGGGGCGCCCGGCGGGAACCTCGTAGTTTAGACGATCGGACCGATTCGCGCCTGCCCCCTCGTCCGTGGGGCGTCCAGGGATGCCCCCAGGGCGAAGGCGGCAAGGTGTCACGGAAATGCCCTTTTTTTGGATGCTGATACAACTGTGGACAACTGCGGGACAGCCATGACCAAGCCCGCCGCCGGCAGCAGGCACACTTCGGCCTGCGTTTTTTCACCCTCCGCCATGCCCGAGAAGACCGAATTCGCTGTCCGCCGCGCCTTGATGACGCGCACGCTGGGTGCCGCGAGCATTTTTTGCGCCGGGTTTTGCCAGGCCGCCTGGGCGCTGCGCCCCCGGGCCCAGAGCCCTGAGGTCGCGGTGGACCCCCTGCTCGCCGAAACCGGGCTGACCGCTCGCTGGGCGGCGGCGATGCGCCGCGACCTGGGCTGGGCCGCGCAGTGGCACACCACCCCCAGCCGCCTGGTGCTGGATCGGCTGGAGTCGGGTGAAGCCGAAGTCGGGCTCTTCCTGAGCCACCCCCGCGCCGGCCACCTCGAAAAGGAAGGCCTCATCCACGACCGACGCAAGCTGGCGCGCACCGAGGTCTGGCTGGTCGGCCCGGCAGACGACCCCGCCGGCATCCGCGCAGAAAAAGACCCGGCGCGCGCCATCGCCCAGGTGCTGGCGGCCCAGGCCGCCGGGGTGGCGAGCTGGCAGACCGGCTTGCCAGGCGAACCTGCGGCGCACGCCGCTGCGGACAGCCCCTTGGCTCAACTGGCCGCTCAACTGCTGGCCCAGCCGGCCACCGGTCAGCCGCTGACCGCAGCCCTGGCCAACAAACAGCTCAACCCGAGCGCCCCGGCTTACCGGCTGGTGACCCAGGCCGCCTGGCTGCGCCAAGGCCAGGTGCGCGGCACCCGTGTCTGGTTCCAGGGGCACCCGGCTTTGGTGCTGCACGCCGAGGTGGCGCGCTCCTTCCGCGGCAAGCACCCGGGCGGCAAGCTCCTGGTCGACTGGCTGGACCGCCCGCTGGCACGGGGCACGCTGCGTGGCGTGGCCGGCTGGCAGAACGCCAAAGGCTGATCGATGTCGCCCGCCGCCCTGTCCGCGATGTGGATGAGCCTGCAGCTGGCCGCGCTCACCTTGCTCATCGCCACCCCTCTGTCGATCACCCTGGCGTGGTGGATGGCCCGCGTGAAGTGGCGCGGCAAGGTGCTGCTCGACGCCTTCATCCTGCTGCCGCTGGGCCTGCCGCCGGCCGTCATCGGCTTCTGGTTGACGACCGGCCTGGGCGAGCAAGGCGCGTTGGGCCGCTGGCTGCGCCAGGACCTGGGCCTGGCCGTGGCCCTGTACCCCACGGGGGCCGTGCTGGCCGCTTGCATCATGACGGTGCCGATGATGACGCGCATGCTGCGCCCCGTCTTCGAGGCGCACGACCCGATGCTGCTGCCCGTGGCCCGCACCCTGGGCGCCAGCGACTGGCACGCCTGGCGCACCGTTGCATTGCCTTTGACGCTGCCGGCGATCGGCTCGGCGATGGCGCTGGGCTTCGCGGCCGCCTGGGGCGAGTCCGGGGCCGTGCTGGTGCTGGCCGCCGGGCAAGCCAGTGGCACAGCCGGTGCCGAAGACCCGACCGTGCCCCTGGCCTTGTGGCAGGCCCTGGCCTCGCCTGGCCGACCGCAGGCATTGGCCTGGGAGGTGGCGGCGCTGTCCCTGGGTGTGGCCGCCATCGCGATCCTGCTCAGCGAGCTGCTGCGCTGGCAGTGGCAACACCGCTGGCAAGGCAGCGCGCGCATGGACTGGCGAGGGGAGCGCCCATGAGCGGCGACAGCCCTTCGCGCCTGCCGCGCAGCCTGAGCGTCGACCTGCACGTGCGCCAGCCCGGGCTGGAGGTGCAGGCACAGCTGCGCGCCCTGCCGGGTCGCGTCAGTGCCCTGGTCGGGCGGGTCGAGAACGGTCAGCGGGCCATCCTCGAAGGCGTGGCGGGCCTGCGTCCGGTCATCGCCGGGCGCGTGGCCCTGGGTGCCGACGCCTTGTTCGAATCCCGGCGCGGCCTGAACCTGCCGCCACACCAGCGCAGGCTGGGGTGGCTGGACGCCGAGGCCCACCTCTTCCCGCACCTGACGATCGAGCGCAACCTCGCTTACGGGGCCCGGGCGCAGGGCCCGCGCATGAAGGTCGCGCCAGGGCTCGACGTGCCTTCGCTGGTGAAGTGGCTCGACCTCAGCGCCATGATGGACCGCCGCCCCCACGAGCTCAACGCCTCGCAGCGCGTGCGCGCCGCGCTGGGCCGGGCCCTGGCCGCCGACCCGCAGGGCCTGCTCATGGACGACCCACTCGGCCGCGTGCACGACCCGGAGCGCCCCGAGCTGCTGGAGTTGCTCGCGCAGGTCGCGCATCGCTTCCACCTGCCTGTGCTGATGGCCACGCCACGCATGGAAGAGGTCGTGCGCATGGCAGATGACGTGGTCATCCTGCACGACGGGCGCATGGCGGGCGCCGGACCGATTGCCCAGGTGCTGTCCGACGTGTCGCTGTCGACCTTCCTGGAGGGCTTTCACGCCGGCAGCATCCTCGAAGGTGCGGTCACCCGGCACGACATCGAGTGGGTGGTCAGCGAGGTCGACATCTGCGGGCAATGCGTGACGGTGCCGGCCACGCTGCACCCCGTCGGCACCCGCGTGCGCCTGAAGGTGCGCGCCCGCGACGTGAGCCTGCACCGCGAGGTGCCCACCGACAGCAGCAGCACCAACGTGCTGCGCGGGCGCATCACCCAGGTGATGCTGGCCGGGCACAGCGGTACCTATGGCGCCGTGGGCGTGGAGCTTGCACGCGAACTCGACGAGCGGCTGGAGCTCAAGGCCGGGGCGCAGATCTGGGGCCTGGTCACGCGGCAAGCCATCGAGCAGATGAACTGGCAGCCGGGCGAGCCTTGCGTGGTCGGCTTCAACGCGATGTCGGCTCAGGTCACGCCCCTGCCCTGGACCTCGTCGAAGCGGGGCTGAGCAGGGCCTTGGCGCCCGGGGTATCTGGGGTATCGTTTGAGCCCATGAGCACCGTCAACCTTTCCTCCAAGCCCGCCCGCAGGGTGCTGTCCGTCAACGTGGCGCAGGCCAGCCACGTCGACATCCAGGGGCGTCGCATCCTGACGGCCATCGGCAAACAGCCGGTGAGCACCGAAGCCCGGCCCGAGCGCATCGAAGTCAAGGCACTGGGCCTGGTGGGCGACGAGCAGGCCGACCTCAGCGTTCACGGCGGCCTGAGCAAGGCGGTCTACGCCTACCCGATCGAGCACTACGCCTTCTGGCAGACGGTGCGCGCACAAGCCGGTTTGCAGGCCTGGGGCGAGTCGCTGCCTGCAGGCTCGCTGGGCGAGAACCTGACGCTGTCGGGCCTGCTGGAAGAGGACGCCCACATCGGTGACGTGCTGCGCTTTGCGGATTGCGCGCTGGCGATCAGCGAGCCGCGGCGCCCCTGCTTCAAGCTGGAAGCCAAACTGGGCTTCAAGCACGCGATCAAGATGATGGCGCAGTCGGGCTTTTGCGGCTTTTACCTGGCCGTGCGCACGCCTGGCACCATCGCTGCTGGCGAGGGCTACGAGCTGATCCCGGGCCCGCGCGAGGTCAGCATCCGCGAGCTGTTCCGAGCCAAGATGCAGAAAGAGGCGAAGGCCGATTGACCGTTTGGTCCATGGGCCCACTCACTCGTCGTCGCTCCAGTTGGCGACCTGGCGTTTGAGCGCATCGAACCACTTGCGCACGGCGTCGCGGCTGTCGAGCTGCTGACGCACCCACTCGGGACGCTGCAAGGGGCGCTTGACGACGGCCGCAGCCAGGGCTGGCTTGAGCGCCTCGGCGGTCACGGCCGCCACTTGCAGCTCGGCCACCACCACGCCCTTGAGCGCGAAGCGGTGCGGCGTGCTGCCAGGCTGCTCCTGCAGCTTCAGCTCCTTGAGCTGACGGCGCAGTTGCACCAGGGCCTCGTCCGCCTTGAAGGGCGGCAGCGCGAAGAAATCACCCAGTTCGTCGCTCATGTCAGGCTCCTGTTGGGTCCGGGATGTGGCGCTCAGCCCCGCTCGGGGGTGTCGGCGTTCTGCAGGTTGGCGACCCCGGCGGCCACGTGCCCGGCCGGCACATGCGGCGCAGCGTTGTTGACGTGGCCGGTCTGGTCGTCGAAGAAAAAATCGGGCTCGAACTCGCGCAGGAACTCGCCCTTGGGCAGGCCGCCCAGGAACATGGCCTCGTCGACCTCGATGCCCCAGTCCATGAGGGTGCGGATGGCGCGTTCGTGCGCCGGCGCGCCCCGCGCCGTCACCAGCGCGGTGCGGATGCGCATGCGGGAGGCCCCCGGCTGTTCGATGGCGCTGCGCAGGTCGTGCAGGGCCTGCAGCAGCGGCCGAAACGGCCCGTCGGGCAGGGGCTTGCGCGCGCGGCTGACCTCGTGGTCCTGGAAAGCGCCCAAGCCGCCCTGCTGGAAGATGCGCTCGGCCTCGTCGGAGAACAGCACGGCGTCGCCGTCGAAAGCGATGCGCACTTCATCGGGGTGGGCATCGCCCGCGCGGGCCGCATGCGGCAGCACGCGCGCAGCCGGCACGCCAGCGGTCAGGGCCTGGCGCACGTCGGCCTCGTTGGCCGAGAGGAACAGGTGCGCCTGCAGCGGCTTGAGGTAGCGCCAGGGGCTGCGCCCGCGTGTGAACACGCCGCGCTCGATCTCCAGCCCGTGGTGCGACACCGAGCGGAACACGCGCAGGCCCGATGCCGGGTCGTTGCGAGAGAGGATCACCACCTCGACGCGGGCGTCGGCCGGCGTGTCAGCCGACTGGGGCGTGTTGAAGGCCAGCAGCTTGCGCACCAGGGAGAAAGCCACGCCAGGCTTGGCGGGCACCTCGATGCGACCGAGTTGCAGGTCCATGTAGGCGCGGTCACTCGCGCCTTCGAACAGGCGGTTCTCTTCTTCGAAGTCGAAGAGCGCGCGCGAGGAAATGGCCACCACCAGGCGGCCGTCGAGGCTGGCAGGCATGGGCCCGAGTATGGCGCATGCCAGGTCCGGTGGCAGGTCACCGCGTGGCGCCCCCCCGCTGCTCACTGCATGAAGCCGATGGGCGATCGCCTGGGCACGCCATCGGGCAGGTCGCGCGGCTCCAGCGTGAAGCGACCATCGAGCTTGGCGTTGCCAAAGGCCGTCATGAGCGCGCGCCGCATCTCGCGGGGTGCCAGCTTGGCCATCGCCGCCAGCACCTCGTCGGACAGCTCGGCGTCGAAACGCTGGCCCCAGTCGTGGTCGGCGCGGATGCCGCGGTAGAGCTTGGCAGCGATCTTGCGGGCAGCCTCTTCATCCGGCATCTCGATCTCGAAGACGTTGACGCGGTTGAGGATGGGGTCGGGGATGGACCGAATGTCGTTGGCCGTGGCCACCCAGATCACCTGGCTGGCGTCGATGGCCACCTCGGCGAACTCGTCGGTGAAGCTGCCAGCGGTGTCGTGCTCCAGCAGGCTGTAGAGCGAGCCCAGCGGGTCGTAGGCGTGCTCGCCACCGGACTTGTCGATCTCGTCGACCACCATCACGGGGTTGGCGTACTGGCCGTCCACCAAGGTCTCGAAGACCTTGCCGGGGCGCGCGCCCTTCCATTGCGAACTGGCGCCCGAGAGCACCCAGCCAGCGGTCATCGAGCTCATCGATATGAAGCCCATGCCCGTGCCCAGCAGCTGCGCCACCTCGCGTGCGAAGTGGGTTTTGCCCACGCCCGGCGGGCCGAGCAACAGCATGGGCGTGAGTTCAAGTGCGTCGCGGCTGTCGCTGCACAGCGCGAGCTGGCGCTTGAGGTCGTCGAGCACCTCGTGGAAATTGGGCAGCTCGTCGTAGAGGTGGTCCATCGCGGGCAGGCCGGAGGGCTTGACCTGGAAGCGCTCGGGGCCTTTTTCAAGCATGCGCTCGTAGGTGGCGCGAAGGGCTTCGTGGTCGCGGGCAGGCAGCTTGCCCAGCCGCCGCTCGACCTCATCGAGCCGGTAGACATGGCGCATGTGCGCGATCGGGATGCGCCCCGGGTGGCGCGACCCCCACTTGCCTTCCACGGTGTCCCGGGCAACCGGGACAAGATCGGTGCAGCCACTCATGTCAGCCCTCCAGATCAAACCAGACCCTGCGTTCAAGCATTGCAGCAAACGTGCCCGGTGTTGAGCCCCGAAACAAGGGGCGCAGCCCATGTCATATCACTGCATCCGGCTGCGTCACAGCGGGAAGCCCCGCAAAGGGCTCGCTGGCGGGGCGCGAAGTGCGCACAATGGCGCACCGCGCGCCCTTGATCCACCCCATGAAGCCTGTGCTGCCGACACTCCTGCGTTCCCTGACCCAGAGCTGGGTGGGAGGGCTGTGGCTGCTGGCGCTGGCGTTGCTGGCCTTCTTCTGGCTGCAACCGCCACCACCGGCCGACGCCAGCGGCGTGCGCTGGCTGTCGGCCCAGCGCCTGTGGATGCACGACGTCAGCGGCGCGGTGCTGGCCGACCAGCCTGTGGCAGTGAGCCTGCCCGACAGCTGGAAGCCCGCCGGGCTGCAAGCGGCAGGCATCGGCCGCTACCGCCTGAACTTCGAGGTCAACGACGAGGTGGTCCAAAGCGCCAGGAGCTCCCCCTGGTCCCTGCGCATCGACTACCTGAACTATGTGCACAGCATCTGGCTCAATGGCGAGCTGCTGCAGAGCACGCTGCCCCGCCCAGGCTGGCTGGGCCTGCCAGGCCCCTCGCTCATCGACGTGCCGGGCCTCCTGCTCAACGCTGGCCACAACTCGCTGGAAATCGAAATCCAGGCCGTGCAACAAGGCGGCATGTCGCCTGCCGCCCTGGCGCCCAAGGCCGCCTTGCTGCACGACCACGTGATGCTGCGCTTTCTCACGCGCGACGGACTCGTGGTGCTCAACCTGATCTGGATCGCCTTCTCGATGTTCGTGGTGCTGCTGTGGTGGATGCGGCGCCAGGAAGCGGCTGCCGGCCTCTTCGGCCTGCTGGTGCTGGTGGGCGGCCTGCGCAACTGCCGCTACTTCATCACCGAAGACCTCGGCCTGTCGGTCGGTGCAGAGTCGTGGCTTTACTTCCTGGCCCACGTGCTCACGGCGTGCCTGCAGGGCTGGTTCGTGATGGCGCTGGTCGGTCGGCACTTGAACTGGTTCCACCGGGCCTTGTGGGTGGTGGCGCTCGGGTTCCCCGTGCTGGGCCTGCTCGCCCTGCCGTTCGACCCCGACCTGCGCTTCACACGGGGCTACCTGCAAGGCGCGCTGATCCTCACGCTGGCGCCCTCGATCTGGCTGATGGGTCAATGGGTGCTGCGCGAGGGGCTGCGCTCGTCGATGCACACCGGGCTGGCCGTGGGTTGGGCCGCCTTGCTGGTGGCCGGGGTGCACGACTTCATCTTCGGTCGCGTCATCGGCCTGGTCAACTTCAACCACTGGATGGGCTGGATGATCCCGCTGGCCTCGCCCTCATTCGTGCAGATGGTGGTCCAACGCGTGGTCAAAGCCTTCGACGACATCGAGGAGGCGAACCAGCAGCTCGAACACAAGGTGGCCGAACGCACCCGAGAGCTGGCAGCGGCCAACGCCGCCAAGAGCCATTTCCTGGCCTCGGCGAGCCACGACCTGCGTCAGCCGGTGGCGGCCATCGGCCTGATCACCGACCTGCTGCGCGTGCAGGTGACCGACCCGATGGTGCGCAACCTCGCCGACCGGCTGACCCGCGCCGTGCGCTCGATGGAGAGCCTGCTCAAAGGCCTGCTGGACCTGTCTCGGCTGGACTCTGGCACCGTCGAAGTGCAACGCCGACGCGTGCACCTGCAAACGCTGCTCGAGGCCGTTGCCTCGCACGAAGCCGAGGCCGCGCGCCAGAAGAACCTCCAGCTGCGCGTGCGCCGCACTAAGGCCATCGCCTGGACCGACCCGGTGCTGCTCGAGCAGGTGTTGCGCAACCTCGTGGGCAACGCCATCCGTCACACACAGCAAGGCGGGGTGCTGGTGAGCGTGCGCCGCCGTGGCCAAGCGAGCTCGCCTGGCCAGGCGCCGGGGCATTCGTGGGAGGTGCAGGTCTGGGACACCGGCCCCGGCATTCGACCCGAGGACCAGCCTCGCATCTTCGAAGCCTTTGTTCAGCTGGGCAACCCCGGCCGCGAGCGCTCACAGGGCCTGGGCCTTGGGCTGGCGATCGTGCAGAGGGCGGCACAACTGCTGGAACACCCGCTGCGCGTGCAGTCCCGGGTGGGGCGCGGCTCGTGCTTCGCGATCACGCTGCCCGGCACCACACAGGCTGTGGAAACCGCCACCACAACAACACAGAGCCCCATGCCCGATCGGCTCCAAGGCATGCGGGTGCTGGTGATCGAAGACGACGAGGCGCTGGGGGAGAGCCTGGTGCTGTGGCTGCGCAACTGGGGGCTCGATGCCGTGGTGGGCCACAGCCTGGGGTGGGTCCGCGCTCAAGCGCCACAACATTGGGACATGGTGGTGTCAGACCACCGCCTGCCAGATGGCAGCGGCCGAGATGTCATCTCTCACCTGCGCCAGCATCAGCCGAGCTTGCCGGCGCTGATCATCACCGGCGACACCTCGCCGCAACAACTGGCCGAGCTGGCAGCCAGCGGCCTGCCGGTGCTGCACAAGCCGTTCAGGGCACAAGACCTGCGCACGATGCTCGCGCAGGGCATGGGGCGTCAGGGACCGGCTTGACGGACAAGAGCCGAAACGCGGAGATCAGCTCGCCCGCCCCAGCGTGACGCCGGCACGTGCCACGGCCACCACCGCCTGGGTGCGGCTGCTGACCTTGAGCTTGCGAAAGATCGCCGAGAGGTGCGTCTTGACCGTCGATTCGGACAGCGACAGCACGCGGCAGATCTCCTTGTTGGGCTTGCCCTCGACGAGCAGGCGCAGCACATCGAGTTGACGCCCCGACAGCCCCAAGGTGGCGTCCGGGCCCACGGGCTCATCCCGCTGGCCGTCGTCGTCCGTCCTCGCAGGCTCGACCTCGACCACGGCGTCGGTGGGCAGGGGTGGCAGGTAAACGCCACCGGAGAGAACGCGGCGCAACGCTTCCTGCATCACCGTGGCTTCGACCGTCTTGGGGATGAAGCCGGAGGCGCCCTGGTCGATGGCCGCCACGATGGTGCCTGGGCGGTCGTCGGCCGACAGCACCACCACGGGCAGCTGCGGCGCCAGTTCGCGCCATTCGGTGAGCGTGCCCAGTCCTTGGCGATCGGCCAGGCCCAGGTCGAGCAGCACCAGGCCCACATCGGGGTGCGCCTCCAGCATCACCAGGGCTTCGCGCAAGCTGCCAGCTTCGAGCACCTCGGCACCGCCGTGGTCGGCCAGGTCGAGGCGATGCTGGATGAGCAGGCTCAGCCCATCGCGGAACAGGGGGTGGTCGTCGATCAGGAGCAACTTCATGGCTTCGATCGTACGCGATTCAAACTGATACAAATGGATGAATCGCGCCACGCCGAACACACCCAGCTGCGGGGGAGCGGTTTCGCGTCACGTCCCGCATCGTGACGGATACCGCTGGCCGCACAAAACCGAACCGGACAGAAATGCCCAGGCCTGAGGCAAGGCATCACTTCACGAATATCGTGCGACACCAACGGGCTCGGGCAGGCTTCGCAAACGTCAGCGAAACGCTGTGTCAAAGATGGATGCCCCCCAATCGCACACCAAACGCATGACCTGATCGGAGTTGCCCGAAGCACGCCGCCGTGCGTGCATGCGCAGCAGCCCTGCAGAGGTTTGCAGGCTGTACACACTGGGCGCCGTGGCAGTTGGCAAATCCAGCCACCAACGAGCGCGTGCATGCCATTCGCTCAGGTCGTCACGACAATCCAAGGACACTGGCGCGCCATGGTTCAACATCGAGCCGTGACATTCGACATCCAGCCCCGGCAGCCAATCCTGCAGCAACACCGCTCGCCCGTCGAGCAACGCCGAGCACGCCAGCCCCAACATGGCCTGCCGACCCCACTCGGCCGTGTCCATGGCGCCTTCAAGGCGCAGCACGGCACCCTCTTCGATCAGGATGCGAACTTCGTCGGGGCCTTGTTGCATCTGACGCTCAAGGCTTGGCTGCGGTGGATGGCGCAGGCACCCCCGCCACGCTCGCCGCCACCGCATCGGCAGGCCGCAAGCTGGACAGCACCAGTCTGAAGTAGGCCAGGCCCTGATCGAACGGCGGTGGCTGGATGCCCCGGATGCCGGGGCGCGCAGGCTTGAAGGGCACCATCTCGAAGCGCTGCTTGGACGGGTTCCATTGCCTGGTTGGCTTGGGATAGGGCTCCTTGTCCGGCAGCATGGCGGCCATGCGGATGGTCATGGCGGGCATGTCGGGCCGGCCTTGAACGCCCAGCACATCGGCCTGCATTTCGTAGGCGGCGCCCGGGCCACCGCCGTTGGGGTCCAGCCCACCGTCGTGGTGGTACTCGCGCGCCAGCAGGCGGCCAGGCTGGCCGGCAATCGCCACCGGCTCAGGCCCCACTGTTTGCTTGATGCCCATCAGGTTGGCCAACAACAAGATGCCCTCCATGCCCTTGAGCGACTTGATGTCGTCCATGGAGACGTGATTGGGGTCGGGCAGGTCTTTGATGTCCTTGGGGGCGTTGTCGTCGGGCGTCTTCACGCGCACGAAGAACACCAGGCTGGGGTACTTCAGGCTGCGAAGTGGCACCTCGACATCGAATCTGGGCATGGGCTCGCCAGCTTGCTGGCGGAACAGGCCGAAGGGGGTGCACACGCCGGGTTCGGTGGGAAGCTCTTCGGGGGCGCGGGCGCGGTAAAGGTTGGTGCGCAGGTGTTTGTAAAACGCTTGTAGATCAGCGTCGGTGTAGTCTTCTTTTGGCTTCCCGGCAAAACCGAGACCCCAGTCGTTCATCCTCATTCCGCCGTCAAACAGGCGAATGCGTTGATCTTTCAGGTCCAGATAGCCGATGTCGTATGAACCATATGTACGGAAAGCATAGGCATTGGTTTCGCCAACGATGACTTCACGAGCGTATTGCTTGTATCTTTCTCGCTCTTCTGGAGACAGGTTCAGCGTCGGCTCGATGATGTTCCTGAAATTGGCTATGCCTTTAATGGATTGCAGGTTTTTAAAGGTCGCGGGGGCGGTCTCTTGTATCTGGAGATTGGCTACCCAGGGACGCGCTGACGCCGCCCCAAGAAACTTGTGGTCGAACCCATAGCCGCTGTTGTGCTCCATGCCCGAGTCAGCCACCTCAATCTTCTCGGGCAAATCAACCAGAGCGGTGCCGAGGCACACACTGCTCCAACCTGACTGCTTCGCGTATGGGGCCGCTTTGTTGGCGTTGCTTTGGCCGCATGCAGTCATGCTGATCAACATCAGCGTGGTCAATGCCCATCGTGCCGTGGGGCGAAGGTAGGACGGCGCTTTTGTCATCATCCAATTTGCTCCTGCGTGTCGTTGCGCGATGCTTGCGCATGGTAGGTGCCTTCGGCGGGCACCTGTGTGAGCAGGACCTTATTCATGTCCGGGTGGTTGTTTTCGCCTCGAGTCCAGTCAATCGGCAGGGCCGTGAAGAAGCCTTGGATGCCTTGAGGTACTGCTTTGGGTGCAGGCGCCTTCCAAAACGCCTCGGAAAAGGGCATTTGTTTCGCGTACTCTTGAATGCCCAGAGAAGGTGAATCTTTGTCCCTGTTGACCATAGGCCATATCGACGCCTTGATTCTTTCGGGTGCCCCACTCTGTTGACTTCTCGGCACATGCGCAAACGCTTGTTCATACGCTGCCTGATTGGCCGTGGCGATCTGCTGGATGAGCTTGATCGCCTGCGGCGTGGCAGGCTGCTCCATCAGGGCGGCCAGGGCTGAAGCCGGCTTGACCACCGCGTTGCCGTTGCCCGCCAGGGCCAGGTGCTTGCGCCCCAGGTCAACCCGCAACTGGTGCCCAAACGTGCACACCTTGGTGGCGCAGCCGTGCGTCATCGACTCGCGCAGGGCGGTGTCGTTGACGAACACGGCCAGCTCGCTGTCGCGGTCGCCGTTGAGGCTGCGGTCGTTGATGTTGGCGCTGCCGATCACCACCTCGGCGTCGTCCACGATCAGCAGCTTGCTGTGCACGTAGATCTGTTCCGTGCGCAGCTTGCCGCCAACCACCTCACAGTTGCGCAGGTTCAGCAGCGTGAGGTAAGGCGCCCATTCGGCGGCCGTGATCTGCTCGTAAGGACGCAGCCCGGGTTCACCTTCTCGCACCTTTTGCAGCATCGCCTGCCACAACTCACGGCGAATCACCTCCTTGCCCGCCAGCAACTTTTTGGCCGCGATCGCGCAGCGCACGCGGTTGACCAGGCTGTGGCTGCCGTAGACCAGGCTTTGCATGGTCCAGTGGATCTGGCCGATGATGGCCAGGTCATCGAGCCGGCCCTCGGGGTGAACGGGCAAGACCACGAAGGCGTGGAAGGGGAAGTCGTTGCGCACCGCGTGCTCGATGCGTTGGCCCAGCGCCCAGCAAATCTGGTTCTGCGGCAGCTTGTCGCCTTGGGCGTTCTTGCCGATGAGCGTCAAAGCTGACTTGATGCGCGCCCCGCTTTGCGACAGCAGGTGCTTGAGGGCGGCGGATTGCAGGTCTTGGCCTTCCTTGGAGGCCGGGTTGATCGAGGGCACCCCGAACCGACTCTGAAAAAACTGACTCTCGATGTAGACAAAGTGCGTGGCGCCCAAGATGAGCCGCACCATCACGTCGTGGATGTCGTGCTGAACGACCTGCGGGGCGGGCAATTGCGGCATGGCTGCGCGTTCTTGTTGTTGCAGCTTCAGCGATGCGCTGCGCAGCACGCGCACCTTGGCCGAGCCAGGTCCCTTGGCGGTGTAGGCCGGCTCTTGGGGCACCAGGCTGTCAGGCACGCGCACCTTGCTGCGCAAATCGGCGTCACCCGCCAGGTAGCTGTGTTGCAGGCTGTTCCAGCGGCGGATGAAGTTCATGGCCGCGTCATAGACAGCAGGGCCCTCCATGCGCATGTGCACGTCCTGCCAGGGCTGGCGCGGCTGGTCGTCGGCCAGGATGGCGCCGCCTGCAGGTGCGCTTTGCACCTGTGGCTTGAACAGGTCGCCGTGGGCGCGCTGGCCGCGCCAGGCTGCTTCCAGCAGGCTGCGGTAGCTCAGCTTCATGAACTCGCCGATGGCTTGCAGCGGCTGTGTGACATCGGCGGGTGTGAGCTTGCCCGCGCGCACGCGCTGCAAGACCTGCACTTCGGCCAGAAGCCGCGCCTGATCCAGCCGCTCGGGCACCGGGCGCATCAGGGCCTCTACAGGCCGCATCAGCCAGTCGGGCGGCGGCTCCGTGTTTTGTTGGGCGACTCGCGCAGCATGATGCCAAGGTCGCCCGTGTGCAACGGCATCTTGGGCAACATTCATGGCATCACGTAGATGTGCAAGTCAAGGCTGGGGGGGCTTGGCGGTCGTATCTGCGGCAGCCTGCGCAGCCACACCGGCCAGCACCGCATCGGCAGGCCGCACGCTGGCCAGCACTTGGCGGAAGTAAGCCAGGCCCTCTTCAAACGGTGGTGGCTGGATGCCACGGATGCCAGGGCGCGCGGGCTTGAAGGGCACCATCTCGAAACGCTGCTTGGTCG
The DNA here is from genome assembly GCF_001447195.1 of Aquabacterium parvum. GTDB lineage: Bacteria > Pseudomonadota > Gammaproteobacteria > Burkholderiales > Burkholderiaceae_C > Aquabacterium > Aquabacterium parvum. Next base: position 4,135 of record NZ_LFRI01000324.1, on the reverse strand, counting down.
AATTCCACTGCTTGGTGGGCGGGGGGTAGGGTTCTTTGTCAGGCAGCATGGCGGCCATGCGGATGGTCATGGCGGGCATGTCGGGGCGGCCTTGCACACCCACCACATCGGCCTGCATTTCGTAGGCGGCACCGGGGCCGCCGCCGTTGTGGGCCAGCCCGCCATCGTGGTGGTACTCACGGGCCAGCAGGCGGCCTGGTTGGCCAGCAATGGCCACAGGCTCGGGGCCCACGGCCTGCTTGATGCCAGCCAGGTTGGCCAGCAGCAAGATGCCTTCCATGCCCTTGAGCGACTTGAGGTCGTCCAAGGTGACGCTGTTGGGATCGGGCAGGTCTTTGATGTTCTTGGGAGCGCCCTCATGGGGTGTCTGCACGCGCACGAAGAAGACCAGGCTGGGGTGCTTCAGACTGCGAAGTGGTACCTCGACATTGAACCTGGGTATCGGCTGGCCTTCAAGCTGGCGGAAGAGCCCGAAAGGAGTGCATACGCCGGGTTCGGTGGGCAGCTCTTCAGGGGCGCGGGCTCGGTAGAACTTGGTGCGCAGGTGTTGGTAGAAGGCTTGGTGCTCGGTGACGGTGTATACCTCTTTGGGCTTGTCGCCCGGCACCCCGCCATCAAACAGGCGGATGCGCTGGTCAGCCGGATCAAGGTAGCCCAGATCGAACGCACCATACATCCTGAAGGCGTAAGCCTGCGGATCCTTCAAGGGCACTTCGCCCGTGTGCTTTTTGAACTTCTGAAGCTCTGGATCACTCTTGTCAGGCCAATGAATGATTCGACGGTCAATCAGCTTGAACTTTGCGCTGCCTTTGATGGATTGCAGATCTTTGAGGGTAGCTGGAGCGGTTTCTTGATATCCAATGTTGCCGACGCTCTGGTTGCCAGTTGCGGCCCCACGAAACTTTTCGTCAAATCCATAGCCGCTCTGATGGTCCATGCCCGAGTCGGCCACTTCGATCTGCTTGGGCAAATCGACCACTATGGTGCCCAGGCAGACGCTGCTCCAATCGGGTGACTTCACATAGGGCGCGGCCTTGTTTGCATTGCTTTGGCCGCAGGCGGTCATGCTCAACAAGGTCAGCAAAACGAGGGTCCATCGACCTGCGGGCCATAGGCTCAGGGGTGCTTGGGCCGTCATCCTGTTTGCTCCGACGTGTCGTTGTTCAAAGCGTGTGCATAGTGCAGGCTGTCGGTGGGCACTTGGGTAAGCAGGATTTTGTTCATGTCAGGATGGTTGTTCTCGCCCGCAGTCCAGTCGATGGGCAAGGCGGTGAAAAAGCCCTGAATGCCTTGTGGTGCAGCCTTTGGAGCTGCGGTCTTCCAAAAGGCTTCGGAGAATGGCATCTGGTGGGCGTAGGTTTGAATCTTGCTGAGTGCTACTTCAGGCTTCAGAGATCGATCGACCATGGGCCAGATTGAAGCTTCGCAATCTGGATTTCCCACCTGTCTATTCCGCGGCACATGCGCAAACGTCCGCTCATACGCCGCCTGATTGGCCTTGGCAATCTGCTGGATGAGCTTGACTGTCTGCGGCGTGGCAGGCTGCTCCATCAAGCCAGCCAGGGCTGAAGCAGGCTTGACCACCGCATTGTCATTGCCCGCCAGGGCCAGGTGCTTGCGCCACAAGTCGGTGCGCAACTGGTGCCCGAAGGCGCAGACCTTGGTGGGACAGCCATGCGTCATCGAATCGCGCCAGGCCGTGTCGTTGACGAACACGGCCAGCTCGCTGTCGCGGTCGCCATTGAGGCTGCGGTCGTTGATGTTGGCGCTGCCGATCACCACCTCGGCGTCATCCACGATCAGCAGCTTGCTGTGCACGTAGATCTGCTCGGTGCGCAGCTTGCCGCCCACCATCTCGCAATTGCGCAGGTTCAGCAGCGTCAGGTACGGGGCCCATTCTTCGGGCGTGATTTTTTCGTAGGGACGCTCTTTGGGTTTGCCCTCTCGCGCTTTCGCCAGCATGGCCTGCCACAACTCCATGCGGATCACCTTCTTGCCTGCCAGCATCTTCTTGGCCGCAATCGCGCAGCGCACGCGGTTGACCAGGCTGTGGCTGCCGTAGACCAGGCTTTGCATGGTCCAGTGGATCTGGCCGATGATGGCCAGGTCATCGAGCCGGCCCTCGGGGTGAACGGGCAAGACCACGAAGGCATGGAAGGGGAAGTTGCAGCGCACCGCGTGCTCGATGCGCTGGCCCAGCGCCCAGCAGATCTGGTTTTGCGGCAGCTTGTCGCCTTGGGCGTTCTTGCCGATGAGCGTCAAGGCTGACTTGATGCGCGCCCCGCTTTGCGACAGCAGGTGCTTGAGGGCAGCGGATGGCATCGCTTGTTTTGCAAGTGCCGCCTTCCGGATCATCTCGCCTCAGCCCTCAGGGAAGGGGGGCTGCCGCCGGCTTGGCCCCCGTGCCCGGCACAGCCGCCCCCGTCACGCTCGCCGCCACCGCATCGGCAGGCCGCAAGCTGGACAGCACCAGTCGGAAGTAGACCAAGCCCTGATCGAACGGCGGTGGCTGGATGCCCCGGATGCCGGGGCGTGCAGGTTTGAAGGGCACCATCTCGAAGCGCTGCTTGGACGGGTTCCATTGCCTGGTTGGCTTGGGATACGGCTCCTTGTCCGGCAGCATGGCGGCCATGCGGATGGTCATGGCGGGCATGTCGGGACGGCCTTGAACGCCCAGCACATCGGCCTGCATTTCGTAGGCGGCGCCCGGTCCGCCGCCGTTGGGGTCCAACCCACCGTCGTGGTGGTACTCGCGCGCCAGCAGGCGGCCGGGTTGGCCGGCGATTGCCAAAGGCTCAGGCCCCACGGTTTGCTTGATGCCCATCAGGTTGGCCAGCAGCAGCACACCCTCCATGCCCTTGAGCGATTTGATGTCGTCCATGGTCACGTGGTTGGAGTCGGGCAGGTCTTTGATGTCCTTGGGGGCGTTGTCGTCGGGCGTCTTCACGCGCACGAAGAACACCAGGCTGGGGTACTTCAGGCTGCGCAGCGGCACCTCGACATCGAATCTGGGCATCGGCTCGCCAGCTTGCTGGCGGAACAGACCGAAGGGGGTGCACACGCCGGGTTCGGTGGGTAACTCTTCGGGGGCGCGGGCGCGGTAGAGGTTGGTGCGCAGGTGTTGGTAGAAGGCTCGAATGTCGGCGTCGGTGAACGAGCGAAACATCCGCTCGTACTCTTCTTGATCAGTAAATACACGAAGCGCGCCAGAGAATGTCCTCAGCCTTTTATCTGAAGAATCCAAGTAACCAATGTCGTAAATACCATATTGCCGAAATGCGTAAGCATTTGGGTCACCAACATCCACCTCGCGCACATGCGCTTTGCGCTCTTCACGTTGCTCGGGGTCAAGGTTCAATCCGGGCTGAACGACAGACTTAAAATTGGCAGCTATCTTGAAGACACGCAGATTTTCAGCCGTCCCCAGGACGGTTTCTTGATATTCGATATTGCCCACTTTCTGATTGCCGGTTGCTGCGCCCCTAAGCGCTTCACCAAGGCTGTAACCCGTGTCATGCCGCAATGGCGATGCGCCCAAGTGAATTTTGTCGGGCAAGTCCACCAGGATGGTGCCCAGGCACACACTGTTCCAACCTGACTGCTTTGAGTAGGGGACCGCTTTGTTGGCGTTGCTTTGGCCGCATGCAGTCATGCTGATCAACATCAGCACTGCCAATGCCCATCGTGCGTTGGGTCGAAGGTAGGGCGGCGCTTTGGTCATCATCCAATTTGCTCCTGCGTGTCGTTGCGCAGTGCTTGCGCATGGTAGGTGCCTTGGGCGGGCACCTGTGTGAGCAGGACCTTGTTCATGTCCGGGTGGTTGTTTTCGCCGCGAGTCCAGTCGATCGGCAGGGCCGTGAAGAAACCTTGGATGCCTTGAGGTGCTGCTTTGGGTGCAGCAGCTTTCCAAAACGCCTCAGACACGGGCATTTGTTTCGCATACTCTTGAATGCCCAGGGATACGATCCGCCTCGTGCGTGCAGGTGAATGCCAGATCAAGGGACTGTCAGATTTTTTGTGTTTGAGGCTGAACACCGCCTTGGTCAGACGGAGGGTTGAAGAAATCTGTCCTCGTAAAGGATGGCGAATTGGTTCATTGCGGCCTTCCAGTCATGCGCCGCCCGCCCCCAGTCTG
>NZ_LFRI01000323.1 GCF_001447195.1 Aquabacterium parvum | reverse complement strand
CTCGAATGGTGCCGGTCAGCGTGAGCATCACAGGCTCCCTTGATCCAGGGCACCGGAACGCTCGATAGCTTCCTCGGCGCGGGCCAGCGCATCAGACACAGCAGCCTCGATGAACTCGCGCTTGCTCATGTCGAGCGGGTTCGTCACTTGATCGAGGCGCTCGATCAGCGAGGGATGCACCTTGGCGCACATCTGGCGCAGCTCGGTGAGCTGGCCTTGATCAATGGCCTGATCGACCAGCCGGCCCATGTTGGCACCGTGGCTCAGGGCCTT
>NZ_LFRI01000322.1 GCF_001447195.1 Aquabacterium parvum | reverse complement strand
CAGCGCCGGAAGATCCGAGCAATACGGTGAACTGTCCCTGATGGAGTTTGAGAGTGGTGGGATACAGTGCAATCGCATCACCATAACTGACTGAGACATTCTGTAGTTCGATCATGACACCTCCGGCAGATTTGAAATCGTAATCAAAAATGATGACCTGATTACGAATCTGAATTGCAGCGATGGTAATGTCGTGATATGACACCCTGATGACTCGTTGATGTCATTTTTGAGACATGGTCGCGGGTGCCTGTGAGGGAAATAAGTTGTGCTATCTATGCCAAATATAGACGCCTGCTATCGGTCGATAGCCGCCGATCCAAGCGCGCAGCACGAGGGGCAGCTCTCAGCCTCATCCGGCCCCCAACACTGACCCTGAGCCCCCACGGGACCGCACAAGCTCCCCAAGACCCCAAACTGACGCCACCCCGCCATCCGCCAGCGCTCTAGACTTCTGGCAGATGTGAGCGACGCTATGAAACACCCACCCAAGCCAGAAGCACTGACCGTCCTTTACGACGGCGCCTGCCCCCTGTGCCGGCGCGAGATCGCGCACGTGCAAGGCCTGGCTGCGCAGCGCCGCGATAGCGCCCTGTGCTTCATCGACGTCAGTTCCAGCCAGAGTAACTTGCCGCCGCAAGAGCGCGCCCGGCTGCTGGCGCGTTTTCACGTGCAACTCGCCGACGGCTCCCGACTGGACGGCGCCGCCGCCTTCGTGGCCATGTGGGCTCGCCTGCCCGGTTGGCGCTGGCTGGCGCGCGCGGCCGGCTTGCCGGGTGCCATGCCCGCGCTGGAGCAGGCCTACCGAGGCTTCCTGCGGGTGCGCCCGCGCCTGCAGGCCCTGGCTCTGCGGGCAGATGGCAGAGGCTCATCTCAAGGCATCCCCACATCCCAAGGCGCCACCTCCCCCGCAAACCGCTGCGCCAGAAAATCCACCAACAACCTCAAAGCCAAAGGCTGATGCCGCCTCGACAGGTAAATCGCGTGGATGCCCAGCACCTGCGGTTCGTGATCAGGGAGCAGCCTCACCAGCCGGCCTGATTGCACGTCGTCACCCAGGTAGTACGTCGGCAGCGTGCCGATGCCCGCGCCACACAACATGGCGCGGCGCAGCACCGCTGTCTCGTTGGTGTGAAAGCCCCAGCTCACCGGCACCGTCACCACCGCGTCGCCACGCGTGAACCGGTACTGCGGCCCGATGCCCGAGGCGTGCGCGATGCATCGGTGCTGGCGCAGGTCTTCGGCCACGCGCGGGGTGCCGTGGCGGGCCAGGTACTCGGGTGAGGCGCACAACACCGAGCGGCAGCGCGCCAACTGCCGCGTGATCATGTTGTCGTCCAGGGTGTTGGTGATGCGCACGGCCAGGTCCACGCGCTCGGCCACCAGGTCGGTGGCCTTGTCGCCCACCGACAGCACCACCTCGACCTGCGGGTGCAGGCGCTGGAAGTCCACCAGCGCGGCGGTCAGCTGTGCCTCGGCAAACGAGCCGGCCGTGGTCACGCGCAGCACGCCCGAGGGCTCGCGGCTTCGCTCGGCGGCCAGGTGCTCGGTGTCCTGGGCGATGTCCAGCAGCTGACGGCACGAGGGCAGCGCGGCCAGGCCAGCGTCGGTCAGGCTGACCTTGCGGGTGGTGCGGTGCAACAGGCGGGCGCCCAACCAGCCCTCCGCCGCCGCGAGGTAGCGGCTGACCATGGCGGCAGACATGTCCAGGTGCTCGGCGGCCTGGGTCAGGCTGCCTCGGTCGGCCACTTCCACGAACACGCGCACGGCGCTCAGGCGGTCCATCGGGTCTCCGTGTTCGGCAGAGGGCAAGGCAATTTCATCGATTCATGCAACAACTCATCAACCGAACCGCACTTTATCAACCAAATCAACATCAATACAGTGGACCCATCGCCTACTAGGCAGCTTCAACCGGAGTCCTCCATGTTCAAACCCCTCATCGCTCGCCCAACCCGCCTGCTGTCCGCCCTCGCCCTGGGCATGGTCGCGCACTCGGTGGCCGTCGCACAAACCGCTGTGCCGCTCACGCTCAAGGTCCACAACGCCGACGCCAACAGCTTCCACGTCAACGCCGTGGTGGTCAGTGGCCCGACAGAAGCCGTCGTCATCGACACCGGCTTCACCCGCGCCGATGCGCTGCGCGTGGCGGCCAACGTGCTCGACAGCGGCAAGGCCCTCAAGGCCATCCTGATCAGCAACGCCGACCCCGACTTCTACTTCGGCGCCGAGGTGCTCAAGACCCAGTTCCCGCAGGCCCAGGTGCTGACCACGCCCGCCGTGCGCGAGAAAATCGCCGCCAAGCTGGCTGGCAAGCTGACGTTCTGGGGGCCGAAGATGGGCGCGAACGCCCCGCGCACGCCCGTCGTGCCCGAGGCCATGCAGGGCACCACGCTGACGGTGGACGGCCAGGCCATCGAGGTGCGCGGCACCACGGGCGAGCTGGCGCACCGGCCTTATGTGTGGATCCCGTCGATCAAGGCGGTGGTGGGCAACATCGCCATCTTCGGTGGGCTGCACGTGTGGACGGCCGACACACAAAAGGCCAGCGAGCGCCAGGCCTGGCTGGCGCAACTCGACGAGATCGCCGCATTGAAGCCCGACACCGTGGTGCCCGGCCACATGCAGGCCGGCACACCTCTGGACGCCAGCAGCATCGCCTACACGCGCAGCTACCTGCAGCGCTTCGAGGCCGAGTCAGCCAAGGCCGCCAACGCCGCCGCGTTGATCCAGGCCATGAAGCAGGCCTACCCGCAAGCGGGCATGGGCCTGGCGCTGGACATCGGCGCCAAGGTCAACAAGGGCGAGATGAAGTGGTGAGGCCCTGGGCGGCGGCCCCGGGCACCTGCGCGGTGCCGCTCAAACCTTGGGTCGCTCCCCACGGCGCAGGCCAGGCTCGCCCAGGTGCTGACTCGGCGTCGAAAGCGGGGGCGGCAATTCCGCCCCGGCGCGCCGCCCTCTGAACAGCCCTACCCGCGCCAGCACCATGGCGCTGACCGGCGCCGTGATGGCCAGCACGATGATGACCAACCAGGCGTGCAGGGCCAGAGAACCTTCGCGGACCGAGAAGTACACGATGAAGGCCAGGGTGACGCTCCATGCCGCCAGCGTTGAAGCCAGCGCCGGTGCGTGCATGCGCGCAAAAAAATCAGGCAGGCGCCAAAGGCCCATCGCGGCCAACAGGACCAGCAAACCACTGAGCAACAGCAGCGCCGCGATCACCACCTCGGCCCACAAGTTCGGGCTCCAGCTCATTCGATGGCCTCCCCGCGCAGCAGGAACTTGGCCATGGCCACCGAGCCCACGAAGCCGAACAACACCATCAGCAACGCACCCTCGAAGTACATGCTGCTTTCAAAGCGAATGGCCAGCACCATCATCACCAGCATGCCCACGATGTAGAGGAAGTCGAGCGCCAGCACGCGGTCCTGCGCACTGGGGCCACGCACCATGCGCATCAGGCCGAAGACCATGGCGATGGCATAGAGCATCAAGGTGATGGAGATGGCGATGGCAAGCAGCGGGCTCATTCAAAGATCTCCTTGAGCGGGCGCTCATAAGTCTGCTTGAAGTGCGCGACAAAGGCGGCTTCATCGGGCACATCGAACACGTGCACGAGCAGGACGCTGTGATCCGCCGCCAGCTCCGACCACACGGTGCCTGGCACCACCGCCGTGATGACGGCCAAGGCAGCCAGGGCGTGCGGATCACGCAACTCAAGCGGCACGGTCACGAAAGCGCTTTGAGGCGGACGGCGCCTGGCTCGCAGCACCCCGAAAGCCACCTGCAGCGCCGAAGCCACGACGTCGACGCCGACCAGCGCGATCAGCCGCAGCAGCACGCCCCAGCGCCGCATCGGCCCGGGAGAAGGACGCAGCGCCGAAAACAGCAGCGGCATCGCCAGGGCGACGACGAACGCCAACAGCAACTGGGCCGCAGACAGCGACTGGTTGAGCAGCAACCAGCCCCCGAAGATGCCCACAGAAAGCCAGGGTGCAGGCACGATGCGCTTCATGGCTGGGCTCCTGAAGGCGTCAAGACAGCAGGCGCCTGAGCGGACGCATCACCCGACGAGTGCATCGGCTGCAAGGGCCTGGCCGACATCACGGCACCGATGTAGCGCTCCGGGTTGTGCAAGGCATCGGCCGTGTCCCGCGCGTAGCGAAGGGCTGGCTCGCCCCACACCACCAGCATCACCGAAGCGGCCAGCAAGGCACCGATGGGCAAGGTCTCGATGACACGCAGCCTGGGCGAGGCACGATCGGCAGCGCCCCAGAAATGACGGATGCCCACCCGCATGAGCGCCGTGGCCGCGAACAAGCCCGAGACGATGAGGAGCACCAACAGCGCCCAGGCCGGCGTGCTGCCTTGCTGCAGCAGCGCCTGCAACATGGCCAGCTTGGCGACAAAGCCTGAGAAAGGCGGCAGCCCGGCCACCACGCCAGCGCAAATGCCGAACGTCACGCCCAGGAACGCCAGCGCACCCGGTATGGCCCGGCCGATCAGCGCGTCTTCGTTGTCGTCCAGGTTGACGCCCGGCGGTGGCGCGGCATCGAAGAAAGCCGGCAGTCGGTCCTGCCCATCGTCGATCTGCTGCGGGCCCAGCTCCACCTGACGCGAGCGCTCCAGCAACTCGACCAGCATGAACATGGCCCCACCGGCCAGCGTCGAGCTCACCAGGTAGAACAGCGCGCCCGTGCTGAGGGCCGGCGCGTCAAACCCGATGGCCGCGATCAGGGTGCCCGACGAAGCGATGACGCTGTAAGCCGCCAGCCGCGCCAGTTGCTGGGACGCCAGCATGCCGATGGCGCCAAACGCCAGCGTGGCCAGACCACCCCAGATCAGCGCGCCACTGCCGAAGTGGGCCGACGCGCCAGCGGTCTCGGGAAAGCACAGCGTCCACAGCCGCAGCAACGCGTACACGCCCACCTTCGTCAGGATGGCGAACAGGCCCGCCACCGGCGCGCTGGCCGCGGAGTAGGCCCCGGGCAGCCAGAAGTTCAGCGGCCACAGGCCCGCCTTGGCCAGGAAGGCAATCGCCAGGATGGCCGCGCCCGTGTGCAACAAGCCCCGGTCGCTGGTGGGCACGGACTGCAGCTTCTGCGCGATGTCGGCCATGTTCAGCGTGCCCGTCACGCCGTACAGCACCGCGACACCGATCAGGAAGAGCAACGAAGCCATCAAGTTGATGGCGATGTAGTGCAGGCCCGCCTTGACCCGCTTGTTGCCCCCACCGTGCAGCAACAAGCCATAGCTGGCAGCCAGCAGCACCTCGAAGAACACGAACAGGTTGAACAAATCGGCCGTCAGGAAGGCGCCATACAGGCCCATGAGCTGCAGCTGAAACAGCACGTGAAAGTGCACCCCGGCGTGCTGCCAGCGCGCCAGCGCATACAGCAGGGTCGTCAGCCCCAGCGCCCCGGTGAGCACCGCCATCAAGGCCGAGAGGTGGTCGGCCACCAGCACGATGCCGAAAGGCACCGGCCAATTGCCTGGCAGGTAGATGCCAAAGGCCGCAGCAGCGTCCTGCTGATTCACCCAGACCAGCAGCGCCACGGCTGCGGCCAGCGTCAACGCCGTCGAAAGCACGTTGACCGCTGCCTTGAGCCGACGCCGCCCCTCCCCGGCCCACAGCATCAAGCCGGCCGTCAGCAGCGGCAGCAGCACGGGCACCACCACGAGTTCGGCCCTCATGCCTCGTCCTCCTTGCCGTCGACGTGGTCACCGCCACTGAGGCCCCGCAGCGCGAGGATGACCACCAGGAACAGCGCCGTGGTGGCAAAACCGATGACGATGGCCGTGAGCACCAGCGACTGGGGCAGCGGGTCGCTGTAATTGAACAGGTCAGGGCTGATGCCGGGCTTGACGATGGGCTCCTTGTCGGTGGCCAGGCTGCCCACACTGAAGATGAACAGGTTGATGGCATACGCCAGCAACGACAGGCCAATGAGCACCTGAAAAGTACGCGGACGCAGCACCAGCCAGACACCCGATCCCGCCAACACCCCGATGGCCAGGGAAATCACGAGCTCCATCAGTGCGCCTCCCTGGATTGGGTGGCCAGCGCGATGTCGGCCACCTGGGCTGCTTCGGCCTCGATCGTCACGGCTTGCTGCCGACGCGCGCGCATCGACTGGTGGGCCAGCGAGCTCAGCAGCAGGAAGGTCGAACCCACCACCACGGTGAACACGCCCAGATCGAACAGCGCCGCTGACGGCACGTGCACCTCGCCCAGCACCGGCAACTGCAGGTGCGCGGTGTGCGTGGTCAAAAAGGGGTAGCCCAGCGCCAGCGAGCCCAGGCCGGTGGCCAGGGCCACCAGCAGGCCGAAGGCGATCCAGCGCATGGGCCGCAGGCGCAGCCGTGCCTCCACCCAGCGCGTGCCCCCCACCAGGTACTGCGCGATGAAGGCAATGGCCACCACCAGCCCAGCCACGAAACCGCCTCCCGGCTCGTTGTGCCCGCGCATGAACAGGTGAAACGCAAACACCCCTGCCAGCGGCAGCAACAGGCGTACCAGCACGGCTGGCACGGCAAGGTAAGGCGCCACCGCGTGGCCTTCGTCGTCGGGGTCGATCAGGTCAAGGCCCGGATCGCGCGCGTTCATGCGCTGCGGCTGCGGCAATTCGATGGACTCGGTGGCTGGCCGAAAGCGCCGCAGCAGCGCATACACCGTCAGGCCCACGATGCCCAGCACCGTGATCTCGCCCAGGGTGTCGAAGGCTCGGAAGTCCACCAGCATCACGTTGACGATGTTGGTGCCGCCGCCTTCGGGCAGGGCCTTTTCAATGAAGAAGGGGGAGATGCTCATGGGTGCATGGCGCGTGAGCAGTGCATACGACAGGGCTGCCAGCGCCAGGCCCACCAGCACGGCCAGGGTGAGGTCGCGCACCCGGCGCGACCAGTCGAGCACGCCCTGGTGCGGGGCCACGGTCTGCACCCGGGTCGGCATCCAGCGCAGCCCGAGCAGGAAGAGCACCACGGTCACCACCTCGACGGCGAGCTGCGTCAGGGCCAGGTCGGGCGCCGAGAACCACGCGAAGGTGATGCACAGCACCAGGCCCACCGCGCCCAGCATGATCAGCGCCGCCAGCCGGTGAAACTTGGCCTGCCAGGCCGCGCCCACCGCGCAGAAAGCGCCAATGGCCCAAAGCACGACGAACTCGGGTGTCAGCGGCACGCGTTCGCGGTCGCCCCACGCCAATGGCACGATCAGCGACGAGCCCACGCCCGCGAACAGCGCCACCGTCACCAGGGCCAGCATTTGCGGCTGCAATCGGCGGGTGCCCAGCAGGCGAACGGCGCGGCGCGCACGGCCCGACAACCAGGCCACCAGCAGCTCGAACACGCGCTTGCCCTGCAACCACCCGAACCCCGGCACACCACTGCCGCGACGGGCCTTGAATCGCCTTGCGAACACCAGGTAGAGCACCAGCCCGCCCACCGTGGCCACCAGGCTCATCATCAAGGGCGTGTTGAAACCGTGCCAGACGGCCAGGCTGTACGCGGGCAGCACGCCGCCCACCACGGGCTTGGCCGCCATCGCCAGCACATCGCCCACCGACCAGGCCGGCAGCGTGCCCACCACCACGCACAGCAGCACCAGCAACTCCACCGGCACGCGCATCCAGTGCACGGGCTCATGTGGCTGGCGCGGCAGGTTGCGCGAGGGCGGGCCAAAGAACACATCGTGCCCCAGGCGCAGCGAGTACACCACCGCGAAGACGCCGGCCAGCGTGGCCACCGCCGGCAAGGCCGTCTCCAGCCAGGGATAGGTGTTGATGTAGACCGTCTCGGCGAAGAACATCTCTTTGGAGAGGAAGCCGTTGAGCAGCGGCACCCCGGCCATGGCCGCGCTCGCCACGATGGCCAGCGTGCCGGTGATGGGCATGCTGGTGAACAGGCCGTCCAGGCGCCGCATGTCGCGCGTGCCGGTCTCGTGGTCGATGATGCCCACCGACATGAACAGCGAAGCCTTGAAGGTCGCGTGGTTGAGCATGTGGAACACCGCGGCCACGGCGGCCAGCGGGCTGTTCATGCCCAGCAGCAAGGTGATGAGCCCCAGGTGGCTGAGCGTTGAGTACGCCAGCAGGCCCTTGAGGTCGTTCTGGAACATGGCCACAAAAGCGCACAGCAGCAGCGTGACCAGGCCCGCGCCGCCCACGATCCAGAACCACATCTCGGTGCCGGCGAGGGTCGGCCACAGCCGCGCCAGCAGGAACACACCGGCCTTGACCATCGTGGCCGAATGCAGGTAGGCCGACACGGGCGTGGGCGCGGCCATCGCGTGGGGCAGCCAGAAGTGGAAGGGGAACTGCGCGCTCTTGGTCAACGCGCCCAGCAGGATCAGGCACAGCGTCAGCGGGTACAGCGCATGCGCACGAACCAGGTCACCCGCCTGCAACACGCGTTCGAGCTCGAAGCTGCCGACGATGTGGCCCAGCAGCAGCACCCCCGCCAGCAAAGCCAGCCCGCCCGAAGCCGTGACGGTGAAGGCCATGCGGGCGCCCCGGCGCGCGTCCTTGCGGTGCGTCCAGTAGCCGATCAGCAGGAAGCTGAAGATGCTGGTGAGCTCCCAGAACACCACCAGCTGCACCAGGTTGCCCGAGACCACCACGCCCAGCATGGCGCCCATGAAACCCAGCAGCAGCGAGTAAAACCGCGCGGCCGGGTCTTCGGGCGAAAGGTAGTAGCGCGCATAGATGACCACCAGCAGGCCCATGCCGCTGACCAGCATCGCGAACATCCACGCAAAGCCATCGAGCCTCACGACCACGTCCACCCCGAGCGTGGGCAACCACGACAGGCGCTCGGTCAGCACCTGACCGGCCTCGACAGAGGGGTAGAGCAAGGCCAGCGGCACCGCCACGGCCAGCATGACGAGCGCCGCCCACAGCGACTCCAGGTTGCGGGCGTTCGTTGGCAACACCGCTGCAACGGCGCTGCCAACAAAAGGCAGGAGGACGAGCAAAAGCAGTGACATGCCCCGAGTCTAACGACAGGGGCCGCTCATGCCGCCGCGCACGGGCTCAGACCCCGTGGTCCTTCAACCAATCGAAGGCCAGCTTCTGCGCATACGTGGCCGCCACCTTGTCGTAGGTCGGGCGGTAGTCGGCGTTGAAGCCGTGGTCCACGTTCGGGAAGACGACGATCTCCGAGCCGCTGCCCGACTTGTTGATGCCGGCGCGCATCTGGTCCACCACGGGCTGCGGGATGTAGGCGTCCTTGCCCGAGTACAGGCCCAGCACCGGCACCTTGATCTGCTCGGCGATGTCGATCGGGTCGTGCGGCTTGATGTCCGACTTCATGCCGGCCAGCAGGCCGTAGTAGGCCACCGCGGCCTTGAGCTGGGGGTTGTGCTTGGCGTAGATCCAGGCGGTGCGGCCACCCCAGCACCAGCCGACCAGGCCCACGCGCTTCGTGTCGGCCTGCTTGCTGGCGCCGGCAAAGGCCACCGCTGCATCCAGGTCGGCGCACACCTGGGCATCCGGCACCTTGGAGACCACCTCGGAGAGGATCTGGCCGATGTCCGTCATCTTCGAGACGTTGCCCTGGCGCGCGAACATCTCGGGCGCGATGGCGTAGTAGCCGGCCTTGGCGTAGCGGCGGCACATGTCCTGGATGTGCTCGTGCACGCCGAAGATCTCCTGCACCACCAGCACCACCGGGTACTTGCCCGGCTTCTTGGGCACGGCGCGGTAGCCGGGGATGCTTCCGCCAGCCACGGGGATCTTCACCTCGCCCGCAATCAGGCCCTTGTCGTCCGTCTTGATGGCCTGAGCCAGCACGGGTTGGGCCGCCACGGCGAAACCACTGGCCAGGGCGGTGACCACGAAACCACGGCGCGACAGGCCGTTGTCAGCGCTGTTCAGGTGTGCCTGGGGGTTCTGGAAGTCGAGCGGCTTGACGCCGTAATCCATCAGCTTCATGGGGTCCTCTGTGTGTTGATTGCGGGGGAAGGGAGCGACGATCCTGCCCGAGAAGGGCGCATCGGTGTCGGTGTGTGCGGCATGGCCCCGGAGGGCCCTGGGGCATCAGCTCCCCAGCGCCTTGGCGATGTCGGCGTCCAGGGCCTTGGGGGTGTCCGTGGGGGCGTAACGCCCCAGCACCTGACCGTCTCGGCCGATCAGGAACTTGGTGAAGTTCCACTTGATGGCCTTGGTGCCCAGGATGCCCGGGGCTTCTTTGACCAGCCACTGGTAGAGCGGGTGGGCGCCTGTGCCATTGACGTCGACCTTGCTCATCATGGGGAAGCTCACCCCGTAGTTGAGCTGGCAGAACGAGGCGATGTCACCGTCGCTGCCAGGGTCTTGCGAGCCAAACTGGTTGCAAGGAAAGCCCAGGATCACCAGTCCCTGGTCCTTGCGGGCCTGCCAGAGCTTTTCCAGGCCCTCGAACTGAGGCGTGAAGCCGCACTTGCTGGCCGTGTTGACGATCAGGATCACCTTGCCGCGCAAGTCAGCCAGCTTGACGGGCTGGCCAGTGATCGAGGTGGCTTCGAAGTCGTAGACAGATGGCATGGCGGTGTTTGATTGCACAAAATTGAAAGCCATCCTAATCGCAAGCAGATTCCCCAATTGAAAGCACGGGTAAGCCCGGCCTGACATGGATGGTCAAGCGCTCCGAAATTCCCTAACATGGTTTGCTCGGGAAATCACCCCGTCAAAAGGGTGGTTCACGGCCCATAGGAAAACGAGGAGCCCGCCATGCCCCAGGTCCTGCCCGCGCGCCACGCCGACGCACCCCGTCGTTCCCTGCCCATGGGGATCTCCGAGTCCATGTCCGACGATAACCAACGCCTCCTCGAAGAACTGCACACCCGCCAGGACGCCCTGGACCAGCAGACCCAATTGATGCGCCAGTTGCAGGTCGCCCTGCAGCGCGCCCAAGCCACCAACCAGGAGCTGGCCCTGGTGGCCGACCGCGTCACCGACGCCATCCTGATCTGCGACGCCAACCGCTGCATCAGCTGGGTCAACCCGGCCTTCACGCGGCTGACCGGCTTCACCCTGACCGAGTGCCACGGCCAGTTGCCCGAAGAGCTGCTCAGCGGCCCGCACACCGACGCCGCCGTCGTCGCCCAGATCAACCAGAACCTGGCCCAAGGCGCTTCCGTCGAGCGCCTGGAGGTCTGCCACCACCGCAAGGATGGTGAGCCCTTCTGGGTGCGGCGCTCTGTGCAGCCCGTGCACGGCCCCGACGGTCAGATCAGCCGCTATATCGAGGTGCTGACCGACATCACCGAGCCGCGCCGCGCCGAGGCCGAACACGCCCGCCGCTTGGAAGCGGAGGTGGCGCTGGCCGGCAAGGTCGAGTTCCTGGGGCGCATGAGCCACAGCATGCGCTCACCGCTCAACGCCATCCTGGGCTTCACGCAGTTGCTGGACATGGCCGACCTGCAGCAGTTGCCCGAAAGCCAGCGGCGCCACCTGCAGCACATCGCCACGGCTGGCCACCAAATGCTCTCGCTGCTGGACCAGGCCCTGGAGTTCGCCCAGCTCGACGACAAGGCCGTGGGCATCCGCCCGCAGCGGGTGGAAGTGGCCGTGCTGCTGCGCGAGATCCGCGCCGCGCTGGAAGACGAGGCCAAGGCCCAATCCATCACACTGGTGATCGACTGCCCGCCCATGACCGCCTGGGCCGATGGCCAGCACACCCGCTCCATCCTGACCAACCTGGTGCGCAACGCCATCCAGTACAGCTCCGAGGGCTCGACGGTCTGGCTGACCGGCAAGCCTGCGGCGGACGAGCGCATGGGCGTCGTCGAGGTGCGGGATCAGGGCTTCGGCATCGACCAGGGCGACCTGCCCCGCCTCTTCCAGCCCTTCACCCGGCTGGACTCCTCGCGCGGGCGCCACCACGGCAATGGCCTGGGCCTGGCCGTCTCACAGCGCCTGGCCGAGCTCATGCACGGCCGCATCGAAGTGACCAGCACGCTGGGCCACGGCTCCATCTTCGCGCTGCACCTGCCGCTGGCCGAAGCGCAAGGCGTGGGCCGCCCGGTGGGACGAGGACAAGAGCCGGCCGTCATGCTGCCGCCGCTGCGCATCGTGCACGTGGAAGACAACGCGCTCAACCGCAGCCTGGTCGAGGCCGTCTTCGCGGCCTACCCACAGGTGCGCCTGTTCTCGGCCGAAAGCGCCGCCGAAGGCATGGCCGCGATCGAGTCGCACCGCCCGGACGTGGCGCTCATCGACATCAACCTGCCCGATGGTTCGGGCCTGGACATGTGCCGCAAGCTGCGCGCGCAAACCGAGTTCCGCAAGCTGCCGCTGCTGGCCCTGAGCGCCGACGCCCTGCCCGACCACATCGCGCGCGCGCTGCAGACCGGCTTCAACCACTACCTGGTCAAGCCACTGCAGATCCCGCGTTTGCTGGGCATCTTGTCGACGCTGCCGACGCAGCAGGCGGCTCCGCCAACGCGCTGAGCCCGCACGGCCCCGAGCATCCAGGCAGGCGATGCCGGGGCTGCCTGGGTTGGGGCGGCCTCAGTCCGCGCCCAGCTTCTCGGCCGTCCAGCGCAACAGGTCCAGCCACATCTGCCGCATCTCGGCGGCCTGCGGCGTGCGCAGCGCGCTGTTGAGCTCGATGGTCACCACCGGCAGCTTCTTGTGAACCCCGCCGTAATTGCCCAGGCTGCCCGGGAAGATGCCGACCTGGTCCAGGTACAGGCGCCCCAGGCGCTGTGGCGGCACGTGCGGGCCGTCGAAATCGAGCACGCCATAAGGCGCGTGAACAGCCACGATCAGGTCGGGCTTCCAGCGCGCCATTTCTTCGTGCAACCACTGTGACTCGGGCTCGGACAAGGCCTTGGGGCCAGGAAAGCGGCGCGGGTCGGAGCCCGTGCGCTTGGCCCAGTAGTGCGGCGCCTCCTTGTCCCATTGGGGCGTGGGGAAGTTGCGGTTGAGGTCCACCCCCCGGGCGTTGGTGCGGGTGGGCTTGTCCTTGAGCATGCCGTCGGGGTTCATCAGCGGCACGAAGCGCCAGTGGATGTTCGACGGCGTCAGCAGGGCCTGGTCGATCCAGTGCAGCACCAGCGAGCTCGACGAGGGCTCGTCGCCATGGATGCCGCCCACCACCAGCACCTTCAGGCGCGCCTGCGGGGCCACCACGTCGCGCTGAAAAATGGGGGTGCCGCGCACCGAAGCGCCCGGCCCCGCCTGCAACTCCGCTCGGGTGCACAGGGGTCGCGAGACATTGGGCAGCCGGCGCACCATCTGCGCGCACAGCTCGGTGGCCGTGCGCACGCCACCGGCCGGCTCGGCCACAGAAGCGGCAGGTTTGCGCTGGGGCGCCACGGCCGAGGGGCCGGCCCAGCTCAGGCAGGCAAACAGCGCGAGGCACGGAGCAAGGAGCGTGGAAATCGGTCGCATGCGGCCATCATGCCCCAGCCCAAGCTGGCACCGACGCAGCGCCAGGCTCAGCGCGCCAGCGACTTCAACGCCAGCTTGATGCCATCGCTCACCGAAACCTCGGCGGGCAGTTGCTTGAGCGCAGCCTGGGCTTCTTTCTCGGAGTAGCCCAGGGCGATCAGGGCCTGCAGGATGTCGGCCTGGTGGTCGGACGTGGCGCTCCAGCCCGGGGCCGCCAGCACCGGCGCCAGCTTGCCCTTGAGCTCCAACAGCAGCCGCTCGGCCGTCTTTTTGCCCACACCCGGCACCTTGACCAGGCGGGAGGTGTCTTGCGCCGACACGGCGGCGGCCAGCTCGTCGGTGCTCAGGCCTGAGAGCAGCGCCAGCGCGATGCGGGGGCCCACGCCACTGATCTTGATGAGCTCGCGGAAGGACTCGCGCTCGCCGGCCGTCAGGAAACCGAACAGCAGCTGCGCGTCTTCGCGGACGATGAACTGCGTCAGCAGCGTGACCTGGCCACCGGTGTCGGGCAGGTTGTAGAAGGTGCTCATGGGCACCTGGACTTCGTAGCCCACGCCGTGCACGTCAACGAGGACGTGAGGCGGGGCCTTGCCGGCGAGCACGCCAACCAAACGGGAAATCATCGGATCAGGTCAGCGGCGGTCGGCAAAGGTCAACGGCGGAACAGGCCCAGGCGCTGTGCTTCCAGCGCGGCTTCGGCGCGCGAAGACACGTTGAGCTTGCGGTAGATCTGCTTGACGTAGTCGGCGATGGTGTGGCGCGACAGGTTGAGCTGCTGGCCGATTTCGGGCAGCGTGAAGCCCTTGGCCACGCGCAACAGGACCTCGTTTTCGCGGTCGGTGAGCTGCACGTGCGGGGTGACCGTGTCGGGCTGGTGCACCGGCTGCAGGCGGGCCTGGGCCGTGAAGTACTGGATCACGCGGCGGGCGATGGACGGCGACAGCGGCGGCTCGCCCTGGGCGATGCGCTGGAGCTGCTCGGCCAGTTGCTCGCGCGACTGCTCTTTGAGCAGGTAACCGAAGGCGCCAGCCTGCAAGGCGGGGAAGAGGTGGTCGTCGTCGTCGTGGATGGTGACCACCACCGACTGCACGTCGGGCTGCTTTTCGCGCAGGGCCTGCACCACCTCGACGCCGGAGCCGTCGGGCAGCCCCAGGTCGACCATGGCGACGTCGAAGCGCACGGCGTTGACCAGCTCCAGCGCGTCGTGGATGCGGGCGCTCTCGCTGATCTGGGCACCCGGGAACACCTGCAGCGCCAGCGTCTTGAGCCATGCCCGGATTTCAGGAAGGTCTTCGAGGAGGAGGATTTGCTTCATGGTTTCAGGGGCCTCACTGCGCTTGCGCTAAAAGATACTGCGCTCATTGTCCACGCGAACCGGGCTGCGCGCCAGAAGACAGGCCTTCCAGCGCCCCACGGGGCGGCAAGACCTGTTGCATTGCGGCGATTTCCAGCGGCAGGGTCAGGCGGATGACGGTGCCGAACCCCGGCCCGGACTCGACCAGGCACTGCCCGCTGAGCTGTTTGGCGCGGTGCTTCATGCTGGTCATGCCGTGGCCGCGGTCCAGGCGACCATCGAGCTCCATCGGGATGCCTTTGCCATTGTCCTGGATGACCAGGGTGAAGACGTGGTGCTCCAGGTCGACATCCGCCGAAATGATCACGTGCGACGCGCTGCTGTGCTTGATGATGTTGCTGACCGCCTCGCGCAAGATGCGGGTCGTCTGCACGTAGGTGCGCGAAGACAGGGGTTCTTCGATGACGTCGTTGGGGTTGCGCCATTCGCACTCGATGCCGGCTTCGCCCAGGCGCTGCACCACCTCGCTGCGCCAGTCGGCCAGCGAGTCGGACAGCACGCGGGGCTTGCCGGTCAGGCCGCGCACCGACAGGCGCATCTCTTCCAGGGCTTCGCGCGCCAGGGTGGAAATGCGGTCGTTGTCCGAGGTGTGCACGATGGTCAGCAGCTTGGCGCCCAGGTCGTCGTGCAGGTCGCCGGCGATGCGCTTGCGCTCCTTCTCGGCGATCTGCTCGATGCGCAGCTCGGCGATCTGGTTGAAGTTGCGCTCGATCTCGACGCTGATTTCCTGCACGCGGCGCTCCAGGTGCAGCCGCGCGCCTTCGGCCGACTGCAGGGCCCGCACGTAGACCTGGATCAGGCGCACACCCACGGCGGCATAGAGCAGAGGCAGCACGAAGTGGGTGATGTGCAGGCCGCCGCTTTGCAAGAGGCCGTTCTGGTAAGACAGCTCGATGCCCAGCACCGCCGCCACCACGCCCAGGGCCACGCTCATCATCCAGAACTCGGAGCGCCGGGCCTGGGCAGCCAGCCACAGGAAGTAGCCGATGGCCACGAACAGCTCCAGCGTGAACACGACGAACCAAACGCGCGAGACCAGGAAGATGCGGTTTTCGCCCAGCAGCAGCAGGCTCAGCGGCAACAGCAGGCACTGGGCCCAAAGCAGCAGGTTGATGCGATCGACCCAGACGCGCTCGCTGCCCGGGCGCACGCCCGCGCCGGCGTAACCCAGCAGGAACTTGACGGCAAAAGCGTTGAGCGGCCCCATCATGATGGCGATGAAGACCTCCATGGCGTCGTTGGGCACGGGCAACTCGCCGCGCCAGAAACGCCCGGTCATCACCGACCAGCCCATGGTCAGCAGGCCGAAGTACAGCAGGTAGTTGAGCTTGCGCACCCAGGCCAGGCCCAGCGCGAACACGCCCATGACGACCAGCACCCCGCCCATGATCTGCGACAGCGTGAGCGTCCAGAAGGTGGAGTCTTCGGCGGCTTCCTGCACCTCGGCCAGGGTGCCGACCTGCACGGCGGCCAGCCCGCCTGCTCGCTGGCGGGCGCTGACGTGGCCAATCGGGTAGCCCACGATCTTGACGTCCAGGTTGTTGTCTCGCTCGCGCAGCAGGTTGGAGGTCAGCGCCACCACGTGCGAGCTGAAGCACTGGCGGGTGTAGGGCTCGCTCATGCGGCCGCTGCGGTAGAGCAGCACGCCATTGAGGTGCACCTCCACGCTGGAGCAGGCGCGATCGATCAGCGCACCCAGCACCTGTTCCTTGGGGGGCTGCTTGAGCAGGTCGAAGTGGAACCGGTACCAGACGGCGCCCTTGTGGCCGGGCTGCGAACGAGACCACTCGTCCGGCAGGGCCACCAACTGGCCGCTCGAGCCATCCGGGAAGCGCGGGGCGTCGCTGCGCACGGCCCAGGCTTGCGTCAAAGGCTGCAGCGCGCCGTCGAGCACCTGCCGGGCGCCCGGCTGGCTCAGGCGGGTGGCTTCCTGGTTCAGCACGACCAGGGCCAGCGCCACCAGCAAGGCCAGCGACAGCCCCAACACCACCCACAGGCGAAACGGCCCCGGGAAGGCGCTGCCGCCGGATGCAGCGGACAGGGCAGGATCTGCCGACGACTCGGCAGCAGAGGAGGGATCGACGGGGGCTTGTTCCCGCGAGGAAGAGCGGCCGCGAAACGGCCACCAGCGATGCGTCACGTTCAAAGGGGACTCCACAAGCCCAGGGCGCACCAGGAGGCACGAACCCAAAGATCGGCCATTTTCGCAAGAGAAGTCACACGTGGGGCACCCGGAGAAGCGACAATTTGCCAGCTTTTCTGAACGGATCTGCCCCACCCATGCAACTCAGGCACAGCTTAGCCCCTGCGGACAACACCCGGCTGGCCCATTTGTGCGGCCCGCTCGACGCGCACCTGCGCACCATCGAGGCCGCCTTCCACGTCACCCTGCACCGGCGGGGCGAGCGCTTTCGCATCGACGGGGCACGGGGCACGCCCCAACAGGTTGCCGACCTGCTCGACAGCCTGTACGCCCGCAGCGACCGCGCGCTCAGCGCCGAGATGGTGCAGCTGGCGGTGGCCAGTGCCCTTCGCGAGGCAGCGCCTGCGCGCAAGCCAGCCGCGCGCCAGGCCGGCGCGCTCGACGACCTACCACTGGCCGATCCGGGAGCCGGGGACGAAGGGGGCGCCCATGGGCCCACCCTGCACACCCGCCGCGCCGACTTGCAGGGCCGCACGCCCAACCAGGTCAGGTACCTGCAGCAGATCCTGGCCCACGACCTGACCCTGGGGATCGGCCCGGCCGGCACCGGCAAGACCTTCCTGGCGGTGGCCTGCGCGGTCGACGCGCTCGAGCGCAGCGCCGTGCAGCGCATCATCCTCACCCGCCCGGCGGTCGAGGCCGGCGAGCGCCTGGGCTTTCTGCCTGGCGACCTGACGCAAAAGGTCGATCCCTACCTGCGCCCGCTCTACGACGCGCTGTACGACCTCATGGGCTTTGACCGCGTCACCAAGGCCTTCGAGAAGGGCCTCATCGAGATCGCCCCGCTGGCCTTCATGCGCGGGCGCACGCTCAACCACGCCTTCATCATCCTGGACGAAGCGCAGAACACCACGCCCGAGCAGATGAAGATGTTCCTCACGCGCATCGGCTTTGGCTCGCGCGCGGTGGTGACCGGCGACGTCAGCCAGATCGACCTGCCGCGCGGCGCGCGCTCGGGCCTGATCGAGGCCGAGCGCATCCTCAAACGGGTCAAGGGCGTGGCGTTCACGCGCTTTGACACCTCCGACGTGGTGCGCCACCCGCTGGTCGCCCGCATCGTGGCGGCTTACGACGCCGATCAGGCCGGCTCGCCGGCCGATGCACGCCCAGGCTCGCCAGCTGCGCCGCTCACCACCCCGGACGAGCCGACCGCCGAGCCCGCTCGTCGCCGTCCCCCACGCAAGACCGCCCCATGAAGCCCACCCTGTCCCTGAGCCTGCAATTCGCCGACAAGCGCCACAAAGACACCCTGGCCCGCCACAAGGTGGCGCGCTGGATCAAGGCCGCGCTCGAGGCCGATGCCGAGATCGCCGTGCGCCTGGTCGACGCCGAGGAGGGCCAGGCCCTGAACCGCGACTTCCGCAAGAAGGACTACGCCACCAACGTGCTGACCTTCGACTACGCGCAAGAGCCGGTGGTGATGGCCGACCTGATCATCTGCGCCCCCGTGATCGAGCAGGAAGCCCAGGAGCAGGGCAAGAGCCTGGAAGCCCACTACGCGCACATGCTGGTGCACGGCACCCTGCACGCACAGGGCTGGGACCACATGAAGAAGAAAGAGGCCGAGGCCATGGAAGCGCGAGAGCGCGAGATCCTGGCGGCGCTGGGTTTTGAGGACCCGTACGCCTGAGGGCCGCCCTTTCTTTGATGCACATCCAAAAAGTATCCGATTTGAGCTCGCAATGAATGCGCCTCGCGTGACATGTTCACGCGGCGCTCAGGTGCGTTTAAACGAAGCCTGTTCAGGCCGTTGATCCCGCGACCGAAAATCTGATGCCCGCTGGACACTGCCCCTGGTCGCTGACCTGGGCCAACGTCGCCCCCTTCAACCACCAAGGGCTGTACGCATGGCAACCCCCATCGCCGCTGAAACCGACGTTGACTGGCTGCTCCCTGGCAGCCCGATCAGGCCTGCAGACGTGGTGCGTCGCATCGAGCTGATCTGCACGCGCGTGCCAGACCTCTATGCCGCGCTGCTGCTGGTGCACGCCACCCACCAGTTCGTCAACCCGGGGCACCTGGCGGTGGTGGTCAAGCGCATGCGCCCCGAGCTCCAATCCATGGCCGAGCCAGATGTCGCGGGCTTGCTCAACAGCATCAGCGCAGGCGGCCGACCCGGCTTTGAGTCCGTTTTGCGCCACAAGTCCAAGGCAGCGCGTCCGAAAGCGCCCTTGCCGTGGTCATCCGAAAACTGAAGCCGGCCCCACCCCAGCAAGCCTAGCAAACACACAGGACAGCACCATGAACCAACTCTCCGTCAAGGCACGCCTGATGGGCGGCTTCTCTCTGCTGGCATTCGCCCTGCTCGCCGTGGCGCTGACGTCCCTTTGGCTGCTACGACAATCGCACCACACCTTCGGCCGCCACGTCGAGCTGGTGGAAGCCAAGACCACCCTGGTCGACGACATCCACTCTGCATCGGGCACCCGCGCGATCGCCGCCCGGAACATGGTGCTCGCGGCGAATCCGCAAGAGCGCGCCAAAGCCCAGCAAGCAGCCGTGAAGGCCCATGCAGAGGTGCAAGAAGCTCACCGCAAACTGGCGCAGTTGAACCAGCAAGACCAGCCGTCTGCGCAAGAGGCTCGCCTGCTCGCAGAGTTGGCCGACATCGAAAAGCAATACGGTGCCGTGGCACTTGCCATCGTCGACACCGCCGCCAAGGGTCAGATCGCCGAAGCAACGGCCCGCATGAACCAGGAGTGCATGCCGCTGCTGGCGCGACTCGACGAGACCATCAACGCGCTGGGTGCGCTGAGCCGCAGCCGCTCCAAGGACTCGGTTGCGAACTCCGATGCCTAGGCGAAAACCGATGCGGCCTTGCTGGCGGTCATTTCATTCGCCGCGGTGGGAGTGTCTGGCTACCTTGCCTGGTCCTTGCCCCGCAACATCATCGAGCCGCTGAACGATGCCGCGCGCCTGGCCCGAGCCGTGGCCGAAGGCGACCTGTCCCAAAGCATCCAATCGCAGCGCAACGACGAGATCGGCCGCTTGCTGAACTCGCTGGACGCCATGCGCAGTGGTTTGTCCGACATGGTGACCCGGGTGCGCAGTGGCAGCGATCGCATCCGCAGCAGCAGCGCGGAAATCGCCTCAGGCAACAACGACCTGTCTCGTCGAACCGAAGCCCAGTCGTCGAGCCTTCAGCAAACGGCCGCCGCCATGGAGCAGATGACGGCCAGTGTGCAGAACAGCGCCCAGACGGCGACGGACGTGAGCGCCATCGCCGTCGATGGCCAGCGAGTCTGCGCGCCACGGCGGCGTTCTGGTGGGACAGGTGGTTGCCACCATGAACGACATCACCGAGAGCTCCAAGCGGATCTCGGAGATCATCGGCACCATCGATGGCATCGCCTTTCAGACCAACATCCTGGCTTTGAATGCGGCCGTGGAAGCGGCACGCGCCGGCGAGCAGGGCAAAGGCTTCGCAGTGGTGGCCGCCGAGGTTCGCAACCTGGCTCAACGCAGCAGCGAAGCCGCCAAACAGATCCGCAACCTGATCAGCGACAGCGTGACCCGCGTGGGCAATGGCGCGTCCCTGGTAGGCGACGCCGGGGTGGCGATGAACGACATCGTCGACAAGGTCGAGAAGGTGTCCGACCTGATCCAGGCCATCAGCAATGCCGCTTCGGAGCAGAACGACGGCATCAAACAAGTGAACCAGGCCGTGTCCGTGCTGGATCAAGGCACGCAACAGAACGCCGCGCTGGTGGAGCAAAGCGCTGCTGCAGCCGAGTCCCTGAAGGTGCAGGCCCAGGAGTTGGCGCAGGTGGTGGACCAGTTCAAGGTCAGGGGCTCACACGCGTGAGAGCTGGCTGAAGAAGCCAGTGGCCTGGCCATCGTGCAGGCAGCGCGGCTTCCAGCCGCCCACGCGCCGAGCAATTTCGGCGATGTGATCGGGCGTGGTGCCACAGCAGCCCCCCGCGATGTTCAAAAAGCCCGACTTGGCGAACTCTTCGACCAGGGCGCCGGTGATCTCGGGCGTCTCGTCAAAGCCCGTGTCGCTCATCGGGTTGGGCAGGCCGGCGTTGGGGTAGCAGCTGATGAAAGTGTCGCCAGCGATCTTGGCCAGCTCTTCCACGTAGGGGCGCATCAGCGTGGCACCCAGGGCGCAGTTCAGGCCGATGGCCAGCGGGTGGGCGTGACGCACCGAATGCCAGAAGGCGCTGACCGTCTGGCCCGACAGGATGCGGCCGGAGGCATCCGTCACCGTGCCCGAGATGATGATGGGCAGGCGCTCGCCGGTGTCCTCGAACAGCTCGTCGATGGCGAAGATGGCCGCCTTGGCATTGAGCGTGTCAAAAATGGTCTCTACCAGGAAGACGTCGCAGCCGCCGTCCATCAGGGCCTTGGCCTGCTCGTAGTAGGCCTGGCGCAGGGTGTCGAAGTCGACGTTGCGCGCACCCGGGTCGTTCACGTCGGGGCTGATGCTGGCCGTCTTGGGCGTGGGGCCGATGGCGCCCGCGGCGAAGCGCGGCTTGTCGGGCGTGCTGTACTTGTCGCAGGCTTCGCGGGCCATGCGCGCGGCCACCAGGTTCATCTCGATGGCCAGCTCGGGCAGCTCGTAGTCGTCCTGCGCGACGGTGGTGGCGCCGAAGGTGTTGGTCTCGATGATGTCGGCGCCCGCAGCCAGGTACTGCTCGTGGATCTCGCGGATCACCTCGGGCTTGGTCAGCTGCAGCAGCTCGTTGTTGCCCTTGAGGTCTTTGCCGTGCTCGGCAAAACGCGTGCCCCGGTAGTCGGCCTCGGTCAGCTTGTAGCGCTGGATCATGGTGCCCATGGCGCCGTCGAGCACCACGATGCGTTCGCGCATGATCTCGGGGAGTTGCGCGGCGCGGGTGTAGGGGCGGCGTTCGACGGGGGGGCGGGCGGCGGGAGGGGTCATGGACTGGATTTTAGTCCCCCGACCTCCACACGCGGGTTTTGGGGCCATCACCCCAGCTGGAACTGGTTTACGCTGATCGACGACTCGACGGTGGTACGAAAGGACCTCACGGACCTGCTGAGCCAAGCGAGCATCGAGGTGCTGCGCCGCGCAAGGTTCCCTTGTCCGACGTCGTCAAGGCCGCAGCGAGGGCCAAACTGCGCGCGATCCCGCTGCGGCCAGACTGTGCGTCTCAGCCCACAAGCCAGCTCTCGGGCGGGGTGCACACTGGCATGCTTGGCGGGCGCCCCAAGCTCAAGTCCGGTGCACGTCTCTTCCCAGCAGCATGTCCTGAATCCGAGCCGACTTGTCGTCGTCGAACCCACACCGATCGACCCAACCCCTCGGGTTGAGGTAGGTGCCGAACAGCGCATCCCAGATGGGCAGCCCGTAGTTCTGTGCGTGGTGTCCATGCGCGTGGTGCACGCGGTGCATCTCGGGCCGCTGAATGAGCCACCCCACCCAATGCGGCGTGCGCATGTCCCCGTGCAGGAACATGTCGAACAGCCCCGTCAGCAGCAGCGACCACGCCGCAGCCAACGGCGAGGCCCCCAGCACCAGGTAGCTGCAAAGGCTGCCGATCATCACCGCAGCAGCCGAGTCCAAAGGGTGCGCGAAGAACGCGGTGAGCGCCTCGATGCGTTTGGCGCTGTGGTGCAGCTGATGCACCCAACGCCACAAGGCGTCCGAGAAGTGGGTCAGTCGGTGCCACCAGTAAAAGACGAAGCTCGTGAGCAAAAAGCTCAGCGTGCCCACCACCAGGTCAGGCCAGTCAGCCGGCACAGGCCACCAGGCGTTCAGGCGGATGCCATCGCGAAAGGCCCACCCCAGGCCCATCGCGATCGCCACCGTGACCACCCCCAAGGTGGTCGACATCAACAGCCACCGGCGGTCGCAATCGTTGCCCGACGCCGGAGCGATCACCTCGCGGGTGAACAACAGCACGAGCGCGAGCAGCAGCAAGGCGTAGGCGAACAGGTCAAGCATGGCCGACATCATGCCCCATGGGCTCAAGGGTGCCGGGACAGCACCACATGCAGCAAAGCCTGATCGCCTTGTCTGCAGATGAACGCGTCCTTGTCCTCTCTCGAGACGCGACCGCGCACCCCGATGACCCTGCAATCAGCGGCATCCAGTGCAGCCTGATCGGCATGCGAAGACAAGCGTGACAACAACGCCTTGTTGGCCCGCCCAAGCCAAGGCCGAGCGCTGTTGGGTGCCACGATCAGCTGGGCCTCGGAGCCCTCAAGCACCCTTCGAGGCAACTGTGCCAGGCGCGCCACATCGTCGGCAGACAAGGTCAACTCGGCCACCAGGGTTTCCATGTCGGTCGGAGCGGGCAGCCAGGGATCGACCTCGGGCGTGGCGAACGCCTCCCACCTCGCCTTGAGCGGGTGCAGGTCGATGAACAGCCCTTGCTCGACGCCCGCCCAGTCGGACGAAGCCTTGCGTTGCGTCGCGGCCTCGCCCCAAGCAAACAGTCCCCCATAGCAAAGCAGCAGCACGGCAAAACAGGACACCAGCCCTGCCCGCCAGAATCGTTTGCGAACCACGCCCCAGATGAGCATCGACAGCAACGCGAGGTGCAGCAAGACGAACACCAGCCCCGCGAGGAGGAACAGGAACTTGCCAATCACCACGATGGCGAGGATTTCCAATAGCCACGCCCCCCAGTCCACGGCTTGCGAAGCCGAGCCGGGCAGGACAACCGGATCAGCTCGCCCGACAAAGGGCCAGCAGCTCATCGCAGCCAGGCATGCGCGTGAAACGCAGTGCTTCATGTCAATCAAGCAGAACGATCCGAGACAGGCCGTCACGGCCCAACTCCCACGCCCTTGGGCGTGAGAATGAGCACCAAAGGCGTGGCCACAATGGCCAGTGGGGCCAAAACCATGCCCAACGCGCCCTCCCCGATCATGCGCACGGGCGAAGGCAAGTCCCGGTAACGAAGCCCTGCACCGGTTGCGGCCACTTTGATTTGGTAGGTCCGGTTCAGCTTCAATGCCTCAGGGGGCAACGTCACGCCGTTGGCCTTGTAGACCACGCCCCTCATCAACCCCACATCGAGCTCCCAGGTGGATGGATCACCGTACTTTGTGTTGAACCCCATGGCCTGAGCTTCCCGCCAGTCTTCGGGGCCCCCTGCCGGCATGCTCAAGGTCACGCGGACAGAAACGCTTGCGTCGGGCTCGATCGACACCACACCAAAGTCACCGCTCAAACGTGGGTGGAAGCGAGAACGCAAAGCTGCCGACAACCCTGCAGGCGCCTGAAACACAAAGTGCCGCCTCGGGGTGAGGGCCACCAGTTGCGAGCCATCACCCGAGATGAGGACAGAAGAAACCTCTTCCGTGCTCACTTGGTGCCCCACGGCGGGCTTGAACCGATTCGATGCGCAACCTGCAGCAAAGAACATCATCGAGACAGCGATCCCGCACAGGGCTGCTCTGCGACGCCAGCTCGGGCCCGTGAGACGGGCACACGCGCCATGGACGCCTGCGCACAGCGGTTCGGAGGTGCGCACGTGAATAGAGTCGTCAATCAAGGGTGATCGCCTCATTGGATGTTTTACGCTTTGACGCAAATCGACTCGCTTCTTTGCACCCATGATCCGCGCATGAAACAACGTGACATCCAATGGATGAACCGAGTGTTGGCCCTGCACGGCCAACCCGATGGCAAGTCGCTGGATTGCTTCGGGTCTGCATTCTCACCCGAAGACTTCCTGTATTTCACTGTGTACCCGGACAAGCTCAGCATCAGCCTGAGTCGCATCTTCGCAGGACTTGCCTCGTTCTCTTTTGATTTCCAGCTGTGCATCGAGCCAGATGGCATCAGAGCCAAACGCATCTTGATGAAAGTAGAGGGCAACAACCAGCGGATTCGCAAACGCCTGGGCGAGCCCTACTCGAAAGCGAACATTGGCAAGGCCTTTGAGGCGCTCAGCGAAGAGGAGGTCGAGTGGATCGAAGTGGCCCTTGACGAGCTCCATAGGTGCTGGATGTCGCCAAACTTGACTGTGCCTCCCACCATGGGCCAACCAACATGAGCGACTACCTTCGCCTGTCCACGCTCACAGCCGCCCACCGCTGGCCCCCCAACCCTGCACGCTACCCCTATGAGTGGATGCAACTCACCCCCGAGCCCGAATGGGAGACAGATGTCTTCGACGCCGACTCGACCGGGCTGAGCGGCCCTGCGTGGGCGGTGTTCTGCCGCACCAGCATCTCCCTCCTGCCGGCTGACGAATGCAAGGTCATTCAGCCATTCAAGCTGATGATGTTCAACGGCTCGAACGCAAAAGCGTGCGCCAAGCGACTCAGCCCCCTGCCGCCCACGAGCAAGATGGAGATTGATCGGCTGGTGGCCAACAACTGTCCGTGGACTGAGGATGAGATCAAGCGCGGCGTCATGTCGATCCAGAATCAGATGGCTCGCTGGCTGCGCAAGCTGCCCGAAGGGCACATCGGAGTTGCTCGGCTGTATGACTGGGGAAAGTATTAGCGGTCGACGTCTACTGGACGCAGCCCAGAAGATGCTCGACAAGCCGTGTGCATCGATCAATCAACCACCCATTGCATCCATGATCTTGCCGTCAGCGGTCGGACGCTTGCCATGGGTTCTCGCGTATTCGACCAAATCGCCGGGGTAGAACTTCTTGTCTCGGTAGCTGCTGTCGTCGATGTCCAGGATGTATGTGATGGCTGCAGCCTCCAAAGACCAGTAGCCTGGGAAATAGCTGGACTTGTGGCGGTCGTGATAAGGCTCTCGGCGACTGGCTTCGTACCACTCATCCAGGTACTGGCCCATTAACGCTGCGCGTTTGTCAGGCTTGGCAGCGAAGATCTTCTTGGTCTTGCGGTACGGAAGCTGACGTGTGTAAACGGCCGAACCCGGACGACCTGGCAGGTACGGCGCGACCAAGTCTTCCAGCAAGGCATCTTGGTCGTCGTTTTCGTAAGCTAGCAGGTCCATGATGCGGCCCAGCAATTCGGGTCGCCCAAGGAGGATGGCGTAGCAGACCAGTTGAATCGCTTCCCAGTAGGTTTTGTCGTAGAGGTCAATGTGCGGCACCCTGTGACCGTCACATTCGTCACTCTGATGGAAATCAACGTGATGCTTCGCGAAGCAATCCCAATGATCAATCGCGGGAGCGATCAATGCCGCCATCGATTCAACAGAAGCGCCAGCGGAGTAGCCATACGTCAACAGCTCCAACACAGCTTCACCGGGCAACCGCGCGCCAAACATGACTTCACCTTTTGTCCTGGTGGACAAAAGCGCGGCATTGGCCAACGTGGCGGCGACCTCCTCGAGGCTTTCAATCGCATTGGAGGTCACATGAACGTAATCCTTGTACTTTTGCAATGGCTCACGTCGCATCGACTGCCATTGGTCTTGCTGAAATATTTCAATCATGATCATTCAATCAGAATGCCATCGGGTAGCGCCGTCGATCAGCCCCCATCCCATTGCCAGATGGTTTGACCGTAGTCGGCCGCGACGCTGGGCATCACCTCGCCTTGCTTGAAGCGGCGGCAACTGTTGGCCTGCGCTGGGGTTTCCCATTCGCCGTCGCGGGGGCAGGGTTGGCCTGCTTCACAGCGCAGCCGGATGCCCTGGACCCCGTCCGGTTCAGATAGGCTGCGATGCTCTCGACACCATGCGACCAAGTCCTTTGGGTAGTACAGGTACTTGTGCAAGCTGCTGTCATCTTCGATGCCCAGCAAGATCACGGCGGCACCGGCTTCAAAGCTCCAGTAGCCGTGATACCCACCCTGGTCGCCATTTTCATTGGGCTTGTGGCTGTCGTGCCAAGCTGTGCCGCTGAGATCTTTGTACCAGCGCTTGAGGAACCGATCCAAGTCCTTGAGCGCAGCATCGTTGTCGGCGCTGCTGAGCGCATCGGCGAGTGCTTCGTAGGGCTTGTTCCAGTGAATCGTATCGCTTTCGTACCGGCTGTCCGAACCCACAGCGAGTGACAAGAACTCCTCGAACACCCAGTCAGCGCCGCCCATCCCCTGACCCGGCTGACCCATGGCATCTACGCCATCTTGCATGGCAGCCAACCTAGGCAAGAGATCGCGCCGGTGAAGCAAGAAGCACAGCCCGACCAGCTGCATCAGCTGGCAGTAGTCATCCAGCACGACGAAGTCAAAGGCTGGCTCGTTTCGGTCGGCCTTGTGTTGCCACAACAGTTCGGCATATCGCTCAAAGGCGGCAACGACCTTCTCCAGATCGCCGCGCAAGGGTTCTATCGGTTCGCCTGCGGTATAGCGCAAACACAATGTCTGGAACTCGTAGTGGGCAACGGTGTGGCGCGACCACATCCACTTTTCGTCCAACGTATCACCAATGCCTGACGGGTTGTTTGAAAAATACTCGATGCCATCGACCGACGCAGCAATGTCCTCGGTGAAGTGCCTTTCACCCAAGAACTGCTGCCGCCTTTTTTCATGAACCTGCATGTCGAATCCTGTCGTCGGTCTCACCGCTTGCGCTGATCGGCATTAACGACCAACTGCACACGCCCCGAGTTTGCACGCTCGGCAAAGATCTCGATGCCTCCTTGCAAGGCGACAAAGAAATCCCAATCGG
>NZ_LFRI01000321.1 GCF_001447195.1 Aquabacterium parvum | reverse complement strand
CGACCACGTTGCCGGCGTTTCCATAGCTCGCGCTGGGCTCTATGAAGGTGCTTAAAGCGTTCAGCCAGGTCATCACCGTTCTTCACCGTCAAAGTCACCAAAAAAGGCCTCAGAGCCGTTTTCTCGGCTCGGATGATCTCCCACCTATCCAAGTAGGCTTTCATCGACTTAGCGCCCCGTCTAATGGCACACAGAGGGCAAAGCAGGTGCTTCATGCAGAAGCTGGCCGCATGCAGCCTCACAGCGTCGATGGTGAAGTAGTGCCGGAACAGC
>NZ_LFRI01000320.1 GCF_001447195.1 Aquabacterium parvum | reverse complement strand
CCTGTGATGCTCACGCTGACCGGCACCATTCGAGCAGTCACCACCCTGGGTGGTGGCGTCAACAAGAAGACCGGCGAGGTGATCCCCACCCGCCCGGTTCTCCAGATCGAGGGCCTCGATAACCGTGGCCTCGTTCGACTCTTCACCCTCACAGTTCCGGACACCAAGCCTTTCGAGGGCCGAGTGGGTGAGCAGGTGTCCGTGCCGGTGCGTGCGTGGGCTCCTGGCGCGTCGGTGAGCCTCGCCTATGAGGGGGGCAAGGTGTGAGGATGG
>NZ_LFRI01000319.1 GCF_001447195.1 Aquabacterium parvum | reverse complement strand
TGAGGATGCGGCCCACGCGCTGCAGCAGGTCCTGCCCCTTGGCTTGAACCTGCTCGGGCAACTTGGCCGACATGCCGACAAGTTGGCGCTGCACGTCACGCTGAACGCGGCCCACTCGGGTGCGCAGTGTCTTGATGGCGGCACGCATGCGCTTGTACTGTTTGGCATGGGCATAGCGGCCGACCTGTGTGGCCAGGCGCGGCGCCTCGCGGTTGTAGTTCTGGCGCAGGTTCAAGCCGTTGTCTTGCGCGAACTTGACCATGTGCTGTCGGCTGCGTTCCAGCAAGCGGCTGTCAGTGGGGTGGGCAATCGCCTTGGGCATCACCGTGGTGTCCACGATCACCTTGTCCAGGCTGCTGCGCTTGATCATGCCTGCGGCGCGGGCCGCCTCGATGGTCACGGCCAACAGCAACTCCACGCCTTCTTCACCAATGCGCTGGCGCCAGCGCGTCAGGCTCGACGGGTCAATGGGAAGCTCGGTTTGCAGGTAGGTC
>NZ_LFRI01000318.1 GCF_001447195.1 Aquabacterium parvum | reverse complement strand
AGCTTTCATATTGTTCCCAGAGTCGCCGGGGCCAAGTCAGGTGGCGTATTCCAGATTGTCCTGGGGGCTGCCGCCATTGCCGGATCATTCTTTACCGCCGGAGCCACCCTTGCAGCATGGGGGGCAGCCATTGGGGCCGGTGGTATGACCGGCATCCTGTTTTCTCTCGGTGCCAGTATGGTGCTCGGTGGTGTGGCGCAGATGCTGGCACCGAAAGCCAGAACTCCCCGTATACAGACAACGGATAACGGTAAGCAGAACACCTATTTCTCCTCACTGGATAACATGGTTGCCCAGGGCAATGTTCTGCCTGTTCTGTACGGGGAAATGCGCGTGGGGTCACGCGTGGTTTCTCAGGAGATCAGCACGGCAGACGAAGGGGACGGTGGTCAGGTTGTGGTGATTGGTCGCTGATGCAAAATGTTTTATGTGAAACCGCCTGCGGGCGGTTTTGTCATTTATGGAGCGTGAGGAATGGGTAAAGGAAGCAGTAAGGGGCATACCCCGCGCGAAGCGAAGGACAACCTGAAGTCCACGCAGTTGCTGAGTGTGATCGATGCCATCAGCGAAGGGCCGATTGAAGGTCCGGTGGATGGCTTAAAAAGCGTGCTGCTGAACAGTACGCCGGTGCTGGACACTGAGGGGAATACCAACATATCCGGTGTCACGGTGGTGTTCCGGGCTGGTGAGCAGGAGCAGACTCCGCCGGAGGGATTTGAATCCTCCGGCTCCGAGACGGTGCTGGGTACGGAAGTGAAATATGACACGCCGATCACCCGCACCATTACGTCTGCAAACATCGACCGTCTGCGCTTTACCTTCGGTGTACAGGCACTGGTGGAAACCACCTCAAAGGGTGACAGGAATCCGTCGGAAGTCCGCCTGCTGGTTCAGATACAACGTAACGGTGGCTGGGTGACGGAAAAAGACATCACCATTAAGGGCAAAACCACCTCGCAGTATCTGGCCTCGGTGGTGATGGGTAACCTGCCGCCGCGCCCGTTTAATATCCGGATGCGCAGGATGACGCCGGACAGCACCACAGACCAGCTGCAGAACAAAACGCTCTGGTCGTCATACACTGAAATCATCGATGTGAAACAGTGCTACCCGAACACGGCACTGGTCGGCGTGCAGGTGGACTCGGAGCAGTTCGGCAGCCAGCAGGTGAGCCGTAATTATCATCTGCGCGGGCGTATTCTGCAGGTGCCGTCGAACTATAACCCGCAGACGCGGCAATACAGCGGTATCTGGGACGGAACGTTTAAACCGGCATACAGCAACAACATGGCCTGGTGTCTGTGGGATATGCTTCACACAGGAAACAGCTATGACCATGATTACGCCAAGTTTGCACGCCTGCCGTTCGACGATATCTCTGGAAGATCCGCGCGTACCGAGTTCTAATTCACTGGCCGTCGTTTTACAACGTCGTGACTGGGAAAACCCTGGCGTTACCCAACTTAATCGCCTTGCAGCACATCCCCCTTTCGCCAGCTGGCGTAATAGCGAAGAGGCCCGCACCGATCGCCCTTCCCAACAGTTGCGCAGCCTGAATGGCGAATGGCGCCTGATGCGGTATTTTCTCCTTACGCATCTGTGCGGTATTTCACACCGCATATGGTGCACTCTCAGTACAATCTGCTCTGATGCCGCATAGTTAAGCCAGCCCCGACACCCGCCAACACCCGCTGACGCGCCCTGACGGGCTTGTCTGCTCCCGGCATCCGCTTACAGACAAGCTGTGACCGTCTCCGGGAGCTGCATGTGTCAGAGGTTTTCACCGTCATCACCGAAACGCGCGAGACGAAAGGGCCTCGTGATACGCCTATTTTTATAGGTTAATGTCATGATAATAATGGTTTCTTAGACGTCAGGTGGCACTTTTCGGGGAAATGTGCGCGGAACCCCCATTTGTTTATTTTTCTAAATACATTCAAATATGTATCCGCTCATGAGACAATAACCCTGATAAATGCTTCAATAATATTGAAAAAGGAAGCT
>NZ_LFRI01000317.1 GCF_001447195.1 Aquabacterium parvum | reverse complement strand
CCAGCGGAGGACGGCGACCATCGCTCCGCTGGTTGGCTTGAAGGTGGACCGGTCGGGTACCCCTCCCTCTGCAACGCCCTTCGGGCTCACTGGGGTGTCCCCCAGCCCCCCGGCTTACTTCGACGCGGAGAGGCGCCCCATGTCATTGAGGACAGGCCGAGCATGCTGATGCACGGCCATCATGTAGGCCTGCGAGGCCTTGTCCCAGGCGTCGATGTGTCTGGCCAGGATGAACAGCCAGGGCGGCGTGTCAACATCCGGGCCAGCAGCTAC
>NZ_LFRI01000316.1 GCF_001447195.1 Aquabacterium parvum | reverse complement strand
GTGTCCTTGCCTTCACCACCATAGATGTGATTCGAGCCAGCACCGGTGTCTTTAATGGTGTCATCACCATCACCCCCGTCGATGAAGTCGCTGCCTCCGGCATCCTGAATGGTGTCGGTACCACCGAAGCCCCGAATGGTGTTGTTATCGTAAGTTCCGTACAGAGCGTTCGCACTGTCGGTCCCGTTTATCACCCAACTCAACTCCGTGGCCTGTTGAGCGGTCAGAGACTCACCCGTCTTGAAGACGAATTTCTCGATTCTGTATGCGGTGTCGCCCCAGTTTTGGACAGTGATTTGATCATTGGTCAAAACACCATTTTCCTTGATTCGGATGATGAGTCCTGATGATCCAACAGAAAACACCACATCTGACACACTGATGCCGTCACCAAAAGAAATGGTGTCGTCACTT
>NZ_LFRI01000315.1 GCF_001447195.1 Aquabacterium parvum | reverse complement strand
GGGCGCTAAGTCGATGAAAGCCTACTTGGATAGGTGGGAGGTCATCCGAGCCGAGAAAACGGCTCTGAGGCCTTTTTTGGTGACTTTGACGGTGAAGAACGGTGATGACCTGGCTGAACGCTTTAAGCACCTTCATGGAGCCCAGCGCGAGCTATGGAAACGCCGGCAACGTGGTCGCGGCTCTGTGCTCGATGGTGTTGTGGGCGCTGTTTGGTCATACGAAGTGAAGCGGGGAGACAACTCGGGCCAGTGGCACCCGCACCTGCACATGAT
>NZ_LFRI01000314.1 GCF_001447195.1 Aquabacterium parvum | reverse complement strand
CGATGAGCCATGTGTGCAAGTCTGCCAGGATGGGCGCCGTGCGTTGCTGTCGCTGCCGTCGTCGCTCATCAGGTGGTTGGCCCTGGATGTCCGCTTCGATGGCAAACACCCTGGCGATGCGCAGCAGGGCCTGGTGGGCCAAGGTGCCAGGCTGCTGGTGTTGCTGCATGTGCACGTCGTAGAACTTGCGCCGGGCATGGGCCCAGCAGCCGGCCTCGATGATCTCGCCGCTGTCGAACAGCCGGTCGTAGCCCGCGAAGGCGTCTGCCTGCACGATGCCCTTGAAGCCGGCCAAGTGACGCCTGGGATGCTCGCCTTTGCGATTGGGGGAGTATTGGAACCATACAGCCTGTGGCCTGGCGTCACCGCTGGCGCGGTCGTCGCGCACATAGGTCCACAATCGCCCAGTGCGTGCCTGTTGACCCTGGCCACCCAGAACCCGGATCGGCGTGTCGTCGGTGTGGATCTTGGCGGCGGCCAGCACATGACGGCCGATGGCTTGCGCCAAGGGGCTGAGCAACGCAGCCGCTGCACCCACCCAGTCAGCCAGGGTCGAGCGCTCCAGGTCCACACCCTGGCGGGCATAGATCTGCGAGAGGCGATACAGCGGGGTGTGATCGGCATACTTGCTCACCAGCACATGGGCCAGCAGGCCGGCGCCGGCCATGCCACGATCGAGCGGACGGCTCGGCGCACTGGCTTGTACGATGCTGTCGCACGCCGGGCAGGCCAGGCGGGGCCGCACATGGCGGATGACCTTGAACTGACCGGGCAGGTAGTCGAGCACTTCACTGACGTCTTGGCCAATGGGGCGCAGCGCGTC
>NZ_LFRI01000313.1 GCF_001447195.1 Aquabacterium parvum | reverse complement strand
TGGGCTGATGGCAGCTTGAATGCAAGCATGCTACGACGCCTTGCGCGAACCAAGACCGCGTGGCTGGCTGCTTGTAGCCACCGAGGAGGTGGCTCGCTTGGCCTTTGCAAGCGGCGCATCTACGCGAGGGCCTAACTACCAAGTTCAGGGGCGCGCGCTTGGCGTAGCCGAAGCGTGCGGTGGTGGAGGCGTCCCCTGCAACGACCAGTTAGGCCGGTGAAAGTAGCAGAGCTGATGCGCGGGCAGCGAGCCCGCACACGAGGCGCCAGCCTGGTGTGCGCGATGAGCTGCTGCGGCAGCTTCCAAGATGAATCGTGCCATCACGCCTCCCTTTGCGTATGGCGTCAGCCATGCGCTGACGAATGCCTCAATCTAACGCACCTTCAACCTGAGAGGCAGAGGTGCCAGCACACCAACTTGGTGGCAAGAACGAATGTGCGACTGCCGCCGAGGAGGCGGCTCGTATGGCCTTGGCAAGCGGCGTATTCCGCGAGGGCCTAACTGGAAATAGACCAACCTGAGTTCACAGGCGGTGTTGGTCTAAAACGCAGACGAACCCAATTGGAGGGCGGCGCAAGTGCATGATTCGCATGGATTTTTCTCCCTTGTGCTTGTCGTCTTGCGGCAATTAGACCGCCTAAAAGGCGGCGGCGCAAGGCCTGGAAGCAGAAGGATGGGTAGGCGGCGCATGCGTTCTGCGCTAGACTGATTGAAGGTGATTAGGAGTGAATCATGCCTTCCGCAGAGACCCGTGTGATGACGGCCCATGTGCCTGTTCCTTTGGCTGAGCAGGTTGACCAGCTAGCGGCCAAGCTCGAGCGATCGAGAGGGTGGGTGCTCAAGCAGGCCTTGGCTGCCTATGTCGACCGTGAAGCAGAGCGCTACCGTATGACGGTGGAAGCCATGGCTGACGTGGACAGCAAGAGCGGGGTGAGCCATCACGACGTGAAGGCCTGGGCCGCATCGTTGAGCACCGACAAGCCTGGGCAGTTGCCTGAATGACGATCAACTGGACCCGCGCCGCCCTTGGAGATCTGGGGCGGCTGTATGAGTTTTTGCGACCGGTGAACAAGGATGCTGCTGCGCGGGTTGTACAGCGGTTGACTGCTGGACCCGACTTGCTGGTGATGCAGCCCCGGATTGGGACAAAGCTGACTGAGTTCGAGCCTCGGGAGGTGCGCTACATCTTGGTTGGCGACTACGAGATTCGATACGAAATCACCGCCGAAGACGAGATCTGGATCTTGCGGTTGTGGCACACACGCGAACTCCGGTAGCCACCGAGGAGGTGGCTCGTGTGGCCTGGGCATGCGGCGTATTGCGCATGGGCCTAACGCCCAAGTTCAGGGGCGCCCACTTGGCGTGGCCGAAGCGAGCAGTGGTGGAGGCGTCCCCTGCAACGCCCAGTTAGGCCGATGGTGGCATGCGGCTGATTTGGCATGAAACCCCTGTGTGTTGATTGCTGTGCTGACGCCAGCTTGGATGCAAGCATGCCACGAGACCTTGCGCGAACCAAGAAGCGCATGCCTGGCTGCGAGTAGCCACCGAGGAGGTGGCTCGCTTGGCCTGCGCAAACGGCGTATTAACGCGAGGGCCTAACGCCCAAGTTCAGGGGCGCCCGCTTGGCGTGGCCGAAGCGAGCAGTGGTGGAAGCGTCCCCTGCAACGCCCAGTTAGGCCGGTGCAAGTAGCAGGGCGCCTGCGCAGCCAGCGAACCCGCACACGAGGCGCAAGCCTGGTGTGCGCGATGAACTGCAGTGGCAGCCCTTGATGTGAACCGTGCCATCACGCCTCCCTTTGCGTATGCGTCAGCCATGCGCTGACGAATGCCTCAATCTAACGCACCTGCAACCTGGGCGGTAGCGGTGCCAGCACACCAATTTGGTGGCAAGAACGAATGTGCGACTGCCGCCGAGGAGGCGGCTCGTTTGGCCTAGGCAAGCGGCGTGTTCCGCGAGGGCCTAACGCCCGTTCAGGGGCGCCCGCTTGGCGTGGCCGAAGCGTGCACTGGTGGAGGCGTCCCCTGCAACGCACAGTTAGGCCAAGGTGCAAGTAGCAGAGCCGATGCGCGTGCAGCGAGCCCGCACACGAGGCGCCAGCCTGGTGTGTGCGATGAGCTGCGGTGGCAGCCTCCGAGATGAACCGTGCCATCACGCCTCCCTTTGCGTATGGCGTGGTAATCCCCCCATTAACCAGAGCTCTGAGAAGTAGAGCTATGCGGCCATGGCCAACCGCTGCTTGGGGGTGATGCCGCCCAAGGCCATGTTTGGGCGTTCATGGTTGTACATCCACATCCATTGGGTGGCGTACAGCCTGACCTCGTCAAGGTCTGTCCAATGGTACTGCGAGAGCCATTCGTAGCGCACCGTTCGGTTGAAGCGTTCTACATAGGCGTTCTGTTGTGGCTTGCCCGGTTCGATGTGCTCAAAGCGAATGCCCCACGACTTGGCCCAGGCCTCGATGGCCGCGCTGATGTACTCCGGACCGTTGTCGCAGCGAATGACCTGCGGCTTGCCACGCCAGGCTATGACCTGTGTGAGCGTGCGGATCACCCGCAGCGTGGGCAGCGAGAAGTCGACCTCGATGCCCAGTGCTTCGCGGTTGAAGTCATCGATGATGTTGAGCAGCCTCACGTTTGCGGCGCTCCTCTGCGCGCTGCGCGCGTTGTTGGGGGTTCTCTGCAGAGTGCTTGGCCGTATTTGCAGCCATACATTGACGGCATGAGTTGCGATAGCCGATCGAGGCCACGCCTGCTCGTGTGTTTTTGTACTGCCCGAAATACTCGCGAGTTTCGGGCAGGATTCGCCCGCAGTCTTTGCAGGGCTTAGTTGATTGGTGCATGGTGTAGTGGCCTAACGCCCAAGTTCAGGGGCGCCCATAAGGCGTGGCCGAGGCGATGCGACGTGTGAGCGTCCCCTGCAACGCACAGTTAGGCCAAGGTGCAAGTAGCAGGGCCTTTGCGCGGCCAGCGAGCCCGCACACGAGGCGCAAGCCTGGTGTGTGCGATGAGCTGCAGTGGCAGCTTCCGAAATGAACCGTGCCATCACGCCTCCCTTTGCGTATGGCGTCAGCCATGCGCTGACGAATGCCTCAATCTAACGCACGTTGAACCTGCGCGACCAGTGGTGATGACACCCGGATTTGGTGGCCAGAACCAATGCTCCGCAGCCGCCGAGGAGGCGGCTCGTGTGGCCTGGGCATGCGGCGTATTGCGCATGGGCCTAACGCCCAAGTTCACCGGCGGCCATGCGAAGCATGGGCGTCCGTGTGCAACGCCCAGTTAGGCTGGTGGCAGGTGAGCGGCAGCATGCGCATGAGGCCCCTGTGTGTTGATTGCCGAGCCTTGGGCCCGAATGACTGCAAGCATGCCACGAGCCCCCGCGCGAACCAAGAGGCGCATGCCCGGCTGATTGCTGCCGCCGAGAAGGCGGCTCGCTTGGCCTGCGCATGCGGGGTGTTCAGCATTGGCCTAACTACCAAGGTAAGCGGCGCCGGAGCACCGAAGGTGCGTAGGGCACCAACACAGGCCATGAGAATGCCGAAGGCATGGCCTGTGTTGGCGTCCGCTTGACCGACCAGTTAGGCCGCTGACTTTGTGTGATGCCATGACTTATGCAATCAGCGAAGTTAATGCCTGCGAATGCGCTTGCCGGCAGCAAACATAGATGCCCCAGCGCCAAGCATAAGAACGGCTCCCCATCGAGAGTGCTCATTCGGGACGATCCGAATGTAGCTATGGCTGGCACCTGGCATGAACGGGAGTAAGCGTCCGACGACGACCCTCTAGCCAAGGCTGTATGGCGGCGTGAAGATCGCGTCCACTATGGAGAAGATGGTGGACGCGATCGCAAAACAAGACTCAGACGCCAAGACAGGCGTTGTGGGTGTACGCAAGCGGCGGACGTACAGCAAACAGTTCAAGGCCGAGGTGGCGGCGCAATGCCTGATGCCCGGCGCATCGGTGTCAGCGATTGCCCTGAGCCATGGCATCAACGCCAACGTGATTCGCAAGTGGCTGCCGCCAGGGCCTGTGCCCATGGCCCGCGCACCAGTGCTGTTGCCGGTGATGATTGAGCCCGATACACCGCCTGCACAGCCGGCAGCGACGCAGCCCATCGAACTGAGCATGCATGTGTCACCGACCGGCGTAATGGAGCCACTTCGTGATCGGCATATTGGAGCCAGCCGATGATCGGCGTTATGGATCCAGTGCGTGATCGCCGTATTGGAGCCAGCGGCGGATCGGCGTAATGGAGCCAGTCTGCGCT
>NZ_LFRI01000312.1 GCF_001447195.1 Aquabacterium parvum | reverse complement strand
AGTGGTCATCAGCGCAGCCTCTTCGAGGACATTGCGCGCTTCATCGATAGACTTCATTCCAGCCATTTCAACTCCTGTGTAGTTGGCTTGGTTAGGGCAGGGGAGCGGCGTTCCAGGCCAATCCCCTACCCGTCTGCTCCCTCGGCGGCTACGCCGCTTTGGGGCGATTCGCATGCGAAACGGCGTAGCCCTTTCCATGCAGATAGCGATAGAACAGCTCGACATACGGCAGCTCATCGAGCGGCTCATCGGTCAGCTCTTCCGGCACCTCGA
>NZ_LFRI01000311.1 GCF_001447195.1 Aquabacterium parvum | reverse complement strand
GACATGACCGCATGGATCGGGCACCCCTTCGATCCCAATGCCTTCAACGTGCAGGACGCCCAGGATCGCTTGTATGAAATCAAGCTCTAGCTGACCAGTCGTGCGCTGCCAAGTTGGGCCTTGGTCGGACGCTTACTGATTGCTGGGCTGAAGCCAGCTTGAATGCAAGCATGCCACGAGACCTTGCGTGAACCAAGAAGCGCATGCCTAGGGGCTGTTAACACTAA
The DNA here is from genome assembly GCF_001447195.1 of Aquabacterium parvum. Classification (GTDB taxonomy): domain Bacteria; phylum Pseudomonadota; class Gammaproteobacteria; order Burkholderiales; family Burkholderiaceae_C; genus Aquabacterium; species Aquabacterium parvum. Next base: position 114 of record NZ_LFRI01000311.1, on the reverse strand, counting down.
TTGCAACGCTGGGCATCATGCTGGACACTGCCCGACATGGAGATCACACCCAAGCAATTCGCGCGCATCGAGCATTGCCTTCCACTGCAGCGAGGCAACGTGAGCCTGTCCAAT
>NZ_LFRI01000310.1 GCF_001447195.1 Aquabacterium parvum | reverse complement strand
CTCTCAAGAAACACACCATAAGTGATTGATTTGCCAAGGGGTGTTCATGCGACCTCCATCGGCACCAAGCGCAAGCCCAGGCTCTCGGCTCGTTTGCGCAGGTGGTACTCGACCCGCTGTCGGTAGCGTTCTTCGTAGTATGCCTGCCCCTTGTCCACATACTCCTCGCCGTTTGTGATCATCGAGTAGATCAGCCGCGCCAGCTTGTGCGCTGCCGCCGTGATCGCCTTGGGCTTGTCCATCTTGGCGCACATGCGCCGGTAATACGCTCCCAGGGCCGAGTGGCTGTTCTTCAGGCATGACGCTGCCTGTCTCAAGGCCTGCGCCGTCTTGTTCGCGCATTTCTGGGTCTTGCTGCCCAGCACTTTGCCGCCAGATATCTTGGTGCCCGGACACAAACCCAACCACGCCGCAAAGTGCTTGGCCGTCGGGAATTTGCTCATGTCCACGCCAACCTCCGACAGCACCGTCATGGCCGTGCACACGTCGATGCCATCGATGCGCGTGAGGTCCACCCCGCACATCTGGTACAGCCGCGTGCGCAGGTCAAACTTCGGCTTGTTGCGGTGGCTGGTTTTGCGAGCCTTGCCCGGCACGCGGTCATGCTGGTGCAGCACCACCATTTGCTGCTCAATGAGCGCGTCGCAGTCGGCAACCTGCTTGGCGTAAAAATCAAATAGCTCCAGTGCCTGCTTGAGCGCAAACACATGCTCGTCACGCCAGTTGCCCCGCAGGCTTTGCACGATCTCTTCTTCGCTGGCCTTGATGCGCACGTTCCTCATGCCCGCCAGCACATACTCGTTGCGCTCACCGGCCACGATCGCGCGCAGAATTTTCTGGCCCGTCTCGCCCACCACGTCGGAGATCACATTGGCCAGCTGAATGTTCATCTGCACCAGCGCCTTTTGCATGTGCTGGATGTGCCGCGCTTGCAGCCTCAGCAGCATCGCACGCTGGCGGCTCAGCGACCTCAGCACGCACACTTGGTCGTCTGGCCTGAACGCGCCCCGCAGCAAGCCATAGCTGTGCAACTGCTGCAGCCATTGGCAGTCCAGCACATCCGACTTACGGCCTGCCACGTTCTTGACGTGCCTGGCGTTGACCAGCAGCACCTTGAAGCCTCGGCGCTCCAGGATCTCATACACAGGTATCCAGTACACCCCGGTCGACTCCATCGCCACCGTGTCCACCCCGCACGCCGTCAGCCAGTCGGCCATCTTGTGGATGTCCACCGTGAAGCTCTTGAACTCGCGCACCGGCTCGTCATCGCGCTCCACCGGCACCGACACGTAGTGCGCCGCACTGCCTATGTCTATGCCCGCCGCGTTCGGGTTCGTCACCTCCAGCTTCGGGCCCCTCTTCTTGGCCTGCCCTTGCTGTCCTTTGCTGTGCTCCATTACCATCTCCATGGGAACGGCACCGCCTTGGGTACGTCGTCTTGCTCAATCTCTCAAACGGGATATCGATTGCCGTCGATTCACCAGTGCCAATGACGTCACCCTTGACCACCCTAACTGTCGGGCATCACGCGCCATTGACTGTCCGGTCTTTGGCGGCGCCGGCTCCCACCTTGCCACAACGCAGTCAGTTTCCTTTGCGCAATGGGCGCCTCGCAGAGGGGCCTGAAACCCT
>NZ_LFRI01000309.1 GCF_001447195.1 Aquabacterium parvum | reverse complement strand
AATGCACGCGAAGACCAGCGGAGGACGGCGACCATCGCTCCGCTGGTTGGCTTGAAGGTGGACCGGTCGGGTACCCCTCCCTCTGCAACGCCCTTCGGGCTCACTGGGGTGTCCCCCAGCCCCCCGGCTTACTTCGCCGCGGAGAGGCGCTCCATGTCATTGAGGACAGGCCGAGCATGCTGATGCACGGCCATCATGTAGGCCTGCGAGGCCTTGTCCCAGGCGTCGATGTGTCTGGCCAGGATGAACAGCCAGGGCGGCGTGTCAACATCC
>NZ_LFRI01000308.1 GCF_001447195.1 Aquabacterium parvum | reverse complement strand
CCGGCGTTTCCATAGCTCGCGCTGGGCTCTATGAAGGTGCTTAAAGCGTTCAGCCAGGTCATCACCGTTCTTCACCGTCAAAGTCACCAAAAAAGGCCTCAGAGCCGTTTTCTCGGCTCGGATGACCTCCCACCTAACCAAGTAGGCTTTCATCGACTTAGCGCCCCGTCTAATGGCACACAGAGGGCAAAGCAGGTGCTTCATGCAGAAGCTGGCCGCATGCAGCCTCACAGCGTCGATGGTGAAGTAGTGCCGGAACAGCAGGTAGTCACC
>NZ_LFRI01000307.1 GCF_001447195.1 Aquabacterium parvum | reverse complement strand
CATCAACCAACGCACGGCAACTGTCGATTGCGGCACCGAATCATGGCGCCTGCCGTTTGCAGCGCTTCGCCACGTGTTGGATGTCTAAAGCCTAGCGGCCGGTCGTGACAAGAGGGTGCGCGTCGGACTATTACGGTGGTGGCATGTGACGGCATGTGCAAGATTCCCTGTGTGTTGATTGCTGGGCTGATGCCAGTTTGAATAAAAGCATGCCACGAGACCTTGCGCGAACCAAGAATCGCATGCCTGGCTGCGAGTAGCCACCGAGGAGGTGGCTCGCTTGGCCTGTGCAAGCGACGTATTCACGCGAGGGCCTAACGCCCAAGTTCAGGGGCGCCCGCTTGGCATGGCCGAAGCGAGCACTGGTGGAGGCGTCCCCTGCAACGCACAGTTAGGCCGATGGTGGCATGCGGCTGACTTGGCATGAAACCCTTGTGTGTTGAATGCTTGGCTGATGCCAGCTTGAATGCAAGCATGCCACGAGACCTTGCGCGAACCAATAAACGAAAGCTAGGCTGCATGTAGCCACCGAGGAGGTGGCTCGCTTGGCCCGCGCACGCGGCGCATTTACGCGAGGGCCTAACGCCCAAGTTCAGGGGCGCCCGCTTGGCATGGCCGAAGCGTGCACTGGTGGAGGCGTCCCCTGCAACGCACAGTTAGGCCGATGGTGGCAAGAGGCGGCATGTGCATGATTCCCTGCGTGTTGATTGCT
>NZ_LFRI01000306.1 GCF_001447195.1 Aquabacterium parvum | reverse complement strand
GCCGAATACGGCTAAACCGTCTGTCAGATCACGGCATGGCCCCCTGCAACATGGGTTGCGTGATGTGTGACCTGTTCACACGGGGGAGCGGGGGAGTCCCCCGGCCAGGAAGGGGGGGGTATGTCGCCACCCGACCCTGAAAAGGAAAGCCCCGAGTCCTGGTCAGAGGAGTTCGGGGCTGATGGAATCGAGACGCTACCCAGGCGGGTTGATCGGTACGGTAAGGCAAAGAGTCGTGCGCTCGATGTAGCGCAGTTTATCGGCGACCACGTT
>NZ_LFRI01000305.1 GCF_001447195.1 Aquabacterium parvum | reverse complement strand
CCTCGTTCAACTCTTCACCCTCACAGTTCCGGACACCAAGCCTTTCGAGGGCCGAGTGGGTGAGCAGGTGTCCGTGCCGGTGCGTGCGTGGGCTCCTGGCGCGTCGGTGAGCCTCGCCTATGAGGGGGGCAAGGTGCGAGGATGGATGCACGTATGAGGCCGCTGGCGGCGGCCCTGCGGGATGGGCGAAGCCCGCACGCTGGGACGACGCAGGCGGCTCTAGAGTTCATACATACAAACAATTCGCCCAACCCAATACTGGCGCTGCTTTCC
>NZ_LFRI01000304.1 GCF_001447195.1 Aquabacterium parvum | reverse complement strand
GAATCGAGACGCTACCCAGGCGGGTTGATCGGTACGGTAAGGCAAAGAGTCGTGCGCTCGATGTAGCGCAGTTTATCGGCGACCACGTTGAAGGTCAAGAAACGCTTCACCAGCGGCTCACCACTTGCGGTGACTAGCTGCTGTTCCGGCACTACTTCACCATCGACGCTGTGAGGCTGCATGCGGCCAGCTTCTGCATGAAGCACCTGCTTTGCCCTCTGTGTGCCATTAGACGGGGCGCTAAGTCGATGAAAGCCTACTTGGATAGGTGGG
>NZ_LFRI01000303.1 GCF_001447195.1 Aquabacterium parvum | reverse complement strand
TGCGGGCTTCGCCCATCCCGCAGGGCCGCCGCCAGCGGCCTCATACGTGCATCCATCCTCACACCTTGCCCCCCTCATAGGCGAGGCTCACCGACGCGCCAGGAGCCCACGCACGCACCGGCACGGACACCTGCTCGCCCACTCGGCCCTCGAAAGGCTTGGTGTCCGGAACTGTGAGGGTGAAGAGTTGAACGAGGCCACGGTTATCGAGGCCCTCGATCTGGAGAACCGGGCGGGTGGGGATCACCTCGCCGGTCTTCTTGTTGACGCCAC
>NZ_LFRI01000302.1 GCF_001447195.1 Aquabacterium parvum | reverse complement strand
GTATGAGGCCGCTGGCGGCGGCCCTGCGGGATGGGCGAAGCCCGCACGCTGGGACGACGCAGGCGGCTCTAGAGTTCATACATACAAACAATTCGCCCAACCCAATACTGGCGCTGCTTTCCGGCCGATTTGAGGCTGTTGTGTATGCGTCGAAAACGGGTAGCCGAATACGGCTAAACCGTCTGTCAGATCACGGCATGGCCCCCTGCAACATGGGTTGCGTGATGTGTGACCTGTTCACACGGGGGAGCGGGGGAGTCCCCCGGCCAGGAA
>NZ_LFRI01000301.1 GCF_001447195.1 Aquabacterium parvum | reverse complement strand
CTGTTCATCCTGGCCAGACACATCGACGCCTGGGACAAGGCCTCGCAGGCCTACATGATGGCCGTGCATCAGCATGCTCGGCCTGTCCTCAATGACATGGAGCGCCTCTCCGCGTCGAAGTAAGCCGGGGGGCTGGAGGACACCCCAGTGAGCCCGAAGGGCGTTGCAGAGGGAGGGGTACCCGACCGGTCCACCTTCAAGCCAACCAGCGGAGCGATGGTCGCCGTCCTCCGCTGGTCTTCGCGTGCATTGCGTTTCGTGTGGCACTGCCTA
>NZ_LFRI01000300.1 GCF_001447195.1 Aquabacterium parvum | reverse complement strand
CGCGGAGAGGCGCTCCATGTCATTGAGGACAGGCCGAGCATGCTGATGCACGGCCATCATGTAGGCCTGCGAGGCCTTGTCCCAGGCGTCGATGTGTCTGGCCAGGATGAACAGCCAGGGCGGCGTGTCAACATCCTGGCCAGCAGCTACGATCCCGTAGAAGGCCCTCACCGTCTCAGTGGTCATCAGCGCAGCCTCTTCGAGGACATTGCGCGCTTCATCGATAGACTTCATTCCAGCCATTTCAACTCCTGTGTAGTTGGCTTGGTTAGG
>NZ_LFRI01000299.1 GCF_001447195.1 Aquabacterium parvum | reverse complement strand
GCGTTCCGGTGCCCTGGATCAAGGGAGCCTGTGATGCTCACGCTGACCGGCACCATTCGAGCAGTCACCACCCTGGGTGGTGGCGTCAACAAGAAGACCGGCGAGGTGATCCCCACCCGCCCGGTTCTCCAGATCGTGGGCCTCGATAACCGTGGCCTCGTTCAACTCTTCACCCTCACAGTTCCGGACACCAAGCCTTTCGAGGGCCGAGTGGGTGAGCAGGTGTCCGTGCCGGTGCGTGCGTGGGCTCCTGGCGCGTCGGTGAGCCTCGCC
>NZ_LFRI01000298.1 GCF_001447195.1 Aquabacterium parvum | reverse complement strand
AGCCGCTCGAAATCTATCTGGAAAAAGAGCTGGGAAAGAAAATTGAGCTGGTGGTTACCACTGATTACTCGTCAATGATCGAAGCCATGCGTCACGGCCGTATCGACATGGCATATTTTGGCCCCTTGTCGTATGTGCTGGCTAAGCAAAAGAGCGACATCGAGCCATTCGCAGCGATGAAGCAAAAGGGTAGCACTACCTACCAGTCCGTATTGATCGCCAATACTGGCGCCGGCATCGCCAAAATCAGTGATATCGTCAACAAGAATGTCG
>NZ_LFRI01000297.1 GCF_001447195.1 Aquabacterium parvum | reverse complement strand
GTTCGGGGCTGATGGAATCGAGACGCTACCCAGGCGGGTTGATCGGTACGGTAAGGCAAAGAGTCGTGCGCTCGATGTAGCGCAGTTTATCGGCGACCACGTTGAAGGTCAAGAAACGCTTCACCAGCGGCTCACCGCTTGCGGTGACTACCTGCTGTTCCGGCACTACTTCACCATCGACGCTGTGAGGCTGCATGCGGCCAGCTTCTGCATGAAGCACCTGCTTTGCCCTCTGTGTGCCATTAGACGGGGCGCTAAGTCGATGAAAGCCTA
>NZ_LFRI01000296.1 GCF_001447195.1 Aquabacterium parvum | reverse complement strand
CGCCCAACCCAATACTGGCGCTGCTTTCCGGCCGATTTGAGGCCGTTGTGTATGCGTCGAAAACGGGTAGCCGAATACGGCTAAACCGTCTGTCAGATCACGGCATGGCCCCCTGCAACATGGGTTGCGTGATGTGGGACCTGTTCACACGGGGGAGCGGGGGAGTCCCCCGGCCAGGAAGGGGGGGGTATGTCGCCACCCGACCTTGAAAAGGAAAGCCCCGAGTCCTGGTCAGAGGAGTTCGGGGCTGATGGAATCGAGACGCTACCCAGG
>NZ_LFRI01000295.1 GCF_001447195.1 Aquabacterium parvum | reverse complement strand
CGGTGCCAACATGGGCCGGCTGGTCGATCAGGCCATTGATCAAGGCCAGCTCACCGAGCTGCGCCAGATGTGCGCCAAGGTGCATCCCTCGCTGATCGAGCGCCTCGATCAAGTGACGAACCTGCTCGACATGAGCGAGCGCGAGTTCATCGAGGCTGCTGTGTCTGATGCGCTGGCCCGCGCCGAGGAAGCTATCGAGCGTTCCGGTGCCCTGGATCAAGGGAGCCTGTGATGCTCACGCTGACCGGCACCATTCGAGCAGTCACCACCCTG
>NZ_LFRI01000294.1 GCF_001447195.1 Aquabacterium parvum | reverse complement strand
CGTCGATGGTGAAGTAGTGCCGGAACAGCAGGTAGTCACCGCAAGTGGTGAGCCGCTGGTGAAGCGTTTCTTGACCTTCAACGTGGTCGCCGATAAACTGCGCTACATCGAGCGCACGACTCTTTGCCTTACCGTATCGATCAACCCGCCTGGGTAGCGTCTCGATTCCATCAGCCCCGAACTCCTCTGACCAGGACTCGGGGCTTTCCTTTTCAAGGTCGGGTGGCGACATACCCCCCCCTTCCTGGCCGGGGGACTCCCCCGCTCCCCCGT
>NZ_LFRI01000293.1 GCF_001447195.1 Aquabacterium parvum | reverse complement strand
AAGCGTTCAGCCAGGTCATCACCGTTCTTCACCGTCAAAGTCACCAAAAAAGGCCTCAGAGCCGTTTTCTCGGCTCGGATGACCTCCCACCTATCCAAGTAGGCTTTCATCGACTTAGCGCCCCGTCTAATGGCACGCAGAGGGCAAAGCAGGTGCTTCATGCAGAAGCTGGCCGCATGCAGCCTCACAGCGTCGATGGTGAAGTAGTGCCGGAACAGCAGGTAGTCACCGCAAGTGGTGAGCCGCTGGTGAAGCGTTTCTTGACCTTCAACG
>NZ_LFRI01000292.1 GCF_001447195.1 Aquabacterium parvum | reverse complement strand
TGGCGACTTGAGCGATGACGCTGTCCAGGGCGTGGAACTCGTCGTCGTACTGGCCCTTGGCGAAGGTGAACGTAGAGGTGTACATGCGTGTGAGATGTGTGCGCCTAACGCCCAAGTTCAGGGGCGCCCGCTTGGCGTGACCGAAGCGATGCGACGTATGAGCGTCCCCTGCAACGCCCAGTTAGGCCGATGGTGGCATGAGACGGCATGTGCATGATTCCCTGTGTGTTGATTGCTGGGCTGACGCCAACTTGAATGCAAGCATGCCCTGAGGCCTTGCGCGAACCAAGAAGCGCGTGCCTGGCTGCGAGTAGCCACCGAGGAGGTGGCTCGCTTGGCCTGTGCAAGCGGCGCATTTACGCGAGGGCCTAACGCCCAAGTTCACCGGCGCCCATGCGAAGCATGGGCGTCCGTGTGCAACGCCCAGTTAGGCTGGTGGCAGGTGAACGGCAGCTTGTGCATGAGGCCCCTGTGTGTTGATTGCCGAGCCGATGGCCCGTTTGAGCGCAAGCATGCCACGAGCCCTTGCGCGAACCAAGAACCGCATGCCCGGCTGATTGCTGCCGCCGAGAAGGCGGCTCGCTTGGCCTGCGCATGCGGGGTGTTCAGCATTGGCCTAACGCCCAAGTTCAGGGGCGCGCGCTTGGCATGGCCGAAGCGTGCACTGGTGGAGGCGTCCCCTGCAACGCACAGTTAGGCCGATGGTGGCATGAGGCGGCATGTGCATGATTCCCTGTGTGTTGAATGCTTGGCTGATGCCAGCTTGAATGCGAGCATGCCACGAGACCTTGCGCGAACCAAGAGGCGCATGCCTGGCTGCGAGTAGCCACCGAGGAGGTGGCTCGCTTGGCCTGTGCAAGCGACGTATTCACGCGAGGGCCTAACGCCAAAGTTCAGGGGCGCCCGCTTGGCATAGCCGAAGCGATCGTATGTATTCGCGTCCCCTGCAACGCCTAGTTAGGCGGCGGTTTGGTTTCATGAGGCAATTGGCCGAAAAATGTAAGAGCAAACCAACGCAGAGATGCAGGATGGAGCACCTATAAATGCAGCACTGGTTGGCAAGAATGAACCGGACGGACCTGTGTTGTAGATGTCAATGCAGGCACCTGCCGTGCCCCCTACAAGAAGTCCAACCAGTGCCGCACAAATGGCCCACGTAGATTGACTCTTGTTGTGGCGCATTGTGCCGAGCAGCGCTCCGGTCAATGCAGCCGGCACAAGCCCAAAGAGATACGAGAACATCACGCAAGCGATGAAAGTTGCGGTTATCGCGGACTCAATTGCGGATGTATGAATCCACGCGCGATCCAGAAGCACCATTGGGACGAAGTAGAGTGCCCCGCCTACCAAAGGGCCGACTATAGAAAACTGACTGGTAGTTCGAAGAATCACGCTACGCATGGCGAATATGCTACGACGCCTAACGAATGAAAGGGACTTCCCCGTCCCGAGCTAGCCGCGTATTGCGGCAAACGGCATCGAAGTGCCACGATGGGGTTGCGAATCTCATCAATTCACTCGGAAGGGGAAGTCCATGGCCATTATTGCGATTGG
>NZ_LFRI01000291.1 GCF_001447195.1 Aquabacterium parvum | reverse complement strand
TCTTCCGGCACCTCGACACCTCGGAAGCACCCAGCAGAACCAAGAAGGCGTTTCCCCTTGAGCGTCTGAAAGGCATGCCATGTATCGGCAACCGGCTGATCGCTGAACTTGACGGCGTACTTGAAAACCTCCATGAGCCCCTCGGCGGGATCTCCAACGATGGGCCGCACATCAACGATGAAGCTGTCCCCGGTGATCTGGTGCCAATCCCGCGACAAGCGCTCCTGGCTGGGCTCGACCTCGGCCAAGGCGATCATGTGCAGGTGCGGGTGC
>NZ_LFRI01000290.1 GCF_001447195.1 Aquabacterium parvum | reverse complement strand
TTCCGACGCGCCCGTTACACCACCCCCATTGAGCAGGCCATTCGTGTGATGGTCTTCAACCGCCTGTGCGATGCCGACTCCAAGCTGGGCACGCTTCGCTGGCTGCAAACCGTGAGCATGCCGGGCGTCGATGCCGACAATCTCAGCCACCAGCAACTGCTGCGCAGCATGGATGCGCTCATGGACCACCAGGTCGCCGTCAATGACACGGTGGCCCATCTGCTGCGCCCATTGATCGATGAAGAACTCTCGGTTGTCTTCTACGACCTGACCACCATCCGCGCTGAAGGCTTGAGTGAGCATGGTGGCGATGTGCGCCGCTTTGGCATGTCCAAGGAGGGGTTGATCG
>NZ_LFRI01000289.1 GCF_001447195.1 Aquabacterium parvum | reverse complement strand
CGATGGGCCGCACATCAACGATGAAGCTGTCCCCGGTGATCTGGTGCCAATCCCGCGACAAGCGCTCCTGGCTGGGCTCGACCTCGGCCAAGGCGATCATGTGCAGGTGCGGGTGCCACTGGCCCGAGTTGTCTCCACGCTTCACTTCGTATGACCAAACAGCGCCCACAACACCATCGAGCACAGAGCCGCGACCACGTTGCCGGCGTTTCCATAGCTCGCGCTGGGCTCTATGAAGGTGCTTAAAGCGTTCAGCCAGGTCATCACCGTTCT
>NZ_LFRI01000288.1 GCF_001447195.1 Aquabacterium parvum | reverse complement strand
ACGTTGGCCGTTGGATTCCTGACGCGTTGAAAACGCGGATGACCTCAATGGGATCGAGATGGACGTCGCGGAGGTACTCGACTGCAGGCATGTATGTTGAGCTGCCAGAGCTTGTGTTTTCGAGGGGCCTAACGCCCAAGTTCAGGGGCGCGCGCTTGGCGTGGCCGAAGCGATGCGATGTATTGGCGTCCCCTGCAACGCCCAGTTAGGCGCTGGTGGATGGCGCACGAGTGCATGGTTAACAGTTGCCCTTTTTGGCTTGACCAGGCGGGCAGAACTTTCCGCCGCCCGAGTCATGCCTGCCGGCGGGGTCAATGACGACCGAGCCTGATGGTGTGTAGACGGCACAACCAGCGACGGACGATGCAAGAACAACCAGTGCGATCAGCGCTCTCATGGGACAGCCTTTGTTGACGTGAAGGCGTTCAGTTTATGCGGCGGTAGTCGGGCCACCGAGAAGGCGGCTTGCTTGGCCTGTGCATGCGGGGTGTTCAGCATTGGCCTAACGCCCAAGTTCAGGGGCGCCCGCTTGGCGTGGCCGAAGCGATGCGACGTATTGGCGTCCCCTGCAACGACCAGTTAGGCTGGTGAGCGCAGGAGAGGGCGCAGAGCCCGCGACGAGCGTGCTGCAGGCCGATGTGCCACTGACATTCATTGGCGCTCCCTTTGTGATTTGCACAGAGTTTGCCAGATGCTTGGGCCTGGTTGAAGTGCGCCGCTGGTGAGCTGGCCGCCTTGAGGACGGGCAGCCCGCCCATGCGTTGGCAAGCGGCTGTTGCGCATGCCCGGATGGTTTGCTGACTGCCCTCAAGGACAGGCAGCCCACCTGCTGATGGTGGTAAGCGGTCATTGAACCCCACCCTAGCCACCAAGGCTGTGCTCTGACAGCCTACGTTCCCACGTAGATGAACGTGGGAACGTAGCGATGAACGACGAATTGCAGGATCTCAGGCGCAGGTTGGTGGTGGGGCACA
>NZ_LFRI01000287.1 GCF_001447195.1 Aquabacterium parvum | reverse complement strand
GATCCCGTAGAAGGCCCTCACCGTCTCAGTGGTCATCAGCGCAGCCTCTTCGAGGACATTGCGCGCTTCATCGATAGACTTCATTCCAGCCATTTCAACTCCTGTGTAGTTGGCTTGGTTAGGGCAGGGGAGCGGCATTCCAGGCCAATCCCCTACCCGTCTGATCCCTCGGCGGCTACGCCGCTTTGGGGCGATTCGCATGCGAAACGGCGTAGCCCTTTCCATGCAGATAGCGATAGAACAGCTCGACATACGGCAGCTCATCGAGCGGCT
>NZ_LFRI01000286.1 GCF_001447195.1 Aquabacterium parvum | reverse complement strand
TGAGCTTCAGCACCTGAAGCTGGATTACTTCGTCAAAGTTCATGATTCCTCCAAAATCCAAAAGCGGATGCTTTGGATTCTAGGAGGAAGTCAGATCGCAGGCAAGGGAAACTGCGCCGCTTGAAAAGTTCAAGGTGTTGATGGCCGCGCAGGATAGGCAGTGCCACACGAAACGCAATGCACGCGAAGACCAGCGGAGGACGGCGACCATCGCTCCGCTGGTTGGCTTGAAGGTGGACCGGTCGGGTACCCCTCCCTCTGCAACGCCCTTCG
>NZ_LFRI01000285.1 GCF_001447195.1 Aquabacterium parvum | reverse complement strand
TTCGCATGCGAAACGGCGTAGCCCTTTCCATGCAGATAGCGATAGAACAGCTCGACATACGGCAGCTCATCGAGCGGCTCATCGGTCAGCTCTTCCGGCACCTCGACACCTCGGAAGCACCCAGCAGAACCAAGAATGCGTTTCCCCTTGAGCGTCTGAAAGGCATGCCATGTATCGGCAACCGGCTGATCGCTGAACTTGACGGCGTACTTGAAAACCTCCATGAACCCCTCGGCGGGATCTCCAACGATGGGCCGCACATCAACGATGAAG